>JAFECB010000021.1 GCA_018242365.1 Pseudomonadota bacterium
GAGTAGTAGCGAATCCACTCGCCATCATCTGCGGGATCCATGCAAATGCCGGAACCGCATGATTGGTTGTATCGCTCAGGAGTGTAAATTCCGCTTCCCATGCTCTGCGCCCTCCACGGCGCTAATAATTCGTTGGAACCGAGACCGCATCGCTGCGCTCGCGGACCGGTTTAAATCAGTTGTTAGACCGCAGTTGTTCGACTTGCTTTTCTAGTTCATCAAGCCGTTTCCGCATCGTCGCTAGTTCACCGCGATCGGCGTGTGGCTTAGACCGACAACCTCGCAAGCACTGCGATTCGCGGAAGCAGTCTCCGTTCATCACGTCGCATTGCGGGTGTGGGATGAAATCTTTAGGCATTGCGTCCTCCTACGGCGCTAACAATTCGCTCAACCCGACGCCGCTTCGGGTTGCCTCGCATGTGAAGCGCCAAGACGGCGGCGCGGGTTAGCTCAGGAGTTAGGTGGGCACCGGCTGCGCTCAAAATCCATAGCAAGTGCGCGAGGCAATTCAAGGAATAGCTGCGTTTCCGTCAAGCATGGGTAGCGAAGCCTGTATGCAGCAGATGTCACCACCACATAACCGATGGCTGCGGCTGTAAGGAGTCCAACAATTTTCTCTGTTCGCTTTCTCACGCATGATTCCTCGTTTGCCCACCTAACAAATCGTTCAACCCGAACCCGCTTCGTTGCTTCGTTCAAGCGGGCCGGGGGCTGTAATCATTCCGCGCCACGTACTTCGCGGCAGCGGGTCGGGTTAACTCACATGTTAGACCTGAACTCCGGTCTTTCGCAGCAGGCCCATTGCAACGTCCCGCATGTCTTTCAGGTGCCGCTCGGTTGCGGCCAGGCTTCCGGCGCTTCCGGTTCCCTCGCTCGGGCGCAGTCCGCAGCGCCACAGCTCGTCAATGAGCAGTTGCGCCGCCTCCATTCCCAGCCGCAGAGTCGGCTCTCCGAAGTGCATCTCCGGTTCCAACCGTTCCATCGTCAAGGGGCGGCCAACGTCTGCGCTACCGTCCGCGTGTCGCTGCATCACCAGCAGGTCAACGCTGTTCGTGTAGAACACCTTTTCCGCGCGAACTTCGATTTTCGGGCTTTCCATTTAGGCTCCTCGCAATTCAGGTCTAACAATTCATCCAAGCCGACGCCGTTCCGGCGCGGCTTAATTCAAGCGTTAGACCGCAACTCGCTTGCCAACTTCGACGTACAGGTGGACTGGCCCAAGCGCCACCCACAATTTCGTCGCTCTTCCGTACAAAACGCGCCCGCAGTCCACGGCCCGGTCGCGGCGGTCAGTCCACAGGCCGAAGGTGACGTGTCCGATTTGCTTCTTGTAGTTGATTCCGGGGTACATGGTGCTATCCGTTAGTGGTGGCTCGCGGTCTAACAATTCGTTCAAGCCGACCCAGCTTCGCGGCGGCAATGCGCACAGCTTGTTCAAACATGCTTTTATAGTCAGTCATTTCTTCTCTCGTAGGTCAGCGGCCCAACAATTCAATCCAACAGGCCCAGCTTCCCGGCCACTACGTACTCCAGCCTCAAACTGCAAGGCTTCGGCGAGCAGATCCGGGTCGGTACTTGTGATGACCGTCATCACCGCATCGGCCATGTCGGCGTCGGCCAGACACTCGACCCAGACGAACCCGTCACGATCCAGCGTGACCACTGCGGGACGCTTCGCAGGGACGGCTTCAAGCGCTCGCTCGGCCAGCTTCGCAAAGCTGCTTTTGCCGATCCTGCCGATCTTGACCGGGAAACCGCCGCGTGCCGTCATGTGGACGCGCTCCCTAGCGGTGACGCGTCCATCTCAGTCACATTGCTGGCCATCTGGCCTCCATCCGGGATGTGGATCGCACGCTGGCTGTCCGCAGGCGGTGAGTAGCAGGCAGGCGCTGGTGACGGCGATGACGATTGCTTTTCCTTTGCCGGATTTCGCTTCGCCGCGTTTCTTGTAGCGAAGGTACGACAGCGCAGCTGCGCGGGTGTCCGCATGGGGGCCTTTCGACCAGGGGGATTGCTTTGCGCCTTTGCGGCCGGCGGTTGCGTTGGCGCTCATGCCGCGATCCAGCGCAGCACGTCTTGCGCATGGGCAAGGGTGAGCGTGCCTGGGTTGGTGCTGCCGTCGCGGTAGCGCAGGCCGCACAGGGCGGACTGAGCACGGATACGGGTTGCCGTATCGAGTGGATCCACGCGTGCTTGCGCGTATTGCTTTGCGCGCATGCGGGCGATGCGCTGGATGGCGAAGATGTTCTGGATCATGTGCAGGTCTCCCGGTGGCCATGGATGCGATGCAGGAGGTCGGTGATCGCGGGATCGATCGCCGGATGGGCTCCGACCACTCGCGCTTCCAGCAGGGAGACAAGTTCGGAGACTGCAAGCATCTCGAATGTCTCCACGGTGGCGTTGGGGTCGAACTTCCGGTAGTCGGCGATGGGGTTGTGCGCGTGCGCGACGGCGGCGCGATGGGCGTGGTGCCCGTACTTGACCAGCCAGATGGTGGTGCGGTCATGGCGGGGCATCAGATGGCGCTCAACAGCATGCCGGCGATGATCAGGATCAGGCCGGAGGCAGTGGCAAATCCTGCCGCCTCCTGCGCGCAGTTTTGAACATCGCGGCCGGTGCACATGCCGTATACGACGGACATCCCGACCAGCCAGCCGAATGTGCCGAACAGGATCAGTGCGGTGGTCATGACATGGCCTCGACGCGGCCAAGCGCCATGCTGCGCATGGCGTTGTCGATCAGCGTGGCTTCGGCGGCGGTCAGCCCGATGCAGGTTGCGCCGGCGTGGAATTTTTCGGGCAGCGGATCGTAGGGATCATCCGCGGCGGAGGATCGGTCGCAGACGTCGATCGGCGCGTGCGTGTGCAGGATGGCGGTGCCGTTGACCGAGCAGCGGATGCGGGCGTGCGTCTCGCTGATGCTGATGTGCAGGTCGGCAGCGCCACGGCGGAAGTGGTGGGTGATCGTGCTCATGCGTGCCTCCACGGGATAGGTGGAGGGCGGTCACGACAGCCTGAGGGGAGCAGGCTGTCGTGACGCCGGGCGGGCTGTGGGGACGGTCAGCTTCGCTCGGTTGCCCTGCCCGACGGGTGCCGGGCAGGGGACACGTTAGCACGCTTAACGGTATTGTCAAGCCCACTTAGCTAGATGTCTGGCAGGATTGGCCGAAACCTTCTTTCCTGGTGTGCTTATGTCGTCTCAGACAAGCGTGGTCACGAAGATCCTTGCGATCTTTTTTGCGGGCACTTTTGCGATGATGATCCTGTTCGGGTTGATCGCCATGATCCAGAACGACGCGGATCGTGACGCGGCGAACGCAAGAGAGGCTGCGCGTCGTGCCGCGCTGACACCGGCACAGCGGACGCAAGAAGATTCTGATCGTGCCAGGGTAGAAGCTGAAAGGCGAGCGGCGGAGCAATTGGCGGATGCGCTAGACACTGCGCGCGGCGCATGCCTGCAGATGTTTGAGCGGCGTCTGGATGATCCGGATTCGGCCAAATACGGACGCGTGACGGATTGGCCGGCCCAGCAGCGGAAGGACGGCACGGTGTATGTGCTCCCCACGATCCGCGCCAAGAATGCCTTTGGTGCCTATCGTCTGGCGAACTTCGAGTGCATCGTCGAACGAATCGATGCGGGTCATGTCCGGGTCAACGCGTTGAATCAGTTGAACCCATAGACGCCTGCAAGAGCCGCAGCGTGAACCGTTTGACGATGTCGATAGATGATCCTTCGGACAGCATCTCAGCGGCTGTCATGATGGCCATGCCCTGAGCCTCCGCTGACGGCTTCGGCCGCATGTCCTGGATGACAGCTTGGGTCAGCAGAATTGCTTCCCGCAGATAGGCGACGTCCAATGAGTGGCCGTAAGCTGGACTGACATCGCGAACTTGGTTCCTGTCGCCGTCGAGAAGCCATCGCGGATCCACGTTCAGCGCATCCGCAATGCGGAACAAGACTTCGGCCTTGGCGTGTTCGGCGCGCACCTTTCCGCCGGTCCAGTTCGAGACCGTTGCGGTCGTCGTTTTCGCGGCCCGTGCCAAGTCTGCCGGCGACAAGCCGGATTCACGGATGGCCTCAATGAGCCGCGTTTGTAGTGATTGCGCTTGCATCGTAAAGCTAGGTTAGCTGCTTGTTGGCAAAGATGGCTTGACACTTCAATAAAGACCTCTTAGCATTCGGGCGCATGAAGACTCTCACGACCGCAGAACTGCGGGCATTCCTGGGCGAAAAGGCCACGGACGCGGACATCGCGCGACTGTTCGACATCACCACGGCGGCTGTCTCGCAGTGGCGGGGCGTTGTGCCGGAGAAACGCTTGCTGCAACTCCAGCTATGGCATCCGGAATGGTTTCGGAGGGCGGCATGATGACCGCGAACCGTTTCGACTTTGCCGCCGCAAGCCCCGCCTTCCACGCGTGGGCGGCACGGAAGCTGTTCAGTGTGGAGGCTGCGCCGACAGGTGATCGAAGCCTGCCGCCAGATCCAGAAGCATCGCCGTTGCCCGCGGGTCGAGCCCGGGCTGCGCGGCGAACGATTGCATCAGCGTTGCGCATTCCCGCAGGTCGGCTCGCGCCGCTGTGGCGATGGATAGCGCGGCCCCTTTCAACACCTGCTGCACGACGTTGAGAGTTCCCATGTTGACAGCGTGTTCGTTCATGCCGGTCTCCGGGTTGTGGTTGGGTGGTCAGCTCCCCCAATCCTACCCGGCGGCCGGCGCTTTGTTCGGTATCGAAAAGCCGAGGCGCGGTGAAGCGGGCGCGCGGCGGGAAGAGATGCATGATGGCGGTGGTCATGGCTCTTTTTTTGCCACGGCGAGCCTGTCCGACGCTGTCCGACGCCGTCGGAGCGTGTCGGAATGACCGCGCACGAGGCGCAACTGCCGCTGATCGTGGAATCGCTGGAGGATGCGATTCGGGCCACGGTGCAGGCGATGGGGGGCTACAAACGCGTCGGGGCGGACATGAAGCCGGAGCTTGCTGCCGATGCCGCTGGGCGGTGGCTGTCCGATTGTCTGAACCCTGATCGCCGTGAACGTCTGACCCCGCACGAGCTGGCTTACATCCGTCGCCGTGCGCGGCAGGCCGGCGTGCATGTGCTGGCGGCGTATGAGGCGCGGGATGCTGGGTATGCGGAACCCGTCCCGGTGGAGCCAGAGGATGAGCGCGCCGCACTGCAGCGCGCGTTCGTGGAGTCCACGAAACAGTTGCAGCAGATGCTGCGGCGGTTGCAGGAGATCGGGGGTGACCGTGCCTGACTTCGTCGACCGCGTGCAGGAACTGCAGCTGGAAGAGGCGGCACGGATCGTCGCGGATCACGATGGGATCGCGCGGCTGCCTGGGCGAACGCATTGCGCCGTCACGGGCTGTGGTGAGCCCATCCACCCGGCGCGTTCAGCGCTTGGCGCACAACGGTGCCTCGATTGCCAGCATGCCTTCGAGGCACACGAGCGGAGGAGCAGGTGATTGATGGTCAAGCCGCGCGGCCAGTATCGCGCAGGACACAAGCCGCCGAGGCCGGAGGCTGCCGCGAGGTACGCGGAATGCTTGCGACTGCTGCACTCACCGCAGGTATTGACGGCGGAACAGTTGGCGAAGATCGAGCGCACGGCGCAGTCGGCGCCTTATCGGAACAGGCGGCAGGGGGAGCTGGACGTATGAGCGTGACGCGATGTCTTGGGCCAGCGGTGCGGGCGCTTTCGCGCGCATCGGCGAGCGAACGCTGGCGATACATCGGGAGATTGCCACGGGCGTGTATCGATCCTGAGTGCACATCGCGGGACTGCCGCGCGGTGGTGTCTGACTACTTCCGGATTCAAGAGCTGGCGCGCGAGCACCGGGCCCGGCTGGATGCAATCGAGGCGCAGCGCAATGCTCGCTGATGGGCGCGACATGGCGCGGGTGCCGCCGGCGGCGGTGGATGCTGACGTTTCCGCCGTCGCACGGCGGCGCGTATCCCCGTCCCCCTGTTGGTTTTGGTATGCCGCGGCGGCATTGACTGCACGGGGTCTGGCCGCAGCTGGAGTCATCTCGTTCAGGTTCGCCGGGGAAAGGTACTCCGCAGAAGGGTGCCATCCGGGTAATTCGGACCTCGTTTGGTGGGTAGGTAGCGGCGAGACGGCATACTGAAATGGTCGCCGCGAATTACGATGACGTGCTTGCGCAGCTCCGTGACTTCGGGTTGCTGGTCGATCGTCTCGAAGTCGGCACCGGACGCATGGTGCGCACCAAGATCGAGGGCGATCGCGAGAAGCGTGGGTGGTACATCCTTCACGACTTCCGCACGACCCGCGGCGACCTGCTGCTCGTCGGCAGCTTCGGGGTCTGGCGTGGCAACGAGAACCAGTCGCGCAAGGTCGAACTGCGCAAGATCGAAATCGATCCGGCCGAAGCCGCCGCGCTGAAGCGTCGCCTGGCCGATGACCGCAAGGCCGCTGAACTCGCCAGGGCGCGCGAAGCCGCCAAGGCCGCCGCAGCTGCCGCGGCAATGTGGGGCAGGCTCAGCGAAGACGGCGAATCCGACTACCTCGCCGCCAAGAAGGTCGCCGGCTACGGGCTGCGCTACACGCCGAACGGCTCCGCCGTGGTGCCGCTGTTGGACACGCAGGGCCGCATCCACGGCCTGCAATTTCTGCGCACGCCGGCCGCTGCCGACAAGGCCAAACGTCCGGCCAAGGAATTTTGGCCGCGCGGTCTGGTGAAGAAAGGCCACTTCCACCTGATCGGCGCGCCGTCCTGGATCGTGCTGGTGGCCGAGGGTTACGCCACCGCCGCCTCGCTGCACATGGCCACCGGCTACCCGGTTGCGGTGGCATTCGATGCCGGCAATCTGGCGCCGGTCGCCGATGCCATCCGCAAGCGCTACCCGCAAACCAAGATCCTGATCTGTGCCGACAACGACGATCTCGGCAAGTGCCGCGCCGATACCTGCCGCGCCCGCCTGTCCCTTGCGCGCAACCCGGTCGAATGCCCGTCCTGCGGTGCGCCACACGGCTACGTCAATGCAGGCATCGGCGGCGCAAGTACCGCCGCGCTCGCGGTGAATGGTGCGTGGGTCGCGCCCGCGTTTGCGGATCCGGATGCGCGCATCGACGCCTACCTCGACCGCGGCACCAAGCCCACCGATTTCAACGACCTGCACACCGCCGAAGGGCTGCACGTCGTGCGCGTCCAGGTGGAAGCCCGCCTCTCGGAACTGCGATGGGCTGCGCGTGCCGCAGCGCCGCCAGCCACCACCAGCGGGGGCGGGGCGACCTTGCGCCCCATCCAAACCAGTGCCGAATTGCTGGAACGCTTCAGCCTGGTCTACGGCCACAGCGGCGCGGTGTTCGATCATCAGGAACACAAGCTGCTGTCGCTGTCGGACATGCGCGACACCTGCATGTTCAAGTTCATCCACCGCGACTGGCAGGAGTCCCCGAACCGCCGCATCGTGCGGCCAAGCGAGGTCGGTTTCGATCCCACCGGGCAGGATTCAGACGTCACCTGCAACCTGTACGCCGGCTGGCCAACGGTGCCGAAGCCCGGCAACTGCGACCGCCTGCTGGACCTGCTGCGTTACATGTGCAGCGAAGACCGCAACCCAGAGGCGCTCTACCGCTGGGTGCTGCGCTGGATCGCCTATCCCATCCAGCATCCCGGCGCCAAGATGAAATCCACGCTGGTGATCCATGGCCCGCAGGGCGCCGGCAAGAATCTGTTCTTCGAAGCGGTGATGCGGATCTACGGCGAGTATGGCGATGTGCTCGATCAGTCTGCGGTGGAAGACAAGTTCAACGATTGGGCGTCGCGCAAGCTGTTCATGATCGCCGACGAAGTGGTCGCACGGTCGGACGTGTATCACATCAAGAACAAGCTCAAGGCGCTGATCACCGGCGACCGCATCCGCATCAATCCCAAGAATTTCGCGGCGTACTGGGAGCGCAACCACCTCAACCTGGTGTTCCTCTCGAACGAAGCCATGCCCGTGGTGCTGGAAGAGGATGACCGCCGCCACTGCGTGATCTGGACGCCCGGCAAGAAACCGCCGCAGTACTACGCCGCCGTAATGGCGGAGATCGCCGCCGGTGGCATCGCCGCGCTGCACGACTACCTGCTGCACCTGGACCTTGGCGATTTCGACCCAGGCACCCATCCGCCCAGCACCGATGCCAAGTCGGAGCTGGTTCGGCTCAGCCTCGATTCGCCGATCCGATTCCACGATGAGCTGGTACTTGAGGAAATCCCGAAGGTCGAGCCGATGCCGGGGCTCAGCTCCGATTGGTACGCGCTCTACCGTGATTGGTGCAAGCGGCACGGCTACAGCTGCGCGCCGGAGTCCAAGTTCGTGGTGGCGCTGGTCCGGCAGCGTGGCGTACCCAAGGTGCGCAAGCGCTACGACGTGGCGTGCAAGACGCGCGGCCCGCATCACTTCCTGCTGCTTGGCGCCACCGCGCCGCCGGAAGGCACCTCGGAAACGTGGTGGTTGGGCGACTGCTACACCCGGCACAGGGAACAACTGGACGAATTCCGCGGCCGGCTGGCCTCGGTGGGAGGGATGTCAGCATGAATGTGCGGGGTGTGCGGGGTGTGTGCGGGGTGCTGTGCATGGTTGAAACCCGCGCCGCTATTGGCTTGTGCGGGGTGTGCGGGGGTTTCGGCCTCTACGCGCGCGCGCCCACGCGCACCAGCATTCGTCGCCAGCACCCCTTACACGCGGGCACCCGCGCGCGCGTGCCCACCCCCGCACACCCCGCACACCCCGCACAACGTAGGCGCGGCGCGGGTTTCGCGTGTGCGGGGTACGCGTGCCACCCCGCACACCCCGCACAGACGCGATCGCGCACGCGCGCGGGCGCGTTTCCTCTTTCCCGGTTGTCACGGGAAAGGGGAAGAGGAGGCCGGAAGTGATGGCCGCCCAGGATCGCGCGATCACCCTGAAGCAATTCGCCCGGCTGCTGGACGTCTCACCCAGCTACGTCACCGAGCTGAAGCAATCCGGCCGTCTGGTATTGGACGAGACCGGCCGCGTCCTGGTCGAGGCCAGCAAGGCGCGCATTGCCGACACCGCAGACCCGGGCAAGGACGCCGTGCGCGCGCGTCACGCGGCCGGGCGGGAGGCGGCGCGGGTGGATGGTGCGGATGCCGTGTCGGACGGCGACAACGGGACGGATACGCCGCGTTACGACCCGGACGATCCCATTGCAATCCGTCGCGCCCGTGCCATCGCCGACAAGGCGGAGGCCGAAGCGCGCAAGGCGCTGCGCGAAGAACAGGCCGAGCTTGGCCAACTGTTGCGTGCGGATGATGTGGAGTTCGCTGTGCGCGGCGCCATTGGCACCTTGCGTAACGGGCTGGAAAACCTGCCGGCCATCCTGGCGCCGCAGGTCGCCGCCGAAGGCGACGAAGCCAAATGCCGCGTGCTTCTCACCGATGCGGTGGAGCACGCGCTTGAAGAACTGGCGCGGCAGTTTTCCGCGATTAGCAAGGCGGAGGCGGCATGACCCGCTTGACCGCCGCCGCTTGTTGGGTGCAGGCTATCTGCGCTGCCGCCAATTCGGCAGCCGGGTTTGGAAGCCCGAAGAGGAGGCGCAAAAGCGCCCGCACCATGCCGGCGCTTTTTCATTGTCCGGCACTGCCGGGCGCGCGCTTGCCAGCTCCATGGCGGGCGGCGCGGGGAGCCTACGGGCTCGCCGGAGCACTCCTCCCGGTCTTCCAACCCGCGTCGTCCGCCACCCTGTTTGGAAGCGGGGCGGCGGACTCCATCGACACGAGGAGTCCCATCATGAACGCAGCCCATTCGAGCGCCGCTGACCAGCAGCCGGCCACCACCGAATCCCTGTCCGACACCCTCCGCAGCGTGGCGGCCGGCCCCGTGCCGGCGAACCAGCCCAGCGCGGAGCGCCAGCGCCTGCGCGAGGAAAACGCCCGCTACTTCGCCACGCACCGCGGCATGGCCTGCCTGCTCCGTGACCTGAACGACGACCACGGCCGGCTGTTGCAACGCGTGGACTACCTGCTGTCCAGCATCGCCGACGCCGCCTGCGAAGACGGCGACTGGGCGCACGCGCTGTGCCACATCGGCAGCACCTGGATGCAGTACGAGAAAACCCAGCACGCCGACTTCCGCGCCCTTGCCGATGCCGCCTGCACGGCCGCGGCCGCCGATGGAGGAGACGCCGCATGAACCCGCTGATGATCGCCAACACCCAGATCCGCTGCGACGCGGCCGGCCGCTACTGCCTGAATGATCTGCACCAGGCCAGCGGAGGTCATAAGCGCCACCAGCCGGGGAACTGGCTGCGTCTCGAACAGACGCAGGAACTGATGGCTGAATGCGCGAAAAGTGATGAGGGGTTCCTCAAATCTGAGGAGGCCCCTGTTCACGTGGTCAACGACGGCTTCGGTAACGGCACCTACGCCGTCAAGGAACTGGTCTACGCCTACGCCATGTGGATCAGCGCCGCGTTCCACCTGCACGTCATCCGCGCCTATGACGCGCTGGTCACGGCACGGCAGGCGGACGCCCCGCCGCCGTTGCTGTCGCAGCCCCAGCATCGCGCGGATCAACTGGTAGCAGCGTCGCGCATCTTTGGCTCCGCCATGCGGGTTGCCCGCCAGCTGCGCTTGCCGCCGTCACGGGCGTTGAAGGCGTCTGCCGCTTGCGCCGCCCGTCATACCGGCATCGATTGGACGTCCGAACTGGATGCCGCGCCACTTGCCGACGACGTGCTGCCATCCCCGGACATCCCGGGACTGGCGGCGCTGCTGACCGATCGCGAAGAAATCACCCTGCGCGATGTCGTACTGGAGCTTGATCTTGGCGATCCCGAGTCCATCAGCCTGCTGCAACGGCTCGGCGCGGCCATACGCAGCCACGGCTGGCGTCCGCATCGGAAACGAATGCTGGGCGGTTGGGGCACAGTGTGGAGGTCCGGTATCCGATGACCGCAACCACCGCCCGCCTCGCCACCGTCATCGCCCGCAGCATCGCGCCGCGCCGTCCGCCCACGGTCAGCGCCTGGGCGGACGAAAACCGCATCCTCAGCAGCAAAGGCAGCGCCGAGCCCGGCCGCTGGCGCACCCACCGAAACCCGCCGTTGCGCGAGCCGATGGACTGCCTGAGTGCCCGCAGCCCGGTGCGCGACATGGTGCTGATGTTCCCCATCCAGTTCGGCAAGACCGAGGTGCTGAGCAACGGCCTGGGCTACACCATGTGCGAGAACCCCGGGCCGATCATGGTCTGCCTGCCCAGCGAAATCGCCATGATGAAGTGGGTGGCGCAGAAGCTCACCCCGATGATCGACGAATGCCCGGCGGTGAAGCGCACGCTCACCAGCGTGGCCAGCCGCGACGCGGCCAACACCCGCACCTTCAAGGACTTCGACGGTGGCCAGCTCTACATCGAACACGCCGGCACGCCCGGTCGCCTGAAAATGACCAGCGTTCGCACCCTGCTGGTGGATGAGCTGGACGAATTCGCCACCAGTCTCAGCAGCGGCGATGACCCGGTGGCCATGCTGGACGGCCGCACCTCAGCGTTTCCGGCCACGTTCAAACGCGCCTACATCAGCACGCCAGGCATCCGCGGGATCAGCCGCACCGAGCAACTGTGGGAAAAGTCGGACCAGCGCCGCTACTACGTGGCCTGCCAGGATTGCGGGCACGAACAGCCGCTGCAGTGGAGCGGCCTGCACTGGACGCCGGACGGGTCTCAATGCTGGTACGTCTGTCGTCATTGCGGCGTGCTGATCGAAGAGCACCAAAAGACCGCCATGATTGCCGGCGGCAAGTGGGTGGCGGAGAACCCCGCCGGCACCATCCGGGGCTACACGATCAACTGCCTGTACTACCAGCTTGGTCTCGGGCCACGCTGGCTAGATTTGGTGCAGATGTTCCGCGACGCGCAAAACGACCCGGCCAAGCTGAAGACCTTCATCAATGACCGTCTGGCCGAACCCTGGGATGACCCGGCCATGCGCGCGGTCCGGCACAACCTGATCGCCGACCGCGCCGAACCGCTGCCGCTGCGCCCGGTGCCGGCGTGGGTGCTGGCGCTGACCGTGGGCATCGACACGCAGGACAACCGCCTCGCCGTGCACCTGCTTGGATGGGGCCGCGGCATGACCTGCTGGCCGGTGGACTACATCGAACTGCTAGGCGATCCGTCCGAAACTGCCGTGTGGGACGCGCTCACCGATCTGCTGCTGCGCCCGGTCGATCGCATCGACGGCGCCACCCTGCGGCTGGACGCGGGATTGATCGACATCGGCGGCCACCGTGGCGAGGCGGTCAAGGCATTCGTGCGCCGGCGCATTGTGCGCCGCCTGCTGGCCGGCTTCGGTGCCACCGCCAACAACGCGCAGGTGTTGGGCAAGGGCAAGCTGGTGGATATCAACTGGCGCGGCCAGTCGGACAAACGCGGCGTGCACATTCATCAGGTGGGCACCGTCGCCATCAAGCACCTGCTCTACAGCTGGCTCAGCGCGGATGCCGACAAGGATCCAGAGCATCGCCGCATCCGCTTCAGCGACCAGCTCAGCCAGGAATATTTCGGCGGGCTGGTCAGCGAGACCTACAACCCAGCCAAGAACAGGTTCGAGAAAAAGCGCGGCGGTCCGCGCAACGAGCCGCTGGATACGTGGGTCTATGCCTACGCCGCCACCCATCACCCAGAACTGCGCCTGCACCGCTGGACGAAAGCCGATTGGGATCGGCGCGAGTCGATGTTGCTGGCGCGCACGTCATCACCCAAATCCGAGGCCACCCATGAGCAAACAGCGCAGGACGATGCAGACAGCAAGGCAGGAATCCACGGACAGCGCCGCCGCCGCCCAGAGGCCAAGCGCAGCAGCTTCGCCACCAATTACTGACGACGTCCTGTCGGACATCATCGCCAGGGTGATCGCGGTCTGGGAGGGCGCGCCTGCAGACATCCTGCAGCGGGTGGAATCGGACGTGCGGGCGGATTGGGGCGGCGATCGCGTCTACATTCGCAAGGTCGGCGAGGTGGGGGAGATTGCGCGAACGCAGCGCGAGGAAGCCATCCGGCAGGACTACCGTCGTGGTGAGCGGGTGGCGTTCCTCGCCCGCAAGTGGCGGCTTTCGGCGCGGCGCATCCAGCAGATCGTGCGGGGGTAGCGGTCCCGCCGATGCGAAATGGTTTGCCTTATCCATTTCGCATTCGCTCGCCAGCATGCGGGCATGGCAGCCACAATCCCGGATGTACCGCCCTCATCGCTTCGCGCTGGCGATAGCGCGCATTGGACGCGCAGTTTCGCGGACTACCCGGCCTCGGCTGGGTGGGCGCTGGCGTACACGCTTGTGGGCACGGCGGGGGTGCATTCCTTTTCGGCGACCACCAACGGCGATGCGTTTGCCGTCGACATCACAGCCAGTACCACAGCGGCTTGGGTCGCTGGCAGGTACACGCTGGTTGAATATCTCACCAAAGGCACAGACCGCGTCACCGTCGGCGCCACGTCGCTGGTCCTGCTGGCTGACCTTGCGGCGGTGGTATCCGGCACGGATACCCGCAGCCATGCAGCCAAGGTGCTGGACAAAATCAACGCGTGGCTGGAGACCGGCAACGTCATCTCCGGCGAGTTCCAGATCGCCGATCGGCGTATCCGGCAGTACGGCATCGCGGAATTGCTGGCGCTGCGTGATCGCTATGCGGCCATTGTCGCGTCCGAAGACGCGGGCAAATCCGGCGCGGTGCGCCGCATGTTGGTGCAGCTGTGAGCGCGTCCACGGCTCGCGCCCGCTTGTTGGCCGTCGTTCCGTCCGACCGTGCGCAACGCACGGAATTCGCGCGGCAGGAAGTGGCGCGAAAGGCGATCAGCGCACGGCGCTTTGAGGCCGCCAACATCAACCGGATCACCGCGTCCTGGCTGGCCGGCAGCGCCAGCATGGATGAAGAGCTGCGCAGCGGGCTGGATGTTGTGCGCAATCGGTCGCGGCAGCTGTTCCGGGATGACGCCTACGCCGTCAAGTTCGGACGGATGGTGCGCAACAACGTGGTCGGCGCGCAGGGGTTCGTGCTGCAGGCTGCAGCGGTCGAGGATGACGGCAAGCCGGATGCGCTGGCCAATCGTGCGATCGAGGACGCGTGGTATCGACAATGCCGCCCAGGGAATTGGGATGTCACCGGCAAACTGTCGGCGGATGATTTCCTGCGCACGGCCATCGTCGGGTTGGCGCGTGATGGCGAAATCCTGGCACGCAAGGTGCGCGGTGCGAACCGTGGCGAGTTCGGCTACCAGCTGCAATTGCTCGATCCGGCGCGGCTCGATACCAATCTGAACGTCGAGGCCACGGCGCACAGCAACGCCATCATCATGGGCGTCGAGGTCGATCAGTACCGCGCGCCGGTGGCCTACCACCTGTTTCGGGAGTTGCGGTCCAGCGCCCCGCGCAACCGCGAGCGCATCCCGGCGGCGGAGATGCTGCACCTTTTCCTGCCGTGGGATGTGGAACAAACGCGCGGCCTTCCGTGGATGCACGCGGCCATGCACCTGCTGCGCCAGCTGGGCGGCTACCGTGAAGCGGCGGTGATCGCGGCGCGGGTCGGTGCATCGAAGATGGGCATCTACACCCGCACCGGCGACGCGGTGCCGCCCAGTGACGGCGAGGATGATGCGGGCAATTTCGTGCAGTCCGCCGAGCCCGGCAGTTTCGAGGTGGCGCCGGACGGCTACACGCTCGATTCGTGGGACCCCACCTATCCGCACGATCAGTTCGATGTGTTCTGCAAGGCCACGCTGCGCGGCATCGCCAGCGGTTTCGGTGTGGCTTACAACTCGCTGGCCAACGACCTTGAAGGCGTCAATTTTTCCAGCATCCGCAGTGGCGTGCTGGAAGAGCGCGAGGAATGGATGGTGATCCAGTCCTGGTTGATCGCCGTGGCGCTTGTGCCGATCTATGAGGACTGGTTGTCCTGGGCATTGATGGGCGGACGTATCCGGCTCAAGAACGGATCGCCATTGCCCGCCGGCAAGATCGACAAGTTCCGCGCGCATACCTGGCAGGGCCGGCGCTGGGCGTGGGTGGATCCGAAGAAGGACGTGGACGCCAGCGTTACCTCGATCCAGAACCTGCTGGCCAGCCCGCAGCAGATCGCAGCGCAGCAAGGCCGCGACATCACCGACGTGCTCGATGACATCCAGCGTTTCGAGGCGATGGCGAAGGAGCGCGGCATTGCGCTGCCGCCACGTTCGTCGCCCACACCCGAGCCGCCAGACACCGCCGATGAGGACGCGTGACGCGAAATCGTTTGCCTTATCCATTTCGCTTTTTGTGCCGAGGATGACCACATGACCCAGCATCGCCAGCGACCCAAGGACCTCACGCCCGGCAGCAGCGGCGTGCGCCAGTGCGTGTTCCAGCGCGATGCCATTGACGTTGACGCGCGCACGGTCGAGATCGCGTTTTCCAGCGAAACCCCGGTGGAACGCATGTGGGGTCTGGAGATCCTCGACCACGGCAAGAACGCGATGCGCGACAAGCGCATCAAGCAGGGCGGCGCCCTGTTGATGGACCACGACTGGCGTGACCAGGTGGGCGTGATCGAAGCGGTGCGAACCGACGCGGACCGGGTAGGCCGCGCTGTGGTGCGTTTCGGGAGAAGCGCGCGCGCCAGCGAGATTTTTCAGGACGTGCAGGACGGCATCCGCACCAACGTGTCCGTGAGCTATCGCATCTACAAGGCGGCGCTCGAAGGGACCGATGACGGCGTGGATACCTACCGGATCACGGACTGGGAGCCCATGGAGATCAGCTTCGTGTCAGTCCCTGCCGACATCGCCGTCGGCGTGGGCCGCAGCGCCGAAACCACCACCGCACCCGACATTCAGGAGATCACCATGACCGACCAAGCACCCAGCCGCGCCGCCGATGCCGCGCCCGTCGATACCACGCAGTTCGTGACGCAGGGCGTCGATGGCGAGCGCAAGCGCACCAATGAAATCCTCGCCATTGCCAACGCCGAAAGCTATCGCAAGTTCGGCCTCGGCGAGCTGGCAGGCGATGCCATCCGCAGCGGCATGAGCGTGGACGAATTCCGCGCCAAGGCGATGGACAAGATGACCAGTGCGCCGCTGCCGAATGCCGACATCGGCATGACCCGCAACGAAACCAAGCGCTACAGCTTGGTGCGTGCGCTGGCCTACCTGTCGAATCCAAACGATGCCTCGCTGCGGCGCAATGCCGCGTTCGAGATCGAGTGCAGCGAGGCGGCGGCAGCGAAGTCCGGCAAGACCTCGCGTGGCCTGCTGGTTCCGTCCGACGTGATGCAGCGCGACCTCACCGTGGGCACAGCCACCGCTGGTGGCCACACCGTGTCCACCGATCTGCTGGCCGGCAGCTTCATCGATATCCTGCGCAACGCGCAGGTGATCAATGCGTTGGGCGCACAGTACCTGACCGGGCTGATCGGAAACATCGCCATCCCGCGTCAGACCGGCGGCGCAACTGCCTACTGGGTTGGTGAATCCGGCGCGCCGACTGAGAGCGCACAGGCGTTCGATCAGGTCACGATGTCGCCGAAAACTGTCGGCGCGTGGACGGATATCAGCCGCAAGCTGCTGCTGCAATCGAGCATCGATGTCGAGGCGTTCGTGCAGCGCGATCTGGCGACCACGCTTGGCCTTGCGATCCAGTCCGCCGCGATCCTCGGCGGAGGTAGCAACGAGCCCACCGGCATCCTGTCCACCAGCGGCATCGGCGACGTGGCGGGCGGCACCAATGGCCTGGCGCCGACGTGGGCGCACATCGTTGAACTGGAAACCGACGTGTCGGTGGCCAATGCCGATGTCGGCACGTTGGGCTACCTCACCAATGCCAAGGTGCGCGGCAAGCTGAAGACCACCAGCAAGGTCAGCGGTCAAAACGGCTTCGTATGGGATGCGGGCGACCTGCCGCTGAACGGCTACCGCGCCGCCGTCACCAATGCCGTGCCCAGCAACCTCGACAAGGGCACCAGCACCGACGTGTGCTCGGCGATCATCTTCGGCAACTTTGCCGACCTGATCATCGGCCTGTGGGGCGGCCTGGACCTCACCGTCGACCCGTACAGCAACAGCACCAGCGGCACCGTCCGCATTGTCACGCTGCAGGACGTGGACGTGGCCGTGCGCCATGCGCTGTCCTTCAGCGCGATGAAGGACGCGCTGACCGTGTAAGCCCATGCGCAGGGCGCTCCCTCGCGGGCGCCCTGCGGATACCACGCCCAGGCATGGATGACATGACCCACCCGAACCGCCGCAGCACCGACCCCGACGACGGCGAGCGCCATGCGGTGCTGCAGCTGGTCGAAAGCACCGCCGCGAAGTTCATCGCGCGCGTGCTGCTGCCGATCGTGGTCAGCGCCTTGTGTGCGTTAACGATGTGGGTTGGCCGCACCGCACTGGACCGCATTGACGCGCAAGGCCATGACATCCAGCTGGTGCAAAGCGATCTACGCGTGATCAGCACGCGGCTGGATGAGCGCGTCATCCGACAGGTGGACGAAAACAAGCGCGAGATCGAGGACCACGAGCACCGCTTGCAGCTGGTCGAGCGGAAGGTGGGGATGTGATCGCCATCTTCGCCAAGTTGCGCAAGGCCATCTATGCCTCGCAGGAATTCACCCTGTGGCTGCCGGCGATGGTTGTGCTGTCCGTGGTCGGCTTCGTCGTGCTGGGCGGCATCGTTCGGCTGGGCGGTGACGCGCTGGCGTGGCTGGCGGAGTTGCCCGCGCATTGCGCCTACGTCGGCGCGTGGTTGGGCAGCGCCTGGCTGATCAAAGCGGTGTACATGCACGATCTGCCGGCCGATGCCGAAAAGGAACTGCACGCGGCGGCGGAGCTTGGGAATCGCAATGCACAATGGGTGCTGGTCAAGGATCGCATCGAGACCTTCGCCGCGCTGATCATCACCGGCGGCTTCTGGCTGCTGCTGGGAGCCTCGGCATGATGCGGGTCTGGATCCTCGCGCTGGGCGTGATGCTTCCGGCCTGTGGGGTTTCGCCGCGCGCCGCCGTGCCGGCGGTGTCCACGCAGGCGGCGGCGCCGCTGGTTGCGGTGGCGCAAGGCGCGATTGCGGATGCGGTGGTGCCGGCGGCAGTGGCGCTGCGGGAAAGCGTGCAGGCGGCGTTGCCGGTTGCCGCTGCTGTGCCGGCCGTCTCGCCTGCGTCGCATGACCCGCGCCTGTCCGATGCCGGCCTGGCGCACATCGTGCGCTGGGAAATCACCAGCGAGGCGCGCTACAACCGCAGCCTCACGCATCCGGTCTGGCCGGGCGGCGCGTCCGGCATCACTTGGTGCATCGGCTACGACGGCGGCCACCAGACCGCGCACACCATCCGCGCCGATTGGCGCGCGCATGCGCAGGCCGATCTGCTGGCGCAAACCAGCGGCATTGTCGGCACCACCGCGCGCCGCGCGCTGCCGCAGTACCGCGACATCACGACGGCCTTCCAGTCGTGCGTGGACGTATTCCAGGCGTCTAGCGCGCCGACCTACATGCGCGCCA
Organism: Pseudomonadota bacterium; assembly: GCA_018242365.1. Classification (GTDB taxonomy): domain Bacteria; phylum Pseudomonadota; class Gammaproteobacteria; order Xanthomonadales; family Xanthomonadaceae; genus Thermomonas. The sequence goes on from JAFECB010000021.1 coordinate 18,489, forward strand.
CCGAACGCGCCTACGGCGCCGCGCTGCGCGATCAGCCGCAGGGCGTCATCGATGCCCTGTTCGGCAACACCTACAACCGTGGCGGCAGCATGGTGGGAATGCGCAACCGCGAAAAGCGGGCGATCCGCGATGACTGCCTGCCCGCGCATGACCGCGCTTGCGTGGCGACGCAGCTACGCGCGATGAAGCGCCTTTGGCCGGATGTGCCGGGCCTGCAAGCGCGCCGCGAATCCGAAGCGCGGCTGGCGGAGGGCGGCGCATGACCGCCGGTGTCGCCATGCGTCTGATCGCCGTTGCAGCCTTCGCCGCGGTGTTCTTTTGGCTCGGCTTCGAATGGCGCGATCGCAGTTGCGACATCGCCACCAGCAAGACCGCGCTTTCAGCCGCCGCGGCGCAGACCGCCGCCGTCACTGCTGCGCGCACGACGGAACAGGCAGCCGCCACCACGCTCGGCACCATCGGAGAACACCATGAGCAAGCCCGCGAAATTGCGGAAACTGTCCCGGCGGCTGTGGCTGCCGACCTGCGCGCTGGCAATCTCCGGCTGCGCCGCGAGTGGCAGGGTTGTGAAACCGGCCGTGTGTCCGACGCTGCCGCCGCCGCCCGCGAGCGTGATGCGCTCGCCGCAAGCCGAGACGCGCTTGCGGGCGAGATTGTTCGAATCGGCCGCGACGCCGACAACGACCTCCGCGCCGCCCAAGAAGTGATCCGCGCTGACCGCGCCGCGATCAATGGGGCAACGCCATGACCGGCCTGCTCAAGATCGACGTCGACCCGGGCAACCTGGCGCAGCGCCAGTTCACGGATCTGGAAAAGACCCAACTGCCGTTCGCGTTGCAGCAGACGGTGAACCGCGTGGCGCAGGATATTCAGGACACGTGGAAGCGCACGATGGCCGGGGTGTTCGACAACCCCACGCGCGCCACGCTCAATGCGGTTTTCGTGAAGCGGGCGCGTTACACCCGCGGCAGCAATGGACAGCGGGAGAATGAAGCCGCCATCGTCCTGATCAAGGATCAGGCGGGCAAAGGCACGCCGCCGGCGAAGTACCTGTTGCCGCAGGTTTTCGGCGGCACGCGCGTTGACAAAGGGCTGGATTCGGCGCTCAGGCGTGCCGGCCTGCTGGCGCCCGGCGAGCAAGCCGTGCCCGCTGCCGGTGCGCCACTGGACGGTTACGGCAACATCAAGCGCGGCATCGTGCAGCAGGTGCTTTCACAACTGCAGGCGAACCGCGAAAGCGGCAGCCAGTCGAACGAGACTGCTGCCAGCCGCGCACGCAATGCCCGGCGTGGCGTTCGCAAGCCCAAGCGGGCGGAACTGAACCGCCGCTACTTCGCCGTGCGTGGCGCCGGCGGCAAGGGCTACACCGTCATGCGCGACGGCAGCAGCCTGACATCCCATCTCCGCCCAGGCGTCTACATGCGCAAGGGCAAATACCGGCTCACCAGCATCTTCGCATTCGTGCGCCGGCCGTCTTACCGCAAGCGCTTCGACATCTTCTCGCTGGCCAGCAAGGTCTATTCGCGTCGCTTCGATTTCTACTTCGAGCGCGAGCTGGCCAAGGCCATCGAGACATCCAAGATTCGGGGGCGCGCATGAGCCAGAAAGCGTTCCTGCAGCAGATGGACAGCGACGTGATGAACGCCATGGTCGCGGCCGGCATGGCCGATACCGGCGTGTATCTGGCGCCTGCTGGCAGCCCGGTTTCGGTGCGCTGCTACGTGGACGATGCCGCGGCATTTTTCGGCACCGATGCGATGCCCGTGGCCGGCGCGCGCGTGGTGATCGGGCTGCTGCTGGCCGAGGTTCCGGCGCCTGTGCGGGATGCCACCGTCACCATCGGTGCCGACGTGTACACGTTGGACAGCCTGGTAGCGCAAGACCAATCCATCAGCCGGTGGGTGGTGTCATGACAACGCCCGCCTGGACCCTGCTGACCGCGTTCCAGACCTGCCTGCAGCGGATCAAGGTGGCTGATGGCTACTACACCGATGCAGGCCTGCACGTCACGCTGGAGCCGCATCAGATCCCGCAATCCGATGGCATGGCGATTGCGCCCGCAATCGAAACGCTGGCGCTTGCCTCGGATGCGGCGGTCGTGCGGTCAAAGCGGCTGGCCACCGTGGCGGTGATTTGCAAGCTCGGCAGCGTTCGCAGCGATGCGCAAGAGCGCTTGCACGAATTGATGGACGACATCCAACACGCCTTTGCGCAGCGGCAGCCGGACTTCCCCGCGGGCTACCAATTCCCTGTTTTCGTCGATGCCACGCCGATCGCGCCGGCGGAGGGCATGTCCTGGACCGGCGCGCTGGTTCGCTTCACTTCCCACATCCCGATCCGCTGATCGCGGGCACTACCACCGAAAGGAGACCACCATGATTCCCTCCACCGATTACAGCTACCTCGGCAGCGGCTCGATCCTCATCCGTGAGTACGGCAGCGCCGCGCCCCTGTTGACGCTCGGCAACTGCAGTGAGCTGAAGTTCAGCCCGCAGGAAGACGTCAAGACCCTGATGGATTCCACCCAGCCGGGTGGCAACAAGCGCAACGAAGTGCGCCGCCTGACTGGCGTGGACATGAGTTTCACCTTCCACGATTTCAGCGCCGCCAATTTCGCCATCGGCCTACGCAGCAGCGCCAGCACGATTGCGGCGGGCACCGTGACGGATGAAACCGCCGTGGCCTACAAGGGCGGCTACACCAAGCTCGCCAAAATCGCGAGCGCCATCACCACGGTGGAGCCTGCGGGCGGCGGCACGGCCTATACCGTGGGCACCGATTACGAGCTGCGCGACGGCATGCTGTACGTGCCCAGCACATCCACGATCCCGGCGCCGGTGAGCGGTGCGGCCAACTGTCAGGTGACCTACACCAATGTCGCCCAGGAGAAGGTCGAGGCGTTGGTGGCCAGCAACAAGCAATACGAGCTGGTGTTCGTGGGCCTGAACGAAGCACAAAGCGGCAAGCGCGTGCGCGTGCATGCCTACAAAGTCAGCGGCGGCGTGTTGCAGGAAATGGCGCTGATCGGCGATGACTTCGGTGCCGGCCAAGTCAACGGCGCGCTGCTGCCGGATTCGACGATTTCCGGCGCGGGCCTGAGCCAGTACTTCACCTTCGAGACCGAGGCCGCGTAATGACCGACCGCGACCCGATGGCGACCCCGGAACCGCTGGCTGTCGAATTCGACGGCCAGCGGGTGGACGTGCAGCCCATGTGCCTGCAGCAGATCATCGATGTCAGCGGCGAGCTGCGCGCATTGGTGCCGGCCATCCAGCCGGTCATCGCGGCGATGGCAAGCGGTGAGGATGCGGCCAGCGCCGTGCTGAACCTGCTTGGCTCGCATGGTGAATCGGTGCTGCGCGTCATCGCCCGGTGCACCGGCGTTGACCTCGCTGCGCTGCAAGGCAGCAGGGACCTGGCCGGTGTGGTCGCGCTTGGCGCGGCCGTGGTGCGGGTCAATGTCGATTTTTTCGCCCGCCAAGCCAGCGAGATCGGCGCCACGCTGGCAAAGGCCGGGATGTCGCCTGGGGCTGGGAAGACGGAATCCACCAGCTTGTCACCGCCGGCTACGCACTGAGCGAGGTGATGTCGATGCCGCTTGCACGCTTCCGCGCACTGAGTGAAGCGGACGCGCGGCGGCAGCGGCGGATGCAGGTGAATGCCTGCGTGGCGGCGCGGTCCGCGCAATACAGCGATGACGGGTTCAAGAAATTGATGCGGAGCTTGACCGATGGCTAACCAGACCGACCTGCGCGTCAAGATCAGCGCCGACCTTGCCGACATCAAGCAAGGTCTCGGCCTGCTGCGCGGCGAGCTGGGTGGGCTGAAACAGGCCGCCGCACAGTCCGCGCCGAATTTCTCCGGCTGGCGCGAGGGTCTTTCGCGAATCCGCCAGGACATCGGCAACCTCGTCGGCGCATTCGTGGGCTTGCAGGCGGTGCGCGGCATCGTCAATGGCGTGATGGATTCGTTCGATCGGATGGATCGAATCGACGAAATCCGTCAGATGGTGGCGATGTCATCGGAGGACATCAGCAAGTTTGCTTATGCGGCGCATCAATCAGGCATTGAGTTGGAGCAACTCAAGAATGCGTTTTTCTATTTCCAGACAAATCTGAGCAAGAACTCCGGGCTGCTAAAACAGCTTGGTGTGGATGCGCCTACTACAACTGGCAAGCTGCGGCAGTTGATGGATGTGTTTGCCGCGCTTCCAGACGGTGCGGAAAAGTCGGAACTTGCTGCGCAGTTGTTTGGGAAACGTGTTGGGGCTGATCTGATTCCGCTCCTGAACAACGGCACGGATGGGTTTGACAAACTTTCTGAAGCCGCAGAAAAGACTGGCAATGTTGTAGGTGATGAAGCAACGGCTGGCGCGGCGAAGTTCAATGACAATCTTGACACGCTGAAAGCCACTATGGCGGGCGTGTTCAACGTCGCCGCTCAGCAGCTCGCGCCTGCATTTGCGGCCTATGCCTCTGCGGCAAACGATTCCGCGCAATCGTCCAATGCGGCCGCGGAGGGCGGCAAGTTTCTGGCCACGGTGTTCAAGGTCATCGCGGTTGGCGCGGTGATTGTGAAGAACGTGGTGGAAGTGGTGACCACCATCATTGCGGGGCTTGCAAGCGTTGCGATCGAGACGGGAAAGGCGATCGTCAATGGGCTCGGAGCCGCATTCAAGACCGTAGCCAGCACGGTCAAGGCCTACCTGACAGGCGGCCCGATCGCCGCGTTTTCGGCCTACGTTTCGTCGGCGCAGCAGAGCACGAAAGCGCTGATGGATTCGAATCGGCAAGCGTTCAATCGACTGGCTGGCGATTGGGGTGCGGTGCGCGAAGGCTTTAGAGAGGCATCCTCGGATATCGCCAATGCATTTGTCGGCGCGTTCGCGGATGTCCCAGCCGCAGGCTCTGCTGCCCGCGCAGCAGTCAACGGCGTCGGCGACGCCGCTTCTGCCGCCTCGGCCAAGGGCGAGAAATTCCTAGCCATCTTGAAGCAGCTGTTCAATCCAAATGGCAACGGCAACGGCAACGGAAGCGCTGCGCAAGCACGAGTTCGCGAAATCGTCGCCGGTCTTGCCGACCAGAGCGAGCTGAAGCTGGATCAAGTCAAGCGCGATCTGGATGAGCTGGAACAGCGCTACAAGGACGGGCAGATCAGTCTGTCGGATTACTTCGCGCAGCGGCAAGCGAAGGAACTTCAGCAGATCGACTTGAAGATCAAGCAGGCCGTGGCGGATGCCGCGGCGGCAACCAGCACGGAACAACAATCCCGCGCGCTGACCGAGATCATCAAGCTGCAACGCGACCGTGCGGAGATCGGCCCGCGGGTGGCGAGGGAGCAGGCGGCAGCCGAACGCGAGGCCGCGCAGGCCACCGCCGACAACCTGCGCCAGCGCAGCAGCGCGGTGATGTCGCAGATGCAGGCCGACATGGGCCTGATCGATGCGCAAATGGCGAGCTTCAGCATCGCCCCGGGCGAAGCGGAAAAGCAATTGCAAGCCATCCGTGACCGCAGCATCGAGCAGCTGAAGGTGCTGCGCGGCCAGATGCAGGCGTACCTCGCCACGCTTTCGCCGGAAAGCGCGGAGTACGCGGCCGCCCGTCTTGGGCTGACCCAGCTTGATACCGACTTGGCGCAGCTCACCGCGCAACAGCAACAGTACAAGATGGCGGTGGCCGATCAGGCGACATCGTCGCTGACCAACTTTTTCACCGATCTTGCCACCGGCGCCAAGTCCTTCAAGGATGCGTTCAAGGACATGGTGCTGAGTTTCGTGCAAGGTTTGGCGCGGATGGCTGCGGAGATGTTGGCGAAGCGCATCATCTTCAGCCTGTTTTCATCGTTTGGTGGCGGATCTGCGGGCGGCGGCGGGGGCGGCATGCCGACCATCGGGCCATACAGCGCGCTCGGCAATGTTTTTGCGCCTGGCGGCCTGCGCGCTTTCGCCAAGGGTGGCGTATTCGCCGCCACGCTGGCGGGCTTGACCGCATTCGCAGCGGGCGGCGCGTTCACCAATTCGATCGTGAGCGATCCCACTCTGTTCGCCTTCGGCTCTGGCGGCCAGTTCGGCGTGATGGGTGAGGCCGGGCCCGAGGCCATCATGCCGTTGGAGCGTGGCCCGGATGGACGCCTGGGCGTCACCGCGCAGGGCGGTGGCGGTGGCATCGTGACAACTCCCATCGTCGCCATCGGCGATGAAGCGGTGGCCAATGCGTTGGCCAGCGCCGCCGGTGAGCGCGTGGTGTTGACCCATGTACGCAACAACTGGACGGGATTGACGCGTGGCTGATCCGGTGCCCTTCGCGTTCACCACTGGCGGCGATCGTTCCGAGCAATGGGAGTGGCTGACCGACGTGATGCAGGCGGCGACTGGACCCGAGCAGACGCGCCGCCTGCGCGGTGTTCCGCGCGTCACGCTGTCATGCAGTGGGCAGGAAACCGGCGCCGCGCGGCAGTGGCTGGAAACCTCGCTGCACGCCTACGCCGGCCGCGATTGGTGGGTGCCGGTGCTGCCGGATGCCTTGCTGGTTTCATCCGATCTGTCGATCGGCGCGACCAGTGTGACGGGTGACGCGGATTCGCTGCGGTTCGAAGTGGGCGGCAAAGCCATGCTGCTGGGGCTGGCGCCCGGGCAATGCGAGCTGGTGGACGTGAGCGCGTTCAGTGGATCAGGCGTGACCATCTCCGCCACCGTGCAGGCATGGCCAGCCGGAACGCTGTTGGCGCCCGCATGGCGCGCATCGCTGGCATCCACGCCTGCGCTGGATCGCTTCACGGGCGATGCCGTGACCTACGGGCTGAGCTTCCTCGCCGCGGCATCCTCGCCGACGGTGCCGCCCGCTGACAGCCTGCCGACTTATCGCGGCTTTCCGGTGTTGGAACTCGATGCCGACTGGAGCGCGGCGCCGCAGTGGTCGCCTGAGCGCGACCTGATGCCGGTGGACTACGGCATCGGGACGCCAGTGCGCGCTGATCTTGTGGGTCAGCCCCGCGCAAAGATGTCGATCGGCTACACGGCGGTGGGTCGCGCGGAGGTGTGGGCGCTGTTCCGGCTGTTGTTCGCCCTGGCCGGACGCGCGAATCCGCTGTGGGTGCCGTCGCGTGGGCATGACTTGACCGCGGTTGCCGGGGTCACGGGTGGCGCTTTCACGCTGGATGTCGCGGCGTGCTGGCTGGTTGCCGCCGGAGTGCAGCCGCAGCGGCGCGATCTGCGGATCCAGCTTCGCGACGGCACCATCATCTATCGCCGCGTCACCACGGTGACGCCGGCGGGCGCCGGCGTCGAGCGACTCACGCTGGATACCGCGTGGCCCGGCTCGGTGGCCGCTGCCGACATCCTGCGCGTGAGCTACATGGTGTTCGCCCGCCAGTCCGCGGACGTGAACCGTCTGGACTGGTGGACTCTGGACGTGGTGACCACTGCGCTGGAGTTTGTGGGGGTTGCCGACGATGACGCTTGACGCCACCCTGTTCGGTCGCCGGCCCATCCGGCTGTTCGTGTTCACCCGTCAGATGAAGGTCTGGCGGTTCTGCAATGCCGATCGCGACATCACCATCGGCGCGAACACCTACACCGCCGCTCAGATCGACCGCAGCGAGATCAGGCAAACCGCGGAGCGTGCGAAAGACAAGATCACCATCACGATGGCCTACCTGCGCGATCCGGCGGCTGTGGATGTGCCGGCCACGCAGTCCCTGGGCGATCAGTGGTTCCCGTTCGTGCCCAGCAGCACGATCACCGTGGTGTGCATGACCACGCACGTCGGCGACGTTGACCCGCCGGCGGTGGAGTGGATGGGCCAAGTGACGCAGCCCAAGTTCACCGATGTGGAACTGGAGCTGACCTGCGAGCCGACCGGTGGCACAGACCGCGTCCGCAATCAGGGCGCGAAGTGGCAGCGGGCGTGCTGGAAAACGGTCTATTCGACCGGGCTGCGTGGCTGCAATCTTGACCCGGCGGCCTTTGAAGTGGCGGCCACGTTGTCTGGCGTGAGCGGGCTCACGCTTACCGCCAGCGCGTTTTCCGGCACGGCCTTCACGCTCGCCGGCGGGTCGCTGTCGTGGGTCAACGGCGACGGGTTGACCGAGCGCCGCCAGATCATGACGCACACCGGCAGCAGCATCACCGTGCTGTACGGCTCGCCCGATTTTGCGAATGGGCTGGCTGTCGCCGCGCTGCCTGGGTGCGAGCGCACCTGGGAGGCATGCGCCGCGCGCAGCAACACGCTGAACTACGGTGGAAGCATCTACAAGCCGGTCAAGAACCCCACCGGAGACTCGATGTCATGGGGCTGACCGCACGCATCCGGCGTTGGCACTACGTCTATTCGTGGCGGCTGCGCTATTGGTGGCTGGACACGCGGCAGGGTGAGATTGCGCACAAGATCGCGATGGCGTTGTTCGCACTGATCGCGCTGGCGCAGGTGATGCGAATGACAAGCGCCGCCGTCCATCCCGCGCCGGTTGCGCCCACAGAAGCCGTCTGGCCGTGGTGGGTGATCCAGATCATCATCATGTTGGTGTCGGCTGCGATCAGCTACGCGCTGGCACCGAAACCGGAAGCGCCAAAACCGCAGGAAATGGACGCACCGACCACCGAAGACGGGCTGGCCGCGAAGCATCATTTTGGCACCGTGTGGGTGGGAGATGAATTCCTGCTTGCGTGGAAGATGACCGGCACGGAAGCGATCAAATCCGGGGGAGGGAAGAAGTGATTGTCACCCTGCGCCATGTGCTGACCGTGCCGGGCTACAGCCGCCGCCGCGGTTTCTGCCGATCCGGCGCCCGCGCCTGGTTCGTCGAGCACAGCCTCGATTGGCGTGCATTCGTGCGTCACGGCATCGATGCCGAAACGCTGCTGGCCACAGGCGATGCGCTGGCGGTGGCGACGGTCGAATGGGCGAAGGAATGCGAGGACTGTGTCGATGGGTAAAGGCAAGAAGACCACTGTCGGCTACTGGTACAAGCCTGCCTACCATGCCGGGTTGGGCGTCGGCCCGATTGACGCGCTGCTGGAATTCCGCTGCGGAGACAAGCCAGCGTGGACCGGCGCACTGACCGCCAGCGGCAGCATCCACGTTGACGCGCCGGAGTTGTTCGGCGGCGAGAAAGACCAGGGTGGAATTGTTGGCGATGCCGATGTGATGTTCGGCGAAGCCGGACAACTGCCGAACGGCTACCTGTCCAGCACCTTCGGCGCCCAGCAACCCGCCTGGCGCGGGCTGACCACGTTCGTATGGAAAGGCGGCAAATATGGCGCCATGAACCCGTACCCCAAGCCACCGGCCTATAAGCTGCGGAAGATCAAGCAAGGGTGGGATTCAGCGTGCTGGTATCCGGGAAAGGCGGAGGTGTCGATTCTCGCAGGTGAGCAAGAAACGACCATCAATAACGCCGTGTATCTCGATGCCAACACATCCAGCTTGGACGGAGCTGGAGTCGGCTACGATTTCACCTTGGCGACTGGCGGCACGTTGATTGTGCGGCTTGGGCCAGCGACGGACGCATGGAGTTATACGCCTAGCGACGATTACGACTTGGGAATGTACCCGCGAACATGGACGCACATGTTCGGGGTGCGCAACCTCGACACAGGCGTGGTTACAACGCACTGGCTGGACACCTACCTGACGGCGGCAGAAGCGCGAGCGGCGCACAACACCGAGTCCGTCAGCATCGCGGTAACGGCGGGGTCGTACAGATTCTTCCTTTACGACGCAACGGTTGATGATAATCGTGGGTACGGCTCATACTCGCTGAGTGGTCTATTTGGCGGGTTTGCGATGAACCCCGCCCACATCCTCTACTACTCCCGCACACAGCCCGACATGGGCGGTGAGCCCACCAGCGCGATCAACGCCGCCAGTTTCACCGCAGCAGCAGACTGGTTCTACGCGCAGGGCTTCGGCTTGTGTACCAGCTATGACCCGAGCAAGGAAAGCGTGGATGAATTCGAGCAACGCATCTGCCGCGTGGCCGGATGCAGCCTGTCTCGCAGCTTGATTGATGGGCAGTGGTATATCGATATCGCCAACGGCGAGTACGACATCGGCACCCTGCCAATCCTGGGCGACGATGACATCCTCGCCTTCGAGGAACAGCCGGCCATTCTCGATGGCGTGACAAACTCCGTTTCGGTCAAGTATTTCGATCCCGAGAAAAAGGAGACGATCACCACGCCGCCAGTGCAGGCTCCCGCGTTGATTCAGGATTTCGGCACCATCCACAAGACATTCGATTTCCAGGAAATTCCGACGGGCTCACTGGCCGCGCGAGTGGCGCTGCGCGAGCTGCAAGCCTCGATCAGCGCACCGAAGGGATACAAGCTATCGACCACCCGCGCGCCCTATGCCTGGCGGCCCGGCACCTATTTCCGCCTGCAGCTAGCCAAGCGTGGCATCGCCGATATGGTGTGCTACTTCGCCGAGAAAAGTTCCGGCACGCTGCGCAGCGGCGCGATGGCGATTACCGCCACGCAGGACGTGTACAGTCTGCCGAGCACATCATTCGTGTCCGTCGAGCCTGGCGTCGATACGCGGCCAGATCAGGCCCCGCTGCCGATCACGCTTCAAGCTGCATTCGAGGCGCCGTACACGGAGGTGTGTGCGGCACTCCCGCGCTCGGAGCTTGAAGCGCTGCCGTCCGATGTCGGTTATCTGATGGCGGTGGCCGCAGATCCAAGCGTGAGCCGTGATTACACGCTGATGGTGGATGACGGCGCGGGTTATGAGCAGCGCGACTACGGCGAATGGTGCGCCACCGCGCTGGTGGTCGAGGCATCTGGTTATCTGGATACCGCGTTCACGCTGTCCGGCGGCGTGCGCTTGACGCAAGTGCTGGTCGGGCAACCCGCGTTGTGGGGCGGTGAGATAGTGCGAGTGGATGCAATCGACACGTCAACAGGCGCGGTGACATTCGGGCGTGCCTGCGTGGACACTGTGCCAGCCAAACACGCAGCAGGGGAGCGTATCTGGTTCTGGCAGGTAGGTGCCGCATACGACACCACCGAATACACCGACGGCGAAACGGTCAGCGCCAAACTGCTGACAAACACAGGCAGCCAACGCTTGCCGCTTGCGTCTGCCACGGCAATCCCATTGACCTTCGATCAGCGCCAGTTCCGTCCCTATCCGCCGGCAGGCGTGACGATCAACGCCGCCAGCTTCCCCGATTCCGTCACCGGCGATGCGGTGATCAGCGCCGTCGCGCGCAATCGCGTGACGCAAGCCGATCAGCTGGTGGACTGGACGATGGCGACGATTTCCGCCGAGTCCGGCACAACCTACAGCGTGCGCAACGTGGACGTGGAGACGGACACCCAGACGCACCTGACTACCGGCATCACCGCATGGCCGCACACGATCCCTGCGGCCGACCTGCGCACGCTCAATCGCGTTGAGGTGTGGGCGGTACGCGATGGTGTGGAGAGCTGGCAGCGCGTGCAAATTCCCTTCACTGCCGGGCTTGTGCTACTCGCCGAAACCGGCGATGCGATCACGACGGAAGACGGCGAAGCAATCACGATGGAGTAACCCATGCCAAAGATTTCCGAAATGTCCGCGCCCGCCGCACTCAGCGGTCTGGAGCTTGTCCCGATCCTGCAAGGCGGCGGCGGTGATGCCAACTGCGGCCTGCCGCTGCTGGCCACACGCAGTGTGCCCAGCGGCGCGGTGCTGATCCTGCGCAAGCCCATGACCGCCGACCTCAGTGCCACCACTGATGCCGACCCCGGCGCGGGCAAGGTGCGCTGGAACAACGCCACGCCCGCCAGCGCCACGGTGCTCTACATCGATGACGCCGACACCGCATCCGGCGACATCGTCACGCCGCTGGCGACAGTGCAGGTGGGTGGCTACGTTTACCTGCAAGCCAACAGCACCAGCGCCCGGCGCGACTGCTGGCAGAAGTGGCAAGTGACCAGCCTCACCGATGCGACCGGCTACACAAAGGTCGGCGTGAGCTACGTCGCGGGCGCTGGCACTTGGACAGCGGATGAAGCGCTGGAGTTGACGGTGCAGCAGCCGACGCCAACCTCGGCCACGGTCAAGCAAGTGCAGGTGATGCTCTCCGACATGACCACCGCGCTGACCACCGGCACGGGAAAGGCACTGTGGATCGCGCCGGAAGCTGGCACGCTCACCGATGTCTGGATCGGCGTCGGGACAGTCAGCAGCAGCGGCGCGGTGACCGTTGATCTCAGCAAGAACGGCACCAGCGTGCTGACCACGCCGCCCAGCATCGACGCGAGCGAAAACACCAGCCTGACCGGAACCGCTGCCGTGATCGGCACCGTCACGTTCGCCAAGGGCGACCGCTTCACGTTCGACATCGATGCCGCCGGCACCGGCGCGAAGGCGCTGATGGCGACTGTGGAGTACGAGCCGTCATGAGCCGCCTGATCCTGCCCAGCCGAAAGATTTGGACGCCGCCGCAGAGGCAGCGCGGGTATGTGGTGTTGGATGGGTATCGCGGCGCGTCTGTATCTGGCGAACCGGACTACGCGCATACGGTGCTGCAGTTGCACTGCAATGGCGCGGATGCCTCGACGACGCTCACGGACAGCAGCAGCTACGCACGAACAATGACCCGTGTCGGTACCGCTGAAATCGATACCGCTCAAAGCGTCTTTGGCGGCGCATCCGCATATATCCCGGCGAGCACGAACGGCTGGACCACGCCTGGGCACAGCAGCTTGGACATGCGCGCCGGTGCTTTCCAGTTCGACTGGCGTCAGCGGCTCGCGGACAATCTCACCTCCACCTCGCAGCCGGACACAGTAGTCGCCATGATGAATGGTGACTCATGGGCTTACGAGTGGGCGCTCCTGATCTGGCGAAATTACATACAGTTCTACTACGGTCAATTTGGCGTCTCTTCCGGCGGTATTCGGTGGCTGTTGCCCGCCGGATTCGACTTCGGGACGCTGGGAGGGACGTTTGTCGCATTGTCGGTTGCTCGCGCAGCCGACGGAAATTGGGGGGCTTGGATCGATGGGACGCGTTGCACGCAGTACCAGTACAAAGTTCAGTCGTCGTCATCATCGTGGGACAGTGTTGTTACGGGCATCTGCAACGACCCGGCTGACATTGGGGCATCCAGCGGCAAAGTATTCAATCTTGGGCGTTACCGCGACTTGAGCGGAAACGCCGTCACCAAGCATATCGACGAGTTCCGCTATGTGGTGGGGCAGTCCCGCGACGTGGCGAGCGACTACACGCCGCTGGCAACACCGTTCCCGGATAGCTGAAAACAGATCGGCGGCCGATGCCTGCAAGCACCAAGCCGCCGCCGTCGCGCGCGCTCATAACCGATCCGCAAGTTCATCCGCATCGGCTTGGTAGTAGGTCATCAGGCTGCGCAGATCGCGGTGCCCGATCACGCGGGCAAGCTCAAGCACGTCCAGCTTTTTCGACAGCCGCCAGATCGCCTCGGCGCGGCTGTCGTGGAAGTGCAGATTGTCGATGCCTGACACTGCCTTGCGCCACAGCGCATCGCGCGTGCCGGGGTGTAGATCGAAGCATGGTCGATTCGAGCGCGGCAACGCGGTGAGGATTTCCCGCGCGCGCGGCGATAGCGGTACGCGACGACTATCGCCATTTTTCGTCCGCGGTAGCGTGACGGATTTCGCGCCAACATCGGCCCAGCGCAGCCCGAGGATTTCGCCCGCCCGCATCGCGGTTTCAAGCGCGAACAGGAATGCCAGCCCGGTGCGCTGCATCGCGGTCTCGGTCTTGTCGCCATCGTCCAGCCCGGTCGCCACCATGACTCGCAGCACTTCGTCATCACTGATCCGCCGCTTGCGGCTGGCTGGTGCGCTGGGGCGCTTCACGTCGGCAAGTTGGTTGACCTTGATCCACCGCAGCGGCGGTTGCCGGACGTGCTCCAACACCGCGCGCAGCAGCCCCATCTCACGCCGCACGGTCGCCGGCTGCACTTCGGTCAGCCTGGCATTACGCCATGTGGCAAAGACATCCGGGTTAGCGTCCCGCAGCCGCGTTCGCGCCCAGGGCTCCGCGCGCCATCGCCGCAGCCGAACTTCCTCCCATCGAGCGCCCTTGTGCGATGGCATCACGTCAGCGATGTACGCGGCTATGGCATCCGCCAGCGACTTGTCCGGCAACTTGGTGCCAGCCAACTCGGCCTCGCGCTCCAGCGCCCAGCGCGCGGCTTCCTGCTTGGTGCGGAAGGTGCGACTATCACGCTCACCGGCCTTGTAGATCTCGGCCCGCCAGCCGTCCCCACGCTTTCGGATGCTTGCCATGACCGCCGTGGCGTAATTCGTGGCGTAGCACGATACTGCCAACCGGCAGAATCCGGAAACAACCGATATCCGACAGGCATGGTATGATGCGCGCCAGTGCTGGGTTCAACGGTATCCAGCACTGTTCTGGCGGTATCCGGTATTGTGCCGGCATGGCCTCTCCTGGGCACCAAGGTTTTCGTGGTTTTGATTTGCAAAGACTCCGCCGTCCTGCGTGGAGTCAATCCGGAGAAAGGTGGCCTGCGGCAACGCCGGCCGTGCGTGCGACATGGACACTACCGGCATCCACCGCTGATTCCTGCCGACGCATTCGTCCAGCCCTGATTCATGGGACCTCGAAAGGCGCTTCGGCGTCTTTTTTCGTTTCTGCGTCACGCAAATTTCCGCCCGCGCTTCGGGCGTTGCAGAGAATCCACATGGTCAATATCACGCTTCCCGATGGTTCCGTTCGTTCGTTCGATGCGCCGGTGACGGTGGCTGAGGTCGCCGCATCGATTGGTGCCGGTCTCGCCAAGGCGACCTTGGCGGGCAAGGTGGACGACAAGCTGGTCGATGCGAGTCATCGCATCGAGCACGACGCCGCGCTGGCGATCGTCACCGAGAAATCGCCGGAGGCGCTGGACATCCTGCGTCATTCCACCGCGCACTTGCTGGCGCAGGCCGTGCAGCGCCTGTTCCCCGGCGCGCAGGTCACCATCGGCCCGGTGATCGACAACGGCTTCTATTACGACTTCGCCTATGAGCGCCCGTTCACGCCGGAAGACCTGCCTGCGATCGAAGCGGAGATGCAGAAGATCGTCAAGGAAGCCTTGCCGCTGTCGCGCAGCGTGAAGTCACGCGACGAGGCGGTGGCGTTCTTCAAGGGGCTGGGCGAGGCCTACAAGGCCGAGATCATCGAAAGCATCCCGGCGGACCAGGAGCTGTCGCTGTATTCGCAGGGCGAGTTCACCGACCTCTGCCGCGGCCCGCACGTGCCCGCCACCGACAAGCTGCGCGCGTTCAAGTTGATGAAGGTGGCCGGTGCCTACTGGCGCGGCGACCACAACAACCAGATGCTCAGCCGCATCTACGGCACCGCCTGGATCAACGACAAGGATTTGAAGGCCTACCTGACCCAGCTCGAAGAGGCCGAGAAGCGCGACCACCGCAAGATCGCGAAAGCGCAGGACCTGTTCCATCTGCAGGAAGAAGGGCCGGGGCTGGTGTTCTGGCATCCGAAGGGCTGGAGCATCTGGCAGGTGGTCGAGCAGTACATGCGCGGGGTCTACCGCAGCACCGGCTATGGCGAGGTGCGTTGCCCGCAGATCCTCGATGTCGAGTTGTGGAAGAAGTCCGGTCACTGGGACAACTACAAGGACAACATGTTCTTCACCGAGTCCGAGAAGCGGACTTACGCGGTGAAGCCGATGAATTGCCCCGGCCATGTGCAGGTGTTCAACCAGGGCTTGCACAGCTATCGCGACCTGCCGATCCGCTATGGCGAGTTCGGTGCCTGCCACCGCAATGAACCGTCCGGCGCGCTGCACGGCATCCTGCGCGTGCGCGGCTTCACCCAGGACGACGGCCACATTTTCTGCACTGAAGGCCAGATCGAATCCGAGGTGCGCGCCTTCCACGAACAAGCGCTGAAGGTGTATACCGATTTCGGTTTTTCCGACATCCAGATCAAGATCGCGCTGCGCCCGGATTCGCGGCTGGGCGACGATGCCACCTGGGACAAGGCCGAAGCCGCCCTTCGCGATGCGCTGCGCGCCTCGGGGGTGGAATGGCAGGAGCTGCCGGGCGAGGGTGCGTTCTATGGGCCGAAGATCGAGTACCACCTGAAGGACGCGATCGGTCGCACCTGGCAGCTGGGCACCATGCAGGTGGATTTCATGATGCCGGGCCGGCTGGGCGCGGAATATGTCGATGAAAGCAGCCAGCGCCGGCATCCGGTGATGCTGCACCGGGCCATCGTCGGCTCGATGGAGCGTTTCATCGGCATCCTGATCGAACACCACGCCGGCCAGTTCCCGGCATGGCTGGCACCGTTGCAGGCGGTGGTGATGAATATCACCGATGCGCAGGCGGACACCGCCGAGGCGGTCAGGAAAACCCTTGCAAATCAAGGATTCCGGGTGGCCGCTGATTTGCGGAACGAAAAAATCGGCTATAAAATCCGCGAGCACACGCTGCAGCGTGTTCCGTACCTGCTGGTGATCGGAGATCGCGAGAAGGACAACGGCACGCTGTCGGTGCGCACGCGGGGTGGGGAAGACCTCGGCAGCATGGCCGTTGATGCCTTCGTCGCGCGTTTGCGTGGGGAAGGCGTGGCCTGACGCCGCGCGCGTTGAACTACGGTCTTCGATTCCGGAATCGAAGACCGACCTGCCCGCAAGGGCCAATGTCTGGAGATTGCCACAATCAGTACCACCGACTCGAAGCAGAATCGTCGCAACCTCGAAATTCGCGTCCCGCGGGTGCGCGTCATCGGCAGTGATGGCGAGATGATCGGCGTGCTCACGCGTGACGAGGCTTTGCGCATGGCGGAAGACGAGGAGCTCGACCTGGTCGAGATCCAGCCGAACGCGGATCCGCCGGTCTGCAAGATCATGGACTTCGGCAAGTTCAAGTTCGAACAGCAGAAGAAAGCCAACGAGGCCAAGAAGAAGACCCGTCAGGTCGAGATCAAGGAAGTGAAGTTCCGTCCGGTCACGGACGAGGGCGACTACCAGATCAAGCTGCGCAAGATGCGCGAATTCCTGGCCGAGGGC
Organism: Pseudomonadota bacterium; assembly: GCA_018242365.1. Classification (GTDB taxonomy): domain Bacteria; phylum Pseudomonadota; class Gammaproteobacteria; order Xanthomonadales; family Xanthomonadaceae; genus Thermomonas. Next base: position 35,502 of record JAFECB010000021.1, read on the forward strand.
GACAAGATCAAGGTCAACATCCGCTTCCGTGGCCGCGAAATGAGCCATCAGGAGCTGGGTCGCGAGATGGCGACGCGGATCGAGACCGACCTTGGCGAGGACATCATCATCGAATCGCGCCCGCGCCTCGAAGGCCGGCAGATGGTCATGATGATCGCGCCGAAGAAGAAGTGATGCTTGCTGCCGGCCTGCGAAGCTGGCTGCAGGTCCGGCGACTGACGAACCCTCACCCCAACCCCTCTCCCGGAGGGAGAGGGGCTTGATCGGATTTGCCGGGGTTCCGGTGTCGTGGCATAATGCGCGGCCCGGTTCGCCGGGTTTGTGACTCGTTTCATCAGGACCCGCCTTGATCCGTTCCGGATCAATGGCTTACCCACCGGCAGGGCAGGATGGAAAGTGTGGCGAAGCCGCAAGGTGATGCCGCCGCCCAAGCCAGTTAGTTGATTTCGCAAGGACTCCCAATGCCCAAGATCAAGACCAATCGGGCGGCGGCCAAGCGCTTCCGGAAGACCGCTTCCGGCAAGTACAAGTGCGGCCACGCCAACAAGAGCCACATCCTCACCAAGAAAGCGACCAAGCGGAAGCGCAACCTGCGGCAGACGAACCATGTTCGTGCCGAGGACGCGGGCCGTCTGGACCGCATGCTTCCGTATTTGTGAGGAGATAAGACATGGCACGAGTGAAACGTGGTGTGACGGCACGCGCCCGCCACAAGAAAGTCCTGAAGGCTGCCAAGGGTTACTACAACGCCCGCCGCAAGGTCTTCCGCGCCGCCAAGCAGGCGGTCACCAAGGCTGCGCAGTACGCGTATATCGGCCGCAAGCAGAAGAAGCGCCAGTTCCGCACCCTGTGGATCGCGCGTATCAATGCCGGCGCACGCGCCAACGGCATCAGCTACAGCCGCTTCATGAACGGCCTGCTCAAGGCCGGGATCACTCTGGATCGCAAGGTGCTGGCGGACATCGCCGTGCACGATGCGGCGGGCTTTACCGCCCTGACCGAAAAGGCCAAGGGCGCTTTGGCGGCGTAAGCCGCTGATCCACACGCAAGCTGCATCGATGGCGCAAGCCATCACGACGTGGGGAAGGGCGCGAGTCCTTCCCCATGTTTGTTTACGGGACCGGAAAACCTCATGACCGATATCGATTCCCTGTCCGCTCAGGCCCTGGCCGACATCACGGCAGCGTCTTCGCCGGACGCACTGGAAGCCTTGCGCGTGTCACTGCTCGGCAAGAACGGCAGTATCACATCGCAGCTGAAGGCCTTGGGTGCCTTGCCCGGCGACCAGCGCAAGGCGGCGGGCGAGGCGATCAATCGCGTCCGCGATGCGATCAGCCAGGCCTTGGCGTCGCGCAAGACCGCACTTGATGCGGCGGTGCTCGATGCGCGACTGACGGCGGAAGCCATCGACGTCACCTTGCCCGGGCGTTCGAGCGAGCGTGGCGGTGTGCATCCGGTCAGCCGCACGATGGAGCGCATGGTCGAGATCTTCGGGCGTCTCGGTTACGACGTGGCCGAAGGTCCGGAAATCGAGGACGACTGGCACAACTTCGAGGCGCTGAACTTCCCGCCGCACCATCCGGCGCGGGCGATGCACGACACGTTCTATTTTCCGGGCGGCCGCCTGCTGCGCACCCATACCTCGGGCGTGCAGGTGCGCTACATGGGCGAGCACAAGCCACCGCTGCGGATGATCGCCGCCGGCAAGGTCTATCGCAGCGATTCCGACCAGACCCATTCGCCGATGTTCCACCAGTTGGAAGGGCTGCTGGTGGATGAACATTCCACCTTCGCCGACCTCAAGGGCACCATCACCGAATTCCTGCGCGCCTTCTTCGAGCGCGATTTCGAGATGCTGTTCAAGCCCACTTACTTCCCCTTCGTCGAGCCGGGTGCCGATGTGGTGATCAAGTGGGACACCGAAGACGGCGGCTCGCGCTGGCTGGAGGTGCTGGGCTGCGGCATGGTCCATCCGAACGTGCTGCGCGCGGTCGGCATCGATCCCGAGCGCTACACCGGATTCGCCTTCGGCATGGGTGTGGAACGACTGGCGATGCTGCGCTACGGCATCAACGACCTGCGCGCGTTCTACGAGAACGACGTGCGTTTCCTGAAGCAATTCGCTTGAGGCGATTCGAATGAAATTCTCCGAAAACTGGCTGCGCCAGCACGTGCGCATCGACGCCGACAGCACCGCGTTGCAGCACACCTTGACCATGATCGGACTGGAGGTCGAATCCAGTGCAATCATCGGCAATGGTCTCGATGGCGTGGTGGTGGCGCAGATCGTGGAGTGCGCGAAGCATCCGCAGGCGGACAAGTTGCAGGTTTGCCAGGTCGATGCCGGCGCACACGGGATGTTGCAGATCGTCTGCGGTGCACCGAATGCACGCCCCGGCCTGGTCGCGCCATTGGCGACCGTGGGCGCGGCATTCGGCGACTTCCAGATCAAGGCCGCGAAGCTGCGCGGCGTCGAGTCCAACGGCATGCTGTGTTCGGCCAAGGAGCTGGGCATCGATGCCGATGCCTCCGGGCTGTTGGAGTTGCCCACCGATGCGCCGGTGGGCGCTTCCATCGCCGAGTATCTCGGCCTGCCGGACACGATCATCGAGCTGGGCCTGACCCCGAACCGCGCCGATTGTTTCGGCGTGCGCGGGATTGCATTCGATGTCGCCGCGGCCTTCGGCAGCAAAGTCGAGCCGTACGATACTGCGCCGGTGGCTGCTGCCAGTGACGCTTCGCTTGCGGTCGAATTGCATGCCGGCGCCGATGCGCCGCGTTTCGTCGGTCGCGTGCTCGAAGGCGTGGATGCCACGGCCGCGACCCCGCTGTGGATGGCGCAGCGTCTGCTGCGCAGCGGCGTGCGTCCGATCAGCTTGCTCGTCGATGTCACCCAGTATGTGATGCTGGAACTCGGCCAGCCGATGCACGCCTATGACCGTGACCTGCTGAAAGGTCCGCTCGGTGTACGTCACGCGCGTGCCGGCGAAACCCTGAAACTGCTCAATGGCGACACCGCCGATCTCGACGCGCAGTTCCTCGCCATCACCGATGCGGATCGCGTGGTGGGCCTTGCCGGCATCATGGGCGGCGATGACACGAAGGTCAGCGCTACGACCCGCAACGTCTTCCTCGAGGCGGCGCATTTCGCGCCTGCCGCGATCATCGGCCGCAGCCGGCGTTTGGGCCTGCATACCGATGCGGCGCACCGTTTCGAGCGCGGTGTCGATCCCGAGCTGCCACGCATCGCCATCGAATATGCGACCCGTCTGATCCTCGACATCGCCGGTGGCGTGCCGGGGCCGGTGGTCGAAGCGGTGCTGCCGCAGCATCTGCCCGTGCCGCAGACGATCACCTTGCGGCGTGCGCGTCTGGCGCGCGTGCTCGGCACGGCCGTGGCCGATGCCGAGGTCGCGCGGATCCTGATCGCGCTCGGCCTCGGGGTGGAAACGAACGATGCCGGTTGGACGGTGACGACGCCGGCGCGGCGTTTCGATCTCGCCATCGAGGAAGACCTGATCGAGGAAGTCGCACGCATCCACGGCTACGACGCGATCCCGACCACGCTGCCCGGTGGTGCGACGCGCCTGGTCAATCCAGGTGAAACCCGCAGCAGCGAACATGACCTGCGGCGGCAACTGGTCGCACGCGACTATCTGGAGGCGATCAACTTCGCCTTCGTCGACGCCAGCCTGCTGGAGGCGTGGTCGCTGACCGAAGGCAGTATCGCCCTGGCCAATCCGCTCAGCGCCGAGCTTGGCGTGATGCGTACGAGCTTGCTGCCGGGCTTGGTGTCCGCACTGGCCCGCAATACCGCGCGCCAGCAGGCGCGGGTGCGCTTGTTCGAGCTGGGCCGCAGCTTCATGGCAAGTCAGGACGGGCCGGTCGAAACCCGCCGGATCGCAGCGGTGGCCTGTGGCGAGGCCGCAGCCGAGCAATGGGGCGTCGCCTCGCGCATGCTCGACTTCCACGATCTCAAGGGCGATCTCGACGCGCTGGCTGCGGTTTCGAAAGCGCAGCTGGAGTACCGCAGCGCCACGCCTCCGTTCGCGCATCCCGGTCGCAGTGCCGATGTGATCCGCGATGGCGTGCGGATCGGCTGGATCGGGCAGCTGCATCCGCGTCTGCAGGCATCGCTCGGGATCGAGACCGAGGTGTTCGGCTTCGAACTCGACCTTGATGCATTGATGGAGCGACCATTGCCGCGCGCCAAACCCTTGTCCCGCTTCCCGTCGGTGCGGCGTGACCTCGCCTTCGTGGTGGCCGGGACGGTGGCTTGGGATGAACTGCAGTCAGCCGCGTCCGCCGCCGGTGGTGCGCTGCTCCGGGAAGTCGGTTTGTTCGACCGCTATCTCGGCAAGGGTGTTGATCCGGGTTGCAAAAGTCTCGCCATGCGCTTGATTTTTCAGGATGATTCGCGCACTCTCACCGAGCAGGACGTGGAGTCTGCGGTAGCTGACGTCGTGGCTGCGCTGGGCCAGCGGTTCGGTGCGACGATTCGACGTTGACAGGGGAAGGTGATGGCGTTGACCAAGGCAGAGATGGCCGAGCGACTGTATGCGGAAGTCGGCCTGAACAAGCGCGAGGCGAAGGAATTCGTCGACGCGTTTTTCGATGGTCTGCGTGAGGCACTGGAAAAGGGCAGCCAGGTCAAGCTGTCCGGCTTCGGCAACTTCGACCTGCGGCGCAAGAACCCGCGCCCGGGCCGCAATCCGAAAACCGGCGAGGAAATCCCGATCACTGCGCGCACCGTGGTGACGTTCCGCCCGGGACAGAAACTGAAGGCGCAGGTCGAGGCCTACACGGGCGAAGCGCATGCTTGATCCCGGCAGCAACCGAGAGCTTCCGCCGATCCCGGCAAAGCGCTACTTCACCATCGGCGAAGTCAGCGAGCTGTGCGACGTCAAGCCGCATGTGTTGCGCTACTGGGAAACCGAATTTCCCAGTCTTGAACCGTCCAAGCGTCGCGGCAACCGCCGCTATTACCAGCGCCACGACGTGCTGATGGTGCGACAGATCCGCAGCCTGCTGTACGAACAGGGCTACACCATCAGCGGCGCGCGCCTGCGTCTGGAAGGCGATGGTGCCAAGCAGGAATCCGCGTTGAGTGCGCAGATCATGCGCCAGGTGCGCGGCGAGCTGGAAGAAGTGCTGCAGCTGCTGCGGCATTGACCGCACTCAGGCGGCAAAATCGCCGGCCGACAGCATGGCAACGGCAAGGCGGCATTGGCTATAATGACCAACTGTTTCGGGGTATAGCGCAGCCTGGTAGCGCACTTGTCTGGGGGACAAGTGGTCGTCGGTTCAAATCCGGCTACCCCGACCAATTCATCCGGCCTGGACCGGAATGCTCCGGAAGCCCCGCTGGAAAGTGGGGCTTTGTTTTTTGCAGGTACCGTGGCTGACGCGAGACCGGTCGGGTTGGCAGAATCGCAAGCAGCGACAGCATCTGGAGTACGCATGACGACGTGGATGGTCACCGGCGGGGCTGGATTCATCGGCGGCAACTTCGTGCTGGATGCGGTGCGGCGCGGTTTCCGGGTGGTGAATCTGGATGCTCTGACCTATGCCGGCAATCGCGACACGCTGGCGTCGCTGGATCGCGAGTCGAACCATGTGTTCGTGCATGGCGACATCGGGGATCGCGCACTGGTGAATGTGTTGTTGGCCGAACACCGTCCGGATGCCGTGCTGAACTTCGCCGCGGAAAGCCATGTGGACCGTTCGATCGACGGCCCTGCGGCCTTCATCCAGACCAATGTGGTAGGCACGCTGGCGCTGCTCGAAGCGGTGCGTGATTACTGGAAGGGGTTGGAGGGGGAGGCTGCGGCGAGGTTCCGGTTCCTGCACGTGTCCACCGACGAGGTCTATGGTTCGCTCGGTGAGACCGGCAAGTTCAGCGAGACCACGCCGTATGCACCGAACTCGCCGTATTCCGCATCGAAGGCTGCGTCGGACCATCTGGTGCGCGCCTTCCACCACACCTATGGCCTGCCCACGCTGACCACCAATTGCAGCAACAACTACGGGCCGTATCACTTCCCGGAAAAGCTCATTCCCTTGGTGATCGCCAAGGCCTTGGCCGGCGAGCCCTTGCCTGTCTACGGCGATGGCAAACAGGTGCGCGACTGGCTATTCGTGACCGACCACTGTGCAGCGATTCGTGCGGTGCTGGAGAAGGGGCGCATCGGCGAAACCTACAACGTCGGTGGCAATGCCGAGATGCAGAACATCGAGGTGGTGCGCGCGATCTGCGCCTTGCTGGACCAGCGTCGCCCACGTGCCGACGGCTTGCCGCGCGCGTCACAAATCACCCACGTCGCAGATCGCCCCGGCCACGATCGACGCTACGCGATCGATGCCGGCAAGCTGCGCGACGAGCTGGACTGGGAGCCGCGTTACAGTTTCGAGCAGGGCATCGCGGAAACCGTGGATTGGTATCTTGCGAATCAGGATTGGGTGCAGCGCGTGCTGGATGGCAGTTATCGACTGGAGCGCATCGGAGTGAATGCATGACCACGCGCAAGGGCATCGTGCTGGCCGGCGGCTCCGGCACCCGGCTGTATCCGATCACCCAGGCCATCAGCAAACAGCTGTTGCCGGTGTACGACAAGCCGATGATCTACTACCCGCTCAGCGTATTGATGCTGGCGGGAATCCGGGAAGTCCTGATCATCAATACGCCGCATGAGCAGGACTTGTTCCAGCGGCTGCTGGGGGACGGTTCGCAATGGGGCATGCGCATCGAATACGCCGTGCAGCCGAGCCCGGATGGGTTGGCGCAAGCGTTCATGATCGGCCGTGACTTCCTTGCCGGCAGCCCGTCCTGCCTGGTGCTGGGCGACAACATCTTTCACGGACACGGTCTGACCGAGCTGCTCAAGCGCGCCGATGCCCGCGAGACTGGTGCGACGGTGTTCGGCTACTGGGTGCGCGATCCGGAACGCTACGGTGTGGCCGAGTTCGATGCCGACGGGTGCGTGATCGGATTGGAAGAAAAGCCCGCGCAGCCGAAGTCGAGCTATGCCGTCACCGGCCTGTATTTCTACGACGAGCGCGTGTGTGACTTCGCCGCGTCGCTGAAGCCGTCACCGCGCGGTGAACTGGAGATCACCGACCTCAATCGCTGCTATCTGGAACACGGCAGCCTGCATCTGGAAAAAATGGGTCGCGGTTACGCCTGGCTGGATACCGGCACCCATGAATCGCTGGTCGAGGCGTCCACCTTCATCCAGACCATCGAGACCCGGCAAGGCCTGCGCGTGTGCTGCCCCGAGGAAATCGCCTACTACAACGGCTGGATCGATGCGGAGCAATTGCGGCAACTGGCGGCACCACTGGCCAAGAATGGCTATGGCCAGTATCTGCTGGGCCTGATCGGGCAGGCGAAGATCGCATGAAGGTCATCGAGACGCGCCTGCCCGGCTGCGTGGTGATCGAGCCTGCGGTACATGGCGATGCACGCGGTTTCTTCTACGAGGGCTGGAATGCGGATCGTTTCGGCAAGCATGGCCTGCCGACGCAGTTCGTCCAGCACAACGTATCCCGATCACAACGTGGTGTCTTGCGCGGCCTGCACTACCAGTGGCCGAACAATGCGCAAGGCAAATTGGTCAGCGTGCTGGAAGGCGAGGTGTTCGATGTGGCTGTCGATCTCCGGCGCGGTTCATCCACGTTCGGCCAGCACGCGTCAGCGATCCTCAGTGCCGACAACAAGCGCCACTTCTGGGTGCCCGAGGGCTTTGCCCACGGCTTCCTGGTGTTGAGTGAAACCGCGTTGTTCACCTATCTGTGCAGTGCGCCCTACGATCCGGCCAGTGACAACTCGCTGCGCTGGGATGATCCGCAACTGGCAATCGACTGGCCGATGACGGATGTCTCGCTGTCTGCCAAGGATGCCGTCGCGCCGCTGTTGGACGAGATCGCAGCGGATCGACTGCCAAGTTACGACGCGCCATGAAACTCCTGCTGCTCGGTGGCAATGGACAGGTGGGGCGTGAATTGAGGCGCAGCCTGCCGGTGCTTGGGCAGGTGGTGGTGGCGACGCGCGATGGTGTTGGCGTCGATCTTGCCGCCGATTTCGATGCGCCGGTGGCCTTGGCGCAACTGGTCCAGCGCGTGGCACCCGAGGTGGTGGTCAATGCTGCTGCCTACACGGCGGTGGACAAGGCCGAATCGGAACCGGATGCGGCGTTTCGGGTGAATGCACTTGCGACGGCGGCATTGGCGCAAGCTTGTGCGGCTACCGGCGCACTGTTGCTGCATTACTCCACCGATTATGTATTCGATGGGCGTGGGACGCGGCCGTATCGCGAAAACGATCCGACCTCGCCATTGGGTGCGTATGGTGCCAGCAAGCTGGCCGGTGAGGAGATGATTCGCGCCAGTGGTGCGCGCCACGCGATCCTGCGAACAGCCTGGGTGTATGCCGCGCACGGCAGCAATTTCCTGCGCACGATGTTGAAGCTGGCAGCTGATCGCGACCAGCTGCGCGTGGTGGCGGATCAGATCGGTGCGCCGACGCCGGCCGCCTGGATTGCCGATACAACCACTTCCATCCTGCGCAAGGGTGTCCGCGGCTCCGGTATCTGGCATCTGACCGCGGCAGGGCAGACCAGTTGGCAGCAATTTGCCGAAGCCATTTTCGATGAGGCGATGACGCTGGGCCTGCTGACGAGGCGGCCGGTAGTGCATGCCATCACCACGGCAGACTATCCGACGCCTGCGCGACGGCCGGCGTACTCGGTGCTGGATACCGCGGCTCTTCAACGGATCTACGGCATCACACCGCCCGCTTGGCGGGACGCGTTGCGATGGACCCTGCGCGAGATGGCGTCTGACTCAGTTGGCTGAAAAACGCCAATGCCATGGCTCGTAGACGATGCCGTGGGGATTGTCGCGCGGGTAGCTCAGGGTGAAGCCATGTGCTGCAGCGTTGGCTTGCAGCCATGCGAATGCGGGCGTGGCTTCGAAGGATTCCTCGGCAGGCGGTTCATCGGGTGTGCCGATATCCAGCGCCAGTCCGGAATGGTGTTCGGAAAATCCGGGTGCGGCATTGACCGCGAGGATCTGTTCGACCGTCTGGCCACGTGTCAGCTTGCGTTCGAAGATGCCGAGTTGGTAATCGTGGCTGCGATAGCCGGAGATCGCGTCCAGCACGATGCCGTCGGCGCGTGCAGCCGCGAGCAGGCGTAGCCAGGCACGCGCAGCGTTGATGCGCAACCACAGTGCACGCCGCCAGCGATCGAAGCCGGCGAACGCCAGCCAGTCGGGTTCGGGAACCAATTCAAGGCCGCTGCGTGTGGCATAGCCGTCGGCGTCGAGTCCAAGGCGTTGCAGTCGATCTTGCAGGCGGTGCAGCGGCAATGGTCCGACGTGATCGAGCTCATTGCGTGCACTGCGGTGACGCGAGCCGAGCGCGCGTCGTGCGCTTGCCAATCCGGGTTCGCGGGCAAGCCTCGGCACCAGCGGATGCAATTCACCATCCAGAACCGCGGCGAGGTATTGCCCATCGCACTTTCGTCGAAGTACCCAGCGTGCGTGCGCGAGCAGGCGGGCGTGGGCATTGCTGCGCGCGTGCAACAAACCGCCCGGCCAAAGCTCGATGTCCGGGGTATTGAGCAGCCTCGATTGCAGTGGGATGCAGATGTTGCGCATGTCGGCAGGATAGGGGTTTGCCGTGGCGACGTCAGGCAGCTGCGCTGTGCAGCGCGTCCAGGAGTGCTTGCGGGCGTTCCAGACTGAGCAGGAGCTGGGATTTGCCATCACGCTGCGGCAGCCACAGCACGCGGTCGGTCTGGGTCAACAGGCAGAAGGCCTTGGCGAGGCCGCCACGCAGGCGGAAGTGGCCGGCCTTGAAGCCGGGCATCGCCATGCCGCCGGTTTTCAGCCATGGACGTAGTTCGGTGTGCTCGCCGAGATTGACGATGCGGGCTCTGTCGAGATCGAAACCAGCCGTGGAGATATGGATCCGATAGATGGCGGCGCGCACCTCGAGAATCCCGGTGTGCAATTCCACGCCACGACGGCGCATTGCCAAGGCCAACAGGGCGCACACCAGCAGGATGACGACGATGCCCGGCAGGATGCCGTGCATCGGCTGGTGCGTGAGCCATAACACGAGGATGACACTCAGCGGCAAAGCCCCGCCGAGCAAACCCATTCCCACCCACGCCATCACGGAGGGCGGGCTGACCTCGAACTTCGTGGGTGCTGCCGTGGCCATGGCTCAGTGCGCCTTGATCCAGCTGGCCACGTCATTGATCAGGGTGGCATCGACATGCCCCGGCTGCTGGTACTCGGCCAGCGAGCCTTCGCCCTCACCGGCGATGCCTAGATGGTTGAGTGCTGGGTACAGCTTGAACGTGACCTTTGGATCGGCGTGGAAAGCTTCCCGCCAGTTCTGCCAATCGGCATCGACCACCTGGATGTCGCGCGCGCCTTGCAGGATCAGCATCGGCAGCTTGACCTGCTCGGCTTCTGCCACCGCATTTACCGAATCGGCACTGCGCCAATAGCCGGCGGGCTGACCCAGAAGGGTGGCGGTCGTCGCTGGCGTCAGCGGATCGCGGGTCTGGCGGACCTGTGCGGTCAGCGATGCGATCGCGGCGCGTTCGGCATCGTCGATCTTGCCGTCGTTCAGTGCGGCGAGGCGGCGGTTCTGTTCGATCAGGATATCCAGCAGCGGACGCGACGGCGCGGCAAGCAGGATCAGCCCATCGACGTGACCGGAGACGGCGGCGATGCGCGGCGCCATCATCCCGCCCTGGCTGTGGCCGAGCACGAACACGCGATTGGGGTCGATGCCGGCGGTCTTGCGCAGTGCATCCACGGCCAGCACCGCATCATTGGTGGTTTCGTCATCGACGGTGAACTCTCCGCTGGCAAAATCCTGCGGGCGCGCCTTGGTGCGCTTTTCATAGCGCAATACTGCAATCCCCTGCGCGGCAAGTCCGCGTGCGATGTCGAGGAAGGGCCGGTTGGGGCCGATGGTTTCGTTGCGATCCTGCGGGCCGGAGCCGTGCACCAGCACCACAGCCGGGAAGGGGCCGTCGCCCTTGGGCATGGCCAGCGTTCCGGGCAGGGCGCGTTCGCCGTCACCGACGCTGACATCCTGCTCGGTGAATGGCGCATCGGCGGCAACCGGAGGGACGGCTTCGGCCGTGGGCGCGGGTTGGATCAGGAAACCGACGATCTTGCCTTCAGCATCGAAGGCGAATTTGGCGAGCATTTCGCCTTTCTCGAAATGCAGCGGAATCATGACCAGGGTTGCACCATTCTGTTCGGCCGTCTGCGCCTCGCCGCGACCGGTGGCTGCGCCCACCATGCCGGGTAGCGATTCCCACACCGATTTCAGTTTGTCCTCGGGAACGGCGGCGGCCATTTGCGCGCCGAACAGTTGTTCGACCTGCGCGTACTCTCCGGCGTTGAGGTGATCCAGCGCCTGCGATGCAATGGTGGTGGGCGTGGGCGGGGTGGCGTCCTGGGCCAGCGCGCCAGCGGTGGCGGCAAGGCAGGCGGTCAGGACGAGTGAGAGCAGGGTGCGGCGCATGTCAGGCTTCCTTCTTGAAGATCAGGGTCGGGGAGGACACGGTGGGCGTGGCGTGGATCACGTTGACCAGTTCCCAGCCGTTGCGACCCTGCTTGTCGAGCTCTTCCTGCAGGGCTTCGTGCTTGAAGCCGCCCATCAGGCCGGTCTTGACTTCGATGACCAGGTAATTCCACTTCTTGCTCATGGCTCCCTCGCGGGTTTTGATTTGGAATCGGGCAACCGCCCGGCCTTGCGCAGCGCGTCGCGCAACAGGTATTCGATCTGGGCGTTGAGGCTGCGGAGTTCGTCGTCGGCCCAGCGCTGCGCCGCTGCCAGGACGTCGGCATTGATACGCAGCGGATAGGCTTTCTTTTCGGCCATGACTCAGTACAGGCTGCCGGTATTGACGATCGGCTGGGTCGCGCGTTCACCGCACAGCACCACCAGCAGGTTGCTGACCATCTGTGCCTTGCGTTCTTCGTCCAGCTCGACCACGCCGTTCTTCTTGAGCTCGTTCAGCGCCATCTCGACCATGCCCACCGCGCCGGCAACGATCCGGGTACGTGCTGCGATGATTGCGTTCGCCTGTTGCCGCTGCAGCATCGCCTGGGCGATCTCCGGTGCGTAGGCGAGGTGGCTGATGCGTGCATCGAGCACCTGCACGCCGGCATCGGCGAGGCGTTCGGTCAATTCGTCCTTCAGGTGCTGGCTGATTTCGGTGGCGTGGCTGCGCAATGACACTTGCCCTTCTTCGTGCTGGTCGTAGGGATAGCTGGTGGCCATCGTGCGCAGCGCGGATTCGGACTGGATATGGACGAAGCTCTCGTAGTCATCGACGTTGTAGACCGCCTCGGCGCTGTCCTGCACCTGCCAGACGATGACCGAGGCAATTTCGATCGGACTGCCGTCCAGTTCATTGACCTTGAGCTTGCCGGATTCGAAATTGCGTACGCGCAGCGAAATCTTCTTCTTGCCGTAGAAGGGATTGTTCCAGCGCAGGCCGTTGGCCTTGACCGTGCCGACGTATTTGCCGAACAGGCTCAGTACCGCGGCCTGGTTGGGCTCCACCTTGTACAGCCCGATCAGGCTGAGGAAGGCCAGCGCCAGTACCAGCAAGCCGAGCAGGAGATTGGTGACGGAGGCAGGGCCCTCCGGATTGTCGACATTCGGGCCGATGCCGGTGATGAACAGCCAGACGCCCGCGGCGGCGATCACGAACACCGCGATCAGGAAGGGGATGCCGGGCAGCGAGCGGATTGGGTTCTCTTTCATGGGGGGTCTCGGGTGATGGGACGTGCATATTGATATCAAAATGATATCTATCAAGCAAGCGCGAACCGACGAACGGTCATTCGCGACGGATCACTGCTGGGGAACGAGATAGAAGATCGGTGCCGGACTGAACTCGCCGGAGGCGTACAGGCCCGCACCGCCGGCGCTCCAGGTCAGCGCTTCCGCTTGCGGGATCGGCGGTACGTCATGCGTCTCGGGAAGGTGCGAGACGGCATCGGACCAGTCTTCGCCCTCGGCGCGCCGATAGAACAGCACGCTGCCATAGGTCAGGACGGCCAGGGTGCGCCGGTCCGGGGAGACATCGGCAGCGGTCACCTGCGAAAACAGCGCCGCCATCTGCGGGTCTTTCTGCTGCAATTCGGCGTCGGCTTGCGGTACGCCTTCCAGCCGGCCGACCCGACGCGCTTCCAGAACCGCGCCGTGCGGATCGGCCAGCGGCAGGGTGAACAGTTCCGGCGGTACGCGTTTTTTCGAAATCAGCAAGACCTGGCCGAGCACGGCATCGACCGCCACCGCTTCGCAATCGCGCGGACCGTCCGGCCAGCGTGCGTGGATACTCCAGCGCGGGCGCAGTACGCCGTCTTCGAGTTCGGTCGGCTCCTCGAAAACATACAGGACAAAATCGCGGCGGTGGCCGCCGTTGTCGCCGGTATCGGCCAGCAACAGGTAGTGGTGGCCGCCCAGGTCGAAGCTGGAGATGTCTTCCCAATCAACGTTTTTCGCGCCTTCCACATCGAAGCGTGCCAGCAGGCGACCGCGCGTGCTGATCGCATAAAGCCGGGCCGCGTTGCCGCTGTCGTTATGCGCCCACAGCACGTCGTCATGCGCGTGGGAGGCCGCAAGGCCGCTGATTTCGTCGAGTTGCCGATTCATCACCAGGCCGGCGAGCCGGGCGAATGGCAGGCTGGGTGCGGAACAGCCGGCGGCCAGCAGCACCATCGCGGCTGCAAGCAGGAAGATTGGGCGCAGGCGCATCGGCATGGTGGCAAGGATCGCATGCACGGTGGCGGGCGCGAAGAGGATGTTGATGAATGGATGCCGCCGCGTCGATGCGCTGGCCGATGTGTCGGCACCTGTGCGAGGATGGGGCCATGAATGAATCTTCCGGCTACGCGGTCTTCCTGTTTCCGCCTGCGCTCGAAGCGCTGGGTGATGCCATCAAACCCTATCTGCAGACCGGGCCTGCCGGGCCGTTCGTGCCTTGCCGGGAAGTCGATACCGGCGGCGCTTTCGTCGAGTTGACATTGGAAGGCCGTGCACCCGATGGGCGCACCGTCGAGCTGGAACTGATGGTGCCGGGCAACATGGTGCGAATGGTGGTGTCGGCTCGCGCCGAGGAAGAGTTCGGTTTCTTCGATCGCAAGAAGGCCGCGCCGGTCGCTGTTGCAAAGGATGCATCAGCGCAGACCGAAGCCGGTGCGAGTGGGGATGCTGCGGCGTAAAGATTCGCTGCTTACGCGGTGTCGTCCTGCACCTCGGGTGACCACCGCACCCAGCCATGCCCATCAAAGCGCTCCAGCGGCTGGAAGCGGCGCTTGTAGTCCATCTTGCGATGGCCGTCGATCCAGTAGCCGAGGTACAAATGGCTGCGCCCATCGCGACGTGCCCATTCGATCTGGCGCAGGATGGCAAGCGTGCCCAGACCACGCCGGGCGGCATCCGGTTCGTGGAAGGTATAGACCGCCGATAGCGCAGCGGGAACCAGATCGGTGACGGCAACGGCAAGCAGGCGATGGCTGCCACGTTCACGCAATTCGAGGAAGCGGCTGTCGTTCCAGCGACCGATCAGGAATTGCTCGAACTCGTGGATGCCGTGGTCGTCCATGCCGCCACCGGCATGGCGGGTTGAAAGATAGCGCTGGTAGAGCGCAAAGCGCTCCTCATCGCATTCGGCGGCGACCACGCGGGATTCCACGTCCGCATTGCGCTGCAGGCAACGACGTTGGCTGCGATCGGGACGAAATTCCGTGATCGGAATGCGCACCGCGACGCAGGCGCGGCAGCCGACGCAGCTGGGCCGATAGACGATGTCACCGGAGCGGCGGAAGCCCCAGTCCAGGGCCATCGGATAGAACAGCGGCAGGCGTGGATCGTGCTGGTCCAGCACCAGATCGCGCGCCTCCCGCTCGGGCCAGTAGCCGCACGGATGGGGCGCGGTGCGAAACAGTCGCAGGGAGTCGTCGCTGCCGCCCATCGGGCAAGCATAGCGACTTGTTCAGCCGCCAGCAGACATTGCGCGTCAACGGCGGCTGGGTTTGGACGTTGTCAGTGCATCCCCGGACGGTACCGGGAGAGGAGCCTTGTCATGAAAAAGCAGATGTTGCTGGTCCTCGTGCTGGCGTCAGCCGGCCTGTCCGCGAGCGCCTTCGCGCAAAGCACGACGCCTGCGTCGCCTGCTGCGTCCTCGACACGCCCGATGCATGGCATGCGGCTGGACAGCAATGGCGATGGCATGATCTCGCGCGACGAAGCCGCGAGCGCGCCGCGCCTTGCGGACAAGTTCGACCAGATCGACACCAACAAGGACGGCAAGCTTTCATCCGATGAGATGAAAGCATGGCGTGAGCAGCATGGCCGGCGCGGCGCGGCGGGTGGTGACATGGCGGGCGGTGCCATGGGTGATCGCCACGGCGCCTGCTTCGACAAGGCCGATACGGACAAGAACGGCCAGCTCAGTCGGGCTGAATTCGCGAACCTGCGGCAAGCCTGCGGCGGGATGATGCACCACGGTGGCCGCGGTGCTGCTGCGGGAACGCCCGCGAGCCCTGCGCCCGCTGCAAGCGCCAGCGGATCGCAGGCCAAGCCGAACTGAGCCAAACGCTGATTGACGGAAGCCGGTCCGAAGAATTGGAGCAACGCTGATTTATCAGCGTTGCTCGCCGACCATGGAGGGTCGGTCGCGGACCGATCACGGAAGTGATTGATCCACGTGAGCCGCTTCCGGGCATGTACCGGAAGCGGCGTGTGCTGACAAGTCCAGGAGTGACTTGTCAGCATGGCCTCAGTGCTGCCTTGGCACATGGATGTGCCGCCAGAGGGTTTCTGGAACTTCGCGACGATGGTCGTCAGCGCTGGTCGAGGACGTTCCAGAGGGCGCCGTCGCGCTGCACGTATTGCGTCTGCGCTGCGCCGTTTCCGATCGTGACTTGCACATCACCGCTGCCGCTGCCATCGGTCATGTAGCGTTCGATGCTGACGCGAAGTGCGTGCGGGTGCGTGCAGTCCGCCATTGCTTGCACGGTGATGCCGCTGGCTGCTGCCATTGTGATGACCTCCGCGGCCGGCACCTTGCCATCGACACTGGCGCACGCGGTTTGCAACTTGTGCTGCGTGGCAGTCGTGGTGATCAATTTCGCCGCCAATGCCTTGGGGACATCCATTCGGAAGATGCTGGTCTCGGTGATCGCCTCCGGAATGACCGGCGGTGCGGCGGCCGGGCGCGGTGCAGCTGCAACCGGCGGTGGCGTGCCCTTGTGGCGCGGCAGGAATACGATCAAGGCGATGACGATGCCGATCATCGCCAGCAGACCTATCCGCATGCGCTTGCGGCCCGGCGAGTTGGCACCCGAGCCGGGGGTGAAGCTGAAGCGATCATTGGGCAATGCGTCGGCGTAGCCCTCGCGGGTGGATTCCAGCAGGCCCAGCTCGCGCAGGATCTGGCGTGCGCGCGGTTGGTCGTCGGCGTTGATGATCCACAGACTGGGCAGGGTGTCGGGGTCGCGCGCCTTGCGCAGGTCGTAACTGAAATTGCCGCGTCGATAGCCACGCCAGGAACGGCCATTGGCGATCTTCACTTCGATGCCTTGCTTGCGCAGCAGGTCGGCGGCGAGTTCCACATTCTCCAGTCGCTGGCTGCGGAACACCTGCCTCACGGCGTCGGCTCGTCGTGCAACACCCGGATCAAGCCTTCCTGCGCGGTGCTGGCCACCAGCCGGCCCTGGCGGTCGTAGACCATGCCGCGTGCCAATCCACGGCCGTCCTGCGCACTCGGGCTGTCGATCGAATACAGCAGCCAATCATCGGCACGGAACTCGCGATGGAACCACAGCGCGTGGTCCAGCGAGGCCATCAGCACGTTCGGTTGGTAGTAGCTGATGCCATGCGGGAAGGTGGCGGTGCCGAGCAGGTGGAAATCACTGGCATAGGCCAGCAGGGCGCGGTGCAGCTCCGGCGCGTCGCCAACCTTCTCGCTGAGCCGGAACCAGACCTGCTGGAACGGCGGCCGCTTGGGCGGGTTGAGTTCATCGCGCGGATAGACGTGGCGGAACTCGAACGGCCCATGTCGGTCCAGCCAGCGCTGCACCTTGATCGGCAACAGCGCCAGTTTCTCGGCGGGAACCGCGGGTGAGGGTTCGAGGTCTTCCGGCTTGGGCACTTCCGGCATCGACAGCTGGTGCTCGGCACCCGCTTCATGGTCCTGGAACGAGGCGGCGCAGAAGAACACCACCTGACCGTGCTGGATCGCGGTGACCCGTCGCACCGAAAAACTGCCGCCGTCGCGGGTGCGGTCCACGTTGTAGATGATCGGCGCTTCGATGTCGCCGGCGCGCAGGAAATAGGCGTGCAGAGAATGCGCGCCGCGTGGTGTTTTCAGCGTGGCCTGTGCGGCCGAAAGAGCCTGCCCCAGCACCTGGCCGCCAAACACGTACTTGGTGCCGATGTCGCGGCTCTGGCCACGGAACAGGTTGTCCTCCAGCCGTTCCAGCGAGAGCAGTTCGATCAGTTCGGAAACGGGGCTGGTCATGGGCGAAATTATACGGCTCGCCCGGGCAAATCCCGATCAGCAGAGTGTTCAGTCATTGCGTCGCAGCGACACCGCGGCGAGCACGGCAGACCAGGGAAAACGTGGCCCCGGATCAAGCTTGCGGCACACACTCACGGCAGGGTCGTCGCTTGCGGGTACGCGTTCGCGATCCAGATCCTCATGGCCGACGATCCGGGTCAGCGATGGAATGCGCATTTGCAATGCATTGACCAGGGCAATCAGCGCGGCGATCTGCGGGTCCGGATAGTCCTCGGCCATCGCCTGCTGACGCGAATCCAGCCAATCGGGATAGCGCCCGGTATTGACCAGCTCGATGCCGATACTGCGCTCGTTCCAGCCACGCACATGGTGGGCGATGCGTTCGGGCGGGACGTATTCCTCGATGCGGCCGTCGCGGTCGATGTAGAAGTGACCGCTGTTGCCGGTGCCGGAGTCGTACAGGAGGCGTTCGCCGTAGCTGCGGGCGGCGGCCAGATCGGGCAGTTCCGTGCAGTGGATCACCACCGTGTCGATGACGTCGAGCGGGCGCGTCGCCAACTGATCGGCGTAGGGCAGGGGATGCGTGATGATCGCGGGGGCGGGCATGCACCGATGCTAGCATTCACGCATGAAAGGACATTGCATCCTGTCGCACGGCTTCGAAAGTGGCCCCGATGCGACCAAGGTGACGGCGCTGGCCGACGTAGCCCAGCGCCTGGGCTACAGCCACGAGCGCCCCGATTACACCGACCTCGACAGCAAGCGCGAAGTGACACCGCTGGGCGATGTGCAGGCGCGCATCGCACGCTTGCTTGCGCTGGCCGAGACAGCCGCGCGGCGCGGCCCGGTGGTGCTTGCCGGCTCCAGCCTCGGTGCCTACATCAGTGGCTTCGTGTCGCTGCAGGTGCCGGTGATCGGGCTGTATTTCATGGCGCCACCGGTGATCATGACGGGCGCGCCGCCGATGCCGGCGGCCAGCGTGCCGACCTCGGTGATCCATGGTTGGCACGATGAACTGATCCCCGCCGCGCAGGTGGTCGAGTGGGCCGGCGCGCGTGATGCACAGCTGCTGCTGGTCAACGATGGCCATCGCCTCACGGATCACGTGCAGGCCAGTGCCGATGCGTTTGCCGCGCTGCTGGCGAGGGTCGACAATGAAATGTAGGAGCGCACCGAAGGGGCGCGATTCAGCATCCGGCAACACCCGTCGCGCCCCTTCGGTGCGCTCCTACCGGGGTTGCAGGCCATGAAATTCTTCGTCTCCTGCGGCAAGGGCCTGGAATACCTGCTGGCCGATGAATTGCAGGCGCTGGGCTGTGCCCGTGCCACCGCGACCATGGCGGGCGCCAATGTCGAAGGCACGCTCGAGGATGCGCAGCGCGCGGTGCTGTGGTCACGGCTGGCCAGCCGCGTGCTGTGGCCGATCGCCGAGTTCGGCTGCGCCGACGAGCATGCACTGTACGCCGGTGCCTGCGCGGTGGACTGGGCGCAGCACATCGGCCCGATGCACAGCATCGCCATCGATGCGCATGTCTCCGGCGAGGGGATCACCCATGCGCGCTATGCCGCGCAGCGGGTCAAGGATGCCATCGTCGATGTCCTGCGCCAGCAGACCGGGCAGCGCCCGGACGTGGATGTGGAAGCGCCCGATGTGCGCATCAGCCTGGTGCTGCGCAAGGGGCGTGCACTGCTGTCGATCGACCTGTCCGGCGGGCCGATGCACCGGCGCGGCTGGCGCAAGGTGCAAGGACTGGCACCACTGAAAGAAACCGTGGCCGCGGCGGTACTGCTGCGCGGCGGTTGGCCGAAGGTGTATGCCGAAGGTGGCGACCTGCTGGACCCGATGTGCGGCAGCGGCACGCTGCTGATCGAAGGTGCGTTGATGGCCGCCGACGTGGCGCCAGGGCTGCGTCGTCATGGCGGCCTGCCGCCGACACGCTGGCTGGGGTTTGATGTGGCTTCATGGCAGACGCTGTGCGCCGAGGCCCGGCAGCGTGCGCAACGTGGCTTGGCGATTTTGCGTCCTTGTTTCCACGGCAGCGATCTGGATCCGCACGCCATCCGCGCCGCGCGCGAGAACGCGGAAAATGCCGAGGTCCGGGAAGCCATTGGTTTTTCTACTTGCGATATTGCGGCACTACCCGCGCAGGCGAATCCGCAGGGTGTGGTGGTGTGCAACCCGCCGTATGACGCGCGCCTGCAGGCTGATCCTGCGCTGTATCGCGCACTGGGTGATGGATTGAAACTCGCTGCGCCCAACTGGCGCGCGGCGCTCTTGTGCGGCGATGCCGAGCTGGCACGCGCCACCGGCCTGCGGGCGAAGAAGAGTTATCAGATCTTCAATGGCGCGATCGAATGCAGCCTGATTGCGGTCGACCCGATCGAGCCACCGCAGCGCGAAGGCGGTGAGAAACGCGCGCTGCCGGAGGGCGCGCAGATGGTCGCCAACCGGGTTCGCAAGAACCTCGACAAGCTGGCACGCTGGCGGCAGCAGGAACAGGTGACCTGCTTCCGCGCCTACGATGCCGATATCCCCGAATACGCCTGCGCCGTGGATGTCTACACCACAGTGGGCGGCGACACCTGGCTGCATGTGCAGGAATACGCCGCACCCGCCGAGATTCCCGAAGCCACCACCCGCAAGCGCTTGAATGATTTGTTGCTGGGCGTTCGCGAAGTGTTCGGCTTGCCGAAGGAACGGGTGGCAGTGAAAACCCGCAGCACCGGCAAGGGCGGCAGCAAATACGGGCATTTCGACCATCGTGGCGAGTTCCTCACGGTTGAAGAGGGTTCGGCCAGGCTGCAGGTCAACCTGTTCGATTACCTCGACACCGGACTGTTCCTCGATCACCGCCCGCTGCGTGCGCAGATGGCCCGCGAAGCACGCGGCAAGCGCTTCCTCAACCTGTTTTGCTACACCGGCGTGGCCTCGGTGCAGGCAGCGGTGCAGGGCGCGCTGGAAACCACCAGTGTGGATCTGTCCGCCACCTATCTGGAATGGCTGGCCGACAACCTGCGTGACAACGGCGTCGGTGGCACCCGCCACCGCATCGCGCAAGCCGATGCGTTGCGGTGGCTGGAAGCTGATCGCGGCCAGTACGATGTGATCTTCTGCGATCCTCCGACTTTCTCCAATTCCAAACGCGCCAATGATTTCGACGTGCAACGTGACCATGTGCGCCTGTTGCGCGCCGCACTTGCGCGGCTGGCGGCGGGCGGCGTGCTGTATTTCTCCAACAACTTCCGTCGCTTCAGACTCGATGAGGCCGCGCTGGGTGACGTCGCGAGGATCGAAGACATCAGCGCGTCGACCATTCCGCCGGATTTTTCCCGCAACGCACGTATCCACCGGGCATGGAGGATCACCCACAGATCGTGATGGCGTCGGTCTCAGCGGGTGAGACGGCCCTCGCGCAGACTGTGTCGAACGAGAGGCATGGGACGGAATTGCAAGGGATGCAACGGGACGGCATGACCATCGACGCCGGCAATGCACGGGATCAAGCCCCGGCCGCGGGCTTCACCTTGCTGCGCGCCAGTCGCCTTGCGGCACTGGTCGAGCCACTTCGATCGGCACTCCAATCGACCAAGCCCGAGCATCCGCTGACGCCACAGACCGTGGTGGTGGCGCATCCAGGCATGAAGCAATGGCTGATCGGCGCATTGGCCAGAAGCGCCGGGCCCGGCCATGTCGTCGCCAATCTGGAGCTGCAGCTGCCGAGCAGTTGGCTGGATGCCTTGTCGATGTCACTGCTGGGCGACCGTGTCGTCGCCTTGCCGCAGTATCGGCGTGCGCATTTGCGCTGGACCTTGCATGCGATGCTCGGGGAAGCGAGCGCGCATGGCGTCACCGATCCGCGACTGTCGGCATTTCTGGAGGATGCCGTCGGTGAAGACGAGTGCGCGCGTCGGCGGTTCCAGCTGGCGGATCGCCTGGCGCGGGTGTACTCGCAATACCTCGTCTATCGCAGCGACTGGCTGACGGCCTGGGAGGCCGGCAAGCATGGTTTCGTGACGGCCGCGCGCGGCGACGAGCGACAGCGTGCATTGGAAACGCAATGCCTCGCGCCTTTGTGGCAGGCCACGGTCAGCCGCTTGGGCGAGCATCGCGGCCGGCTGGTACAGGCCTTGCCGCAGGCGCTGGCGCACGCGTCCGATCAGTTGCCGCCCTTGCATGTGTTCGGCTTGTCACACCTGCCACCGGTCGAACTGGACGTGTTGCGCAGTTATGCGCGGCTCGCGCCGGTCATCCTGTACGTGCCCGATCCCTGTCGCGAATTCTGGGGTGGCCTGTACGCGGCGCAGGGCGAGGGTCGCTGGCGCATGCAGGATGCCGGGGCGTGGCGATCGTTCCGCGAGGAAGAACAAACGCGCTTGCAGGACCCCGATGCGCTGGACTGGCGCGAACAGGGCCATCCATTGCTTGCGCGCTGGGGTCGCA
Organism: Pseudomonadota bacterium; assembly: GCA_018242365.1. Lineage (GTDB taxonomy): Bacteria > Pseudomonadota > Gammaproteobacteria > Xanthomonadales > Xanthomonadaceae > Thermomonas. The sequence continues at coordinate 57,510 of JAFECB010000021.1, forward strand.
TGGGCCAGCACTTCTTCGCGGCGCTGGCCGATGATGAGGTGCGCGAAGACACCCGCCATTGGCAGGACCAGCAGCCGGCCACACCGACCACTCGCCTGGCACGCCTGCAGGACAGCATCCGATCACTCGATCCGGACCTGCTGCACGAAGACATCCAGACGGCCGAGGCGCGTGCCGACACCAGTTTGCGCGTGCATGCCTGCCATACCCGGCTGCGTGAACTGGAGGTACTGCACGACGTGTTGCTGGATGCCATCGAAAAGAACGGCGTCCGACCCGGCGACATCGTGGTCATGGCTCCGGATATCCAGCACTACCTGCCATTGATTCCTGCCGTGTTCGGTGAGCCAGGCGCGGTCCGCGACAGCCTGCTCCCCTTCCATCTTGCCGATGTGCCGGTAGCGCGCAGCCATCCGCTGTTCACCCTGTTCGAGACCTTGCTGGGCATTGGCGGTGCCCGTGTCACCGCCACCGACGTGGTGGACCTGCTGGGGCACGCCGAATTGCGCCGCGCATTGGCACTCGATTCCGCCGATCTCGACAGCCTGCTGGAATGGCTGCGGGAAAGTCAGGTGGCCTGGGGTCTCGATGGCATGCACAAGGCGGACTTGCACTTGCCGGCACGCGCGGAATTCAGCTTTGCCTGGGCGATGGATCGCATGTTGGCCGGCTATGTCATGGGTGCAGCCTCGGTCGATGGCCATGTTGAATCCGTCACCCTGCCGGATGGCGTCGCACTGATGCCGGTGGCGGGTATCGATGGCCCATCGGCCAATGCCATTGGCGCGCTCGACAGGCTGTTGCGTGAGCTGCAGGCGTGGCGGGGATTGGCGCATCAGCAACAGTCGGCAAGCGCCTGGGCGGACGCCTTGCGCGTGCGCTTCGATGCCTTGGTGCGGATTGATCCGGAGGATGGCGATGCGCGTGATGCGCACTCCGCGATCCATCGGGCCATCGCCCAGATGGCCGCCGAACCCGCGCGTAATGGGCAAGACCCCGAGCTGCGCCTGTCGGTGGTGCGTGAGCTGCTGCAAGATACGCTGGCTGCGGTGCCGGAGCGCCAGCGCTATCTGCTGGGCGGCATCACCTTCTGCGGCATGGTGCCGCAACGCGCCATCCCGTTCGAGGTGATTTGCGTGCTGGGGCTGGATGAAGGCGGCTTCCCGCGACGGAGCGCCGATGGCGGCATCGACCTGATCGAGCAGTTCCGCCGGATCGGGGATCGCGATGTCGCGACCGATGATCGTTACCTGTTCCTGGAAACGGCGATGTCGGCAGGCAAGCGCCTGCACTTGAGCTATCTCGGGCAGAACGTGCGTGATGGCAAACCGCGCAACCCTGCGACGCCGTTGGCGGAGTTGTTGGCTGAGCTGGATGCGCGTTGCGGCATCGCCGCCGACGCCAGGAATCCCTCGCGACCCTGGCGGGTGCAGCATCCGCTGCAACCGTTCGACGGGCGTTACTTCGATCCGGCCAATCCGGCGCTGTTCACCTATTCGCGTGCATTTGCCGGCATGACCGGGGAGGGTGGATCGCCCATGCCCAGCTTGCGTCAGACGGGCATGCCCACGGCTGAGCCGTGGCCAGATCCTTTGCCATTGCGGAGCCTGGAAAATTTTTTCAAGGATCCCGCCAAGGCCTTGCTCAAGGATCGGCTGCAGCTGTCGCTGGATGCCCTGGATGATGATGCACGCCTGCCCGACGAGGAGCCGATGGATGGCATCTCGCCCCTGCATGCATTGGCGAGCCGGTTGTTCCTGACCTCGGTGTTGCCACGCAAATGCAGCGATCCGGATTGGCAGTGGCAGGGTTTGCCACCGGATTGGGTGGTCTACGGGGGGCTGCTGCCACTGGGTGAGGCCGGACAACAGGCGTGGCGCATGCAGGCCGATGCAATTGCCGCCCTGTGGGAAAAGGCGGAGGCCAGTGGACGGTTTGACGCGCGCAGCGGACAGGGCGGGCAAACCATGCCGGTGGAGGTGTGCCTGCATGACAGTGCTTTGCAAGAGGCGATTGCCACGCCACAGCTTCGCATCGTCGGCAGCGTGCGAAATGTGTTTCCGTTGCGCAATTCGGAACGCGGACTGCAGCTCGTCGTGGCGTGTCCGAAGCCGAAGCAGGACCAGCAACTTCACACAGCAGACCAGCTGACCTTCAAGCACCGCGTTCCGGCTTTCCTGCAATGGGCCTTGTTGCGCCTGCAGCATGTCGGTAGTGGTCCGCCCGATCCGGTGCGCCTGACCCTGCTGGCTGAGGACGAGCCTGACCTGGCAGTCCAGGCCAATGCCTGGGACCTGCGCTATTGCGTGGCGTCCGAAACCGAGCGTCGACAGATGGAGGACGATTTGCGCCTGCGTGTGCGTGGGCTGGTCGATTTCGCCCGATGCGCAGGAGAAGGCCGGGCCATGTATTACCCGCAGGCCAGTTGGGCTGCCGCGCAGGTGTCGCGAAAGAAGAAGACAGGCCGCAAAGGGCGCGGCAAGTCGGCAAGCAAATCCGGTGCTGCCGATGCCTGCAACGATGTCGTGGCCGGTGAGCAACAGGTGAAGGACGTCAGCATCGCCGAGATCGCCAAGTCGGTCGGCAGTGTCTGGACCCGCGATTTCGGCGATATACCCGGCGAACGCGACTATGCGCCGGGCTATTCCCGCCTGCTAGAAGGTGATCTCCGGTTTGGCGACAGCGAATCCGATCCGGGTTCCCATGCCTTGCATGCATTGTTTCGGGATGCCGAGGCACTCGATGCCTTGCTCCAGCTCGGCGTTGCTGAGGAAACGGACGGGACAGGTGATGCCGCGACGGGGGACGCGTCATGAACACGCCAAAGGATTGGACCGAACTCCCGCTCGACGACGGCGGACGCAGTCTGGTCGAGGCCAGCGCCGGTACCGGCAAGACCTGGACCATCGGCGCGCTCTATCTGCGGCTGTTGCTGGAGCAGAAGCGCACGCCGCGCCAGATTGTCGTGGCCACGTTCACCAATGCCGCCGCGGCCGAGCTTTCGGAGCGCCTGCGTGAGCGTCTGTTGCAGGCCTTGGCCGAAGCCGCGCGCTTTGTCGAGGACGAGGGTTCGATGACGGCTGCGGACATGTCGATGGACCGTGTCTGGCTGCGACGACGCTGGCACTCCAATTCGGGTCAGCGCCTGGCCGATATCCAGCGCCTGCAGGCAGCCCTCGGTGAGTTCGATGGTGCGCCCATTTCCACCTTGCATGCACTATGCACACGCATCCTCGCCGATCATCCGCTGGCTGCCGGCGTGTCGTTCCGTGGGCGCGCCATCATCGATGCCAGGACGCTTGCAACCTCCCTGCAGGACGATCTGTGGCGGGTGATCGCACAGGGGCGCGATGACGATGCCTTGGTCCTGCTGGCGCGTGCTGCAGGGATCACGCGAGCCGACTTGAAAAAACATGTGCCCGTGCTGATGCAGGCCAATGTGGTGGTCGGTGTCGAGGGCGGGATTGACCTTGCTGCAATGTTGCGAGGCCTCGATTTCCTGAAGGATCCTGCGGCGTGGGCGCAATGGGTGCGTGGGGTGGCCACAACGCACATGAAAAGCAACGCCCGCTTGCTGCGTGCGTGGAATGCGCTGGCCGATGCGCTGATTGCGTCATCGCACGGGGCATTTGACGAGCTGTTGACGTATTTCGACGATCTTCGAAATTGTGCGGCACTCCCGGGGATCAAGAAGGACGGCAGCCAACACCTCGATGTGCAGGCGTTGGTCAGGCAAACCCAAGAGATCATGAGGTCGCTGCCGGTCCTGGTCATCGACCTTGCTTGCTGCAATCCACCGCTGCGCAGCTTCCTCGTCGCCGCCCAGAGCTGGTGCCGGTCGGTATTGCAGGCGCGTCTGGATGCGGCCGATCAAACCACCTTCGATGCCTTGCTGTACAGCGTGCGCGATGCGCTGGAGCCGCGCGATGGACAGCGTGCGCTGGCCGATGCGCTGCATAAGGCATGGCCGGTCGCGCTGATCGATGAGTTCCAGGACACGGATCCCGTCCAATTCGGCATCCTCGATGCGATCTATCGCGATGCCGCGGGCACGCCGCGTGGCCGGCTGGTGATGATTGGTGATCCCAAGCAGGCCATCTATCGCTTCCGTGGTGGCGATGTGCAGGCATACGAGGCCGCGCGTGCGTCGGTGCCAGCGCAAGATCGGCTGACCCTGGACACCAATTTTCGCTCCAGTCGCGGCTACGTGGCGGCGATCAACGCGTTCTACGCGCGGACAGGAAACATGTTGGGTCCGTCCGCATCGACGACCACGATTGAATATGAGCATGTCCACGCCAGTGGTCGCCGCGATGAGCGGCCGATGTGTTCGGCCACGACCGGCGCTCCAGTCGAGCAGCCATTGGTATTGCATGTATTGCGCCAGCAACCACCCGACACCGATCTCGAGACATTGGCGCTGCGTGCCTGCGCCGGGCAGATCGTGCAGGCCCTGTCGAGCGAGGGCTATCGCATCGGAGATTCGGCATTGAAGCCGGGCGATATCGCCGTGCTGCTGCCGAGCCATGCGCAGATCGCCAGACTCTCGGCCATGCTCAAGCGGCGCAAGGTGCCGTGCGTGGCGGTATCACAGCAGAGCGTGTTCGGTACCGGGACCGCGCGTGACCTGCGCCTGATCCTGCATGCGGCCTTGCGTGCCGATGATGCGATGGCCTTGCGCGCTGCCTTGGTCACGCGGCTGTACGGTTGCAGCCTGAGCGATCTCCAGCGCCTGCGCGATGCGCCAGCGGAATGGGAGGGCCATGCAAGTCGCTTCCATGTGCTGCATGGCGTGCTGGAACGGCGCGGGCCGCTGGCGCTGGTTGCCTGGCTGATGGAGGCGCAGGCCGCACGCCTGCTGGCGACGGTGGAAGGCGAGCGCACCCTCACCGACCTGCGTCATCTGGGGGAATTGTTGCAGGAGGCGTGGCTTGCATGCGGAAGCGGCGAGCGGCTGGAAGCATGGTTCGCGGATCAGGTGGATGGCAGCGGTGACGGTGATGACGACGCCGTGGATGCGCGTGCGCTGCGGTTGGAGTCGGATGCGGATCGGGTGAAATTGATGACCCTGCACGTCAGCAAGGGGCTGGAATTCCCGGTGGTGTTCCTGCCGCTGATGTGGAAGCACGGCCGCCCCGTGATTGCCAGCAAGAGTGCGCAGTGGCTGGTGGACGAGCAGACCGGCATGAAGTGCATCGTTCTCGGCCCTGCCAGGGACGAGGTGAAGCTGCAGGAACACGAAGAACGCTACCGCATGCTGTACGTGGCGCTGACCCGGGCCATCCACGCCTGCCATGTGCATGTGCTGGCGAATACCGTGAAGCGCTCCGACGATGCGCCACTCAATGCCATCGTGGATCCGCTGTTGCAGGATGAAGAACCTGCAGAGCCCTCATGGATCGCGCGCAGCGAAGGGTGGTCGATGTGTCCCGATGCGGTCTGGTCCGCGGGCGAGGCATCGCATGCCACCCGCGCGGCGCGCACGCTTCCGCCGCTGCCGGTGGGGCCGCTGCCACAGCGGCATAGTTTCTCCACCCTGGTGGACAGTCGTCATCGGCACACGAATCGCGAGGACAGTGCTGCCGCGGATGAGGCCATGGGCGATCTCGGGTCGCCAGGTTCCGGCCCTGAAGCCTGCTCCGATCAGCACGGGCATGCGGCGCTGGACGCACTCGCCGGCGTCGCCGGTCCGGATTTTGGCGATGCCGTACATGCCGTGTTCGAGCACCGCATCGCCGGTGCACCCATTGATGTACCGGCAGTGCGTGGCGCGCTTTCAATGCATGGTGTGCGGCCACGTGATGGCGATGTCACGACGTTTTCCGAGGCGCTGGCGAATCGGCTGCAAACGGTGATCGAAACGCCCCTGGATGGACACTCCGGCCCACGGCTCGGCGACTTGAGCAGTGCGGACATGCGCGCCGAGATGGCGTTCGACTATGTGGTCGATGCGGTCTCGCTGCGCACCTTGCGCGAGGCTTGCGAGGCGCACGGTGAATCCGGGCTGGTGCCCGACCGGGAGCAGCATCTGGCCGGGATGATGAGCGGCAAGATCGACCTCGTGTTTGCTCACGACGGTCGCTTCCATGTGCTGGACTACAAGAGCAATCGACTGGGACACCCCGAGCGTCCCTGTGTCGAGGATTACGCCCCGGCAGCGATCGAGACAGCGATGCGGGCAAGCGGCTATCGGCTCCAGGCCCTGTTGTACACGGTCGCTCTGGAGGGCTATTTGCGCGCCCGCCTGGGTGTTGCCTATGTGCGCGAAACGCATCTGGGCGATTGCTGGTATCTGTTCATCCGCGCGGTCGGCCTGAGCTTGCCGGACGGTACGCCCTGCGGTGTCTGGCGGCATCGCTTCAGCGCTGGCTTGCTGGATGCGGTGGAATCCGTGCTTGCTGCCAGTACGCAACAGGAGGCGGCATGAACACGCCGGTGGCGGGTGAGCGTTTCGGCTTCTCGCGCATGCCTCGGGACACCGCGTTCCCGGAGGTTTGGCGTGAGCTTGATCGCGCGATCTGGCGCTGGGTGCTGGCGCATGGCGGCGATCCGGCCACGGCCGAGGCAGCGGGTTGGGTGAGCCATGCCGATGGCTTCGGGCACTCGGCCTTGCCGCTTGCACAGGCGCTGGTCAGTGGTGCGCCATCGTGGGCGTCCCTGCAGCGTGAAACCCTGCGCGACAGCGCTCTGGTCGGCCGTCCGGATGCGCAGACAGACGCACCCAAGCCCTTCGTGCTGGACGGCGATCATCTCTACCTGTTGCGCAATCATCGAAGCGAGATCGCGGTGGCGGCGGCCCTTGGCCAGCGTCGGCGTTCGATCTCGCTGCCTTGTCAGCCACTCGATGACGCCGACCTGCGTGACCTGTTCAACGGCAGTTGGAGCGAGGCCGAGGCGCGTCAGCGTGATGCAGTCCGGCAGGTGCTCGGACGCCGGCTGATGGTGTTGGCCGGTGGCCCGGGTACCGGCAAGACCACCACGGTCCTGCGGATGTTGCTGGGCCTCTCGCGTGAGCATTTGGCGTGTACCGGCAGCTTGCCGCAGATCCGGATCGCTGCACCCACCGGCAAGGCGGCGCGTCGGCTGGGCGAATCCTTGCGGCTTGGCGTGCAGCAACTGCAGGGGAGTGATGCGGGTGGAGCAACATGGGCGACGCATCTGCAAGCCGTTCGCACGGTCGAGGCGATGACGGTGCATCGCCTGCTCGGTAGCCGCGGTCGCCATGGCGGATTCGCCTTCCACGCGGGGCAAGCGCTGGCCGCCGACATCGTGGTGGTGGATGAGGCCTCGATGCTGGATCTCGGCATGCTGCACGCCCTGCTCGATGCCCTGCGTGAGGAGGCGGTGCTGGTGCTGGTGGGGGATGCCGACCAGCTCACCTCGGTAGGTACCGGTTCGATCCTGGTCGATATCGTGCAGGCGCTGGAAGCCGATCCACGCGGGGATCTGATCAGGCTCAGCCACTGCTTTCGTGCCGATGCCGCGCTGGTGCCGATCAATGAGGCCGTTCGTGTCGGTGATGTTGACGCCTTCGAGGCTGCATTTTCGACTGCCAGCCGACAAGCGACGGCCAGCGGCATGCAAACGGCCGTGCGCCATGCCGTCGTCGATGCCGCATCGCTGCGACGTCGCCTGGCCGCGTGGGCTGGTGAGCTGCGGGCGTCGCTGGATGCAGTCGCGATCACCACGGCAGTGGCGCGCGAGGATGTCGATGCCTTGCAGGCGCGCTTCGCCATGCTGCGCCGGCGCCAGTTGCTGTGCGCGTTGCGGGAAGGCCCGTTTGGTGCTGCACAAGTGGCGGCGAGTCTGGCCGCGCAGTTGCGTGCATGGGACGCACTTGCGCCATGGAAGGGACGGGTCTGGTATCCGGGGCGCAGCGTCATGATCATTCGCAACGATCACACCGCACGCCTGTACAACGGCGATCTTGGCGTGTGCGTCCTTGTGCAGGACGGAGGCCGGTCGCTGTTGCAGGTCGCCTTCGAGCCGTCGGCCGAGGATGTGGCAAACGGGCGCTCGCTGCGCTTGCTGGATCCCGACACCTTGCCACCGCATGAGGATGCCCTCGCGTTGACGGTTCACAAGAGCCAGGGCTCGGAATACGCGCGGGCGGCCTTGTTGTTGCCGCCGGACGCGAACTCGCCGCTGCTCACCCGGCAGATGCTGTACACGGGGCTATCGCGCGCCAGGAAGGCAGTGGAGTTATGGGGCGCGGAGGCATCGACGCATGCGGCATTGAACACGGTGCTGTGTCGGCATGGTCGGCTGCGGGAGCGGTTGCTGGAGGTAGCCAGCAGCCACTGAGTCGCCCGTGACCGCGGACCGCGGACCGCGGTGGTTGCCGATCATGGTTGCTTCGCGGGCAGCCACGATCCACGCCGTCAGGGCGTGAAAGCCTGAAACCTGCGGATCAGCCCTCGTGCGCTTACTTCTTGCGGCGTCCGAACAATCCACCGGAGCCGGCGGCGGGCTTGCCGGGGGCGGGTGCCGGCGAGGGCGTGGTCGGTGCCGGGCTGTTCGAGCTGGCGCTCATTGCATAGCCGGTGGCGAGGTTGGCGTTGACGAAGTCGCGGACTTCTTCGTCGGGCACGCCGGCCGCCACGGCGATGTCGGCAATACTGGCCGCACCCTTCATCATGATCGTCGCGATCCGGAAATGGCGTGGATATTCGCGCTCGATCTGCGGCCACTTGCGCAACTGGTACAGGCCATGGGTCTGCTTGGAGGACAGCAGGCCATCAAGCCATTGCAGGCGAGTCAACGGCTGCGCTTCACCGAGCTTCGCCGCCTCGGCGGCCCAATGCGCATCATCGAGCGTTTCGGTGGTGACTTCGCCGGGTTCGATACTGAAGCAAGGGCCGATCGCCTTGAGCTCCTTGGGGCCATGCCAGACACTGGCTTGCATATCGACCAGGACCACGGTGCCGTCCAGCGCGGTGACCTTGATCCGGCGCGCACCGCGCGCACCCATCCAGCCGCGCAGGGTGCGCGGTGCCTGTGGCGGGGCTGCGGGCGCGGGCTGCGGCTCGGGTTGCACGGGAGCAGGCGCGGCTGCGCTGGCCGCTGGCGCAGGGCTGACGACTTCTGGCACCACTGCTTGCGCAGACTCGGGTTCTGGCTCCGCGACCGGCATCGCCGCAAACTCTTCGACGGTGGCCGGAAGCGGCTTCGCCTCGCTGTGCGCCGCAGCCTCGGATGGTGCTGCGACGGCAATCCCCGCTTCCTCGTTTTCGATCTGGGTCAGCAGCGCGGTCAGGTCGTTGGCATTGATCGGTCGCGGCAGGCGGTATGGCGTCTTGCTGCGCGAAGCACTGGTCAGGCCGATGACCTTGCGTCCGGCTCCGTGCAGCTTGAGCCAGCTCATCGGGCCGTACAGGCTGTCCATGTCGACCACGATGTAGTCGGCGCTGCTTTCGGACACCAGCGACCAGCGCTTCCCGCACGCGTTGTTGGCGGTGGTGAATGCTGCGTGGACTTCGGCCTCGGTGGCGCGGTCCATGCCTGTCGTGCCGAACGTCAGACTCATGATCTGGATTCCCCTTGCGATGACGAACCTGCGCTGCCTGGTGGGCGCAATTGCCATTGCCCACCATGCATCCGGCGGTTCGTCGGTGCTTGGCTTGGATGATACTTGATCGGAAGCGGCTTTCGCAGGAATCGCCGGAACAAAGCGTGATCGATTGGGCTGCGAAGGCCGTGACGGTGGGCACGGAATCGCGCGGACGATACTCCGCGTCAGCCGTCGTGGCTCACCGCCTGCGGGCGTGGTTTCGCGGCAGTTGTGCCTTCAGGAACGCCATCTGGTCGGCGAGGATGTTGCGGTTCGACAGGATCAGGTGCTCGATCCAACTCGGCCGATAGGGCACCGCGAGCAGTGGCATCGCGGCTTGTTGCGGGGTGCGGTTGCCCTTGTGCGAATTGCAGTGGTGGCAGGCACTGACCACGTTTTCCCAGATGTCGAGGCCGCCCTTCGAGAGCGGGTGCACGTGGTCGCGGGTGAGGGCATTGCCGTGGAACTGGCGGCCGCAGTACAGGCACAGATGCTGGTCACGGGCGAACAGGGCGGGATTGGTGAGCGCCGGGGTCGGATCGATGGCGGCCGGCCGTGCATGGCCGCGTGCGGCGATGATCGGATGCAACAGGACCTGGCTTTGTTGGCCACTGATCCGATTGATTCCGCCGTGCACGGACAGGCAGGGCTCGCCCAGCGTCCATGCCACCGCGCCGCGCGCATACAGGCAGGTGGCGTCCTGCCAATTCAACCAATCGAGTGCGCGACCATGGGCATCAAGACCCAGCAAGCGCAGCCCCGGCAGGCGTGCCACCCGCGTCTCGGCGAATCCTTCGAGGGAAGCGAGCCCATCCGCGAGGTGTGTCGCGGATCGGGCTCCGGCGTGGACCGGGCGAACTGTCGCGCTATCGGTCTCCATCGGGATACCAGCTTATACGCTTTCGCGGCCGGTGTGTAACGCACTGCATTGCCGGAGCGCACTGCCAGAGCTGCGATCTCGTTGCGTGCAACCTTCGGCCGCGAATGTGCGCGGATCAGCGCATCGTGGGAGCGCACCGTCAGGGGCGCGATGGACGCGTGCGAATCAGTCGTGTCCCTGATGGTGCTCCTGCGGATTCTTGCGAAATCACGCCCCGAATCCTGCCTCTGACATCGCCATCAGGGTGGCCGCACCGCTATCGATCGCCGCCTTGTGCGCCAGCGTGCGCGGCAGGATGCGGGCGAAGTAGAAGCGGGCGGTGTCGCGCTTGGCGTCCTTGAACGCCTGCGGGCGATCGGAAGCGTTGGCGGCGGCGACCGCGCGCACCCACCAGCAAGCCAATGCGACGTAGCCGGAATAGAACAGATAGTCCGTGCTGGCTGCGCCCAGTTCTTCCGGGTTGCCCATGCCGCGCATCACGGTGGCGATGGTCAGTTGGCCCCACTCCTCGCATTTGGCGCGCAGCGGGCCGAGGAATTCGGCCAGCGCCGGATCGTTCTCGTGCTGCTTGGCAAAGGCCTCCATGTCGGCGAGGAACAGCTTGATCCCGGCGCCCTGGGTGGCGGCGGTCTTGCGGCCGATCAGATCCAGCGACTGGATGCCGGTGGTGCCTTCATACAAGGTGGTGATGCGGGCATCGCGGGCCAACTGCTCGATGCCGTGCTCGGCGATGTAGCCGTGGCCGCCGAAGCACTGGATCGCGTTGTAGGTGTTCTCGATCGACCACTCGGTCAGGCAGGCCTTGCAGATCGGAGTGAGGAAGCCGACCAGGGTATCGGCGCGTTCGCGCTCGGCGGCATCGCTGGAGCGATTGGCGATGTCGAGCTGGGCGTAGGCCGAAAGACTCAACATGCGCCCGCCTTCGATCAGCGCTTTTTGCACCAACAGCATCCGACGCACGTCCGGCTGCACGATGATCGGGTCGGCCGGCTTGTCGGGGAATTTCGCGCCGGACAGCGAGCGCGATTGCAGGCGTTCGCGGGCGTAGCGCAGCGCGTTCTGGTAGGCGCGTTCGGACAGCGCGTGGCCCTGGATGCCGACCGCGAGGCGGGCGGTGTTCATCATCACGAACATCGCCTGCAGGCCCTTGTGCGGCTGACCGACCAGATAGCCTTCGGCGCCGTCGAAATTCATCACGCAGGTGGCCGAGGCGTGGATGCCCATCTTGTGTTCGATCGCGCCGCAGCGCACCGCGTTGCGTTCGCCAACCGTGCCGTCACGATCGACCTTGAACTTCGGTACCACGAACAGCGAAATGCCCTTGGCACCCGGCGGCGCGTCCGGCAACTTGGCCAGCACCAGGTGGATGATGTTGGGAACGAGGTCGTGCTCGCCGGCGGTGATGAAGATCTTGGTGCCGGTGATGGCGTACTTGCCGTCAGCCTGCGGCTCGGCGCGGGTCTTGAGCAGGCCGAGGTCGGTGCCGCAGTGCGGTTCGGTCAGGCACATGGTGCCGGTCCAGGTGCCGGTCACCAGCGGTTTCAGGAAGACTTCCTTCTGCCAGTCCTCGCCATAGGTTTCCAGCGCCTTGACCGCGCCGTGCGACAGCATCGGGAAATTGCCCCAGGCGAGATTGCCGCTGTCCACCATCTCGGTGACCGCACTGCCGATCAGGGACGGCATGCCCTGGCCGCCGTGATCGGGATCATTGGTCAGGCCGGTCCAACCGCCTTCGACGAACTGCTGGAAAGCCTGCTTGAAGCCCGGTGGCGGGGTGACGTCGCCGGTCGCAGGATCGAACTTGCAGCCGATCTCGTCGCCGACCTTGTTGAGCGGGGCCAGCACCGTTTCGGAAAAGCGCGCGGCCTCGTCCAGCACCGCGTCCATCAATTCGCGGTTGACATCGGCATAGCCGAGTCGTGCCAACAGGCCTTCGGCGCCCAGCATGTCGTGGATGACGAAACGCAGATCGTCGAGGGGGGCCTTGTAGCTGCTCATGGGGTCGAATCCTGGCGTGCGCGGGCCGCCGATCGGCCCGTCCTGCGCATGAGCATACTATAGCGTATGGTCAACGGAATTGTCGCGGTGATGTCGGTCCGGAACTGGATCAGCGCAGCGTACCCGGCAGCCCCGGCACCGGCGACAGCGCACTGCTGGCCTTGACCTTCCAGGACTTCTCGCTGGCGTCGGCGGGAACCGCCTGCACGCTGCCTTCGAGGGTGTAGCTGAGGCCGTGGCCATCAGCCAGGGCGGTGGCGATCCGCGCCATCCCGGCGGCGGTGGGCGTGATCGTGGTGGTGAAGGCGTCGGCGGTTTCCGGGCCGATGTCGAGGCCGGGCTGCGCCTCGATGTGCGCGGCAGCGCCGTTGTCGAATGCAACATCCAGACGGGTACCGGTGAATCGCATCGGAATGCTGCTGTAGTTGTTCAGGCGCAGCTGCAGCTCCCAGCGGCCGTCTGCGCGGACGGTGATTTGCTGGATGCTGGCAGCTGGCTCGGAAATGCGCCGCACCGGGCCATTGCTGCCGCAGCCGACGAGCAGGAGGGCAGATGTGGCCAACAGGACGAGCGTTCGAAGCATGCGCGTGGACTCCGGATCAGGCTGGGCTTTCCTGTTGCACGTGCGGGCCGAGGAAGCGCATGTAATCCGCCTTGCCGACCGGTACGCCGAGCATGCGCAGAATCGAGTAGGTCGTGGTGATGTGGAAATAGAAGTTCGGCAGCAGGTAATCGCTGACGTATTGCCGCGCAGGGAGCATGCAGAACAAACCCGGCCCGAGTCCGGTGCGCTTGATCTCATCCAGCTTGGCGTCGCTGGCCGTGATGCCGGCAACCAAGGCCTTGGTCTGCTGGATGTGCGCGCGTGCCATCGCCACCGAATCGACTTCGCGCGGCAGATTCTCCACCGGCTGACCAGCGCACCATTGCGAGAACCCGCGGGGCTGGTTGCAGGCGAAAGCAATCTGCGTCCCGAGCGGGAACATGTCTGGGGCGAGCCGGGCTTGCAGTGCGGCATCGAGACTGCCGAAGTGTTTTTCGCCGACATCGAGGATGTGGTCCAGCGCATCGAGGCGGGTCAGGAACACACGTTGCAGTTCGGCGATTTCGACATTGCTCATGCTGGAACCTCGCGGTTGGGGCTCGCCCGGCGATCGGACGGCAGGCGCCGTCAGGGTGGGGGGTGCGAATCAGAAATTGCCGTTGTCGCCGACCGGCAACTCACGGATGTAGAGATCCTTGGCCTTGATGAAGGCCTCGGCGCAGCGGTAGGCCTCGCGGCCGAGTTCCAGCCGGACCGCATCGTCCATCGGGCCACCGGAATGTGCGCCGACGAGTTCGGTGAACAGGGTCAGGGCGATGTCGTGGATATCCATGGTGTGTTGGTCCGGGCGGGGTTCGAGGAAAGGAATGCCGAACATACACCGAGCGCGCGCTGGCCGGAACCCGCGTCATCCCGCCCCGCGTGTGACGGGGCGAGGACGGCAGTACGCGGGGGTCGTGGCTTACCAGATCACCACTTTGGCATCGCCGCTGCGCACCATCGGGTCGCCGGCCTTGCAACTGAACGCTTGCGCGAACGCGGCCATGTTGCTGGGCGCGCCGATCGCGCGGAAGTTCGCCGGCGCGTGCGGATCGGTGTTCAGGCGCACCCGCAGTTCGTCCGGGGTGAAGTTGCGGCGCCAGACCGTGGCCCAATTGAAGAAGAAACGCTGGTTCTCGCTGTGGCCGTCGATCATCTCGTCGCCGCTGCGGCCGGCATCGCGCAGGGCCTTCTGGTACGCGTCCCAGGACACATTGAGGCCGCCGAGGTCGGCGATGTTCTCGCCGAGGGTCAGCTGGCCCTTCACGTGCAGGCCATCGATGGAGACGTAATCGTCGAACTGCTTCACCAGCCGCGCGGTGCGGGCGGCGAAGCGTTCCTGGTCGCCGGGCGTCCACCAGTTGTGGAAATTGCCCTGCGCATCGAACTGGCTGCCCTGGTCGTCATAGCCGTGCATCATCTCGTGGCCGATCACCGCGCCGATGCCGCCGTAATTCAGCGCCGGGTCGGCCTTGGGATCGAAGAACGGCGGCTGCAGGATCGCGGCCGGGAACACGATCTCGTTCATCAGCGGGTTGTAGTAGGCGTTGACGGTCTGCGGCGTCATCCCCCATTCGCTGCGATCGACCGGCTTGCCGATCTTGGCCATGTCCCAGGCGTGGTTGAAGCGCGCCGCGGCAAGCACGTTGCCGATGTAGCTGCCACGGCTGGTGGCCAGCCCGTCCCAGCTGCGCCAGTGGTCGGGATAGCCGATCTTGGGCGTGAAGCTGGCCCATTTCTCCATCGCCTTCTTGCGGGTTTCCGGGCTCATCCACTCGAGGTTTTCCAGCCGTGCCTTCAGCGCCAGCCGCAGGTTCTGCACCAGCGCCTCCATCTGCGCCTTGGATTCGGCGGGGAAATACTCGCGCACGTACAACTGACCCAACGCCTCGCCGGCCGAGCCCTCGACACCATCGAGCACGCGCTTCCAACGCGGTTTCTGCTGCTGTTGTCCACGCAGGGTGCGGGAGAAGAAGGAGAAGCGCTCATCGGCGAACTTCGAGGACAGCATCGGCGCCATCCCGTCGATCATGTGGGCGCGCAGGTAGGCCTGCCATTGGGCGGCCGGCACGTCGACCAGCATCCGGTTGAACTCGTCGAAGAACTTCGGCTGCGACAGCGAGAAGCCACTGGCTTGCACGCCGTTGGCACTGAAGAAGGCCGACCACGGGAAGTTGGGCGATGCCTTGTCGGCGTCGGCCATGCTGACGAAGTGGTACTGGTTGTTCGGGTCGCGCAATTCGATCGGCGAGAGCGAAGCGCGCGCCAGTCGGGTCTCGAAGGCGAGCACGTCTTCGGCCTGCTTCTGCGCATCGGCCGCAGGGATGCCGGCGTTCTGCAACTGGCGTGCGACGTGGGCGACATAGGCGGCACGGATCGTCTTGTACTTCCCGTTCGCGCCGTCTTCGAGGTAATAGGCCTTTTCCGGCAGCGACAGGCCGTCCTGGTTGACGTAGCCGATCTTGTGGCTGGAGTCCTTGAAGTCGGCTTCGGCACCGAACGAGAACACATCACCACGCCCGGCGGCGAATTCCTCACGCAGATAGGCGGCGATATCGGCAGGTGTTTTCAGCGTGTCGATCCGGTCCAGCATCGGGCGGATCGGGGTGACGCCGGCAGCCTCGATGGCCGCTTCGTCCATGCCGCTGGCGTACAGATCGCCGACCAGTTTTTCGACACCACTGGCATTCGGATTGGCGGCGGCCGCCTCGACCAAGTGCCTGCTGGCGGCCAGGCTGCGCTCGTTGAGCATCTCGAAACTGCCCCAGCTGGTCTTGTCCGAGGGCACCGGGTTGGCGGCCAGCCAGCGGCTGTTGACGTAGTCGGCGAGGTTGGTGCACGGG
Organism: Pseudomonadota bacterium; assembly: GCA_018242365.1. Classification (GTDB taxonomy): domain Bacteria; phylum Pseudomonadota; class Gammaproteobacteria; order Xanthomonadales; family Xanthomonadaceae; genus Thermomonas. Next base: position 73,364 of record JAFECB010000021.1, read on the forward strand.
TTTTTCGACGGATCGAGGTCGCTGTTGCGGAAGCCGGCCGACGGCGGCATGGAGGTGCTGCCGCTTGCGTTGTCGGCACCGACCGCCGGTGCGTTGGCGGCGGCGAGCGCGGCGGAAATGGCCAGGGAAAGCAACAGGGGCTTGCGGACGATCATGGCGAGACTCCGGGAATCAGGTGGACGCGAGCGAGGGCTCAACCCGGCGATGGTGCACGTCCATCTGTTCATGCCGGGCGAAGGAGTGGTTTTTTGAGGGATGCGCGGGCGAACTCAGGGCGAGATCAGGGCGAGAAATGCGGATCGGACAGGCGCATCTCCGTCACCGGCCCGTAGGTCTTGAGCAGGTCGCGGATCTTCGCTGCATCGCCGATCACCACCATCACCAGATCCTTGCTGTCCGGAAACACCGCGCGGGCGGCAGCGACCTGCTCGGGCGTGGCCGCGGTCACCTCATCGAGGTAGCCGTCGATATAGCTGCGTGGCTCGCCATACAACGTCAGCCAGGCCAGCGAGGTGCCGACCTGCGCTGCGGTTTCCAGGCGCGGCGCGAACTGGCCGGCGATGTAGTTCTTTGCCGACTGCTGGGTGGCTGCATCGAGCCCGTCGTGGTGCAGGCGGTCGAGGGTGGCGATGGCCATGTCGATCGCGGCGCGGGTGGAATCGGTCTTGGTGTACGTGCTGATGTCGACGCTGCCGGGCTGGACCTGGCGATCGATGCCGGCGCGGGCGCCATAGGTCAGGCCGGACTTCACCCGCAGTTCGGTATTGAGCATCGAAGTGAAGCGGCCACCGAAGGCGGTGGCGACGATGTCCTGCGCGGCGCGCGCGGGATCGTTGCGGGTGGTGCCGATATTGGCGAAGGTGAAATAGGTCTGGGTCGCACCCGGCTTGTCGACCAGCAAGATGCGACGACCCTGCTGCCGGGTTTCCGCGCTGATCGTCGGCAAACTGCCGCTGGCGCGGGCCCAACTGCCGAACGCACTGCGCACCTGGGCGGTGATGGCGGCCGGATCGAAGTCGCCGGCGATGACCAGGATCAGTCGGTCACCGCCCATCTGCGCCTGCCGAAAGGCTTGCAGATCGGCGAGGCCGATGCGGGCGAGGCTGGTTTCGTCGCCACCGGTCGGGCGGCCGTAGGGATGGCCTCGGAACAACCACGCATCCACATAACTGCCGATCAGCCGACGCGGATCGGAATCCTTGGCGGTGGCAATGCCGGCGATCGCGCGCTGCTTGAGCTTGGCGAATTCGGTCGGATCCATGCGTGGGCGCAACAGCGCATCAGCCAGTAGCGAAAGCATCAGGCCGCTGTCCTTGGACAGGAATTGGGCTTCGGCGACGATGGCGTCCTGGCTGCTCTCAATCGACAGGCTGCCACCGGCGCCGTCCACGGCCTGCGCGAATGTCAGTGCGTCGCGCGTGCCGGCACCTTGCGAGAGCAGCGAGGCGAGCAGGTCGGCGCTGCCTTCCTTGCCGGCCGGATCGGCCAGCGAGCCGCCGCGCACCAGTGCGGTGGCGGCCACCATCGGCACGTCCTTGCGCTGCACCAGGATGAGGGTTGCGCCATTGTCGAGGGTGATGGTTTGCGCCTCGGGCAGGCGAATGCCCGCCGCGTTGGCGTTGCCGAAACTCACCACGAGCAGGCCGCATGCAACGACAAGCGTGGCGACAAATGCGCGCAGGTGGTGCATGGTTGATCCAGTGATGCGTCGGGTGGCGGTGCGCTGTGCGGTATTCATCGGGCGGCCTCCGCGTGCTCTGTGGTCGGCAGCAGGATGCCGGTAGTGCGGTTGCGCTGGCGCAGCAGTTTCGCTGCCAGCGCCTGGATATCGGCAGCGCTGACCGCCGCATAGCGAGCCGGGGCATCGAACGCCAGGCGGTAATCGCCATTGAAGACTTCGTGGTCACCCAGCGCCCGCGCCTTGCCGTTGATGGTGGCCATCTGCCGCCAGAACGCCGACAGCTGCAGGTTGCGCGCCTTGTCCAGTTCGGCCGCGGTCACGCCATCACGGACGACGCGCGCCAGTTCGTCATCCAGCAAACCCTGCGCCTTGGCCACGTCGGCACCGGGCGGCAGGTTGGCATAGATCCACAGCAGGCCGGGATCGAAGCCGAGGTCGGCAAACGCACCCACGTCCACCGCCACCTGTTCGCGTTCGACCAGGCGTTGGTGCAGGCGCGAGGAATCACCATCGGAAAGAATCGTGGTCAACAGTTCCAGTGCCGGTGCGTCCTTGCCGGCAGCGCCGAAACCGGTGTGGAAGGCATAGGCGAGGATCGGTGCACGCACGTCGGCGCGCTCGACCACGATGCGGCGTTCGCCGAGTTGCTCGGGCTCGACCGTGGTGACCGCGGGTGGTGTCGGCTGGCGCGGGATCGCGGCGAGGTAGCGGTCGGCCAGCGCGAACACCTGCTGCGGGTCGACATCGCCGGTGATCACCAGCACCGCATTGTTCGGCGCGTAATAGGTCTTGAAGAAGGCCTTGAGGTCGTCGATGGTCCAGTGCTCGATGTCGCTGGGCCAGCCGATGGTGGGGATGTGGTACGGATGGGCAATGAAGGCGGTGGCCTGCATCTGTTCCATCAGGGTGCCGAAGCCGTCGTTGTCGACGCTGGAGCGGCGTTCGCTGTAGACCACGCCACGCTCGCTTTCGATCACCGATGGCACGAAGGCCAGATGCGCCATGCGGTCGCCTTCGAGATCGAAGATTGTCTCCAGCGCCGAGGACGGGAACCAGTCGGTGTAGACGGTCAGGTCGTTGCTGGTGCTGGCGTTGTTGCTGCCGCCGGCGGCCTCCATGGTGCGATCGAACTCGCCCTGCGCACGCCGGCTGGTGCCGTTGAACATCATGTGTTCGAAGAAATGCGCCAGCCCGGTGATGCCGACGTGCTCGTTGCGGCTGCCGACCCGGTAGAAGGTGTAGTAATTGGCGCTGGGGATGTCGTGGTCGGGCCAGACGATGATCTTCAGCCCGTTGGCCAGGGTCTTGCTGACGATCTGCTCGCTGCCGGGGACAGCGGTGGCGGCAGGCGTGGCCGGTTGCGCGGCCAGTGCCGGCAGGCCGGCGCAGCCCAGCAGCAGGGCGAAAGAAAGGGAAAGCAGGCGCATGGCGTTTTCCGGAGGGGAATCGGGGAAGCATGACCGATCAACGCGCCTGAGCCAATCTGCCGGAAGTCGTGTTGGGTGGGCAGTCGCTGCTTGAGCCCCTCTCCCTCCGGGAGAGGGGTTGGGGTGAGGGTCGGCGTGCATGTGATTTGAGCCCATCTCGCCTCGGGGCTGGCTGGCGCACTCAAGGTTCCAGCGGCTTCACTGGTGGCAAGCACCGAGAAAGCATTGGGCGCATAGGCGCGCAAATCCAGCGAATCGAGTCTGTTCCAAGGCCATTGCACGGCTCGACATCCGAATTCAGGTACAATGACGGGGTTCTGCGCACGGCTGATCGTTTTTCCCGGTCATGCCCGCCGCCTTCGCGGCCAGCTTCCCCATACGCCTTTCGTCGCGCAGACACGGCCCGGAGTCCCGGCGTCGTGCCATCTGTCGATCTCGTGCGCGGTTGCAGGGAAACGCTCGGGTTCGCCCACGCTTTGCGCGTGGTTCGTTGCCATGGAGTTTCCAACGTGAATTTCGAAGAACTGGGCCTTGCGCCCACGCTGTTGCGTGCGCTTGCCGATTACGGCTATGCCACCCCCACGCCGATCCAGGCGCAGGCGATCCCGCACATCCTCGCCGGCCATGACGTGCTGGGCGGCGCCCAGACCGGCACCGGCAAGACCGCAGCGTTCGGCCTGCCGCTGCTGCAAAAGCTGGCCGCCATGCCCAAGCCAGAGGGTCTGCATCGCCCGCGCGTGCTGGTGCTGACCCCGACCCGCGAGCTGGCGGTGCAGATCACCGACAACCTGCGTGCCTATGCCAAGTACCTGCGCCTGAACGTGACGCCGCTGTTCGGTGGCGTCGGCATGCAGCCGCAGCTCGATGCCTTCCGCCGCGGCGTCGACGTGCTGGTGGCCTGCCCGGGTCGTCTGATTGATCACCTTGATCGCGGTAGCTGCAAGCTCGGCGACGTGCAGATGCTGGTGCTGGACGAAGCCGACCGCATGCTCGACATGGGCTTCCTGCCGTCGATCAAGCGGATCATGAAGCACGTCCCGCAGCAGCGGCAGACGCTGTTGTTCTCGGCCACCTTCGAGCCGCGGATCAAGGCGTTGGCGCTGGAATTCATGCGCGAGCCGAAGCAGGTGCAGGTGGCGGCGCAGAACACCGTGATCGAGACCATCCGCCACCACGCCCACCCGGTGGATGGCGCGAAGAAGCGCGACTTGTTGATCGAGATCCTTGCCCGTCGCCACACCGAGCAGGTGTTGGTGTTCGGCAAGACCAAGCACGGCTGCAACCGGCTCGCCGAGCAGTTGGAGACGGCCGGCCTGCCGGCACTGGCGATCCACGGCAACAAGAGCCAGGCCGCACGCCAGAAGGCGCTGAACGAATTCAAGAGCGGCAAGACCCGGATCCTGGTCGCCACCGACGTGGCTGCGCGTGGCCTCGACATTCCCGACCTGCCGCTGGTGATCAACCACGACTTGCCGATGGTGGCCGAGGACTACGTCCATCGCATCGGCCGCACCGGCCGTAACGGCGCGACCGGCGAGGCCATCTCGCTGGTGTCGCCGGACGAGGCGGGCCTGTTGCGCCAGATCCAGAAATTGCTCGGTCGTGAGATCGCGATGGAAACCGTGCCGGGCTTCGAGCCCTCGCGTGCGATCCGCAGCGATGCCAAGCCGTTCGACAATGCCCCGCGTGGGCCGCGTCCGGCGGCGCGCAATCGTCGTCCGCATGGCAAGCCGCGCAGTGCCGAAGCCCATGCGCATGCCCATACCGGCCCGAAACCGGCGCGCGAAGGGCAACGGGATGGCCAACGTGGCAAGCAGCGGCAGGGCGAGCGTCGCAGCGCGCGGTGACCACCACGGGCCAGCGTTGGCTTGGCCCTTACCCGACTCCGGGCACCCTTCCTCAGGGTGCATCCGGACAGGCCCGTGCGGCCTGCTGCAATTGCTGCTAGCCTGCGCCACCTGCAGCTGCATTCCCCCTGATCCATGGCAGTGATGAGTCCTCTTCCCGGCAAGCGCTTGCCCCCCGTGTGGCGTCCGTTCGTGTCGGCGGAAGCGCTGATCGCCTTGGTCAGCCTGTATTGCCTGGTGGCGCTCAACGGCCCGTTCTGGGGCGGGGTGCGCGCCGCCACCGATTCGCTGCGAGTGATGCTGTCGCTGGGGGTGGCGGTGTTCGCGCTCAATGCCTTCCTGCTCGGCCTGCTGTGCTGGGGCCGGGTGGCGCGCTATGTGCTGGCCGTGCTGTTGGTAGTGTCGGCGCTGGCGAACTGGTACATGAGCCGCTACGCGGTGGTGTTCGATGCCAGCATGATCCGCAACGTGCTGCAGACCGATGTGGCCGAAAGCCGCGAGCTGATCACCATCGGAATGCTGCTGCACGCCTTGCTCTGGGGTATCGTGCCGGCCGCGCTGGTCATGGTGGCGCGCATCCAGCCACGGCCATGGAAGCGCGGCCTGCTGATTCATTCCGGGTTCCTGGTCGGGATGCTGCTGCTCACCTTCATCGCGATCCTGCTCTCTTCACAGGGCGTGTTCGCGCTGATGCGCACCCAAAAATCATTGCGTTACCAGATCACCCCCGGCAACTACCTGGTCGGTCTGGTCAACGTGGCCAAGCCCTCGAAGCAGGAGTTCAGCGGCCCGCCTGCGGTCATCGGCGCGGATGCCAAGCGTCCGCCCACGGCACTGCAACGCCGGCCGCGCCTGTTCGTGCTGGTGGTGGGCGAAACCGTGCGTGCCGACCATTGGGGCTTGAATGGATACCAGCGCCAGACCACGCCGGAACTGGCTGCGCGCCATGTGGTGAATTTTCCTGACGTGCGCGCCTGCGGCACCAGTACCGAAGTGTCGGTGCCGTGCATGTTCTCGATGCAGGGACGCGAGCATTACGATCGTGATGCCATCCAGGGCCATCAGACCCTGCTCGATGTCGTGGCCCGCGCAGGCGTGGACGTGCTGTGGCGCGACAACCAGTCCGGCTGCAAGGGCGTGTGCGCGCGGGTGCCGACGCATGTGATGGACTCGCAGGATGCCCCGGACCTGTGCGCCGGCGGACGCTGCTTCGACCAGATCCTGCTGGCCGGACTTGCGGACAAGATCAAGGCGATGCCCGGCGATGGCTTGATCGTCCTGCACATGCTCGGCAACCACGGGCCGAATTATTTCGAGCGCTACCCGTCGGCATTCGAGCGCTGGACGCCCGTCTGCAAGACCGTCGAGCTGAGCCGGTGCAAGCAACCGGAGCTGGTCAATGCCTACGACAACGCGATCCTGTATTCGGACTCGGTCCTCGGCAGCCTGATCGACCTGCTGAAGGCGCAGACCTCGCACGATACCGCGATGCTGTATGTCTCCGACCATGGCGAATCGCTGGGCGAGTACGGCCTGTACCTGCACGGCGCGCCGTTCTCGATCGCGCCCGAGCAGCAACTCGCGGTGCCGATGGTGATGTGGCTGTCGCCAGGCTTCGAGGCCGATGCCGGCATCAATGACGCTTGCTTGCGGGAGTTCGCGCGTCGTCGCGCCAGCCACGACAACCTGTTCTCAACCGTGCTCGGGGTGTTCGACGTGCAGACCTCGGTCTATCGCCAGGAGCGCGACCTGCTGGCCAGCTGCCGCGTGCAGCCGGGTGCTGCTGCAAATCCACCCCGTACCCCGTAGGAGTGCACCGAGGCCGCAGGCCGAGGGGCGCGAAGCGATCCAGCGTCAGGAATATCAGTCGCGCCCCTGCGGTGCGCTCCCACAACATTACGCACGTAGGAGTGCACCGAGGCCGCAGGCCGAGGGGCGCGATTGCGTTTATCCAAATTCAGCCAAGTAACCCGTGCACCTTGCGCAGCGCGACGATGAACGCCTCGATCTCGGCGTGGTTGTTGTAGAACGCGAGCGAGGCGCGGCAGGTCGTGCCCACGCCCAGCGATTGCAGCAACGGGTGCGCGCAGTGCTGGCCGGAACGCACTGCCACCCCTTCCAGGTCGAGCAGGGTGGCGAGGTCGTGCGAGTGGGTGCCGTCGATGGCGAAGCTGATCACAGCGGCCTTGTCCGGCGCGGTGCCGAAGACGCGCAGGCCGTCGATGTTGGAGAGCTCTTCGGTGGCGTGGGCCAACAAGTCCTGCTCACGCGCGGCAATATTGGCCATGCCGATGGCGGACAGGTAATCCACCGCGGCACCGAGGCCGACGAAGCCGGCGATGTTGGGCGTGCCGGCCTCGAACTTGTGCGGGGCGTCGTTGAACACGGTGCCGTCGAAGCGCACTTCCTTGATCATCTCGCCGCCGCCGAGGAAGGGCGGCATTGCGGCGAGATGTTCCCGACGTGCCCACAGCACACCGGTGCCGGTCGGGCCGCTGATCTTGTGGCCGGTGGCCGCATAGAAATCGCAGCCCAGGGCGGCGATGTCCACCGGCATATGCGGCGCGGCTTGCGAGCCGTCGATGACGGTGGTGATGCCACGTTTGGCGGCTTCCTTGCAGATCGCGGCCACCGGGTTGACCGTGCCCAGCACATTGCTGACGTGGGCGAGGCCGAGCAGGCGCACCTCGGGCGTCATCAGCGTGAACAGCGCATCGAGATCGAGCGATCCATCCGGGAGCAGCTCGACGACCCGGATCGTCGCGCCGGTGCGCTGGGCAATCAGCTGCCACGGCACGATGTTGGCGTGGTGCTCCATCCGCGTCAGCAGGATGGTATCGCCCGGCTGCAGGCGCGGCAGTGCCCAGGAATAGGCGACCAGGTTGATGGCGAAGGTGGTGCCGCTGCACAGCACCAGCTCGTCGGCCGCGACGTTGAAGAAACGCGCCAGCTTGCCGCGCGCTCCCTCGTAGGCCGCGGTGGCCTCGCTGCCGAGCGCGTGCACCGCGCGGCTGACGTTGGCGTTGTGGCGGCGGTAGAAATCATCGACGGCGGCGATCACGCAGTCGGGCTTCTGCCCGGTATTGGCGCTGTCGAGATACACCAGCGGCTTGCCGTGGACCTGGCGGTCGAGGATCGGGAAATCGGCGCGCACGCGTGCCCAGTCGATCGCGGTGTCGGAGCGGGTGCCATCCATCTTCATGCGTCCAGTTGGCCCAGCGCCGCGTCCAAGGCCGCTTCGCACGAGGCGCGCACCGCGGCATGCTCGATCCGGCCGGCGACTTCGCGGCAGAACGCGGCGGTCAGCAAGGTGCGCGCCTGCGCCTCCGGCAGCCCGCGCGAGCGCAGGTAGAACAGCGCAGTCGGATCGAGCTGGCCGACCGCTGCGCCGTGCGCGGCCTTGACGTCATCCGCATGGATTTCCAGCGTCGGCTGGGTATCGATCTCGGCGTTGTCCGACAGCAGCAGGTTCTTGTTCGACAGATCGGCATCGGTGCCGTCGGCGCCTTCGCGGATCAGGATGCCGCCGTGGAACACCACCCGGCCGCGTTGCCCGGCGAGTCCACGCCACAGCAGTTCACAGCGGCTGTCGCGGGCGGCGTGGTCGATGCCGAGCCGGGTATCGACATGCCGGCGACCGTCAGCCAGCAGCACGCCATCGGCGCGCAGGGCGGCAGCGTCACCGTCGAGGCGGACATTGAGTTCATGGCGCGACAGCTGCGCGCCAAGCTCGAAATCGGTGCGCTGGTAGCTTGCCCTCGTGGCCAGCACGGCCTCGGTGCGGGCAAACAGGGTGGCGCGTGGCGCTGCCGACTGGATACGGGCATGCGCCAGACTGGCGTCGTTGGCAACGTGAACATGCAGCAGGCTGTTGCCGAGGTGGGCGTGGTCGCCGTCGGCAAGCTCGTGTTCGACCAGCGTGAGCGAGGCACCTTCGCGCAGTTCGATGAAATGGCGCAGGTGCCAGGCCACGTCACCGGCATCCGGCGTGCCGACGTGGACCAGGTGCAGAGGCTGTTCGATACTCGCGCCGGCGGCCACCCGCAGTACCGCGCCTTCACGCGCCAGCGCCGCGTTGAGCCGCGCGAAGGGTTCATCGACGCGCAGGTAGCGGCGTTCGAGGAAGTCCAGTGCGCGTGATTCGCCACCGTGCAACAAGGTCGACAATGGCTGGGCGTCAAGGCCGGTGGGCAGCGAGGAGAGCTCGCTCAGGCCGGCATCGAACAGGCCATTGACGAACACCATGCGTGGCGATGGGATCGCCGCCAGCAGCGCCGGATCGACGGCCACGGCCTTCGGCAGGGCGAAACTGCGGCGTTCGAGCTGGCGCAGCGAGGTGTATTTCCACGCTTCTGCGCGCGCCGGCGGCAGGCCGTCCTGCAGCAGCGCATCCAGTTGCGCGCGGCGATTTGCGTCGCCCTCGAAGCCGGCCACAAGGGAGTCGAGCAGGGCGCTCATCACGCGGCCTCCGGCCCGATCCGCTGGCGGATCCAGGCGTAGCCATGCGCTTCCAGTTCCAGTGCCAGTTCCGGACCACCGGATTCGACGATCTGGCCATCGGCCAGCACATGCACCACGTCCGGCTTGATGTAATCGAGCAGGCGCTGGTAGTGGGTGATGACGAGGAAGGCGCGATCGGGCGTGCGCAGCGCGTTGACGCCATCGGCCACCGATTTCAGCGCGTCGATATCGAGCCCGGAATCGGTTTCGTCGAGGATCGCGAGTTTGGGTTCGAGCAGGGCGAGCTGGAAGATCTCGTTGCGCTTCTTCTCGCCACCGGAAAACCCTTCATTGACGCCACGGTGCAACAACTCGTCCTTCAGGTGCAGCACCGCGAGCTTTTCGCGCACCTTCTTCAGGAATTGCATCGAATCAAGCTCGGGCTCACCGCGGGTCTTGCGCTGGGCGTTGAAGGCCGAACGCAGGAAGTAGGTGTTGTTCACCCCCGGGATTTCCACCGGGTACTGGAAGGCCAGGAACACCCCGGCCGCAGCACGCTCTTCCGGCTTCAGCTCGAGCAGGGGCTTGCCCTCGAACTCGACGCTGCCGGCGGTCACCTCGTAGCCGTCGCGACCGGCGAGGATATTGCCGAGCGTGGATTTGCCGGCGCCGTTGGGCCCCATGATGGCGTGGACTTCGCCGGCCTTCACCTCGAGCGACAGGCCCTTGAGGATCGCCTTGCCAGCGACGGAGGCGTGGAGGTCAGTGATTTTCAGCATTGTGGTCTCCGGGTGGCGATTCGCCAGCCCCTTGCAGGTGTTCCAGATCGGCCAGGTCCTGCAGGCGGCCGACCGCATGTTTGTTGGTTCGCAGGTCGTCCAAGCCGATAACCGCAACATTCACACCGTCCAGTGGCACCACCAGTCGATGTGGATAGCAGGCATCGAAGTCGACACCATCGGCGAAGTTGATCAGTTCGATGGTATTGGGTTCCTTGCCCAGCACCAGCATGGAGCGCGGCTTGCAGAAGGCGGAAGCCTGCACATCGATGTCGGGAAAACCAAACATTCGCAAGGCCTCGATCAAGCGAGCGGCGTTCGGTTCGGAACCACGAAACCAGATGTCCATATCCTTGGTGTAGCGGACATGGCCATGCACGGCGAGCGCGAGGCCTCCCACCAGCATGTATTCCACGCCACAGGCTTCGAGCGCGGACAGGAAGTCCCGCCAGTCCTTGTCCAGGGCATGATCACTTGGCATGGACATCGGACAACGTCCATTGGCGGACGAACGCCGGGTTGCCACGCTTGAACAGCGCATTGCCCTCGAGGTGCAGGGCCAGCGCAGCGCGCAGGCGATCAGTCGCGCTCTGGTTGCGCCAGTAGTCGCTGCGACGCTCCCGGCTTTCGCTGGCATCGATAATCCGCAGGCTGGGCATGGCTGCGCGTGTCATCCCACCGTCCCTTCCAGGGTGACATCCAGCAGGCGCTTGGCTTCGACCGCGAATTCCATCGGCAGCTCGCGGAACACCGATTTGCAGAAGCCGTCGACGATCAGCGAGACCGCATTCTCCGGGTCGATCCCGCGGCTGCGGCAGTAGAACAGCTGGTCGTCGGAAATCTTCGAGGTGGTGGCTTCGTGTTCGACGGTGGCAGTCGGGTTCTTGACCTCGATGTACGGGAAAGTGTGTGCGCCGCAGGTCTTGCCGATCAGCAGGGAATCGCACTGGGTGTGGTTGCGCGCACCCTCGGCACCGGCGCCGACCTTGACCAGCCCGCGATAGGTGTTCTGCCCGCGTCCCGCGCTGATGCCCTTGCTGACGATCTTGCTCTTGGTGCGCTTGCCGATGTGGATCATCTTGGTGCCGGTATCGGCCTGCTGGAAATGGTGGGTTAGCGCCACCGAATGGAATTCCCCGACGCTGTCGTCGCCGGTCAGGACGCAGCTCGGGTATTTCCAGGTGATGGCGGAGCCGGTCTCGACCTGGGTCCAGGTCACCTTGCTGCGCGCGCCGCGGCATTCGGCGCGCTTGGTGACGAGATTGTAGATCCCGCCGACACCGTTCTCGTCGCCGGGATACCAGTTCTGCACCGTGCTGTACTTGATCTCGGCGTCGTCCAGCGCAATCAATTCGACCACCGCCGCGTGCAGCTGGTTCTCGTCGCGCATCGGTGCGGTGCAGCCTTCGAGATAGGAGACGTGGCTGCGTTCCTCGGCAATGATCAGGGTGCGCTCGAACTGGCCGGTGTTGCCGGCGTTCATGCGGAAATAGGTCGACAGCTCCATCGGGCAGCGCACGCCCTTGGGGATGTAGACGAAGCTGCCGTCGGAGAACACCGCCGAGTTGAGCGCGGCGAAATAGTTGTCGCCCTGCGGCACCACGCTGCCGAGGTACTGCTGCACCAGCTCGGGATGGGTCTGGATGGCATCACTCATCGAGGTGAAGATCACCCCGGCCTTGGCCAGCTCCTCCTTGAAGGTGGTGCCGACGCTGACCGAGTCGAACACGGCATCGACCGCCACGCCGGCGAGCTTGGCGCGTTCGTGCAGGGGCACGCCGAGCTTGTCGTAGGTGTCGAGGATTTCCTTCGGCACTTCATCCAGCGATTTGTATTTCGGGCCCTTGGGTGCGCTGTAGTAGGACAGCGCCTGCAGATCGATCGGCGCCATCTGCAGCTTGGCCCAATCGGGTTGCTGCATCTGCAGGAAGCGGCGGTAGCCCTGCAGCCGCCATTCCAGCATCCATTCCGGCTCGTGCTTCTTGGCCGAGATCGCGCGGATCACGTCCTCGTCCAGCCCAGGTGGCAACGATTCGGATTCGATCGCGGTGATGAAGCCGGCGTCGTACTTGCGCCCCAACTGGGCGTGGATGCCGGCGTTCTGCTGTTCACTCATGGAGGTGGTCCTGGCTGGACGCGCCGGCTGCGGGCGGCGTCTTGCTGGCGGCGTGGGTCATGGCGGCGGTGCTCAGGCCTGCGCGCTGCGCACATGGGGTGGATGCGGTGCGCGCGCCAGCATCTGCGCCAGCGATACGCCGCGCAGTGCGTCGATCACCACGTCATTGATGCGTCGCCAGTTGTTGCGCACGCCGCAGCGATGTTCGATCCCGCACTGGCCGGCGGCCGTGCTGCATTCGGTCATGCCCAGCGGGCCTTCCATCGCCTCGACGATTTCGATCAGGGACACTGACTCGGCGGGTTTGGCGAGGCGATAGCCGCCACTGGCGCCACGGAAGCCCTGCACCAGACCGGCGGCTGCCAGCGGCTTGAGCAACTTGGCGACGGTGGGCTGCTCCAGCCCGGAGGCTTCGGCCAGTTCCGGCGCACTCAGCACCGCGCCCGGCCGTGCGGCGAGCACGGTCAGGACGACGGTGGCGTAATCGGTCAGCTTGGTGACGCGAAGCATGGCGGCGCGGCGTTCAATCGGTACTGAAATTGTACGATTTTGCGGCCGTCGCCGCCATGCTCAGCGCCTGACTTGCATCAAGCGCTGGTTGATCCAGCCCGCGACGGCTTGCGTGTAGTCCGAGGGCAGGCCGAGTTCGGCATTGATTTCACCGTGGCTCAGCGTCTCTGGCAGCACCTGCGCCGGCACCGACAGGCTGCCGGCGCGATCCGCCAGCTTGCGTGCTTCGTCGCAGGGTGAGGTGGGGAAATGCCGCGTGCTGGAGCACACCAGCAGCATCGGCAGGGCGCGTCGATCCAGTTGCTGTTGCGGCGAGACCGAACGCCAGAACGCGGGATCGCTGCCGAAGGCATTGGTATACAGCTCGGGTACGCGGTTCTGGCTCATCAACGACGGCACGTCCAGCGCACCGCTGTCCAGCGACACCACGCCGAGCGGGAGCTGTGCGCCGGCCTGGCGTAGCAAGTCGGGCTTGGTCGAGACCAGCACCACCAGGTGCGCACCAGCGGAATGCCCCATCAGGATCATCCGGCCGGGATCTGCCCCCCATTGCCGCGCATGCTGCTGAACCGAGGCGATGGCCTTGGCGACATCGATGGCCTGCTGCATCGGATCGGCGTCCGGCACCAGTCGATTGTTGGTGGAGACGAACACGAACCCCTGATTCAACCAATACGCGGCCTTGTTGCCGACCACGCCGGGTGAGGCCTTGTCACCGCGCCGCCAGCCGCCGCCGTGGACCATGAACAGGATCGGCGCGCCGGGTTGCATGCGCGCGGGCAGGTAGACGTCGTAGCGTTGTTTCGCGTCGTTGCCGTAGGCGATGTCGCGCTCGACTCGGGTGCCCGCCGGCAACTCGGCGTTGTGCGAGGCTTCGCGGCGTTGTTCCAGCATCTGTCGGAAGCGTCGCTGCGCGAAGGCCTGGCTGCCCACACCTGCGAGCAAGCCGATGGCGAGCAGGGACACGAGTGCAGTGGTGGCGTTGCGCATGGCGCTTCCTTCGATTTGTGCAGGGTCGATCTCGACAACGCGGCAGCACACCATCGGTTGACCACACGGAGACAGGTGCAAGCCAATCCAATCCGTGACGGCAGTTCGCGGACTCGGCACAATGGGCGTTTCAAAACCCGCACGCACCGATGCCAAGGAAGATCGCCACCCGCAAGTCCGCCATCCACGGCAATGGCATGTTCGCCGTGCTGCCGATCGGCAAGGGCGAGCGCCTGATCGAATACAAGGGTCGCCGTCGCAGCCACGAGGAGGTCGACGGCGGTGACAGTGGCGACATCGAGAGTGGCCACACTTTCCTGTTCACGCTGGACGAGGATTGGGTGATCGATGCCAATTTCGAGGGCAATGACGCGCGCTGGATCAACCACAGCTGCGCGCCCAATTGCGAGGCGGTGCTGGTGGAAGATGAAGACAACCCGAAGCGCTCGCGGGTGTTCATCGAATCGATCCGCGCGATCAAGCCCGGCGAGGAACTCACCTACGACTACGGCATCCGCCTCGCCGAACGCCATACGCCGCGGCTGAAGAAGATCTGGGCCTGTCGGTGTGGTGCAAAAACTTGCACCGGCACCATGCTCAAGCCGAAGCGGTGATTGTGACGTTACGAAGCGATGGGCTGGCGCTCAACTGCCATCGCCTGTGTCCGGCCAGCCCACGAGCACTTGGCCGACGACCAGGTCCTTGCCGATGTTCGGCCATTTCGGATCGTCGCTGCGGAAGATGCCATCGCCGACGGGGACGTTGACGGAATCCGCGAGGCCGGCACGCCGGGTCAGGATGATCGTCGGATAAATCACCCGTTTTGTCGGGAGCGCCAGCGTCCCGCCATACCAATCCTGCACGGTGCCGCCATAGTCCCAGTCGAGTCCTGAAAACCGGATTGGCTTGCCGTTCTTCGCAACCAATTCGTCCAGTGTCATCCCGGTGTGCAGGCCATTGGCGTCATGCCAGCGTGTGCCCATGTCCACGATGCGAATCCCTGCGATCCTGTCCACGCCGCCGTCGTTGAGCAGGTCCAGTTCGAAGCGTCGGGTGGGATCGTCGGCGAACAGCACGTAGGCGTCGTAGGTCATGCCCTCGGGACCAGCGAGTGTTTGCTTGCGGACGTTGCTGGCGCCATAACGGGCCTGCAACTGGGCCAGCGTCGTTTGCGGTGTGATCCAGCCGGGCAGGGTCCAATCCGCCTCACCGGTCGCGGGCGTCGCGACTGCCGCAGCGGCGGGTGCCGCCAGTGGCGTGCTGGTCGACGCGGCCGGTGTTGCGCCGGCGGCGGTCGTCGTGGGTGGCGTGCGCCCACACGCCGCCAGCAGCAGCGTGCCGGCGACCAGCATGATGAAGGTGGCGCGGGACGATGGCGTGGGCATGGACGGCTCCGGATCCAGGTGCGGCCACGATACCGCAGCCGTGATTCGGTGCTTGCGGCGGTCAATCCTCTTCGACATGCGGCTTGTAGGCTTCCGCCAGTTTCTTCTGCACCTGTGGCGGCACCGGCTCATAGCGGTTGAAGTCGAGTGAATAGCGGCCGCGACCTGCGGTGGTCGAGCGTAATTCCGCGCCATAGCTTTCCAGCTCGGACAGCGGCACCAAGGCGCGGATCACGATTTCTCCGCCGTGCAGGGAATCGGTGCTGCTGATCCTTGCGCGCTTGGTGGCAAGGCCGCCGCTGATGTCGCCCATGTACGACTCGGGTGCGGTGACTTCCAGTTCGACGATGGGTTCGAGCACCTGCGGCTGCGCTTTTGCCACCGCATCGAGGAAGGCACGCTTGCCGGCGGCGATGAAGGCAACTTCCTTGCTGTCCACCGGGTGGTGCTTGCCGTCATAGACAATCACGCGCAGATCCTGCATCGGGTAGCCGGCGATCGCACCGGCTGTCAGCACCTGGCGCACGCCTTTTTCCACCGCCGGCAGGAACTGGCCGGGAATGGTGCCGCCCTTGACCTCATCGACGAACTCGAAGCCGCTGCCGCGCGGCAACGGTTCGACGCGCAGGAACACTTCGCCGAACTGGCCTGCACCGCCGGTCTGCTTCTTGTGCCGATGATGGCCTTCCGAGATGGCGCCGATGGTTTCGCGGAAGGCGATCCGCGGTGGATGCGTTTTCACCTCGACCTGGAAGCGGTCTTTCAGGCGCTGCAGCATGATCCGCAGGTGCAGGTCGGACAGGCCGCGGATGACCATTTCGTTGGTCTCGCCGCTGTGCTCGACCACGAAGGCGGGGTCTTCCTCGGCCAGTTTGGCCAGTGCCGTGGCCAGCTTCTGCTCCTGGCCCTTGGTGGCAGGTTCGACCGCCAGCCCGAACATCGCCTTCGGGAAGGCCATCGGTGCCAGCCAGATCAGGTCTTCGTCGTGCGAGTCGTGCAAGACCGCTTCGAAATGCAGCTCGTCGACCTTGGCCACCGCTGCGATGTCGCCGGGGATCGCTTGCGCGATCTCGACATGCTCCTTGCCCTGCAGGCGGAACAGGTGCGCAACCCGAAATGGCTTTTTCCCGTCATCGACGAACAGCTGGGTGTCGCGCTTCACCGTGCCCTGGTGGACGCGGAACACGCCAAGCTTGCCGACGAAAGGGTCGTTGATGATCTTGACCACGTCGGCGATCACGTGGGCCGCCGGATCAGGCTGGGCGACGATGGCTTGCTCGTCGGCCCCGCGTCCCTTGCGGAACGGCGCGGGGTTGGCTTCGCCGGGATGCGGGAACAGGCGCTCGGCGACATCCAGGAATTTGCGTGTACCGACGCCGCTACGCGCCGACAGGAACAGCACCGGAATCAGGTGGCCTTCGCGCAGGCATTGCTCGAAGGCATCGTGCAACTCGCTTTCCGACAGGCCGTCTTCGCCAAGATCGAGGAAATGGTCCATCACGGTCTCGTTGATCTCGACCACCTGGTCGAGGATCTTGCCGTGCCAGTCGGCGACTGCTCCAAGGTCGCTGTCGCCGTCGCGACCGCCGAAGCAATCGATCACGCGTGCGCCATGGTCCGCCGGCAGGTTGATCGGCAACACCTCCGGGCCGAATTCCTCGCGCAGCGCCGCAAGCAATGCGCCCACGTCATGTTCGGCGTGGTCGATCTTGTTGACCACGATCGCGCGTGCCAGCCCGCGCTGCGCCGCGTAATGCATCATCCGGCGGGTGCCGTGGCCGATCCCGGTCTCCGCATCGACGACCACTGCAATCGTTTCCACCGCATCCATCGCCGCCAGTGCCGGACCACGGAAATCCTGATAGCCGGGGGTATCGATCAGGTTCAGATGCAGGCCGGTACGGTCGATGCTGGCGATCACGGCATCCAGCGAGTGGCCACGCTCTTTTTCGATCGGGTCGAAATCCGACACCGTGCTGCCGCGTTCGACCGTGCCTGCCGTCTGCAGTGCGCCGCCGGCATGCAGCAGGGCTTCGAAAAGCGTGGTTTTGCCGGCGCCAGGGTGGCCCGCCAAGGCCACGTTGCGGATCTGCGTTGTGCTGTAGGACATGCCTGCACCTCTCCCAAGCCTGCGATGGATGGTCGCCGTGGCGATCCGTGCCTCGCGCTGCGGTTGGAGCGATCCGCGCGTTCGTCACGGCGTGCTGCCACCTTAGCGCAGCCAGCGTGAGGATGATCGTGCGCTGCAACACCGGCGGCTCCTGGCCGTGATCGGCAAGCTGTTGCGCCGATAAATGGTTTCGAAAACCCGCGCCTTGTTCAGCTTCGCGTCAATCGCGCGGCGGCATTGTCAGCGCACGTCGGTCACTTGCTTCCGACGAAGGGGATGGACCAATGAAAGGCCTGCTTGTTTCCGCACTCGCGCTGGGTTTGTTCGCGGCCAGTTCGGGCGCTCTCGCACAGAGCTACAACGATCAGGGCCGTGACGATCAGGGCTACGGCAACGATCAGTCGCGCTATGGCGATCAGCAGTACGACAATCGCCAATACGGCTCGCAGGACGGTCGTTACTCCAATCCGGACGACGGCGGCTACTACGACTACGCACGGGTGATCCGGGTGGATCCGGTGCTGGCCGATGACGCGGGTCGCTATCAGGCACGCAATTCGACGCGGCGTTGCCGCTCACGGACCACCTATGACCGGTATTCCTACGATAACGGTCGTGGTGGTTACGGCAATGATGGGTACTACGGTGACGACCGTTACTACGGCGACAACGGCTATGGCTACGGCGAATACGGTTCGGGCAGCAATGGCGGCCGCACCGCAGCCACCGTGGTTGGCGGTATCGTCGGTGCTGTGCTGGGCAGCAAGATCGGCAATGGCAGTGGCAGTGTTGCCGCGGCCGGCGTCGGCACCCTGCTGGGCAGCATGGCCGGGCGCGAAATCTACGACCAGCACCAGCGTGAAACCCGCAGGGGCACGGTCGTGGTCTGCGATCCGGAGCCGGTGGGTGATGACGGCTACGGTCGCGACAGCCGCGACGGTGGCTACGACGGTTCGGGCATCAACCCCAATGCCGGCTACGACGTGACCTACGAATACAACGGTCGTCAGTACACCCGGCGCATGGACTACAACCCCGGTGATCGCATTCGGGTGCGGGTGGACGTTTCGGTCGAGTGAGGCCAGCGCGGTCCGGCGGGTGCCTCAGGCCCCGCCGGCTGCGGCGGAGGCGTCGGCGCGGGCACCGCGTGGACGTACGGCGTGGCGCGGAACTCCGTTTTCATCGACCAGACGCTCGATCCGGCTGAACACCTCGGCACGCGCGAAGGGCTTCTTCATGAAGTCGTCGGCACCGATGCGCTGCACGTAGAACTGCTCGGTGGCGGCGGCGTTGCCGCTGATCATGATGATCGGCACATTGGCCGTGACCGGGTCGCGACGCAGGGTGCGCAGGGCGTTGAAACCGTCGATGCCCGGCAGCACGATGTCCAGGAAGATCAGGTTGGGGGCTTCCTTGCGCGCCAGCTCGATCCCGCTTTCGCCGTCGTAGGCAGTCAGCACTTCGTAGTGGTTCTGCTGCAGCATGCGCTTGAGCAGGGCGACGATCGTGTGGGAATCGTCGATGACCAGCACCCGGGTGCCCGGCTGGGCATTGCGGCGGTCATGCTCGCGGCGGTCGATCAGGCGTCCACTGTCAGAAGGCTGCCCGTTCTGGCCGTCCGGGGTGCCTGGCTTGCGTTTGAAGAGATCGAAAAAAGCCACGGCCATGTCCCCCGATGTGCATCAGGGAACATCTTACCAGCGATGCGTCGCGAAGAGTCAGCCGCGCGCCTGCCTGCGGTCATCGGCAAGCGCGCGCAGGGCAAACAAACGCGCCACCTTGCCCCAGGCCAGCGCGGCGCTGATCAGGCAGGACAACAGCATCCCGAGCAGCAATCCGGTACCGAGATGCTGGCGCAGCGCGAGCAGGGCCACGGCTACCAGGCCGGTCAGCAGCCACGGCAACAGGTAGGCCGACAGCACCGCAACCGGGCGCTTGCACAGCAGGCTCGCGCCGCGCCACCAGGCCTTGATCGCCGAACGCAGGTTGATGTCGGCGGCCATCCAGCCCCGGCCTGCCTCGACGCTGGCGTGTGCCAGCACCAGCAACACGGCACCGACGATCATCGCGGCATCGTTCCAGTGGCTGACGCTGGAGGCGAGGATGGCGTGTTCGTTGACCTTGCTGCCCATGCCGAACAGCACGCTGCCCAGCATCACCGCCGCACCCAGTGGCAGGATCGACCACAGCAGCAATCGGAACAACGGCCAATACTGGCCGAGGCCGCCCGCCAGCAGCTCACCGAAGCGCAGGCGAAGCGGGCTGCGCGCGGCGACCACGGTCGCGCCGACCAGCAACGGCGACAGAAACAACATCAGGACGGCGGCGACGCGGACGTTGACCGCCAAGGTCGGCAGCGGCGAGCCGGTGGACATCAGGGCATCGATGAGGCGCATCGGGGCTTGGCCACGGGCGATGGCGTCGGCCAGTACCGAGTGGTCCAGCACGCTGCCCAGCCAATTCCACGCGGGCAGGGTGGCGATCAGGGCGCAGCCGAGGCTGGCAAGAATCCACAGCAGCAGCAGCTTCCACTGCATGGCGCGCAACAGGGCGGCAGGAACGGCGGAGCGGGCGCGGAGCGGGCGGTTCAGGGAATTCATGTGTGCGCCCTCAGACGGTGGCCAGCAGGGTGAGGAAGGCTTGCAGCAAGGCTGCAAAGTCGCCGAACCAGCGGCGTGACGCCGAAGGATTGGCTTCGATGCTGTAGCTGTCGTTGAGCTTGTTGGCATCCATGCGGATCTTGTTGTCCGGATCCAGTTGCGCCGAGACGGCCTGCACCGGCGTATCCAGCACAAAGCGCTGCCAGCTCTCCTGCGAGGTCACGGTCAGATCACGATGGCTGCCATCGGCAAACGTCACCCGCAGCACCTGCGGCGGCTTGACGACGTCGCGGCGCACCACGATCACGGTGTGGAAGGGGAACGGGCCGCCGTCGCCGGGCTTGGCCTTCGGATGGGCCTTGGCCCATGCGGCGCGCGCGTCGGCGATCTGCTTGTCCACCGCCTTGCTGTCCAGCATCACCTGCTTGCCGTTCTGCTGGTGGTAGCCGGGGCGGGGCAACAACTCGTCGCTGCTCATGCTGCTGATGCGGTCGTCGGTCTTGCCGGTACCGAACACATAGGCATCGAAGGCGGCGTTGACGATATCGGCGCGGCCGGTGCCTTCCGCCAGCGCGTCGCGCAGGTCGGCTCCCGACGGATGGCGGAATTTCCAGCGTTCGTAATACAGCTTCATCGCCCGCTCCAGCGCGGGCCTGCCGACCAGCATCTCGATCTGGCGCATCGCGGTGGCGGTGCGCGAATAGACGGTGCCATAGCTGGTGTCGGACAGGCGATCCCAGCTGTTGTCGCCAATCGGATCAGCCGGATCGTTCAAGGTCGCACCCAGGCGCTCCATGTCGAACGGCCGGATCTGCGTGCCGATCCCCAAGGCCTGCAACCATGGCAGGGTCAGGTTCAAGTACTGCTTGCGCTCGGTCATCATGCGCTGATCCCAGTACTCGTTCATGCCCTCGTCGAGCATCGGCTCCTCGAACTCGTTGGAGCCGAGGATGCCGTAGAAGTAGCCGTGGCCGAACTCGTGCACGGTGACGAAGTCGAGCATGAAGCGACCGAGGCTGCCGGTGCTCACGTCATCAGTATTGTCGGCAGTGAAGAAGGTCGGATATTCCATGCCGCCGGCTTCGGCTGCACCGTAAGGCGGCACCACCGCAGTCGCGGTCTTGTACGGATACGGACCGAGCGTGCGCGAGAAATAGGCGAGTGAATCGATCGTGGCCTGCGCCACCGGTTCGGCATTGGAGGTGTATTCGGGGTGGTAGAGCACGCGGACTTCGACCGGGCCGAGCGGGCCGTTCCAGGTGCGCAGCAGCGGCTTGGCGTAGCGCTTGTCGGCGGTCCAGGCGAAATCGTGGACGTCGTTCTGGACGTAGCGATGGGTGACCTTGCCGCCGCGTTCCACCGGCGCACCGGTTTCCTGGCCAGTGGCTCCAACCGTATAGCCCTTCGGAACCGTCAGGCGCACGTCATAGCTGCCGTAATCGGCATAGAACTCGCTGTGCAGATGGAATTCGTGGGCGTTCCAGCGTGGCGCGGTGGCACCGCGCTCACCCGGCAGTTCCAGTACGGCGATCTTCGGGAACCACTGGCCGACCAGGTGGAAGCTGCCGTAGTAGCCGGTACGCGCGACCACGCGCGGCAACTGGTCGAAGAAGTCGATATTGAGCGTGGTGCTGGCACCCGCCGCGACCGGCTGCGGCAAGTCGATGCGAACCACGCTGCGGTCGGTCTTCGGGCCATTGTCCGGCTGCACGAAGGTCCATTTCGCCGCCGCGCCGCCCTGCAGCACGCGATCCAGCCGGATGAAACCGTACTCGCCATCGTGGGTGGCCACATTGCTGCGGAAGCCACCCTGGCTTGCGTGCTGTTCGCTCATGAAGGTGCTGCCCGGGCCATCAAACCCGTTCAGGTACATGTGCAGATAGATGCTGCACACCGGCTGCGCGCTGCGGTTGCGCCAGGTCAGCGTCTGCTTGCCGGTGACGGTGTGCTTGTCGGGATCGAGCGCGGCATCGATCGAATAGGCCACCACCCGATCGGACAGGGTGGCCGCGCTGGCGGCGCGTGGCCCACCCCAGGCATTGGCGGCGCTGGGGGTGCGGACGAAGGCGGCATCTGCGGCGGCCAGCGGGATGCTGGCGCAACTGCCGGCGGTCGGCGCGGGGGCAGTGGTCGCGGCCGGGGCCGGGGCAGTAGCAGGAACTTTCGCGACGCTGGCGGAGGTCGACAGTGCGAGCAGCACTGCAGCCGAAACAAGGGCGGATCGAAGCATCATCGGGTGCGGCCACGGCCAAGGGGACACGCCACGATGTGCGATCCGCACAGGCGTGGCAACATGCCATGAGTCACGGTGGAGCAAACCCATGCAGCACGAAGGCAGTTGCCATTGCGGTCGGATCGTGTTTTCGGTCGAGGGTGAGATCGCTTCGGTGATCGATTGCAATTGTTCGATCTGCCGGCGACGCGGGTCCTTGCTGGCGTTTTTCCCGCGTGCGGCGTTGAAACTGGCGACGGCAGAGGCCGATCTTGCGACCTATACCTTCCACACCCACACGATCCGCCACCATTTCTGCCCGACCTGTGGGGTCGCGCCGTTCAGCGATGGCGTGGATCCGCGGACTGGCGCACAAATCGCGGCGGTGAACGTGCGTTGCCTGCCGGATGTCGATCTGGCGGCATTGAAGATCGTGCCCTTTGACGGCGCGGCGAAGTAGGCCAATTGCCGATCCAATACCCGTTGGAGCGCACCGCAGGGGCGCGATGGAATTTTCGCGGAAAGCCATCGCGCCCCTGCGGTGCGCTCCTACATTCAAGCATTCAAGACTGGCGAGAGCGCGTCTTGATTGATCGGCAAGGCTCCTGCAGGTCGCCTCAGTGTGCGGGTGGCGTCCGCACCGGTAGCGGGACGCCGCACAGGTCGATATGACCGGGCGGCTGGGTATAGAAATCGTCCTTGCGGTTGCGCCGCGCCTCGGTGGCGTCGATGAAGGCCTGGCTGTCCGTGCGCAGCAGTTGCAGTGGCGTGCGCTGCGCCGCCGGCACCTCGCTGGCCAGCTTGATCGACAGGATCGGCGTGCGCAGCTTGGCATCGGTGTAGAAACCCATCGGGGCCGGGCCGCGCGGGATCACGCTGAGCAGTTCCATGCCTTGCACCACCCGGCCGACCACGGTGAGCTGGTGGTCGAGTGAGCGTGGTGCCTGCCCGATCACGGCATAGAGTTCCGCGCCGATGCTGGAATCGGGTGGGTTGTTGCGGCCGGCGCCGACCACGCCGTAGCAATGGGCCATCCACATCCGGCCGGTTTGCGGATCGCGCCCGACCGGGAAACCGTCGGCGAATCCCACCTGCGGTGCCCAGCCATCGACATCGGGCAGGCGGTCGAACGGCACGCCGGTATCGCTGCGGGTGAATTCGGCGGGCAGATGGGTTTTCGTCCCCGTCGGATAAGGCTTGGCCTTGCCGGCTTCCTCGCCTTCGGCATCACCGAACTGGACCACGAAATTGTCCTGCGAGCGGTAGATCGTCAATCCATCCCAGAAACCGCCCTTGGCCATGGTCTTGATGTTGGCGACGTGCTCGGGGGCGAAGCCGGGTGCCAGTTCGATGATGACGCGGCCGGTCGCCAACTCCATGTACAGCGTGTTGGCCGGATCGAGCGTGCGCCAAGCGCTGGCGGGGGCGGCGTTGATGATCTGCTGCGGCGTGCGCGGCTTGGGCGGCGCAGCGGCATCCTGCGCGATGGCGGGCGCGCTGGTGGCGATGGCAAGGGCGAAGGCGAGCAGGGCGCGGCGCATGGGCGGGCTCCGGGGGGTGAAGACGGCAGCATAGCGAATTGCATGACTACTGGCATATTCACTATATCGAAATTAGTAATAGCATTCACTCCAGATTAGCGGAGGCGCGGAAATGGACGAAACCCTGTTGCGCAAATTCCACAAGGAGCTGAGTGCCGGCACCGTATCGCTGGCGCTGTTGGCCGTGGTCGCCGCCAGTGCCGATGCGATGTACGGCTACCAGATCGCCAAGCGCTTGGAGCAGTTCGGTGATGGCGTGCTGGCCGGCAAGCAAAGCGCGCTGTACCCGGTGTTGCGCAACCTGGAAGGCAGCGGCCTGCTGGAAAGCTTCGTCGAGCCGTCCACCAGCGGCCCGCCGCGCCGCTACTACCGTGCCACCACTGCCGGGCGCGATGCCCTGACCGAATGGAGCGCCGCCTGGCGCGCCACCCGTGACTCCCTTGATGCCGTGCTGAAGGATACCGACGCATGAACACGAACCTGCCCACCACCATCCCCGAGTATCTCGAACGCCTGCGTGCGGCACTGTCTGGCTGTGATCCGGCGCTGGCACAGGATGCGCTGTACGACGCCGAGGACTACCTGCGGTCCGAATTGGCGGCCAACCCCGGCAAGTCCGAGGCCGAGGTGATTTCTTCCGTCGCCGGCAGTTATGGCGCGCCGGACGAAGTAGCGGACATCTACCGTGAGACCGAAGTGAAAGTGCAGACTGCGTTGCGACCGCCCGTACCTGCACCGCGCAAGTCGCTGGCGGGGCAATTCTTCGGCGTGCTGGTCGACCCGCAGACCTACGGGTCCTTGTTCTACATGCTGCTGGCCCTGGCCACCGGCACGTTCTACTTCACCTGGGTCGTGACCGGCGCGTCATTGTCCGCCGGGCTTGCGGTGCTGATCATCGGCATCCCGTTCGTGATCCTGTTCATCGGTGCCACCCGCATCCTTGCGCTAGTCGAGGGTCGCATCGTCGAGGTCATGCTTGGCGAACGCATGCCGCGCCGCCCCTTGTACAACGACAAGGGCCTGCCGATATCGAAGCGCATCGGCGCGATGTTCACCGACCCGAGGACGTGGGGCACGATGCTCTACTTCCTCGCGATGCTGCCGGTGGGCATCGCGTATTTCACTGTGGTGGTGACCTGCCTGAGCCTGTCACTGAGCTTCATCGCAGCCCCGATCGTGGCGGCCCTGGGCTACGGCGCGTACATCAACGTGTGGCAAGACGTGACCCTGCAGCAGGCACCGTGGCTCGGTGTGCTGTTGCCGGTGCTGGGGATCATGCTGCTGTTCGCAACCTTGCACCTGGCCCGCTTCATCGGTCGCCTGCACGGCAAACTGGCCAAGGCGATGCTGGTCAGAATCTGAGGTCGGACCGAAACCTGAAAAGAACACCCGCCAACTGCGGGTGTTCTTCTTCGTGACTATCGCTTCGACGTCCGCTTGCGTGCGGGGGATGCCGATTGCTGGACCGCCTGCGCCGCAATGAACGCCCGCACCTGCGGATAGATCTGGGTGCGCCAACGGCGGCCGCTGAAGATGCCGTAGTGGCCGGCACCTTCGGCGGTGATGTGCTGGCGTTTGTCGTCGGGAATGCCGATACACAGGTCTTGCGCGGCGCGAGTCTGGCCTTGCCCGGAAATATCGTCGAGTTCGCCTTCGATGGTCAGCAGCGCGCAGTCCTTGATCTTCGACGGATCCACGCGCTCACCCGCAACATCCCACAGCCCGCGCGGCAGCAGGTGTTCCTGGAACACGGTGCGGATGGTGTCGAGGTAATATTCGGCGGGCATGTCCAGCACCGCGTTGTATTCGTCGTAGAACTTGCGGTGCGATTCGGCCGAGCTGAGATCACCCTTCACCAGGTCCTGGTAGAAATCCCAGTGCGACGAACCATGCCGTTCCGGGTTCATCGCCACGAAACCCATGTGCTGCAGGAAGCCGGGATACACGCGACGACCGACGCCGGGATAGTTGGCCGGCACGGTGTGGATGACGGTGTTCTCGAACCACCACAGCGGCTGCCGGGTGGCGAGGTTGTCGACCGCGGTCGGCGAGCGGCGGGTATCGATCGGGCCACCCATCATCGTCATCGATTTCGGCAGCGGCTCGCCGCGCGCGGCCATCAGCGAGATAGCGCCCAGTACCGGCACGGTCGGCTGGCAGACGCTGATGACGTGCAGATTGTCGGTGCCGATGTGGCGGATGAAGTCCTGCACATAGGCGACGTAATCGTCGAGGTGGAACGCACCGGCATCGGAGGGCACCATCCGCGCGTCGGTCCAGTCGGTGATGTAGACCTTGTGGTCGGGCAGCAGCGTCCGCACGGTGTCGCGCAGCAGGGTGGCGTGGTGGCCGGACAAGGGCGCGACCACCAGCACTGCAGGGTCATCCTTCATCCGCGCCAGCCCATCGGCCTGGTCGTGGTAGCGCTTGAAGCGCAATAGCCGGCAGAAGGGTTTCTCCAGCTCGACGCGTTCGACCACGGGCAAGGCCTGGCCTTCGACTTCGATCTGATGAATGCCGAATTCGGGCTTCTCGTAGTCCTTGCCGAGTCGGTACATCAATTCGAAGCCGGCGGCGGCGCGTTGCGAGCCGGGCAGGGTCGACAGCCAGCTGTCCTGCGCGGAGTAGATGCGGGCGTTGGCGTCGGCCCAGTAGGCAAAGGGCGCAAGGCCCGTACGCCAGAGTTCGTGGAATGGGTAAAGCACCATCGGCTGGTCAAGTCCCCGTTTGCGGCGACGCAGCATAGCGCGCCGGGCGCGGCGGAATGTGATTGAGTTCGCGTTTTTCGCGCGTCAGGCCGGAAGCTCCAGCGCCGCGGCGGCATCGACTCGACCGGGTGAGAGCCAGCAGTGCGAGCCCAGCGGGCGCAGCCCGAGCGCACGCAAGCGTTCGCGATAGAAGGACGCAGGGCGTGCCTTGAACTCGACGTCATCACCCACGGCCTGATCACCGCGGGTGAAGGCCTCGATGAAGGCGACACCGCCGCACAGCTCCGCCAGTGCCGGCAAGCCGCGGTCGAGTTCGCGGGTCGGCAGGTAGTGCAGCACGTCACTGCAGACCAGCAGATCGACCGGCGGGCAGGGCCGCAGCTGGGCGAAGTCGCCGAAGCGGGCGAGGTGCAGGTTGCGCCGGCGACCGTAGCGGGCGATGGCGTAGGCACTCGCGTCGAAGCCAAGGTACTCGGCCTTGGGTCGCAACTTCAGCAACGGCGCACGCCACGCGCCTTCGCCACAGCCGATGTCGAGCACACTGCGGATCGGGCGCTCCAGGTGGTATTCGGCGGTCGCCACGGCAAGCGCCACCTTGCGCGCCAGCCGTGCTGCGTGGCCGATGCCGCCGTGGCGGTACCAGCGGTCGAAATAGGCGCGGTCGTAGATTTTCGACATGGGGCTGGCAACCGCATCAGGCACGGGATGGTCCATGGCATCCTAAGGGCTTCGATCCCGACGTGGCGACCCGATGGCCTATCTGCTGAGCAAGACCTTCCACCTCGTGTTCGTGATCGCCTGGATGGCGGCGGTGTTCTATCTGCCGCGCATCCTCGTCAACCTCGCCGAGGCCGGCGATGTGCCGGCGGTGCGTGAGCGCCTGTTGCTGATGGGACGTCGCCTGTACCGCTTCGGCCATGTGATGTTCGGGCTGGCCTTTCTGTTTGGATTGGCACTGTGGCTGCATTTCGGCGTGGCTGGCGGCTGGCTGCACGCCAAACTGGGCCTGGTGGCGCTGCTGTTTGTGTACTACATCGTTTGTGGTCGCCAACTGAAGCGTGTGGATCGCGGCGGAGCCCTGCCGTCGGCTACCACGCTGCGCTGGTTCAACGAGCTGCCGTTGCCGCTGCTGGTGGGCATCCTCTGGCTGGTATTGGCCAAGCCATTTTGAGCTGGCGCGAACGAACCCGGCCATGACTGCCACGTTCACTCATTCCACAGTATCGTGTCGGCCTGCTCGGGGATGGACTGATCCATGATTGATTGGTGGTTCCGCATCAAGTTCTGGAAGCGCGTCGCCGCGGGCTTCGTGTTCGGTACGCTCGCGGGCCTGGCATTCGGGAAAAATGCCGAGACCTGGTTCGGTCCGATCGGGGATCTCTACGTCACCCTGATCTCGATGATCGCGGTGCCGCTGGTGCTGTTCGCTGTGATCAATGCGGTGGCCTCGCTCAGCGGGCAGAAGTCGATCATGGCGCTGGCCGGTCGCACCTTCCTCTGGTTCGCGATCACCGCTGTGCTGGCCGTTGGTGTCGGGCTGGCGTTCGGCTGGATCATCCAGCCCGGCAGCGGCGTCGGTGCGCTCAACGTGGCCGCAGACTACAAGCCAAAGCACGTGCCCAGCGTGCTCGAAATGTTCCTGAACCTGGTGCCGGCCAATCCGTTCCAGGCCATGGCCGGGGCCGACAAGCAAGTCCTGGCCGATGGCACCAAGGTGCTGGTGCCGCGCAGTGGCACCGTGTTGCAGGTGCTGTTCTTTGCCGGGCTGATCGGGTTTGCGATGGTCAAGCTCGGCGAGAAGGTGGCCGGGCTGCGCAAGCTGGCCGGCGAAGCCAATGAGGTGATGATCCAGATCACCCGCTATGTCATCGAGTTCACGCCGTTCGGTACCTTCGGCCTGATCGCGGCCCTGGTCGGCGGCTACGGCTTCGAGCAACTGCGGCCGCTGCTGCAATTCGTGGTGGCCCTTTACCTTGCCTGCGCCTTCCATCTGGTGGTCGTGTACCCGCTGCTACTGCTCGCACACGGCTTGAATCCACTGAAGTTCTACCGTGGCGCGTTGCCGGGCATGCAGGTGGGCTTCGTGGCGGCGAGCAGCTTCGCCGCGCTGCCGGTGTCATTGCGTTGTTCGATTCATAACCATGGCGTGGACAAGGACTACGCGGCGTTCGCGGTGCCGCTGGGTGCCACCATCAAGATGGATGGCTGCGGTGCGATCTACCCGGCGCTGGCGGCGGTGTTCATCTCGCAATATGCCGGGATTGATTTGACCCTGCCGCAGTACCTCACCATCGCCCTTGCGTCGGTGCTGGGCAGCTTCGGCACCGCGGGCATTCCTGGTACCGCGGTGATCATGGCCACCGTTGTACTGAGCGCGGCGGGGTTGCCGCTGGAAGCGATCGGCTATCTGTACGCGGTCGATCGCATACTCGACATGATGCGCACCATGACCAATGTCACCGGGCAGATGCTGGTGCCGGTACTGGTGGCGCGCGAAGCGGGTTTGCTGGATCGCGAAAAATACGAAGCGGCCTCCACCAATGTCGGGCTGGAGACCGAAGGGGTGGCTTGACCTCATCCGCCGGTCGCGGTTTCCTGTGTGTGCTTGCACATAGCCGCTTCGACAGGAATCCGACATGATGCGTTCCCTCACTGCCGCCCTGATGTTGCTGCTGCTTGCCGGTTGCGGCAAAACCGATATCACCGATCCGGCAAAACCGCATCCGCGTCTGCTGGCACCCGGTGCTGCCGCAGCACCGTCAAGCAAGCCTGGCGACACCGCAGCCAACGCGCCAGCATCAGGCGATGCTGCCCACGAACCCTCGCAACCGCCCGAAGACTTCGTGCGCGAATTCTTCCGCACCTACCTGGACACCTTCGAAGACAAGTCCTGGTTCGACGATGGCGAACAAATGTCGCCGTGGTTCTCCGAAGCCCTCGTCAAAAGCTCGCTGGACAATCGCACCGCCTGCCAGGAGAACGAGGACGAGTGCCTCGATTTCGACCCGATCATCGACGCGCAGGACTACGATGACGACATCTATTCGACCCTGCACACGGAGCGTGTCGGCAGCGGTTCGCCAGTGCGGGTCAAAGTGACCTTCGAAAACCTGAAAAGCACGATGACCATGACCTACAGCCTGATCCAGGTCGAAGGTGAATGGCGCATCTCCGACATCCAGTCATCGAATTACGGCTCGCTGTCGCAGGTGCTGGCAAACGGGAACGGCTCGCCGCCGGTGTAGTGGGCGAAAGCGGTATGGCATTGGCTCGAATCGCTTTGCTTTCCGAATGATGCGAAGTTGCGAGATGACTCTCCCGTTTCGACAAGGTTCGCCGTTCCGCACGTTAAGGCAACGCTGATCAAGTCGGCGTTGCCCGCCGGCCATGGATGGCCGGCCACGAATCAATCACGGAAGGGATTGATTCGTGTGAGCCACGTCCGGGCATGCACCGGACGTGGCGTGCGCTGACAAGGCCAGGATGGACTTGTTCGGCGCATCCTTGAAATTCGGTCCGATGATGAGCTTGCATTCCTGCACAATAGGCGGATGAGCAAACAAGCCCAATGGATCGTCGGCCTGAACGCGGTGGCCTCCGCGCTGGAGCACGACGCCGAACATGTGCGCGAGGTGCTGCTGGAAGCCGGCGGCAAGAACCCGCGCATCACCGAGATCGAACAGGAGGCGCGGCGCAAGGAGATCGACGTGCGTCGGGTCGCGCAGCAGGCGCTGGATGGCGTGGCGGGCGGGCTGCGGCATCAGGGCGCGGCAGCGCGCTACGCCGCGGCGAAAACTTGGGATGAACATGAGTTGCCGGCGCTGATCGAAGCCGCCGAAGGCCGCGCTTTGCTGCTGGTGCTGGATGGCGTGCAGGACCCGCACAACCTCGGCGCTTGCCTGCGCAGTGCGGCGGCGGCAGGTGCGACCGCAGTGGTGTTCCCGAAGGACAAGGCGGTGCAGGTCAATGCCACCGTGCGCAAGACCTCGGCCGGTGCCGCTGACACATTGCCGATCTTCGCGGTGACCAATCTTTCGCGCACGCTGCGGGATCTGCAGAAACTGGGTGTGTGGATCTATGGGCTGGCCGGTGAAGCCGACGCCTCGCTGTATGCCATCGACCTCAAGGGCAATATTGCCTTGGTGCTGGGTAGTGAAGGCGAGGGCCTGCGCCGCTTGACCCGCGAGAATTGCGACCAGTTGGTGAAGATCCCGATGCCGGGCGGTTTCGAGAGCCTGAATGTGTCGGTGGCGACGGGCGTGAGCCTGTTCGAGGCGGTGCGGCAGAGGGCGGCATGATGGCGCTGGACCTTGCCTGGTACGACTGGGCCGGGTTGGCCGGGACGCTGATGATCCTCGCCGCGTTTGCGCTATTGCAGGCCGGGAAATTGGCCGGGACCAGCCTCGGTTATCAGTTGCTCAATCTGTTCGGGGCTCTCGGCGTGCTGGCCTCGCTGTTGGGCAAGTTCAACCTGTCGGTGTTCCTGCTTGAAGGCGCCTGGGTAGTGGTGAGCCTGTACGGCATCGCCCGCACCGTCAGGGCGCGAGGTCTCCCCCCGTAGGAGCACACCGAAGGGGCGCGACTGCTCTTCCAGGAGACTGGTCGCGCCCCTTCGGTGCGCTCCTACACCAATCACGCCCCCTGTAGGAGCACACCGCAGGGGTGCGACCTGCCAACGCACCTGCATTGTCTCTTTCGCGCCCCTTCGGTGCGCTCCTACACCAATCACGCCCCTGTAGGAGCACACCGCAGGGGTGCGACCTGCCAACGCACCTGCATTGTCTCTATCGCGCCCCTTCGGTGCGCTCCTACGCGTTTCCGGGGCATGGAGTGGGCCAGGTATTGGCGATCGTGCAGAACAGTCGTGCGGTCTGCTCGGCGTCGTAGACCGCGGAGTGCGCTTCCTTCGGGTCCCAACCCAAGCCGGCCGCCATTGCGGCGCGGGCGAGTACGGTCTGGCCGTAGGCAAGCCCGGCCATGGTCACGGTGTCGAACACGCTGAACGGGTGGAACGGGTTGCGCTTGTGGGCGACACGGGCGACCGCGGCGTTGAGGAAATTGAGGTCGAAATGCGCGTTGTGGCCCACGAGAATCGCGCGTTGGCAGCCATGCCGCTTCGCTGCCGCGCGCACCGGCACGAAGATCGCATCCAGGCCGCTGCGTTCGTCCACTTCACCACGCAAGGGATGACCGATCCGGATACCGGTGATTTCCAGTGATTTGGGATCGACCGTCGTCCCGGGCGCTGGCGCGATGTGCGCGTGTGCGACTGCGCCCGGGATGAAGCAGCCGCGTTCATTCAGCTCGATCGGGATCGCCGCGATTTCCAGCAACGCGTGCTTGTTCCAGTCGAAGCCGCCGGTTTCCACGTCGACCACTACCGGCAGGTAGCCGCGGAAGCGTTCGGCCATCGGCGTGCTTGCGGCGCGCTCCGGGGATTCAGTCATTCGTCGCCTGGCGCGTGCGCAACCGATTCGCGGTAGAGATCACGAGCACTCAGTGGTGACCCGCGTGCTCGGCCTCGGTGGGATTCGCTTCGCTGCCATCCTTGGCCGGTTTCATCGCGGCGTGGTGGGCGTCGAATTCGGCCTGGCTGATGAAGCCATCGCCATTGCTGTCGATGCCGGCAAAGCGCTCGGACTTGCCGTCATGGGCGGCCGCGAATTCGGTCCGGGAAATCCGACCGTCGTGGTCACTGTCCATCCCGGCCAGGGTATGCCCATCGTGGCTGGCATCCGCCATGCCGGCGTGATCCTGCATCGTGAACCCGTGTGCGGGCGCGGGCAGCAGCAGGCAGGCGGCGACAAGGCTCATGCCGGTGGTGCCGAGGAGCAGGGTCAGGGAAGGGGCGAGACTGCGCATGAAGGGTATCCGCTGGAGGCAGTTGACGTTCCGGCATGCTAGCGCCGACGCGAAATCAGCGCCACTTCCGCAAGTCCTGGAGTACGGCGCGACGGCTGCGGTGTCGCTTCAACTCGTCAGGTGGCTGCTGCCATCGCGCTTGTCGCGCGCGGGCATCGGTTCTTCCCCATGCACCAGGAACCAGACGTTCTCGGCGATGTTGGTGGCGTGGTCGCCGACGCGTTCCAGGTTCTTGGCCATGAACAACAGGTGCGTGCAGGGCGTGATGGCGCGCGGGTCTTCCATCATCCAGGTCAGCAGCTCGCGGAACAGGCCGGTGTAGAGGGTGTCCAGCTCGACATCATTGGCACGCACTCGCAGGGCCGTCTCGCCATCGCGGGCGAGGTAGGCATCGAGGACGTCGCGCACCTGCTGCACGGCCAGTTTGCCCAGCATCCGGACGCCGCGTGTATCCGGCAGCGCATGCGCCTGGTTCAGCACCAGCGAGCGCTTGGCGATGTTGGCGGCGTAGTCGCCGATGCGCTCGATATCGGCGGCCACCCGCAGCGCGGCGAGGATGATGCGCAGGTCGCCGGCCAGCGGGCCGCGCCGGATCAGGTGGATCACGTCGTGGTTGATCTGGCGTTCCAGCGCGTCGATGGCGTCGTCTCCGGCTACCACCTGCCGGGCTGCCGTGTCGTCGCGGCGTTCCACGACGGCCAGCGCGTCTTCAAGCTGGGTGGCCGCCATCCGGCCCATGCGGATCAATTCGTCGAGCAGGGCGTTCTGTTCGTCGTCGTGGCTCTTGACGATGTGGTGGTGTTGCTCGTTCATTGCTATTGCTCCTTCCTTCTCCCTTCGGGAGAAGGTGCCCCGCAGGGGCGGATGAGGGTTCGGTGTGGGTGAGGAATTGCGGTTGCCAGAACCCGCACCCCAACCCCGTTCCCGGATGGGGAGGGGCTTCACGTCAGCCGAACCTCCCGGTGATGTAGTCCTCGGTCTGCTGCTTGCCGGGGTTGTTGAAGATCCGGGCGGTCGGGCCGTGTTCAACCAGGTCGCCGAGGTACATGAAGGCGGTGAAGTCGGACACCCGCGCGGCCTGTTGCATGTTGTGGGTGACGATCATGATGGTGAACGCCTGCTTGAGCTCCTCCAGCAGTTGTTCGATGCGGCCGGTGGAGATGGGATCGAGCGCCGAGGTCGGTTCGTCGAGCAGCAGGACATCGGGCTTGAGCGCCACCGCGCGGGCGATGCACAGCCGTTGCTGCTGGCCGCCGGACAGGCCCAGCCCGCTTTGCTTGAGCTTGTCCTTGACCTCGTCCCACAGCGCGGCCTGGCGCAAGGCCTGTTCGACCCGCGCATCCATGTCCGCCTTGTTCAAACGCTGGTGATGGCGGATGCCGTAGGCGACGTTCTCGTAGATCGTCATCGGGAACGGCACGGGCTTCTGGAACACCATGCCGACCTTGCTGCGCAGGCGATTCATCGAATATGACGGTGCCAGGATGTCCTCGCCGTCGAGCAGGACCTGACCTTCGGCGCGCAGCTTCGGATACAGCGCGTAGATGCGATTGAATACCCGCAGCAGGGTGGACTTCCCGCAGCCGGATGGGCCGATCAAGGCGGTGACGCGCTTTTCCGGGATGTCCAGGTCGATGCGGCGGACGGCATGGAACTTGTCGTACCAGAAGTCGAGGCCGCGTGCTGCCATCTTGATGGCCGGCTGCGTCATTGCGACCGTGGGGTGCTTGGCATGGGTGGCGGCGAGGGGTACATCGTGCATGGACGGCGTCCGGTCATGGAACAGGGGCGTGGTGATGTGGGATGGGCTGCATTTGCCGGTCGAGCGAACGTCGACCAAGTCGGTGTCAGTCATGGGGAGCTCGCTTGCGCAGCAGGAAGAGGCGTGCCAGCAGGCTGATCGCCAGCACGAACAAGGTGGTCAGCAGTGCCCCCGACCACGCCAGCTGTTCCCAGTTCTCGTAGCCGGAGCCGGCGAACTTGTACATCACCAATGGCACCGCGCTCATTGCACCGGTCGGCTTCAGGCTGAAGAATTCGTTGCCGAAGGCCGTGAACAGCAATGGCGCGGTTTCTCCGGCGATGCGTGCCAATGCCAGCAGGACGCCGGTGAGGATGCCGGGCAGGGCGCTGCGATACAGCACCTGCACCGTCACCTTCCATTGCGGGATCCCCAGCGACAGTGCGGCCTCGCGCATCTGCACCGGCACCAGGCGCAGCATTTCGTCGGTGGTGCGCACCACCACGGGCAGCACGATGAAGGCCAGTGACAGCGCACCGGCGATGGCCGAAAACCGGCCATTGGTCGTCATCACGAAAGCGGCATAGACGAACAGGCCGAGCACGATGGACGGTGCCGACAGCAGGATGTCGTTGACGAAGCGAACGGTCGTGCCGAGTTTGCCGCGGTCGCCCAGTTCGGCCAGCCAGGTGCCGGCAGCGATCCCCAGTGGCGTGCCGATCGCCACGCCCATGCCGCACATCAGCAGGCTGCCGATGATCGCGTTGCGCAGGCCACCGGCTTCCATCGGCGGCGGCTGATCCTGGGTGAACAGGGCCAGGTTGAAGTGGGCGTAGCCTTTGGCCAGCAAGGTCCACAGGATCCAGCCCAGCGCCAGCAATCCGATGATCGCGGCAGCGCTGGCCATGCCGATGGCCACTGCATTGGCGATGCGACGGCGGCGGTACAGCAACAGGGATGCGGCGCTCATGCGTTGCCTTCCTTGCGCGAGAGCCGGGCCAGCATCAGTCGTGCCAGTGCCAGCACCACGAAGGTGACGAGGAACAGCACGAAGCCGAGCAGGAGCAGGGCGGCGCGATAGGTTTCGGTGGCTTCGCCGAAGTCGTTGGCGATCAGTGCTGCAATCGTGGTGGAAGGTTCCAGCAGCGAGGTCGTGAAGCTGACGCTGTTGCCGATCACGAAGGCGACGGCCATGGTTTCCCCGAGAGCGCGCCCGAGGCCGAGGAAGATGCCGCCGATCACCGCCGAGCGCGTGTAGGGCAGCACGATGTCGCGGCTCACTTCCCAACGCGTCGCACCCAGTGCGTAGGCGGATTCCTTGAGCCGCGTCGGCACGGTCTTGAAAACCTCGCGCATGGTCGATGCGATGAAGGGGATGACCATGATCGCCAGCACCAGCCCGGCGGTGAGCATGCCGACACCGATCGGCGGGCCACGGAACAGCGCGCCGATCACCGGCAGCGGCCCGATGTGTGCGTCCAGCCACGGAACCAGGTCTTCGCGCATCACCGGCATCAACACGAAAAATCCCCACATGCCGTAGATGATCGAAGGAATGCCTGCCAGCAATTCGATCGCGGCACCCACCGGTGCGCGCAGCCAGCGCGGCGCGATTTCGGTGAGGAAGAAGGCGATGCCGAAACTCACCGGCACCGCGATCAGCATGGCAATCACGGCGGTGACGAGGGTGCCGTAGATCGGCACCAGTGCGCCGTAGCGATCCTCGACCGGATTCCAGTCGCTGGTGGTGAAGAAGAGGATGCCTTCGTGCGCGAGCACGCTGCGGCCACCCCACAGCATCGACAGGGCGGCACCTGCCAGCGTCACCAATACGAAGATGGCGGTAGCGGTCAGCAGCCAGCGGAACCAGGCATCGTGGCGCGCATCGGCGGCGTCACGGAGTCCGGAAGCTGGGTGTTGGCCGGGATGGGCGATGACGGACATCGTCTGGGTTCTGCTGGTATTGCCCGCAGATGCGGGCCATGGCAAAAGATGTCGGCCGCAGCAGCAGGACGCACTGCCACGGCCGACGGGGGGTCAGCGAAGCTTGTTCCGGGCCCAGTAGGCCTCGACCTGGCGCACCAGGGTGTCCGGCAGGGGCACATAGCCCAGCGCGGTGGCCGAGGCATCGCCGTTGGCATACACCCAGCGGAAATAATCGATCGCCGCGCGGCTACCCGGCTTGCCGTCCTTGCGGACCAGGATGAAGTTGGTGGCGGTGATCGGCCAGGCATTGCCGCCCGGGGCATTGGTGATGATCAGGAAGAAATCCTTGCTCGACGCCCAATTGGCGCTGGAGGCGGCTTCCGCGAAGGTGTCATCGTTGGGAAGGACGTAGTTCCCGGCGGCATTCTTCAGGCGCGAGTAGGCCAGCCGGTTCTGCACGGCGAACGCCAGTTCCACATAACCAATGCTGCCGCGGATCTGCTTGATGTAAGCGGACACGCCTTCGTTGCCCTTGCCGCCGATGCCGGTCGGCCACTTGACCGTGGTGCCTTCGCCAGCCCGCGCTTTCCAATCCGGACTGACTTTCGACAGGTAATTGGTGAAGTTGAAACTGGTGCCGGAACCGTCGGAGCGGTGCACCACGGTGATCTTCATCGCCGGCAGGGTCAGGCCGCGGTTGGTGGCGACGATGCGCGGATCGTTCCACATCGTGATCTTGCCGAGGAAGATGTCGGCCAGCACGTCCGGATCGAGCTTCATCGCACCGGCGGCGATGCCGGGCAGATTGAAGGCGGGCACCACGCCGCCAATCACCGAAGGGAATTGCGCCAGGCCCGAACGGGCGAGTTCTTCCGGCGGCAACGGCTTGTCGGAGGAACCGAAATCGACCGTGCCGGCCTTGATCTGGGCGATGCCGCCGCCCGAACCGATCGACTGGTAGTTCACTTCCTTGCCGGTGGCGGCCTTGTAGTCGGAGGCCCACTTCGACATGGCGGGATACACGAAGGATGCGCCGGCGCCGGTGACATCGGCGGCGAGGGCGCCGGCGGTGATGCTCATCGCCAACGCAAATGCGGCGAAGCGGGATTTCAGGGACTTGGTCACGAACAACTCCTGGATGGGGGAGAGACGACGGGGCAGGCCCGCCTCGCTGCGTATTCCAGCGTTGCTTCGTGACAGCACGGGGACGATTTCATGACAGTCGCATGACAATCGATGGCATTCCTTCGAGCAATCAAATCGAAATCTTCCTGACACGAAATTGCAACGTGTCTTGTGTGGAATTCGCTGCGGATTGCGCAACCGGCCAGCTGCCGCGTGCAACCTGCATCCAGACCGCCAATTCCCCATTCGGAGTGACACCATGCGTCCCACCCACCTGGCTGCCGCGATCGCGCTGGCCACTGCAAGCCTCAGTTTCAACGCCGCCGCGCAGACGGCACCCAGCGCGCAGGACATCGCCGAGTTGAAGGCGCAGATCGCAGCCTTGCAGGCCCAGATCCAGAACCTGGAAGAACGCAGCGACGCGCAGTCGGAGGTGAACGTCGCGCAGGCCGCCGTCAACGAACAGATGGACGATGTTTCCGCGCTGCGGCGGTTGGTGAACGACACCAGGATCAGTGGCCGCCTGTATTACGATTTGACCAACATCAACGAGAGCAACCGTGGGGTGAAGACGGATCGTTCCGGCTTCGCCTTCGACATCAAGCGGTTCTACCTCGGCGTCGACCACAAGTTCAATGATCGCTGGTCGATGAACCTGACCACCGACTTCCAGTATTCCTCGGCGATTTCGTCCACCGAGATCTATCTCAAGAAGGCCTATATCCAGTACCGGTACAGCGATGCCTTGGTGCTGCGCGCCGGTGCCGCCGACTTGCCGTGGGTGCCGTTCGCCGAGAATTGGTACGGCATGCGCTACATCGAGAACACGATTGCCGACCGCCTGAAGTTCGGCACCTCGGCGGATTGGGGCATCCACGCGGGTGGCAAGCTGGCCGGGGGTTCCTTCGAGTACGCGGTCGCGGCCCTGAACGGCAACGGCTACAAGAATCCCAGCCGCAGCCACGGCCTGGATTTCGAAGGACGCTTGAGCTTCTCCCCGACGGACCGGACGGTGCTGGGCGTGGGCCTTTACACCGGCACCCTCGGTCGCGACAAGCAGACGCTTCCGGCCGTGCACACCGCCAATCGCGTCAATGTCATGGCGGCGTACATGTACGGCAACACCCGCTTGGGCGTTGAATATTTCCGCGCCAACAACTGGAACAACGTCATGACCGTCGCCACCGACAGCGCCAGTGGCTGGTCGCTGTGGGGCAGCCATGGCCTCAACCAGAATGGCGTTACCTTGTTCGCACGCTACGACAACAGCCGCACGAGCCGGACGCTGGACCCGACCTTGCGGGACACCTACTACAACCTCGGCGTGGAATGGCCGCTGGCACCCGGCATCAAGCTTGCCACCGTGTACAAGCACACCGAGCAACGCAATGCCCTGCGCACGCGGAACCTGCAAACCGATGAATTCGGCGTCTGGGGCGAGTTCCGATTCTGACTGACAGCAGCGGTCCAATTGGAGCGCCATCGTGCGGCGGGCTTCGTCTCGCCGCATTGTTTTTCACAGTCAGTTTGCCCAGTTGGGTGGTCCCTTGTCGGGCCAGCGGCAAAGATCGTGGAGCGGGCAGTGCAGGCAGTCCGGCTTGCGCGCCTTGCACACGTAGCGGCCGTGCAGGATCAGCCAATGGTGGGCGTCGCGCGCGAATTCGGACGGCACCAGTTTCACCAGCTTGTCCTCGACCGTGCGCACGTCCTTGCCGGGGGCGAGGCCGGTGCGGTTGGCGACGCGGAAGATGTGGGTATCCACCGCGATCGTGGGCTCACCGAACGCGGTGTTGAGGACGACATTGGCGGTTTTGCGGCCGACGCCGGGTAGTGCCTCCAGTTCTTCGCGGCTGCGCGGTACGTCGCCGCCGTGGCGCTCCAGCAGCAACCGGCACAGTGCAATCACGTTTGCGGCCTTGGCGTTGAACAGGCCGATGGTGTTGATGTAGCCCTTCAACCCGTCTTCGCCCAGCGCGAGGATCGCGGCGGGTGTGTTGGCGATGGGGAAGAGTTTTCGGGTGGCCTTGTTGACGCCTACATCGGTGGCCTGCGCCGACAGCACCACGGCGACCAGCAGCTCGAAGGGTGTGGCGTATTCCAGTTCGGTGGTTGGATGCGGATTGAGGTCGCGCAGTCGAGAGAACAGTTCGGTGATTTCAGCCAGCGTGAGCTTGCTGCCGCGTGCCGCGCGTGGACTGCGGGACGGGCTCATGAATGCCGGGCCTTGGCTTTGGCCAATGCGCGGGCCAGCGCCTCGGCGGCGGCACCTGGCAATGCGGGCGTCGGCGTGGGCGTGGCGACGGGCTCTTGGCGGGGTTTCCGCGCCGCGTCGCGTTCACGCTGGATGCGCTCCAGCCGTGCAGCACGCGCGCGGTGGCGTCCGCGTGCTGCCAATGCGAAGCGGCGTGCCTCACGGATGGCGATCAGGGCAGCGTCGCACCCGGCGGCGCAGCCCGGGCACGGCTGCGCATCCAGCAAGCCCAGCGCCAGCGCTGCATCGAGGTCATCCTCGCCCAGCGCGATCAGCACCGCGTGTGCGGGATGGTCCAATGCGCAGGGGCAGATGGGGCAGCAGGTGTGCATGGGGCTCGTCATGGATGCAGCGGCTGGCACCCAGCCCGCGCATCGCTCTACCGTGCGGGAAGCCACCCCCGCATCCACGGGAATGACTGGGGGTGGTGTCGCGATGTTTACTTGCCGGCAAATGTCGGCTTGCGCTTTTCCAGGAACGCCGATGTGCCTTCGCGCATGTCCTCGGTGGCGAACATCAGGCCGAATTGCGCGGACTCGTATTCCAACCCTTCCTCGATCCCGCATTCGCCGCCGATGTTCACGCAGTCCAGCATCCCGCGTAGCGCCAACGGTGCGGCCCTGGCCAATTGGCCGGCCAGTTGCATCACCGCAGATTCAAGTTCGGCCGCGGGCACCACGCGGTTGACGATGCCCAGTTGCAGGGCGCGCTCGGCATTGATCGGGGCGCCGGTCAGGCACAGCTCCAGCGTCGCCGCCCGGCCGCACAGCCGCAGCAGGCGCTGGCTGCCGCCGAAGCCCGGG
Organism: Pseudomonadota bacterium; assembly: GCA_018242365.1. Taxonomy (GTDB): domain Bacteria; phylum Pseudomonadota; class Gammaproteobacteria; order Xanthomonadales; family Xanthomonadaceae; genus Thermomonas. Next base: position 113,418 of record JAFECB010000021.1, read on the forward strand.
ATCAGGCCTAGGTTGATTTCCGGCTGGCCGACCTTGGCGGTATCGGCGGCGATCCGCAGATGGCAGCACATCGCCAGCTCCAGCCCACCGCCGAGGGCGAAGCCGTTGACCATGGCGATGACCGGTTTGGACAGCTTCTCCACCCGCCGCATCATGCGGGTGCCGCGCAGCGAGAAATCGCGGCCCTGCGCCGGGGTCAGGGTGTTCATCTCACTGATGTCGGCGCCGGCGACGAAGGCCTTGGGGCCGGCACCGGTCAGCACCACCACGCGCACCTCGGGGTCGTGGTCGGCTGCCGCGAAGGCAGCATCCAGCGCATCCAGCGTGTCGGCGTTGAGCGCGTTCAGCTTGTCCGGGCGGTTGATGCGGATTGTGCGGATGCCCGCGGCGGTGTCGATGAGTAGCAGGTTGTCGGTCATGGGCCTGAAAAATATTCGTGAATGGGGAACTTCCCTTGCCACGGCCGGTCGCACTCGGGACCTCGGTAGCCGACGTGGGCCGGGGCGGTTATCCTATCGTGTCCCGTTGGCGGCTTGCCGCCTGCTATCGGCAATTCCCCCCGGCCTCGGCCGGTTTACCCGTCCGGGCCGCGCCTGCGGTCCTTTTCATATCGAATGAGGTTCTGGATGAAGCTTCACGTGATTGCTGCCAGCGTGGCGGCCCTGCTCCTGAGCGCCGGTGTCGTCACCGCGCAAGCCCAGACTGCACCCGCAGCGCGTCCTGCGGCACGTCCTGCCGCTGCGGCTCCGGCGGCACCTGCTGCCGGCACCCTGCCGGTGGTCGACAAGACGCACGCCAGTTATGCGCTGGGCTGGAACCTCGGCCAGGAGATGAAGGCAGGCGGTGAGCCGATCGACATCGCCACCGTCATCCGCGGCGTGCAGGATGCGTTCGGTGGCAAGCAGCCGGCTTATACCGACGACCAGCTGCGTACCGCTTACGGCGGCTACCAGCAGCGTCTGGAAGCCAAGGCACAGGCAGCGTTCCGCAAGGCACTGGATGACAACAAGGCGCAGTCGGCGGGCTTCCTGGCCCAGTACAAGGCGCAGCCGGGCGTGGTGACGATGCCCAGCGGCATCATGTACCGCATCGCCAAGCCGGGCACCGGTGCCAAACCGACCGCCAACAGCGAAGTGCAGATCGCGTTCCGCAGCTTCCTCGCGGCGGTAGGTACGCCGCTGAGTGGTGTGCAGACACCGCCGCCGTTCAAGGTGTCGGCCGCGCCGATCCCGGCGATCCGCGACACCCTGCCGCTGATGCAGCAGGGCACGGTGTGGGAAGTCGTGATCCCGCCGGGCGTGAGCCTGGGTGCGGGCCAGAATGCGGAGTTCGCGCAGCAGGCCATCGCGATGCAGATCGAGCTGGGTTCGGTGAAGTGATGCAGAAGGTGGGTCCATTTGCGGATCTGCCTTCATTCCGGGTGCTGCCGTGAAGATCGGCGGTATCCGCAAGCCTCCCGACTAGCAGTTACATCGATGCGCCGGCCCCGTGCCGGCGCATCGCATTTGGAGCAACGTGATCCCGATGATGCTTGAGCCGCGCGCCATCCTCAGCCCTTGCACCGGCATCTGCACCCTGGGTGACGATGGACTGTGCCTGGGCTGCCTGCGCACCGGCACCGAGATCGCGGTGTGGTCGAGCTTGGGTGATGCCGCTCGCCTGCATGTCATGGATGTGGTCCTGCCTGCGCGTGCCGCGCAACGGGAGGCCTCATGAGCGAGGCCGATGGACTGGCAAGCCGCTTGCGCCGTGCCGCCTATCCGATCGAGATTCCGCCGACATCCTCGCCATGGAATCTGGCCGAATTGGAAGGTATTCCATTGTCTCCCCCGCGACCTGCCGCGGTGCTGCTGGGTGTCATCCCGCGCAAGGAAGGGGTTGGCGTGCTGTTGACCCGACGCACCGAGCAGTTGCGCGACCACGCAGGCCAGGTCAGCTTGCCGGGTGGCCGCATCGAACCGGCCGACACCAGCCCGGCACAGGCGGCATTGCGCGAGGCGCAGGAGGAGGTCGGCCTGTTGCCGGCGCAGGCACAGGTGCTGGGTTACCTCGATCCCTACCTGACGATTACCGGCTACCGGGTATTGCCGGTGGTGGCGATGATCCATCAAGACTTCATTCCGCGCGCCAATCCGGAGGAAGTCGCCGATGTGTTCGAGGTGCCGCTGGCGCTCCTGATGGATCCCGACCATCTCGAACAGGTCGAGTTCACATTTGGCGGGCGCACCCGGCATGTGTTGCAATACCGTTACGCCACGCACCGGATCTGGGGTGCGACGGCGGCGATCCTGTACAACCTGCGCGAACGACTTGCGGCTTCCGATCAAGGAGAGAGGTGATGGCCGGTTGGACGACCTTGGTGCAGGCGGATGTCCTGTCGATGGCGCTGGAGCGCCGCGATGTGGTCATCATCGACTGCCGATTTTCCTTGCTCGATCCCCATCTGGGCGAGCAGGAGTGGTTGCGCTCGCATATTGCCGGGGCGGTGCATGCGCATCTGGATCGCGATCTCTCGGAGATGGGGGTGGCCGGTCTGGGCCGCCATCCGTGGCCGAGCAACAAGTATTTCCTCGAACGCCTGCGTCGCTGGGACGTGAAGCCCACATCGCAGGTCATCGCCTATGACCATGGCGATGGTTCGATCGCCGCGCGGCTGTGGTTCATGTTGCGGACAATGGGGCACGAGAAAGTCGCGGTGCTGGATGGCGGCTGGACACGCTGGACCTCGCTCGGGCTGCCGGTTTCGACGACAGTACCGTCGCCGGGTGCCTCGTTCTTCGGTGGCAGTTTCGATGAGAGTCGTTTGCTGGATGCCAATGCCGTGGCGGCGCATCTCGCAGCGGGCGGGCTGTTGATCGACGCTCGTTCGCCCGTGCGATTCCGTGGCGATGAAGAGCCGCTGGATCGCGTGGCAGGGCATGTGCCCTGCGCGATCAATCGCCCTTTCGCCTTGAACATGGAAGACGGCCGCTTCAAGTCACCGGTGCGACTGGCTGCGGAGTATCGCGAATTGCTGCAAGGTCATGACCCGTCCGATGTGGTGATGATGTGCGGCTCGGGTGTCACTGCCTGCCACAACCTGCTGGCGATGGAGCGCGCCGGACTGAAGGGCGCGAAGCTGTACGCGGGTTCCTGGAGTGGCTGGATTTCCGATCCATCACGCCCGGTGGTGACAGGGAGTTGAGCCATGACGAATCAGCAGCACGTCGAGATCTGGCATCGCGCCACCTGCGGCAATTCGCGCGGGGCACTGGAGTTGATTCGTGAAGCGGGAATCGAGCCTTTGATCGTCGATTACAGCAATGACCCGCCGAGCAAGGAACGCTTGCGGCAGGCCATTGCCGATGCCGGATTGCAGGTGCGTGAGGCAATCCGCAGCAAGGAGCCGGCATATGCGGAGCAGGGGCTGGACGATGCATCTTTATCCGACGATGCCTTGCTGGAGGCGATGCTGGCAACGCCGATCCTGATCAACCGCCCGTTCGTGTTCACGGCCAAGGGCGTGCGCCTGTGTCGCCCGCCGGAGTTGGTGCTGGAGATCCTGTAGCGCACCCTGGGTGCGCGATGAGAGTGGGCCGGGTCGCACCCCTGCGGTGTGCTCCTACAGTCGCTCGAATTCTGTAGGAGCGCACCGAAGGGGCGCGATGTTTTTCAGAATCTGCGAGCGTGTTCGCGCCCTCGAGCGTATTCGCGCCCCTCGGCCCTCGGCCTCGGTGCGCTCCTACTTCCCGATCCGCGCCAGCATCGCGCGCAATCCGGCTTGGGTGTCGGGATGGGTCCAGGCGGTGACGAAGCGGTCGAGGTTGATGCGCTCCGGGGCCAGGGCGGCGATCACGTCACGGCGTGCAATGGCGCGAGTCTGCAGCATCGGTTCGCGTGGCAGTTGGATCAGGGTTTCCAGCCAGGCGTGCGCACGACGTTCCACCTCTTCAGCAGCAGCAAGCTCGTCCACCAGACCGATCGACAGCGCCTGCCCGGCATCCGGCATGTGGCCAGCCACCAGCAGGCGTTCGGCGCGGTGCGGGCCGACCACGCGTGCCAGCAAGGCCTGGATGCCTTCCGGCGCGACAAGACCCACCTGGGTTTCATTGAGGCCGATCCGGAACGGGCCCTCGGCCAGTACGCGATAGTCGCAGCACAGTGCCAGTACGCAGCCACCTGCCGGGGCGTGACCGGCCATCGCCGCGACCACCGGCACCGGGCATGCCGCCAGCGCCCGCGCCGCTCGGAAAAACGCTTCCCAAGCCTGCATCAGTGCGTCACGATCCGCGCCCAGTGAGAGCAGAAAGGGGACGTCGAGCCCGGCCGAAAAAACCTTCACGCCGCCGGCCAGCACGATCCCGCCGGCACCGCTCGCCACCGCATCGGCAATCGCCTGCGCCAGCGCATCACACAGCTCTGGATTGAGCGCATTGACCGGAGGACGGGTCATCCGCAGCTGATGGAGGGTGCCGTGGACGCTGGTTTCGATCAGGGGCATGTCGGTTTCCGGGTTAGAGGTGCGAGTCCGGCATCGATCAGGATCATGTTGCCGGGTTCGTGGAAAAATCAGGGCTGCAAACGCTGGGCGGCACGGCGCACCGCATCCGGCAGTGGCGTCGCCTTGCCGCTCAGGCGGTCGATCCAGACCATGACCACATTGCCATCGCAATGCAGACTGCCGTCGTCGGCGAGGATGCGATGACCGATCACCATGCTGCTGTTGCCGATGCGCTCGACGAACAATTCGACAAGGATGCTGGCGGGATATTCGATCGGTCGCCTGAAATTCAACGTGGCCGTGGCCACGACTGGCCCAGCGTCCGCGGTGACCCAGGGCTCGTCGATGCCTTCGAGCCACTCGATACGCGCCTGTTCGAGGAAGGTCAGGTAGCGCGCATTGTTGACGTGGTTGAACGCATCCAGATCGCTCCAGCGCAGCGGGACCGGAATCCGGAAAGTGGTCTGGTCCTGGCTCATGCGAGTGCCTTGCTGGTGTCGTGCTGGCCTTGCGGCTTGCCGCCGCGTCCGCGCAGCAGTGGGGCGAGGAAGTGGCCGGTATGCGATGCGGGATGTGTCGCGATGGTTTCCGGCGTGCCGGTGGCGATGATGGTACCGCCGCCCTTGCCGCCCTCGGGGCCGAGATCGACGATCCAGTCGGCGGTCTTGATCACGTCGAGATTGTGCTCGATCACCACCACCGTATTGCCTTCGTTGCGCAGCCGGTGCAGCACTGCCAACAGTGCCTCGATGTCGTGGAAATGCAGGCCGGTGGTGGGCTCGTCGAGGATGTACAGGGTGCGGCCGGTGTCGCGTCGCGACAGCTCCTTCGACAACTTCACGCGCTGTGCTTCGCCGCCGGAGAGCGTGGTCGCGCTCTGGCCCAGCTTGACGTAGGCAAGGCCCACGTCCACCAGGGTTTCCAGCTTGCGCGCGATCGATGGCACCGGCTCGAACAATTCCAGCGCGTTCTCCACCGTCATTTCCAGCACATCATGGATGCTGTGGCCCTTGTAACGGATCTCCAGCGTCTCGCGGTTGTAGCGCTTGCCCTGGCAGACATCGCAGGGCACGTACACATCCGGCAGGAAGTGCATCTCGACCTTGATCAGGCCATCGCCCTGGCAGGCTTCGCAGCGGCCGCCACGCACATTGAAGCTGAAGCGGCCCGGCGAATAGCCGCGGGCGCGGGCTTCCGGGGCCTGCGCGAACAACTCGCGCAGTGGCGTGAACAGGCCGGTGTAGGTGGCCGGGTTGCTGCGCGGGGTGCGGCCGATGGGGGATTGGTCGATCGCCACCACCTTGTCGAACAGGTCCAGCCCGACGATCTCACCGTAGGGCGCCGGCGTATGCGAAGCGCCATTGATCTCGTTGGCGGCCAGTGCGTACAAGGTGTCGTTGATCAGGGTGGACTTGCCGGAGCCGGAGACGCCGGTGATGCAGGTCAACAGCCCGGCCGGGATTTCCAGCGTCACGTTCTTGAGATTGTTGCCACTGGCGTTCTTGAGCTTGAGCAACTGCTTGCGGTTGGGTGGATTGCGATGCGCCGGGATCGCGATTTCCAGCTTGCCCGACAGGTATTGCCCGGTCAGCGAGCGCGGCGCGGCCAGCACGTCATCGAGGCTGCCTTGCGCGACGATCTCGCCGCCATGGACGCCGGCGCCGGGGCCGATATCGACGATGTAGTCGGCCAGCCGGATTGCCTCTTCGTCATGCTCGACCACCAGCACCGTGTTGCCGAGGTTGCGCAGGCGGGTGAGGGTGGACAGCAGGCGTGCGTTGTCGCGCTGGTGCAGGCCGATGCTGGGCTCGTCGAGCACATAGGTGACACCGACCAGGCCTGCACCGATCTGGCTGGCCAGCCGAATGCGCTGCGCCTCACCGCCCGAGAGCGAATCGGCCTTGCGTTCGAGGGTGAGGTAATCCAATCCGACATCGACCAGAAAACCCAACCGCTCGCGGATTTCCTTGACGATCTTGATCGCGATCTCGCCGCGCCAGCCGGGCAGGCTGAGCGCATCGAAGAATTCGAGCGTTTGCCCGATCGGCAATATCGCGATCTCGGGCAGTGGACGCCCGGCGACCAGGACGCTGCGCGCCTGCCGATTGAGCCGCTGCCCGCCGCACTCGGGGCAAGGACGCTCGCTGACGTACTTCGCCAACTCCTCGCGCACCGCCGCGCTTTCGGTTTCGCGATAGCGCCGTTGCAGGTTGGGCAGGATGCCTTCGAAGGCGTGCCGGCGCTGGACCTTGCGACCGCTTTCGCTGACATAGGTGAGGTTGATGGTTTCCTCGCCGCTGCCGTCGAGGATGATTTCGCGGATGTTGTCCGACAGTTCCTGCCAGGGACGATCGACGTCGAAGCGGTAGTGCTTCGCCAGCGAGGTGATCATCGAAAAGTAATAGGCATTGCGCCGATCCCAGCCGCGCATCGCGCCTGCCGCCAGCGAGAGTTCCGGATGGGCGACCACCTTGTCGGGGTCGAAGAATTCGGCCACGCCAAGCCCGTCGCAGGTCGGACAGGCGCCGACCGGCGAATTGAACGAGAACAGTCGCGGCTCCAGTTCCGACAAGGAGTAGTCGCAGACCGGACAGGAATACCGCGAGGAGAACAGCAGTGGTGCGCGCGATGCATCATCCATCGACTGCACGATCGCAATGCCGCCGCCGAGCTTGAGCGCAGTCTCGAACGATTCCGCGAAGCGCTGGCGCAGGTCGGCGCGCGGCTTGAAGCGGTCGATCACCGCCTCGATGGTGTGCTTGATGCGCAGCCCCAATGGCGGCACCGCGTCGATCTCGTGGATCGTGCCGTCCACGCGCACGCGGGTGTAGCCCTGCGCGCGCAGTTGGTCGATCACCTGCACATGCTCGCCCTTGCGCTCGCGCACCACCGGGGCCAGCAGCATCCAGCGCTGTTCGGCCAACGCCGGGTCGGTTTCGAGTGCCAGCACCTGATCGACCATCTGGCTGACCGTCTGCGCTTCCAGCGGGAAGCCGTGGTCCGGGCAGTGCGGCGTGCCGACGCGGGCGTACAGCAGACGCAGGTAGTCGTGGATCTCGGTGATGGTGCCGACGGTCGAACGCGGGTTGTGGCTGGTGGATTTCTGCTCGATCGAGATCGCCGGTGACAGGCCCTCGATATGGTCCACGTCGGGCTTGTCCATCACGCTGAGGAACTGCCGCGCATAGGCCGACAGCGATTCGACGTACCGGCGCTGGCCTTCGGCATAGATGGTGTCGAAGGCCAGCGAGGACTTGCCCGAGCCGGACAGGCCGGTGATCACGATCAGCTTGTCACGCGGCAGGTCGAGATCGATGTTCTTGAGGTTGTGCGTCCGTGCGCCGCGGATGCGGATGTAGTCGAGGGCCATCGTCGGGATATTCGGGAAGCGACCGGGTAGTTTATCGCGCACGGCAAGTCCGCTGCAGCCGCCGTGACCTGCGCGACTGTGGCGGACTGGTGTCGCACCCGCTGAGACCAGCCGGGCGGTGGGGGTCAGTGCTGCATATGCGGCATCGGTGCGGCGCGCAGTTTTTTCACGTCATCGGCAGTCACCGGCTTGCCTGCATTGCCCCAGGACGTGCGCTCGTGGTTGACGATGTCGGCGATGTCGGCATCGTTCAGGGTCGAGGCAAACGGCGGCATCGCGCCGGAATAGCTCACGCCGGCGATCGGCTGGCCGTGCATCCCGCGCAGGACCGTGCCGATGTGCATGGCCGGATCGGGATCGAGCACGGCGGCATTGCCCTTCAACGGCGGGAAGGTGCCGGCGATGCCTTCGCCATTGCCCTGGTGGCAGGCGCTGCAGTTGCGGTCATACAACTGCGATGCGCGCGCGGCATCAAAGGCATACGGGCCGGTCGCCTGCGGCGGTGGCGTGGCGGCAGTGGCCGAGCGGGTGATCGGCGGCTTCGCATCACCCACATCGCCGACCGCGAGCATGCCCATCGCGCCCAGTTCCATATGCGCCATCGAATGATCCACGAACGGGTAGCGGCCGGCTTCGGGCAGGGTCAGGTCGAACACCGCGCCCTCGCCGGGGCCGACGCTGTAGGTGGAGACTCCGTCGATGGCCTGCGCCGGATTGCCGCCCGGATAGACCTTGTCGAAGATCGCACCGATCACGTGGAAGGCGCTCCACAGGCTGGGGCCGGCATTGACCACGTACAGCCGCACCAGCTCACCGGGCTTGGCGGTCAGCGGATGATCGCGATACTGGAAGGCGGTGCCGTTGAACACCACCTCGTCGGCGCGTTCTTCCATCATCTTCGGGAAGTTGCCCGCCATGACCTTGCCCGAGACCTGCTGGGTGTACCACTCGCCCTGCACCAGCACGTAGCTCTCGGCCGCCGGCGGCAGCGGGGTGGCCGGATCGACGATCATCGCGCCGTACATGCCATTGGCGAGGTGCAGCAGCACCGGCGGGGTGCCGCAGTGGTACAGGAACGCACCCGGCACCTTGGCAACGAAGCTGAACGAAATCGACTCACCCGGCATCACCTCGGCGTAATGCAGGTTGGGCGGCGTGATCGCGGAGTGGAAGTCGATCGAGTGCTGCATCGTGCCGTTGTTGGTCATGGTGACCTTCACCGTCTGCCCCTGGCGAACGTGGATCACCGGGCCGGGCACGGTCTTGCCGAAGGTCCAGCCTTGGTACTGCACGCCGCTGGCGATTTCGATGGTCTCATCGGAGACACCGATATTGACCTCCACGGTATCACCCGCGGGTACCGGCGGCAGGCGGGCGTCGCGCGCCTGCTTGATGGGGGTTGGCGCCGCCAGCGACAGCGGCGAGACCGCTTCAGCCGCGGCCTGCGGGCTGGCCGAACGCACATTCAGCGCGCTGTGCAGGCTGGCCAGCAACAGCGCCACCATCAGCAGCACGCCGGCCAATGCCGGGCCTTGCACGTTCCACGGCAGGCGGGAGATCTGGTCGGGTGCCACGCTGTCGTTCCACTCGGACAGCTTGCGCCATGCCGGCCAGCGCTTTTCGATCAAGTAATCGAGGCTGTACGGACTCGGCCCTGAACGCACGTTGATGACGATCAGGGCGGCGAAGATCAGCACATAACTCAGCGCCGCGCCGATGTTGCTGGCGCCGACCGAATACGGCCCGCCGAAACCCTCTGCCGTGCTCCAGATCAGCAGGCTGAACAGGATGCCGACGATATAGGTCGTCTTGCGCGCGACACCGAACAGCAGGGCAAGTGCCAGCAGGGTTTCCGCGATTCGCGTCGCCCAGACGAACAGGCCGACGTGCGGGGTCACCAGCGCGATCCACAGATTGAACCACCACGCCGACCATGCCGGCTGCCCGGTCGCCGCGTTGTGCAGATAGCCGACGTAGTTGTTGGCGAAATCCGGCGTGAAGGTCAGCGCGGCGCTGACTACCCAGATCATGCCGAATGCCACCCGCAACGCGGTGCCCGCCATTGCCGGCCAGGTGGAGCCGGCAGGGCTTCGGTCTTGTACTTCCGTCATGGATTGCCTCATGCGATGCGAAGAAACGGAACCGGCAAGAGGCGGCATGCAAGTCGTCGAAGCCGGCGCAGGAGAATTCTAGGCAGTGGGCGTGACGGTGATGTGGTTGATTCGTCATGCACGTGACTTGCATCAAGCGCACGCTGAAAATAGAGGGTGAAGGCCGACGTGGGTGACCAGCACAAGGTCGCACGCGTTCAGGTGGGGCGTGACTCAAGCGGTGGTTCGATGCACGAGTCGCGCCGACGGGCCATGCAAGCGACCATCTCGCGTGTCGATGTGTGGCAACCAGTGTCGGAGTCTGGTCTTGAGCCCTTTCGCGCTCGCGATCAGCCTGGTCAGCGGGTCTCTTCGATGAAACTGCCGCTGCGTGGTTCGTCGAGAAGCAAAAACCGAGGACGTGAAGTCCAACTTGCCCGTCATCCCGCAGTCCACGACGCGCGGCATGTGCATCGATGGAAAACCCGTGTCGACATGACACACGTCAATGCGCTGGCATTGCCCTGCGGTGAGCATGTGGAGGCCCATTGCACACAGGAGTCATCGCCATGTCCTTCCAGCTTGATCCCGAACCCAACGTCCATGTCTTCGATGCCCGCGGCATCGCCCGCCGTTTCCGCCACTCGGCGATCTTTGGTGCGCTGGGTGCTCTGCGCAACGGCGAGACCATGCGCTTCGTCAACGACCACGATCCGATCCCGTTGCTGCGTCAACTCGACGAACTATTCGGCGAGCACCTGACCGTCACCTATCGTCAACGCGAACAAAGCGGCGTGGTGATCGACTTCGGCATCAGTGGCTTGCTGGAAGCGTAAACGGAGGTTTCTGTCGGACAGACATCACTGGGTGATCGTCGATTCCTGCGCTCAGCGTCGTATTGCCAGCACACCATCCAGCGCCAGATCCACCTTGAAACCGGCAGTGTCCAGCCGGCGTGCCACTTCGCGTGGGACATCGCGACCGGAAGTCAGGGCATTCGGCCGCCCGGTGTAGTGAAACAGGCGACCCCCACGACGCAGCACGCGTGCAAGCTGCTGGTAGAACGCCAGCGAATACAGCTCGCCTGCTATTCCGAAGCGCGGAGGATCGTGAAGCACGGCATCGAAGCTGGCATCGGCTTGCAACGTGATCGCATCCACGATGTCCGCGTGGTCAAGTCGCAGTCGGCCACCGCTGGCATCCGGTTCGGGCGACCATGGATTGATGTCGCGCAGCCACAGCACGTCTTCGTTTTTTTCGAAGGACTGAATGTGCGCCACGCCCGCGTCGAGGCAGCAGGCGGCGAAATAGCCCAATCCGCCGCAGGTGTCGAGAACGGTTTTGCCCGCAGGCTGGATCAGCGCCACCTTGCGGCGTGCGTCGTCGAGCGGCGATTCCTTGGCGGTCGGCAGCATCTTGATGCCATCGATCTCGAAGGTCGGCACGCCCCAGTAGGTCGGCACCAATTTGATCAGCTTGCCGGTGTAGCGCGACACCGATGCGTAGCTCTCGCCATCCCACCAATACAAGGTGCGTGGTTTCAGCGCCTGCGGATAGGGATAGGACGCACCGTGCCAATGCCAGCCATCCGGGTCGATCGAAACGCTGTCGATGCTGCGGCCAAGATCGAGCGAACCTGACCACGCAGCACGGCCTTGATCCCGCGCATCGCAGATCGCGTCAGCTGTTTCAAGGGTGAGCAGGGGGCCGGCATGGCGCGACATGGCGGGCATGATACCGGCGGCGACATCAATCACCGCGTGTTTTCCGCGACAATGGGCCTTGCCCATTGCTTGCCTCCGTCCATGGCATTGATCCGCGTCGCCCTGCTGTTGCTGTTGATCATCGTCAGTACCTGCGTCCACGTCGTGCCGATCATGTTGGTGACGCTGGTCAAATTGGTGCTGCCGCTGCGACGCCTGAAGCGGGCGTGCAATCCACTTTTGACCGGATTTGCCGAAAGCTGGATCGCGGTGAACAGCTGGATGTGGGATGCCTGCACCCGTACCAGGTTGACGATCACCGGCGGCCAGGACTTGCAGCCCGACGGGCATTACCTGGTGCTGGCCAATCACCAGAGTTGGGTCGATATCCTGGTCCTGCAGAAGGCGTTCAACCGGCGTATTCCGTTCCTGCGCTTCTTCCTCAAGCGCCAGCTGTTCTGGGTGCCACTGTTGGGCCTGGCGTGGTGGGCGCTGGATTTCCCGTTCATGGGGCGCTACACGCCCAGGCAGATCGCGAAGAATCCCGCGCTTGCCGGTCGTGATATTGCGGCCACCCGCCGTGCCTGCGAGAAATTCAAGGCGATCCCGGTGTCGATCATGAATTTCGTCGAAGGCACCCGCTTCACCACCGACAAGCACGCACGCCAGTCTTCACCATACCAGCACCTGCTCAAGCCCAAATCCGGCGGGGTCGCCTTCGTGCTGGATGCGATGGGGCAGGGCCTGCACGCCATCCTCGACGTCAGCATCGCCTATCCCGGCGGTGCGCCAACCCTGTTCGACCTGTTGGCCAATCGGGTGCCGGAAGTCCGCCTGCGGGTGCGCCAGCGGCCGATCCCGGTGGAGTTGGCGGGCGGCGACTACCAGAATGATCGTGCGTTCCGGGTGCAATTCCAGCACTGGATGAATACTCTGTGGGAGGACAAGGATGCCGATCTGAGCGAACTCCTGCGCACGCCAGTGGCCTGATCCGCCTGCCTGTAGACTCTGCCCTCAGTCCCGCCGCAGCCTGTCCATCGACGCAGGTGTGCAGTCATCCGATCCCGTTCGAGGCCCCGATGGAAACCGTCAACGTCCTGACCCGTCCGCGCTATGTCCGCACCGTGCGCCAGTTGCACTGGTGGATGGCCGCACTGATCCTGCTGGCCTACCTGCTGATCGACTTCCACGAATATTTCCCGCGCGAAGTGCGTCGCGCGATGATGCAAGGCCACTTCTGGGCCGGCATCACCGTGTTCCTGCTGGTCTGGTGGCGCATCTCCAGTCGTGCACGCGGCGGTACGCCGGCGATCAAGCCGCCACTCGGAAGCCTGGCTGTGGTCGCCTCCAGACTCATGCATCTGGCGCTGTACGCGTTTTTCATCGTGATGCCGGTGCTCGGCTTCCTGACTGCATCGTACGAGGGCAAGCAAGTGAAGATTCCGTTCCTCGGGATCGCGCTGCCCTCGCCGGTGGCCGTGGATGATGCATTCGGACACCGCCTTGAGGACATCCACGCCACCATCGGCACGGTGTTCTACTGGGTGATCGGGCTGCATGTTGCGGTGGCGCTCTGGCATCACTTCATCCGCCGCGACAATGTGCTGGAGCGGATGCTGTAAGCGGATTTTTTGATCGAAGTCAGGGTGAGTCGCAAATCGTGGCTCCACCATGCTCAGGCGCGATCTTGCGCGTGTGGCCGCGGTGGGTGTCGTGGAATTTCGAATCAAATTGGCCGGCACGGCGGACCTGGCCGTCATTACCGAGGTCTTGCAGCATGCCGATCCGGCCGCCATCGTGGATCGCGATCCGCGCGACGGCTGCTTCCGCGCCACGGTCTGGATGGATGCGCATGAACTCGAGGTCACGCTGACCCGCGCAGGCTTCCTGCCGCTGGACGTGGAGCAACAAGCCTCCAATTGCTGCGGCGATTGCAGCGGCTGAATCGGGGCGCTTCCAGGCCGGCCATGTTGGTGTACGCTTCGGCGGAATTGCACGCCGGCGGCTCGCCTGCTGGCCACGGATGGAGGGCGATCCATGGTGGACAAGGAACATCGCACGGGCGAAGCACATCCCTCACGCGAATTGCAGCGCGAGCTCAACGAGGCGCAGCGATTGACGTTGGCCAGCCTCGAAAACTTCGGCTGGGAGCTGAAGTTCATCCGCCACCCCATGTTCCAGCCTTTGATCCCGGTGGTGTTCGACCCGGACCGGAAGAAATACGCCGTCCTCGAAGCGGACGGCACGTTGAACGAAGCCGCGGCGCTGGTGATTCGCGATTGATGCCGATACCCGCCGGTTGGCGGGTGTGGTTGTGGCGCCGCTCGTGCTGAATCCGTGACGCACACCCACACAGTGCGGGGGCGTCAGGCCGTATTGCGGTGCTAGAGTTGCAGGTTGGCAATCGTCAGGAAGCAGGTATGTCGTCAGCACAGTTCCACGCCATCGGCACCCCGGGCCAAGCTTGGGGCGAGGATGAAAAGCGCCAGTGGCGCGCCCTGCAGACCAAGCGGCGCAGCTATCAGGACGAAGTGATCGTCCGCATCGAAGGCTTGCGTTCGCGTTTCGATGTCGAACAGTACGGCGAACTCGACTACGGTGCCGACGGTCGCTATCCGCTGTTTGCCGTGCGCAGCCGCACTTGGGATGACGCGCTGCCGATCGCGCTGGTGACCGGCGGCGTGCATGGTTACGAGACCAGCGGCGTGCACGGTGCGCTGCAGTTCCTCGAACGCCATGCCGAAGCCTATGCCGGACGCGTCAACCTGCTGGCCGCGCCCTGCGTTTCGCCATGGGGCTATGAACGCATCCAGCGCTGGAACCCGCTGGCGCTCGATCCGAATCGCTGCTTCCACGCCGACAGTCCGGCACCGGAGTCCGCGGCGCTGTGGGCTCTGGCGCGGCCGCTGCATGGCCGCGTGCTGATGCACATCGACCTGCACGAAACCACCGACAGCGACGAATCCGAATTCCGCCCGGCACTGGCCGCACGCGACGGCAAGCCGCATACGCCCGGCAGCATCCCCGATGGCTTCTATCTGGTCGACAACAGCGAAGACCCGCAACCTGCGTTCCAGGAGGCGATCATCCAGGCAGTGGCAAAGGTCACCCACATCGCGATGTCGGACATGGACGGCACCCTCATCGGCTCGCCGGTGGTGGCCGAAGGCGTGATCCGCTATGCGCTGGCCAAGCTGGGCCTGTGTGCAGGCACCACCGGCGCGCGCTACACCACCACCACCGAGGTCTATCCCGACAGCCCGCGCGCCAATCCGCAGCAATGCAATGACGCACAGGCAACGGCGGTGTGCGCGGGGCTGGATTACGCGCTGGCGCACCGCGGCTGAGTGCGCCGCGCTCGTGGTTCAAGCCAGCACCTCACGCTGGCTCATCCGCCACAGCAGCAGCCCAAACGCGATGACGCCGCCGGCAAAGCCCAGCACCAGCGTCAGGTCGGCGCGTGCCGGGTCGCTGGCCAATTGGTTGACCGGGATCTGCCAGGGCAGCACCACCCCGGCCCTGGCCGACGTGGCGACCACGGCAAAGAAGGTACCGCCGATGCCCAGTGCCAGTGCCGGCACGAAGCTTGTGTAGCGCAGGGCCATCCACAGCTGCACCGCCACCAGCAACCAGGCGGCCAGAAAGATGCGACCAAGCAGGAACAGGAAGGGGGCGAGTTGCAGCGTTCCGGCTGCGGCGGCACCGGGATTGGCGATGCCAGCGGCAATGATCGCGAGTGGGATCAGCGCGGCCAACAGCAGGCTCATCGCCAGCACCATTGCCAGCGCGCAGACCGCCTTGGCGGCGTACAGATGCCAGCGTGGCAACGGCAGGGCGCGCAGGGTGTCCCAGCTGCGCGGGCCGTGTTCCGCCTGCGCCATCAATGCGGTCAGTGCGGTCACGCTCATCGGCAGCATGAAGAATGCCCAGATCGCGGCGGCGGATTGCAGCCACATCGCCCAAGGCATGGGCTTGTCCGCGCGCAGCAGATTGAAGAAATCGAACACCGCGATCAGCAGGGGAGCGACGACGACCAGCAGCAGGGCCAGCGAGCGGCGCAGTTTGTGGAACTCGACGGCCACCGAGGTGGTGAAGCGGGAGGCAGGGACATTCGACATGGCGGTCGCACCGATCAGGACAAGGTGGGAGCGGCGACATGCGCCGCCTGGTGGTAGAGCGTTTCCAACGAGCGACGCTGCGGAATGAGTGCATGCACGCGCAAGCCGGCCTCACAGAGTGCGTGGTTGAGGTTGGCGGTGGCTTCCTGTGCGCGTGTGCCTGCGCCGATCCGCACGATCAGGGCCGCCCCGGTGTGCTCCACGCCCAATCCCTGCGCGTGGGCAATCGCGGCGGCGCGATCCGGTGTATCGGTAGCGATTTCCAGCGCGGTCTCCATGCCGGCCTGCAGGTCGGCCAGCAAGCCCTGCAGGACAAGCTTGCCTTGGCCGAGGATGCCGACGTGGGTGGCCACCTGTTCGATTTCGCCAAGCAGGTGGCTGGACACCAGCACAGTCGCGTTCGCGCGTTCGGGCAGCTCGCGCAGGAAGTTGCGCATGTCGGCGATGCCTTCCGGATCGAGGCCATTGGTCGGCTCATCCAGCATCAGGATCGGTGGCGAGCCCAGCATCGCCCGGGCGATCCCGAGCCGTTGGCGCATGCCCAGCGAATAGTCGGCCACCCTGCGGCGTGCATGCGCGCCCAGCTCCACGCTGGCCAGCACGCGATCCGGCTCACTGGCGGGCAGGCCCAGCAGGCGGCGGCAGAGTTCGAGGTTCTCGCGACCACCCAGATTCGGATAGAAACCCTGTGCCTCCAGCAAGGCACCGACCCTGCGAGCGGCGGCGATCCGATTGGCCACGACATCCAGCCCGGAAATCCTGATCGTGCCGGCATCCGGTTGCAGCAGGCCCAGCAGCAGCTTGATGGTGGTGGTCTTGCCCGCGCCGTTGCGGCCGAGGAAGCCGTAGATGCTGTGTTCGGGCACCTGCAGGTCGATCGCATCGACGGCGAGGCGATTGCCGAAGCGGCGGGTCAGGCCTTGGGTTTCGATGGCGAGTGGCATGCAGGTTCCTTGCACAAAAATTTAAGTAATAATTAAATTTTGCGCGAAACAAAAATTTAAGTCAAACTTAAATTCATCTCGAATGGCTCCCGCTGGAATCCTGACGCCATGACCGTTCCCGTCCGCTTCCGCCGCCACTGCCGCCTGCTGCGCGTGGCCACCCTGGTGGTGTTCGCCGGGTTGTTCCTGCTGCTGGCGCTGGGCGCGAGCGGCTTGCCGTGGCGACCTTCAGCCGCGGGCACCGATGACGGAACCCTGCTGTTGTTGCGGCTGGTGCGTCTGCTGCCTGGGCTGGGCTACCTGTGGGCGCTGTGGGCGGTGCAGCGTGCATTGGCCGACTTGGCCGCCGATCGGTTGTTCCATGCCACGCTGTCGCGGACATTGCGCCACATCGGCATCGGCGTGCTGGCGGGTGCGCTGCTGAGCGTGTTCGCGGTGACCAACCTGTCGCGCTGGATCGAAGGCGGGCAGGGTGGCTACGCCTATTTCGACCTGTCCGGGATCGTGCTGGGCGTGGTCGGTGCGGCCTTGGTGCTGCTGGCGCGGGTGATCGACCAGGCCCGCGCGGTGCAGGCCGAACTCGACGAGATCCTCTGATGCCGATCCGGGTGACGCTCGATGCGATGTTGGCCAAACGCGGCATGACCGCGCGTGACTTGGCCGCGCAAGTCGGCATCAGCGAAACCCAGCTGTCGCTGTTCCGCAGCGGCAAGGTCAAGGGGATTCGTTTCCGCACCTTGGCCAAGCTCTGCGCGGTATTGCAGTGCACCCCCGGTGACTTGCTGGACTATGCGTCCGACCCCGCCGACCTGACGGCAACCGACGAGGAGCCGCTGTAATCGACCGCCGCAGCCGCAGGGGGAGGCCTGCGACTGCGTGGATCATGTTCAGCGGATCGGTTCATCCAGCATCAACTCACGCACAAAGCGCACCGGCGGCGCGCCGTAGGACAGCACCTGGTCGTGGTAGGCCTTGAGGTTGAAGGCGGCGCCCTGGCGCGCGCGCACGGCTTCGCGCAGGTCGAGTTGTTCCTGCACGCCGACGAAGTAGGTCGGCAGTTGCGCCGAGGTGAGCTGGGCGCGGGTCCATTTGCCGGCAGCTTCGCTTTCCTGCTGGAAGGTGTCGTGGGTCATCAGTTGCATGGCCTGCTCGCGGCTCCAGCCGTCAACGTGCACGCCTTGGTCGAGGATGGCATTGGCGACGGTACGCAGGTAGAACTTGAGCTGGACCAGATGGAACAGCGGGTCGTTATCCAGATAGCCCTGTTCCTGCATCATCCGTTCGGTGTAGACCGCCCAACCCTCTGCGAACAGGCCGGAGCGCAGCACGCCGCGCAGCACTGAAGGGTATTTGGCCGAATGCCAGCCTTCCAGATAGTGGCCGGGCATGCCTTCGTGGATCGCCAGCAGCTGGATCATCGAATCGTTGTATTCGCGCAGGAACGAATCGGTCTGCGCCTGGGTCCAGTCGTCCGGGATCGGCGAGATCGCGAAGAAGGTCTTGAGGTTCCTGTCCAGCGGCCCCGGCGAATCGCAATAGGCCACCGCCACGCCGCGCTGGAATTCCGGCATCAGGATCACGTCCACCGGCGCGTCGGGCAGGGTGACGAGGTCGTGCTGACGGACGAAGTCGGTGGCCGATTGCAGTGCGGTCTTGGCGGCATCGACCACACCGTCGCGGGTCGGGCGATGTGCATAGGCAAGCGCCAACGCAGCTTCGATCGCGGCCTGTTGCTGGGCATCGGTGGGTGTTTCCGGCAGCGCCGGCGCGTTTGGTTTTGCCTGCAGCAATTGCCGCGCGATGCCGTACATCACACCGCGGACGCGCGTGATCTCTGCCTGCGCGCGCTGCTTGATCTCGGTGCGGCTGAGGTTGGACGACAGTGAGAAACGCAGCTTCTGGTCGTACTTCGCGGCGCCGAGGCGGAAATCGCCGTGCGCATTGGGTACCAAGGTCTGGTCCAGCCATGTCTGCTGCGCATCCACCGCCGCTTTCAGGCGGGCGATGGCCGTGCGGGTACGCGCTGCATCGGCCGCCGGCAACTCGCCAAGATGCGGCGTGATGAAGGTATCGACGATCGACAGGATGCCCTTGTTCTGGCGTGCCACGGTTTGCGCATGGATCAACGGAACCCGCGCCGGGTCGAGGTTGGCGCGGGCCTGCGCGAACAGTTCTGGAATCTGCTCCATGCGCGCGGTGGCGGCGCGGATGCGCTGCGGCAGCGGCGCGAACTCGCGTGCCATCAGGCCGTAGATCGCACTGCCGGCGAGGTCGTTGTAGACCTGCGGGTCCCAGGCCCAGGCCTGCAACACGCGCGCGTTCCACAGGTCGGATTGCAATTGGTTGCGCAGGATCGCGGCGTCGACCTGGTTCTCCCGTGACAGCCGTGCGGTATCGATCGCGTTCAGTTCATCCAGCAAGGCCTGTTCGGTCGTCTCGCGCTGCTTGCGACCGGCTGCACTCAGATCGTCGAGGTGGTCGTCATAGCGGTGGTCGCCGGTCTGGGTGGCGGATACCGGCGACAGGCGCATCCATGCATCCAGCGTTTTCTGCGACAAGGCGAGGAAACGGGCATTGGCAGTCGCGCTGGCTGCGGTGGCATTGACCTGTGGCGCGCTGGAGGTTTGTTCGGAATGCGGTGTTGCGATGGCAGTTCCGGAGACCAGCATGGCGGTGAGGGCGGTGGCGATCAGGTGGCGGCGCATCGGCGAGTCCGGAAGGCGTGAGGCACCCACGATACCTTGCCGGTGGCGCTGCCGGACGGCTGGCTCGACCCATCCATCGGCACAGGCGGCCCTGACTGGCGTCGGTTAACGTGCCCGCTCCATCTGCCTGGAGCTTGCCCGTGAAGCTGCGTTTGTCCGGACTTTGCCTCGCCCTTTCGTTGACCCTTGCCACGACCACTTCGATGGCCGCGGATCCCGCCCCGGCAGCATCCGCCGGGCGTCCGCAGATGGGCAGTTTCGGCATCGACTTGAGCGCCCGTGATCCTTCGGTGCGACCGGGGGATGACTTCAACCGCTATGCCAGCGGCCACTGGATATCCAGCTACCAGCTCAAGCCCGACGAGGCGTCCTACGGCAGTTTCAATGCGCTGCGCGATCAGGCAGACGAACAGGTGCGCGGTCTGATCGAGGGCCTGCGCCAACGCACCGATCTTGCCCCCGGCAGCAATGCGCAGAAGATCCGCGACCTCTACGCCAGCTACATGAATCGTGCCGCCCGCGATGCCGCCGGCATCACGCCACTGAGTCCGATGCTGGACAGGATCGCCGCAATCGACTCGAAAGCGGCCTTGATCGACGCCTTCGGGCGCGCCGCAGTCGACGGCAGCGATGCGCCGTTCGGCCTCTACGTCGGAACCGATCGCAAGAATCCCGATCGCTATCAGGTCGGCCTTGGCGTCGGTGGTCTGGGCTTGCCGGATCGCGATTACTACCTCGATGGCGATGCGCGCTTCGTCAAGATCCGCGCGGCTTACCTCGACCATATCCAGCGCATGCTCGGTTTTGCGGGCATCACCGGAACCGACGCGAAAGCGCGCGCCGAGGCGGTGCTTCAGCTTGAAACCGCCATGGCGCGGCCGCAGTGGGACAAGGTCAGGCTGCGTGATCGTGACAAGACCTGGAACGTGCGCACCTTTGCCCAGTTGCAGGAGCAATATCCGGGCTACGACTGGGCGGCGCAGTTGCGCGCACAGGGCATGCCGCAACCGACCGACCTGAACATCAGCACGCCGGACGTGATCCAGCCGGTGATCGCCCTGATCGACGCCACGCCGTTGTCCACCTGGCGCGATTACCTGACCTTCCATGCCGTCGATGGCAATGCGTCACTGCTCAGTCACGAGATCGACGATGCCGCGTTCGCCTTCAACGGCAAGGTGCTGTCCGGCCAGCAGGCCCAGCGCGACGACTGGAAGCGGGCGGTGGCCTTTGTCGGCGGCCGCGGTGGCCTCGGTGATGCGGTCGGCGAGTTGTACGTCGCCCGCTACTTCAAGCCGGAAGCCAAGGCGGCGATGGACCAGTTGGTCGAGAACCTGCGCGCTGCGCTGCGCCGGAACATCGAGCAGCTCGACTGGATGGGCGCTGCCACCAAGGCCGAGGCTTATCGCAAGCTATCGACCTTCCGCCCCAAGATCGGCTACCCGAACAAGTGGCGCGATTACTCCAGCGTGACGATCACGCCGGATGATTTGATCGCCAACGTGATGGCGCTGCGTCGCTACAACCGCGATGACCAGAACCGCCGGGTCGGCCAGAAGACCGACCGTGACGAATGGTTCATGACCCCGCAGACGGTCAACGCCTATTACAACTCGACCTTCAACGAGATCGTGTTCCCGGCCGCGATCCTGCAGCCGCCGTTCTTCGATGTGAACGCCGATCCGGCTGTGAACTACGGTGGCATCGGTGCGGTGATCGGCCACGAGATGGGCCACGGCTTCGACGACCAGGGCAGCAAATCCGACGCCGACGGCATCCAGCGCAACTGGTGGACGGATGAAGACCGTGCGCGCTTCGAGCAACGCACCAAAGCGCTGGGCGCGCAGTACAACGGCTATTGCCCGCTGCCGGGCCAGTGCGTGAACGGCGGGCTGACCATGGGCGAGAACATCGGCGACCTCGGCGGGCTTTCGATGGCTTGGACGGCGTACCAGCTCAGCCTGCACGGCCAGCCGGCGCCGATGGTCGATGGATTCAGCGCCAGCCAGCGCTTCTTCCTGTCGTGGGCGCAGGTCTGGCGCGGCAAGTATCGCGACGAGTCGCTGTTGACCCTGATCCGCACCAACCCGCATTCACCAGCGATGTACCGCGCCAACGGCCCGGTGCGCAACCTCGATGCGTGGTACGACGCGTTTAGCGTGAAGCCCGGCGACAAGCTCTACCTGCCGCCGGAGCAGCGGGTGCGGATCTGGTGATCGGGTAACACGCTAGTCAGTTGCGTGTGCACAGGCCATCGCGCCCCTGTGGTGCGCTCCTACAGGGTCAATTGTAGGGGCGCACCGCAGGGGCGCGATCCCGACGGTCGACGATTCCATCAATGCCGGGCAGGTGACTGCCGCAGCCTCGCCAATGCATCCAGCATCTGCTGGACGTGCTGGTTCGGGTTCATGGCGTCGTAGACCGCGACCACCTTGCCATCGCGCCCGATCAGGTAGGACGTGCGGCTGGCGAGGTCGGATTTCAGCGCCATGGTGGCGTCATAGGTACTGGCGATCTTCGCGCCCGGATCGGCGGCGACCGGGAATTTGCCGGCGCATTTTTCGGTATCGGTAGAAAATGCCGCCAGCCGCTCGGTATTGCCGGCGGTGACACCAATCACGGTGGCACCGGCAGCCTTGAACTTGTCGATCGCACGCGAGAATGCGGCCGCTTCGGCATTACAGCCGGGCGTGAATGCCGCCGGGAAGAAATACACCACCACCGGACCCTGTTTCAGTGCCGCCTTCAGGTCATAGGTGAAGGCGTGGCCAGCCAGAAACGCCGGTGCGGTGAACGCGGGCGCGGGCGCACCCGGCTTGAGCGCGGCCAGTGCCGGCAGGCTGAGTGAGGCGATCAGGGCGAAGGCAAGCAGCTTGCGCATGGGTGTCGATCCATTGGGGCCTGCGCCGAGCTTACGCGGGCTTCGCCTTGCTACGTGTGAAGGCGTATGGTCTGGGCAATTCAACAGGGAGCAAGGCCATGGCCACCGGCTGGGCACAGGACGGCGCAGTCCAGGAGCAGATCGACGCGACGGTGAAGGACGGCATCGCCCGTGCACGCAGCCGCCTGCCGCAAGGGCCGGGACTTGCGCATTGCGAGGACTGCGAAGTGCCCATTCCCGAGGCGCGCCAGCGTGCCGTGCCCGGCGTGCGCCTGTGCGTGGCCTGCCAGACAATGCGTGATCAAGAAGAACGCGCAGCGTCCGGATACAACCGCCGCGGCAGCAAGGACAGCCAGTTGCGCTAAGGCAACGCTGATCAAGTCAGCGTTGCCTGCTGTAGGAGCGCACCGCAGGGGCGCGACAGATGGCATGGTGGACGGGTACTTCACTCCGGCCGAAACGCCGCGAAGCCGTGATGCGAAAAATGATATGCGTGCCCGAAAAAAACGCCCGGCGCATAGGCCGGGCGTCCTTGAACTCGCATTGCGTGGTGCGGATCAGAACAGCGACACAGCGAGGATGGTGGCGAGGATCGTCGGCAGGATCGACGCCGAGCGATCATCGTAGTCATAGCGGCCGTACTGGTAACGGTCGTAGTAACCGTCGCGATAACCCCGCTCGAAGCCCTGGCGGAAGTAATACTGGTAGGTGCCAAGGTCGGTGTAGTAGCCGGAATAACCATAGCTGCCATCCATGTAGCCGAAGCTGCCGCGGTAGTCGAAGCGCCAGCGATCGCGGCGGTCGGCATTGCCGGCATACCAGCCTTCCTGGTACCCGTCACGGATTGCCTGCTGCAGGAAGCCGACGCCATAGCTGTTGGTGTAGCGCCAGCCGTTGCCATAGCGATAGCGGTAGTTGTACGGGGTGTAGTAATACGCGTTGTTGTAATAGTTGACCCGATAGCTGTTCCACAACATCTGGTGGGCCAGCCAACGTCGCCAGTAATCGTGCATGTAGCGCGAGCCTTCATGCCGGTTGGAGTGCCGATACTGTTGGGAATAGCGGTCGTACTGCGAGCGCTGGTACGACTGCTGGCGCTGCCATTGGTCGTGCATCTGGCGCGACTGCTCGACTCGCCGTTCCTGCTGCACGCGCGGCATCGGCGGCGGGTTGACGACCGGTTGACGCAGTTCCGGACGCGGCAGTGCCGTGACCGGACGCTGCGGAATCGGGCGCTGATCGAACGGGCGCGGGGTCTGGTCGGGACGGCGCGAATCGGGGATCGGGTTGCGGTCCGCGCGATCCGGACGCTGGAACACCGGCGCCTGCCGATTGCCATTATCGTCACGCTGCGGGCGCGGGAAATCCTGCCGCTGCGGACGATCCGGACGCTGGAACACCGGCGCCTGCCGATCATCGCCATCATCGCGTTGCGGGCGCGGGAAGTCCTGGCGCTGCGGGCGATCCTGGCGCTGGAATACCGGTGCCTGCCGATCATCCCCATCGTTGTCACGTTGCGGACGCGGGAAATCCTGCCGTTGCGGGCGATCCTGGCGCTGGAATACCGGTGCCTGCCGATCATCCCCATCGTTGTCACGTTGCGGGCGCGGGAAATCCTGCCGTTGCGGGCGATCCTGACGCTGGAACACCGGTGCCTGCCGATCATCGCTGTCGTCGCGTTGCGGACGCTGGAACACTGGACGCTGCGGCTCCGAGCGCTGCGGCATCTCGCGCCTTGACTCGCCATTGCCGTACGGCGACGGCTCGCCGCGCATGATGCCGGCGTTGTCGTTGCTTCGCCGCGGTGCCGGCCGTTCGTTTGCCGGTTTTTCGTCGTCACTGGACTGGCTTTGGCTGGAATGCTGCTGGCGATCACCACGACGGAAACGCTGGTCCTGGTCTTGCTGCGCAAATGCGGACGAAGCAGCACCAAGCGCGAACAGGGTGCCAAGCAGGGCGACCGTGAGGCTGCGGGTGGCGGGCATGCGGCTCATCTTTGTTTCTCCCCCGGACGCAACCCATTTGCGTCCTTCGATGGCAGTTGACAACTGCAAGAATGAATCGAAGCTGAGATTTTGCTTCCTGTCGAAAACCTGCAAGTATCCATTCAGCTTTCGAGCGTGGCCGGGCATGACCTTGGACACGTCCTCGCGAGTGTAATCCCGGCGATCCTGTCGATGGAGGTTCACCACATGGTTTCGATGTCCAACCGACTTGCCCTGTTCGTGCTGTGCGCGCCGTTGTTCACGGTTCAGGCCGCGCAAACCAGTGCCCCCGCGCAGACTGCGCAACCCGCCTTGACGGCCACCACCGCCGCAACCGGATTGGTTCGCACGCCCGAGCAGCTGGCCACGACCATTACCTTGGCTGATTTGTCTTTCAAGGTGGATCCGGCGCGGCAATGGCTCGATGGCGATGCCAGCCTGCACCTGCGGGTGGACAAGCCGGTGGCCCGACTGGTGGTCGACCTGGACCGCAATTACACGGTGGAAGCCGTCACCGTGGATGGCATATCCGTTCACTGGACTAATCCGGAAGGCCGGATGACGGTCGAACTGGCCAAGCCACTGGCTGCTGGTGGGCAGGCCGTCCTGCGCATCCGCTATGCGGGCCACCCGCATGTTGCCAAGCGTGCCCCTTGGGATGGCGGCATCGTCTGGGCCACGACGCCCAGCGGTGAGCCATGGGTCGGTACGGCCGTGGAAGGCGAGGGCTGCGACCTGCTCTGGCCTTGCATCGACCATCCGATGGCCGAACCACAGGCGGTGGTGGAGCGCGTCACGGTGCCCGCGCCGCTGGTGGCGGTCGGTAACGGTGTGGCGGAAGGCATGCAGGAAAATGACGGCTGGCGCACCTATACATGGCGAGCCAAGCAGCTCGACACCTACGCCGTTACCCTCAATATCGGCCCTTACGAGCTGTTGCAGGCCGATTACAAATCGCGTTTCGGCAATACCATCCCGCTGCGCTTCTGGTATCTGAAGGGCAACAAGGCCAAGGCCGAGGGACTGTTCGCGGAATTCACCCCGATGCTGGATTTCTTCGAGGAAACCATCGGTCCGTACCCGTTCGCCGATGAAAAGATGGGTGTGGTTGAAACGCCTTACCTCGGCATGGAGCATCAGACCATCAATGCCTACGGCAACGGCTATCGCAAGGCCGAGACCGGCTACGACTGGCTGTTGCAGCACGAGTTCGCGCACGAATGGTTCGGCAACCAGCTCACCAATGTCGATTGGGACGATTTCTGGCTGCACGAGGGCTTCGGCACCTATATGCAGCCGCTGTACCTGCAGTGGCTGCGCGGCGACATGGAGTACATGGCCGCGCTGATGAAGATGCGTACGGTGCTGATGTTGCGCTACCCGATCGTGACCGGTCATCCGATGACCGAAAAGGACGTGTCCGACGAAAGCCGAGGCCCCGGCAACGATGTCTATTACAAGGGCGCGCTGATGCTGCACACCCTGCGCGGCCTGATCGGGGATGCTGCCTTCTTCCGCGCCACCCGCGAACTCGTCTACGGCACCGACACCCCGCGCCCCGGCAATTTCCATCCGCGCTACGCCTCCACCGATGATTTCATCAAGATCGTCAATCGCGTCACCGGCAAGGACTACGGCTGGTTCTTCGATGTCTACCTGCGCTCGGTGCAGTTGCCGGACCTGCAGGCCACGCGCACCGGCAATGTCCTGACCCTGCGCTGGAAGACCGAAGGCGACAAGCCGTTCCCCATGCCGGTGCAGGTCCGCGTGGGTGACCATGTGGTCGATGTGGCGATGACCGGCGGACAGGGCGAGGTGGCGATCGCAGCGAATGAGAGCTACACCCTGGACCCGCACTCGCGGGTGCTGCGCGACCTGCCCTACATGGCCGATTACCAGCGCGACATGGCGGAGCGCGCCCGCGCTGCTGCGAAATAGGGCCGCTTCCCAGTGGTCTGCTGAGGCAAGTTGCCCGGGCGGAGGCGGTTGGCCAGCCTGCAATGCGTGCCATTCAGCCGCCTGTGCCCATGATCCGCCCGCCTGTCGGTCATGGCTGGCATCGCACCGGACTCGCGCATACTGTAGGCCTTGCCCAAGGCCGGGGGAGTTATGCCGCATCGCAATATGCATCGGGGAAACACGCCATCAAACGGCTTCACACTGGTGGAGTTGATGGTGACGGTGTCGATCATCGCCATCATCGCGGCGGTCGCGCTGCCCAGCATGGGCTGGATGGCGGACGCCGCCCGGCTCAATGGTCAGGCGGATGAAATGATCACCACCATGCAGATGGCACGCGCTGAGGCTGTGCGCCGCAATGCCCGGGTGACGGTGTGTGGCACCACCGATGGCACCACCTGCGCGGGTGGCACCACGTGGACGCGCTGGATCATCCGGGGCCGAGACAACGTCGAGAGTGAATCCTCGGGGACTGAAGTCGTCGATGTCATCCGCGATACCACGGCATCCGGTGATGTCCAGGTCACGGGACCTGCGGCGGGGATCGTGTTTCGTCCCTCCGGCATCATCGACAGCGCTCAGACATTGACCGTCTGCATCCCGAAGAACCTACCGCCGGAAAACCGGCGCGTGCTGAACGTGATGGTCAGTGGCGTCGTGACCAAAACCAATGTCAATGGCAGCGGGACTTGCCCATGAATCGCATGAATCGTAATCGTCGCGCAGGTCCGGTCCTTCGCGGGCGCGCACAAGGCATGAGCCTGATCGAGGTTCTGGTCTCCGTGCTGGTGCTCAGCCTTGGCCTGCTCGGCATCGCTGCCATGCAATCCATGGCCCTGCGCGGCGGACAAAGCTCGCTGGAAAGCAGCCAAGCGGTCATGCAGGCCAGTTCGATTTTCGAATCCATGCGCTCGAACCGGGACAATGCCGCAAGCTACAACACCGCCAAGGTGTGCAGCGCCTCATCCATCACCGGCACGTCGCTGGCTGCCAATGACCTCAAGGCCTGGCTGACTTCGATGAAGACCACCATCGGTGGCTCGGCGACTGATACCACCACCTGCGGCCAGATTTCTGGTTGCCCGGCCGATTGCGCAGTGACCATCTTCTGGGATGATTCCCGTGGTGGTGCTGACCAAGGTGGCAGCAGTCGCAGCTTGGCTGTGGAGGCGCGGATATGAGCGCCTTCCGTGTGATGTCCAGGCGCGTCCAGTCCGGTTTTGGGTTGGTCGAGATGATGGTGGCCTTGGTCCTCGGCCTGCTGGTCGTTGGTGCGGCATTTGCCATTTTTCAATCCAATCAGCGTACGTTCTCGTCTAATCAGGGCCTCAACCGCATCCAGGAAGGCGCACGGGCGGCGTTCGAGATGATGGGGAACGACCTGCGTGCTGCAGGAGGTTCGGCCTGCTCCAATGTGGCCAGACCCGATGTCGAGCATTCCAACAACACCCGGGAGACGGCGTTCCTGAGTACGCCGGTGAGCGGCTCCGGCAGCGAGTTCACGGTGACGTCGGCGGACGATGATGCCTATCCGGTGACGACGGCCACGACCAATAGCGTCACCATCAACGTCGCCAAGGTTCAGGAAGATAACCCGAGCTTCAGTGTGGCCGATGCGTTCAAGGCAGGCGACTTCATGATCATCTGCAACGCCAGCCAGTTGTACGTCGTCGGCGTGCAGACCGTGTCTGGCAATGTGGTGTCCTTCTCCCCGGCGACGCCCTTGGTGATGACGGCTGATCCGATGGCGCCTGCCCCCAGCGTGCTCGTCAGCCGGTTCCGCCAGCATCGCTGGTATCTCGCCAGTGGCTCGCTCATGGTTGATCGCAATGACGGCACTGGCGGCCAGCGGGTCATCGACAACGTTGGCGCGATGAGTGTGACGTACTTGCGCGATGGCGCTACCAGCTATGTCGCATCCCCGTCGCTGTGGTCCGATGTGACTGCCGCGCGCGTCAACCTGACGCTCACTGGTCCCACTGCCGTTGACGGCAATACGACCACCCGCAATTTCTCCAGCGTGGTCAACCTGAGGAGCCGCGTGCAATGAGCCGGTTCGCCAATCACACCATGGGTGTGCCTCGCCAGCAACAGGGTGTCTCGCTGCTGGTCGTGCTGGTCCTGCTGATCGTGATGTCGGTGTTGGGCGTCGCAGTGCTGCGCAGCTCTTCCATGCAGGAGCGCATGTCGGCCAATCTCTATGACCGCAGCCTTGCGTTCCAGGCGGCTGAAGCGGCGCTGCGCAATGTTCAGGAAGACATCCTTGGTAACGCGGCCCTCAGCGATCTCCAGTATGGCGTTTCGCTCAAGGATTGGCGCACCGCTCACGGCGGCCACCCGGACTGCGCAACCGACGGCTTCTGCAACCAGGATGCCGCCACCGGAACCATCGAAACGCCCGTTCCGATGAGTGGCACCACCACCACCGCCGACGGCAAGACCTTGCCCTATACCTACACCCTGGAATACCTCGGTGTCGGCAAGGGCAGCACCGTCGCGGGTATCTGCGAAACCACCTTCGGCCTGAACAGTTACCAGTGCCAGCGCCCGATGTTCCGCGTCACCGTGCGTGCGGAAGGGCCCGGTCATGCCCAGGTCGTCCTGCAAGCCAATACCGTCAGCCGGTAAACCGAACGCACTCTTGCGAGCAACGCCATGAACACCAAACACACGCATTCCATCCGCAAGCAGGCCGGCGCCATTCGCCGGAAGTCCTGGTGGGTGGCTCCCGTTGCCTTCCTGTCGACCCTGCTGGCCTTGCCTGTCAATGCGACAGTCGCAATCCCCGATTATCCGCTGAACATCGGCGCGGGCATTGCCCCCAATATCCTGCTGATCCTCGACGATTCCGGGTCGATGGCGTGGCGCAACGTCAACAACAAGAACGTCTCCTCGATCACCGGCACCGGATTTTCAAGCACCCCGGATGCCGGCGGTGTCAGTGACGGCACGAACTACACCACGGAGTCGACCAGCAACGGCGCGATGTTCATGCAGAACTACGCGACCAACACGCTCTACTACAACCCGGCCACGACCTACCAGGCCTGGATGCTGCCGACCGGCGTCCGCCTGACCGGCGGCACCTCGTACACGGCCGTCTACGATGACGATAACTACGCCACCTACGACGGCAACTCTGGTGGCAGCAAGAACCTGTCCAGCAATAAGCAGACCTTTTACGTGCCCAAGGACACCACCCAGACCGGCAGCACCTATCTCTCGAATATCAACAACTACTACCGCTACCAGTTCCAGGCAGGTGGTGGGAGCATTCTGCGTGGGGAGTGGGGTACGGTCGTCCGCCAGGGACAGACGGGGGTGCTGACTGCCAGTGGCTCCTTGTCCGACAGCACGGCGGTAGACAATTATTCATCATCGGTCTCCGCCAATACCATTCTCGAAATCACGATCAAGAACACCACTTCGGGATCCGGTACCAGGGATCTCAAATACTGGATCTACAACCCCAGTGGCACGCAGATTGCCTCGGGCACCATCAGCAAGGGTGGTAACAAGCTGGTCACGGTCAATCCGACTGCGGCGGGTGCCTACAGGGTCAGGGTGCAGCGGAATAATTCCGTTGTTACTGGCTATACCATCGATGGACAGAACTTCAGCCTCAACGATTGCGATGGCAGCAGCGAGGGTTCCTCCGCTTGGGTCAATTGCACCAGCGCCACCCCCACCGGCCGCAGCCTCGCGGACGAGAAGACCAATTTCGCCACCTGGTATTCCTATCACCGCACCCGCATCAAGGCGGCCAAGGCGGGCGCAGCGGAAGCTTTCCGCCCGATGGGCCTGAACGTGCGCGTGGGCTTCCGCGCGATTCGCAAGCCCTACAACTACAATTACGATATTCCGGTCGGCACCGGTGATGGCCGTTTCTATGACGATTCCACCACTTCGGTCAGCAACCGCAGCGAGTGGTACAAGCATCTGTTCCGTGCCGTCGCCAGTAGCGGCACCCCGCTGCAGCGCGCGCTGAATGAGGCTGGGCAGTACTACCAGAGGGCGGATAATGCCGGGCCCTATGGACCGCAAACGGGCGCTGCCCAGCTCTCCTGCCGCCAGAACTTCACCATCCTGACCACCGACGGTTACTGGAACACCAGCGTCACGTCCTCAGGCAATGTCGACGGTGCGAGTGGCCCCACGATCAAGGGTGACGGTGTCTCCTACAATTACAGCAGTGTCAACCCCTACAAGGACGGTTATTCCGATACCTTGGCCGATCTGGCCATGTATTACTGGAAGAACGACCTGCGTACCGATATCCCCACCATGGGGGATACGGCAACCGCGTCCACTTGGAAGTACAACAACGTCCCCACCAGTAGTGATGATCCGGCGTTCTGGCAGCATATGGTGACCTTCACCATCGCCTTGGGTCTGGAGACCACCAAGGGATGGTCAAGCGTCCAGGATGCAAAGACGGCCATCGCAGGCGGCGATTCCTGGCCGGATCCCAAGACGTATAACTGCACCTCCTCTTCCTGTCCTGACGTGGCTGCACGCCTCGATGACCTGCTGCACGCGGCCGTCAATGGGCATGGCGAGTTCGTCTCGGCGCATAGCCCTGCCGAGTTCGCCGATGGTCTGGCCAGTGCCTTGTCCCAGATCGTCCAGCGCACCAGTTCGTTCTCCAACGTGGCCACCAACTCCACCTCCTTGAATACCGGCTCGCAAGTGTTCGCGGCCAGCTATGTCTCAAGCCTGTGGACCGGCAAGGTCGCCGCCTATCCGGTGACCCATAGCGGCGGCTTGAGTTCGACCGCGTCCTGGACATCCTCGATTCCAGCCTACGGCAGCCGCAATGTGTTCACCTACAACGGCTCCAGCGGTACGACGTTCCCGACCTCGACCCAGACCAGTGCGTTGGATCGCAGTGGCGTCGGCCCGGCCAACTACGAGGTGAGCGGCGCGGACAATGCCAATTACATCAAGGGCGATCCCAGCAAGGAAGAGCGCAATGGTGGCCTGCTGCGTTCACGCGTCACCACCGTGCTGGGCGACATCGTGGACTCTTCGCCGGCCTATCAGCCTTCGACCAAGACCCTGTACGTGGGCGCCAACGACGGCATGTTGCACGCCTTCGATGCCACCAATGGCAAGGAGCTGTTCGCCTACGTACCGAACATCATCAACTTCGCCAATCTGTCGCTCCTGAGCCGTGGCGACTATCAGCACAAGTTCTTCGTCGATGGGCCGGTGGTGATCTCGCCGAATACCTACATCTCCGGCAAGAACTATCTGGTGGGTACCCTCGGCCGTGGCGGCAAGGGCGTGTACGCGCTGGATGTGACCACGCCGGCCTCGTTCTCCGCCAGTGACGTGAAATGGGAAAGTGCCAGCTCCAGCAACATGGGGAATGTGATCGGCGCGCCGATCATGGGCATGGTGCGCAATGGCACCAGCACCCCGGCGGTCGTGCTGGGTAATGGTCCCAACAGCACCAACGACCAGGCCGTGCTGATCGTCCTCAACCTGCAGACGGGCGCGGTGATCAAGGAAATTGCCACCGACGGCACCACCGGCAATGCCCTGTTCGCGCCCACCGGCATCTACGCAGCCGACGGCAAGACCTTGGTGTACGTGTATGCAGGCGACCTGAAGGGCAATATCTGGAAGTTCGACCTGACCAACGCCAGCCCCGGCTCCTGGACCGCCACCAAGATCTTCCATGCTGAAAAGACCAGCGGTACGCCGCAGCCGATCACGGCGGCGCCGGCTGTCGCCGTGGATATCGCCACCAACAAGCGCTGGATCTTCTTCGGTACCGGCCAGTATTTGGTCAACAACGACGTGAATGACACCTCCGCTCAGAGCATGTACGGGTTCATCGATGACAACAGTGGCTCGACCTATACGCGGGGCGATCTGACCGCGCGTTCGATCACCGTCTCCGGCAGCTATCGGTCCTTCGAGGCAAAATCCGCCTTGCCCACCGCGTCCAAGGGCTGGTATGTCGATTTGCCTGGCAGCGGTGAACGCATCGTGCAGGATGCCCAGATCAATGGCAGCTTCATGGTGACCGCCAGCATGTTGCCGGTGGGCACCAACTGCGACGACGCTTACGGTACCGGCTTCATCAACGCCATCGATGCCTTCACCGGCACCAGTGGCGGCAAGTCGATGTTCGACCTGAACAATGACGGTTCCACGGACGACACCGGTGCCGGTGGAGCGCCAATCGGTTCCGTCAACACCGGCGTCGGCATGCCGACCTTGCCGGTGCTGTTGCCGGGTCAGATCATCGTGGGTGGCAGCGGCGACGGCAGCAGTTCGGGCCTGTCGGGCGCACGCACCTTCGGCATGAGCTGGCAGCGCGTGTCGTGGCGTGAGGTTCGCAACGACTGATCGAAGCGCCGTCCCGGCTTTGCCGGGACGGCGCGTGTCGCACTGCGAGAATGCGATCAGCAGGAACGATGGATGCAAGACGGAAGCAGAATCCACACCGTGGTTGAACCAGGATTGTCGGGGCCATCTCAGGCCCGCCAGAGCAGGCTAGAGGAACGTCCCATGCGCAATACCCGAGCGTCCGGTTTCAGCTTGATCGAGCTGATGGTAGTGGTGGTCATCATCGGCATCCTCGCCTCGATCGCCTATCCGACCTACAACGATCATGTGCGCAAGACTCGACGTGCTGCTGGTTCCGCCTGCGCACTGGCGGCAGCGCAGCAGATGGAACGCTATTACACGGCAAAGCTGACTTATGACCCGGGTCCCACTTCATTCACCTGTGATTCGGATGCACTGAAGTACTACTCGATTGCTTCGTCTGGACTCGGTGTAAAAACCTACACGATCACTGCAACTCCTATCGGGCAGCAAAGTGGCGACTCATGCGGCAGTTTGACCGTCAACCAAGCTGGCACCAAGAGCCCATCCACATCGGGCTGCTGGTAAACCTTGGTCCCGTAGGAGCGCACCGCAGGGGCGCGACAGTCGGTGCAGGTCGCGCCCCTGCGGTGCGCTCCTACAACGTATGGCGTGTGCTTGCTGAGGGAGCTATCGCCCGTGATGCCGGCAAAGGCCGCCGCCAAAGTCGGGTTTGCCCGTTACACACTCCGCGCGCTATACTTGTCGGGCTCGATTGAGCATTTTTCTCCATCACCCTGACGGACCGAGCGGTGCGGGCCACGTGGCCGCGTTCCTGCCGGTTCCGCGACTACGAGGCATTCATGTCCATCGATACCAGCAAAGTCATTGCAGAACACAAGCGCGGCGACAACGATACCGGTTCCCCGGAAGTGCAGGTTGCCCTGCTGACCGCCCGCATCAACCAGCTCGGCGAGCATTTCAAGGCGCACAAGAAGGACCACCACAGCCGGCGCGGCCTGATGATGATGGTCAACCAGCGCCGCAGCCTGCTCGATTATCTGCATCGCAAGGATGGCGAGCGCTACAAGGCACTGATCGGCAAGCTCGGTCTGCGTCGCTGATCCAAACCCGAATCGCGGCGCACTCCATGCGCCGCGATTTTTTTTGCGGCACCTTTCTCTCGCGGCTCGTCCCGCATTCCCGCACCGCTTCCGGTGCAGCGCCCGGAGGCAGGGGCCTCCAGCGTCAACGTGAACACAGTCAAGGATTTCGAAGTGGCGAAGATCAGCAAGACATTCCAGTACGGCAACCGTCAGGTCACCCTGGAGACCGGTGAAATCGCACGCCAGGCCGGTGGTGCGGTCCTGGTCAAGGTCGATGGCACCGAAGTGCTCGTTACCGCGGTGGCCGCAAAGTCGGCGCGCGAAGGGCAGGATTTCTTCCCGCTGACCGTGGATTACCAGGAGAAGTTCTACGCCGGTGGCCGCATCCCCGGTGGCTTCTTCAAGCGCGAAGGCCGCGCGACCGAGAAGGAAACCCTGATCAGTCGCCTGATCGACCGCCCGATCCGCCCGCTGTTCCCGGAAGGCTATCGCAACGAAATCCAGATCATCGCGACCCTGATGTCGCTGAATCCAGAAGTCGAAGGTGATGTCCTCGCCCTGCTTGGCGCGTCCGCCGCGCTGGCACTGTGCGGCACCCCGTTCCAAGGCCCGATCGGTGCCGCCAAGGTCGGTTACATCAACGGCCAGTACGTGCTCAATCCGTCGGTCAGCGAGCTCAAGACCAGCGAGCTGGAACTGGTCGTCGCCGGTACTTCCGGCGCCGTGCTGATGGTGGAATCCGAAGCCAAGGAATTGTCGGAAGACGTGATGCTCGGCGCGGTGGTGTTCGGCCACCAGCAGATGCAGATCGCGATCAACGCAATCAACGAACTGGTGACCGAGGCCGGTGCGCCGGTGTCGACCTGGCAGGCGCCGGAGCGCGATGCCGCGATGGTCGCCGCGATGCAGGACGCCGTGGGCGGCCGCATGGGCGAGGCCTTCCAGATCCGCGACAAGCTGCAGCGCCGTGACGCGCTCTCTGCGCTGAAGAAGGACGTGATGCTGACGCTGACCGGCCGCGCCGAGGCGGAAGGCTGGAGCGCCGGCGCGATGGCGGCGGAGTTCGAGGAACTCGAATACCGCACCCTGCGCGACAGCGTGCTGTCGACCAAGGTCCGCATCGACGGCCGTGCGCTCGACACCGTGCGCCCGATCACCTGCAAGGTCGGCGTGCTGCCGCGCGTGCATGGCTCGGCGCTGTTCACCCGCGGTGAAACCCAGGCGCTGGTCGTCACCACGCTGGGTACCGCCCGCGATGGCCAGATCATGGACGACGTGGCCGGCGAGTGGAAAGAGCACTTCCTGTTCCATTACAACTTCCCGCCGTATTCGGTCGGCGAGACCGGCCGCTTCGGTGCGCCCAAGCGCCGCGAAATCGGCCACGGCCGCCTCGCCAAGCGCGGCGTGCTGGCGATGATGCCGGGCATGGAAGCGTTCCCGTATACCATCCGCGTGGTCTCGGAAATCACCGAGTCCAATGGTTCGTCCTCGATGGCCTCGGTCTGCGGCAGCTCGCTGGCGCTGATGGATGCCGGCGTGCCGGTGAAGCGTCCGGTGGCGGGCATTGCCATGGGCCTGGTCAAGGAAGGCGAGCGTTTCGTCGTCCTGTCCGACATCCTCGGTGACGAAGACCACCTCGGCGACATGGACTTCAAGGTGGCCGGTTCCGACGCCGGCATCACCGCCCTGCAGATGGACATCAAGATCCAGGGCATCACCGAGGAGATCATGAAGGTCGCGCTGGCGCAGGCCAAGCAGGGCCGCCACCACATCCTGGGCGAGATGACCAAGGCGATCACTGCGCCGCGTCCGGAACTGTCCGACTACGCGCCGCGCCTGATCACCATCAAGATCCACCCGGACAAGATCCGCGAAGTGATCGGCAAGGGTGGTTCGGTGATTCAGGGCATCACCAAGGAAACCGGCACCCAGATCGACATCCAGGACGACGGCACGATCACCATTGCCTCGGTCAACGCCGCTGCCGGTCAGGCCGCCAAGGCCCGCATCGAGCAGATCACCTCGGACGTCGAGCCGGGCCACATCTACGAGGGTAAGGTCGTCAAGATCATGGACTTCGGTGCCTTCGTCACCATTGCCCCGGGCAAGGACGGGCTGGTGCACGTTTCGCAGATTTCCAATGAGCGCGTCGAGAAGGTCTCCGACAAGCTCAAGGAAGGCGATGTGGTCAAGGTCAAGGTGCTGGAAGTCGACAAGCAGGGCCGCATCCGCCTGTCGATGAAGGCCGTCACCGAGGGCGAGGGCGCGTAAGCGTCAGCTTGTCCCGGGCATCAATAAAAAGCGGGCTTCGGCCCGCTTTTTGTTTCTGACGATGCTGGTCGGATGCGTCGTCGAGTGTCACGACTGAACGACGAATGTCGAATCAATCCGTTCATGCGGACACAGGACAATGGAGCCCAGCGTTCGCCCGGATGACGAACAGGCACTTGTTCAGCAAATGCTGATGGGCGAGACGTCGAAAAAGGCTGGTGCCGTCAGCCAGCGCGATGCCGCGCCAGCACCGCGTCCGTCGCTTGCGTGCAAACGGCGTCAAGCTCATCGCTGCCGTGGACGTCCATGCCGAGTTCGTGGATCAGGCCGTCGTCGAGGCCATAGACCCAGCCATGCACGGCCAGTGGCTGGCCGCGGTTCCAGGCATCGCTGACGATGGTGGTCAGGCAGACATTGCGTGCCTGTTCGATGGCATTGAGCTCGCACAGGGCGAGATAGCGCGCGGCGGGGGGCAGGGCATCCAGCAGCGCGGCGTGTTTCTGGACGACATCGGC
Organism: Pseudomonadota bacterium; assembly: GCA_018242365.1. GTDB lineage: Bacteria > Pseudomonadota > Gammaproteobacteria > Xanthomonadales > Xanthomonadaceae > Thermomonas. The sequence continues at coordinate 149,866 of JAFECB010000021.1, forward strand.
GACGTGACGGATCCAGTTGTCCGCCAGGCCAATCCGCGTGCCTTCCAGCGCCGCACCGACGCCACCGCAGCCGTAATGCCCGGTGACGATGATGTGCCGGACTTTCAGCACGTCCACGGCGTACTGGATGGTGGACAGGCTGTTGAGGTCGGTATGCACCATCACGTTGGCGATATTGCGATGGACGAACACCTCGCCCGGATCGAGGCCGAGGATCTGGTTGGACGGCACCCGTGAATCCGAGCAGCCGATCCACAGGTATTTCGGTGTCTGTTGTTGCGAGAGGCGTTCGAAAAAGGTCGGGTCGGTCTTGGTGATGCCATCGGCCCAGTCGCGGTTGCTGCGCAGCAGGGCTTGCAGTTCTTTCTTCATGGCAGCTCCTGGAGTGTGGTGGGCGCAAGCAATGCACGCACGCACCAGATGATTGTTCTATATGCCGTGATTTTACGGCAAGGCTGGTGAAGCGCGGTCGGCCAGTTGCACGCTGGGTGCGGGAGTGGGGCTGTCCTGGTCGCGCGGCGCGGCTGTCCAAGCCTTCTATAATGCTGCGTCGTTTCTGCTTCGGACTGGACATGGCCGCTGAATCCGATGCCTTGGATGGCGTCGATATCGCAATCGTCGGAGGAGGTGCAGCCGGCGTGTTGGTGGCGATACGCTTGCTGGCGGATTCCGACTCGCGCCTGCGCATTGCCATCATCGAGCCAGCCAGTGCGTTGGCGCGTGGTGCAGCTTACGCGACCACGCAAGCGGAGCACCTGCTCAATGTGCCTGTCTCCGGCATGAGCGCACTGGCGGAGGATTCGGGGCATTTCCTTCGCCACCTTTCGGATTCCGGCGAAAGCAGCGATGTCACTGGAATGGCGGATTCGTTCGTCGCGCGGCGTGACTATGGCCGCTATCTGCGTGACACCCTGCAGGCGCAGCCACGGCATGCGGACTTGTGCTGGCTGCGCGACCAGGTGGTCGATATCGGACGTGGCGATGCCGGCAACCTGTTGCAGCTGGCCTCGGGTCGCACGCTCACTGCACGTGCCGTGGTGCTGGCGGTGGGCAATATGCCGCGTCGGATTCCGGCGTCGCGGCTTCGCGGCGAGGTGCGCCTGGTCGAGGCTTGGGATTATCCGGCCGTCACTGCGATCCCCCGGACGGCGGATGTCTGCATCATCGGCTCGGGCTTGAGCATGGTCGATGCGGTGCTCGGGCTCGTGCATGCGGGCCATCGCGGCCGCATCCGGGTGTTGTCGCGGCATGGCCTGATGCCGCTGGAGCATGCACGGCCGGGTGCGGGTCAGGCGTCACTCGGCGAGCTGGCGTCACTCGACCTGCGCGCGCGCTTGCGCCGCGTTCGGACCCTGGCACGCGAGGCTGTCGCCGCAGGCGAGCCCTGGCAATGGGTGTTTGATCGCTTGCGGCCTTACGGGCAGCTGCTGTGGCTGTCGCTCAGCCATGCCGAGCAACGGCGCTTCCTGCGCCATGTCGTGCGCTACTGGGACATCCACCGCCACCGCATCGCGCCGCAAGTCGCGGCGACGCTCGATGGCTTGCGTGAGAACGGGCGACTGGAAGTGGTGGCCGGACGGATGCTGGTCGCCACGGCGCAGCCAGATGGCAGTGTCGAGGTGACCTGCCTTCCGCGACACGAGGACGAAGTGCGCACGCTGCGCGCCGACTGGCTCATCAATGCCACCGGTGTCGAAACCCATGTCGATCTGCGGCCCGACACCTTGCTGGGGGCATTGCGCATCCGTGGCCGGCTGCTGCCGGGGCCGCACGGCATCGGCATCGCCAGCGAAGGTCCGGGTTGCGTTTTTGATGCGCGTGGCGTGGCCGATCCCACCCTGCTGGTGCTGGGTGCCATGCGGATTGGCAGCTTGTGGGAAAGCATCGCCATCCCTGAATTACGGGTGCAGGCGCAGGCGATTGCCGCGCATGTGCGAGGCCTGCTCGGCGAGACGGCCGGCGACGTCTGAGAGGAAGCTCGGAATAACTCCATCCAGGCGTTGTCAGCGGTGGAAGCCTCCGTATCGACCAGACGCTCCCTGTGCCGTCAGGCCGCACTGGCAGTCGGCACGCAGTCGTCGGTGCGCATCGTCACGCATTCGCGCACGAACCAGTCCCCCTCTTGCGGGGCAAACCGCGAGCAGGACTCCAGCGGGGCCTGATAGACATGCAGCGAGATCGCGATCGCATCCCGGCTGCCGTTGCGGATGGTGTGGTACTCGTGCGGCGGGATCAGGCTGCCGGCACTGCCGCAACCGGCATGCAAGCCACCTGCGGCGAGAAAGCGATAGCGTTCGTGCTGTTGTTCGACCAGCTCGAATTGGGTGATATCGAGCTCGCCTTGCCAGACACCTTCCACGCACCACAGGCCGGAATGGTCGTGCAGCGGCGTGCCTTGTCCGGGGCCCCAGGTCATCGCCACCACGCTGTAGCCATGCTGCGGGCTTCGATACAACTCGCGCCGCGCGTAATGCTCGACGATGGGCGCATGCACTTGCGCGGGCAGCACAATCTCGGCATCACGGATCAATTCCGAGAGTGCGTGACGCAGTGCGGAGGTCACCGCACGTGGTTCACGCAGCGCGACGCTGGCATCGATTCGATCAATGAATTTGGCCCGGCCGGGAAAATCCACCGGCAAAGGTTCGATGCAGGGAGGCGAGGTATCCATCGCGGCCGAGTGTACTGCGTCGCGGCCGCGGTCGGAGCCTTCCCCTGAAGGCAAAAGGGCCAGACGACAAGGTCTGGCCCGATGCTGGTGCCGGAGGTGGGACTCGAACCCACACGCTTTTAAGGGCGGCGGATTTTGAGTCCGCTGCGTCTACCGATTCCGCCACTCCGGCGCGGACGCGCAGTATAGCGGAGTCGCTCCGCTATGCGACCTTTTCGGCGGGCATTGCGATGAACGACAGCGTGCGCAGGAAGCCGGTGATGGCGGGTGCGAAGCGGTCGGCATCGACGAGGAAGGCATCATGGCCCTGCGGCGAGGGTAGCGGCAGGAAGCGGGTTTCAACACTGGCGCGACGCAGGCCGTTGGCGATTTCTTCCTGTTGCTGGATCGGGAACAGGATGTCGGTCTTGACGCCCAGTACCAGCGCCCGTTCGATGCCGCGCAGCCGCGACAAGGTATGGATCGCGTTGCCATTGGCGGCCTCACCCAGATCAAACCAATCCATCGATCGGCTCAGGTACAGGTAGCTGTTGGGATCGTAGCGATGCACGAAGCGGCGGGCGTGGGCTTCCAGATAGCCTTCGACCTCGAACTCGGCGGCAAACGGCGCATCGACGTCACGATCATCGGCGTCCAGCCGCACGCGGCCGAAACGGCCGTCCCACTCCAGCGCCGAACGGTAGGTGATGACGCCGAGTTTGCGCGCCATCCGCATGCCGTTTTCCGGGTAGCGCCCGGCGTCGTCGTATTGACCGTGGTTCCAATCCGGATCGTTGCGGATCGCCTCGCGTTGCAGGGAACGGATCGCGATCGAAAACGGCAGGGCATGGGTGGCACCGCAGACACTGATGTGGGTGCGGGCGATGCCGGGATGACGATCCAGCAGGGACAACGCGCTCATCGCGCCCATCGAATTGCCGACCACGCAGGCCAGCCGTTCGATCCCGAGGCCCTGCACCAGCGCGGCCGCCGCGTCGGCGCCGTCCTCGATCGACAGTTCAGGGAAGTCGAGCCGATAGGGTGCGCCGGTGTCCGGATTCAGTGATGCCGGGCCGGTGCTGCCTTTGCAGCTGCCGAGCGGATTGACGCAGATGACGAACCAGCGATCGGTGTCGATCGGTTTGCCGGGGCCGATCATCCATTCCCACCAGCCGGGTGCCGGATTGCCGGGATGCGAAGCGGCGTGCGCATCCGGCGACATGCCGGGCAAGATCAGGATGGCATTGCCGCCACCGGCATCGAGCGCGCCCCAGGTTTCATAGGCCAGCCGCGCAGCGTGCAGCGCACCGCCGCGCTTCATCGGAAACGGCGAAGGCAGCTTGAACCATTGGGTACCCGGCGGGATGAACTCGGTCATGGCAAACACAGAGACTTGCGCGATGCACCATGATCGTCCCTGCGCGGGCATCGGGTCATACCGGTTGGGCATGACGGCATAGCGCGGCTGCGGCGTTGCCTGTTGCCGAAAGCGTGGGTGTCAGCGCGCCTTGATCAGCAAGCGCACCGGCGCACTGGTCGGCAGTGTGACCTGGACCACGGCTGAGGCCGGTGCATCCGGAGCAGGGCTGGCAGTGCCATCCAGCGACACCCGTGCCGATAGCTCGATCTGGCGGACCTGCGACAGTTTCAGATTGGGCATCGGGCTGTCGGCATCACTCAGTGCGACCGTGAGCGGCAGCTCACCGATGGCGTGTTTCTGCGCGGCCACCGGAATCGGCGATCCGCCGACTTGGCGCGCGATCACGAAGATGCGGGCAGTGGCGGGCAGGCGTGCCGCCAGCGAGGGATCCAGCGCGACCTCGGCGGTGAGCAAGGGCTTGGGGGCGGCAGGTGGCGGCAGCGGGAACAGGCCGGCATCTTCTCGGGCGAGGTTGATCTGTTCGCGCAGGCTGGACGCCGTGCGTGCATCCACCTGGTCGAGCAGGGGCGTCCAGGTGGCGGCGGCCTGCGCACTCTGACCGGACTGGCGTTGCCAGACGCCGAGGAACCAGCGTGCACGTTGATGGGCAGGGTTGGCCTGCAGGGCCGACTGCAGCAGGGCGACTGCCGTTGCGTCGAAATGCCGTCCGGGATCGGCATTCGCCCGTGCCTGTGCGGCTTCGACGAGGATGTCCGGATCATTCGGTGCCAGTTTTGCTGCCTTGTCCAGCGCGTCACGTGCTTGCGCCGTCCGCCCTTCGCTCTGGTAGGCGCGGGCCAGCAGCACCCAGCCTTCGGTCTGGTCGGGATGCTCGCGCAGCGCCGCTTCGAGTTGGGTGATGCCCTCGGCCAAGGTCTGCGGCCCGCGCACGATAGCCGGATTCAGCGCGCGCGGGGTGCCGACCAGTTGGTACAGCAAGCCCGCCGACGCCAGCGCGAGCACGCCGACGGTGAGTGCGACCAGGCGTTCGTGCGCCCACAAGGGACGCAGCAACAGCGCAAACACGAGGACGCCGAGCAAGGCGGCGATGACGAGGAAGCTGGTCATCACCATTCCTGCTCGTCAATGTCGGAGACGTAACTCGCGCTCCTGCGCCGTCGCATGGAGACGGTCAACAAGCCTGCGCCGAACAGCAGGATGACGATGGGACCCGCCCAAAGCAGCCAAGTGCGCTCTTCCAGCCGCGGCTTGTACAGCACGAACTCGCCGTAGCGCTGCACCAGGAAGGCCTTGATCTCGTCATCGCTGCGGCCCTGCCGCATCAGATCAAGGACTTCGCGGCGCAGTTGCAGGGCGATCAAGGCGTGCGAATCGGCCAGCGACTGGTTCTGGCACATCACGCAGCGCAGTTGCAGTGTGAGATCGTGGAAGCGGGCTTCCTCGGCCGGCGTGTTGAAGTGCAGTGGCGCGGCGTCGGCCTGTTGATTGGCCTGTGCGAAGGAGGGCAGCGCTGGCGACCAGAGCAGAGCGATCAGCAGGAGTCGGGCCAGGATGGCGATGGCGGCGCGACTCATCGTTCGGCCTCGATCCTGGTCAGGGTCGGCAGCAACTGGGTCTGGATGATCGCATCGCTAAGCGGGCCGACGTGCTTCCAGCGGATGATGCCCTTGTCATCGACGAGGAAGGACTCGGGCGCGCCGTAGATGCCCCAATCGATTGCGGCGCGGCCGTCCTGGTCGGCCACCACCACCATGTAGGGATTGCCGAACTGTTCCAGCCAGCGCAGCGCGTCGGCACGTTCGTCTTTCCAGTTGAAGCCGACCACGCGCAGGCGCTTGGTTTCCGCGAAACGGGTCAATACCGGATGCTCGACCCGGCACTCGACGCACCAACTGCCCCAGACATTCAGCAGGAAGGGCTTGCCCTTGAGGTCGGCGAGCGCCACCGTGTAGCCGGGATCGTGCAGCACCGGCAAGGCAAACGCCGGTGCCGGCTTGCCGAGCAAGGCCGAGGGCAGGGCATCACGATCCGGCTTGCGGCTCATCCACACGCCTGCGGCCAGCAGCGCGGCGAGGACGAGGAAGGCGGCCAACGGCAGCCAGCGCGTGGCCTTCATGCGGTGGCTCCGTGGCCCGATTCGCTCGCGGTCGCGGCAGGGGCATCTGCGCTGCGTGCGGCGGTCGCGCGCAGGCGGAAGCGTTTGTCGCTGGCGGTGACCGCGCCACCCAGTGCCATCAGCAAGGCGCCGCCCCAGATCCAGCGCACGAAGGGTTTGAAGTACAGGCGCATCGCCCAGCTGTCATTGCCCAGTGATTCGCCGATGGCGACGTAGCTATCGCCCAGCAGCCCCGGTGCAATGCCGGATTCGGTCATGACCTGGCCACCGGCGAGGTAGCGGCGTTTCTCGGGATGCAAGGTGGCGAGCACGCGCCCATGCTGCAGGACGTGGACGGTGGCGTAGTCCGACACGTAGTTGGGGCCGCGCACTTCCTTGATGCCCTCGAACCGGAAGGCGTGCTGGCCGAGCGTGACGGTGTCGCCCGCACGCACCGCCAGTTCGCGTTGTTGGCCCAGGCCTTCGACCAGGAGCGCGCCGATCAGGAACACGGCGATGCCGAGATGGGCCAGGCTCATGCCGAGCATTTCACGGGTCATGCGGCCACTGGCGTTCAGCCGCACCCAGGTGAAGCGCAAGGTGCCGGCGGCGACCCAGACCGCGCCCAGCACGCCGGCCGCGACTTTCCATTGGCCCTGGGGGGCCGTGAAGTAGGCGATCAGCCCGGCCATCGCGGCCAGCGCGGCCCACGGCGCGAGCATTCGCAGCGGTTTGCGCAAATCATCCCGTTGCCAGCGCGCCAACGGCCCCAGCGGTACCAGCGCGACCAGCGGTGCCATCAGCAGCAGGAACATCAGCGCGAAGTAGGGCGGGCCGACCGAGATCTTGCCCAGCTCCAGTGCATCGGCCAGCAGTGGATACAGGGTGCCCAGCAACACCATTGCGCAGGCGGTGGTCAGCAGCAGGTTGTTGACCAGCAGCAAGGTTTCGCGCGAACGGGTGGCGAAGGGCTTGGCGTCGATCTCGGTGTCCGGCGCACGCAGCGCATACAACACCAGCGAGCCACCGATCACGATGCCGAGGAAGATCAGGACGAACAGGCCGCGTCCCGGATCGGCGGCGAACGCGTGGACCGAGGTCAGCACGCCGGAGCGCACCAGGAAGGTGCCGAGCAGTGACAGAGAGAATGCAGCGATCGCCAGCAACAGGGTCCAGCCGCCGAAGCTGCCGCGTTTTTCGGTGGTGGCCTGCGAATGGATCAGGGCGGCACCGACCAGCCATGGCATGAAGCTGGCGTTTTCGACCGGATCCCAGAACCACCAGCCGCCCCAGCCCAGTTCGTAATAGGCCCACCAACTGCCCAGCGCGATGCCAAGGGTGAGGAAGGCCCAGGCGGCATTGGTCCACGGCCGCGTCCAGCGTAGCCACTGTGCGTCGATGCGGCGCTCCAGCAGGGATGCGATGGCGAAGGCAAACGGCACCGAGAAGCCGACGTAGCCGGCGTACAGGATGGGCGGATGCACGATCAGGCCGGGATCCTGCAGCAGCGGATTGAGGTCGTTGCCGTCACCGGCAGCGGGCAGGATGCGTGCAAACGGATTGCTGGTGAAGATCAGGAAGGCGAGGAAGCCCACCGCCACGATCCCCATCACGCCGAGCACGCGCGCCACCGTCGGCAGTGGCAAGGCCTGCGAATAGCGCGCCACTGCGGCAGTCCAGATCGCCAGCACCAGCGCCCACAACAGCAGCGAGCCTTCGTGCGAGCCCCACACGGCGGTAAAGCGGTAGATCGTCGGCAGCAGCGAATTGGAATTGTCGGCGACGTATTTCACCGAGAAATCGCCGATCACGAAGGCATGCGCGAGGATCGCGAAGGCCAGCCCGACCAGCAGCAACTGCAGGTAGGCCGCGGGCCGCGCAACGGCCATCAGCGCGGTGTCGTTGCGGTGCGCGCCGAACAGTGGCAGCAGTGCCTGCATCAGGGCGACCAGCAGGGCCAGCGCGAGGATGACCTGGCCGAGTTCAGGCAGCATGGTTGTCACCCGTCCCGCATGCACGCGTGCGACTCACGGAGTCGCCTCCGCCGGTGCGGCCTGCACATGGTGTCGCTGATGCGCCTCGGCCATCTTGTCGGCCACTTCCTTCGGCATGTAAGTCTCGTCGTGCTTGGCCAGCACTTCCTCGGCCACGAACACGCCACCGCGCATGCGGCCGGTGGCGACCACCGACTGGTTCTCACGGAACAGGTCGGGAAGGATGCCGGTATAGACCACCGGCAATTTGGCATCGCCGTCATCGACCAGGAAATGCGCCTCCATCGAACCGGGCGCACGCTTGAACGAACCCGCAGCGACCATGCCGCCAAGGCGGAAGCGTGATTGCCCACTGCTCACGCCGCTGCCGGCGCTGCCGTCGAGTACTTCGTGCGGTGTATACAGGTAGGCCGCGTTGCGTTGCAGCGCCAGTGCGGCCAGCGCGGTGGCAATGCCGGCGGCGGCGAGCAGGGCGATGACGAGGATCAGGCGACGCTTGCGGGTCGGGTGCATGGGTGAGGCTCAATCGCGCGACAGCGGTGCGTCGGGGGATGGGGATTGTGCCGCCAGTGCACGCCGTTCGCGTTGGCGAATGGCACGCAGCGACGCACGCAGCAGCAGTTTGGGCACGACGTAGTCCCACAGCAGCATCACGGCGAACACCGCATAGGCGGCCATCACATAGTCGCGGTAGCTCATGGCGTGTCCCCGCAGGCGAGCCGGGTGGTCCAGTGCTTGCCGGCTTCGCGGCGCAGGTTGTCCGCGCGCGCACGCGCCAGCAGTGAACCGACGAACCACATATGGGTGCCGGCGATCATCCACCACAGCGGCGGCAGCATGCTCGGGTCCATGTGCGATTTGCCGAACAGGACGATAGTCTGGCCCTGGTGCAACGAGTTCCACCACACCACCGACCAACGGATCACCGGCAGCAGGGCAACTCCGACGATGGCGAGCAGGCCGGCGGCGCGGGCTGCATTGCGGCGGTCGTCGATTGCGGCGTACAGGCCCATCACGCCCAGATAGAGGAACAGCAGGATCAGTTCGGTGGTCAGGCGCGGGTCCCAGCTCCACCAGGTGCCCCACATCGGCTTGCCCCAGATCGATCCGGTGGCGAGGGTGACCGCAGTGAACGCCGCGCCGGTGGGCGCACAGGCCATCGCGAGGATCTCGCAGAGCTTGATCCGCCACACCAGCGCAATCGCGGAATACAGCGCCATCAGGGCGAAGATGCCCATGCTCATCCATGCCGAGGGCACATGGATGTAGAGGATGCGGAAGCTGTCGCCCTGCTGGTAGTCGGCGGGGACTTGCCACAGCGCGCCGTACACGCCGATCGCGATCGCCAGCAGGCCCGACAGATAGGCCCAGGGCGCCCATCGGGTGGCGAACGCATCGAAATACGGCGGCGAGCCGAGTTTGTGGAACCAGCGGATCAGCGGGGACATCGTGGCCTGTGCGAAGGCGGCGCGCATGCCGCCGCGGGCTATCTGCCTAGGATACCAGTCCACGCCTGCGTACGTTGAATCCGGATCTGTAGCATCGGCTTGGAATCTGTCATGAAAACGGGGCCGGCTTGCGCGCGACCCCGTCATCGTCAGCAGCGCGGGGCATGTCGCCCCGAACGCCATTACTGGACCTGGATGCTGCCCTGCATCAGGCTCATGTGGCCGGGGAAGCTGCAGAAGAACTTGAACGGGCCGCCGGTCTTGATCTTGGCCACGTCGAAGGTCATCGAAGTGGATTCACCACCGCCGATCACCTTGGTATGCGCGATCACGCGGGCGTCGTCGGCCTTGACGTGGTCCGGGGTCACCCCGGCGCCATCCTGATCGATGCCTTCCATGTCGGTCTGCGCAGCGATCACCATATTGTGGCCCATGACGTTGGCGGCCATGGTCCCGACATGCTTGAGGTTGATGGTGAACTGGGTGCAGCTGGCCGGCACGGTGATCGAATCGGCGTTGTACTGCATCTGGTCGTTGGCTTCGATGGTGGTCGCGCAGTTGGCCACGGTGGCGGGCTTGCTGGCAGCGGCCGGTGCGGCTTCGGCAGCGGGTGCAGCCTCAGGCGCGGCGGCTGGCGCGGCTTCGGCAGCGGGCGCAGCCGCCGGTGCGGCGCTGTCGCTGGCCGGCGCGTTGGACTGGCCGCAGGCGGAGAGGGCCAGTGCAATCGCGCTGGTGAGAAGAATCTGGCGGAACTTCATGGGGAGACTCCGAAGGAAAGTTTGAACCGGCCTGGGTGGCCAGTGCGCGTATTGTCCTAGCCGGTTTGTTAAGAATGCATTGATCCATCTCAATGGCAGGGCTGAACGACGCCATCCGGACGTTTGCTGCCATCCATCCATGGCCGACAGGAATCTCAAGACATAAGGGGTTTCCAGGCGCATTCGAGCTTGTGAATGGGCTGGATGCGGCATCGGCGGCGCAGGAAGCGCGCTCGCAGCGACCGAATCAGGAATGGGCGATTCGCAGTGCAGCCGCCGCCGTCAGTGGTGCCAAGGGCAGCGCCAAAGCCAAGCCCGCACCCAGCAACAGCAGCGCACCGCTGGCATCCAGCCCTTGCGCTTGGGCATAGACAGCACCTGCACCGAACACCAGCACCGGCACATACAAGGGCAACGCCAGCAGGGCCAGCAGGATGCCGGCGCGGCGCATGCCCACGGTCAGCGCGGCGACCACCGCGCCCAGCAGGCTCAGGATCGGTGTGCCGAGCAGCAATGACGCCAGCAAGGTCGGAAGCTGTGCCGGCGGCAGGTAGAGCAGCTGCCCCAGCAAGGGAATCGCCACGATCACCGGCAAGGCGGTGGTCAGCCAGTGCATCAGGGTGCGAATCAGGATCAGCCACCACAAGGGCACCGGTGCCAGCATCCATTGCTCCAGCGATCCGTCTTCCAGATCGCCACGGAACAGGCTGTCCAGCGACAACAGGCCAGCCAGCAACACCGCCAGCCAGAGCACCGCCGAGGCCACCGGGGCGAGTGAGTTCGCATTGCCACCGAGCGCCAGCGCGAACAACACCACCGTCAACAACGCAAACAGCGCCGGTTGCAGGGCGTCGCCACGACGCGCCCACAGCAGCTGCAGATCGCGGAGCATCAGCGCGCGGGCGGCTTGCAGCATCATGCCGAAGCTCGCCGCAGTTCCAGCAGCCGGGTTCGCACCGGCGGTGCGGCATAGGCCCCGTGAGTGGTGATCAGCGCCGCGCCGCCTTCGGCGAGATGCGCTTCGACCATGCGATTGACCAGGCGGATGCCTTCCAGATCGAGGTTGGCATAGGGCTCGTCAAGCAACCACAGCGGTGCCGGCGACAGCCACAGCCGTGCCAGCCCGAGCCGTTTCTTCTGCCCCGCAGACAGCGTTCGCACGGCAGCGTCCTCGAATCCGGCAAGCCCGACCAGGGCCATCGCGGCGTCCACGGATTGGCCGATTCGCTGGCCGTGCAAGCCACCCAGGCATCGCAGGTTCTGCATCGCGCTCAGGTCCGCTTTCAGCCCGGGTAGATGGCCGAGGTAGGCAATGTGGTTGGCGCGACGCAGCTGATCGGCGAGTGCCGACTCGATTTCCATCGTGCCGGCATCGGCGCGCAGCAGGCCTGCCAGCACCCGCAGCAGGGTGGTCTTGCCTGCACCGTTGTCGCCCTGCACCAGCAAGGCCTCGCCGGCACCGACCGTGAATTCCAGCGGCCCGAACACGGGCTGCTCGTCGCGTGAAAACGCGAGATCGCGCACGCGCAGGAGCGGGGGGCTGGACGATTGGGCACAAGACATGGACGGACGATTCTACCGGCATGGCCCGACATCACGGAGGATGGCGATGCGATTCCGTACACTCCCGGAATCCCACAACGAAGCCATCGAGATGCACGTCGAAACCAAATTGCCGAAGGTCGCCACCACCATCTTCACCGTGATGTCGCAGCTCGCCGTCGAGCACGGCGCGGTCAACCTCGGCCAGGGCTTTCCGGATTTCCCGGTGCCGGCGTGGCTGGTTGATGCGCTGACGCGTGCGATGCAGGCTGGCCACAACCAGTACGCGCCGATGACGGGGATCCCGGCGCTGCGCCAGGCCATCGCCGACAAGACCGAGCGCTGCTACGGCTGGCGGCCCGACGTGGATGCCGAGATCACCGTCACCAGCGGCGCCACCGAGGCGATCTTCAATGCGATCCACGGCTTGGTGCGCGCGGGCGAGGAGGTCATCGTGCTCGATCCCTGCTACGACTGCTACGAGCCGGCGATCGACCTGGCCGGTGCCACCGCGATCCACGTCGCACTGGATCCGGTGACCTTCGCGCCGGATTGGGATGCGGTGCGTGCGGCGATCACCCCGAACACGCGGATGCTGATGATCAACAGCCCGCACAATCCCTCCGGCGCGATGTTCAGCGCGGCCGACATTCAGGCTTTGATCGACTTGCTGCACGGCACCGATATCCTGCTGCTCAGTGACGAGGTCTACGAGCACATCGTGTTCGATGGTGCGCGGCACGAAACGGTGCTGCGCTATCCCGAATTGCGCGAGCGCGCCTTGGTCATTTCCAGCTTCGGCAAGACCTACCACTGCACCGGCTGGAAGCTCGGTTATTGCATCGCGCCGCCGGCGCTGTCCGCCGAGTTCCGCAAGGTCCACCAGTACAACGTGTTCTGCAGCTTCAACCCGGCCCAGCATGCCTTCGCCGAGATGATCGAGCAGGAACCACAGCACTTCGAAACCCTCGGTGCGTTCTACCAGGACAAGCGCGATCGCTTTCGTGCTCAGCTACTGGCGACCAAGCTCAAACCGCTGCCGGTACCGGGTGGCTATTTCCAGTTGGTCGATTACTCGGCGGTCAGCGATTTGCCCGATCTCGAATTCGCCCGCTGGCTGACCATCGAACACGGCGTGACCGGCATCCCGCTGTCGCCGTTCTACGCCGCGCCGCCCGCGGGCCAGCGCCTGTTGCGGCTGTGTTTCGCCAAGAACGATGACACCGTGAACCGCGCCATCCAACGATTGTCCAATATGTAGGCAACGCCCCTCGGGAGGCCGCCGTGCGCACCGAAAAATTGATCGCCCTGTTGTTTGCCATGCTGCTGACGGGCGCCGCAGCCTTGCTGGGTTGGCGTGCACTGCATGCCAGCCCGCCCTCGACCGGAGACACACCCGTGGACGCACGCCATTTGCAGGACATCTATTTCGGCATGGGCTGTTTCTGGGGCGCGGAAAAGCGCCTGCGCGGCGTGCCCGGCGTTGCCGAGGTCGAAGTGGGATATGCCGGTGGCGATGCACCGCAGGTGAACTACCGCGACGTGCTGGATCAGGAAGACCGGATCCGCAGCCGCCGCAGCCATGCGCGCAACCATGCCGAGGTGGTGCGGGTGCGTTATGACCCGAAGAAACTCGACCTGATGACGCTGCTGGCGGCGTTCTGGGAAAACCATGACCCGACCCAGGTCGGCGGGCAGGGCAATGACCTCGGCAGCAATTACCGCAGCGCGATCTACTACACCAACGACCAGCAGAAGACCCTGGCCGAGCAAAGCCGCGATATCTACCAGCGCAACCTCACGCATGCAGGCTACGGTCGGATCACCACCGAGATCCTGCCGGTGCGCCACTACAACCGTGCCGAGGAATCGCACCAGGATTACCTGTTGAAGAACCCGAACGGGTACTGCGGTCTGGGTGGCACCGGCGTCAAATACGGCCTCGCCGCCGCCGGCACCGCCTATGCCCCGCTGGATGGGGCGAGTCTGGCGCGCGCTGCGCAACTGGTGGTGTACGAAGCCGAGGACTGCCCGTATTGCGAGCGTTTCGAAGCCGACGTACTGAAGCATTGGAATGCCACCGTGCCGTTCGTGCGCACCCGCTCGCAACAGGCGCCAAGCGGCTGGACACTGACGAAGACCTTGCTGGCGACGCCGACGATCGTCCTGTTCAAGGACGGCAAGGAAGTCTCGCGCTTCACCGGCTATCCGGGCGATCCGCAGAAGTTCTGGCAGTGGTTGGGCTTCCACATGCTGACCGCAGCGCAGCAGCAGATCGCCTTCGAGAGTGGCACCGAGCTGCCCGGCACCGGTGCCAACTTGAACGAATACCGCCCCGGCACCTATTACGACCCGATCAGCGGCGCCGCCCTGTTCCGCAGCGATGCCAAGTTCGACAGCGCCTGCGGCTGGCCCAGTTTCTTCGAGCCGATGCCGGGTGCGCTGCAATTCCTGCAGGACGACAGCCACGGCATGCATCGCGTGGAAGTGCGCAGCACCAGTTCCGGCATCCACCTCGGCCATGTATTCGACGACGGCCCGCCGCCGACCGGCAAGCGCTATTGCATCAACGGCAATGTGCTGCGCTTCGTGCCTGATCCGACGAAGACCTGAATTCCGCGACAGGCCTGATGCAATGCGGTCATCCCGGCGAACGCCGGGATCCTGGTTCCGGCCGCAACTAGGACAACGTCTGGAATCCAGTTGCAGTCGACGCGGTCTTGACCTGCCTTGCCCTACACTGCGGGCGCGATCATTCAGGCGTCCGGAGCGGCCATGCACGACCTTCGCGTTTCCATCATCCAGGGCGAAACCCGCTGGCATGATCCTGCCGCCAACCGCGCGCATTACGGTGCGCTGATCGCACCACTGCATGGCAGTACCGACCTGATCGTGCTGCCTGAGACCTTCACCAGCGGGTTCTCGAACGATGCAATTGGCAGTGCCGAGGGCATGGATGGTGCGACCGTGGCTTGGCTGCGCGAACAGGCGGCCAAACTCGATGCCGCCATCACAGGCAGCGTGCAACTGCGCACCGATGCCGGCGTGTTCAACCGCATGCTGTTCGCCACGCCGGATGGCGGCATGGCGTGGTACGACAAGCGCCACCTGTTTTCGTTCGCCAGCGAACACGAACGCTACGCGCCGGGCCATCAGCGCGTGGTGGTGACGTGGCGTGGCTGGCGCATCCTGCTGCAGGTCTGCTATGACCTGCGCTTCCCGGTGTTCGCACGCAACCGTTTCGATCCTGCGCAAGCGGGGCAGGCTGATTACGATCTGGCCGTGTACGTCGCCAACTGGCCATCTGCGCGTGCCTATCCGTGGAAGACCCTGCTGCGCGCACGCGCCATCGAGAACCTGAGTTTCGTCGTCGGCGTCAACCGCGTCGGCACCGACGGCAACGGCTTGCACTACAGCGGCGACAGCGCGGTGATCGATTTCCTCGGCCATCCCCTCAGTGAGTGCATGGACGAGGAAGTGGTGGCGACCGCCACCCTGCAGGCGACGGAACTGCTGGCCCATCGCGAGCGCTTCCCGGCGCTGCGCGACGCCGACGGCTTCGCCGTCCTCCGCGGTGAGACCATCGCAACGGGCGACTGACCGGCCCGAAGTGGGCCGGTCGGTGCGGTTCTCGCTCAGGCCAGCGGTTCGAAGCGCGCGGTGAAATGCCGCAACTGCTTCGGTTCCGCCACGATCCGGTAGCCGCGCAGGTCCTTGGCGGTGCCGACCACGTGCTCGCAGACTTCGATCACGTAGTCGATATGGCTCTGGGTATAGGTGCGGCGCGGGATCGCCAGTCGCACCAGATCCATCGCCGCCGCGCTTTCACTGCCGTCGGGGTGGCGACCGAACATCACCGTGCCGATCTCGCAGCCGCGGATACCACCGGCTTCGTACAGCGCCACCGCCAATGACTGGCCCGGATACTGCAGTGGCGGGATATGCGGCAACAAGGCGCGCGCATCCAGATAGACCGCGTGGCCACCGACCGGTTGCACCAACGGGAACCCGATCTTCAGCAGCGCCTCGCCGAGATAGGCGGTGGAGCGGATCCGGTAGCGCAGGTAGTCGTGGTCGACCACTTCCTTCAGGCCCTGCGCCAGCGCCTCGAGGTCGCGCCCGGCGAGGCCGCCATAGGTGGGGAAACCTTCGGTCAGGATCAGCAGGTTGCGGCATTGCTCGGCGATCGCGTCGTCGTTGAGGGCCAGCCAGCCGCCGATGTTGCCCATCGGGTCTTTCTTCGCGCTCATGGTCATGCCATCGGCCAGCGAGGCCATCTCGCGCACGATGTCGGCGACATTACGGTCTTGCTGGCCCGGTTCGCGCTGGCGGATGAACCAGGCGTTCTCGGCAAACCGGCAGGCGTCGAGGAACAGCGGCACGCCGTGCTTGTTGCAGGTCGCGCGCACCTCGCGCAGGTTGGCGAGGCTGACCGGCTGGCCACCACCGGAATTGTTGGTGATGGTCACCATCACCACCGGCACCCTTCCGGCGTTGCGGGTCAGGTAGGCGTCCAGCGCGGCGATGTCGAGGTTGCCCTTGAATGGGTGCTGGCTGGAAGGATCGCGGCCTTCGGGGATGACCAGGTCGACGGCTTCGGCGCCGGTGTATTCGATATTGGCGCGGGTGGTGTCGAAGTGGGTATTGGACGGGAAGGTCTTGCCGCCACCGCCGAGCACGGTGAACAGGATCTTTTCGGCGGCACGGCCCTGGTGGGTCGGGATCACGTGCTTGAACGGGAACAGGTCCTGCACCGACTTGCGGAAGATGTCGTAGGACGGGCTGCCGGCGTAGGATTCATCGCCGTGCTGGATCGCTGCCCATTGGTCGCGGCTCATCGCACCGGTACCGGAGTCGGTCAGCAGGTCGATCAGCACGTCTTCGGAATGCAGGTTGAACAGGTTGTAGCCGGCGGCTGCCACGGCGTGCTGGCGTTGCGCCTCCGTCGTCATCTTCAGCGGGGCGACCGACTGGATGCGGAACGGTTCGATGATGGTGCGGAATTCCACGGTACTCTCCGGAAACGACGACGGCCGCCAAGCGCGGCCGCGGACAATGATGCAAACAGGTCGATGCCGTTTGTCAA
>JAFECB010000022.1 GCA_018242365.1 Pseudomonadota bacterium
CGTTCTTCATGGTGTCGTTTGCCACATCGAAAGTGAACTCGGCAGTGATCGGGTACTGACCACCGCGAGCCGCAAGTTTCTGAGCCATGGAATTTCTCCTTAGGAAGTTGCGAGTTGCGGGTGGTCCCGATTACTGGGCGACGTACACCGAGATCACGCCGAAGTCCTGCGTGGTGTTGCCGGCATAGATCGAGTTGAACTTCGGCTTCAGGAAGCCGAGGATCTTGCCCGTCGAGATGCCCTGCTGGTTCTCGTAGTCGAAGCCCTTCTCGACCCACTCGGGGTTGCCGATGTCGGCCATGGCCAGCGCTTGGGCGCCGCAGAACAGGATCTGGCAGCCGTCAACGTTACCGGCGGCACCCCACTTCGAGCCGCTGGCAGCGCCCGAGGTGTTGTACACGTTGCGGTACTCGTGGAACACGATGCCGTCGATCATGACCGCTTCGCCGCCGCTGAACAGCGGGTTCTCACCGGAACGCTTCTGTGCGTGGCGCACGTTCAGCATGTAGGTGGGATCCAGCTTCAGCTTGGCCATCGCCTGCGGGGTCAGGAAGGCGTGGAACACCTCGTCGCCGCCCTCGCCCTTGATGCCGCGCAGGTACTGGTCCTTCGCGTAGGCCTTCAGCTGCACGAACAGCTCCCACATGGGGGTGTCGGACGTGGTGATGGCGCTGGTGGCGCCGTTGGTTTCCAGCGTCTTGCTGGTGCCGTTCCAGCGCATCTTGCGCAGGTTGGTGGGGGCCGACACGTCAGCAGCGAACTCGAGGAACGGGAAGTCCGAACCCACGCGCGCAGCGCCGTTGTTGCGCATCGCGTAGCTCACGCCCGACAGGGTCAGGAACGCCAGCTGGTCGATACGTTCAGCCAGCCAGTAGGCCAGCACGTCGCGGCTGTTGTTGCGGAACTCGACGACCGACTTCTGGTCGGCCATGCGGCCTTCGTGGCGGTTGGCGTGGCGCAGTTGGTCGATACGGATCACCTGATCGTACGACTTCATCGCCTCTTCGTTGCCTTCCAGCGTACGGTCACCAGCAACGCCGTCGCCTTCGAGGTCGGCCAGCAGCGTGATGACTGCGCGGGCGCCCTTCTCGGACTTTTTCAGCTCGGTGATGTGCTGGATCATGGAGTTCGAGCCATTGCCGAGGAACTTGTTCACGAAGGAATAGTTCCGGGCCATGCGCCACGTGTCCATCGACCAGACGGTCTTCTGCTCGTTGGTGAGCAGTGCGAAATTGGTAAGCATCTTGTGCCTCCTTCAGGCAGGGGATGTGGAAGTCAAACCGTTGATTGCTCTCAGATCACGCTCTGGGGCCAGCGCAGGTCGACTTTTAAGGAGGCCGGTCTCCGCAGAGCTGTCGGGTCTGCTGCCGAATGTTGCCGGAAGTATAGACGAAAAAATGGGAGGGCAGTTGCTGCCCTCCCAAAATGTTGAGGTTGCACCGCCTGCAGACCTCAACCGCCTCCAACTCTGGATTGTCCCGCAGGTGTTGTGCCGCCGCAACCACAATCGCCACTCGTTGGGGCGAAGGGGCCCAGAGGCGGGAGCTTAGAGGGGTCGATGAACGTGAACGGACGTGGGTCGTGGGTGGGGTTGTGCATCGGCGGCGCGCCAACCACGAACGTCTCGACGGGGGAGGCTTCCTTCACCTTCGCGCGGATGATCCCCCACTGGTCGCGCGAAGGAGGCTCGTTCGTCAGGTCCACGAACCCCTTCAAGTAATACATCAGGTCGTTTGAGTTCACTTTGCCTCCTTCGCGTAGTTCACCGCCATGGCCAGAGCGTCCATACGGTCGTCAGACTTGTCCGACACGCACGAGGCCTTGGGGGAGAGTGCCGAGTCGTACAGGCCCATGACCTTGGCGGGCTCGCCAGCGCCGATCAGGAGTGGGTCACCGATCAGGTTCGGGCGCTTGATCACGCCGTACATCTTCTCGCGGTCGAGCTTCTGCTGGCGCAGCTGCGAGTCGAACATCGACTTGGCCATTTCCGCCTGCAGCTTGGCCATCTGCGCCTCTTCCTTGCGCTTGGCCTCGATCTCGCGGTCGCGGACGATCTGGTCCTCCGCACGCTCCAGCAGCTTCTTGGCCGCGAGGAAGCCGAGCGACTCATTCATCTTCTCCTTGATCGCCTCCCACTGCTCGGGCGTGGGGGCCTCGCCCATGACGCCAGCAGCGCCGTTGAGCCAGAGGACGAATTCGGTCGGGGTGGTCATCAGCGTTCTCCCATGCCTTTGTGTGCATCAAAACCCTGAACTGCGGCGCGCTGCGTCGGAGGCTTGGGCGGGGGGTACTGGCAGACGTTGTTCCCGAACACGATGTACTCAGGGGCGTCGACGCCGGTGCCGATCTTGGCCACGATGCGGCCTTCGTTGTTGGCCCACATGGTCAGCCCCACGGGCTTTTCGGGGTCCACGCGGAAGTACGAGCGAAGGACCGATTCGAGATCGATCTCTTGTGTCATAGAAGGCTCCTTTCAATGAAAAGGGGCCCCGAAGGGCCCCCGACGGTCCGCTGATCTTATATCAGATGGTGTCGCCACGCAACTTGGCCTTGGTCTCTTCGTCCAGTTTTGCGAACTTGTCCTGCGACAGGCGCAAAACATCCACGTCGCCGCCCTTGCCGCCGCCAGCCTTGTCGGAGTCCAGACCGACGTCCTTGCCGTTCGGAGGCTGCTTCTTGTTGGCATCGGCAGCCTTCTTGCGGGCCTCGGCGGCGCGCTGATCGGCCAGCTCCTTGGCCTTGTCGTCGTCACCGCCCTTGCCGGCAGCGGGCGGCGCGCCCAGCACGTACTTCACGGCCTTGGCCAGCGC
>JAFECB010000023.1 GCA_018242365.1 Pseudomonadota bacterium
AGCGTTCACTCTGAGCCAGGATCAAACTCTTCACTTGAAGTTTTCGGGAATTGCTTCCCTATGCTTTGAGTGCAGAGATCGCCCAACTCCATTACTCGCTGTACGTGTCTACGCCATCGCTGACGCATACGAATACTTTTGAATTGATGGTGTTGATCGAACGTCTGCTAATTGGACAACTGTCCACTACCAGACGCCCGCACAAGTCACCTGCGCACACTGTCAAAGATCAACGGATTTGGCCTCAGCGCCGCATCCATCCTCGTAACCGTTCAGCCCGAGGGAGCCGCCCATCATACACGGGTTTTGACACCTGTCAACGCCCGTCGGGCGACTTTTTTCTTCCCCCGCCCGCCAGCCACACAGGCCGCCTCAGCAGGGCCGCACAGTTTGCCCTCCTTCCCGCGCATTGGATAGTCTTGACGCTTCGCCGCATCCGTGCATCGACGGCCGCACGTCACCCTGTTTCGACCTGCCAGTGCCTTGACGCCGCACGCGCGCTGCGCGCAAGGTGCCGCCTTCACCCTCATCTGGAGCTTTGCATGCGCCGTCTCGCCTTACTCCTGCCCTGCGCACTCGCGCTGTCTGGCTGTGCCGCCGCAGGCCAGTCCTGGGTCGAGCTTGGCGGCAAACGCTACAACGTCGAGATCGCCAACACCGAAGAAGCGCGTGAGCGCGGTCTGATGTTCCGCGACAGCATGGCCGTAGACCACGGAATGATCTTCATCCACGACGTGCAGGCACCACAGTCGTACTGGATGAAGAACACCAAGATCCCGCTCGACATCCTGTATTTCGACGACAACCACAAGCTGGTTTCGCAGCAGCGTGACGTGCCGCCGTGCTCCCTCGGCGATGGCTGCCCACCCTATCCCAGCAACGCACCGGCACGCTACGTACTGGAACTCAACGCAGGGCAAGCAGCAAAATTGAAGCTGCAGGACGGCGCGGTGCTGAAGTTCGGACCTGGCATCCAGCCCGCTTCGGCGCAGTAGTCGCGCAAGCGATCACCGCACCCAAACGCTCGACACCTCTTCGCGGACACGCCGCCGCGCACCATGCCCACAGACAACTCCCGCACCATGCAGAACGACCGCTCACACGCCCTGTTTGCACGCGCCCAGCAACATTTGCCCGGCGGCGTCAATTCTCCCGTACGCGCTTTCAAGTCGGTCGGCGGGGAACCGTTTTTCGCGCAGCGAGCGGAAGGCCCCTTCGTCTTCGATGCCGACGGCAATCGCTACATCGATTACGTCGGCTCATGGGGGCCGATGATCGTCGGGCACAACCATCCGACCGTACTGGATGCCGTCATCAATGCAGCGCGTGATGGTCTGTCCTTCGGCATCCCGAATCCTCACGAAGTCACGATGGCGGAAACCATCGCGCAGCTGGTGCCGAGCTGCGAAGTGGTGCGCATGGTCAACTCCGGCACCGAAGCCACGATGTCGGCGATTCGACTGGCACGCGGCATCACTGGGCGTGATCGCATCGTCAAGTTCGAAGGCTGCTACCACGGCCATGCGGATTCGTTTCTGGTCAAGGCAGGCAGCGGCGCGCTGACCTTCGGCGTACCTACGTCGCCAGGCGTGCCAAAGGCACTGGCAGACCTGACGCTCACCCTGCCCTTCAACGATTTCGATGCCGCTACCAGGCTGTTCGACGAATGCGGCAACAGCATCGCCTGTCTGATCGTCGAACCCGTGGTCGGCAATGCCAACTGCCTGCCGCCGCGCCCGGGCTTCCTTCAGCATCTGCGTGCGTTGTGCACCCAGCATGGCGCACTGTTGATCTTCGATGAGGTGATGACCGGCTTCCGCGTTGCGCTTGGTGGCGCGCAGGCGCGCTATGACGTGACGCCGGACCTGTCCACCTTCGGCAAGGTGATTGGCGGCGGCATGCCGGTGGGCGCGTATGGCGGTCTCCGCGACCTGATGGCGCAGATCGCGCCCAGCGGCCCGATCTACCAAGCCGGCACGCTCAGCGGCAACCCGGTGGCGATGGCGGCAGGCCTTGCGATGCTGGAACTGATCCAGGCCCCCGGCTTCCACGATGCGCTGGAGGCGAAGACCCACGCGCTGTGCGACGGCTTGGAAGCCGCCGCAGGTGATGCCGGAATCTCGTTCACGACGCAGCGCGTGGGCGGCATGTTCGGCCTGTTCTTCAGCAACGAGAAGGTCGACACCTTTGCGCAGGCGACGGCCTGCGATGCCGCGGCGTTCAACCGTTTCTTCCACGCGATGCTGGAGCGCGGCGTGTACCTCGCGCCTTCGGCATTCGAAGCGGGCTTCATGTCCAGTGCCCACGACGACACCGTGATCGCGCAGACCATCGCAGCGGCGCGCGAGGCGTTCAGGGCTGCCAGAATCTGAGCGGCAACAAGCAGCAAGGCGACACGACGTCACCAACCAGGGACACCGAAGACCGCATTCGAGTTCGTATTCACCCTCGTCACGATCATCACCTCGCTTGCGTTGACCCATTTGCTCGGTGGTCTCGTCGAGTTGCTGCGTGATGGGAATCGAACACGCTATTCGACAACGCACGCCCTCTGGCTCTGGTCTGCGCTGCTGATGACGACTGGAAACTGGGCCTCATTACGGAGCTTGCGCGCGATGAGTGCGTGGCCAGCCCGAGCCGTCTTGCTGTGCGTGGCATTCATGACGCTCATGTATCCGTTGCGCGTCTTCGTCACGCCGAAGCTTGCAGCCGAAGACGGGATCGACCTCGTTGCCTTCCATGATCGCGAGCATCGAAAGTACGCGTTGGTCGCTGGCATCGTCTTCCTGCTGGCAATCGCGCTCAACCTGGCTTTCGCAACGACAGGGCATATGGCGGAGTGGCTGCGCGAAAGCGGGTTTCGATCATCGTCCTGATGCCGACACTGGCGGCTTGTCTGCTGCGCAGCCAACGCACGCAGACGCTATCGGCAACCGCACTCGCTCTGCTCGCGACCTACTACGCCATCATCAAATGCAATGTCGTCGAGACCTGACTGCCGTGCGGCTCACGCCATCGGTAGCGTGCGGCAAGGTAGCCGTCGGAGCAATGAATTTGCAGGGTCTCGTCGCAAACTCTTCACATCCACACGCCTAGTTTGGCCTCCAGCCGCGGCAGGCACCGGTGTCGGCACCCCGCGACCTCCCAGGAGGATAATTCCATGAAATCTCTTGCTCTTGCGTGTGCCATTGCCGTGGGCCTCGGCCTGCCGATGGCTGCCTCTTCCACACCTGCTGCGACCCAACACGCAGCGCACGCACACGCGCAAACCGCCGCAGCCACGACGGTGCCAGCAGCGCCGCAACTGCACGCTGCTCTGCGTGGACTGTGGCACGGTCATGTCGTGAATACCCGCGCCTATGCCATGGCCGTGAAGAAAGGCGACGCCGCAGCAGCGGCGAAGGCAGCCGAGGCAACCGTGGCCAACGCGCAGGAGATCGCCAATGCGGTCGCTGGCTTTTATGGCGACGATGCGGGCAAGGGC
Source organism: Pseudomonadota bacterium (assembly GCA_018242365.1). GTDB lineage: Bacteria > Pseudomonadota > Gammaproteobacteria > Xanthomonadales > Xanthomonadaceae > Thermomonas. Next base: position 3,485 of record JAFECB010000023.1, read on the forward strand.
ATGATGAAGCTGCTTGGTGGTCACTGGGCCGGCGTCAAGGCATTGACCGATGCAAGCCACGCCGGCAATCAAGCCGGTATCGACAAGGCGATGCAGGATTTGACCGTCAATGCTGGTGAGATCGCCAAATTCCTGCACGGCGCCAACCCGGACAACTGGCCGGAGGCCACCGTCGACGGTCTGCTGCTTGCGCATGCCGCGCACCACAAGGCGCAGGTTGCGGAAATCATGGCCGGCAATATGACCGCCGAGGCGAAGACCTGGAAGGCCATGCAGGACCACATGAACACAATCGCGGATGCACTGGCCGGCGGCATTGCCGCGCAGTTCCCGAACAAGGTCAAGTAAGAGACCCTTCGTTCATGACGGATGCGCCTGCGGGAAACTGCAGGCGCGTTTTTCGTGCACCGCGCGTTAGCGAATCACGCGTTGTACGCGTCAGTCCGTCAATGCTCCAGATACAAATCCGGCAGCAAGCGTGCATTCGGATCGACCGCGTAACCGGACAGGTCCGTCACGCCGGCGTCACGCAGCACTTCATCGTCGATGAAGAAATTGCCGGCGCAGCCCTTCGCCTCGCGCACGAGGATGGCATGCGCGGCGTCGCCCATGATCTCCGGCTTGCGGCCATTGGCAGCGGACACGCCCGGAATCATGTTGAGCGCTTCGGTAGCGATCAAAGTGCGCGGCCACAGCGCATTGACCGCCACGCCCTTGGGGCCGAATTCGGCGGCAAGCCCCAGGGTCACGAAGCTCATGCCCATCTTCGCCAGCGTGTAGGCGGTGAACGGGCCCCACCACTTCGGATCCAGTGATGGCGGCGGGCACAGGGTAAGGATGTGCGGGTTCTGTGCCTTGAGCAGATGCGGCAGGCAGGCCTGCGCACACAGGAAACTGCCACGGCTGTTGACCTGCGACATCAGGTCGAAGCGCTTCATCGGCGTGTCCAGGGTGCCGCGCAGCCAGATCGCGCTGGCGTTGTTGATCAGGATATCGATGCCGCCGAAGGCCTCGACGGTTTGCGCCACGGCGGCCTGCACTTGCTCTTCCTCGCGAATGTCGCACTTGATCGCGAGCGCCTTGCCGCCGGCAGCCTCGACTGCACTGGCTGCGCTGTGGATGGTCCCCGGCAACTTGGGATTGGGTACATCGGATTTGGCGGCGATCACGACATTGGCACCATCGCGGCCGGCGCGCTCGGCGATGGCGAGGCCAATCCCGCGCGAAGCGCCAGTGATGAACAGGGTCTTGCCAGCAAGCGTGGTCATGCGTACGTATCCGTATTGATTCATGAAGAGTGTAGCGCGTAGGCCGTATCCTTTCGCCAATGCACAACGTCTGGTTCGACAGCACCCTTGCCTGGATCGGCGCCCACCCGGTGGCGGCGGGCCTGTTGGTGTTCCTGATCGCGTTCTGCGATGCGCTGATCATCCTTGGCGCGATCGTGCCGGCGCTGCCGCTGATGATCGCGATCGGCGTGCTGATCGGCATGGACAAATTGTCCGGCCCGTATGCGGTGACCTGCGCGGCACTGGGCGCATTCTGCGGCGATGGGCTGAGCTATTGGGTCGGCCGGCGCTGGGGTGATGGGCTGCGCGGGGTGTGGCCATTCCGGCGCTATCCGCGCTTGCTGGAGCGTGGCGAGACCTTGTTTCGTCGCAATGCCAACAAGAGCCTGCTGATCGCCCGTTACGTCGGCGCTGTGCGACCGTTTGTTCCCGCGATTGCCGGCATGGCGCGGATGCCGCTGACCCGCTATGTGCGGATCAGTGGTATCGCCTGCCTGTCGTGGGCGGTCGTGTTCCTGCTGCCCGGCTGGGCACTCGGACAGGCCTACGATGCGGTCGCGGCGGTGGCCGACAAGCTCGTGTTGGCGCTGCTCGGCTTGATCGCCGCACTGGCCATCGCATGGGCACTCGTGCTCTACACATGGCGCTGGTTCGCGATCAATGCCGATGGCCTGTTGGCACGCGCGCTGCACTGGAGCCAGCGCCACCCGAGGTTGGGCAAGGTGGTGCGCAGCGTGGTCGATCCGGATCGACGCGAATCGACCTCATTGCTGCTGCTGGCGTGCTGTCTGTTCGCATTCGCCTGGGCCTGGGCCTGGCTCAGCGGCAGCCTGCTGGCCAGCGGCGGACCACTGCTGATCGACCATGACGTGTACGCGTTCATGTTCTCCCTGCGCAATCCACTGGCCGATCGCACAATGGCAACGCTGGCTGCGCTAGGTAGCGCGCCGGTACTGGCCATCGCATTCGGGACTGCAACCCTGTGGCTGCTTTGGCGACGCCGCTGGAAGGCCGCGCTGCACTGGATCGTCGCGGTGGCCGTAGGCTTGGGATTGACCGAAGCACTCGCCATCGTGGTGCACATGCCGCGCCCGCCCACGGCGGCCACCGGGTTCGGCTTCCCGTCGATCGCGGTCACCATGACCACGGTGGTGTTCGGGTTTTTCGCGGTGTTGATCGCGCGCGAACTGCCGGGGCGACAGCGGGTCTGGCCCTACCTGCTGACCGGTGTGGCGACGGCATTGGTGGGGTTTGCGCGCTTGTACCTCGGTGCTCACTGGCTCAGCGACATCCTCGGCGGCATGTTGCTGGGTGCAATCTGGGTGCTGGTGATCGGCATTGCGTATCGCCGCCACAGTGAGCGTTCGTTCTGGATGCCGCCGCTGGGTTGGACCTTCTATGGCAGTTTCCTGCTGGCGGCCTTCTGGTATGCCCCGCGCAGCGCACCCGCGACGCTGGCATTGTTCGAGCCCCCGCCACCGACGCGGTCGCTGACCCTGGCGCAATGGCAAGCGCACGGTTCGGGTGCGGAGGATGTGCGTTTCGATCTGGAAATCGCCGGCGACATCGACCGACTGCGGCAACGCTTGCAACACGCTGGCTGGCAAGCCCAAGCGCCTGCCGACTGGCTGGCGGCCGTGGGCCTGCTCGACGACGACTTGCCCGCCAACGCACGCCCGGTCCTGCCGCTGGCGCTGGAGGCACATCCCGAACGCCTGTTGTTGCGCCGCGCCGATCCTCGCGATAACGCGCGCATCGAACTGCTGCGGGTCTGGCCGGCACCAGCGCGACTGGACGACGACACGCCACTGTGGGTGGCGCGCTACGACACCATGCAATTGCGGCAACGGCTGCGCCTGCTGACCTTGTGGCAACCGCTACCGCCCGTTCACGCCTTGCCATCCGACTTGCAGGCACTCGGTTCTGACACCGCGCTCAAGGTTCGGCTGCATCCGCGCTGAGGTTTCAGCTGCTCAGTGGGAGCGCACCAAAGGGGCGCGACGCCTTTGCGAGTTCCTGCGAGAGCAATCGCGCCCCTGTGGTGCGCTCCCACAAATCCTGCCATGCGCTCCCACAAATCCTGCGGTGCGCTCCGACGAATTCAGTGCGCTACGGGGTATTGCTCAACGCGGCAAAGAACCGGCGCGGCGCGCCGTCGAAACCACCGTTGGACATGAACACCACATGGTCGCCTGAGCGCACGAGTCCACGCAGTGCGACCAACAACGCATCGACATCGGTCACCGCGCGCCCTTCGCCCTTGAGCGCCGCGATCACCTTGCCTGCATCCCACGGCAACTCCGGGCGCGCGAGGAACACCACGTCGTCCGCCAAATCCAGTGACGGTGCCAGTGCCTCGGCATGCGCACCCAGCCGCATCGAATTGCTGCGCGGCTCCATCGCGACAACAATTCGCGCGTTACCGACCTTGGCGCGCAGCCCGGCCAAGGTGGTGTGGATGGCGGTCGGGTGATGGGCAAAGTCGTCGTAGACGGTGATGTCACCGTGTTTGCCGATCACCTCCAGGCGACGCTTCACGCTGCGGAAACTCGCGAGCGCCTCGACAACGCGAGAGCTATCGACTCCCACGGCATTGCACGCCGCCAGTGCTGCCAGCCCGTTGAGCACATTGTGGTCGCCGAGCAGCGGCCATTCGACGATGCCGACCTCTGCACCGTCGTGCAACACGACAAAACGACTGCCATCCTCGGCCAATTTGTGCGCACTCCACTCGAACGCCGGATCGAAGCCGAAGCGCTCCACCGGCGTCCAGCAGCCCATTGCCAGCACTTCGGCCAGACGCGCGTCGTGGCCGTTGACGATCAGCCGCCCGCGCCCCGGCACCGTGCGCACCAGATGATGGAACTGGCGCTGGATCGCGGCCACGTCGGGAAAGATGTCCGCGTGGTCGTATTCGAGGTTGTTGAGGATCGCGACCAAAGGCCGGTAATGAACGAACTTGCTGCGCTTGTCGAAAAACGCGGTATCGTATTCGTCGGCTTCGACCACGAATTCGCGACCTTTGCCCAAGCGCGCCGACGCGCCGAAATCCTCAGCCACGCCGCCGATCAGGAAGCCCGGCGCACGCCCGGCGGCTTCCAGCAGGAAGGCGAGGATCGTCGTCGTCGTGGTCTTGCCGTGGGTGCCGGCGACCGCGAGCACGTCGCGACCCGGCAATACCTGTTCGCGCAACCACTCCGCACCGCTGGTGTAGCGCCGTCCGGCATCGAGCACCGCTTCCACGGCCGGATTACCGCGTGAAAGCGCATTGCCGATGATGATGTCATCGCAGTCCGCCGTGATGTGGTCGGGCAGATAGCCTTGCTTCAGCGTGATGCCCAGCGTTTCCAGTTGGGTGGACATCGGCGGATAGATGTTCTGGTCGCTACCTTCGACCACGCGGCCGAGCTCGCGTGCCAGTGCGGCGACGCCGCCCATGAAGGTACCGGCGATACCGAGGATGTGGAGTTTGCTCATGGTCATGGCGCAGTCGCGATGCATCATCCGTGGGAGCGCACCGCAGGGGCGCGACAGGATTGCTTCGCGCCCCTGCGGTGCGCTCCTGCAGATTCAACCAATCTCGTGCCCTTGCTGGATCGCTCCAACGATCCGCGCGAACACCTCGTCCAGCGTACCTTCGCCATCGACGACGGTGAGCTGGCCTTGCTGGCGGTAGTAATCCACCACCGGCGCGGTCTTCTCTTCGTACACGTTCAGGCGGTGACGCACCGCGTCCGGCGTGTCGTCGGTGCGGCCTTCGGCTTGGGCGCGACCGGCGAGGCGTTCGATGATCCTCTCGAAATCGACGACCAACTGCACGGCGGCATCGAACTTCTGGCCGAGATCCTTGAGCAACGCATCAAGCGCGGCGGCTTGAGCGAGGTTACGTGGATAGCCGTCGAGGATGAAGCCGGTGCGGGTGTCATCGCGCGAGAAGCGATCCTTGAGCATGCCCAGCAGGATCTCGTCGCTGACCAGATCCCCGCGCGCCATCACTTCCCTGGCTTTCAGCCCAAGCGGGCTGCCGGCGGCCACTTCGGCGCGCAGCAGGTCGCCGGTGGAAATGTGCGGCACTTGCAGATGTTCTTTCAGGCGTGCGGCCTGCGTCCCTTTCCCGGTTCCCGGCGCACCCAACAAAACCAATCGCATCACATCGCTCCAGAAGGTTTCAGACGGACCACGCCCCGGCCGCAGCTCATGCCCGAAACCGGGCATCGCCGTAGACTGGGACGTCCGTCGGCCCGGCCACTTTACCGCAGCCACGCACCCGGCCAGAACATCCAGAGATACCGACATGCCCCAAGGCACCCTGTTGTACGCACAAAGCGGCGGCGTGACCGCCGTCATCAATGCCACCGCCGCCGCCGTGTTGCAGGCCGCGCGCAAGCGCAAGGTGCGCGTGCTGGCGGCCCACAACGGCATCCTCGGCGCGCTGCGGGAAGACCTGATCGACACCAGCATGCTGACGGCTGCGGAGGTCGCGGGACTGGCGCAGACGCCGGGCGGGGCCTTCGGCAGCTGCCGGCTCAAATTGAAGTCGCTGGAGCAGGATCGCGCCAAATACGAGCGCTTGCTGGAGGTGTTCCGCGCCCACGACGTGCGCTGGTTCCTCTACAACGGCGGCAATGACTCCGCCGACACCGCACTCAAGGTGTCGCGGCTGGCCGAAGAGTTCGGCTATCCCCTCACCTGCGTCGGCGTACCCAAGACCATCGACAACGATCTGGCCGTCACCGACTGCTGCCCCGGCTTCGGCTCGGCGGCCAAGTACACCGCGGTGTCGCTGCGCGAATGCGCGCTGGACGTGGCGGCGATGGCGGAAACCTCGACCAAGGTGTTCATCTACGAGGCGATGGGCCGCCACGCCGGCTGGCTGGCTGCCGCTGCGGGCCTCGCGGGAGCCGGCCGCGACGCAGCACCGCACCTGATCCTGTTCCCGGAAAAGCCTTTTGACGAAGCCGACTTCCTGGCGCGGGTGGCGGCCACAGTGAAGCGTGTCGGCCATTGCGTGGTGGTCGCCAGCGAAGGCATCCGCGACCACAAGGGGCGCTTCGTCGCCGATGTGGAAGGCCTGTCCGATGCCTTCGGCCATGTGCAACTGGGCGGCGTGGGCTCGTATCTCGCCGCGCGGGTTGCGCATGTGCTGGGCCTGAAGGTGCATTGGGCGATGCCGGATTACCTGCAGCGCTCCGCCCGCCACCTCGCCAGCCAGACCGACCTCGAACAGGCGATGGCGGTCGGCCATGCCGCGGTGGAATGCGCACTGGCCGGCCAGAATGCGCTGATGCCGATCATCGTCCGCGACAGCGACAGCCCCTATCGCTGGCACATCGACATCGCCCCGCTGGCGCAGATCGCCAATCGCGAAAAGAAGATGCCCAAGGCCTTCATCCGCGCCGATGGCTACGGGATTACCGCCGCCGCGCGTCGCTATCTGACACCGCTGATCGCAGGTGAGGCCTGCCCGCCCTACACCGCGGACGGCCTGCCCGCCTACACGACACCGCAGATGCGCTTGATCAAACGCCGTTTGCCACGCATGCCTGCCGGCGACTGAGATCGCCGGATGCGACGCATTCGCAACTGGCGTATCGGACCTGCGACGACCGCGAAGCCTGTAGCATGGGCGCACCACCCCGCATGTCCGGGATAGGCATCCTTGTTACGTTAGTGTCCAATTGACACGGGAACGCAGATGCTGGCTGCAGTTGGCCGACACACTGCGCACCGTGCAGCCCACATTCGGCGATATTCGCTTTCGAGGACTTTCATGAAAACTTCGCTTTCGGCTCTCACCATCGCCCTGACCCTTGCCCTTGCCAGCAGCCCGGCCCTGGCCGGCAAGAACGACCCGCGTGGATCGGCCGCAGGCAGGAATTCCAACAACTCCAATCCGACCCTGGAGCACTGCGATCGTCCGCTGGGCACCGTCGGTGTGGTGGAAGAGCAAAGCGGCGACTGGTATCGCTATCTCACCTCCGACCTCCGCCTGCCGTCCACCATCCCGGTGATCCGCATGCTGATCCAGCAGTCCAACTGCTTCGTGGTGGTCGAGCGCGGCAGGGCAATGCAGAACATGATGCAGGAGCGCCAGTTGGCGGAAAGCGGCGAACTGCGCCAAGGCAGCAACTTCGGCCGCGGCCAGATGGTGGCGGCCGACTACACCATCAATCCCAGCATCACGTTCTCGCAAAGTGACGCCGGCGGCATCGGTGGCGTGATCGGTTCGTTCGGTGGCAAGTGGGGCGCGGTCGGCGCGCTGGTTGGTGGCCTGAAGTTCAAGAAAGCCGAAACCATGCTGACCCTGATCGACAACCGCTCCGGCGTGCAGCTGGGCATCGCCCAAGGCAATGCCACCAAGACCGACTTCGCACTCGGCTTCGGCGGCGGCGGTGGGTCCGGCTTCGGCGGCCTCGGCGGCTACACCAGCACGCCGGAAGGCAAGGCGATTGCCGCGGCCTTCGTCAATGCCTACAACAACCTGGTCGTGTCCTTGCGGGACTACCAAGCGCAGGAGGTCGATGGCGGCCTGGGCCGTGGGGGCAATCTGCCGGTCGGGCAGTAAGGTTCGACGTGGCCGACACCCGGAGGATCGCCTGCTTTGGCGATCCTCTGTCGTTTCATCATCAGCAACATCCGACCATGCCGGTCCTGCAGATCAAGGCCAAGCCCAATTCACGCGCGTCTGCCTTGATCGAACAGGACGACGGCACCTGGCTCGCCCAGCTCAAATCACCGCCGGTGGACGGCAAGGCGAATGAGGAATTGATCGAACTCGTCGCCCGACAGTTCGGCTGCGCCAAATCGTCGGTATCGATCAAGACGGGTGCCGGTGCGCGACTCAAGCGGGTGACGATCCCCGATTGAGGCTGCGCTGATCCGGCCGTCATCCTGCGCGCCTCTGTCCGGATGTAGTTCCGAAGAGCAGGACCCCAGCGTTCGCTGGGATCACGCGGGGGCCCGTTCGGCGCTGCCCTGGCAGCATCATCGACAATCCCGCCCCTGCATCACCAATTGCGCGACAAACCGAGGTAACGGCCGTGCCTGCGTCCGCGCCGCCGGCGACATGGCATCGTGCAGGTACACCCGCACACGGCCCTGTGCATCTCGGGTGGGTACGGCGTCGCCCGTGCTTTCCCGCCACACTTGAACCTGTGCCCACTGACCTGGGCATCGCGCGCTCGGCACCCGGATCACGTCATTGAGTCGCCAGCCTCGCTGCGGATTCGGCCTTGCCTCGGCCGCTTCCACCAAGCGTGCATGCGGCAGGCAGCGGCTGCTCGATGGCGCCGCCGATATCGAAAACGGCCGGGCTCGATCGCCTGTGAAACGCCCCTCCAAGCGCATGCACGCCTCCGGAATGATCCGCAGCGTTGTCAGCGCGCCATCCGCCTGCGCCGGAAACGGCGCGCGCTGGATTTCCGGTACCGGATCCGAAGCCGCTGCGGATGCGCCAGCTGCAAGCAGGCAGGCGAGCCCCAAGGGAATTCCGACACTCCGCATGTTCGACTCCTGCAGATCATTCGTATCGAGGAACCCTGCCATATCCCGGCTGAATCGTGGGCCATGGCCGGTTTTTGCGGACAAACCCGTTTTGAATCCTTCCCCGTGTGCGCCATAATCGGCCGGTTGCCCCGATTGCGGGCACGCCCATCCATCGCTATTTCACGCAACTCCGGGGAGAGTTTCATGCTGGAGCAATACGGCTTAGTGCTGGCGCTGGTCTGCGCCGGTATCGCGATCCTGTACGGCCTGTGGACGGCCGCCTGGATCAACAGGCAACCCGCTGGCAACGAGCGTATGCAGGAAATCGCCGGCGCGATCCAGGAAGGCGCGCGCGCCTACCTCAACCGCCAGTACACGACCATTGCCATTGCCGGCGTGGTGCTGCTGGTGCTGATCGGCGTGTTCCTGGGCTGGCATGCCGCGACGGGTTTTGCGATCGGCGCGATCCTCTCCGGTGCCGCCGGCTATATCGGCATGAACGTCTCGGTGCGCGCCAATGTGCGTACCGCCGAGGCCGCCCGCAGCGGCATGGGCCCGGCGATGAACGTGGCCTTCAAGGGTGGCGCGATCACCGGCATGCTGGTGGTCGGCCTGGGCCTGCTCGGCGTGGCCGGTTACTGGTATGTGCTGACCAATGTGATGGGCGTGGAGCAGGAAAAGGCCCTGCACGCGCTGGTCGGCCTGGCATTTGGCTCCAGCTTGATTTCGATCTTCGCCCGCCTCGGCGGCGGCATCTTCACCAAGGGTGCCGACGTCGGTGCCGACCTCGTGGGCAAGGTTGAAGCCGGTATCCCCGAGGACGACCCCCGCAACCCGGCGGTGATCGCCGACAACGTGGGCGACAACGTCGGCGACTGCGCCGGCATGGCCGCCGACCTGTTCGAAACCTACGCCGTCACCGTGATCGCCACCATGCTGCTGGGCGGGCTGATGGCCGCCACCGTCGGCACCCACGCGGTGCTGTACCCGCTGGTGCTGGGCGGCGCGTCGATCATTGCGTCCATCATCGGCGCGATGTTCGTCAAGGTCAGCGGCAGCAACCCGAACATCATGGGCGCGCTGTATCGCGGCGTGATTGTCTCTGCCGTGCTCGCGGCGATCGCGTTCTATCCGATCACCACCCAGTTGATGGCAGATTCCAGCTTCGGCGCGATGAACCTGTACGGCTGCGCGCTGATCGGGCTGGTGTTGACCGGCGTGATCGTGTGGATCACCGAGTACTACACCGGCACCCAGTACGCGCCGGTCAAGCACGTCGCGCAGGCCTCCACCACCGGCCACGGCACCAACATCATCGCCGGCCTCGGCGTGTCGATGAAGTCCACCGCGCTGCCGGTACTCGCCGTTTGCGCCTCGATTCTCGGTGCATACAAGCTCGGCGAGCTGTATGGCATCGCGATTGCCGCCACCTCGATGCTGTCGATGGCCGGCATGATCGTGGCGCTCGACGCCTACGGCCCGATCACCGACAACGCCGGTGGCATCGCCGAGATGAGCGAGCTGCCGGCCGATGTGCGTAATGTGACGGATCCGCTGGATGCCGTGGGCAACACCACCAAGGCGGTGACCAAGGGTTATGCAATCGGTTCGGCCGCGCTTGCGGCACTGGTGCTGTTCGCCGACTACACCCACAACCTGCAAACCGCGCATCCGGATGTCAGCTTCACCTTCGACCTGTCCAACCACATGGTCATCATTGGCCTCTTGATCGGCGGCCTGATCCCGTACCTGTTCGGTGCGATGGCAATGGAAGCCGTGGGCCGCGCCGCGGGCAGCGTGGTGGAAGAAGTGCGCCGCCAGTTCCGCGAGATCAAGGGCATCATGGATGGCACGGGCAAGCCGCAGTACGACAAGGCCGTGGACATGCTGACCAAGTCGGCGATCAAGGAAATGATCGTGCCGTCGCTGTTGCCGGTCGCCGTGCCCGTGGTCGTCGGTCTGGCTCTCGGCCCGCAGGCGCTGGGCGGCTTGCTGATCGGCACCATTGTCACCGGCATCTTCGTCGCCATTTCTATGACCACCGGTGGTGGCGCTTGGGACAATGCCAAGAAGTACATCGAAGACGGCAACTTCGGCGGCAAGGGCAGCGAGGCGCACAAGGCCGCCGTGACCGGCGACACCGTCGGTGATCCCTACAAGGACACCGCCGGCCCGGCCGTGAACCCGTTGATCAAGATCATCAACATCGTGGCCCTGCTGATCGTGCCGCTGCTGCCGGTGAACATGGGCAATGCCACTGCCCCTGCCGCACCGACGGCAGTGGAAGCCCCGGCGGCGATGGCCGCGCAGCCGGCTGCCCCGACCGAGCAAGCAGCGACGGAAGCGACCGCACCCGTGGAAGCGTCCGCCGCTCCGGCCGCACCCGCCACCGACACGGCTGCAAATTCGGCACCTGTCGATGCCGCGAGCACGCCGGCTCCGACGCCTGCACAGGAAAGCCCGAGCGCCAACTGATCGGTTCGGATTGCGTCATGAAAACGGCGGCCTCAAGGCCGCCGTTTTTTTTCAATCACCCTGCGCTCTACTGTAGGAGCGCACCGAAGGGGTGCGAAAGAAACATCGAAGGTGCGTGAGCAGGTCGCACCCCTGCGGTGTGCTCCTACAGGGCACGATTTTGTAGGAGCGCACCGCAGGGGCGCGATGGTCGAAAGGACGATCTGCAGGAGCGCACCGCAGGGGCGCGATGGTTGCTCAATCGATCCCGAGCTTCTTCAGCTTGTAGCGCAGCGCGCGGAAGGTGATGCCAAGCTGGGCTGCGGTGCGGGTCTTGTTGTAGCGGTTGTCCTGCAGGGCCACTTCAATGGCCTTGCGTTCGATTTCCTCGATGAATTCCGGCAGCGCGCTGCTGGCGGATTCGCGCGGGTCGATCAGGCGCGGGTCGCGTGCGGCAGGCGCGGCATGCGTGGGCGCGGCGGGCGCTTGCCGCACTTCGGGCAGGCGCAGGTCGGCGGCGCTGATGCCGTCGTCGTCGGCCAGTGCAAACGCACGTTCGAGGATGTTTTCCAGTTCGCGGATATTGCCGGGGAAGGTGTAGTGGCCCAGTGCTTCGATCGCATCGACGTGCAACTGCGGCTTGCTGCGCCCTTGTGCGGTCGCGAGACGGGCGAGGATGGCATCGATCAGCGCCGGAAGATCCTCGCGGCGTTCGCGCAGCGGCGGCACCGGAAGTTCGATCACGTTGATCCGGTAATACAGGTCGTGGCGGAAGCGGCCTTCCTCGGTCAGCGCGGCCAGATCCTTGTGGGTGGCCGAGAGGATGCGCACGTCCACCGCGACTTCGGCATTGGCACCGACCGGACGCACGGATTTTTCCTGGATCGCGCGCAGCAGCTTGACCTGCATCGACATCGGCAGTTCGGCGATTTCGTCGAGGAACAAGGTGCCGCCATTGGCGGCCTGGAACAAGCCGGTCTTGTCGGCATGGGCGCCGGTGAAGGCGCCTTTCTTGTGGCCGAAGAATTCGCTTTCCATCAATTCGGTCGGGATCGCGCCGCAGTTGACCGGGATGAACGGCCCGCTGGCGCGCGGGCTCTCGCAATGGATGGTGCGGGCCACCAGCTCCTTGCCGACGCCGGATTCGCCGACGATGTAGACGGGGGCCTGGCTGCGCGCGACCTTGCCCAGCGTGGCGCGCAGCACGGCCATGGGTGGTGATTGCCCGAGCAACCTCGCTACCGCGCGGCTGCCGCGGGCTTCGTCCTTGTGGGGTTCACCACCGCTGCGCAGCTGCAGGGCGTGCTGGACCAGGCCGCGCAGGACGGCGAGATCCACCGGTTTGCTGACGAAATCGAACGCGCCGGCCTTGAGCGCATCGACCGCGGCTTCCTGATTGCCGAAGGCGGTGATCATCGCCACCGGCGTATTGGGATGGAAGCGCGTGATGTCGCGCACCAGTTCGATGCCCGAACCATCCGTAAGCCGCATGTCGGTCAGGCACAGTGCGTATTGACCGCGCAGCAGCAGTGCACGGGCATCGTGCAAGGACGAGGCGGTATCGCATTTCACGCCCATCCGGCCCAGGGTCAGGACCAGCAACTCGCGGATGTCGCGCTCGTCGTCGACGATCAGGGCGTTGGCGGTGGTGCCGGATGCGGGATTGGCGTGGGCAGTATTCATTTCGGCACGATAACCGCTTGCCGCGCTGCGTCCAAGTACGACGCATTGCGTCAGCCGCTTGGGCGGCGGCCTAGCCCGTGGTGATCGCGTGCGCGCTCGCCAGCCGGATCCGGAAACAACAACCGCCGCCGGGAATCGGAACATGGTCGAGACTGGCCTGGTTGGCGAGGCAAAGCTCGCGGGCGATATACAGGCCGAGGCCAGTGCCGTGGCCGGAGGTGGTGAAGAAGGGCCGGAACAACTGGGCGGCGACAGCCTCGGGGATACCCGGGCCGTGGTCGATCACGTCCAGCAGGGGCGTGCCCCTGGGGTCGGCGTGTGCATGCAGCTCGATCCGCGCCGGCTCGCCCGGCATGCGGCCATAAATACGGGCGTTGTGGACCAGCGCAGTCACCGCCTGCTGCAGCTGGCGGTGATCGACCAGACAGGGCATCGAATCCGCAGGCACCCGTGCGGTCACCGTGTCGTCGTCCAAGGGTTGTGTTCGCTGGAACTCATCGACGAACTGGCGGGTGAACTCGACCAAATCGACGTGTTCGGGCTGGGCGCGCTCACGCCGGGCCAGACTCAGCACGTTCTCGATGATGCCATTCATGCGCCGGGTCTGCTGATAGATGATCTGCAGCAGGCGGCGGTCGGATTCGGGGATGTCGCGCGATTCTTCCAGCAACTGCGTGGAGTAGCTGATCGCCGCCAGCGGATTGCGGATTTCGTGGGCGAGGCTGGCCGAGAAGCGGCCGAGCGTGGCCAGGGTCAGGGTTTCCGCGCGCCGCGAGGCCAGCTCTGCATCGTCGAGGAATACCAGCACCTGGTCGCCCTCGGCGAGCAGGCGGGCGAAGCGCGGCAGCACTTCGGGCAGGTCCTTGGCCAGTTGCAGCGGGTTGGCGTCCAGGCGCCCATCGCGCTTCCAGCGCTGCAGGCGCATCGCCAGTTCCGGCGCGGCGGTGGCCAGCAGCCGGCGGCCTTCCCCGGCGTTGCCGACTTGCAGGATCGCCGCTTCGTTGGCAAGACGGATCTCGCCGTCACCATCGACCAGCAAGACGCCAGTACGCATGCGCCGGATGATCAACTCATTGACCTCGGCCAGGCTCTCGGCCTGGCTGCCCCGGTGCGCGGCCAACGCCAGGCTGGAGCGCATCTGCCGACCAACGATCGCGGTGACGCTGGTGATGGCGAGGTAGCTGACGCCGAACATCAGGATTTCCGCGGTCGAGCGCCCGGCGCTGCCTTCGTTCAGGACGTGCCAGAGGTGTTGCGCCAGCAGTGCCGCAAACGCGCTGGTCGCTGCTGCCATGCCTACCGCCAAGGGCAGCAGCAGCGCCGCAGCGCCGATATTGAACAGCAGCATCATCGCCACGCCCGAGGCAAGCCCCGGCATCACGCCGATGGCCATGGCGGCGGCGATGATGTCCACACTGATGCCGATCGCCGCGTGTACGACGATGCGGCCGCGGCGACCGCGGATGAACAGCGCGACGGCCGCGACCAGGTAGGCGATGGCGATGAGCTGCGGCAACGGCGTGGGTGGAGCGCCCTCCAACAGCAGACCGAACGGGCTGAACACCGTCAGGCACAGCAGCGCGGCTTCCAGCAACCGATACAGGGTGAAGTAATGCAGCTCGCGCCGGCTTTCGGCGTTGGCGAGGAAGGCGGTTGGCGCTGGCGCTGGCGCGGGCATTGCCGGCGAGTATGCGCGACGGCGGGGCGTCTGCGACACGGCCGCCGTCGCGACAGGCTAAAATGGGAGTCCTTTCGCGCGGCCACAGGGGCGCGTGTTGGCTCGACTCTCCGTTTCCCTTCCCGTTTTCATTCTTTTGGGGCCCCCATGAATTTCCACGAATATCAGGCAAAACAACTGTTTGCCGACTACGGCATCGCGGTTCCGGCCGGACGTGTTGCGCGCAATCCGGACGAGGCGGTGGATGCCGCCAAGGCCATTGGTGGGGGGCTGTGGGTCATCAAGGCGCAGATTCACGCCGGTGGCCGCGGCAAGGCCGGTGGCGTCAAGCTCGCCCGCACACTGGACGAGGTGCGCGAGCACGCCCGCGCCATGCTCGGCACCTCGCTGGTCACCTACCAGAGCGCCGGCGTGGCGCTGCCGGTGGACACGGTGCTGGTCTGTGAAGGTACCGACATCGCCAAGGAGTTGTACCTGTCGGTGCTGGTGGATCGCGACAGCAAGACCATCACCTTCATTGCCTCCGCCGAAGGTGGTGTCGAGATCGAGCAAGTCGCGCGCGAAACCCCGGACAAGATCAAGACCCTGCACATCAACTACGTGCAGGGCCTGCAGCCGTTCGAATGCCGTGATCTCGGCTTCGCGCTCGGCCTGGACGCCAAGCAAGTCGGTCAGCTGACCAGGATCATGCTGGGCCTGTTTCGCCTGTTCAACGAAAAGGACCTGGCCCTGGTCGAGCTGAACCCGCTGGCCATCCTCACTGACGGCAACCTCGCCGTGCTCGACGGCAAGGTCAATTCCGACGACAACGCGACCTTCCGTCACGCCGATCTCGCCGCGATGCGCGATATCCGCCAGGAAGACCAGACTGAAGTGCGCGCCAGCCAGTACGGGCTGAACTACGTGACCATGGATGGCAACATCGGCTGCATGGTCAACGGTGCCGGTCTTGCGATGGCGACCATGGACGTGATCAAGCTCAACGGCGGCGAGCCGGCGAACTTCCTCGACGTTGGCGGCGGTGCCACCAAGGAGCGCGTCACCGAGGCGTTCAAGCTGATCCTCTCCAGCGACAAGGTGAAGGCGATCTTCGTCAACATCTTCGGTGGGATCGTCCGCTGCGACATGATCGCCGAGGGGATCATTGCAGCGGTCAAGGAAGTCGGTGTGCAGATCCCGGTGATCGTGCGACTGGAAGGCACCAATGTCGAAGCCGGCAAGGCGCTGCTGAAATCTTCGGGTCTGGCCATCATCGCCGCCGACGACATCGACGACGGTGCCAAGAAGGCGGTCGAGGCCGCAGCCTGATCCAACATCCCCACGCAGGAGCGCACCGCAGGGGCGCGAGTGCGTTTTACAGAAACTTCGGTCGCGCCCCTGACGGTGCGCTCCTGCAGGGCAATCACAAGGAATTCGAAATGTCCGTTTTGATCAACAAGAACACCAAGGTGATCGTGCAGGGCTTCACCGGCTCGCAAGGCACTTTCCACGCCCAGCAGATGCTGGATTACGGCACCAAGGTCGTTGGTGGCGTCACCCCCGGCAAGGGCGGCAGCGAGCACCTTGGCCTGCCGGTGTTCAACACCGTCGCCGAATCGGTGCAGGCCACCGGTGCCGACGCCTCGGTCATCTACGTGCCGCCGGCGTTTGCCGCCGATGCGATCCTCGAAGCCGCCGCGGCCGGCATCAAGGTCATCGTCTGCATCACCGAAGGCATCCCGGTGCTGGACATGCTGCGCGTGAAGAATGTGCTCAAGGGCCATCCGGACGTGGTGCTGGTCGGCCCCAACTGCCCCGGTGTGATCACTCCCGGCGAATGCAAGATCGGCATCATGCCAGGCCACATCCACCTGCCGGGCAAGATCGGGATCGTCTCGCGCAGCGGCACCCTGACCTACGAAGCGGTCAAGCAGACCACCGACGTCGGTCTTGGCCAATCCACCTGTATTGGTATTGGTGGCGACCCGATCAACGGCACCAACTTCATCGACGCGTTGACGCTGTTCCAGGACGATCCGCAGACCGAAGGCATCATCATGGTCGGCGAGATTGGCGGCAGCGCCGAGGAAGAAGCAGCCGAGTTCATCGCCAAGCATGTCACCAAGCCGGTAGTGGGCTTCATCGCCGGTGCGTCCGCGCCGAAGGGTAAGCGCATGGGCCACGCTGGCGCGATTGCCTCAGGTGGTTCGGGCACGGCGGAAGGCAAGTTCGCCGCAATGGAAAAGGCCGGCATCACCACCGTCCGCAGCCCCGGCGAGCTGGGTGCCGCGATCGCCAAGCGGATGGCGAAGTAAGCTGCCGCCAGCATGGATGCTCCACAAAGGCCGCCTCCGGGCGGCCTTTGTGTTTGTGTCGCGCGTCTCCCGTAGGATCTCACCGGTATTGTGGGAGCGCACCGCAGGGGCGCGATGCTTTTTCGGATCATGCAAGGGGATTCGCGCCCCTCGGCCTGCGGTCTCGGTGCGCTCCTACAAAATCGTGCCCTGTGGGAGCACACCGCAGGGGTGCGACCACGAAGCCTTGCCCCATCAGTGGCCGCAGAGCGTCACAATCTGACGTATTGCGCATAGGCCCTGCACCGGCTAGCCTCACCAAAGCGTGACGCATGATTCAAATCGGCACCACGGTCATGTCTGTCCGCTATTGGCACGTTTCCTGCGTTACAGTATTTGCACGCGCCAGTTCGCCCGTGCTGGGACCGGTACCAGAAGCGACACCGGTGCGTGATCCACCCAACCAACCCTAGGGGATTTACCTATGAACAAGCAGCAAGGCTTTACCCTGATCGAACTGATGATCGTCGTCGCAATCATCGCCATCCTGGCCGCCATCGCGCTGCCGGCGTACAACAACTACCGCATTCGTGCGGCGGAAGGCGCCTGTCAGGCGGAAGCCAAGGCCTACATGAGCTCGGCCGTGGCTGCTGGCCAGTCGCAGATGACGATTGCGGCTGCGCCTCAGAAGGCCTGCACCAACGCAGTGACCCTGACCTCGTCACAAATCACCACTTCGGCCTCCATCTCCTTCACTCCGAAGACTCCGGGCTCGGCCACCACGAGCTGCGACGCCTCCAATGCCACCTGCTCGATGACCCCGTCGGTCTAAGCATCTGCCATCTGGTGTCACCCAAGGCCCCTCGCAAGAGGGGCCTTTTTTGTGCCGGTCGGGGCTTGCGCGCTTGTTTCGCCGCGCCTTTTCATCGTAAATGCAGCACAGTCAAGGCCAAGCGACGGAAAACACCATGTCGAAGCACACGCACGGATTCACCCTGATCGAATTGCTGGTTGTGGTGGCTGTCATCGCCATCCTCGCGGCCATCGCGCTGCCCGCCTACAACCGTTACCGAATCCGCACCGCCGAAGGCGCTTGCCAGGCGGAGGCGAAGGGTTACATGAACATGGCCCTGACGGCCTTCCACGCCAGGATGACCATTGCAGCGCCAACGCCGCACGCGTGCACCGGGCCCACCGCCGCCCTCACCTCGGCCGACATCGTCGGCTCGACAACGATCCTGTTCACGCCGAAAGCGCCAGGCACGGCTACGACGCAATGCAACGCCGCCAATGCCGCCTGCACAATGACCCCGTCCGCCTGATTCCACTGCCACAATCCGGCTTGCGCAAGCCGGATTGGCTCCGACCCATCGCCGCACACCCTCCTGCTGACCCGACCGCCTTCTTGGCACGCAACTTGCGTGATATTCCCGGGAACCAACATCACAGGGGCAAGGCAATGATTCGCAACGCGCGCGGTTTCACCCTGATCGAGCTGATGATCGTCGTTGCGATCATCGCAATCCTGGCGGCGATTGCGCTGCCGGCCTACAACAATTACCGCATCCGCTCCGCAGAGGGCGCCTGTCAGGCCGAAGCATCCGCCTACATGACCATGGCCGTTCCCTCGGTGTTCACCGGCATGACCATTCCCTCCCCATCCCCACATGCATGTACTAGCCCCAGCGCGGCCATTACGTCGGCGGATGTCACCGGCTCGGCCTCGATCGACTTTACGCCCGCCGCACCGGGATCGGCGCATACGTTTTGCGAGGCGGCAACTGCCACCTGCTCGATGACGCCTTCGGTCTAACCCGGGTAGAGCTTTCGAGTTTCCATCCAGCCGCGTGACTGCGGCAACAAGTGGCAGCACCCAGAGGGCTGCTCGCGACCATCGCAGCCTGCAGCAGTCACTCGGGTGCAAACGGCTGGCATACTGTCAGCACCTTGCTCTGCGGCTCTCCAGTGCGCTTCCTCCACTCCGAACTGCCCCGCTACTTCATCGCTTCGCTGTTGGCACTGGCCGTGGATACCGGCGTCCTGTCGGCATGTCTGCGCCTGCTGCATCTTTCGCTTCCTTGGTCGGCCACGGCCGGATTCGTCTCGGGTGTCCTGGTCGCCTATGTGTTGAGCATTCGCTGGGTGTTTCGGTCGCGCGCGTTTGGTTCCACTCCATTTCCGGAATTCATCTCGTTTGTCGCCATCGGCGTCGTCGGGCTCGGTATCACCCAAGCGGTGCTCTGGGTCGGCGTTTCCCGCCTTGGC
Source organism: Pseudomonadota bacterium (assembly GCA_018242365.1). Lineage (GTDB taxonomy): Bacteria > Pseudomonadota > Gammaproteobacteria > Xanthomonadales > Xanthomonadaceae > Thermomonas. The sequence goes on from JAFECB010000023.1 coordinate 22,612, forward strand.
TTGCTGGCAGAGGCGGTGAAGCTGGTCGCGGCAATGATCACCTTCGCCTTCAATTTCATCTTGCGCAGAGCGCTGCTGTTCGCGGGTGCGCGCAGCACAGACGCGGTTCCGGGAGCGTCGCCTTGAGCCACGCCATCGTCATCATCGGTGCCGGCCCGGCCGGCCTGACCGCCGCGCTGGAACTGCAAGCCGCCGGCATCACCGACATCACTGTGCTCGAGGCCGACACCCAGGTGGGCGGCATCTCCCGCACAGTCACGCACCACGGCAATCGCATCGATATCGGCGGGCATCGATTCTTTTCCAAATCCGATTGGGTGATGGACTGGTGGCGCGAGCTGATGCCTGTGGCCACCCCGGCCGACCCGGACGCGGGGCGCGAACTGCGTTACCAGGGAGCCCGCACCGGGGCACCGGCCGGCACCGCAGACGAAGCCGACGAGACCGTGATGCTGGTGCGCAGCCGACTCTCGCGCATCTATTTCAACAAGCGCTTTTTCGATTACCCGCTCAAGCTCAACCCGGACACCCTGCTCAAGCTGGGGCCCTGGAAGACCTTCACCTTCGGCCTGAGCTACGTCTTCTCGCGCCTGTTCCCGCGCAAGCCGGAAGCCTCGCTGGAAGACTTCCTGATCAACCGATTCGGGCTGAAACTCTATCGCCAGTTCTTCAAGGAATACACCGAGAAGGTCTGGGGCGTGCCCTGCGGAGAAATCAGCGCGGCATGGGGTGCGCAGCGGATCAAGAGTCTGTCGGTAACCAAGGCCATTGTCCACGCGATCAAACAAGTACTGGGGCTCGGCGACAAGGCAGAGCAGACGTCGCTGATCGAAAGCTTCCTGTACCCCAAGTACGGCCCCGGCCAGATGTGGGAAATCGCCGCGAAACGTTTCGTGGCGCAGGGCGGCACGATGCTGATGCAAAGCCGCGTGGACGGCATCGACCTGCAAGACGGCAGAGTACAGGGCGTGCGATTCCTTGACGATTCGGGCACCGCACATACTCTGCCCTGTACCCAGCTGCTATCCACCATGCCGATCAAGGATCTAGTGGCCGCTGCCGGTGAAGGGTTTGCGCCCGAAATTCGCCGGATTGCCGGCGCACTGTCCTACCGCGACTTCATCACCGTGGGCCTGCTGTACCCACGCAGCACCATCCCGCGTCAACTCGACGACAACTGGATCTACATTCAAGAACCCGGCGTGAACGTCGGCCGGGTGCAGGTATTCAACAACTGGAGTCCCTACATGGTTGCGGATCCCGCCACCCTGTGGATGGGGCTGGAGTTCTTCTGCAAGGAAAATGACCCCTTGTGGACGATGGGCGAAGCAGAGATGCAAGCGCTGGCCCACCGCGAAATGGTGCAGATCGGCTTGGTGCGAACTGACGCCCCGCTGGATGCCGTCGTCATTCACGTCCCCAAGGCCTATCCCGGCTATTTCGGCGAGGCCTACGCCAGGTTCGATCAATTGCAGGCCGCATTGGACGCCGTGCCCAACCTGTTCCTGATCGGCCGCAACGGCATGCACCGCTACAACAATCAGGACCACTCGATGCTGACCGCGAGGGAAGCGGTGCGACAGATCGTTACAGGAGTCGTGGACAAAACGGCAATCTGGGGGATCAATGTGGATGACGAGTATCACGAGGAAAAGCAGGGCCAGAATGACCGGGGCACCATATGACGTTATTGCCGACAGCTGGCACCAGACGGGAGGTGGATGGCCTTGACCGGGTCATCTGCATCTATTTGCTGCTCCCGGTGTTCCTGTTCTGCTTCTGGTTCACCACGCCTTTCGCAATCACCCTGCTCGTGCTTTCGGGCTGTGGCACCTATTGGGCGCTTTCTGGCCGAAACAAAGCCCCAATCGGCATTCCGTTGCCCTGGCTTGTCGCCATCTGTGCCATTTCGCTGGCATGGACCGCCATCTCGGGGGTCGGCCATTATTTTTATGCGAATACCGACTGGATCATCCGTGACGCGACCTTGCACGATCTTGTCGTTTCCGGTTGGCCGCCTACGTTCATCGATACGGATGGCTCGACCCTCATCCTGCGTGCACCGACGGCCTATTACCTGCCCTCGGCTGTCATCGGAAAAGCGTTGGGACTTGGTGCGGCAAACACAAGCATTTTCCTGTGGACCGCGCTAGGCGTCGCACTGTTTCTGACATCGGCTTGCCGATTGTTCGAGACAAGGACCCAGCGCGTTGCCTGCATATTGATACTGCTGTTGTTCGGGGGCCTGGACCTGATTGGCTTCACATGGCGCGCTGGCCGGCCACCTGCTCCCGGTGAAATGATCGAGTGGTGGCTGCAGATCATCCAGTACCCATCCAATACATATCTGCTGGCGTGGGTCCCTAACCATGCATTACCGGCATGGCTGGGTGTCAGCTTGATTTTGCGCCACTGGCGACTACCGAGCCTGGCGAAAATTACCCCGCTGCTCGCCGCCTCGATCCCGTTGTGGTCTCCTCTGGCAGCGATGGGCCTGTTTCCATTTTTCCTGTTCGGCCTGGCCTGGCGCAGGGACTTCAAGGCATTGTTCTCGCCCCGAACCTGCCTGCCTTTCTTCCTGCCTTTGCTGGCGATCGCCAGTTATTCCGGGATGGACGCAAGCACCATCAATCACGGTTGGCTGATCCATGCTTTTGATTCCACCGGGGCGTTCCTGCGTTTCTACGCAGCTTTTTGCCTGCTTGAATTCGGAATCCTCGCCCTGATCTTGTCACGGCTCATCCGGTTCGACCTCCCGCTTCGAATCGCAGTCGCCCTCCTGTTCCTGCTTCCGATCTATGTGTACGGCCCATACAACGATCTGGCGATGCGCGGCTGTATCCCCGCCCTCACGATCCTGGCACTCGCATGCGTCGCGCCAATCACCGAGCAAAAGCGTTCGCTCTGGCAAACCCTGCTACTGCTCGTGCTTGCGATCGGCATGCTTGGTTCCTTGCAGGAACCGATTCGAGGCTTGATCGGACCACGCTGGCCCGCTCTGGGCAAATCGCTGCCTGATTCCGTTCCGATCGAATACGATAGAGCCAGGAGTCGATTCCCGACCCATTACTTCGCCCATCCTGACCAACACGGCAGCAATCGGTTCCTGCGTGTCCAGCCTCCCGGGAACCTGCCCCATCAGGAGTCTGCGCCTTAGGCGGCAGACCGACTCATGCCCGCCATCACAGTCAATGCAGGAGATGCCTTTCATGCCGACACCGGGATCAGCATCCTCGATGCCGCTGCCACGGCATCGCAACTGATCCCCTACAGCTGCCGTAGCGGACGCTGCGGCACCTGCAAATGCAAACTCATCAAGGGCGAATCCGCTGCTTTCGCGAATGAAACCGGGCTCACCTCGCAGGAGCAATCCGAAGGCTGGATCCTCAGCTGCGTGCGCACCGCAACGACAGACATCGTCATCCAGGCCGACACGCTGGATGGCTTGCAACTGCCGCAGGCGAGGACCATGCCCTGCCGCATCCAGCAGCTGGAGCGCCCGGCCCCCGACGTGCTTCGGGTCCGGTTGCGCCTGCCTCCTGACGCATCATTGGATGCCTTGCCCGGCCAATACATCGAAGTCATCGGCAGCGGCGGCATTCGCCGCAGTTATTCATTGGCCAACACCTGCGACGCCGGCAAGCCGCTGGAGCTGCATGTGCGTGCCATCGACGGCGGCGCGATGAGCACGTACTGGTTCGACCACGCGCGGGAGAACGACCTGCTGCGCCTGCGCGGCCCGCTCGGCACCTTCCTGCTGCGTGACATCGCCGGGCGCGACCTGTACTTCCTGGCCACCGGCACCGGGATTGCGCCGGTCCTCGCTCAGCTGGAATCGATGACTGCAATGCCCGACCGCGAGCAGCCTCGTTCGGTGACCGTACTCTGGGGAGGCCGTCAGCGGGAAGATCTGTATCTGGACGTCGCCGCACGCATTCGCGAACACACGTTCATCCCCGTACTCTCGCGCGCCGACCCGAGCTGGAACGGTGCGCGCGGTCATGTGCAGGATGTCTTGCTGGCCCGCAATCCCGACCTTGCCAATGCCTCGGTTTATGCTTGCGGCTCGGATGCGATGATCCACACGGCAAGGGCCAGCCTTATCTCAGCCGGCTTGCCAAACGCACACGTTCATTCCGATGCATTCGTCTGTTCGGCTGCACCCCCCACACCCCAAGGGCAATGACATGAAGGCAGTCATCCTCGCAGGCGGACTTGGCACGCGCCTGAGCGAAGAGACCAGCGTGCGCCCCAAACCCATGGTGGAGATCGGTGGCATGCCGATCCTGTGGCACATCCTGAAACTGTATGCGCACCACGGGGTCAACGACTTCGTGATCTGCTGCGGCTACAAGGGTTACCTTATCAAGGAATACTTCGCCAACTATTTCCTGCACATGTCGGATGTCACCTTCGACCTGCACGAAAACCGCATGCACGTCCACCAGCGCCGTGCCGAACCGTGGAAGGTGACCTTGGTCGACACCGGCGAACAGACGCAAACCGGCGGGCGCCTGCTGCGGGTCGCCGACTACCTGAAGGACGAAGACGCCTTCTGCCTGACCTATGGCGATGGTGTCGGCGACATCGACATCACCGCAACCATCGATTTCCACCGCCAGCACGGCAAGCTTGCCACGGTCACCGCCACCTATCCGCCCGGGCGCTTCGGTGCACTGGATATCCAGGACCGGCAAGTCCGCAGCTTCCAGGAGAAGCCCAAGGGCGACGGCGCGATGATCAATGGTGGCTTCTTCGTGCTGTCCCCGCGCGTGCTCGATCATGTGCAGGGCGACGACACGCTGTGGGAGCAACAACCGCTGCAGCGGCTGGCCGCAGACGGCGAGCTGATGGCCTGGCAGCACACCGGCTTCTGGCAGCCGATGGACACCCTGCGCGACAAAACCTATCTTGAAGACCTGTGGGCCTCGGGCAAGGCCCCGTGGAAACTTTGGGAATGATCGGGGTCGATACCAGCACCTGGGCCGGCAAGCGCGTGCTGCTGACCGGCCACACCGGCTTCAAGGGTGGCTGGCTGGCGCTGTGGCTGCAATCGATGGAGGCAAAGGTGTGCGGGCTGGCACTGGTGCCGCCGACCACGCCGGCATTGTTCGACATCGCGAAGATCGGCACCGGCATGCAGCACCACATCGTGGATGTCCGCGATGTTGATGGTGTGCGTTCGGTGGTGGCGGCCTTTCAACCCGAGGTCGTCTTCCATCTCGCGGCGCAGCCGCTGGTGCGTGCGTCCTATCAACAGCCGCTCCTCACCTATGCCACCAATGTGATGGGCACGGCGCATGTACTGGAAGCGGCGCGGCAGGCGGGCAGCGTGCAGGCCATCGTCAATGTCACCACCGACAAGTGCTACGACAACCGCGAGCAGGATGCCGGCTATCGCGAGACCGACCCGCTGGGCGGCCGCGATCCGTATTCCAGCAGCAAGGCCTGTGCCGAACTGGTCAGCCGCGCCTACCGCGACGCCTACCTGCGCGAAGCGGGTATCGCGCTTGCCACTGCCCGCGCCGGCAACGTCATCGGCGGCGGCGACTGGGCCACCGATCGACTGGTGCCCGACATCCTGCACGCGCTGGAGCATGGCGAGCCGGTGCAAATCCGCAACCCGCAGGCCATTCGCCCCTGGCAGCATGTGCTGGAACCACTGTCCGGTTACCTGGTGCTGGCGCAGCACCTGCTTGCGTGCGGGCAGCAGGATGCGGAAGCCTGGAATTTCGGCCCGAATGACGAGGATGCGCGCCCCGTGCAATGGGTCGTCGAACAGCTGTGCTCGGCCTGGGGCGACGACGCACGCTGGATCCTGCAACCCGGCGAGCATCCGCACGAAGCCCATTTTCTCAAACTGGACATCAGCAAGGCACGCCAGCGCCTGCACTGGGTGCCGCGTTGGTCGCTGCAAACCGCATTGCAGCGCACCGTGGACTGGCATCGCGCCTGGCGACAGGATGCCGACATGCGTGCGGTATGCCTGCAACAGATTTCCGGGTACCTTGGCGATTCATGAACACACTCGCACCACCGCCACCGCTGTCACCGGATGCGCTTCGCGAACAGATCGCGCAACTGGTGCAGCAGTACGCCGAACAGGCGCTCGCGCCCAAGCCCTTCATCCCCGGGCTCAGCCCGGTGCCGGTGTCCGGCAAGGTGATCGGCACCGCCGAATTGCAGCACTTGGTGGATGCCGCGCTGGACGGCTGGCTGACTACCGGACGCTTCAACACACTGTTCCAGGAACGGCTGGCTGCATTCCTCGGCGTCAAGTACGCCATCACCGTGAACTCCGGTTCGTCGGCCAACCTGGTCGCATTCTCGACGCTGACCAGTCCGCGCCTGGGCGCGCGTGCGATCCGCCCGGGCGATGAAGTCATCGGAGTCGCGGCTGGGTTTCCCACTACGGTGAATCCCATCGTCCAGTTCGGTGCGGTGCCGGTGTTCGTCGATGTCGACCTCACCACCCACAACATCGACGTCCGCTTGCTCGAAGCCGCGATCTCGCCCAGGACCAAGGCGGTGATGTTGGCCCACACCCTCGGCAACCCGTTCAACCTCGACGCGGTGACTGCGCTGTGCAGGAAACACGACCTGTGGCTAGTCGAAGACTGCTGCGATGCGCTCGGTGCCAGCTACGACGGACAAAAGGTCGGCACGTTTGGCGATATCGCCACCCTGAGCTTCTATCCCGCCCACCACATCACCATGGGCGAAGGCGGCGCGGTGTTCACCAACAACGCCGAGCTGAAACTCATCGCTGAATCATTCCGCGACTGGGGTCGTGACTGCTACTGCGAGCCAGGCAAGGACAACACCTGCGGCAAGCGCTTCGGCTGGTGCTGCCGCGACCTCGGCGGCAGCCTGCCCGATGGCTACGACCACAAGTACAGCTACAGCCACCTCGGCTACAACCTCAAGATCACCGACATGCAGGCCGCCTGCGCACTCGCGCAGATGGATCGACTGGACGGTTTCATCGCCAAGCGTCGCGCCAATTTCACCTACTTGCATCAGCGCCTGCAAAGCTGCACCGAGTTCCTGCACCTGCCCGCGGCCACGCCAAATTCGGACCCCTCATGGTTCGGCTTCCTGCTGACCCTGACCGAGAACGCCGGCGTGAAGCGCAATGATCTGATCGACTACCTGGAACAGAACAAGATCGCAACCCGCCTGCTGTTTGCCGGCAACCTGACTCGCCAGCCGTACATGCAGGGCCGCAACTTCCGAGTCTGCGGGACGCTGGCCAATACCGACATCGCGATGGAGCGCAGCTTCTGGGTGGGTGTCTGGCCGGGACTGGACAAACCGCAGCTGGATTACATCGCCTCCAGAATCGAGCAATTTTTTGGATTGGACTTTTAGTCCGCCTCTGTGAGGTTGCAGCCGATGGCAGCCCAGGACATGACGCCAACAGTGAGTCGACAAGACACCATGATGAACGGTAAATCCATCCTGATTACCGGCGGCTCCGGATCCTTCGGCAAGAAATACGTCGAAACGATCCTGGCGCGCTACAAGCCTGCACGCCTAATCGTGTACTCCCGCGATGAACTCAAGCAGTTCGAGATGCAGCAGGTCTTCAATGATGAGTGCATGCGCTACTTCATCGGCGACGTGCGTGACCTGGCGCGATTGAAGCTGGCGATGCGCGGGGTTGACTACGTGATCCACGCCGCCGCGCTGAAGCAGGTCCCAGCGGCGGAATACAACCCCATCGAATGCATCAAGACGAATATCAATGGCGCCGAAAACGTCATCACCGCATCCATCGAAATGGGGGTTCAAAAAGTCATCGCGCTGTCAACCGACAAGGCTGCAAACCCGATCAACCTGTACGGCGCGACCAAACTGGCATCGGACAAGTTGTTCGTCGCAGCCAACAACATGGCCGGTCGCGGTGGCGCGAAATTTTCGGTGGTCCGCTACGGCAACGTGGTCGGCTCGCGCGGTTCGGTCGTGCCGTTCTACCGCAAGCTGATCGAAGAAGGGGCGACTTCATTGCCTGTCACCCACGAAGACATGACCCGGTTCTGGATCACCCTGCAACAGGGCGTCGATCTGGTGCTCGACAGCTTCAGGCGCATGCATGGCGGTGAAATCTTTGTCCCCAGAATCCCGTCGATTCGCATCGTGGACCTCGTCGAATCCATGCTTCCTGGAGGCCGGTTTCACACGATCGGCATCCGGCCAGGCGAAAAACTGCATGAAGTGATGTGCCCACATGACGACTCGCATCTGACTCTGGAGTTCGACCAGTACTTCGTCATCAAGCCAAGCATCCGATTCCACCGTGAGCCGATCGACTACATCCGTAGTGCGCTGGGTGAAATCGGCAAACCTGTTCCCTTCGGCTTCGAGTACAACTCCGGAGCGAACCCGGTGTTCCTGACTCCGCAGCAGATCGGGCAGTTGTCGTGATCGACATCCCGTACGGCCGTCAGGACGTGACTCAGGAGGACATCGACGCCGTTGTCGCGGTCCTGCGTTCCGACTTTCTCACCCAGGGGCCGGCAGTACCCGCCTTTGAGGATGCGGTTTCAAAACGACTGCGGGCGCGCCATGCGATTGCCGCGAACAGCGCCACCTCCGCCCTGCACATGGCCTGCCTGGCACTGGGACTCGGCAAGGGCGGCCTGCTATGGACGGTGCCCAATACGTTTGTTGCCTCGGCAAATTGCGCACGCTATTGCGGTGCCGATGTCGATTTCGTCGACATCGATCCGCGCACCTGGAACATCAGCGTAGATCGGCTGGAGGAAAAACTGGTCACGGCGAAGCTGCAGGGGCGCCTGCCTGACATCGTCGTACCGGTGCATTACGCCGGTCAGCCGCCCGACCAGGAAGCCATCTGGCAACTGGCTCGAACTTACGGCTTCCGGATCATCGAAGACGCTTCGCACGCGATCGGAGCATCCGCGCATGGCGAACCCGTGGGCAGCTGCAGGTGGTCTGACATCACCGTGCTCAGCTTCCACCCGGTGAAAGTCATCACCGCCGGAGAAGGCGGGATGGCGTTGACCAACGACCCAGCCCTGGCCGCAAGGTTGGCTTTGTTCCGCAGCCACGGCATCACCCGCGAGGCCTCCCGTTTCAAGTATGCAAATGCAGGTCCGTGGTATTACGAGCAGCAAGAGCTTGGCTACAACTACAGGCTTACCGACATCCAGGCGGCGCTGGGCCACAGCCAGCTGGGGCGGCTCGATCAATACGTGGACCGGCGCAATCAACTGGCACGACGTTACGACACGTGCCTCGCCGGATTGCCGATCCGGCTGCCCGTGATCGAACCGCCCAACCGCTCGGCGTTCCATCTGTACGTGATCCGGGTAGACGGCGACACCAGCACGTCCAATCACGATGCAGTCTTCGCCCGTATGCGCGCTGGTGGCGTGGGCGTGAATCTGCATTACATCCCGGTGCACCTGCAGCCCTACTATCGTCAACTTGGCTTCGGCCCCGGCCAGTTCCCGGAAGCAGAAGCGCACGGACGCGAAGCCATCACTCTGCCGCTCTACCCCAATCTGTCCGATTCCGAACAGGGCAGGATCATCGCACTGCTGAAGGATCAATTGAATTGATTCACGGAACTGCCAATGCCGCACACCATCCTGTTCCGCGTCGATGCCTCGCTGCAGATTGGTACGGGGCACGTCATGCGATGCCTTGCACTCGCCGGGGAACTGCGTGAACGCGGCGCAGAATGCAGGTTCGTCTGCCGCACGCTCGCTGGCAATCTGGTTGGCGAAATCGAGAGACGCGGCTACCAAGTCCATGCGCTACCTGTTGGCCCCGGGGGTGATCACCCGGTTGCGACCACCGATGCCGATCCCCTGCACGCGGCATGGCTGGGCGTCGACTGGAAGACTGACGTGCTGCAGTCGGCCGCGTGCGTCTCTGGTGCTGGCGCGGACTGGCTGGTAATCGATCACTACGCACTGGATGCGCGGTGGGAGTGCGGGATGCGTTCGCTTGCCGCGCAGATGATGGTGATCGATGATCTGGCTGATCGTCCCCACGCATGCGACCTGCTGCTGGACCAGACCCTGGGGCGCCAGGCCTCGGCTTACCAGTTGATCGCGGCTCCCGAGTGCGGCTTGATGCTGGGCCCGTCATATGCCTTGTTGCGCCCGGAATTCACTGCGCTGCGTGGATACAGCCTCGCCCGAAGAACGCAGCCAGATGTGCAGCACTTGCTGGTTTCTCTGGGCGGCGTAGACCGTGACGATCAGACATCACGCGTACTGGAAGCCCTGCAGGGCAGCAAGCTGCCCACCGGTTGCCGCATCACCGTGGTGATGGGTGCGCAAGCGCCGGCACTTCATGCCGTGCAGGCCAAGGCGACAACCATGAAGTGGGCGACCGAGGTTCGCGTCGATGTTCTGGACATGGCCGCACTGATGGCGGATTGCGACCTCGCGATCGGCGCCAGCGGCGGCAGCGCTTGGGAGCGCTGCTGCATGGGCATTCCGACTCTTGCAGTGGTGGCTGCAACGAACCAGCGTGAGGGCGCTGCGGCGCTGCACACGGCCAATGCGGCCTGGAATCTGGGTGATACCCGCGAAGCGGATTTCGACCGGGCCTTGGCGACTGCCATCGACCGCTGCCTGGAACAACCAGGCACGCTCCGTCGGATGAGCGAGATCGCCAGCGCGCTGATCGACGGCAACGGGGCAACTCGCGTTGCATTGACAATGCTGGCGCGACCTGCCCGCGCTCCCGCCAATGCCACCGACCGGATGCGACTGCGTCCAGCTACCTTGGCAGACGCCGAGATGCTTCTGGCTTGGCGCAACGAAGCGTCCACTCGGCACAGCAGTCACGACACCGCGACCATCGCCCTTGCCGAACATCTGCGCTGGCTGGAGTCCAGCCTGGCAAACCCCTGTCGTTGCCTGCTCGTCGCGGAAATCGATGGCACCGCAATGGGGACCGCGCGCGCTGACCTGACGGCAGGCGTCCATGTCCTGTCGTGGACGGTACCGGAAAAATATCGCAGTCGTGGCATCGGCAAGGAGATGGTGCGCATGCTCGTCTCGTCAATTGCCGGGCCCGTCCGCGCAGAAATAAGACGCGGCAACCATGCCTCCATACGCACCGCCGTTGCCGCAGGTCTGCACCTCGTTTGCGAGCAAGGCGACGTGCTGCATTTCATTCGTGAAACGTTGGTGGGCGGCACATCCAGGGATCCCGTAACGACCCCCCAAGGCCAAGACACTGTTGCCGGTTGAGTCCTGCATCGAATGGGCTATGCATTATTGTACGAACAATGGGAACGGCCACTTCGACGAGCAATTTCACCATGTCGTCTCTCCGGCCCTCCAGGTGAGACGAAACCCCAGTTGAGGATCGACGCGTGCCCGACACTCCCAGTATCAACATCGCCGGTCGCCGCGTCGCCGCAGATGCGCCACCCTATGTCGTTGCCGAGATGTCGGCAAATCACAACGGCAGGATCGAAACGGCCTTCGCCATCATTGATGCAGCAAAACAGGCAGGCGCGGATGCGGTGAAGGTCCAGACCTACTCGCCTGACACGATCACACTGGATTCGGATTTGCCCGACTTCCGCATCACCGGAGGGCTGTGGAACGGCCGCACCCTGCACGAACTCTACACGCAAGCGCACATGCCATGGGAATGGCACGCGCCGTTGTTCGCACACGCACGCGAAATCGGCATCACCATTTTCAGCTCTCCATTCGACAGTACTGCAGTGGATCTGCTGGAGTCCCTGGGTGCCCCCGCGTACAAGATCGCGTCATTCGAGGCGGTCGACCTGCCACTCATCAAGTACGTCGCATCCACCGGCAAACCGATGATCATCTCCACTGGCATGGCGAACGTCGAAGAGATCCAGGAAGCGGTGGACGCCGCCCGGGCCGGAGGCTGCAAGGAACTGGCGATCCTGCATTGCGTGAGCGGCTATCCCGCACCGCCGGCGGACTACAATTTGCGCACCGTTCCGGACATGGCAAGACGCTTTGACCTCGTGACCGGACTGTCCGACCATACTCTGTCAAACAGCACCGCAATTGCCGCGGTAGCACTTGGCGCTGCGATCATCGAGAAGCATTTCACCTTGAATCGCTCGGGGGGTGGTCCTGACGACAGCTTCTCCCTCGAGCCAGATGGTCTGGCCAACCTGTGCCGCGATGCACGTACAGCGTGGGAGGCGCTCGGCCGGGTGGATTACCAGCGCAAGGCCAGTGAGCTGGGCAATGTACAGTTCCGACGCTCGCTGTATTTCGTCCGGGACTTGCCCGCAGGCGCGGTAATCACCTCCGATGCAGTACGCAGTGTACGCCCTGGCTTCGGGATGGCACCCAAACACCTGGACCAGGTGCTTGGCCGGAAGACATCACGGGCAGTCGCGGCGCACACACCGGTCACACCCGAATCACTGGCGTGAGGCACCACCAGAAGATGAATCGATCCGACGCGATTTTCGAAGTCCTGTCCCACTTGGGGATCTCGCATTGTTGCGCCGTGCCCGGCGGTGGAATCATGTATCTGGTCGACGCGGCCGGCCGTCATCCTCGGTTCAGTACACGCTTCTTCCACCATGAGCAGGCGGCCGGCTTTGCAGCGGAGGCGATCGGACGGGTGGAAAGCAGACCCGCTGTCTGCATGGCAACGATCGGACCGGGTGCGGCCAATGCAGTTTCCGCGGCCTTCAGCTGCTTCATTAACTCGGTGCCCTGTGTATTCATCTCCGGTGCCAAGCGATCCAGCTTCCGCACTGACTACGCAAGGCAGCGCTTCAATTTTCCTCAGGACGGTGATACCGAGGGCATGGTCAAGCCGGTAGTCAAGCGCTACCACCGGCTGGCCCCTGACGACGACATTCCCCTGGTCATTGCGGAACTGGTTGCGCTTAGCCTGGCTGGGCGCCCGGGACCTGTCTGGCTGGATGTCCCCCTGGATGTCCAAGGCATGCCGTTGCCGGAAGTCCCCACTGCACCCGTCTTGCCCACGACAGATGCGGCGACCAGCGCCGATGTCACGCAGGCCCTGAAAGTGTTCCTTGGACAGGCCTGCCGCCCGGTGTTCCTGCTGGGCCGAGGCTGCGAGACGGTATTCCGGCAGGAGGCCTACCGCCGATTCCTGGGTGAAGCAGGACTGCCCTTCATCACCACGGTCGGCTCGAATCATCTTCTGAAGACCGCAAGCAAGTTGAATCTCGGCTTCTTCGGGCCGACTGGTCGACGGGCAGCCAATCGTGTCCTGACTGAGTCCGATGCAATCCTCGCCATCGGCTGCGGACTGGATATCGACACCACCGGTTTCGACCGCACGTCCTTTTTCCACGGCAAGCGCCTGTTGACCGTCAACAGCGATCCATGGCTGGACGTCGCCGAAGCCGATGCATGGACTCAATTGACGGCATCCGCAGGCAGCATTGCGTTCGGCAACCTGACCGATTGGCTTGCCGGACAGACTCGTTTCTCCAATTGGACAAATTTCTGCCGCGAGGTCGATGCTCTGCTATCCACACAACGCGAGATCACGGCGAACTTGGGCGACGAAAGCGTGGACCCCTATCTGTTCTGCCACCGCCTGTGTCAGCTCGCACCCGGCAGGACCGGTTTCGCCGGCGGAATATCGTTGGACATCGTCGCGTTCTCGCATGTTGCCGACCTGCGCGAGGCGCAGGAGTTCTACCTTTCCTCGCACGCAGGCCAGCTGGGCTGGGACATTCCCGCAACAATCGGCATCGCGGACAGCGGCCGCTTCGACACCGTCGTCTGCCTGACCGGCGACGGGTCATTGATGTTCAACCTGCAAGAGCTGGCGACACTGCGGAGGATCGACCGCAACATCGTGGTCATCATCCTCGACAACGGTGGCTACAACTCCATTCGCACCTCGCAGGACACCCACCTGGGTGGGCGCCATTTCGGTTCCGACCTCGCATCGCTGGGTTTCCCGGATTGGCAAGCACTCAGCCAGGCCTTCGGCTATCGCTTTCTGGAGATCGAGAACAATGCCGGGATCGATGCCATTGCTGGAGCCATGTCCGAGGGCCATTGGTTCGTGCGGGTCAAGGTCGACCCCAATCGCGGGCGCACGCCGCGACTGGTATCGAAGATCAAGGATGGCAAGTTCATCAGCCCCACCATCTTCGACCAATACCCGGAACTCCCACCGGATATTGAGGCTGCCTATGCCGCGTTGAAGGCAAGGCTATGACGGAAAGCCCTGCCGATGCCGCGCTGATGTTCGGCGCAACCGGCCGTCTTGGCAAGGTCATGATGGAGGCCCTGCACGAACGGGGGATCAAGCCGATCGCCATCGGCCGACCGCTGCTTGCGGACTTCGCATCAAACGGCGCGCTACCCACGCTCCCGGAGCGGCTTTGGCTGATGGACGCATCCATCGACTATTCCGACATGTGGGGTCACGAAGCGGAGAAGCATGCCTTCATCGCCGAGGTCGCACGTCACAGTCACATCGGGCTGATCGCTTCGTTCTCCTCAGGCGCAGTGGACTTCGACGACACACAGATCCTCAACCCCTTCTACCTCGAGTACAAGCGCCTCAAGCAGCACAACCTTGCGTACTTCAAATCACTTGGCTCGCGCCTGTTCTACCCTAAGATCTACACGCTGATCGGGCCACACAGCTACTGCACCAAGACTACCGGCTGGGTTCACGTCCTTGACCATTCCATAAAGTTCGGTGCGGTCTCCATCGCACACCCTCGGGAATTACGCTCGTGGATATCCGAGGCTTGCGTACGGCGATCTTTCCTGCAGTTCATCGACAGCGGGCGAAGAGAATTTCTGGATGCAGCCGTTTGCGGGACATTCCATCTGGCTGATGTGGTGGCATTCTGCGAAGCCCGCCTTGGTCATCCTGTGACCGTCAAGCCAAGGTCGGCGCCATCATGGCTGGGCGCTCCTTACGTCGCACCTGCTCCGACGCGCCCTGACGCCTGTTCCTGCGACCTGCACTCCCAACTGGCCCACCTGATCGATTTGCACTCCGATCCATGACGACTTCCAGAACCAAGAATGCACGATCACAGGCCCCAGTCCGGATCGCCCACAGCCGCGTCGCGCGACAATGCGTCTGCTGTGGAAGCCACGACCTGGCCGCATCTCCGGCCATCCTCATGCCTTTCATCGCCCATCGGGTTTTCAATTGGCGGCCTGTCATGATCGATGAGGCCTGGGGACTGAACACGATTCGGCCAGGCCATGCCTATTCCATCTGCAATTCCCTGCAATGCCGCCAATGCCACCATCTGTTTCTCGACATCCGTTTCTCGTCCCGGGAATTGGCGAGCCTGTACCGGGACTACAGGGGCGAGGAATACACGCATCTGCGCGATCATTACGAACCCGGCTACCGGGCGCGTAATGCACAGCTGAACGACGGGATCAACTACCGTTCCGATGTGGAGGCGTGGCTGCTTGCGCACGCAGGAGCACCCTCATCGGTACTGGACTGGGGTGGCGATACCGGGATCAACACGCCGTTCACGGAGACGTGCGCCCATGTGGACGTGTTCGACATCAGTCACAAGGCGGTGATCCCGGGCGTCCGCAGGGTTTCACGCGAGCAGATCGCATCAAACACCTACGATCTGGTCACCTGCTGCAGCGTCATCGAACATGTCCCCTATCCACATACCACCCTTCTGGATATTCGGAAAACAATGCGCGGGAAGGGGAAGCTCTACCTCGAGGTGCCGTTCGAGGACATCATGCATGGATCGCCGACGGATGCGATCATCCGGAAACGGCATTGGCATGAACACATCAATTTCTTCTCCGAGGCCTCATTGCTCCGCCTGGTGGAATATTGTGGATTCAACCTCATCGCTTCCGACAAAATACAGGTCACGGTCGCCGGCAAGACCGCCTCGGCGTTCCAACTCCTGCTCGATGCGGCCCCCTGAGTTCACCCACCCCGAAACCGCCATGCCAGTCGAGGAAAGGATGCAACGCCACGCGCCTCCGATTTTCCGATGCGGGTGATCGACGCGGCCGGCGAGCTGATCGCCTGGATCTGTCAGCTGCTCCTGCCCGACCGCTTCCAGCCCAGCAACCGCTTCATTCGCTTCCTGATCGTGGGCGGTGTGAACACGGCATTCGGTTACGGCATTTTCGTGACCTGCCTGTGGATTGGCATGCACTATGCCCTTGCTGCTGCAATTTCCACCGTGCTTGGAATCCTGTTCAACTACAAGAGTACCGGCAACCTCGTTTTCAAGAGCAGGGGCAGTGGAAGGCTCCCGCACTTCGTGGCGGTCTACGCGATCATCTATGTGTTCGGCGTGCTCGCAATCGGTGGCATGCTGCGACTCGGGATCCATGAATGGCTCGGAGGCTTGATCTTGATCCTGCCATCCGCGACCTTGTCCTACATCCTGAACAGGCGATTCGTCTTCCAGACATGACCAAACTGATCAGCATCGTCACACCCATGTTCAACGAGGAGGACAACGTGACCGCTCTGTGCGATCGCATTGCCACCGTCATGCAGGGTCTGCCCTACGACTACGAACACATCTGCATCGACAATTGCTCCCGTGATCGCACGGCTGCGCTGTTGCGAGAACGCGCTGCGCGCGATCCTCGCCTGAAGGTCATCATCAACACCCGCAATTTCGGACACATTCGCTCTCCCTACCATGCGTTGCTGCAGGCAGGTGGCGACGCTGCCGTGGTGCTTGCAGGGGACCTGCAGGACCCCCCGGAATTGATTCCCGAGCTTCTCCGCAAATGGGAGGAAGGGTTCAAGGCGGTGATGACGGTGAAACCCGAGAGTACCGAGGCTTCGGTGATGAGCTTCATTCGCAAGCTCTACTACCGAACCATCAACCGCATTTCCGATGTCCCGCTCGTCGACAATGCCACCGGTGCCGGACTTTACGATCGCGCCATCCTGGATGTTTTGCGACGCATCAACGATCCCTACCCCTATGCACGCGGACTGATCAGCGAAATAGGCTACCCCGTGGCGACGGTGCCGTTCGTGCAACCCCGTCGCACTGGCGGCGTCACCAGCCAGAACTTCTACACCCTGTATGACCTGGCCATGCTCGGCATCACCAAGCACTCCAAGGTGCCATTGCGGCTGATGACCATGCTGGGCTTCGCGCTGGCCTGCATCAGCCTGCTGGTCGCCAGCGGCTATCTGGTGGCCAAGCTGTTGTTCTGGCAGAGCTTCGTGCTCGGTACCGCACCAGTGCTGATCGGCATGTTCTTCTTCGGTGCCGTCCAGTTGTTTTTCCTTGGCCTGCTTGGCGAATACATCGGCACCATCCAGACCCAGGTTCGCAACTTGCCGCTGGTGGTGGAGGCGGAGCGGATCAACTTTGATCGACCTGCCCCCGTGGAACAGGTCAATGAATGCAAGTAATGCCCGGCCAACCGCTCCTGGAATGAAATCATCCACGCATCCCACTGGGCGCTGCAACGGACTCGCCAGTACTCTGCTGGCGCTACTCGTCCTGCTATCCCTTCACCGCTACATCGGAATCAACCACGACGCCGCGCTGTATCTCGGCGAAGCCCTGATGGAGCGCTCGCCGGGAATATTCCAGCACGACCTGTTCTTTTCGCATGGCAGCCAGGGAAGTTACACCCTGCTGCCTTGGTTGCTCAGTCAGATTTTTCAATGGGTATCTCCTGCCAACGTTTTTCTGGTCGGGACACTGACAGGTTTGCTGGCATTCACCGCAGCGACATGGTTTTTTCTTCGCACGATCCTGCCGGCGCATCAGCGGTATTGGGCATTCCTTGGCGTTCTGTGCCTGCCCACGGCGTATGGCGTGGTGCACATTTTCGGTTATGCCGAGCCCTTCCTGACGTCGAGGCCTCTTGCCGAAGCATTTTGCCTGACTGGCCTGGGGCTGCTGACTCGCAGGCATCTGCTCCCGGCTGCCTTGTGCGCGCTAATAGCCGGCGTTCTGCACCCGTTACAGGCCGTTGCTGCCTGTCTGGTTGCCTGGCCTTGGCTGGTCTTGCAGGATCGTCGCTGGCTGCACGCCCTCTGGCTGTGCCTGCCCTTGGCCCTGCTTGGCTGGTTCGGCCCCCCTCCGCTCAACGGGTTGTTCCGCGTATTCGACCCGGCATGGCTCAAGATCGTGCAGGATGTCACCGGCCAGCTGTTCCTGATGTCCTGGAAATCCGCCGATTACTGCGTACTGGCATTCGACGTCCTGATCCTGATTCAAGCTTGGCGGACACTTCCCAAACCATTCTCCCAATGGTGTCTTGCAGCCCTGATCGGCTTGGCCATGGGCCTGGGTGGCACCCTTGTTTTCGCCGATGGCTTGCACCTTGTGCTACCCACCGCACTGCAGCTCTGGCGCGTTCACTGGATGGCACACCTGCTGGCCATGGCCAGCGTCGCTGCCCTGATGTGTCGGGATTTCCATGCGAAAGAACCCGGCCGTGCACTGTGCCTGGGACTTGCTCTGCTGCTTGCACAGGGTGCCAGTTGGATCTGGTTGCCGTTTGCGTTGCTCTATTCCTTCTGGACGCGTGCCCTGGGCATCGAGCCTTCGCCGATCAAACACCTGCTCGGCACGCTTTGCCTGCTCGGGTCCTTGGTCCTTTTCGCACTGTACGCTGCCAATGAATGGCTGCCTTTCCGCATGGCCCACTACCGGCTGGATCTGTATGCGTTCGACCGCCGCATTCTGATCTTTCCCCTTGTGTCGCTCGGGCTTCCATTCATGGCCACCTGGTTGTGGCGACGCAGTGGTGCCAGCTTGCGCTGGTGTCTGATGCTGGGCGTTCTGACACCCCTGTTGCTGCTCGGGGCCTGCCGCTGGGACGCCCGTCCGCCCATTGCCCACTTGGTGGAAGGTGGCCAGGTTGGCCCAAGCGTGTTTGGCCCAACCCTGCCCGAACATGCACAAGTCTTCTGGATGAATGACCAATTCCCGACCGTCTGGTTGGGCTTGGGACGAGCAGAGTACTTCAGCGTGCGCCAACTGGCTGGGGTAGTCTTCAATCGCGGGACCGCGATCGAGGCCAACCAGCGCCTGGATCGGGTCACGCTTGCAATACGAGAGGACTTGTACTGCCAGCAGCTTCCACAGGCTCGCCGCGAACGGTGCCAACTGGACGACGAGGCGATGCGCAATGCCTGCCAACCCGGCCCGACGCGCCGTCCCGATTACATGGTCCTGCGCTACCACCAGCCGCAACGCTCCCTTGGTCGCTGGGATTTCATCGACCCAGCCACCGGCCAAGCTGCGGTTACCTACTGGCTTTATTCCTGCGAGCAGGTCATGAGGGATCTGAACGCCAACGCCCGGACTGACGCCAAGTGACGTACGCCAGTCGCAGCTTGCCCACGTTCTCTGGTGCCCTGCTAGGCGTCTCGATGCTGTTGCTGATTCACCGCAACTGGGGCATCGATCACGACGCCATGCTGTATTTCGGACAAGCCCTTGCACAGCACGAGCCCGGCTTGTTCCGCGACGATCTGTTTTTCCTGCATGGCAGCCAAGCGCGGTACACCGTTTTCCCCTGGATCACAGGTCATTTGCTGGCGTGGATCGATCCGATCTCCCTGTTTTTTTGGGGTGGCCTCGCAGGGCTGTTGCTGTTCGCCACTTGCAGCTGGATTTGCCTGCGCGAACTGTTGCCAGAACGACAACGATACTGGGCCTGGCTAGGCGTGCTGACACTGCCTACGTTCTATGGCCGTGCCATCATCTTCAGTTACGCCGAACCGTTTCTGACGCCACGCCCCTGGGCCGAAGGTCTGTGCCTGCTGGCGATTGGCTTGATTTCACGCCAGCGCATCGGCTGGGCGCTTGCCTGCCTGCTGCTGGCCGGGATGCTGCACCCGCTGCCGACGATTGCCGCCGGTTTGATCCTCTGGCCCTGGCTGATTCTGCAGGATCGTCGCTGGCTGCATCTGCTGTGGGCCGGCGTGCCGCTTCTTGCGGCTGCCGGCATGAGCCTTGCCCCATTGGATGGGCTGTTGCGACCTCTGGATGCGGAATGGCTCACCCAGTTGCGTGCGATCAATGGGCAGCTGTTCGTGACCGGTTGGGCGCGTCAAGATTACGCGATCGCGGTGTTCGATGCGCTGGTGCTTGGTTGCGGCTGGAAGTACATCGAACCCCGGTTCGGCCGCTGGTGCCTGGCAGCACTGCTGGGGCTTGCTCTCGGCATCAGCGCAAGCCTGGTTCTGGTTGACGGCCTGCATCTTGAATTGCCCACCGCCCTGCAGCTGTGGCGCGTCCACTGGCTGGCTCACTGGTTTGCCATGGCCGCGATGGCGCTGTTGATACGGCAAGCCATCATCGACCACGACAGCCCGCAAGCGATCCTGCTGGGACTGACGGCATTACTGGTCTGGATCGGGCCAGCGGGCGTCTGGCTTCCATTCATGGCGCTTTACATGGCCTGGCCAAAGCTGGCCCTGCTACTCCAACCACGTGCACGAAGCCTGCTCGGTCTACTGTTCGGACTCGGAATTGGCCTTCTGGCAATACAATTCATCGGAAACGAGTGGTTGAATTTCCGCCTGTCCGGAAGTCGGCTGGATCTGTACGCCCTCGACAAGCGCCTGATTGCTTTTCCGCTGATTGCTGCGGGTCTGCCTCTGCTAGGCGGTTGGCTGTGGTACCGGTCCTCGCCGATACCGCGTGCGTTGTTGACCGGTCTATTGCTTGCTGTGAGCCTCATTGCAGGGCTGCGTTGGGATATCAGGGCACCGCTGCGTCGCGAGCTGGATGCCTTCGCGGATACCCCGGGAGTGTTTGGCGTCCCCATCCCGGCCGATGCCACGGTTTATTGGGACAACATGAGCCTACTCGGCACATGGTCGGTATTGCGCCGCGCCGACTACTTCGATCCTCAGCAGTTGTCTGGTCTGGCATTCAACCGCGGAACCGTCATTGAATCGATCGCCCGCATCAGGCGACTGGATCCGCTGATGACGGACGGCGAGAATTGCCGGGAACATCCCCATTCGGCAGGAACACGACCAGACTGCACAATTCGGCTTGGCAGCCTTGAGAGGGCTTGCGCTCCAGGGAACCCGGCCCCGCCGGATTTTCTGGTCCTGCCCACGCGCCAATCGATTCGCGCGATTGGCAGCTGGACTCCGAGAGACTTGACGACTGCCGCGCCACTGGGTCAATACTGGCTTTACCGATGCAAGGATGTCATCGCCGCCCTCCGACAATCGTGAGCAGGGTTCGCGGACTCCCTGGTTTGCGCTAAAGTCATCGAGACTGAAGAGGGCCTGATGCCGATGAATACCGCCACCACCGCCAATCTGATGGGAATCACCGGTATCGCCCGGCGCCTGGTCATGGATGGAGCGCTGGAGGAGGCTGCCGCGCGCAAGGCGATGGACGCGGCGACAGCGGAGAAGCGCCCCCTCCCCACCTATCTTCTTGAACACCGCCTGGTTTCCGCAGCAGCCATCGCAGCGGCCAATTCCGTCGAGTTCGGAATGCCCCTGGTGGAGGCGACTGCCATTGACCCGGCCCAGTCTGCGATGTCGCTGGTCAAGGAGGACCTGCTGCGCAAGCACAACGTGCTGCCGCTTTACAAGCGCGGCAACCGGCTGTTCGTGGGCACCTCGGACCCGACCAACAATCAGGCACTGGAAGAACTCAAGTTCCACACCAACCTCACCGTCGAACCGATGCTGGTCGATTCCGATCAGATCAGGCGTTGTCTTGACCAGTGGCTGGAAGCGGCCGAGTCCATGGCCAATGATCTGGACGATTCCGAGGGGCTGGAAGGGCTGGAGGTCAGCAGTGGCGACGACGATCTGAGCAACGACACCGGCGTGGACGCGGGGGGCGACGATACCCCGGTCGTCAAGTTCGTCAACAAGGCGCTGGTGGACGCGATCAAGAAAGGCGCGTCCGACATCCACTTCGAACCCTACGAAACCGATTACCGCGTCCGCTACCGCATCGACGGCATCCTCAAGATTGCCAAGAAGGTGCCGGTCAAGATGCACGCACGCATCGCCGCCCGCCTGAAGGTGATGTCGCAATTGGACATCGCCGAGAAGCGTATCCCGCAGGACGGCCGCATCAAGCTCAGCCTGTCCAAGACCAAGCAGATCGACTTTCGCGTCAGCACCCTGCCCACCCTGTTCGGCGAGAAGATCGTGCTGCGTATCCTCGATGGCAGCGCCGCCAAGATGGGCATCGAGAAATTGGGTTACGAGCCGACCCAGCAGAAACTCTTCCTCGACAACATCCACAAGCCCTACGGCATGGTACTGGTCACCGGCCCCACCGGCTCCGGCAAGACCGTGAGCCTGTACACCGGGCTGGGCATCCTCAACGACGAGACCCGCAACATCAGCACGGTCGAGGACCCGGTGGAAATCCGTCTGCCGGGCGTCAACCAGGTCCAGCAGAATGCCAAGCGCGGCATGACCTTCGCCGCCGCCCTGCGCAGCTTCCTGCGCCAGGATCCGGACGTGATCATGGTCGGCGAAATCCGCGATCTGGAAACCGCCGAGATCGCGGTCAAGGCGGCCCAGACCGGCCATATGGTGCTGTCCACCCTGCACACCAACGACGCGCCGCAGACCATCGCCCGCCTGATGAACATGGGCATCGCGCCCTACAACATCACCAGTTCGGTGAACCTGGTGATCGCCCAGCGTCTGGTGCGTCGCCTGCACAATGATTGCAAGCGTGCCGTATCGCTGCCTGAGCATGCACTACTGGCCGAGGGTTTCACTGCCGATGAGATCCACGAAGGCATCCAGGTCTTCGAGGCGGTGGGTTGCGCGGAATGCACCGGCGGTTACAAGGGCCGTGCCGGCATCTATCAGGTGATGCCGATGACCGAGGAAATCCAGCAAATCATCCTTGCAGGTGGTAATGTCCAGCAATTGACCGAGGCGTCGGCGCGCAGTGGTGTCCGCGATTTGCGGCGTTCTGCCCTCGACAAGGTGAAACAGGGGATCACCAGCCTCATCGAGATCAACCGCGTCACCAAGGACTGAAGGGGAACACCATGTCCGCACGCAGAGCTGCCATCGCCAAGGCACGGAACCAAGCCGAAGCCCGTCAGGCCAATCCGCTCCAGGAGTTCGTCTGGGTCGGCAAGGACAAGCGCGGCAAGCAGATGAAGGGCGAGCAATTGGCGCGCAGCGCCAACCTGCTGCGCGCCGAATTGCGCAAGCAGGGCATCACTCCGACCACGGTCAAGAACAAGCCCAAACCCTTGTTCGGCGGCAGCGGCAAGGCGATCACCGCCCGTGACATCGCCGTGTTCAGCCGCCAGATCGCGACCATGATGAAATCCGGCGTGCCGATCGTGCAGGCGCTTGAGATCATCGGCGGTGGCAGCAAGAACCCGAACATGAAGAAGATGATCAACGGCCTGCGCAACGACATCGAAGGCGGCGCGTCGATCTACGAGGCAATGAGCCAGTATCCGGTCCAGTTCGACGAACTGTATCGCAACCTGGTACGCGCCGGTGAAGCCTCAGGTGTGCTGGAAACTGTGCTGGAAACCATCGCCAGCTACAAGGAAAGCATCGAGAGCATCAAGGGCAAGATCAAGAAAGCGCTGTTCTACCCCGCAGCCGTCATCGCGGTGGCGATCCTGGTCTGCGGCGTGCTGATGGTCTACGTGGTGCCGATCTTCAAATCGACATTCAAGGACTTCGGTGCCGACCTGCCCGCCTTCACCAGCCTGGTGTTCGGGATATCCGACATCATCGTCGCCTGGTTCTGGCTGATCGGCCTCGTGGCCGGCGGCGGAATCGCGTTCTTCATCTACACCTACAAGCGCTCCGACAACCTCAAGCGCACGGTGGACGGTCTGATGCTGAAAATCCCGATCATCGGAAACGTCCTCCACCAGTCTGCGGTTGCCCGCTTCGCGCGTACCTTGGCTGTGACATTCCGTGCCGGCGTACCGCTTGTGGAAGCACTCGACAGCGTTGCCGGCGCCACCGGCAGCATGGTCTACGAGCGTGCCGTGCGGAAAATGCAGGAAGACGTGGCGGTCGGCTATCCGGTCAACGTGGCGATGAAGCAGGTCGGCATCTTCCCGCACATGGTGGTGTCGATGACCGCGATCGGCGAAGAGGCCGGTGCACTCGACACCATGCTGTTCAAGGTCGCCGACTTCTACGAGGAAGAGGTCAGCAATACCGTGGACTCGCTGTCCAGTCTGATCGAACCGATGGTGATGGTGGTCATCGGCGGCATGGTGGGCTCGATCGTGGTCGCGATGTACCTGCCGATCTTCAAGATCGCCATGACGGTGATGTAACCCGGAGTTCTTCTCCCAGATGGCCTACCTTGATGCGCATCCCGGCCTCGGCTTTCCCGCCGTGGCCGGCTTGGGCCTGTTGATCGGCAGCTTCCTCAACGTCGTCATCCTGCGCCTGCCGCCACGACTGGAATGGGGCTGGCGGCGTGACGCCCGCGAAATCCTCGAACAGAACGACCTGTACGAGCCACCCCCACCAGGGATCGTGGTCGAGCGCTCGCATTGCCCGCGCTGCAACCACCAGTTGGCATGGTTCGAGAACATCCCGCTGCTGAGCTGGCTGGCACTGCGTGGCCGTTGCCGCAGCTGCGGCAACCCGATCTCGTTCCAGTATCCCTTGGTCGAGCTGCTGACCGGGCTGTTGTTTCTGGCCTGCGCCTGGCGCTTCGGCTTCGGTTGGCAATGCTTCGGCGCGTTACTGCTCACCAGTTTCCTGATCGCGCTGTCCGGGATCGATTTCCGCACCAAGTTGCTGCCGGATCAACTCACCCTGCCCTTGATGTGGCTGGGGCTGGTCGCTGCCAGCGACAACCTGTACATGCACGCCAAACCCGCCCTGCTGGGCGCGATGGCCGGCTACATGAGCCTGTGGTCGGTGTACTGGGTGTTCAAGCAGCTCACCGGCAAGGAAGGCATGGGCCACGGCGACTTCAAACTGCTGGCTGCCCTGGGAGCGTGGATCGGGCTCGCCGGCATCCTGCCCACCATCCTGATCTCGTCCTTCCTCGGTGCGGTGATCGGCTCGATCTGGCTACTGGCCAAGGGCCGCGACAAGGCAACCCCCATTCCGTTCGGCCCCTATCTGGCGGCCGCTGGCTGGATCAGCTTCATGTGGGGCAAGGATCTGGTGGGGATGTACATGCGCTTTGCCGGGTTGGCGTAACGCACTTGTCACGCTCCCATGACGCGCACCTGCGGGGCCGGATGAGATGAGCAGGATTGTGATCGGGCTGACCGGCGGTATCGCGTCCGGGAAAAGTGCTGTAGAGGCACGGTTCCGGGTGCTGGGCGTGTCCGTTGCCGACGCCGACCAAGCCGCGCGCGATGCGGTGGCACCGGGCAGTCCCGGACTCGCCGAAGTGGTCGCCGCGTTCGGCAGCAAGGTGCTGGCCGCAGACGGAAGTCTGGATCGTGCCGCGATGCGCAAGCGCGTGTTTGCCGATGCAGCGGAGCGCATGGGTCTGGAAGCCATCATCCATCCGCGTGTGCGCACGGCGCTGCGCGAGGCCTGCCTGGCGGCAAGTGGACCCTACGTGATCGCAGCAATCCCGCTACTCGCCGAGGGAGGAGGTCGCACGGCTTACCCGTGGCTGGACCGGATCCTGGTGGTGGATGCCCCGGAGGCGATTCGGCTCGACCGGCTGATGCGCCGTGACGGCATCGATGCTGCGCTGGCGAAAGCGATGATCGCAGCACAGGTACCGCGCGAAATGCGTCTTGCAATGGCAGATGACATCGTGGTCAACGCCGAAACTCCGGAGGATCTGGTGCCGCATGTGGAAGCGCTGGATTGCCTGTATCGGCGTTTTAGCAAGCGCGTGCCGTCGTAGGAGCGCACCGCAGGGGCGCGACTCTTTACACATGTATCGCGCCCCTGCGGTGCGCTCCTACGAGAGTCCCGCAATCTGCACTTATCGCCGCTGCAGCAACACCTCCACCACCGGCCGGTCTGCCGGCGGCATCGGATAGTCACCCAGCTTGTGCAGCGGCACCCACGCCAAGGCCTGCCCTTCGACACCCCGTGGCACGCCTTGGTGCGCCACTTCACGCACATCCAGCAGCAGCTGCTTGTCAGGCATCGCCCAATCCACGCATATGATCGCCGCACCAACCGTGGCTTCGACTGAAAGCTCTTCCCGCAATTCGCGTATCAGTGCAGCCTCTGGCGTTTCGCCGGGTTCGACCTTGCCGCCCGGGAACTCCCATAGTCCGGCCAGCTCGCGCCCCGCGGTGCGCCGCGCGAGCAGGATGCGCCCACGCGCGTCGCGGAGCACGCCGGCGACGACGTGCACCGTCCTGTTCAGGCCAGCTTGCCGTGGCAATACTTGTACTTCTTGCCGCTGCCGCAGGGACAAGGATCGTTGCGGCCGATATTCGCCTGCGCAAGGTCGCGCTCCACGTCCGCGGCTTCCTCGTCCACACCCAGGTTGCCGATGCCGGGATGCTGGAACTGCGCCTGCCGTGCCACCGCTTCGGCACGCGCGCGCTCCGCCGCCTCGGCCTCGGCCACTTCCTGCTCGCTGCGGATGCGCACCCGCGCCAGCAGTGACACCACTTCCAGCTTGACCCGCTCCAGCAGTTCGGTGAACAACTCGAACGCCTCGCGCTTGTATTCCTGCTTCGGCTGCTTCTGCGCGTAGCCGCGCAGGTGGATGCCCTGGCGCAGGTAGTCCATCCGCGCCAGATGTTCCTTCCAGCTGGCATCGAGGACGTTCAGCATGACGTGCTTTTCCAGCATGCGCATGGTGTCGCCGCCGACCTGCGCTTCCTTGTCGGTGAACAATCCGGTGATGGCGTCCTGCACCCGCGCCTGCATCATGCTGGCGTCCAGCTCGGTCTCGCGCTGGTGCAGGCCGGTCAGGTCCATCTGCAAGCCGAATTCGGCCAACAGCGCGGCTTCCAGCCCCGGCAGGTCCCATTGCTCGTCGATGGAATCCTGTGGCACGTATTTTTCGACCAATTCGGCGACCACGTCGCCACGGATGCCGTCGATGTTTTCCTTGATGCTCTCGGCTTCCAGCAGTTCCTTGCGCTGGCCGTAGACCACCTTGCGCTGGTCGTTGTTGACGTCGTCGAATTCGAGCAGGTTCTTGCGGATGTCGAAGTTGTGCGCCTCGACCTTGCGCTGGGCGTTGGCGATCTGGCGGGTGACCAGCGGCGACTCGATGACGTCGTCCTCCTTCAGGCCCATCTTCGCCATCACCTTCTGCACCCAGTCGGCCGCGAAGATGCGCATCAGATTGTCTTCCAGCGACAGGTAGAAGCGGCTGGAACCAGGATCGCCCTGGCGGCCGGAGCGGCCGCGCAACTGGTTGTCGATGCGCCGCGATTCGTGGCGCTCGGTGCCGATGATGTGCAGGCCGCCGGCGGCCTTGGCCGCATCGTGGCGGGTCCGCCATTCGCTCTTGAGGCGGTCGCGCTCCAGCATGCTGGCGTCTTCACCCAGCGCGGCCATCGCCGCGTCCAGCGAGCCGCCGAGCACGATATCGGTGCCGCGGCCGGCCATGTTGGTGGCGATGGTGACCGCCCCCGGCACGCCGGCATTGGCGACGATCTGCGCCTCGCGCTCGTGCTGCTTGGCGTTGAGCACTTCGTGCGTGATCTTCGCCGAGGCCAGCGCGTTGCTGAGCAGTTCGGACACCTCGATCGAAGTGGTGCCGACCAGCACCGGCTGGCCGCGCTGCACGCAATCCTCGATGTCGCGGATCACCGCGCGGTACTTGCCGGCGCGGTTGAGGAACACCTGGTCGGAATTGTCCACCCGCACCATCGGCAGGTTGGTCGGGATGACCACCACTTCCAGCCCGTAGATGTTGTTGAACTCGAAGGCTTCCGTGTCGGCGGTGCCGGTCATGCCCGACAGCTTGGCGTACATGCGGAACAGGTTCTGGAAGGTGATCGAGGCCAGCGTCTGGTTCTCGCGCTGGACGTTCACCCGCTCCTTGGCCTCGACCGCCTGGTGCAGGCCGTCCGACCAGCGCCGTCCCGGCAAGGTGCGGCCGGTGAATTCATCGACGATGATGACCTCGCCATCCTTGACGATGTAATCGACGTCGCGCTGGTAGATCGCGTGGGCGCGGATCGCGGCATTGAGGTGGTGCACGACGTGAATGTTCTGCGCCGCGTACAGGCTCTCCTCCGGGCCGAGCACGCCGGCATCGCGCAGCAACTGTTCGGCGTGTTCCTGGCCGTTTTCGGACAGGTGGATCTGCTTCTGCTTCTCGTCGACCCAGTAATCGCCTTCGCCGTCCTCTTCCTTCTGGCGCGCCAGCGTGGGGACGATCCGATCGACCTTGATGTACAGCTCCGGCGATTCGTCGGCGGGGCCGGAAATGATCAGCGGGGTGCGCGCCTCGTCGATCAGGATCGAGTCCACTTCATCGACGATGGCGAAATTCAGCCCGCGCTGGAAACGGTCTTCCTTGGCCAGCGCCATGTTGTCACGCAGGTAGTCGAAGCCGAATTCGTTATTGGTGCCGTAGGTGATGTCGCAGGCGTAGGCCGGGCCCTTGTCGGCGTGGTTCATGCCGGGATAGATCACCCCGACCGACAGCCCCAGCCAGTTGTAGAGCTTGCCCATCTGCGCGGAGTCGCGGCGGGCGAGGTAGTCGTTCACGGTGACCACGTGCACGCCCTTGCCTTCCAGCGCGTTCAGGTACACCGCCAGTGTCGCGGTCAGGGTCTTGCCTTCACCGGTGCGCATTTCGGCGATCTTGCCGGCGTGCAACACCATGCCGCCGATCATCTGGACATCGAAATGGCGCATCCCGAACACGCGCACCGAGGCTTCACGACAGACCGCGAATGCCTCCGGCAGGATGCGATTGAGGGTCTGGCCTTCGGCAATGCGACTACGGAACTCGGCGGTCTTGGCCTTGAGCTCGTCATCCGAGAGCGCCTTCATCTTCGGTTCGAGCGCGTTGATCTTCTTGACGATGGTGCCGTACTGCTTGAGCAGCCGTTCGTTGCGGCTGCCGAAAATACCGGTGAGCAGGTTGTTGAACATGGGTGGTGCAATCCTTGGCGGGATGCGCGCGATGGCGCGGCATCGGAATTCGGCAACGACGACTGGCCTCGCTGCAGGCGCGGCGCCCGAGCGAAGCCGGACAGTTTAACGGGATGCGGTCCGCCGTGGGTGCGAACCGTCCGCGCGGTCAGCCGCGGGTCGGCCCGTGGCGGGCGAGCGCGTCGTTGTGGCCAAGGAAGCGGCGCGGATCGACGACCACGCCGTCCTGCCAGACTTCGAGATGCACGTGGGCACCGGTCGAGCGCCCGGTGGAGCCGGCCTTGGCGATTTCCTGCCCGGCACGGACCAGATCGCCGACCTGGTGGGTCAGGCGGGAATTGTGGGCATAGCGGGTGACGTAGCCATTGCCGTGGTCGATCTCGATGGTCTCGCCATAGCCGCTGCGGACGCCGGCGAAGCTGACCACGCCATCGGCCACCGCCAGCACCGGATCGCCGGTGTTGGCTTCGAAATCGATCCCTTTGTGGAATTCGCCACCGCCGCCGAACGGATCGGCGCGACGACCGAAGCCCGAGGTGATGAAGCTGCCGGCGATCGGATAGAGCGAGGGCGTGGCACGCAGGTCGAGCTGGCGGTTGAACAGCAGGGATTCGAGCACCGACAGCTGGGTATCGGCGTGGCGATAGTCTGCCTCCAGCGCGGACAGGCGCAGCTTCAATTCGCCCACCGGCATATCGCTGGTGCGGCGACCGCTACCACCCTGGCCAACCGGGCGATTGAAATCGAATTCGCCGTCTTCGAGCTGGCCGTTTTGTGCGAGCCGGCTGCCCAGGGCATTCAGGCGATTGGCCTGCGCCTGCAGCTCCGCCAGCCGCGCCGCCAGCGCATTGACTTCGCGCTGGGCGTCACGCCGGGCCTTGTCGAGCTCGGCCTGGCGCTGCGCGTTTGATGCCTGCAAGGCCTCGACCTGGGCCATGCCCACTGCGCTGCGCACGGCGGCACCACACAGCATGCCGGCACCCAGCAGCAGCGCCAGCGCCGCCAGCGGGCGCGCCGAGGCCCAATGCCGGAACCGCTGCAACGACGGATGCACCCGGCTGCGGGCGTCGTTTCCGGTATCTTGGCGATTCTGTTCGGGCTTGTTCGTTTCGGTCATTTGCCATGCCTGGTTCGCGATCCACACCCCCGCAGGGCGATGCCCCGAACCCAGGCCCGCGCGCGGCGCTGGATGCGCTGCTCGCCGGCTCGGCCGGTGGCACCTTGCGACGTGCACTTTGGCTCGACGCGGTGGACCAGTTGCTGCGTCCCTACCTGCCCCCGGGGCTGGCGGCGCATGCGCGCCTGGCCAACGTCCGCAAGGACAGGTTGGTATTCGTCGTCGACTCGCCGATATGGCATGCCAAACTCCGGCTTGCCGCACCCATGCTGATCGACGCCGCCCGCTCCGTCGGGCTCGAAGTCAACGACCTTGGCGTCAAGACGACCACCGCCCCGTTGCGTCCCTTGCCACCGGACGCCGGGAGTCGCTCCCCGAAATCGACGACCGCCCATCCGGAACTGGCCGCCGCCTTGGCGTTGCTGAGGTCACAGCCCACGGTTCCAGGACACGCAACAGGATCCGCGGGACAACCACCGGGCCGGAAACGGCGGGGAACGTAGAACTTCCCCGAGACCGGCCACGGCGCATCCTAACCGTGCAAGCGCTTGGATTTGTTAATAAATCGAAAATAAGCATCGGCCGGCAGCCCCTGCAGGGCCGGCGTGGGTTGAATCCGTGACACAGTCCACGGACAGGCGATGCGTTGGTCGCGCCCCTTCGGTGCTCCTAACATGACCTGATTGATCACGCCTCGGTGGCGCGTGCCAAGCGTGTCATTTCGAATAAACGATCCGTGTGCGTCCGCGTCAATCCGCGGCGAACAGCGCAGGCGCTGGAGTTGCCGACTGACTAAGTCGTGGGAGCGCACCGAGGCCACATGCCGAGGGGCGCGATGGGTGATCGGGCTTGGTCGCGCCCCTGTGGTGCGCTCCTACGGCACGTACTACGTCGCTGGCAGGGCGGTGCCGTAGCGCGGCATCAGCTGCGGCGCTTCGTCGGCATCGGCGGAAATGACGTCCCATGCCTCGGCATCGGCCAGCAATTCGCGCACCAGCGCATTGTTCAGCGCGTGGCCGGACTTGTAGCCCTCGTAGGCCCCGAGGATCGCGCGCCCGGCGAGATACAGATCACCGATCGCGTCCAGCGCCTTGTGCCGCACGAACTCATCGGCATAGCGCAGGCCGTCTTCGTTCAACACCCGGAACTCGTCGAGCACGATGGCATTGTCCATCGAGCCGCCGAGGCCGAGGTTGTGCTCGCGCATGGATTCCAGGTCGCGCATGAAGCCGAAAGTGCGAGCGCGGCTGATTTCGCGGATGTAGTTCTCGGTCGAGAAGTCCAGCTCGACCCGGGACAGCGTGTCCGGGATGGCCGGATGGTCGAACTTGACCGTGAAGCCGAGGCGGAACCCGTCAAACGGTTCGAACCGGGCCAGCTTGTCGCCGTGGCGCACTTCCACCGGCTTGCGGATACGGATGAAGCGCTTGGGTGCGTTCTGTTCGACGATCCCGGCCGACTGCAGCAGGAACACGAATGGCCCGGCCGAACCGTCCATGATCGGCACTTCCGCTGCGGTCAAATCGACCACGGCATTGTCGATACCGAGGCCGGCCAGCGCCGACATCAGGTGCTCGACGGTCTGCACCTTGACGCCGTCGCGGCTCAAGCCGGTGCAGAGCGTGGTCTCGCTGACCAGCATTGCGCTGGCGGGCAGGTCCACCGGCGGATCGAGGTCGATGCGGCGAAAGGTGATCCCGGTGTCGACCGCTGCCGGACGCAAGGTCAGGAAGACCTTTTCACCGCCGTGCAGGCCGACGCCGGTGGCGCGGATGATGTTCTTGAGCGTGCGCTGGCGAAGCATGCGTGCAGAATATCACGCGACTAGCTGAATCCAGCTGTAAGCATTGTCAGCAAAGGCTTTCAGGGCGACCTGCGAAAGCCCGCAGGAGGCGCAGAAAAGGGCCGGTCGGGGTACCGACCGGCCAAAGGCGCGTCGCGCGAAATCGCCGACACGCAAGGACCGGACACCGCCTCCGTGCGGAACATTCGGACATTCGGGCTGCATGGCAGCAACCCAGGCCCTGCACCGGCCGATCCCGGCCGGTGCGATGGAACGCTTGTTCCTCAATCCGCCTGACGGCGCAGGAAGGCGGGGATGTCGAGGTAGTCATCCTTCGGCAGTTCGGCACTGACCGGGGCCGAGGCCGCTGCACCGCTGGCACTGCCGCGACGCAACGCGCTGGCGAACGAGGTCGCCGCCATCGGCTCGAACGGATCGGCGACCGCATCGATCGCCAGGCCCGTGGTGCCGTCGCGGCGCGCGGCGGTGTTGATCAACTGCACCTGCGGACGGCGCGGAGCGTCGCTGGTCGGCTCGAAGCGGTAGTCGCGGCGTGCGTTGTCGGTCGTGGTCGGCTGGCGCAGGCCCGCGGTGGCGCGACTGAGGCCGGTGGCGACCACGGTCACGCGCACTTCGTCCTGCATCTCCGGATCGAGCACGGTACCGATCACCACGGTCGCATCCTCGGAGGCGAACTGCTCCACGGTGCGGCCCACTTCGTCGAACTCGGCCATGGTGAAATCCGGGCCGGCGGTGATGTTGACCAGGATGCCGTTGGCACCGGACAGGTTGACGTCGTCCAGCAGCGGGTTCTGGATCGCCGCTTCCGCCGCCGCCTGGGCGCGATCGTCGCCGCGGGCGCTGCCGGTGCCCATCATCGCCAGGCCCATCTCCGACATCACCGTGCGCACGTCGGCGAAGTCCACATTGATCAGGCCCGGACGCACGATCAGATCGGCGATGCCCTGCACCGCGCCTTGCAGCACGTCATTGGCGGCGCGGAACGCCTGGATCATGGTGGCATTGCGGCCGAGCACGGTGATCAGCTTTTCATTGGGAATCGTGATCAACGAATCGCAGTGCTGCGACAGCTCCTCGATGCCCTTGAGCGCCACCTGCATGCGGCGGCGGCCTTCGAACGGGAACGGCTTGGTGACCACGGCCACGGTCAGGATGCCCATTTCCTTGGCCAGCTGCGCCACCACCGGCGCTGCGCCGGTACCGGTGCCACCGCCCATGCCGGCGGTAATGAACACCATGTCCGCGCCCTGCAGCACGTCCATGATCGCGTCGCGGTCTTCCAGTGCAGCCTGGCGGCCGACCTCGGGATTGGCACCGGCACCGAGGCCTTTGGTGACATTGCCGCCGAGGGTGAGCTGTCGGCTCGCGCCGCAATTCTTGATCGCCTGCGAGTCGGTATTGGCGGTGATGAATTCCACCCCGTCGATGTCGCTGTTGACCATGTGCGCCACCGCATTGCCGCCGCCGCCGCCCACGCCCACTACCTTGATCACCGCATTGGGTGCCACCTGGTTGATCAGTTCGAAAAGTGCCATGTCCGTGTCCTTTGTTGGTCGAGTTGTGTGTTGGTTGTTGTTGTTTTGCTGCGTCGTTTCGCCGCCCAGCCCGCCGCTTGCCGCCCGTTGTCCGTCGTCGCTTTCAGAATCCGTCGCGGAACCACTTGATGACCTTGTCGAAGCCCTTGCCCGGTTTGCCGGTCGACAATTTCGGCCGCCGCGGCGCCTCGATCCGGCTGCCCATCAGCAGCAGGCCCACGCCGGTGGCGTGGACCGGATTGCCGACGATTTCGCGCAGCCCGTTGACGTGCTGCGGGATGCCGATCCGCACCGGCATCTGCAGCATTTCCTCGGCCAGTTCGACCACGCCTTCCATCTTCGCGGCACCACCGGTGAGGACCATGCCGGAACGCACGCGCTGCTCGAACCCGGAGCGCCGCAATTCGGCCTGCACCAGTTCGAAGATTTCCTCGTAGCGTGCCTGCACCGCCTGCGCCAGCGCATGCCGTGGCATCCGCCGAGGTGGGCGATCACCGACGCTTTCGACCTGGATGCTCTCCTCGGCCCGCGCCAGTTGTGCCAGCGCGCAGGCGTACTTGACCTTGATGTCCTCGGCGTGCGGCGTCGGCGTGCGCAGGATGTGCGCGATGTCCTCGGTCACCTTGTCACCGGCCACCGGCAGGTTGGCGGTATGGCAGATCGAACCCTGCACGAACACCGCGAGGTCGGTGGTGCCCGCGCCCATGTCCACCAGCACCACGCCAAGCTCGCGCTCGTCATTGGTCAGCACCGCCGTACTCGACGCCAGCGAGGACACGATCAGCTCGTCGACCTGCAGGCCGCAGCGCTGCACGCACTTGCTGATGTTCTGCGCCGCCGACTGCGCGCAGGTGATGAGGTGGGCGTGGACTTCGAGGCGCACGCCGGTCATGCCGACCGGGTTCTTGATGTCTTCCTGCGAGTTGTCCAGTACATATTCGCGCGCGAGTGCATGCAGGATGCGCTGATCCGCCGGAATCGCGACCGCCTTGGCCGCCTCCAGCACGCGATCAAGATCGCCTTGGGTGACTTCGCCATCACGCACCGGCACCACGCCGCTGGAGTTCAGGCACTGCACATGGCTACCGGAGATCGAGGCGTACACGCTGCGCACTTCGCAACCGGCCATCAACTCGGCTTCCTCGACCGCGCGCTGGATCGACTGCACGGTGGAATCGATGTCCACCACCACGCCACGACGCATGCCGCGTGAATCGTGAGTGCCGATGCCGATCACCTCGATCGGTTCATCGGGCGCGTACTCACCGACCAATGCAGTCACCTTGGAGGTGCCGATGTCGAGGCCGACGATGAGGGATTTGCCGCCTTTGGAGTTCATGTGCTGGTGTCGGAATTCGGGAGCGAAGTGGGGATCGGGGAAGGCAGCGCCGCGCGGCTCGCGGGCGCAGCCACTGCCGCTGGCGGCTCGGCCTTCACCCAGGTGAGCGCGAAGCCATTGGTGTAGCGGAGGTCGGCGCGCGCGAGCTTGCGGCGCGGGTCCGTTTGCAACTGCGGCAGCAGCACGGCGAAGCGCGCCAGCCGCTGCTCTGGATCGTTGCGACCGAGGACGAGATCGGTGCCGTCCTTCAAGGTGATCGTCCAGCTGCCGCGGCGATCCAGCACCACGCTGCGCACGCCACCGGCATTCGCCAGCTGGTCGCGCGCTTCGTTGTAGAGCTTGACCACCTCGGGCACTCGCGCGATCGGGCCATCCAGCAAGGGCATGCCCGCCGGCAGCTGCAACGCGCCCGCCGGGAACACATGCCCGCGCTCGGACAGCACGCTGCCCTGCCCCCAATGGGCGAACGGGCGGTATTCGTGGATGCGTACTTCGAGGATGTCCGGCCACTGTTTGCGCACATCGGCGCGCTCAACCCAGGCCACCTTGCCGACGGCGTGCTGGATTGCGGCCAGATCGACCGCGAAGAACCCGCGCCGGGCCAACGGCAGCACCGTGGCGCGCAATTGCGCACGATCAACGCGCTGCAGCGAACCTTCCACGCGCAAGGTGCGCAGTGGCCAGTAGGTACCGCCCCACCAGCCCTGGACCACGCCGGCCACCGGCAGCACGATCAGTGCCAACGCAAGCAACCAGACCAGCAGGCGCGAGACGGCGTTCAAGGCGTCGCACCTCCATCCAGCGGCAGCGACTGCTCGAGAATCCGCCAGCACAGCTCGTCGAATGCGATCCCGAATTCGCGCGCGGCCTTGGGCACCAGCGAGTGGCTGGTCATACCCGGCGCGGTGTTCACTTCCAGCAAGTTCAAGCGTCCGCTGCCGGCATCACGCATCACATCGACCCGGCCCCAACCGCTGGCACCGGCGGCACGGAATGCGGACAGCGCCAGTGCGCGAATCGCCGTTTCGTCGTCGCCTTCCAGGCCGGGGCACAGGTACATGGTGTCTTCGGCCACGTACTTGGCCTGGTAGTCGTACCAGCCACCCTTGGGCACGATCCGGATCGACGGCAATGCGACATCACCGAGGATGCCGACGGTCAATTCGTCACCGACAACCAAGGCTTCCATCAACATTTCACCGCCGTATTCGCGTGCGACGCGCTCGGCTTCTTCCAGCGCCGCTTCGGTTTCCACCCGCACCGCACCGACGCTGGACCCTTCGCACGACGGCTTGACGAATACCGGCAAGCCCAGCTCCAGCGCAGCCGCGCGCAGATCGGCGCCAGGCGACAGGCGCAGGAAGCGCGGGGTCGGCAAGCCCAGGCTCAGCCACACCTGCTTGGTGCGGATCTTGTCCATGGTCAGTGCGCTGCCGAGCACGCCCGAACCCGTGTACGGAACCTCGAAGGCCTGCAGGAAGCCCTGCAGCACGCCGTCCTCACCACCGCCGCGATTGCCGTGCAGGATGTTGAAGACGCGGTCGAACATGCCATGCACCAGCGCATCGACCAATTCCGGGATGCCATCCACCGCGTGCGCATCGACGCCGCGCGCGCGCAGCGCTTCCAGCACATTGCGGCCGGAATCCAGCGACACCTCGCGCTCGCTGCTGCTGCCGCCCATCAATACGGCGACCCGGCCGAACACCGCCGGATCGGTCACCCGCAGCGCCGGCACCTGCGCCATCGTCATGGCTGTTCTCCTTGCGCGCGATCGACCGGCAGGCCGTCACGCGCCAATTGCTGCGCAGCGGCACCGATGTCGCCCGCACCCATCATCAGCAGCAGGTCGCCGTCATGGAGCATGCCGGCCAGGGCTTCGCCCAGCTCCGCCACGCTGCCGACCACCACCGGATCGACGCGGCCGCGGGTGCGGATCGAGCGCGCGAGCGATTTCGCATCGGCACCGACGATCGGCGCTTCGCCGGCCGGATAGATCTCGGTCAGCAGCAGCGCATCGACACCCGACAGCACCGCCGAGAAGTCATCGAACAAATCACGCGTCCGGCTGTAGCGATGCGGCTGGAAGGCCACCACCAGACGCTTGTCCGGCCAGCCGCCGCGGGCGGCGGCGAACACGGCTGCCAGCTCCTTGGGATGGTGCCCGTAGTCATCGACAAGCAGCGCCTCGCCACCTGCCGGCAATTGCAGCGAGGCCAATTGATTGAAGCGACGTCCGATCCCCTGGAAGTTTTCGAACGCCCTGGCAATGGCCGCGTGCGGCACCCCGAGATGCCAGCCGATGGCGGCGGCGGCGAGCGCGTTCTGCACGTTGTGCCGGCCCGGCAGGGCCAGCGTGCACGGCGTGCGGCTGCCGTCCGGCAGGCACAGGGTGAACTGCATGCGTGCACCCTGCTGGCAGACGTCTGCCGCACGCACGTCGGCCTCGGGATTGAAGCCGTAGGTGACGAGGTGGCGACTGACGTGGTGCGCCAGCGCGGCGACCTCCTCGTTGTCGATGCACAGCACCGCAAGACCATAGAACGGCAGGCGATGCAGGAACTCGGCGAAGGCCTGCTTCACCCGCTCGAAATCGCCGCCGTAATTTTCCAGATGGTCGGCGTCGATATTGGTGATCACCGCCACCGCCGGGTTCAGGCGCAGGAAGCTGCCGTCGCTCTCGTCGGCCTCGGCCACCAGCCACTCGCCCTTGCCGAGACGCGCATTGGCACCGGCGGCGAGCAATTTGCCGCCGATCACGAAGGTGGGGTCCAGCTCGCCTTCGCCGAGCACGCTGGCGGCCAGCGAGGTGGTCGTGGTCTTGCCGTGGGTGCCGGCCACCGCGACGCCGCGCTTGAAGCGCATCAACTCGGCCAGCATCTCCGCGCGCGGCACCACCGGGATGCGCTGCGCGTGCGCTTCCAGCAGTTCCGGGTTGTCCGGCTTGATCGCACTGGAAATCACCACGCATTCGGCATCCAGCACATGCGCCGAGGCGTGGCCCTTGTGGATGACGATGCCGAGGCCGGCCAGTCGGCGGGTGACCGGGGAATCGGCGGCATCCGAGCCGCTGACCTGATAGCCCAGCGTGCACATCACTTCGGCGATCCCGCTCATGCCGGCACCGCCGATGCCGACGAAGTGGACCCGCGGCATGGGCCGCGAGGGATCGCCGATCAGCCGCAGATAGGGAATATGTGCGTTCATCGGGCCGCCTCGTCAGACAGGGTGGCAAACACCGCATCGGCGACGGCGCGGGCGGCGTCCGGGCGCGCCAGCGCGCGTGCAGCGGTCGCCATCGCGAGGCGCTTTTCGGGCGCTGCGGACAGCTCGGCCAGCACCTCGGACAGGCGCTGGCCGAGGTCGTCCGACTGCGGCAACAACAACGCCGCACCGCGCCCGACCAGATACTGCGCATTGCGGGTCTGGTGGTCATCCACCGCCTGCGGGAACGGCACCAGCACGCTGCCGACCCCGACCGCGCAGACTTCCGCAAGGGTCAATGCCCCGGCGCGACAGATCACCAGATCGGCCCAGGCATAAGCGCTGGCCATGTCGGCGATGAACGGCTCGACTCGCGCCTCGACGCCGGCATCGGCATAGGCCTTGCGCGCTTCATCGAGCATCTTTTCGCCGGCTTGATGCAGCACATCCACCGGTTGGCCCAGCGCCGCAATCGCTTCGGGAACGGCGGTGTTGAGTGCCCGCGCGCCCTGGCTGCCACCGAGTACCAGCAGGCGCAGCGCACCGGCATGCTGGAAGTCGCGCGCCTGCGGCGGCGGTACCTGCGCGATCTGCGCACGCACCGGATTGCCGACCAGGGTTTCCCGCGCCAGCGTGTCCGGGAAGCCGACGAGGACGCGTCGCGCCAGCAAGGACAGCACCTTGTTGGTCATGCCGGCGGCACGGTTCTGCTCGTGCACCAGCAGCGGAATCCCGCGCGTCCAAGCGGCAATCCCGCCCGGCCCGGCCGCATAACCGCCGAAGCTGATCACGGCGTCAGGCCGATCACCGGCAAACACGCGCGATGCCGCACGCACCGCGCGCAACACCCGCAGTGGTGCACCCAGCAGTGCCAGCAAACCCTTGCCACGCACGCCCTTGACCGCGATGGTGTCGATCGGAATGTCGTGACCGGGTACGAGACGGGTTTCCATTCCGCCATCCGCGCCCAGCCAGCGCACGCGTGCACCGGCATCCAGCAGCGCCTGCGCCACCGCAAGACCGGGGAAAATATGCCCGCCGGTGCCGCCGGCCATCACCACCACCAAGGGCGCGCTTGTTTTCAACGCGTCCTCCCGAGTGCCGCAATCGGTGCAGGCTCGTTGACCGGCCGTCCCAGCACAGGTTCGATCCGACCACGACCGCGCTGGCTGCCGCGCGGATTGGCATCCGTTGCCGGTGACGGCGGCTGCGCCGTTGCCGGCGGCGTCCCTTGTGCGGCCGCGTTGCCCACCGAGCGCCGCAGCGCCACTTGCCGGGTTGCGCGCTCGTATTCCCACGACACCCGCAGCAGCAGGCCGACAGCAGCGCAGGTCATCAACACGCTGGAGCCGCCATACGAGACCAGCGGCAAGGTCAGCCCCTTGGTCGGCAGCATGCCGAGGTTGACGCCCATCGAGATGAAGCTTTGCAAGGTCACCCACAGCGAGATGCCGAAGGCGAGATAGCCGGAGAAATGCCGCTTCATTTCCACGCACTTCATGCCCAGCCAGAACGCGCGCCCGGCCAGCAGCAGGTACAGGCCGATCACCACGCACACGCCGACCAGGCCCAGCTCTTCCGCCATCACCGAGAAGATGAAGTCGGTATGCGCTTCGGGAAGGTAGGACAATTTCTGCACCGACGCGCCGAGGCCGACGCCGAACCATTCGCCGCGACCGATCGCCATGAGTGCGTTGCTGAGCTGGTAGCCGGCGCCGAGCTGGTCCTGCCACGGATCCATGAATGACGTGACGCGGCGCATGCGGTAGGGCTCCAGCACCACCAGCGCGACCAGGCCGGGAATCAGCACCAGCACCGGCAGGATCAGCCGCTTGATCGGCGCACCGCCCAGCAGCAGCATGCCGGCGGTGATGCCCAGCAGCAGCACCGAGGAGCCGAAGTCCGGCTGCACCAGCAACATGCCGACCAGCAGCACCGCGACGCCAGCAGGCTTCAGCATCGCGTACCAGGTCTCGGCAACATCGTCGTTGTAGCGCTTGAGATAGCTGGCCAGCCAGACGATGTAGAACACCTTCACCATCTCCACCGCCTGGAAGCTGGCGGGGCCGAGGTTGATCCAGCGCCGCGCACCGTTCACGGTCTTGCCGACGAAGGGCAGCCAGACCATCGCCAGCACCACGAAGCAGGCCAGCAGCAACCACTGGCCGTATTTCTCGACTGTCTTCAGTTCCAGCCGCATGGCCAGCGCGGCCATCACCAGACCACCACTGAGGTACACCGCATGACGGCTCAGGAAGTACCACGGCCCCGCGCCCTGCCCACCGCCGGCAATCGCCGCCGAACCGATCATCACCAGGCCGAGGCAGGCGAGCGTCACCACACTGCCGAGCAGCCAGGGATCGAAGCGGCCGGTGATTTCATTGACGCGCGTGGCTTGACGGCGGCTGTCGTGGCTCGCGGTGTCGAGGGCGACGTTCATCAGCGCACCTTCAAGGTGGCA
Source organism: Pseudomonadota bacterium (assembly GCA_018242365.1). GTDB lineage: Bacteria > Pseudomonadota > Gammaproteobacteria > Xanthomonadales > Xanthomonadaceae > Thermomonas. Next base: position 63,049 of record JAFECB010000023.1, read on the forward strand.
AGGCCGACCAGCACCAGCACCACGCTGATGATCCAGAAGCGCACGATCACCCGCGGTTCCGGCCAACCCTTCAGTTCGAAGTGATGGTGGATCGGCGCCATCCGGAACACGCGCTTGCCGGTGAGCTTGAAGCTCGCCACCTGGATCATCACCGACAGGGTCTCGATCACGAAGATCCCGCCCATCAGCACCAGCACCAGTTCCTGGCGCACGATCACCGCGATCGTGCCGAGCACGGCGCCCAGCGCCAGCGCGCCGATATCGCCCATGAACACCATCGCCGGATAGGTGTTGAACCAGAGGAAGCCGAGGCCGGCACCGGCAATCGCGCCGCAGATGATGACCAGCTCACCGGCCCCCGGCACTTTCGGGATCTGCAGGTAGGTGGCAAATGTTGCATGGCCGGAGGCGTAAGCAAACACGCCCAACGCGCAGGCGACCAGCACCGTCGGCATGATCGCAAGGCCATCGAGGCCATCGGTCAGATTGACTGCATTGGAGAAACCGACGATCCAGAAATAGGCAATCGCGACGAAACCCAGGCCTGCCATCGGCAAGGCGATCGACTTGAACAGCGGCACGTAGAAGGTGGTCGCCGCCGGCACATCGGCGAAGGCGTACAGGTAGACGCCGGCGGCCAGCCCCAGCAGCGATTGCAAGGCGTACTTGGTGCGCGAGCGCATGCCATTGGGGTCGCGTTTGACGATCTTGATCCAGTCGTCGGCCCAACCGATCGCGCCGAAGCCCAGCATCACCACCAGCACCACCCACACATACTTGTTGCGCAGATCGCCCCACAGCAGCACCGACACCGCCACCGTCAGCAGGATCAACGAGCCGCCCATGGTCGGCGTACCGGCCTTGGAAAAATGCGACTTCGGGCCATCGCTGCGGATCGGCTGGCCGCCCTTGAGCTGGGCGAGCTGGCGGATCATCCGCGGCCCCCACCACAGCGACAGCACGAGTGCGGTCAGCGACGAGAGAATGGCGCGGAAGGTGAGGTAGTTGAACAGCCCGAAGTGGCGCTGCAAGGTCTCCAGCCAGCGGGTGAGCTCAAGCAGCATTGGTCGTCTCCTTGCCGCTTCCGGCGTCGCGCTGCAGCAGCGCGGTCACGATCTTGTCCATCGCACTGCCGCGCGAGCCCTTGACCAGGATCGTGAGCGCGAGCGGGTGCGTGGCACCGGTTTCGGCGTCGTGCAGGTCTGACATCAGGGTCGATGCCAGATCGGCGTGGTTGTCGAAAACGCAGGCACCGGCACCGAATGCGGCGACCGCGTGCGCACTCAGCGCACCCAATGCATACAGCCGGGTGACGCCGGCCGCCTGCGCCTGCGCGCCTGCATCGGCATGCAGAGCCTCCGTCTGCGCACCCAGTTCGCGCATGTCTCCCAGCACCAGCCAACGCGCGCCTGCCGCACTGCACAGCACATGGATCGCCGCCGTGGTCGAGCCGGGATTTGCGTTGTAGCTGTCATCGATCAGCACCGCACCACTGGCGAGCCGATGTGTCACCAAGCGCCCCGCCACCGGCGCGGATTTCTCCAGCCCGGCGCGGATCTGATCGAGCCTGGCACCCACCGCCAGCGCCATCGTCGCTGCGGCCAGCGCATTGCGGACGTTATGCAGGCCCGGCAAGGGCAGATCGATGCCGATCTCGCCCGCTTGCGTGACCAGCACGAACTGCGAACCCGCAAGCCCGGCGCGCACGTCGCGTGCGCTCACATCGGCTGGCGCATCCAACCCGAAACGCAGCACGCGCCGGTCTTGCGCGCGCTCGATGAAGGACAGTGCGAACGCGTCGTCGGCATTGACCACGGCAACACCATCCACAGGCAAGGCCTCATAGATCGCGCCCTTGGTCTCGGCCACACCCTGCAGGCTGCCCATGCGTTCCAGATGAGCGGCGGCGACGTTGTTGACCAGGGCCACCGTCGGCGGCGCGATCGCGGTGAGATAAGCAATGTCGCCGGGCTTGCCTGCACCCATCTCGTAGACCGCGTAGTGCGCATCGTCCGGTGCCGCAAGCACCGCCAGCGGCAGACCGATTTCATTGTTGCGGTTGCCGGGATTCGCGTAGGCGGCACCCAACTCACCCAGAATCGCATGCAGCAGGGTTTTGACCGTCGTCTTGCCATTGCTGCCGGTCACCGCCAGCACGCGGGTCACGCGCTCGCGCTGCACCGCAGCGGCAAATTCGCCCAAGGCGCGCTCGGTGTTTTCGACCACCACTTGCGGGATCGCGGCATCGACCTCGCGCGCCACCAGCGCGGCCACGCAGCCACCGGCGGCGGCAGCGGCCACATGCGCATGCCCGTCGAAGGTTTCGCCCTTGAGCGCGACGAACAGCGACGCCCCGCCCTGCGGCAGAGCGCGCGTGTCGGTTGCCACTGCATCAATCGAACGATCCACACCGACCAAGCGACCGTCGGTCGCCTGCGCAATCCACGAGAGCAGGCGCGGCGTCATGCGTGCCTCCGCAGGCAGTCGCGTGCCACCAGCGCATCTTCGAACGGGTGCTTGACGCCGTTCACGTCCTGATACGGCTCGTGACCCTTGCCGGCGATCAACACCACGTCATCGGCACCGGCATCGGCAATGGCCTTGGCAATGGCCGCTGCGCGGTCACGCTGCACCAGCACGCGCGCGGGATCGACGAAGCCCGCCAGAATGTCGGCGACGATGGCATCGCCATCTTCATGGCGCGGGTTGTCATCGGTGACGATCACGCGATCCGCGAGGCGCTGCGCGATCGCCGCCATCTGCGGCCGCTTGCCGGTATCGCGCTCGCCGCCACAACCGAACACGCAGCTCAGCGTACCCACCGTATGTGCGCGCAACGAGGCCAGCGCCTGCTCCAGCGCGTCCGGCGTGTGCGCGTAATCCACCACCACCAGCGGCAGGCCCACACCGTTATCGGACACGCCGCCGCCGAGGCGGTTCATGCGACCATCCACCGGCGACAGCTCCGACAAGGTCTGCGCGATCAGCGCCGGGGCCATGCCCATCGCGAACAAGGTCGTCGCCACGCCCAGCAGATTATCGACATTGAAACGGCCGAGCAGCGGCGAGCGCACCGGATGCGCCTGGCCACCGGCGTGCAGCATGAAGGCGATCCCGGCACCATCGAGCACCAGCGCTTCCGCACTCACCGCCGCACCGCTGGCACCGCGCGAGCTGAACCCGAGTGCACGCACCTTGCCGGCCACCGCGTCGAACAATTCGCGCCCGAAGGCATCGTCGAGATTCACCGCCGCGGCGCGCAGGCCCGGCATGTGGAACAGCTTGGCCTTGGCCGCACCGTAAGCCGCCATGTCGCCGTGGTAATCGAGGTGATCGCGGGTCAGGTTGGTGAACACCGCAACGTCGAAGTGCACGCCATCGACGCGGCCCTGGTCGAGCGCATGCGAAGACACTTCCATCGCCACCGCCGCCGCGCCCTGATCGCGCAATTCCGCGAGCAGGGAATGCAGGCGCAATACCAGCGGTGTGGTGAACCCGGTCGGCACCGCGTTCGGCCAGATGCCGGCACCGAGCGTGCCGATGGTGCCGACCTGCTGCCCGCGCAACGTCCACGCCTGCGCCAGCAATTGCACGGTCGAGGTTTTGCCATTGGTGCCGGTGACGCCCACCATCGCCATCGCGGCACTGGGGTGACCGTGGAAGCGATCCGCCAGCTCGCCGAGTTTGGCCTGCAGGCCGGGAACCGCGATTGCACCGGCCGGCACGACCACGTCGTCAGGTGCCGGCGGCTCGAACAGGATCGCCACCGCGCCCGCATCGACCGCCTGCTGCACGAAATGCATGCCATGACTGGAGGGCACTTCCTGTCGCGCCGGCAGCATCGCCACGAAGGCATTGCCTGGCTTGACCTCGCGGCTGTCCTGCACCAGCCCGGTGATCGCCAGATCGTTGCGGGCCAAGTCGGCCGACAAACCTTCCAGCTCGGGCAGCAATTCGTGCAACAGCATGCTGCGGGTCATGGCGCCCTCCCCGCGGTCGCGGCGGCAGGCGCAGGCGGCGTGGTGCGACCCAGTGCACGCTCGCGCTTGGCCTCGGCTTCGGCCTGCACCGCCAGCCATGCATCGAGATTGTCGGGCGGCACGTCCATCAAGCGCAGCGCACCTTCCATCACGTTATGGAAGACCGGTGCCGCCACCTTGCCACCGTTGTAGGTGCCACGCGCCGGATCGAGGTCATTGACCGCCACCACCATCGCGAAGCGCGGATTGTTGACAGGTACCAGGCCGGCGAAATAGCCGATGTAGCGGCGCGAATAGCCGCCAGCACTGGCCTTGCGCGAGGTGCCGGTCTTGCCGGCCACGTGATAGCCGAGGATCGCGGCACGGGTGGCCGTCCCGCCGGTTTCGGTGACGGTCTGCATCATCTTCAGGACTTCAGCGGCGATCTTCGGATCGAGCACGCGGCGCGGCGGCTTGTCCTCGCCCTTCACGAAGCTGGGCTCGTGCAGCAGGCCGCCATTGCCGAGCGCCGCGTAGGCCGTTGCTATTTGTAGTGGCGTCACCGAGATGCCGTAGCCATAGCTCATGGTCTGCTTGGTGGTACCGCTCCAGCGATCCGGCTGCGGGAACAGGCCCGACGCTTCGCCGGGGAAGCCGCTGTCGGTACTGCTGCCGTAGCCGAAACGGCGCAGGAAGCCGTTGAACTGGGCGTCGGTCAGCCGCCGCACGATCAGCGCGGCTCCGACGTTGGAGCTCTTGCGGATCACGCCGGTGGTGTCGAGCACGCCGTAGTTGTGGGTGTCGGTGGTCCAGTACCTGCCGTTCGGGATTCGGCCGGGGCTGGTGTTGAACAGGGTGTCCGGGGTGATCACGCCGGCTTCCAGCGCCGCCGCCACGGTCAGCGGCTTCATCGTCGAGCCGGGTTCCAGCAGGTCGGTGACGGCGCGATTGCGATGGGCATCGGTGGGCGCACTGCCGACTGCATTCGGATTGAACGTCGGCAGATTGACCATCGCCAGGATTTCGCCGGTATGCACATCCAGCACCACCGCCGAGCCGCTGCTGGCACCGGTTTCGGTGATGGCATTGCGCAGTTCGCGCTGGGCCAGATACTGGATGCGACGATCAATGCTCAGGGCCAGGTCACGCCCCGGCTGCGCTGCGCGCACCAGATCGACGTTCTCGACGATGCGGCCACGACGATCACGGATGACGCGCTTGACGCCGGGCTTGCCGTTCAACCAGTCGTCGAAGGCCAGCTCCAGTCCTTCCTGGCCACGGTCATCGACATTGGTGAAGCCGAGGATGTGCGCCATCGCCTCACCCTGCGGGTAGAAGCGACGGTATTCGCGCTGACTGAACACACCGGGGATATCGAGCGCAATGATCTTCGCCGCCTCGTCCGGATTCATCCGCCGCTTGAGGTAGACGAATTCCTTGTCGGCACGCGCGCTCAGGCGTTCGGCCAATTCTTCGCGCGGAATGCCCAGGGCATCGGCCAATTGCGGCAGGCGATCCGGTGCGCGCAGCAATTCCTTCGGATTGGCCCAAATGGATTCCACCGGCGAGGAAATCGCCAGCGGCTCGCCATTGCGGTCGGTGATCATGCCGCGCGAGGCGACGATCGGGATTTCGCGGACGAAGCGCGCATCGCCCTGTTGCTGGTAGAAGGCGTGGTTGATGACCTGCAGATCCAGCGCACGCGCCAGCAAGGCCGCCGAGCCAAGCGTCATGAAGCCGACAACCAGCAACAAGCGCTTGCGCAGATCGAAGTTCGAACGCACTCGCGCACGCACGCTGCGATCACGACGGTCGCCGCCCCCCAGCCAACTCGGGCGCTTGCCGAAATGCTGCATCATCGGCGCAGCACCACGGTGTCTTCGGCGGGCGGCGCAACCATGCCCAGGCGCGTGGTCGCCACCTGATTGACGCGACCACTCTCGGCCCAGGTCGCCTGCTCGATCTGCAGGCGGCCGAATTCGATGTTCAGGTCATCGCGCGCCTTCTCCAGCCGGGTCAGCTGGATGAACGACTGCCGATGCTCGTGGCGATCGCGGACGATCAACAGCGCGGTGGCCACATTGGCCAGCACCAGCACCGTCAGGATCAGGTTGCGCATCATGCGGCCGTCCCCCGCGCGGCGGCCGGCAGCTTGCTGGCCACCCGCAACACCGCGCTGCGCGCGCGCGGATTGATCGCAAGCTCCGCCTCACCCGCCTTTTGCGCGCCACCGATCAAGGCCAGCACCGGCGTGAACGCGACTTCGACCGGCATCCGCCGATTCGCCGGCGGAGCCTTGGCATGCCGGGCCATGAATTGCTTGACGATGCGGTCTTCCAGCGAGTGGAAGCTGATCACCGCCAATCGACCTTCAGGCTTCAGCCGTGCCAGCGCCGCGTCGAGGCCGATTTCGAGATCAGCCAACTCGCGATTGATGTGGATGCGGATGGCCTGGAAGCTGCGCGTGGCCGGATGGGTCTTGCTGGCGCCGCGTGGCAGCACCGAGGCGATCAGGTTGGCGAGCTGGGCGGTACGCTGCAGCGGCGTTCCCGCGCGCTGCGCGACGATGGCACGCGCGATCCGGCGACTCTGGCGTTCCTCGCCATAGGTCCACAACACATCGGCAATCTCTTTTTCCGACGCACGTTGCAACCAGTCGGCAGCGCTCTCACCGGCCTGAGGATCCATGCGCATGTCGAGCGGGCCGTCCTTGGCAAACGAGAACCCGCGCTCGGCCACATCCAGCTGCGGCGAAGACACGCCCAGATCCAGCAGCACGCCATCCAGCCCTTCGGACGTGGCTGCCCAGTCGGCAAGGCCGGCGAAGCTGCCGCGATGCCATTGCAGGCGCGCGTCGGCGTCGGCCATCCGGGTGGCCACCGCGATCGCTTCCGGGTCCTTGTCCATCACCAACAACCGCCCCTTTGCGCCCAGCCGCTGCAGGATCCCGCCGGCATGTCCGCCGCGCCCGAAGGTGCCGTCCAGATAGCTGCCGTCCTGTTTCACCGCCAGACCGTCCATGACCTCCGCGAACATCACCGGCAGGTGGGCGGACGTGGCGTCCGCGCCACCGCCGCTCATGGATTGAAGCCCTCGAGCTCGTCCCCCAGGTCCTCATCCCCCAGCGCCTGCTGGGCGAGGGCCATGTGGTCGGCCTCGCTCATCAGCTGGAATTTGTCGCCCATCCCCACCAGCACCGCGCGGCGGTCGATGCCGGCCACCTTGCGGTGGCTGGCAGGAATCGAAATGCGCCCATTGCCATCCAACTCGACGATCTCGGCCGCACCCACCAGCTTCAGCTGCAGGACACGGTGCGCGCGCTTGGTCTTGGACAGCGCATTGACGCGATCACGCACCGGCTCCCAGGCCGGGTACGGGTAGATGTAGAGGCCGGTGCTTTCGAAGGCGTCATAGGTGATGACCAGGCGGTTCCCGCACGTAGACGCGACTTGCTCACGGAAGGCGGTCGGGATCGCCAGCCGGCCCTTGTCGTCGATGGTGATGGCGATTTCGCCCTGAAACATGCTGCCCAGTCGTCCCGGTTCGGTCGATGCTCGCGCGTCGGATCATGCGACGGAAAACCACAAATTCCCCGGCTTTCCCACATATCTCCACATTAGGCAGTCGCCCAAGCACTGTCAACAAGTTTCGACGCTGTTTTCTTTTGTCCGGTCAAGGACTTGCAGCAAACTTCAAGAAGTTACTCAAGGCTTATCCACAAGCCAATGTTTCGTCTCATTTTTTGAGATTGCGCCCGATGGACCAAACCAGTCTCACTGCACGGTTGCCGGACAACCAGCATGCTGCGCCGCACAAATGCCAGCCCCATTCAGCGCGCACAATCGCCGCATGTGCCTGGTCGGATTCGCATGGAACTGCCATCCCCGTTGGCGGCTGGTCATGGCCGGCAACCGCGATGAATGGCATGCGCGACCGACCGCGGCGTTGGCCGCCTGGCGCGATGCGCCGATCCTGGCCGGACGCGACCTGCGCTCGGGTGGGACGTGGATGGGCCTGGGCCCACAGGGACGCGTCGCGGTGGTGACCAATGTCCGCGACGGCCTGCCTGCTCCCTTCGATGGCCCCTCGCGCGGTGCCCTGCCGACGAACTTCCTTGCCGGATCCGCCACGGCCGACGCCAGCGCGGAAGCACTCGCGGCCCGCGCCAATGCCTATGCGCCATTCAACCTGGTGTTGGCGGACGCCGCGTCCTGCGTCCACGTCGGCAATCATCCAGCACAGGGCATGCGGCCGATCGTACCCGGCGTGCACGCCACCTCCAATGGCCCTTTCGATGCACCCTGGCCGAAAGTGCACCGCTTGCAGACGGTTCTGCAGGATTGGGCAGGCCGCGACAACGAATCGCTGGAACCCTTGTGGGCGGCACTGGCCGACACGCGCATCGCCACGGATTCCGAGCTGCCGGCCACCGGCATTCCGATCGAGATGGAGCGGCACCTGTCCTCGGCCTTCGTCGCAGGCCAGGACTACGGTACCCGCGCCAGCACCTTGGTACTGGTCGATCACGCAGGTCACGGCCGCATCATCGAACGCCGCTTCGGGCCGGACGCCGTGTTCCTCGGCGAAACCACGCTGGAAAGCGGCCACTGAGCTTGCCGCCACGCGCAGGCCGTACAATGGACGCGACGGAGTCGGCCAGGCAATCGCGTCACCGGGCAACCGGTGCCGAGGAAAGTCCGGGCTCCACAGGGTACGGTGCCAGGTAACGCCTGGGCGGCGCGAGCCGACGGAAAGTGCAACAGAAAGATACCGCCGACGGTCCTTCGGGATGCGGGCAAGGGTGAAATGGTGCGGTAAGAGCGCACCGCGAGTCTGGCAACAGACCGGCACGGCAAACCCCACCGGGAGCAAGACCAAATAGGGAGGCGGTGATGCGACCCGCAGAGCCTCCGGGTAGGTTGCTTGAGCGTACGGGTGACCGTGCGCCTAGAGGAATGATTGCCACGGTGCGCGAGCACCGGACAGAACCCGGCTTACCGGCCGGCTCCGTCGCCAGCTTCAATCGTGCTCGGCACGATTGAAGCCCCCAACGTTTGCTACGCAAACGTCGGGCCCCAGGCCTTCGCTTCCAACCCCCCATTCGCGCCCGCTGGCGCGAATCGCCCCCCGACTCGGGGGGCCAGCTACTTCATGCGCAGCGCGATGTAGCTCCCAAAGTTTGCGCTGCAAACGCGGGCCCCGGCCCGTTGCCTCCACACCCCCATTCGCGCCTGCGGCGCGAATCGCCCCCTGACTCAGGGGGCTGATGCTCGGCACACGTAAAGCTCCCAAGGCGTGAGCAGCGCCTACCCCACCGCCCGCTTCACCAGCGCAGCGATTTTCTTTTCTTCCGCAGTGCTCAAGGTTTGCAGTGCGAAGGCGGTCGCCCACATCGCACCATCGTCCAGCTTGGCGGTGTCGTTGAACCCGAAGGTGGCATAGCGCGCACCGAACCGCGACGCCGGCTGGAAGAAGCACACCACCTTGCCTTCCGCATCGGCATACGCCGGCATGCCGTACCAGGTCTTCGCGGCCAGTTGCGGCGCGGCCGCCTTGACGATGGCGTGCAATCGCGTGGCCATGCTGCGATCCGGCTCCGGCAAGCTGGCGACTTTCGCCAGCAACGCGGCCTCGCCATCGGCCTTGTTCTTTTCCGCCTTCAGCTCGCGCACGCGGTCGCGCATCGCAGCCTTCTCGTCGGCGCTGAATCCGGATGCGCTTTTACTCGTCGCCTTTGCGGACTTATTGGCAGCTGGACTCATGTGCGCGCATCACTGAAGGCGAAAGGCACACTACCACCTCGATGCGATTGCATGTCGAATTCCGTCACCACCATTCGTCGTAGAGTCAACAGCCACCGGAGTTCCGCATGTCCACGCCCAGCCTGCGCCTGTACGCCCATCCGTTTTCGTCCTATTGCCAGAAGGTGCTGACGGCGCTGTACGAAAACACCACGCCGTTCGACTACCGCAGTCTGGAAGACGCACAGAACAGTACCGAACTGGCCGCGCTGTGGCCGATGAAACGCTTCCCGGTGCTGACGGATGGATCGCGCACGGTGCTGGAAGCCAGCTGCATCATCGAATACCTCCACATCCACCATCCCGGCCCGGCGCGCCTGCTCCCGGACGATGCCGACGCCGCGCTGGAGGTACGGATGCTGGACCGCTTCTTCGACAACTACATTTCAACGCCGCAGCAGAAGGTGGTGTTCGACCGTCTGTGCGCCGAGGCCGACCGCGACCCGCACGGCGTGACCAAAGCCCGCGCGATGCTGGAGACCTCTTATGCGTGGCTGGATGCCCGTATGGCGGGACGCGAGTGGGCCACTGGCGATACCTTTTCACTGGCCGATTGCGGCGCTGCACCGTTCCTGTTTTACGCCGACTGGACCCACGCCATCGACCCGCGTTTCCGCCATGTACACGCCTATCGCCAGCGTCTGCTCGCGCGCGCCTCGTTCAAGCGCGCGGTGGACGAAGCACGCCCGTTCCGCGCGTATTTTCCGCTGGGCGCGCCGGACCGGGATTGAGGCCTAGCCAGTCTCGAACCAAACGCCGTCATTCCATTCCGTACAAAGCCTTGCGCGGCGCGCCCGACAGCTCCGCGGCGAGTTTGGCGGCGGTCGATGGCGGCAGGTGCTGGCTGAGTTTGGCGTACAGGCGACGGCCTTCGATGATCCTGGCGTCGGCATCATCCTCGGCCCCGTGCACCAGCAGCACGAATTCGCCCTTGCGTTGGTCAGCATCGACTTCGACCCTGGCCTGCAACTGGGCCAGGGTGCCGTCGAGCACGGTCTCGAACAGTTTGGTAAGTTCGCGTGCCAATACCGCCCTGCGCTGCCCGCCGAACGCCTGCACCATGTCGGCAAGGGTGTCCTCGATGCGGTGTGAGGATTCATAGAAGATCAGCGTCCGCGTTTCCGCAGCCAGCGCCTGCAAGCGCTCACGACGGGCATTGGACTTGGCCGGCAGGAAGCCTTCGAAGGCGAAGCGATCACTCGGCAGACCGGCCACGCTGAGCGCGGCGATCAGCGCACTGGCACCGGGAACCGGCGACACCTTGACCCCGGCCGCGCGCGCCGCCTGCACCAGCCGGAAGCCGGGATCGGACACCAGCGGCGTGCCGGCATCGGAGACCAGCGCCAGCGATTCACCGGCCTGCAGGCGCACGACGATCCGCGCCGCGATGGCATCTTCGTTATGTTCGTGCAGGGCCAGCAGGGGCGTGGAAATCCCGAAATGGGACAGCAATTGCCCGCTGCGGCGGGTGTCTTCGGCGCAGATGCCGGCGACGCTGCGCAGCGTGTCCAGCGCGCGCGGGCTGATATCGCCGAGGTTGCCGATCGGCGTGGCGACCACAAAGAGCGTTCCGGTCCCACCCATGCCTGCATCCGTCCACGCGTTAGAATCGCCTTCAGTTTATCGACAGGCGTCCAAGACCGTGGCCTTGATGCGATCACTCCCCCTGATCCTGGCGTTGGCGCTCGCCGGTTGCGCCGGTGTTTCCAACGTCTCGCGCACGCCCGTGGCACATGCGTACTCCGGCGCGTTTTCAGAAGCGCGGGGGCTCGCTGCAAATCACGCCGGCCTCAGCGGGCAGGCCCGCCGCGACAATGGCGCGGCAATCGACCGCCTGCTCGCCCAGCTCGACGACACCAGCCTTGCACGCGATGCCGCCCGGCTGACGGCCGGCGATCCGCTGTACAACTTCGCCGGTCGCGCCCTGCTGCGTCGTGGCTTGCCGCTGCCGCATGCCTTTGATCGCGGCGATGCCAGCTTTGGCGACGCCGGCAGACCGCCAGCCGCTGGCGATGGCTATCGCCCTCCACTGCGGGTCGGCCTGCTGTTGCCGATGTCCGGCAGCCAGGCAGCGGTGGCCGCTGCCGTTCGCGATGGCTATCTGACCGGCTATTACGGCGAATCACGTCGTCGCCCGACGCTGCGGTTCTACGACACCAGCGCAGGCTTTGCCGCCGCCTATGCGCGCGCGGCTGCCGATGGAAATGACCTGCTGGTCGGCCCGTTGACCCGCGAAAATGTCGATGCGGCCTTCACCGATGACACCCCGGATGTCCCGCTGCTGGCGCTCAATCGCGGCAGCAAGAGCCCGTCACCCGGCAGCGCAGCGTTTTCACTGTCTCCCGAGGACGAGGGCGTGAGCCTCGCCCAGGCATTGATCGACCGTGGCAGCCACGCCGTGCTGATCATCGCGGGCAGCGAAGACGTGCAGCGGCGCACTACAGAGTCCGCCAAGGCCGCGCTGGAACGCCGCGGCGTGCGCATCATCGGCGATCTCGGCTACAGCGCGCAGATGAGCGATGCGCTGAAGGCGCCCGCCGGCGCATCGCCGGATGCCATCCTGCTGATCCTGAAAGGGCCGCAAGCCCGCACGCTTGCACCGCAACTGGCGACGGCCGGGTTGTCCGGGCTGCCGCGCCTCGCCAGTTCGCAGATTCTGGTCGGCACCGGCAAGGCAAGTGATGACGCGGCGCTGGATGGCATCATCTTCCCGACCGAGACCTGGCTGGTGCAACGCGTGCCCGGCCTGCCTTCGCAATCGAGTGCGGCGGCGCAGGCGCGCACCGCCAAGGGCCCGGCCGCGCGACTGTTCGCCTTCGGTTATGACGCGTGGCTGCTGACCGGGCATCTGGAACAGTTGGCGCTGGATCCCAATGCCCGCGTCGCCGGTGCCACCGGTCGCTTGAGTCTGGATGGCTTCGGCAACATCCTGCGTCGCCCGAGCTGGTCGCAATTCACCGGCGGCGTGCCGGTGTCGCTGGGCGATGGCGCACGCTGAGCCGGATCGACACGCCCGCGGCGCGGCCAGCGAGGATGCCGCGCTGCTGTTCCTGCAATCACGCGGGCTGCGGCTGCTGGAACGCAATGCACAGCAGCGTGGCGGCGAGCTGGATCTGGTGATGCAGGACGGCGACAGCGTGGTGTTTGTCGAAGTGCGCTACCGGGAACATGCAGCCTTCGGTGGCGGCGCGGCCTCGGTGGATCGCAGCAAGCGCAAGCGGTTGGTGCGTGCCGCGCAACAGTTCCTCGCGACGCATCCACGCCATGCCAATGCGCCCTGCCGGTTCGACGTGATCGCCGCCCATGGCGACCCGACGCAACCGACGCTCGACTGGCTGCGCGACGCCTTCCGCGCGGATGAGTGCTGATGTCCGACCTGCCCGCCGACTTTGCCGACGCGATGAACGCCCTGCTGGGTGATGGCTGGAATACCGATCTTGCCACACGTGAAGCCCACGCCAGCGACGATTCCCGCCGCAGCGTCCTGCCTGCCGCGGTGGCACTCCCGCAGACCCGCGAACACGTACAGGCCATCGTCCGCGCTTGTCGTCAGCACCGGATCCCGATCATCGCCCGTGGTGCAGGCACCGCCACCACCGGCGCGGCGGTGCCGGTGGACGGTGGCGTGGTGGTGTCGTTTACGCGGATGAACCGCATCCTTGCCATCCGCGCCGAAGACCGCTGCGCGGTGGTGGAACCGGGTGTACGCAACGGCGAACTGCAACAAGCGCTACAGCCACACGGCCTGTTCTGGCCGCCGGATCCTTCCAGCTTCGAGACCTGCAGCATCGGCGGCAACCTCGCCACCAATGCCGGCGGCCCACGCGCAGTGAAATATGGCGTCACCCGCGACAACGTGCTCGGTCTGGTTGCCGTTACCGGCACCGGCGCGCTGATCCATGTGGGTGGTGCTTATACGAAGTGTTCCTCCGGATACGACCTCAGCCGCCTGCTGGTCGGCAGCGAAGGCACGCTGGCGCTGATCGTCGAAGCGACCTTGAAGCTCGCGCCGCGACCACAGGCGCAAGCTGGTCTGCGTGCGTTCTATCGCGATGCCAGCAGCGCCGCCGCGGCCGTTTCGCGCCTGATGGCGCAACCCGTGGTACCGGCGATGCTGGAATTCATGGATCACCGTAGCCTCGCGCTGTTGCGGCAGAACGGCAGCGATGTTCCCGAGGCCGGCGCGATGCTGTTGATCGAGGCCGACGGCAGTCACGAGGCTCTGCCCGATATCCTTGCCGCGCTCGGTGCTGCCGCCGAAGGCGAGGGCCTGCTGGACATCGACGTGGCGCAAGACGGCGCCGCCCGCGACCGGCTGTGGGCCGCCCGTCGCGCGCTCTCGCCGGCCCTGCGCAGCATTGCACCGGGCAAGATCAACGAAGACGTGGTGGTGCCGGTGTCGCAGGTCCCGGCCCTGGTGGCCGGCATTGAGGCGCTGGCAGAGGAATTCGCGCTGCCCATCGTCAGCTTCGGCCACGCCGGCAACGGCAACCTGCACGTCAACATCCTGTATCACCCCGACGATGCCGACGAATCCGAACGCGCGCGCGCCGCCCTGCCGCGCGTGTTCGCGCTGGCCTTGTCGCTCGGCGGCGCGTTATCCGGCGAACATGGCATCGGCCTGACCAAGCGCGACCACATGGCCACCGCCTTCGATGCCGCAACGCTGGCAGCGATGCATGCGATCAAGCAGGCCTTCGATCCCGAAGGGATCCTCAATCCCGGCAAATTGCTGCCGGATCCGGGCTGATTGCCACGTGACGGGTGACTTCCGGCCTATCAGTGATCCGATGCAGTTGGCGCAGAATCCAATCTCCCGTCGCCCGCGAGTCACCCGATGAAGCCGAGGATCCCGGTTACCCTGCTGTGCGTCCTCACCATTGCCGTGGGCGTTTCAACACCGGCCCACGCGCAGCAGGCGGCTTCCCCGTTCGACCCGCAAGCCCTGTTCGCGCCACTGCAACTGCCCAACCCGGCCAACGCCATCCGCGATGGCGCCGGTCGCCCTGGCAGCGCGTTCTGGCAGAACCGCGCCGATTATTCGATCAGCGCGCGCATCGATCCGGCCACCCGCAGCCTGCACGGCGAAGAAACCATCACCTACACCAACCACAGCCCGGACGCGCTGGACGTGCTGTGGCTGCAGCTCGACCAGAACGCCTACAAGCCCGACTCGCGCGGCGCGCTGACTTCGCCGTGGCCGAAGAAGCCGGGCATGTCCACCGAGGGCTACCAGCTCGACGCGGTGGAGATCGATGGCAAGTCGCTGCACTATCTGGTTGACGACACCCGCCTGCGCGTCGACCTGCCGACCGCGCTGCGCGGCCACGGCGGCCAGATCAAATTGCACATCCGCTACCACTACACCGTGCCCGGCACCTGGGGCGGGCGCACCGCGATCACGCCGACCAGGAACGGCGACATCTACGAAATCGCGCAGTGGTTCCCACGCATGGCGGTGTACGACGACCTGCGCGGCTGGGACACCCTGCCCTATCTCGGTTCGGAGTTTTATCTCGAATACGGCACGATCGATTACGCCGTGACGGTGCCGTGGAACTGGATCGTCGCCGGCTCCGGCGAATTGATGAACCCCGCCGAAGTGCTGACCGCCGCGCAGCAGCAGCGGCTGGCACAGGCGGCGCAGAGCAACACCACCGTCTACATCCGCAAACCCGAGGAAGTGGGTGACCCGGCCTCGCACCCGACCCGCAGCGGCACGCAGACATGGCGTTTCCACATGAGCCCGACTCGCGACGTGGCCTTCGCCGCTTCGCCCGCCTTCGTCTGGGATGCCGCGCGGGTCAACCTGCCGGAAGGCAAGCATGCGCTGGCGATGTCGGTGTACCCGGTCGAGGGCGTGGGCAAGGACAAGTGGGACCGTTCCACCGAATACCTGAAAGGCGCGCTGGAGCATTTCTCGTCGAAGTGGGCACCGTATCCGTGGCCGGTGGCGATCAACCTCGGTGGCCACGGCGCCGGCATGGAATACCCGGGCATCGTGTTCGACGGGTACGAGGATGGCGGCAAGTTCCTGTTCTGGATCACCGCGCACGAGATCGGCCACACCTGGTTCCCGATGATGGTCGGCTCCAACGAGCGCCGCGAAGCCTTCATGGACGAAGCCTTCAACACCTTCATCGACGTCTATGCGCAGGACGCCTTCAACCACGGCGAATACGCGCCCAAGCGCGACGGCGAATACGCACCCGGCGGCGGCAATCCGGTCGACGAGATCCTGCCCTTGCTGGCCGACCCGCAGGCGCCAACCCTGATGGCCCTGCCCGACACGATCAGCGAGAAATACCGGCATCCGCTGACCTACTTCAAGGGCGCGCTCGGGCTGGTGCTGCTGCGCGAACAGATCCTCGGCTCGGAGCGCTTCGACCCGGCCTTCCGCGCCTACATCGCCACCTGGAAGTGGCGGCATCCGACCTCATCGGATTTCTTCCGCTTCATGGAAAGCGCGGCCGGTGAGGATCTGTCGTGGTGGTGGCGCGGTTGGTATCTCAACAACTGGCAGCTCGACATGGGGATCACCGGTGCCAGCTACATCGACAACGATCCAGCCAAGGGCATCAAGGTGCAACTGCTGAGCCGGCAGAAGCTGGTGATGCCGGCAACATTGCGCCTCGTGTTTGCCGATGGCAGCCAACGCAACCTGCGCGTTCCGGTGGAAGCATGGCGTTATGGCGGGACACCCTCGATCACCGTCGACAGCAACCAGCCCGTCACCCAGTTGACGCTTGATCCCGACCACGCACTGCCGGACGCTGATCGCAGCAACAACGACTACCGGGTTCCCGCCGCGAAGTAGAACCCATGCAATCCACCGCGCAAGCGTCCCCCGCGCGGGGCGACGCTTGCGGAATGCGTGTGTCAGCCCAGCCCGAAGTGCTCGTAACCGGCGTTTTGCGGTCGCCAGGGCCGGCCTTGCGCACACACGGCATCCACCCCGTTGCCTGCACGGATGCAGCCGATTCGCGTCACCTGGGTCGCGCAGGCCTGCGCGGCCGCAAGCACCTCGGCCCGCGCGCGGGCCGGCGCAGTGAAACACAACTCGTAATCATCGCCGCCGGTCGCCTGCAGGATGCGTCGTTTTTCGAGATCGGCCGCCGCCTGCAAGGACGTGGACGCAGGCAGCGCATCCACCTCCAGCAACGCCGCGACACCGCTGGCCTTGCAGATATGCCCCAGATCGGCCAACAGGCCATCGGACACATCGATGCAGGCCGTCGCAATACCGCGCAAGGCTCGCCCAAGGGTAACGCGGGGCTGCGGGCGATCCAGGCGTTCACGCAGACTCGCCTCGATGCCGGTCTTGGCATGCCACTGGGCCAAGGCGCCGGCGGCATCCCCCAGGGTTCCGCTGACCCAGACCTCGTCGCCCACGGTGGTGCCATCGCGGCGCAACGCCATGCCGGGCTCGATGAAGCCGCAGGCAGTGACGCCGATCGAGAGTGGCCCGCGGGTGGTATCACCGCCGACCAAGGCCACCTCGTGGCGCTGCGCCAGGCTCAGGAATCCATCGAGGAAGCCATCGACGAATCCGGGCGTCGCCTCCGGCAACGACAAGGACAGCGACAGGGTGCACCAGGCAGGGCGCGCGCCCATCGCGGCCAGGTCCGACAGATTGACCGCCAGCGCCTTCCAGCCGATATCGAAAGGCGCGGTTTCCGCCGGGAAGTGCACCCCGCGATTGAGCGTATCGGTGGTTACCGCCAGCTGCATCCCTGGCGGCGGACTCAACAGTGCGCAGTCATCCCCGATGCCGAGGATCACATCCTCGCGCGAACCTGCGCGCTGGCGGATGCGTGCGACCAGGTCGAATTCAAGCATCCGGCCTTATCCGGCAGCGTTGCCTGCGTGCGTGCGTGCGAACAGGCACATCACTGCTGCGCCTCGATGCTGCGCAGCGCGGCGGCGGCCTTGTCCAGCACGCCATTGACATAGGTGTGGCCGTGCTCGGCACCGAAACGCTTGGTCGCCGCGATAGCCTCGTTGATCACTACCCGGTAAGGGATGTCGGGCCGATAGACCAGCTCGTAGGCAGCGATGCGCAAGGCCGCGCGCTCGACCGGATCCACCTCATCTACCTTGCGGTCGATGTAGGCCGCCAGCGCGCCATCCAGCTCGTCGACATGGCGCAAGACGCCGCGCACCAGATCCTCGAAATACTCGAGGTCGGCTTCCTCGTGTGCCTGCTCGTGGGCGAACTGCGCGATCAGCCCGCGCACGTCGCCACCGCTGAGCGACCACGCGTACAACGCCTGCAGCGCACGCCGGCGCGAACGCGAACGCGCCACCGGATCGATCCCGTCCTTGCGATGTTTCATCATGTGTCAGCTCCCATCGCGATAGTTTAGGGCAATGCTGAAAATGTCCGTCCTGGACATTTTCAGCACCGCCGAGTCCGGCACATGTCCGGACTCGGCTCACACGGATCAATCACTTGCGTGAATGCTCCGTGGCCGGCCATCCTTGGCCGGCAGGCAACGCTGATTTGATCAGCGTTGCCCTAGCCGCACACGCTCAGCGCAGGCCGGCCGCGAGCTTGCGCTGCAGGTCCACGATCTCGATTGCGGCCAACACGGCTTCCTCGCCTTTGTTGCCGTGAACACCACCCGCCCGCGCCAGCGCGTCTTCCATGCGCTCGACCGCAAGCACGCCGTTGAGCACCGGCACCCCGGTTTCCAACGCCACCTGCATCAAGCCCTGCGCCGCGCCATCGGCCACTTCCTCGTAGTGGCGAGTGTCGCCACGCACCACGCAGCCCAGGGCAATGATCGCGGTGTGCAGCCCGGCCCGCGCCAGGTCGCGTGCGACCAGCGGCAATTCCCAAACGCCCGGCACCCGCACCACGTCCACCGCGGCCTCGGTGACGCCGTGGGCCTGCAACGCTGCGCGTGCGCCTTCCACCAGTGCATCGACGACATGCGGATGCCAGCGCCCGGCAAGGATCGCGAAGCGGGTATCCGCATGCGCGCGCAGATCGCCTTCGTAGAGCGTCATGTGAAAATGCCCGGAATAGGGCCAGCTAGTTTAGCGCTCAGGCAGCGCCGCGTAGTCCACCACTTCCAATCCAAACCCGGCCAAGCCGACCTGCCGGCGCGGGGTGCCGAGCACGCGCAGGCGACGGGCACCAAGATCCGCGAGGATCTGGCTGCCTGCGCCATTGCGCCGCCATTGCGCCAGGGTGCCAGCCTTGCTGGCTACTGGTACCGGCTGCTCGCGGATGCGTGCGAGGGTGGCTTCGACGTCGGGCGCATCGCCCAGCAGCACCAAAACGCCGCGACCGTTCGCCGCGATCATCGCCAGCACCTCGCCGGTCAGCGGGCCGAAATCATCGCGTCGCCAATGCAGGGCATCGACCAGCGGATTCTGTGGCTGCACCCGCACCAGCACGGGTTCGGCGTCGGTGAACTCGCCGCGTGCCAGCGCGAAATGCAGGCCATGGCTGAGGCGGTCGCGGTAGGTGTGCAGGGTGAATTCGCCATGGTCGGTGGCGATGGCACGAGTGTCGATGCGCTCGATGGTGTGTTCGGTGTCGAGCCGATGGCGGATCAGGTCTTCGATCGAGCCGATCTTCAGGCCATGCTCGCGGGCAAACACCTCCAGCTCGGGGCGACGCGCCATACTGCCGTCGGCATTGAGGATTTCGACCAAAACGCCCGCAGGCTCGAAGCCCGCCAGCAGGGCAAGATCGGCGGCCGCCTCGGTATGCCCGGAACGGCTGAGCACGCCGCCCGGCTGCGCCATCAACGGGAAGATATGACCGGGTTGCGACAAGTCGCGCGGCTTGGCATCGGGGCGCACGGCGGTGCGCACGGTGTGGGCGCGGTCATAGGCGCTGATGCCGGTGGTGACGCCCTCGGCGGCTTCGATGCTGACGGTGAAGTTGGTGTGGTGCGGCGAGGTATTGTCGCGCACCATCGGGTTCAGGCCCAGCTGCGCGCAGCGCTCGCGGGTCAGCGACAGGCACACCAGCCCGCGTGCGTGGGTGACCATGAAATTGATGTCGGACGGCTTGACCAGCTCGGCGGCCATGATCAGGTCACCTTCGTTCTCGCGATCCTCATCGTCGACGATCACCACCATGCGCCCGGCGCGCAGTTCGTCCAGCAGTTCCGGGATGCTTGCAAAACTCATGTCCAATCCTTCGTGGCCTGCAGGCGCTCGGCATAGCGCGCCAGCAGGTCGATTTCGATATTCACTTGGGTGCCGACATGCAGCGCATGAAAAGCGGTGTTGGCGACGGTATGTGGAATCAGCGCGATTTCAAAACCACGGTCATCAGCTTCATTCACCGTCAGGCTGACGCCGTCCAAGCACACCGAGCCTTTCTGCGCGATGTAGCGCAGCAGCGGCTTGGCGAGTTCGAAGCGCCAGCGCACCGCACGCGCGTCGTCCCAACGTTGCGTGGCCGTGGCCAGCCCATCGACATGGCCGCTGACCAGATGCCCGCCGAGACGATCCGTCGGCAACATCGCCCGCTCCAGATTCACCGGCGTGCCGATGGCCAGCGCGCCCAATGTGGTCAACGCCAGCGTCTCGTTCGAGGCATCGACCGCAAACGAATCCGCATCGAACTCGACCACGGTCAGGCAGCAGCCATTGACCGCGATGCTTTCGCCCAGCGCCACATCGGTGAAGGGCAAGCTGCCCACATCGATCAGCAAGCGTGCGTCGCCACCGCGCAACTCGCGCGCACGCAGATTGCCGACGCCCGCAACCAGCCCGGTGAACATCAGGCGTGTTCCGGCCGCAGCAGCAGGCGGAAATCCTCGCCCACCACCATGCTGTCGATCCGGCGCATCCTCAGCCGCTGCGCCATCTGATCGATGTGCAAGCCGTCGAACAACGGGCGCGCACTCGGCCCGAGCAGGACCGGGGCGACGTAGAGCAGCAATTCATCGACCAGTCCGGCATCGAGGAAGGCACCGGCCAGGGTCGCCCCGGCCTCCATCTGCACTTCGTTGATCCCGCGCGAACCGAGCAGCTTCAGCACGGCCAGAGGATCAAACCTCCCCTTCTCCACCGGCACCGCGACGTGGTCGATCTCGATGCCGCGCGGCAGCTTGGCATCCGGCGCGTGCAGGTACAGCGTCGGTGCATCGCCTTCACGCACATGCCCGCGGGCGACGGTGGCCAGCCCCGGATCCAGCACCACCCGCAGCGGCGGCACGAATGCTGTGCCTTCGTCCAAACGCACGGTCAGGTGCGGATCGTCTGCCAGCACCGTGCCGGCACCGGTCAGCAACGCACCGCAACGGGCACGCCAGCGGTGCACATCGCGCCGCGAGGCATCACCGGTGATCCATTTCGAATCGCCGGATGCGGTGGCGGTGCGGCCGTCCAGGGTTGTCGCCAGCTTGACCCGCAGCCACGGCCAGCCGCGCTCCATGCGTGCGATGAAGCCGTTGTTGAGCTCGCGCGCCTGCGCTTCCATCAGACCCGATTCAACGGCGATGCCTGCCGCACGCAGCTTCTCGAACCCGGCCCCATCCACCTGCGGGAACGGATCGCGCATCGCCGTCACCACGCGCGCCACGCCCGCCGCGATCAATGCATCCGCACACGGCCCGGTGCTGCCAGTGTGCGCGCACGGCTCCAGCGTGACATAGGCAGTGGCACCCTTGGCACGTTCGCCTGCGGCTTGCAGGGCGAACACTTCGGCATGCGGGCCGCCCTTGCGCTGATGCCAGCCTTCGCCCACCACTTCCTCGCCATGCGCAAGCACGCAGCCGACCATCGGATTTGGGCGGGTGGTGTAGGCACCACGCTCGGCCAGTCGCAATGCACGCGCTATCAGGACGTGGTCGGTGGTGGTGAACGGCAACATCGGAGGTGTGCTCACTTGTCTTTCCTGGCTTTGCCGGCAATCGCGTCGAGTTCGGGAAACAACGAGTCGGATCCACTCGTTTCGTGTTCGCGCTCCAGTCGATCGAGCTCCTCGCGAAAATCCGCCACGTCCTCGAAACTGCGATAGACCGAAGCAAAGCGCACATAACCGACATGATCGAGCTTGCGCAATTCGGCCATCACGAATTCACCCACCCGGCGGGTGTGAATCTCGCGCTCGGCGGCCATTCGTAGTTGGTGCACCACGGCCCGCACCGCCGCCTCGATCTGCTCCTCCGACACCGGGCGCTTCTGCAGTGCGCGATCAAAACCGACGCGCAGCTTGCGCGCATCGAAAGCTTCGCGCCGTCCATCCGATTTGACGATCACCGGCAATTTCAGCTCGATGGTTTCCAGCGTCGAGAAGCGTTCGCCACAGGCCTCGCAGCCACGCCGACGCCGGATCGTCGCGCCGTCGTCACTGACCCGCGAATCAATGACGCGGGTATCGGCATGCTGGCAGAAGGGGCAATGCATGGGGGCCGGGAGATGGAAGACGGGAGACGGGGCTAGCAAACGGCAGGACTCTGTATCGATCCTCCCGTCTACCCTCTCCCGTCTCCCTGCACTTCAGCCGTACACCGGAAACTGCTTGCATTGCAGCTCGACATTGCCACGAACGCCGGCGATCACGTTGTCATCATTCGGATTGTCCAGAACGTCGCAGATCCAGTTCGCCAGCGCAACGCAATCCGGCTCCTTGTAGCCGCGGGTGGTCACGGCCGGGGTGCCGATGCGCAGGCCGGAGGTGACGAAGGGCTTGCGCGGGTCGTTCGGCACCGAATTCTTGTTGACCGTGATATGCGCCTTGCCCAGCGCTTCCTCGGCCTGCTTGCCGCTGACATCCTTGCCGATCATGTCAACCAGCATCAAGTGGTTCTCGGTGCCGCCGGAGACGATCTTGTAGCCGCGCGAAATGATCACCTTGGCCATCGCCTGCGCATTCTTCACGACTTGCTGCTGGTAGTCCTTGAACGCCGGATCGAGGGCTTCCTTGAACGCCACCGCCTTGGCCGCGATCACGTGCATCAGCGGGCCACCCTGGATGCCGGGGAACACGATCGACTGCAATTTCTTCTCGATGTCCTCGGCCGCATCGCCCATCGCGGCGCGGGAGGCAAGGATGATCCCGCCGCGCGGGCCGCGCAGGGTCTTGTGGGTGGTCGAAGTGACCACGTGCGCATGCGGCAGCGGGCTGGGATAGACGCCTGCGGCGATCAAGCCGGCCACGTGCGCCATGTCCACGAACAGATACGCACCGACCTTGTCAGCGATGGCACGAAAGCGCGCCCAGTCCACAACCTGCGAATACGCCGAGAAGCCGGCCACCACCATCTTCGGCTTGTGCTCCAACGCCAGCCGCTCAACCTCGTCGTAGTCGATCAGGCCAGCATCGTTCACCCCGTACTGCACCGCGTTGAACAGCTTGCCCGAGGCATTGACCTTGGCGCCGTGGGTCAGGTGGCCACCGTGGGCCAGCGACATGCCGAGGATGGTGTCGCCAGGCGAAAGCAAGGCGAAGTACACCGCCTGATTGGCCTGCGAGCCGGAATGCGGCTGCACATTGGCGTAGTCGGCACCGAACAATTCCTTCAGTCGATCAATCGCCAATTGCTCGGCCACGTCCACGTATTCGCAACCACCGTAATAACGCTTGCCCGGATAGCCTTCGGCATATTTGTTGGTGAGCTGGCTGCCCTGCGCTTCCATCACCCGCGGGCTGGCGTAATTTTCCGAAGCGATCAATTCGACGTGGTCTTCCTGCCGCCGGTTCTCGTGGGCGATGGCCTGGGCGAGTTCGGGATCGAAGGCAGCAAGCGTGTCGGCGCGGGAGAACATCGGGCAACTCCGGAGACCAGGGGGAATCAGCGAATTGTAGCCCCCGTGGCCCGCGCCGGCAGGCCGCAAGACCGCCAGCGCGGCCTTGCCTGCCGATCAAATTCCGATTTCCTCGGGTAAAAACAAGACCGGCCGACCCGAAGGGGCCGGCCGGCTCGGGAACCTCACGTCCGTGTGCGCTCAGTGGTTCAGCACGATATCGGCGATGATGCCGGTGGTCAGCGCCACCAGCAGGAAATCGCCGGCATTGCTGCGCCGCCAGTAGTAACCGCGCGGCGGGGCGTTCAGGCCGTAGTAGCCCCAATCGTCAACCCGGTAGGTCGGCGCGTAACCGCTGCCGTAGTAGCGGCCACCGCGCACCCAGTACGGCGGCGGCGCGGGGCGATAGATCACCCGGCCTGGCCAGCGCCCGTGATGCGGCGGGTAATAGACCACGCGCGGCGGGCCGGGCCGGTAATACCGGTCACGACGGTAATCCTCACGATAGCGTCGGTCGTCGCGATAGCGGTCGTAGCCGCGGTCATGGTCGCGGCCATTGCGCCAGCCGCCGTCGTGACTGCGGTCGTTGCCGTTGTAGCCTCGGTCGTGATCGGACGCCAGGGCCGGCGCTGCCGCCATGCCGAACAGCACCAGAGTGGTTGCAGCCATCTTCAGCAGGGACTTCATCTCGCTCTCTCCGCGCGGGTGGACGTTGGGGCGACTATCCCCCTCGCGGTCTGAACGGATTCTTGATGGAACGGGGTTCGGCCGATTCGCGTCAGCCGCCGTTCAAGCGCCGGCTAGCCACCCGCAATCGGTATAATTCCGCGATTCCCTTCCTCGTTGCTGCCCGCGCCTTCCCATCCCGCGCGCGGCCGCGGTCGCGCCCACGGAGCTTCCCCCATGTCCTCGCAATACATCTACACCATGAACCGGGTGTCCAAGATCGTGCCGCCCAAGCGGCAGATCATCAAGGACATCTCGCTGTCGTTCTTCCCCGGTGCAAAGATCGGCCTGCTCGGCCTGAACGGTGCCGGCAAATCCACCGTGCTCAAGATCATGGCCGGCGTGGACCAGGATTTCGAAGGCGAAGCACGCCCGCAGGCCGGGATCAAGGTCGGCTATCTGGCGCAGGAACCCGAACTGAACCCCGAGCACACGGTGCGTCAAGCGGTGGAAGAAGGCGTGGGTGAAGTGCTGCAGGCGCAAGCGCGCTTGGATGAGGTGTATGCCGCCTATGCCGAGGAAGGCGCGGATTTCGACGCACTGGCCAAGGAGCAGGAACGCCTCGAAGCCATCCTCGCCGCCGGCGACGCGCACACGCTGGAAAACCAGCTGGAAGTGGCCGCCGACGCGCTGCGCCTGCCGCCCTGGGACGCCATCGTCGGCAAGCTCTCGGGCGGTGAAAAACGCCGCGTCGCGCTGTGTCGCCTGCTGCTGCAAAAACCCGACATGCTGCTGCTGGACGAACCCACCAACCACCTCGACGCCGAATCGGTGGAATGGCTGGAGCAGTTCCTGCACCGCTACACCGGCACCGTGGTGGCCGTCACCCACGACCGCTACTTCCTCGACAACGCCGCCGAGTGGATCCTCGAACTCGACCGCGGCCGCGGCATCCCGTGGAAGGGCAACTACACCGATTGGCTGGTGCAGAAGGACGAGCGCCTGAAGCAGGAAGACAATCAGGAAAAGGCGCGCCAGAAAGCCATCCAGAAGGAACTGGAATGGTCGCGGCAAAATGCGAAAGGCGGCCGCAGCAAGGGCAAGGCGCGGCTGGCGCGCCTCGACGAACTGCAATCGGTCGATTACCAGCGCCGCAACGAGACCAACGAAATCTTCATCCCGCCGGGCGAGCGCCTCGGCAATTCGGTGATGGAATTCAAGAACGTCAGCAAGAGCTTCGGCGACCGCCTGCTGATCGATGATTTGTCGATGATCATTCCGCCGGGCGCGATCGTCGGCATCATCGGCCCCAACGGCGCCGGCAAGTCCACCCTGTTCAAGATGATCACCGGCCAGGAAAAGCCCGATGTCGGCTCGATCAATATCGGCCCGACCGTCAACCTCGCCTACGTCGACCAGAGCCGTGGCGCGCTGGAAGGCAACCACACCGTGTTCCAGGAAGTCTCCGGCGGGCTCGATATCCTCAACATCAACGGGATCGAGATCCAGTCACGCGCCTACATCGGCCGCTTCAACTTCAAGGGCCAGGATCAGCAGAAGATGGTCGGCGCACTCTCCGGCGGCGAACGCGGCCGCCTGCACATGGCCAAGACACTCCTGCAGGGCGGCAACGTACTGCTGCTCGACGAACCGTCCAACGACCTCGACATCGAAACCCTGCGCGCGCTGGAAGACGCCCTGCTGGAATTCCCCGGCAATACCTTCGTGATCAGCCACGATCGCTGGTTCCTCGACCGCATCGCCACCCACATCCTCGCCTTCGAAGGCGACTCGCACGTGGAGTTCTTCCAGGGCAACTACCGCGAATACGAGGAAGACAAGCGCCGCCGCATGGGCGACGACGCCGCACCGAAGCGGCTGCGGTTCAAGGCGTTGAAGTGACCACTTGGCGAGCCTGCGCAGCGCGTGGGCGCATTGCCAAGCCGTCATCCCCGTGTCGCTTCTGACAGCCGAATGGCTGTCCCAAGCGGGGATCCAGTTTTTTGGTGTTGATGCCTTCATCAACGATAACTGTGTCGCAACGACATCTTGACATCATGATGCTGCAGCATCACGATGCACTGATGCGCACCACCGTAGACCTCCCCGACGATCTCCACCGCATCGCCACCAGCTTGGCGCGCCACAACAAGCGCAGCCTGGGCCAGGTGGTGGCCGAGTTGATGCGGCGCGGGTTGGACGCACCGACGGCGGGTGCCGGCGGCGATCACGTTGGCGAACCGCCGGCGGTGTATTCAATCAGCCCAGTCACCGGCTTGCCGGTGGTGCTCGGTGCCAGCCGGCCGATCACCGATGAGGACGTGAAAGCGCTGGAAGACGAAGGGTGAGCGCGTCCGGCGAGCGTGCCGTGCTGCTGGACGGCAATGTGCTGGTGGCGCTGGCGTGTCCGACGCATGTGCATCACGCGGCTGCCGAGCGCTGGTTTGCGGCGGACTCCCGCGCCTTTGCCACCTGCCCGATCACCCAAGGCACCCTGATTCGCCTGCTGCTGCAGTTACACGCGGTTCCAGATGCAGGCAGCGCCATCACCGTGCTGAGCCTGCTGAGCAAGCATACGCGGCACCGCTTCTGGCCGGATGCGCTCGACTACTTGCAGGTTCAGTGGCAGGGCGTCCTCGGGCATCGACAGGTGACGGACGCCTATCTGGCGGCGCTGGCACGCCACCACGGCGGCCGGCTTGCGACATTTGATCAAGGGCTGGCGGCGCTGCATCCGGACGTTGCGGAATTGATCCCCTGCGCCTGACCCGCGCCGATGCAGATCGCACCGGCCATCCGCGCGAACCGGACTTGGGCGAGAATGGCGGCCATGACCTTCATCGAAAAACTCCGCGCACGCTGGCAACAGGCCAATACCTTGGTCTGCGTCGGGCTGGACCCGGACCTCGCGAAATTTCCGGATCGTTTCGTCGAGGACGACGACGCCCTCTTCAATTTTTGCCGCGACATCGCCGATGCCACCGCCGAATTCGCCTGCGCGTTCAAGCCGCAGATCGCCTACTTCGCTGCCCACAACGACGGCGAGGCGGCATTGCAGCGGTTGATCGCGCATATCAACGGCGCGCACCCCGAGGTACCGGTGATCCTTGACGCCAAGCGCGGCGATATCGGCAGCACCGCGCAGCAGTATGCGACCGAAGCGTTCGAGCGTTTCGGTGCTGATGCGGTCACGCTCAACCCCTACATGGGCAAGGACTCAGCGCAGCCTTTCCTTGATTACAACGATCGCGGCTGCGTGTTCCTTTGCCACACCTCCAATCCTGGCGCGCGCGATTTTCAGGAACTCGATGTTGGTGGTGAGCCGCTGTATCAACGGATCGCCCGCACGATTGCCAACGATTGGAACGGCGATGGCAATTGCGCGTTGGTGGTCGGCGCGACTTTCCCGGAAGAATTGAAGGTGATCCGTGGCTTGGTAGGCGAGATGCCGCTGTTGATCCCCGGCGTCGGTGCGCAGGGCGGTGACGTGGAAGCAGTCGTGAAGAACGGCAAGACCGCGGACGGTAGCGGGCTGATGATCAATTCCTCGCGCGGGATCCTGTACGCGTCGCGTGGCGAGGATTACGCCGAAGCGGCGGCCATTGCCGCGCGTGAATTGCGCGACGCCATCAATCGCTACCGCTGAGCCGCGTCCCGAGGGCGGCGCTCACGCCGCGCACACGCACTCGCCGACAGACTGGCACCTGTTTCTTGCAGACAGGTGCGACATGGACCACGCGATGTATCCGCCCACCAGCCGTGAACTGGCGCGCAAGCGCCGCGAGCTGGCGCCGAAGCAGCTCGAGGCATTCCGCAATTTCAGCGCGGCGGTGTTCGAGGATGGCGCGCTATCGAATGCCACCAAGCAGCTGATCGCGGTGGCGGTGGCACATACCACCCAGTGCCCCTACTGCATCAAGGGCCATACCGCCGAGGCGCTCAAGCACGGCGCGACCGAGGCGCAGATCATGGAGGCGATCTGGGTGGCGGCGGAAATGCGTGCGGGTGGCGCCTATGCGCATTCCAACCTGGCGCTGGACACCATGCTGCATGCGCATGATGCGGGCTGATAGCTGAAGGCTTTTGGACGCGGATTGACGCGGAATTCGCGGATAGAGCCAGCTTGAAATACCGGTATTGCTCCCCGTCCACTGCGTTCAACTCACCGCCTTGATCCGTGTGGCGCCCATGAATCGAACAAGGCGCTTGCGTGATCCGCGCACATCCGCGTCAATCCGTGTCCAGAAGCTTTTCCGGCCGACGTCAGCGCCTCAACATTGCGCGCATCACGGCCCAAGGCAGACTCGACCAGAGGCACGCCCAGGCAATCGGCAGTGCGCTGTGCGGGCCATTGCGCCACAGGTAGCGCGAAGCGTCGAGGCGCCGGCACCAGGCCATAACCATTTGCTGCATCCGTGTCACCTGCCCGCGCATGCGGATGGTTTGCACCCCATTGGCGCACCCGATCCGCATGCCGGCGACGCGGGCGCGGCGACACAGATCGAGGTTTGCTAGTGCGGTGGCGTAGCCTGGATCAAAGCCTCCAAGCGCATCGAACCGCGCACGTGGGAGCACCATCACGTCCCCTGACAGCGCGGCGACATCCTGCAATTCCTCGGCAGTCACGCCCACCGGCTCTAATCCAAGTCTGCGCCAGTTTCCACACGCGCCAACACGGCTGACACCCAGCCGTGCCGCCGGTTCACGCACGCCAGCTTCATCCACGAGGTCGGCACCCACCATTGCATTGTCCCGGGCTGCAAGATCGCGCAGGTGCATCAACGCATCGGGTTCGACCAGGCAACCCGGATCCAGCAGCACCAGCCACGGTGCGCGGCACGCTGCAACGCCCTGATTGCACGCGGCACCATGGCCCGGATCGTCGGGATTGGCGATGAAGCGCAGCCTCGCATCGGCAAGGGCATGGCGTTGCACGATGGCGAGGGTGGTATCGCGGGAGTTGCAATCGACGACGCGGATTTCGGCCACGCCTTCGGCGGCGCGCAGCCGTGCCAGGCAGGCGTCGATGGCTTCCTCGCTGTCCCGGCACACCACCACCACGGCGATGGCCAGCTCGCTCATGTCGACCCCGGGAACAGGTCCAGCTGCGGCGACGGCTGACCTGCTCGCGCCAACACCTCGCCCAAGCGGGCGCGCAAGGCATGCAGCGGATCGTCCATCAGGAAGCCGGCAATCCGCGCGTTCCAGTTCGGCCAGCGCGCGACCAGCGCGTCCATGTCGCCATCGCCCGGCATGCCCTCGTCCTCGCGCAGGACGAACGCCGTCGGGCACAGCACGTTGCGCCAGCCATGGCCGGAGAGCCTGAGCGACAAGTCGATCAGAGCGGCCGGCCACGAGCGGAAGCTGGCTGCATCCAACCCTCCTGCCATGACATACGCCGAGCCGCGGAGCAGTACCGCATGGCCGACAGCCGCAGGCAGCTCGGGCTGTTCGCCAGCCAGCCGGGCGCAGGCAGAGGCCAGCAACTCCGGCGCTGGCAACTCCAGTTCGATCTCGCCAATCCGCGGCCAGGCCGCGGTCTCGCCGGCATTGCACCACGGCGTTGCGGTGGCAATCGTCGCTTCCTGTCTGAAGCCTGCGGCCAATCGATCCAGCCAGCCGGGCGTCACCCGCGTATCGTCAGCGAGCACTACGACATCGGTAGCACCGCAAGCCCGCAGCGCCTCGTCCACATGCGCGACTTCGGACACCGGCGTGGTGCGGCGGGTATAGCCCGCCTGCAAGTGCGTGCGCGCCAGCCAGCCTTCGATCAGAGCGACACCGCGCGGACCGGCTTGCGCATTGTCGGCAAGCCAGACCCGCGTGCCGGCCGCGGTTCCGGCCTCCAATGCCGACAGGCAAGCATCCAGCGCGACCTCATCGCTGCCGACCGGCAGCAGGACGATGGGCGTGGGCGCGCCGGACGGGCTCACTGCTTGGGTTTGTAGATCGGCTCCAGGGCACGGAAGCGCTGGCCGTATTCGTCGGTCAACTCGCGCGCTTCTTCAGGATTGCGGACCACGGTCGGGGTGATCAGGATCACCAGCTCGTCGCGGCTCTTGCCGGAGGCCTGCTGGCCGAACAGGCCACCGATCACCGGGATCCGGCTCAGGCCGGGAATGCCGGACGAACCGCGATTGGTGCTGTCGCTGATCAGGCCCGCCAGCACCACGGTTTCACCGCTGGGCGCCACCGCGCTGGTACTGACCCGGCTGGTGTCGATGCGCACATTGCCATTGTCATCCGGGAGCCCGGTCGGGCGACTGACTTCCTGCACGATGTCGAGGAAGACCAGGCCGTCGCGGGTGATGCGCGGGCGCACCTTGAGGATGATGCCGGTATCGAGGTATTGGACCTGGCTGTAGGTGCCGTTGGCCCCGCCGAGCGCCGGATTGAAGCTGACCGAAGCGATCGGAATCTTCTGGCCGACGTTGAGGGTGGCCTCGCGGTTGTTCTGGGTCATCACCGAGGGCGAGGACAGGGTGCGCACGTCGGTCACGCTATCCAGTGCCTGCACGATGGCCGCCGCGCTGTGGCCGAGGAAGGTCCAGCTGAGCATGCTGTCGCCGGTAGTCGGCTGCGGAATCAAGCTGCCGCCGTAGGAGCCGAAGCTGTTGCGGCCGGTCGGATACGGCAGGCCTGCGCTGGGTAGCGAATTGCGCAGGTACCAGTTGACGCCGTATTGCAACTGGCCCTTGAGGGCAACGCTGAGCACCTGGGCTTCGATATGCACCTGCATCGGCAGGACATCGAGGCGTTCGATCACTTGCCGGATCGAGCGCCACTGCGAGGCATTGGCGCGCACCAGCAGGGAGTTGGTGTCGTCCACCGCCGACACGCCGACGCTGCCACCATCCACCCGCAGGTTGACCCGGCCATTGCCGGAACGGGCCTGCGGCAGGCTGGCGCCCTGGCCGGTGCCGATATCGCTGCTGCCGCTGCTGCCGGTGCTGCCGTCGCTGCTCGGGGTGCCGCCGACATTGGCGGTGGAAACGCCGGAGCGGTCATCGACACCGGAATCGCGGATCTCGGTCGAGTTCAGGCCGGGCATCAACGAGGGCGCACCATTGCCGCTGCTGGACTCGGTGCTGCCGCCAAACACTTCCGCCAGCCGGTCAGCGAGGTCGCGGGCACGGATGTACTTGAGTTCGTAAGAGAACAACCGGCCATCGCCGGTGCCGCCTTCGATGCGGTCGATCCACTGCTGGATCTGATCGAGATAGGCCGGCTGGCTGGTGATCACCATCACCGCGTTGGCGCTGTCCAGCGGCATGAAGCGGAACATGCCCGCCACCGGCGTGTGGCTCTGTTCGCCGAATACGCGCTCGAGGTCCTGCACCACGTCGGAGGCGCGGCCGGATTGCAGCGGATAGACGCCCACCGACATGCTCGACATCCAGTCGACATCGAAGATCTTGACCGTGCGCTGGTAGTTCTCCAATTCGGCGCGGGTACCGGCAATCGTGATGACATTGCGACCGGAATCGACGCTGACGATCGAACCTTGTCGCGCATACGGCTTGAGGATCTTCTCCATCTCGGCGGCCGAGATGAAGCGCAGCGGGATCACCCGCGACTCGTAGCCACGCGCCAGCGCCGGCGAGCCGGTGCGCGGCACCACGCCATTCACCAGCGCTTCGGCAGCCGGCACGATGTTGTAGCGGCCATCGCTGTAGACCATGCGCGCGCCGTTCTGTGCCAGCACCTGGTCCAGCAGGCTGAGCGCACCGGCCGAACCCACCGGCCGCTGGGTGGCCACGGTTACCGTGCCCTGCACGCCCGGTGCGATGCTGTAGCTCTGGCCCAGCATGTCGCCGAGGATCGCCTTGACCACGGCCTGGATCGACTCACCTTCGAAGTTGAAGGTGGCCTGGCCACTGCTTGCCAGCGACGGCGGCGGCACCGCGGCCACCGCCTCGTTGATGCGCGGCGTGGTGCCGCGACGGATCACCGGCTGCGGGGTCTCGTTGCCCAGCTCTTCCAGCACGTCGTGGCGGATCGCATCGGCGTCCGCCGGCTGGTTGCCGTGGTTGGTCACCGTCTCGCTGCGGTGCATCTGCGGCATCGGCGCACTGGCGCAGGCCGCGAGCAGGCCGGCCAGCAAGGCGGCCAGCAGGGGACGGAAGGTGCGGAACGTGCGCTTGGAGTTCATTGGCGTGGCTTCAATCTATCGTCTGGCTGGCCCGGACATCGGCCGTGAAGGTTGACTCGAATCGTCCGTTCCGCCGCTCTGGCGCAACTGGGCGCGGCGCGCTTCGATGCGACGGCGGATGTCGTCGGCTTGTTGCTGGCTGGCGGCATCGTTGCCGGCGTTCTCTGCAGTATCGGCCGCGGCGGCGGCAGCGTTCTGCGCTGCTGCGGCGGCCGTGGCGTTGGCATCCGCGGGCACCGCCGAAGGCGGCGCGCCGGCGGTGCCGAAGGTGCGCAGGTCCAGGGTCATCTGCCCGCCACTGCCTTCGAACACGGCACGGCGCGGCTGCACTTCGATCAAGCGCCAACCTGCAGCACCTTCCGGCGCACTGCCTTCGCGCACGCGCTGGGCTTCACCACCGGCACTGGGCTGGAGCACCGCGAGGCGCACCGTCGGCGTGATCAGGGTGCCGGTCAGGATGAAATCAAGCTCGCCGCCACCGGCACCTGCCACTGCGGCATCAGCACCGGCGGCAAGGAAGGTCCGCGGACGACGATCCTGAGTGAACAGCGGGCGCTGGCTGGCATCCGGGTAATCCGACAGCGGCCCGACCCGATCCGCCTGTGCAGGCAGCGCGGCCGGCAAGGCCAGCGAGGTGGGTGCCCGGACCAGACCGATCCGTCCACCCAGGCCGAACAAGGCCAGCAGCCACAGCAACAAGGCCCAGCCGCAGGCCGCTGCCAGCAGCCAGGTCAGTGGCCCGGCTTGCAGGACTCGACTGGCGGCGCTGCGCTCAACGGCCACGGGCAGCCTCCCGAGTCGGCAGCACATAGCCGTACAGATTGAAACTCACATCCAACCCGCCTTCCTGCGGCGTCTCGTTGCCGGGCACCGCGAAATAGCGCTGGGCGGTGATCTGCAATTCATCCACGAACACATACGGTCGCGCCGATTCCAGCGCATGCAGCACCTTCACCGTTTCCGCATTGCCGCAGCGCAGCCGCACCTGCACCGTCACCCGCTTGTAGCGTTCCTGCACCGCAGGCTCATCGGCCAACGGCTCGCGATTGACGATGGCGCAGCCGCGACCGCCCGGGCTGCTCTCGCTGACGACCTGCTCAAGCTGCTGCACCAGGGCCGCGGTCGCCAATTCGGCGCTGGGCTGGGCGAGGAAACCGCCGCCACCCTGTGCGTCCAGCTCGGTCAGTCGATGTTCGATCTGCGGGCGCATCAGCAGCAGGCTGCGCAGACGCGCGTTGCGGGCTTGCAGATCGCCAACCTTGGCCTCGATTTCGGCCAGCGGTGAGGCGAACAAGGGCTGCACGACCAGCAGGTACACCATCCCGAGTAGGCCGAGCAGCAACAGCAACGCGTACCAGCGATTCGGCTCAACGCGCTTCACGGGCACCTCCCGGCTGCGTCGTCGGCGCGGTCGCAGGTGCCGCGCCCTGGCTCAGTTGCGCGACCACGGTGAAGCGATCCATGCGCATCCGCGGATCGGTCTGCAGCGCGCCGCTGAGGGCGGCCGACGACCATTGTGGCGCATCGCCAAGTTCGGACACCAGCGCCGCCGCCTGGGTTGACAGACCGACCAAGGTCAGCTGGCGACCTTCGATCGACAGTTTTTCCAGATAGGTGCCATCCGGGATGCGCTGGGCCAGCGATTCCATCACCTCGACCGAGGACGGCCGCTGGTTGCGCAGACCGCGCAGGAACTGCTCGCCTTCCACTGAATCCACCACCCGCTGGCGGGCGGCGCTGATGCCCTGCGCCTGCGCCTGCCGGTGGCGGATGGTCGCCTGCAATTCGGTGGCAGCATCACGCCGGTTGGCGAGGATCTGGTGCAGGCCAAGCGTCAGCGCCAACAACGCCACCACCGCGAGGATCAGGTTCAACACCAGCCACGGGTTGCGCCTGCGGAAACGCTGCGCAGGCGGCAACAGGTTGACGCCCAGCGCCTGCCCATCGGCATCCGCCAGATCAATGCCCGCCAGCCGCTTGCCCGCGCCGCCCAAGCGTGCCGCCACCGCATCGAAGCGCTGCCGCGGCACCACCACCAATTCGGCCTGCAGCGAGCCATCGCTGCGTTCCCCGAGCAGGCGACCGTCGTGGAGCACGGCATCGGCCGTGAACGGCGTTTGCCGTTCGATCTCGAAACCGAGCACCGCACGCAGCCGATCCTGTGCCGCCGCCGGCAGGGTCAGCCCGCGACGCAGGCCCTGCGCGGCCGGCAGCACCAGCCAGCGCGGCAATTCGGCCAGAGGTTCGCGCAGCGCCGTGTCGAGTGCATCGCGATCAGCCGGCAGCGGCAATGGCAGCGCGGTCAGATCCTTGACCTGGCCTTCGTGCCAGCGCCGCAACAGCAATTCATCCCCCTGCGGCACCAGCAGCAGGCGATCCCCGCGCGCAGCCAGGGCCGCGCGGGTACGCGCCGGCAACCATTGCGCCAGACCGGCACCCCACCAATTGAGGAAGCCACGCAGTCCGTGGCCGAGCTGTGCGCCGCGCACAGCAAAGGGGGCCGCAGCCGTCACTGCCACCCCCCGTCCACTTGCCAACGCAAGGGCGTGTATGTCGATCCGGGCAAACCGTTGCCTCCCATCCGCACGACCACCGAAATCCGGGCGCTGCGCCCATCGGTGCGGCGTGCACGGCTGTCGATACTATACGTTCCGCTGCCCGCACGGGGAGGGGCATTTGGATCGACCGGCGGGATTTTTCCGTTCATGCCCATCGCCTGCAGCACCAGACCGTCGGCGAATTGGGTATCGGGCATCGGGCTGCCGGTGTAGACGGTCAGGTGCGGGGCCGCCGCCGCGTACAGTGCCGGACGCATGCCCAACACTTGTTCGAGTTCGGCCACGCTGGCAAAGGGCGCATCCTTCGCGCCCCAGGCCAAGCCCGCCGTTGCGTAGTCACCATCCTCGGCACCACCGCCAGGCTGGGTCAGGCTGTCGGCATCGCGCCAGTCCACAATCGCGGCGGCCAACTTCGCCGCACGATCACGCGGCTCACCGAGAGCGACGAAGAAGGCCTGCAGCAATTCCGGCTGCGCGCCATTGAGATCGATCTTGGCGGTTTCATCACGCACCTCGACCTCCACCGGCGTGCCTTCGAACACGAAGCGGTTGGCTCGGCCATCGGCAGCCCAACGCAGCCGTGGATTCGGATCCAGCATGCGCTGTATCGCGTATTCCATCCCCGCCCGCGCCGCTTCGCGCGCCGCCAGATCGCGCGCCAATCCGTTGCCTTGCTGCGATTCGACCCGTGCGCTCAAGGCATAGCCGGCCACCAGCCCGCCCAGCAGCAGGATCAGCCACAGCACCATCAACAAGGCTGCCCCGCGCATCCGCGTCACGCACCGTCCTCCTGTCCCGCCTTGGGCACCGGTGGTGCCATCTTCAGCGTCACCACCATGTCCGGCCAAGCACCCTTGCCATCGCGAATGCGCACGCGCACCTGCTGTGGCAGGGCATCGACCACGGTCCAGTGCGACAGCCACGGCCCGGTTTCGCCGGTGACATCGATCGCCCGATAGGCGAATTCGACATCTGCCAGATCCTGCGTCAGCGGTTCCGGTGGTCGTGTTGCCTCCAGCAATTCATCGCCCTGGATCATGCGGAAATCGACCAGCAGCGCTTCCTTGCCATCGGCGTGCCGGGTGGTGAATTCGTGCAGATACGGGCCGCCACGGCCGAGGTAGTCCGGCAGGTCGGCGACGAAGCGCATCGAGCCGGCATCGCCTTCGAACCGGAGCGAGCGCCCGCTATCCGAATCCAACCCGTACACCGCCCCCTGCGCGCCGGCGATGCGCTGGCGCAGGAAGCCCGACACCGCACGGATGCGCTCGTTGCGCGCCGCAATCAGTTCGCCGCGCTCCACCGTTGCCCCGGCCGCGCGCAGGATGCCGAAGGCCAAGGCCAGTGCCGCCGCAAGCAGCGAAACCGCCAGCAGGACTTCGAGCAGGGTGAAGCCTTCCACACGACGCTGCGGCACGGGTCGCAGGGATGGCTGACGCGACACGATCACGGCGCATCTCCCGCCGGCGGCCGCGCGGCCAGCCGCAATGACGAGACATGCAACTGCTGACGCGGCCCGCCCTCACCCCATTGCAGATCGAGCCGGATATGCAGCAAGCGCGCAGCACTGGCATCGACCGGCTGCTTGCGCCCCTGCAGGCGCGGGTCTTGCCAGGGCGTGACTGCAAGCTGCCAGTGATAGCGCCCATCCTCGGTATCGCCATCCAGCTGCGTCGGCTGATTCAAGGTTTCGGCGTTGGCGGCCAACACCGACTGCGCGATCAATGCGGCCTTGCCGGCATCACCGGCGTCGCGCAATTGCCTGCTGGCACCCGAGAGCGTGCCCAGCAGCAAGGTCAGGCCCAAGGCGAGCACGGCGAACGCGACGATGATTTCGATCAGGGTGAAGCCGGCTTGCCTGCGCGGGCCCACCGCGACGCGCGCCCTGCTCATCGCCGGCCCTGTGCGCGCTGCACGCGCACCTCGCCGGTCAGCCAGGCGACATCCACATCCCAGCCCGCGCCGTTGGCCAGCAGGCGCACCCGCCCGCCGGTGGCAGCACCGTCGGGAAAGAAACGCACCACACCTTGACCGGGCTTGGGCTGGAGCTCACGCGCACCGATGAACACCACCTCGCCGGAGGACGGCAGGCTGCCGCGACGACCCTTGGCCGCACTCCACTCGCGCGCCGACGGATCGATGGTGAATTCCTGCACCTGCCCGCTGCTGATCGCGACCGCGCGGGTGTAGCGCAATTGCGCCGCCACCTCGCGTGCCGCTGCGTGCAGCTTGGCGCCGCGCATGCCACCGCCACTGAACGCCCCCATCGCCATCATGCTGGCGGCGGCGATCAAGACCATCACCACCATGATTTCGATCAGGGTGAAGCCGGATGCGGATTTCGCGCCCCCGCGGTGCGCTCCTGCATGAGGCGACACGCCCCTGCGGTGTGCTCCTGCATGAGGCGACACGCTCCTGTGGTGCGCTCCTGCAGGCTGGCCGAATGCGTGCATGGCGACGTCGGCAGGTTTATTCGAACTTGATGTCGGCGTTCACGCTGTCGCCGCCGGGCTTGCCATCGGCACCGAGGCTGACCAGATCAAAGGGCTTGCCGTCGCCGGGCACCTTGTATTCCAGCGGATGCTGCCACGGATCCTTCATGTCGCTTTGCTTGGCATACGGCCCCAGCCATCCTTGCGCATCACCGGGCTGGGTGACCAGCGCATCCAGCGTGGCCGGCAGACTGCCGGTATCCGATTGGTACTCGTTGATCTTGTCGGCGAGGGTCTGGATCTGCGCCTGCGCCAGCTTGACCTTGGCGCGGTCACCGCCGCCGAGGATGCGCGAGGCGGCAAAGGCGACGATGCCGCCGATCAGCACCACCACCACGATGATCTCGATCAGGGTGAAGCCGCCCTGCGCGGCCTTGGGGACGGGACGGAGCCGTGAAAGATTGCGCATCGATGCCTCGGTTGTTCGTGATGATGGGAAGCCTGCCACGACCGCGCCTGCGGCATGGCCCTCGTGATCGTCCTGATCGGAAATGAAGCAATCGCCGCCCCGCTCCGGGCACGGATTACCCGACCACATTGGTCAGGTCGTAGATCGGGGCGAGCACGGACAGGATCACCACGCCCACCACCACCGCCAGCACCAGGGTGATCGCCGGCACCAGCGCCGCCAGCAGCCGATCCATCGTGGTCTGGGTGTCGGCCTCGAAGGTGTCGGCGACCTTGATCAGCATCGCATCGAGCACGCCGGATTCCTCGCCCACCTGGATCATCTGCAAGGCCAGACGCGGGAAGCGCTTGCTCTTGCCCAGCGCCACCGACAGGCCGCCGCCATTGCGCACCGCGTCGGCCGCAGCCTCCACATCGGCCGCCAGCACCCGGTTGTCGAGCACGTTGCGGGCGATCCCGAGCGCCGCCAGCATCGGCACGCCGTTGCGCAGCAAGGTGCCGAGCGTGCGCGCCAGTCGTGCGGTGTCGAGCTTGGCCACCAGCGGGCCGGCGAATTTGTTCTGCAAGGCCCACGCATCGACCCGGCGCATGAAGGCCTGGTCGCGGCGCTTGCGGTCCAGCCACAGCACCGCGAGCAAAGGCACCACCAACACCAGGATCCACCAGTTGCGGACGAAATTGCCGGTCCACAGCACCAACCGCGAGAACCACGGCAGGTCGGCACCGAGGCTGTCGTACATCGCCGAGAACTGCGGCACCACGTAGCCGAGCAGGAACAGCAGGGACAGCCCGACCATCGCCAGCAAAATTATTGGATACACCAGCGCGTTGACCACCTTCACCTTCAGCGCACGTGCGCGTTCGAGGTATTCGGCCAGCCGTTGCAGGGTGTCCTGCAGGCTGCCGCCGGCCTCGCCGGCGCGCACCATGTTCACGTACAGGCGGCCGAAGATGTCGTGATGACGCTCCAGCGACGAGGACAGGGTTGCACCACCACGCACGGCGTCGCGGACGTCGGTCAACACGCGCTTGGACGCCTCATCCTCGGGCTGCTCCAGCAGGATGCTCAAGGCGCGGTCCAGCGGCTGCCCGGCACCGAGCAGGGTCGCCAGTTGCTGGGTGAACTGCACCAGCCGCGCGCCGGAATACGGCTTGGTCTGGAACAGGCCGCGCCAGTTGAAGTCGCTGCCGGCCTCGGAGGCCAGCTTCGCCTCCATCGGCAAATGACCCTGCTCTTGCAGGCGCGCCGCGACTTCGGTGTCGCTGGCGGCCTCCATCTGCCCGCTCAGCTCTTCACCACGGGCATTCAAGGCCTTGTAGCGATACAGCGCCATCGGCTCAGTTGCCCTCGGTCACGCGCAGCACTTCTTCCACCGTAGTCTCGCCGCGCAGGGCCTTGGCGATACCGACGTCGTACATGGTGTGCATGCCGCTGCGCCGCGCCAGCCGCTCGATTTCCTCCATCCCGGCGTGGCGCATGACCGCGCGCCGGATCTCGTCGTCCATCAGCAGCAATTCCATGATGGTGGTTCGGCCGAGATAGCCGGTAGGCGACAGCTCGGACGGACGCGGGCGATAGAGGTAGATCTCGCCATCGGGATGGAATTTGCGCAGGCCGAATTTCTGGATTTCCTCGGGCGTGGCGAGGTAGCGCTCGGCATGCACCGGCTCCAGCCGGCGCACCAGCCGCTGGGCGAGGATGCCATTGACGGTGGAGGTCAGCAGGTAATCCTCCACGCCCATGTCGAGCAGGCGGGTGATGCCGCCGGCGGCGTTGTTGGTGTGCAGGGTGGACAGCACCAAGTGGCCGGTCAGCGCCGACTGGATCGCGATGCGCGCGGTCTCCAGATCGCGCATTTCGCCGATCATGATGATGTCCGGGTCCTGACGGACGATCGCACGCAAGGCATTATTGAAGTCCAGCCCGATCTGCGGCTTGGCCTGGATCTGGTTGATGCCCTCGATCTGGTATTCGATCGGGTCTTCGACCGTGATGATCTTGACCCCCGGCGTGTTGAGCTTCGACATCGCCGTGTAGAGCGTGGTGGTCTTGCCAGAGCCGGTCGGACCGGTGACCAGGATGATCCCGTGCGGCTGATCGAGCACCTTCTGGAAGCGCCACATGAAGTGATCGCTGAAGCCGAGCTTGTCGAAATTGAGCACCACGGTTTCGCGATCAAGCAGGCGCATCACCACCGATTCGCCGTGTGCGGTCGGCACCGTGCTCACGCGCAGGTCAAGCTCCTTGCCCTGCACCCGCGCCACGATCCGCCCATCCTGCGGCAGGCGACGTTCCGCGATGTTGAGCTTGGCCATGATCTTGATGCGGCTGATCACCGCCGCGGTCAGATTGGCCGGCGGGCTCTCGCCCTCCTCCAGCACGCCGTCGATGCGATAGCGCACCTTCAGGCGGTTCTCGAACGGCTCGATGTGGATATCGGAGGCGCGCAGTTCGACCGCACGCTGCACGATCAGGTTGACCAGGCGAATGACCGGCGCTTCCGAGGCGAGGTCGCGCAGGCGTTCGACATCGTCGATGCTCTCTTCGCCGCCTTCCGCGCCCTCGATGATGCTGTCCATCGCGCTGCGGCCCTGGCCATGCCAGCGCTCGATCAGCTCGCCGATTTCCGAACGCGGACACACCGCAGGGCGCAGCTCGCGCCCAAGCGCCAGCCCCACCGCCTCAAGCACGTAGGGATCCTGCGGATCAGCCAGCAGCACGTCCACACCCTGCGCATCCGTCGCCACCGGGACGACGTGGTACTGCTTCATGAACTTCACGCTCAGCGCCACGTCTTCCGGCGGCAGGTCGGGAAGATCCTTGGTATTGCGCAATTCAAGGCCGAATTCGGACGAGCAGGCCACCGCGTGGTCGCGCTCGGACACCAGCCCCAGCCGCGCCAACAGAACCAGCAAGTCGCCGCCATCCTGCTCCTGCAGGCGACGCGCACTGGCCAGATCCGCCTCTTTCAGGCGCCCGTATTTCAGCAACTGCGCAACGATGCGTCCTACCGGCCCCTCGGGGGCTTGCACCGCTTCTTCTGCAACTGCGTTCACGCGCACCCCTCCGGACATCCACCGCAGACTTTAGCAGGCAGCGGCAGCCATCGGTACCGTGACGCCGCCGCTCACCCCAACCAGACACGTGCGTTGCGGAACATCCGCAGCCACGGGGAGTCGTCCGGCCAATCTGCAGGCGACCAGCTGAAATTGCCGCTGCGCAGGGTGCGCTCAGGATGCGGCATCAGCACCATGGCGCGGCCGTCACCGCTGCACACGCCGGCGATGCCCTCGGGCGATCCGTTCGGATTGGCCGGGTAATCGTCGGCCTGGGCGATGCGTTCGCCATCGACATAGCGCAGCGCAACCGCGACCTTTGCTTGATCGGCAGCATCGCTGAACACCGCGCGGCCCTCGCCATGGGCCGATGCCACCGGGATCCGCGCACCCTCCATGCCGCGCAGGAAGATCGACGACGAGGACTGCACTTCCAGCGCCACCAGCCTGGCTTCGAACTGCTCGCTGGCATTGCGCTGGAAGCTCGGCCAGTGGCTGCTGCCGGGGATGATGTCACGCAATTGCGAGAGCATCTGGCAGCCGTTGCAAATGCCCAGCGCGAACGTCGATTCACGCGCGAAATAGGCGGCAAACATGTCGCGCAGTGCGGCACGTTCGAGGATCGAGGTCGCCCAGCCGCGGCCTGCGCCGAGCACGTCGCCGTAGCTGAAGCCGCCGCAGGCGACCAGACCGTGGAAGTCGGCAAGATCGAAACGACCGGCGATCAGATCGCTCATATGCACGTCGAACTCATCGAAGCCGGCGCGATCGAAAGCATAGGCGGTCTCGACCTGGCTGTTGACGCCCTGCTCGCGCAGGATCGCCACCTTTGGTCGTGCGCCCGTCGCAATGAACGGGGCAGCGACGTCTTCTGCTGCATCGAATGTCAGCAAGGGCTGCAAGCCCGGTGCATCGAAACGCCGCGCAGACGCATGCTCGCTGTCGGCGCAGTCCGGGTTGTCGCGCAGTTTCTGCATCGCGTGGGTGGTCGCCCACCAGGCGTCGAACAACTCCTCCCAGCGCCATTGCACCAGCTGTTCGTCACCATCGCTGATCCGGATCACCGGCGCACTGGTCGGTACCGCGATGCGCTGCGCGCATTCGATCAGGCCGTGTTGCGCGACCAGGTCGGCGAACGCGGCGCGCTCGGCGACCGGCACCTGCACCACCGCGCCGAGTTCCTCATTGAACAGCACCCGCAGCGGATCGCCGGTGCGACTGTCGCCCCAACCGTCGAGTTGGATGTCGAGGCCGAGATGCGAGGCGAACGCCATTTCGCAAAGACTGGCGAACACGCCGCCATCGGAACGGTCGTGGTAGGCCAGCAGCAAGCCTTCGCCGCGGGCATCACGGATCAGATCGAACAAGCCACGCAGGCGCTGCGGATCGTCAAGATCCGGGACATCGCCGCCGAAGGCCGGCAAGGCACCTTCGCCATTCGCTTGCGGGAAACATTGCGCAAGGATCGAACCACCCATGCGCTGACGCCCCGCGCCCAGCCCGATCAACCACAACTCGGAATCAACATCGCGCTGCAGTAGCGGCGTGCGCTGGCCTGACACATCGGCCACCGGCGCGAACGCGGTCACGATCAGCGAGACGGGGGAGATAGAGCGGTGAAGCTGGGAGAGGGGCGACGGGAGAGGGGATTGAGAAACGCGGGGGTCATCGGATCGTGATTGATCGCTCTCACGAATCCCGTCTCCCGTCTCCCGAATCCCGGGCGCAGCCCACTGCGCCTGCATCGACAGCGAATCCTTGCCGACCGGTATGCCCAGCTCCAGCGCCGGGCACAGCTCCATGCCCACCGCCTTGACTGCATCGAACAGGCGCGCGTCCTCACCGGCGTGGCCCGCGGCCGCCATCCAGTTGGCCGACAACTTGATCCGATCCAGCGCGTCCAGCGGTGCCGCCATCAGATTGGTGATCGCCTCGCCCACCGCCATCCGCGCCGCAGCAGCGGCATCCAGCAGCGCCAGCGGGGTGCGCTCGCCCAGTGCCATTGCCTCGCCCGAGTTGCCGTCGAAGCCGGCATAGGTGATCGCGCAATCGGCCACCGGCACCTGCCACGGGCCGACCATCTGGTCGCGTGCGGTCAGCCCGCCGACGAAACGATCGCCAATGGTGATCAGGAAGGATTTGGCCGCAA
Organism: Pseudomonadota bacterium; assembly: GCA_018242365.1. Taxonomy (GTDB): domain Bacteria; phylum Pseudomonadota; class Gammaproteobacteria; order Xanthomonadales; family Xanthomonadaceae; genus Thermomonas. The sequence continues at coordinate 106,010 of JAFECB010000023.1, forward strand.
CCGACGGATGCGCCAGCACGCGCAGACCGGCTTCGCGCAGGTCCAGCGCATCGGTCTCGACCTGCGGCCAGCGCGGCGGTGCCGGATGCACGGCATCGCGATGCATCTTCGGCGGCTTGCCGAACAGCACGTCCATCGGCAGATCGATGGCCAAAGCCCCTCTCCCCTCGGGAGAGGGGTTGGGGTGAGGGTCGGTATGCATGACAGCCGCCTGGACAGATGCCGTACCCTCATCCGCCCTGCGGGCACCTTCTCCCGGAGGGAGAAGGGAAGTGCCAGCGCCATAGCCCACGCGCAGGTGTTCCTCCGCCGTCGCCGTACCCACCACCGCAAACGGGCAGCGCTCGCGTGCGCACAGCGCCTCGAATTCCGCCAGTCGTGCCTGCGCCACGCCGAGCACATAGCGTTCCTGCGACTCGTTGCACCACAGCTGCATCGGCGACAAGGAAGGATCGTCCTTCGGCACTTTGCCAAGATCGATCACGCCGCCCACGCCCGAATCATGCAGCAGCTCGGGGATCGCATTCGACAGGCCGCCGGCACCGACATCGTGGATGCACAGGATCGGGTTGTCCGCGCCCAGCGTCACGCAGGCGTCGATGACTTCCTGCGCGCGTCGCTCCATTTCCGGGTTGTCGCGCTGCACCGAGGCGAAATCCAGATCCTCGGCGGAATCACCGGAGGCCACCGACGATGCCGCGCCACCGCCGAGACCGATCAGCATGGCCGGGCCACCGAGCACGATCACCGCATCGCCGGCCGAGAGCTTCAGTTTCTCGACCTGGCCACGATCGATCGCGCCAAGGCCGCCTGCGAGCATGATCGGCTTGTCGTAGGCGCGGGTAAGCCCACTGGACTGATGCAATTCGAAGCTGCGGAAATAGCCGGTCAAGTTGGGTCGACCGAACTCGTTATTGAACGCAGCGGCGCCCAGCGGGCCATCGCGCATGATTTCAAATGCCGAGGCCATGCGCGGATTGAGCGCACGCTCGCCCTCCCACGGCTGCGGCAAACCGGGGATGCGCAGATGCGAGACCGAGAACCCGCACAGCCCCGCCTTCGGTCGGCCGCCGCGACCGGTCGCGCCCTCGTCGCGGATTTCACCGCCGGCACCGGTCGATGCGCCGGGGAACGGTGCGATCGCGGTTGGATGGTTATGGGTTTCGACCTTGATGCAAAAAGCGGAATCGACCACAGCCTCGCGGCGATAGCGATGGCTGACCGGATCCGGACGCCAGCGCGCAGCTGGATAGCCTTCCACCACCGCGGCGTTGTCGCTGTAGGCCGACAACACGTGCTGCGGGGTGCGCGCCTGGGTGTTCTTGATCATCTTGAACAGCGACAGCGGCTGCGCCTGGCCGTCGATGGTCCAGCTGGCATTGAAGATCTTGTGCCGGCAGTGCTCGGAATTGGCCTGCGCGAACATCATCAGTTCGATGTCGTGCGGATCGCGACCGAGTTCACCGTAGCGCGTACGCAGGTAGTCGATCTCATCCTCGGCCAGCGCCAGCCCGAGGCGCGTGTTGGCGGCTTCAAGCCCTGCCAGCGGAATGACTTCGACATCGCCTGCAGACTGCGCGGAGAACAGCGCCACGCCGTCTTCGCGCGTCGCAAGCAGCGACTGCGTCATCGGATCATGCAGCAGCTTGGCCAGCGCGATTTGCGCCTCGGCATCCTGCGGCCAGCCGACCAGGTCGATACGCATGCCGCGCTCGACCCGGCGCACCGGCAGGCCGGCGCCGCGCAGCAGCTCGGTGGTCTTGCTGGCCCACGGCGAAAGCGTGCCCAGCCGTGGCACGACATGGCGTGTCACCGCGCCGGCACTGGACGCAGCGAAGCCGGTCTCGGCCTGCAGAATTCGGCACAAGGCCACGACATCCGGCGTGCTGCCGGACTCGGGTTCAATCCAGTACCCATGCCAACTGCCGACGATCTGCAGTTCGGGGACGAGGGCCTGCAGACGGGCTTGCAGGCGGTCGCGGCGGAACGGCGACAGGGCAGGCGCGCCCTCGAGGACGATCATGTCCGGCTATCGGGGTGGGAACGGTGCAACAGTGTAGCCGAGCGGCGCAGGCCGGTCAGCCTGCGCTGGTCCCGCCGTGCATCGCCTGCAGGCGCTGCAACAGCTGCTCGGGCGGCAGATAGCTGCTGACCATCCGCCCATCGGGGTCGAGGATCATCGGCGTTCCTTCCAGACCCATCCGCTGGCCGGCGCGGTACTGCATGTCCACCGGCGTGCGCGCGCACTGCCCCATCGCCACCGGGCGGCCGTTCTTGGCGTCGGTCAAGGCCGACTGGCGATTCGGCGCGCACCATACCGCCACCATCTTGCGATAGTCGTCGCTGCCCAAACCGGCACGCGGATAGGCGATGTATTCGACCCGGATGCCGAGATCGTTGTACTTGGCGATATCGGAGTGGAACTTGCGGCAGAACCCGCATTCGACGTCGGTCAACACCACCACGGTAAAGCGGGTCGGACCACTCGGAGCGAACACGATCCGGTCCGATTCCGGCAGCGTCGCCAGGATCGATTTGCGCACCTTGGCCATCGCCGCTTCGCCAAGGTCCACACGCCGGGTGAGATCGAGCAAGCCGCCGCGGAACAGGTACTTGCCGTCATCGCTGACGTAGAAGACCTGTCCTGCGGCGACCACTTGCCGGAACCCGGGGATCGGGGCGGGCCCGATGGTTTCGATCGGGATCCTGGCATCCAGTGCATGCAGCGCATCGCGCACCCGCGCCTCGGGGGAGCCAGCCACGACACTCGGTTCGGCGGGCGTCTGTGTCGCGGCAGGTGCAGGCGTGGCCCCCGTTGCAGGTGCGGGAGACGACTGTGCACAGGCCGACAGGCTGGTGCTGAGCAGGATCAGGAGAGACAAGGCAAGACGTTTCATTGTGATTCCGAGAACGGCCGGGTCACGGAGCGCATGCGTCTGCCCCGAATCGTGCATTTTCCCATGTTCCAGCGCGCCGTGGGCGTGACGAAGGTCAGGCCCTGGGATGGTGCTGCGCGTGCAGGCTGCGCAGGCGATCACGCGCCACCAAGGTGTAGATCTGGGTGGTTGATAGCGATTCGTGACCCAACAGCATCTGCAAGGCGCGCAAATCCGCGCCATGGTTGAGCAGATGGGTGGCGAAACTGTGTCGCAGCCCGTGCGGACTGATCCGGGCCGGATCGATCCCGGCCAGCGCCGCATAGCGCTTGACCAATGCCCAGAACGCTTGCCGGCTGAGCGCACCGCCACCTGGCTGCACGAACAAGGCGACGCTGCCGGCAGCTTCGGCTGACTTACCCAGCAAGGCCGGCCGCACCTCGCGCAAGTATCGCTCCAGCCAATGCCGCGATTCGTCACCGAGCGGCACCAACCGCTCCTTGCCACCCTTGCCGGTGACCCGTAGCGCCCCTTGCCGCAGGTTGAGCGCGGTGGCCGGCAGTCCGACCAGCTCGCTGACGCGCAGGCCCGCCGCATACATCAGCTCCAGCATCGTGCGATCACGCTGCCCCAGCGGCTGATCGACCTCGGGCGCATCCAGCAATGCCGCGACCTGCGTTTCGGACAGCGCCTTGGGCAACAGTCGTGGCAAGCTCGGCGCTTGCAGCAAGGCGGTCGGATCATCCGCCCGCGCCCCCTCGCGCACCGCCCGCGTGTAGAACGCGTGCAGGCAAGACAGCAATCGCGCCGCACTGCGCGGGCTGTACCCGGCCCGCCCGCGCACGGCGAGATACTCGAACAGATCCTCACGCCCCGCATCGAGCACGGCGCGGCCACGCCCCTGCCGCAGCCAGCGCGCAAGCTGTTCCAGATCCGTGCGATACGCGGCCAGCGTCGCCTTGGCCAATCCTCGCTCGGCCCAGCTGGCATCCAGAAAGCGCTCGATCACGGCGGCATCGACCGCCTCCAAGGGAGGCAAATCGCGGAACAGATGGCGGCGATCAGACACGCTTGGCATGGAGCTAGCCTAGCCCTTCATGCCAATGCTCGCCTGTATCCTTTCACGCCATGTCATCGCTCGAACGCTCCCCTGCCTTGATCGGCTGGCGCCTGCTGGCGCTGCTGTACGATTTTTTTCCACTGCTGGCGCTGTGGTTCGTCACTGCCGGCGCCTTCACGTGTGCGCATGGCGATGCCGTGCGTGGTGGCTGGCTTGGCATGCTGGAATTCTGCGTGCTCGTCGCCATCACCGCGCTGTACGCCGTACTCAGCTGGAAGCGTGGCGGCCAGACCATCGGCATGCGCCCGTGGCGACTGCGTGTGGTCACACCCGCGGATGGCAAACCCGACAGCAAGGCGCTGTGGTTGCGTTTTTGTGTCGGAAGTCTGTCGCTTGCAGTCGCGGGATTGGGTTTCTGGTGGGCCTGGATCGATCGCGACCGGCTGACCTGGCATGACCGCGCCAGCGGGACACGGATGATCCGATTCTCCAAGCCCGGTCCAGCACAACCAGAGGCCTCATCGACTGTCGCACGCAAGGATTGAGGCAGGACCTGCAGTTGCAGGCATGCACATTCGTCCACTCACATGCCGAAGGCAACGCTGATTTAGTCGGCGTTGCCTGCCGACCATGGATGGTCGGCTGCGGATCGATCACCGAAATGATTGATCCGCGTGAGCTGCGTCCGGGCATGCACCGGACGCAGCGTGTGCTGACAAGTCCGGGAGGGACTTGTTCAGCATTGCCCGAAGCGGCATGCAAGGCAAGCGCCCCTCAGAACTGCAGCTTCGGCGCTTCGCACACCTGCGCCTGCTGGTCGGCGGGTATCTCCAGCAGCGCACCCGGCTGGAAGCCGGACACTCCGGCGAACAGGCTGTTCGGGAAGATCTCACGCCGGTTGTTGTAGGCCATCACCGCGTCATTGAAGGCCTGGCGCGCGAGGGCGAGCTGGTTCTCGGTGGCGGTCAGCGCTTCGGTGAGTTGCTGCATGTTCTGGTTGGCCTTGAGGTCGGGATAGGCCTCGGCCACCAACATCAGCCGACTCAGCACGCCATCGAGTTGGCCTTGGCTGGACGCCAGCGTCGCCATCGCCTCGGCGTCACCGGGATTGGCCTTCGCCGCCGCCAATCCTGTTTGCGCCGCAGAACGCGCGGCGATCACCGCTTGCAGCGTTTCGCGCTCGTGAGCCATGTACTGCCTTGCGACTTCGACCAGGTTCGGGATCAGGTCGAAACGTCGCTGCAACTGCACGTCGATCTGCGCAAAGGCATTCCTGAATGCGTTACGGGCGACCACCAAACCGTTGTAGATGCCGACCGCCCAGAGCGCGATGCCGGCGATGAACGCCAAGAAAACCAGCAAGCCAAGCATGATCATGGCGGTTCCCCTTGTTGCTGCAATCGCGGAGACAGGCGTTAGAATCGCATGAGTCGTTGCAGCATACCCGAGGGCGGAACCGATGAAAGCACGCACCCTCCGGCAACTCTGGCGCACAAGCCTGGTCACCGGCTTGCTGCCGCTGGCGCTGGGCTCGTCCGCGCAGACCGCGCCGCAATGGAACGGCCGGCCGCTGTCGATGTCGTCATCCGCTGCCGTGGCATCGACCACGCCGACATCGACGGTGCGACCACCGACGAACCTCTACGTCTCGGACTACGAAGCGATTGCCACCGCGATGACCACCGAGGGCAATGTCCCCGGCATGGCGATGGCGATCGTGCAGGGTGGACGCGTGCTCACCGCCCGCGGCTACGGCGTCACCGATGTCAGCAGTCCGCAGTCGATCGATGCCCACACCGTGTTCCGGCTGGCCTCGCTCTCCAAGGCCTTTGCATCCGCCGTGACTGGCGTGCTGGTGAACGACGGCGTGCTGCGCTGGGACAGTCGCCTCACCGATTACCTTCCCTCGTTCCAGTTGTCGCAGCCCGGTGCTGCCGAACAACTGACGGTGGCGGACATCCTCAGCCAGCGCACAGGTCTTGAGCGCAATACCTTCGATCGCGACATCGAAGGCAATGCCGACTACCACATGCTGACGGCCAAGCTCGCCACCGCGCCCATGCTGTGCGCGCCCGGCACCTGCTATGGCTACCAGAACGTCGCCTTCAGCCTGATCGGCGACGTGGTGTTCGCTGCCACCGGCCACTTCTATCCGGAAACCGTGGCCAGTCGCATCTTCAAGCCGCTGGGCATGAACGACGCCAGCTATGGGCTGGAAGGCATCACCTCGAGCGCACGCTGGGCCCATCCGCATATCCGCAGTGGCCGTGGTTGGGCAGCGCTGACGCCGAAGCCGACCTATTACCGGCTCGAACCGGCTGCCGGCGTCAATGCCAGCATCAGCGACATGGCGCAGTGGCTGCTGGCGCAGACCGGTCATCGTCCCGATGTGTTGCCCGCACCGCTGCTTGCCACCTTGCATGCACCCTTGGTGTCCACGCCCGGGGAAATGACGGTCGCCTCCTGGCGGCATGCACGCCTGACCGACGCCAACTACGCGCTTGCGTGGCGCGACTACAACTACGCCGGGCACGACGTGGTGTTCCACGGCGGTGCCGTGCAAGGCTACCGTGCGGTGATTGCGTTGGTGCCCGAGCGCGACCTCGGCGTGGTGATCCTGTGGAATTCCGAGAGCGCACTGCCGAGCGCCCTGCTGCCGACCATCCTCGACGATGCCCTCGGCATCGAAGGTGGTGGCCAGTGGCTGGATGACCCATCGAACGGGTTACCCGCCAGCGTGCTGTACGCACGCCGCCGGCCGGCTGCCGGCACCGACGCATCCTCGTCCAAGGCATCGCCGCCCTGACTGAACAACGAGGGGCGCATCCGCCTCTCGAACACCAAGATCTCTCCGCCCTGCGCGGGAATGATTTGCGCATCCGAAAGCGCCGGCGCGATGCAGAAGCTCGCGTTCGACCCCGCCTGCGCTGAACGGCGCGCGGACCTGGCTGCCCCGCTCGCGCATCCGCTCAAAAAGAAACCCCTCCCGCCTGGGCAACGGGAAGGGCCTTCAGGGTATTGCTGTCGCCGGAACCGGACGTGCCGGTACCGGTCGTGACACTTACAGCGAGGAGACCGGGGCCTGGATCGGCGGCATCGCCGCAGGCTTGGCTTTCTTCGCAGCAGGCTTCTTGGCAGCCTTCTTGGCGGCAGGCTTCTTGGCAGCGGCCTTCTTCGCAGCAGGCTTCTTGGCAGCGGCCTTCTTCGCAGCAGGCTTCTTGGCAACAGCCTTCTTCGCAGCAGGCTTCTTGGCAGCGGCCTTCTTCGCAGCAGGCTTCTTGGCAACAGCCTTCTTCGCAGCAGGCTTCTTGGCAACAGCCTTCTTCGCGGCCGGCTTCTTGGCAGCGGCCTTCTTCGCAGCAGGCTTCTTGGCAGCGGCTTTCTTCACGGCTTTCTTCGCCGCCGGCTTCTTGGCGGCGGGCTTCTTCGCAGCAGCTTTCTTAACGGCCATGGTATGGCTCCTCGTCAATGGGTAAATCGGTAACGCCCAGTAGCGAAAGACACCGCGGGTATCGGACCCACGATCGACCGCCGGCGCGCGGTGCGCACCGGAACGGATGCTGTGCCGACGCGCATGCGCGGACGGCGAATCTGCTGGTGTTGATGGCAGGACAGGCGGCCCTCGCACGCATCACGCGTCCACGCCGCGGATGATCCACCGCTGTTCGTATTCGAAGGGTCGGCGCTGCAGGGCATCGAGCTGCGATCCATCGACGACCATCCGGCAACGCCAACATGGGTGGCGTGGTGGAGGTTGTTCGTCGTCGTGTCGTGTTTGCTCACGCTCTTCCGCAGTAGCCGTCTGCTGAGCGAAACCTAATCACGCTTTTTTCACGTGTCAACAATCTTGCGCAAAGTTTTTTTCGCCCGCACCGACGCGCAACGTGATCGACGTGTGCATCCGTGCACGCACGCGCTTGCGGTGCGAACACGCGACACCACTGCGCGCCGCATCACTCATCGCTGCGCGCAAGCAGTGATGCGGCTTCCAGCGATTCGATGCAATCGACATGCTGCGCATCGACGCGACGTTCCGCACGACCGAAGCCGCGCGCGTTGCGGTGTGGCGCGCTTGCGTCGCGCATCGCGAATGCCCGCATTCGCGCGCAGGTTTTCGCGTTGCACAAGCGAGTTTGCGCGAACTCTGCGCAGGATTTCTCGACGACGCGCTGCGTTTGCACGCATCGACACGCACCGTGATGCCGGAAAAAAGAAAACCCGCGACGCTGCCGTCGCGGGTTCGCTTGCCGCCTTGCAGGTCGCTCAGTGCTCGTCTTCTTCGAGCAGTTCCGCATAGTCATCCGGACCGAGCAACTCGTTGAGCTGGTCGGCATCCTCGATTTCGAGCACGAACATCCAGCCGTCGCCGTAGGCGTCCTCGTTGATGGTCTCGGGCTTGTCGGCCAGCGCGGCATTGACTTCGACCACCTTGCCGCTGATCGGTGCGTAGACATCCGAGGCGGCCTTGACCGATTCGACCACGGCGCAGGCATTGCCTGCCTCGACCTGGTCACCGACGCTGGGCAGCTCCACGTAGACCAGATCGCCAAGCAGGCCCTGAGCATGGTCGGAAATGCCGATCGTGGCTCTGCCATTGCCTTCCACGCGCACCCATTCGTGCGATTTGTGGAACTTGAGGTCGCCGGGGATCTCGCTCATCGGGGTGGCTCCTGTCGGATGCGGTGTGGGGTGGTGGAAGTCTAGCGAAACTTCAGACGCCGGGCTGCACGACATTGTCGCGGACGAACGGGAACTTGACCACGCGCACCGGCACCTCGCGGCCGCGGATGTCCACCCGCACCACGTCCGATGCGGCCGCCGGCACCCGCGCGAATGCGATCGCCTTGCCGATCGTCGGCGAGAACGTGCCGGACAGGATCTCGCCGTCGCCGGCATCGGTCAGCACTTTCTGGCCGTGGCGCAGGACGCCCTTCTCGTCCATCACCAGGCCGACCATCCGCCGCGGGACACCCGCTGCACGCTGTGCTTCCAGTGCGGCACGACCGATGAAGTTGCGGCCTTCGTCCAGCGCGATCGTCCAGTCGAGCGCGGCCTCGAACGGCGATACCGCCTCGTCCATGTCCTGCCCATAAAGATTCATGCCGGCTTCCAGGCGCAAGGTATCGCGCGCGCCGAGGCCGGCCGGCTTCACGCCTGCCTCCAGCAAGGCATTCCAGAATCCGGTGATGGCCTCGTTCGGCACGATGACCTCGAAGCCGTCCTCACCGGTGTAGCCGGTGCGGGCGATGAACAGCTCGGCACCGGACATCGCCTTGCCCTTGCGCGCGGCAAACCGGCCCAGCTTCATCATCGACCCGCGCTCGCCTTCGACCAGCAAGCCGGCGACCTTGGCGCGCGCGTTCGGGCCCTGCACCGCCACGATGCCAAGCTCGGGGCGCTCGTTCACCCGCACGTCGAAGCTGCGCGCCTGTTCGCCCAACCACGCCAGATCCTTGTCGCGGGTGGAGGCATTGACCACCATCCGGAACCAGGTCTCGGACATGAAATAGACAATCAGGTCATCGATCACGCCGCCCTGCGGATTGAGCATGCACGAATACAGCGCCTTGCCCGGCTTCTGCAGCTTGTCGACCGAATTGGCCAGCAGATGACGCAGGAACTCGCGCACGCGTGCACCTTCGAGGTCGACCACGGTCATGTGGCTGACGTCGAACATGCCGGCATCGCGACGGACCTGATGGTGCTCGTCGATCTGCGAGCCGTAATGGATCGGCATGTCCCAGCCGCCGAAATCGACCATCTTGGCGCCGAGGGCGCGATGGGTCGGGTTGAGGACGGTCTGCTGGGTCATGCGCGTGCCTGCTGTCGGTGCCGGGGGGACCGGCATTATCCCAGACCTGCGCTCAGACCGGCTCGACCTGCAGCACCATGGCATCGCCGCCGACGATCCGCACTGATGTACCGACCGGAAGATCCGGCCCACTGACATCCCAGAGCGCATCGGCAATCTGCACGCGCCCGCGACCTTCGATGATCGCTGCCTGCAAGGTCACCACTCTGCCAACCAGCGCCGCCGTGCGCCGGTTCAGCGCCGGCTGGTCGCTGGGCCGCTCGCGCTTGCGGAACCAGCGCCGGTAGACCTGGATCGAGACGAAGCTGAGCACTACGAAAGCACCGACCTGCGCCAGCAGCGGGATCCCCGGCACCAACCAGACACCGAGGAAGACCACCGCCGCCGCGAGGCCCAGCCACAGCATGAAGGCACCGGGTGCCATCGCCTCGGCCGCGAACAACAGCAGCGCGAACGCCGCCCAGGTAAAGACGTCCCAACGCATCGGCTCAGTTCCCCTGCTTGAGCGCGGGCGGTCGTGCGCCCTGGCGTTCCATCGCTTCCTTCGCGAGCTCGGCGATGCCGCCCAGCGAGCCGATCACGCCCGCCGACTCCATCGGCATCATCACGAACTTCTGGTTCGGCGCCTCGGCCAGCGCCTTGAACGCCTCGATGTATTTCTGCGCGACGAAGTAGTTGATCGCCTGCACGTTACCGCCGGCAATCGCGTCGGACACCATCTGGGTAGCCTTGGCTTCGGCCTCGGCCAGGCGCTCACGTGCTTCGGCCGAACGGAACGCGGCCTCCTTGTTGCCTTCAGCCGACAGGATCGCCGATTGCTTCTCGCCTTCCGCGCGCAGGATCTGCGCCTGCCGCAGGCCTTCGGCTTCGAGGATGTTGGCGCGCTTTTCGCGCTCGGCCTTCATCTGCCGCGCCATCGAATCGACCAGGTCGCGTGGCGGCTGGATATCCTTCAGCTCGATGCGGTTGACCTTGATGCCCCAGGGATGGGTGGCTTCGTCGACCGCGTGCAGCACCTTGGTATTGATCTCGTCGCGCTTGGACAGGGACTCGTCGAGGTCCATCGAACCGATCGCGGTACGGATATTGGTCATCACCAGATTGAGGATGGCGACCTCCAACTGGGCGACTTCATACGCCGCCTTGGCGGCATCGAGGACCTGAAAATAGACCACGCCGTCGACCTTGACCACGGCATTGTCCTTGGTGATGACGTCCTGACTGGGCACGTCCATCACCTGTTCCATCATGTTGATCTTGCGCCCCACGCCATACATGATCGGCATGAGGAAATGCAGGCCCGGCCCCATGGTGTGGGTGTAGCGGCCGAAGCGCTCGACCGTCCACTCATAGCCCTGCGGCACCATCCGCACGGTCTTGAAGACGATGATGATGCCTGCGATCAGCAGGATTACCGCAAGAAAACCAACCATCGATACTCTCCCATTGTTTGGGCGAGTATAAGCCTCGCCTTGCACCTATGAACGTGCTCGGCAGGCCCAAGCGGCCGTGACCGCAGGCCCGCATGTCGAAGCGGGCTTGGGTCGGAGCGTGACAACTACCACGCCACCTGCAACGAGACGGCCAGTGAGCGGCCGGGCGCGGTGTAGCGATCCAGCACCGCGCTGGTGGAGTTTGCCAGCGGCACATCGCCGGCAGACCAGTAGCGTCGGTCGCCGAGATTGCGCAGGCCGGCGTTGAGCGTCACGTGCTTGCCGAGTTTCCAGTGTGCGTACAGGTCGAACACGCCATAGCCCGGCGAGACAAAGTAGCTGGTGCCTGCCGATGGCGTCGGCATGCGGTCGCGGCGACCGGCAAAGCGGCCGGACAATTCCACGCCCCAGTCGTCCGCGTCATACGCCAATCCGAACGTGGCGGTGAACGGATCAACCGACTCCAACGGCTCACCCGCGGCGTGGTCCTCGCCGCGCGACCATGCAGCCGCGCCACGCACGGACCAGCCCGCCAAGGCCGGCGACAGCGCACCCAGCTCCAACCCCGCTTTCAGCTCGACGCCGTGGATGCGTGCATCGGCCACGTTCTGCGATTGATAGACCATCAGGCCCTGTTGATTGAAGCCGACGAATACAAACGATTCGATGAAATCGCGATAGCGATTGTCGTAGGCGCTCAGGCTGGCATAGGCGTTCGGGCCGGAATAGCGCAGGCCCAGCTCGAAGCCGTTGCTGGTTTCCGGCTTGAGGTTCGGATTGGAGATCGCGGTGTAACCGAACATCACATTGGTGAAGCCGATGTTGACGTCGGCATACGGCGGTGAGCGGAAGCCACGCGCGTAGCCGCCGAACAGCGACCAGTCGTCATCGATGTGCCAGACCATGCCGAGCTTGGGCGACACACTGGTCTTGCCCAGGCCGCTGAGGACGACGCCGGGATTGTCGCCAGCGAAGATCGCATCCATGTGCGGCGTCAGCTGGTAGCGATCGATCCGCAGCGCCGGCACCAGCCGAAACTTGCCATCTGCCAAGGTAATTTCATCCTGCAGATAGGCCGCGGTATTGGTGGTGGTGCTGAGCGGAAAATCACGCACCGGGTAGTTGTCCGGCTGCATGTTCGGCGTGCTTGCGCCAGTCAGCGGGAAGCTGCGCAGGCCATCGCGGCGCTGCTCGGTATCGGTACGCACCACGTCCAAACCCCAGGCCAGGTCGTGTGTCACCGAACCGCTCTCCAGCGTCTTGCGGAAGTTGACCTGCACGCCGCGCACACGCTGGTCGAAATGGAACCAGCGCTCACGCACATCCTGCAGGGTCGGCGGCGGCAGATTGCGCAGCTCGATGGTGTATTGGGTCGTCGTGCTGCGCTGGACATAAGCTTGCCAGTCGATGCTGTCGGCGAAACCACCCTCGAGGTCGATCCTGTGTTCCAGCGAAATCCGCGAACGGCGCTGCTGGTCCTGTGCGCCGACATGGGTATTGTTCGCGCCGGTCATCGGCTGAACCCCCATCGAGGTGAGCATGTCGGTATCGGCGTGGTCGTCGCTGGCGTCCACGGTCAGGGTGAAGCGCTGGCTGGCGCTGGGCGAGAACACCAGCTTGCCGAGCAGGCTGCGGCCATCGCGGTCCTGCGGATTGGGGCGGGTGCGCGCGGCACCGACACCACCGACCTCGCCCTGATTGCGGGCTTCATGGCCCTGCCGATGGCCCAGCGCCAGCAGGCCCGACCAATGCTGGCCACCGAACGCCGTCGTGAGTCCGGTCGAGAACCCGCTCCATTCGCCGTCGTAGCCCAGCTTGAAACCAAAGTAGGCATCCTTGTCGGCCACCAGATAGTCCGACGGATCCTTGGTCACGAACGAGACGGTGCCGCCGAGCGCGTCGGAGCCGTACAGCGAGCTGGTCGGGCCGCGTACGACTTCCACGCGCTTGAGGGTGTCGAGGTCGACGAAATTGCGGTTGGCATTGGAGAAGCTGCCGATCGTGAACGCATCCGGCACCGCGATCCCGTCGGTCTGGATACGCACGCGATTGCCACCGAGTCCGCGGATGCGGATATCACCGATGCCGAAGCGGCCAAAGCTGCTGCCGACGCTGATGCCCGGTTCGTAACGGAACAGGTCTTTGAGGTTATCGACCAGCAGCTCATCCATGCGCTTGCGGTCGATCTCGTCGACCGTATTGGGGACATCGATCAGCGCCCGCTCGCTACGGGTGGCGGTGACGACCACCCGGTCGAACACCTTGATGTCGCCATCGACGCCAGCATCGACACCGGATGGACCGGATGGGGTGCTGGACTGGGCGTGGACCTGGAAGGAAACGGCGAGCGCGGCGAGCAGCGCGAGGGACAGCGGGTGAGCGCGCATGGGACATCCATCGGGAAAGGTTGTCTGCTGGCTCGCGCGCAGGCGCTGGCTGGCGGGGAACGGCGTGTGTGCGCCAGTGGGGTTATTTGGTGAGGATCAATTTGCCGTTGCGGGTATGGCGCAGACGGTAGATCTCGTCACCGTGGCGGATCAGCACCTCGCACCGTCCGTGCAGCAATTGCTCGCTTTCCAGCCACGCCGGCGGGTCAAGCCGAGTCGAGGCTGGCTTGGCTGGCGATTCGGAAACCGGCGCGAACGAATGGGCTGCGATCATGCGGGGGCTCGGAGCGGTGCAATGACAAATATGATAATGATTCTCATTATCTAGTCAATTCACCGCACTGTGCTTGAATATGCGCTCTCTTCCTCCGGGGAGTAGCCCGCCACGGCGCGATGCCGTGGCCCGCGCGTCAACACACTTGGTCGGCAGACCGTGGCGCGCAGCGGTGCTTTCGAACATCCGTTCGAGGCGGCGCGGGCAAGACCGAAGGCAGGCGACGCGCACCCAGCCGGGCGGCGCGGCGTTTGCCTTCGCGTCCTTCGCGAATGCGCCCGGCCCGGAGCCTCCATGTTCAATCCCCTGCTCGTCTCCGCCGGCACCGTGGCCTTGGCCGAGATCGGCGACAAGACCCAGTTGCTGGCCTTGCTGCTGGCGGCGCGCTTCCGCAAGCCATGGCCGATCGTGGCCGGAATTCTGGTTTCAACCTTGCTCAACCACGCGTTGGCGGGCTGGGTCGGTACCCTCGTCGCGCACTGGCTGACACCGCAGGTCTTGCGCTGGGGCATCGCCGCCAGCTTCATCGGCATCGCGTTGTGGACGCTGAAGCCGGACAAGCTGGACGAGGACGAGAAACTGCCCGTGCACGGTGCCTTCATCGCCACCGTCATCGCCTTCTTCATCGCCGAGATCGGCGACAAGACGCAGGTGGCGACGATCCTGCTGGCCGCGAAGTATTCGCCCCTGTGGCAAGTGGTGGCCGGCACCACCGTCGGCATGCTGCTGGCCAACGTGCCTGTGGTGCTGCTGGGCAGCCGGTTCGCCGGGAAATTGCCCTTGAAGGCTGCGCGGATCGTGGCCGCCTGCGTGTTTCTGGCGCTGGGCGTGTGGACGCTGTTCGCGGGACCTGTGGTTTGAACCCGATCAAGCCGATTTGAGTCACGCGCCGCGCCAGCCTATGCTCCACCAGCGGCAGGGGAGCGCGCATGGACGGCATCGGATCCGACCTTCGGGATTTCTGGCGACGCCTGCGTGCGCCGCCGGATGCATTGGTGATGGAAATGGGGGCCGGCGGCGAACTGCTGGTGGCCAAGCTGCGCGCGGTGTTGTCGTTCGCCCTGTTGCTGTTGCCGCTGACCAATATCGCCACCGACCAGTACACGCCCAGCGAAGGGCTGGCCGGTGTGATCGGCCTGATCCTGACTGTGCTGGGCGCGCAACTGCTGTTGATGCTGGCGCGGCAGAAGCGGCGCTTTCCCTGGCTGCCGTGGTTGACCACCAGTTACGACATCAGCCTGACCACGCTTGTATTGGTCTTGCTGGCCCTCGGCTCCTACGCCGCCGCCCTGAACAGCATGGTGGTGTGGGCCTTCTACCTGATCGCGATCGGCATGACCTCGCTGCGCAACGACGGTCGCCTGACCTTGTATGCCGGGGCGCTGGCGATGTTGCAGTACGGCCTGTTGGCGCTGGCCTTGTACCTGCTCGCCAAGTCACCTGATCAACTGATCTCGGTGGACTACGGCACCGTGCGGGTGTCGAACGTGGTCCAGCGCTTGCTGCTGATCGCCGTCACCACGTTGATGATGGCGATGGTGGTGTACCGCATGCAGCGCCTGGTCGAATTGTCCGGCACCGACGGCCTGACCGGGCTGCCCAATCGCACCCTGCTGAACTTCCGTTTCCCTTCACTGACCGATGCCGCCAGCGAGACCGGGCTGTCTCTGTCGATCAGCTTGATCGATCTCGATTATTTCCGCCGGGTCAATGACGAGCTGGGCCACGCCAAGGGCGACCGCGCACTGCGCCATGTCGTTGACACCCTGCGTGCCGGACTGGAGGACAAGGACTGGCTCGTACGCCTCGGTGGCGAAGAATTCGCCTTGGTCATGCAGCAACCCACCGGCCGCGCCTGGGAGCGCACCGAGGCCCTGCGCCGCAGCATCGCGGCCAATCCGTTCGTCCCCGAACCGGGCGCCGACCCGGTCCGGATGACGTTCAGCGGCGGGATCGCGAGCTGGCCGGCCGACGGCACCGAGCTGGCGCAACTGCTGCGCCGCGCCGACCTGCGGCTCCGTCAAGCCAAGATGTCCGGACGCAATCGCGTGGTGGCGCGGGAAAGTTGAGATGCAAACCGGGACGCAAATCGCTTGCCGGCACCGTCTACCCTGTCTAACCTGCGCCATGGCCGCGCCAAACGGTGCCGCATCGGAGTCCCAGTGAGCCTGAAGCTTCGCCTGACCGTGATGAATTTCCTCCAGTTCTTCATCTGGGGGGCATGGCTGATCACCATCGGCGCCTACTGGTTCCAGTACAAGCAGTGGTCGGGGACGAGCTTCGGCGCGATCTTCTCGACCATGGGCATCAGCGCCCTGTTCATGCCGGCGCTGATGGGCGTGGTGGCCGACAAATGGATCAGTGCGCAAAAGCTCTACGGCCTGCTGCATCTGGCCGGGGCGGCCATGCTGTTCTGCGTCCCGCAGGTGAACGACCCGCATACCATGTTCTGGGTGATGCTGGTGACGATGATCTTCTACATGCCGACGATCTCGCTGGCGATTGCGGTGGCCTACAACGCGATCAAGCGCGACGGCCTGGATGTGATCCGCGATTACCCTCCGATCCGGGTCTGGGGCACGGTGGGCTTCATCGCCGCGCTGTGGACCACCAGCCTGCTGAAACTCGAAACCTCGCCAGGCCAGTTCTACATCGCATCGGCGGCATCGCTGGTGCTGGGCTTGTACTCCTTCAGTCTGCCGCCCTGCCCGCCAACGCTGGGCACGCAGGAGAAGGGGCGGGCACTGGTCGATGTGCTGGGCCTGTCCTCGTTCCGGTTGTTCCGTGACCGCAACATGGCGGTGTTCTTCGTGTTTGCCATGCTGCTGGGCGCAGCGCTGCAGCTGACCAATGCCTATGGCGACACCTTCCTGCACGACTTCGCCGGTGTCGATGCCTACAAGGACACGCTGGCGGTGAAGTACCCGGCCATCATCATGTCGCTGTCGCAGGTCAGCGAAACCCTGTTCATCCTCACCATCCCGTTCTTCCTCAAGCGCTTCGGGATCAAGACCGTGATGACGATCAGCATGGTCGCCTGGTTCCTGCGCTTCGGCCTGTTCGCCTACGGCAATCCGGGCCCCGGCCTGTGGATGATCGTGATGAGCTGTGTCGTTTATGGCATGGCATTCGACTTCTTCAATATCTCCGGCAGCCTGTTCGTGGAGCAACAGGCCGACCCGAAGATCCGCGCCAGCGCGCAGGGCCTGTACATGCTGATGACCAATGGCATCGGCGCGGTGCTGGGCAGTTCGATCAGTGGCTGGATGATTGATCACTATTACACTGCGGCCGATGGCGCCAAGGACTGGCACGGCATCTGGACCGCGTTCGCGCTGTATTCGCTGGCGATGGCGGCGGCCTTCGTGCCGCTGTTCAAGCATCGCCACGACCCGCACAAGGTCGTGCCCGCGCACGGTGTCACCGACCTGGATGGCGCCTGAGCATGGCGCGCGTCTTCGTCACCGGCTCGTTCAACGTCGATCACGTCTGGCACGTGCAGACGCTGCCGCTCGCAGGTGCCACCCTGAGCGGGACCTATTCCACCGGGCCGGGCGGCAAGGGTTTCAACCAGGCCGTCGCCGCCCGTCGCACTGGCGCGGACGTGCGCTTCACCTGCGCATTGGGTGAGGACGCCGGTGCCGACCTCGCACGCAGGCTGTGCGCCAGTGACGGCATCGATCTTTGTCCCGCCCCATCCATCTCGCCCAGTGGCGCGGCCGGCATCTTCGTCGATGCCTCCGGCCGCAACAGCATTGCGATTGGTGCCGGTGCCAATGCCAGCCTCAGCGCCGACTTCGTCGCCGGTGCACTGCAAGGCATCGGTCCCGATGACATCGCCCTGTGCCAGCTCGAATCACCGCCCACCGCAGTCGCGCAGGCACTGACACTGGCGCGGGCGAACGCGGCAACCACCGTGCTCAACCCCGGCCCGGCCAACGGCACGCTGGATTGGGCCTTGCTCGACCAGGTCGATCTGCTGACCCCGAACGAGACCGAATTCGCCACCCTGCTGGCACGCGTGGTCGGAGCCCGGCTGGAACCCGATACCGTCGACGGCATCGACCAGCACACCCTGCACGCGCTGTGCCGCGACCTGCTGCCGATCGGCACGGTGATCGTCACCCTCGGCGCCAGCGGCTGCTTTGTCTCGCATCCGGAAGACGAACTTCGCGGCGATCTGCATGCGTTCTATCGCATCCCCGCGGAACCGGCGAAGGTGGTGGATACCACCGGCGCCGGCGATGCCTTCAGCGGCGCGCTGGTCGCCGCGCTGGCGCAATTCCCGGAACGCGCACTGATCGAACACGTGCGCTTCGCCAATCGCTATGCCGCGCTGGTCACCGAGCACCAGGGTGCTGCGATGGCGATGCCGCTATTGCCGGTGACGTGAACCGCATCACCGCATCGACGCCGCGTTCGCGACCCGCATCGGCCAAGGCCAGCTCCCGACATGCCTGACCGCGTGGAGCCACCCGCACCCGCCCTCGCCGAACTGCACCGCGTCTTCGGCCACGGCGAATTTCGCGGCGAACAAGCCGCCATCGTCAAGCACGTCACCGAAGGTGGCGACGCGCTGGTATTGATGCCTACCGGCGGCGGCAAGTCGCTGTGCTACCAGTTGCCGGCGCTGCTGCGCTCGGGCACCGCGATTGTCATTTCGCCCTTGATTGCCTTGATGCAGGACCAGGTCGAAGCGCTGCGCCAGCTCGGCGTGCGCGCGGCCTTCCTCAATTCCAGCCTCGATGCCAATGCCGCCGCAGCAGTGGAACGGCAGTTCCTCGATGACGCGCTGGACTTGCTCTACGTCGCTCCGGAACGCTTGCTGACAACGCGTTTCCTCGCCCTGCTGGAACGCATCCGGATCGCCTTGTTCGCCATCGACGAAGCGCACTGCGTGTCGCAATGGGGTCACGATTTTCGACCCGAATATCGCCAGCTCACCCTGCTCCACGAGCGCTGGCCGGAGGTGCCGCGGATCGCCCTGACCGCCACCGCCGATGCGCCAACCCGGCGCGAGATCGTCGAGCGACTGGCGTTGGACGGCGCGCGGCAATTCATCAGCTCGTTCGATCGCCCCAATATCCTCTACAGCGTGGCCGCCAAGCACGACAGTCGCCGCCAGTTACAGGACTTCCTCGATGGCCACCGCAGTGAGGCCGGGATCGTCTATTGCCTGTCGCGGCGCAAGGTCGAGGCCACTGCCGAGGCGCTGGCCGCGCAGGGCATCCCTGCACTGCCCTATCACGCCGGGCTGGACGCCAGTACCCGCGCCGCGCACCAGCGGCGCTTCCTGCAGGAAGACGGCATCGTGATGGTGGCGACGATTGCCTTCGGCATGGGAATCGACAAGCCCGATGTGCGCTTCGTCGCCCACCTCGACCTGCCCAAATCACTGGAAGGCTACTACCAGGAAACCGGCCGCGCCGGCCGCGACGGCGAGCCCGCCGAAGCCTGGCTGGCGTATGGATTGGGCGATGCCGTGCAACTGCGGCGGATGATCGCCGAAGGCGAGGCCGGTGAAGAGCGCAAACGGCTGGAGCACGCCAAGCTCGACGCCCTGATCGGCTATTGCGAATCCACCGCCTGCCGCCGGCAATCCCTGCTGGCCTATTTCGGCGAGGCCCATCCCGGCGATTGCGGCCATTGCGACAACTGCCTGCACCCACCGCAGGCCTGGGACGCCACCGACGCCGCGCGCAAGGCGCTGTCCTGTGTCTACCGCAGCGGCCAGCGCTTCGGCGCCGCCCATCTGATCGACGTATTGCGCGGTGCCGACACTGCCAAGGTGCGCCAATTCGGCCACCAGTCGCTGAGTACCTTCGGCATCGGCAGCGAGCACGACGCGAAGCAATGGCGCAGCATTTTCCGGCAACTGGTCACAATCGGCCTGCTCGAAACCGACCTCGACCACTTCGGTGCCCTGCGCCTGACCACCGCTGCCACACCCCTGCTGCGCGGGGAACAGCGCCTGCACCTGCGCGCGGACGCACCCAAACCCGAGCGCCGGCGCAAGCGCGATTCCGCCGCGTCACGGACCACACCCACCACCACCGACCTGCCGACCGACGCCGCCACCCGCTTCGCCGCCCTGCGCCAGTGGCGCAGCGCAACCGCCCGCGAACAGAACGTCCCCGCCTACGTGATCTTCCACGACGCCACCTTGCGCAACATCGCGCTGGAACGGCCAGGCGCACTCGATGCGCTGGCGATGATCGCCGGGATCGGCGCAGGCAAGCTGGAACGCTACGGGGAGGCGGTGCTTGCAGTATTGCGCGAGAGAGATTGATCCTGGTCCTTCTCAAGCCACGGACTTCAACGCCTTGCGCAGCTCGCGCCGCAAGGTCGCCACCGTCACCGGGGCATTGTCGGCATCCAGCGCCGCGCGCAGGGCCGCGTTGATGGCGGTCTGGTAGCCACGCCCTTCCGTCTCGGCGCGTGCCCGGAAGGCCTCGATCACGTCATCGTCGAGCATGATGGTGATGCGGGTCTTGCCTGGCGAAGCGATGACCGCGCCGCGCTGCGCCCTACTGAAATCATATTCATCGCGCATATCCATCCACCTCGCCCTTGCTGGCCTTTCTTGCGGAAATGATCCGGGCGAGTTCCCCGCGTGGTGTCCACACCACCACCAATACTCGCCCGGCGGCGTCCATGCCCAAGGTCACGAAGCGTGCCTCATCCTCGGCATCGGGATCTTCCATCGTCGCCGCGCGCTGGTCACGCAATGCCTGCTCCGCATGCGCAAAACCAACCCCATGCTTGCGCAGGTTGGCAGCGGCCTTGCCCGGGTCGAAGGCGACGCCCTGCATGATAATATGCATATATAATACGTATTGGCAAGCGGTGGTCCAGCATCGCCCACAGCGCCGCAGAGAGCAGTCGGAGAACACCGCGACCGCGGCTGCGAAATTCCCTCTAGCCATGGGCAGGCATCCGCACCGGCGGATTGATGCCTTGCGTGCCTTGCGTAACAGGACTGCCGGAAAGTGGTGGGTCGTGATGGACTCGAACCATCGACCTACGGATTAAAAGTCCGCAGCTCTACCACTGAGCTAACGACCCAAGCCTGCCCCGGCCTTGCACCGGGGCGCGCAGTTTAACCGATGGCAACGCCGACGTAATGTGTCGGGTCGTGTGCACCGGCATCGATGAAGCCCTTGGTGCGCAAGCAGCAGGCATCGCAGTGGCCACAGGCGCGGCCGGCGGCGTCGGCCTGGTAGCAGCTCACGGTCTGCGCGAAATCCACGCCGAGGCGCAGGCCTTCGCGCACGATGTCGGCCTTGCTCATCCGCAGCAACGGGGCGTGAACGCGGAACTGGCTGCCTTCGACACCGGCCTTGGTGGCCAGGTTCGCCAGCTGCTCGAAGCCGGCGATGAATTCGGGGCGGCAATCGGGATAGCCGGAGTAGTCCACCGCATTGACGCCGCAGAACAGGTCGGTGGCACCCAGCACTTCGGCCCAACCCAGCGCCAGCGACAGCATGATGGTGTTGCGCGCCGGAACATAGGTGGACGGGATGCCCTCGCCGATGGCGTGGCCGTCGGCATCGGTCGGCACCTCGATTTCATCGGTCAGGGCCGAGCCGCCGAAGCTGCGCAGGTCCACGTTCACGGTCTTGTGCGCCACCGCGCCCAGCATCCGTGCAACCCGGTCTGCGGCATCCAGCTCGGAGGTATGGCGCTGGCCGTAGCGCACGCTCAACGCATGCACGGCGTAGCCCTGCTCGCGGGCGATGGCCAATACCACGGCCGAATCCATGCCGCCGGAGACGAGGACGACGGCGGGTTTGCCGGTGGCATTCATGTCGAAATCGTTTTGCATGTGCTCGCTCGCGGACTCAGCGGCCCGGTTCGTCGTTCCACAGGAGTTTGTGGAGTTGCATCTGGAAGCGCACCGGCAACCTGGCTTCAAGGATCCATTCGGCCAGCGTGCGGGGTTGCACTTGCCCTGCGCTTGGCGAGAACAAGACTTCGCAGGTCTGTGCGATCCGGTGTTGTTGCAGGATGCCGCAGGCCCAATCGAAATCCTCGCGCGAGCAGAGCACGAACTTGACCTGATCATGCACAGTGAGCGCGGCAAGGTTGCTCCACCGATTGCGCTCCACCTCGCCCGAGCCCGGCGTCTTGATATCGACCACCCGCGACACCCGCGGATCGACGGTGGTCACGTCGATGGCCCCCGAAGTTTCCAGCGACACCGCGTAGCCGGCATCGCAAAGCCGGGTCAGCAAGTCCAGACAGCCTTTCTGCGCCAGCGGCTCGCCGCCGGTCACGCAGACATGGCGCACGCCGAACGCGACGACCTTGGCGAGGATGGCATCGAGTTCCCACCACTGCCCGCCGTGGAAGGCATAGGTGGTGTCGCAGTACTGGCAGCGCAGCGGGCAGCCGGTCAGGCGCACGAACACGGTCGGCCAGCCGACCTCGCGCGCTTCGCCCTGCAAGGAGAGGAAGATTTCGGTGAGCTTGAGCCGCTCGCTCGACGTTGCCGCCGACGCGGTGGCTGCATCGGCGGCTGCGTTCATGCGCGTAGTTTAAGGCAACGCTGATTTAGTCGGCGTTGCCTGCCGACCATGGATGGTCGGCCGCGGATCGATCACCGAAGTGATTGATCCGCGTGAGCTGCGTCCGGGCATGTACCGGACGCAGCGTGTGCTGACAAGTCCAGGAGGGACTTGTTCAGCATTACTTTAAGCCAAGGCCCAGCCCCGCCCACATCCCGCGCGCCTGTCACCGCCCTCCAGCGATCAATAGCGCTCGCTGGACAACTGCATCGCGCGCAGGCGGTCCTGGGCGATCCGGGCGACATCGGTGCCGGGATACTGGCTGGTGACCGAGCGCAAGGTCGCTTGTGCGGCGTCGTACTGCTTCAAACCATACTGGGCCAGGCCCAGCTTGAGCAGGGCGCCGGGGGCCTTGTCATTGTCCGGATAGCGGTCGAGCAGGGCCTTGAACTGGCTGCCGGCAAGCGCGTAGTTCTGGGTGACGTAATAGCTCTCACCCAGCCAGTACAAGGCATTGGGCGCACGCTGGCCGTCCGGGAAGGCATCGAGGAAGCTGCGCAAGCGCCGCGCCGCTTCCGCGTAATCGCCACCCTTGAGGGCGTCGAAGGCGTAGTCGTAGGCGCTTTGTTCGTCCTTGCCCATCGGCGCGACCGACGCCGACGGCGACGTTGGTGCCGCTGCTGGCTGTGGCGCGGCAGCCGCCGGGCTTGGCGTTGCCGAGGGAGCACTGGCACCGCCGGCCGCGCTGCCGCCACCTTCCAGCCGATCAAGCCGGCCGCTGAGGTCGAGGTATTGCGCGCGCTGGCCTTGCTTGGCCTGTTCGAGTTGGTGTTGCAGATCCTCGATCTGGCCGCGCAGGGCCTGCACGTCGGACTTCAGCTGCGTGATCTGGTTGACCAGCTCGGTCGCATTCTGGTCGCCCGCTGCACGCTGCTCCAGTGCCGCCACGCGATCGGCGAGGCTGACCCGCTGCGCATGCGCCAGCGGCGACGCCAATAGCGCCGCCACCAGCAGGCCGAGGCTGAGCTTGCTCACTTGTCGGTGTAGATCAGTTCGACGCGGCGGTTCTTCGACCAGCAACCCTCATTGGACTCGGTGCAGACCGGGCGTTCTTCGCCGTAGCTGACCACGGTCAACTGGCCGGCGCTGCCACCGCTCGCCTGCAACGCACTGGAAACCGCGTTGCCACGACGCTCGCCCAGGCCCATGTTGTACTCGCGGCTGCCGCGCTCGTCGGCATTGCCTTCCAGCCGCAGGCGGGCGCTCGGGCGATCCCGCAGATACTTGGCGTGGCAGCTGATCGCCGCCTGGAATTCCGGCTTGAGCATGTCCTGGTCGAGATCGAAATAGATCACCCGGGTGCGCAGGCAGGGATCGGTGTCGAGGTCGGCGGGTGTGTAGGCCCCCGCCACTGGCGCGGTGTAGGTCTGGGTGGGCGCGGTATTCACCTCGGTCTGCGCCGGTGGCGTTTCCTTGACCTTCTTGCTGCAGCCCACGGCGACGACGGAGGCGAGGACCGCGATGGTGAGGACACGGGCGGCGGACGGAATGGAACGATGCATGGCGAACACCTCTCTACGACTTTCAAGGATGAAAACGCTGGACCACTGAAACCTCGGCCATTCTCGCAATGACCGCGTCAACACGGCGCGAACCCCGGCTTACTTGGCACGATAGGGCGACCACGCCGGTTCGCGCACGTCGCTACCCGATTGCGTCAGCAGCCGCTGGCGCACGCGCCCGTTGGCGGAGACCACGTACAGGACGCCGTTGCGGCCCTCGCGCGCCGCGTACACCAGCATCGAGGCATTCGGCGCGAAACTCGGGGATTCGTCCAGCGAACCGGGCGAGAGCATGCTCCAGCGCGGGCTGGCGGTGCTGCGGTCCATCATCGCGATCCGGTAGACATTGCCGGCACCCTGCGCGGTCGCAATTTTCTTGCCATCGAACGAGACACTCGGGCTGGCGTTGTAGCTGCCCTCGAAGCTGATCCGAGTCGCCCCGCCGCCGGTCGCCGGCACTTGATAGATCTGCGGGCGCCCGCCGCGATCGGAGGTGAAGTAGAGGCTGCTGCCGTCAGCGCTCCAGGTCGGTTCGGTGTCGATGCCGAGCTGGTTTGTGATCTGGCTGAGATGGCGCGAACCCAAGTCCATCACATAGATATCGGGATTGCCGCCCTTGGACAGGCTCATCGCCAGTTTGGTGCCGTCCGGCGAGAAACTCGGCGCACCATTGATGCCACGGAAACTGGTCAGCTTTTCCCGCGCAGCGGAGGCGACATCCTGGATCCAGATGCCGGAATTGCCGCCCTCGAAACTGACATAAGCCAGCCGGCGACCGTCCGGGCTCCACGACGGCGACAACAGCGGCTCGTTCGAGGTGACCACGGTATGCGGGTTGTAGCCGTCGGCATCGGCCACGATCAGGGCATAGCGGGTATCGCGGCCCAGCCCACTGGCGGAGACATAGGCGATGCGGGTCCAGAACGCGCCACGAACGCCGAGAATCTTCTCGTAGACGGCGTCGCTGATCTGGTGCGAGACATCGCGCATGGACGCTTGTGCGGCAGTCAGTGCGATCCCCAGCAAGCGGGTCTGGCGAGCCACGTCGAACAATTCGTATTCGGTGCGATAGCCGCCGAGCGCGGGCACGCAACGCCCGACCAGCAGGTAGTCCTGACGCAGTTGCCGCCAAAGTGGATAGGACACCTCGCTGCCGGTGGTGGGGCGTTCCGGGAGCGCGTTCACATCGGCGGTGCGGAACTGGCCGGAGCGGTCCAGGTCGGCACGCACCACGCCGCTGACGTCGGTGGTCCCGCAATCACCACCGAACGGCACCACCGCGATGGGCAGGGCGGCAGCGTTGCCACCGACGATATTGATTTCCAGGCCACCCTGCGATTGCGCCTGCGCGGCACCCAGTGGCAGCAGGAAGGCGGCGAGCAGGCCGCAGACGAAACGCTTCATGCATCCCCTTCGGGAAGATCGTGGTGACAGGGTCGCCCATTCCGCGCCGGCAAGATGAACGGCAGCGGACCGGCAGGCGCTTGGACGTGGGGATTCTCGTGGTTCACGGGTCTGCCGCCTCGAAATTGATGTCCAGATTACGGTTGAACACGGTCTCGAAACCGGCGTATGGCAAGGGATCGGCCTTGAACACCGCTGCCTCGATCGATTGCCGCCCTTGCGCATCGTAGGAACAGGACGGGGAAATTTCGACGTTCAAGACGGTGCCGCCGGGCGCCTGATGGATCGTCATGCGGCATTTCTGGCCCAGGGCAATTGTGTCTGGCCGCGTCCATTGACGCGTGATGGCGTGCTGCAGGGCCGCAACGTAACGGGCCAGCAAGCTGGGATCGGTCCCGCCCGCCCCCGGCGTCGGCTGCGCCCGCCGTGGTGGAGCGGCGTTGCTGGCGGGTGCGCGCGCGTCGGCGAGCTGTTGTGCACGCTGTTCGGCCATGCTGGCGTCGCGCGCCGCCTGCGCACGCTGGCGCCGCAGATCCTCGATCTGGCGCTGGCGCTGGCGTTCCATCTCGGTTTCGCGCTGGGCGTCCAGTTCGACTTGCGGCGGTTGTCGGCGTTGCTGTTCCTGTTCGCGGCGCACATTGGGCACCGGCGGCAAGGCGGCGTCACGCTGCACCCGCACTTGTTCGACCGGGGCCGGATCGGGAACCGGCGGCGGTAGTTGTCGTGGTGTCGGCGGTGGCGTCGCCTCGGGCAGTGGTTCGGGCAATGGTTTCGGTTCGGCCTTCGGTGGTGGTTGTCGCGGTTTCACCGGCGTGCGCTGCAATGCGCGCTGCATGGCCGGGCTGAGGTCGGAGGCGCTGATGAGTTCCGCCTCGATCGGCTCACCCTGCGCGGCCTCGGCTGACGTTGCCTTCGACCAATGCAGGCCAACCAGCAACAGCGCCAGCAACGCACCATGCAGGAGCAACGCTTGGGCGACGGCCAATCCGGTATCGGTGCGGGTCTGCTTCACCGGTGCCCCGTCACCGCTTGGGTTGGCTCGGTGCGTCGGGCTTGTCGCCCAGCAAGCCCGCACGCGGCACGCCGGCATCCCGTTGCAGCAGCGACAACACCGCGAACACGGTCTGGTAGCTGACCTCGCGATCGCCAGCCACGTACACCGGCACGTTCGGATCGGCGGCGACGAAGGCCTTCACCTTGGCCACCAATTGCGCTTCATCGACCGCCTGCGGGCGATTCAGGCCCTCATAGGTCAGTGCCAGCGCGCCATGCTTGTCGACGTTGACGATGATCGGCTGCTTGCGCCCCTGTTCCAGCGCGTGCGCATCGGCCTGCGGCAGATTCACGTCGACACCGACATTCAGCAGCGGTGCGGTCACCATGAAGATGATCAAGAGCACCAGCATCACGTCGATGTAAGGCACGACGTTGATGTCGGATTGCAGCCTGCGCTTGCGCGAACGGCGTCCGGTCACTCTGGCCATGCTCGCCTCAGCCGCCCGCGTTGGCCTGGCGTTGCAGGATCGAGGCGAATTCCTCGCTGAAGGCTTCGTATCTCACCGCCATGCGGTCGGCGCGGGTCGCGAAGCGGTTGTAGGCCCACACCGCCGGGATCGCGGCGAACAGGCCCATCGCGGTGGCGACCAAGGCCTCGGAGATACCCGGCGCAACCGAGGCGATGGTCGCGTCCTTCAGGTTGGCCAGGCCCTGGAAGGCGATCATGATCCCCCAGACGGTGCCGAACAGGCCGACATACGGGCTGATCGAGCCGACGTTGGCGAGGTATTCGAGGTTGCGTTCGAGCCCGTCGAGCTCGCGCGATGAGGTGGCGCGCATGCCGCGCTGCGCACCTTCGACCTGCATGCGTGCATCCAGCCCACCGCGTTGACTGATCCGGTTGAACTCGCGCATGCCGGACTCGAAGATCGCCTCGAGGCCCTCGACATCGCGATGGCGCTCGGTCGCCGCCGCATACAGCCGCGACAATTCGGTACCGGACCAGAACGCGCCTTCGAAATGATCGGCCTCGCGCTCGGCACGATCGAGCAGGCGCTTCTTGCGCAGGATAATCACCCAGGACGAGATCGACGCCAGCAACAGCAACAGCAGCACGAACTGCACCGGCAAACTGGCATGCAGCACCAGCCCGAGGATGTCCAGGCCCTTGTCGGCATGCGCTGCAGCAGCCGGGGCGGCGCCATTGGCGAGCGTGACCGCATCGACGGGAGCAGCGTCCGGCAGCGCCTGGGGCACGGGTTGCAGCAGATTCAACACAAACATCAAGATGACTCCATCTGCGACCGCAGCCGCGCCAGCAAAGTGTCCACGATGGGACAGGGACGAAAATCGGACGCGCGCACCGCGGCGATCCGGACCTTGGCTTCGACCAGCAGCACGTTTCCGCGTTCGATCCGCTGCGCCAAGGTGAAGCTGGCGCCCCGGCATTGCAGCAGGCGCACGCTGACTGAAAGCTGATCGTCCAGCCGCGCCGGGGCGCGGAAGTCGAGCTCCATCCCACGCACCACGAAGACCAGATCCTCGGCCTCGCGCAATCTCGTCTGCTCGACGCCCAACTCGCGCAGCCACTCGCTGCGGGCGCGCTCCATGAAGGCCAGGTACTGGGCGTGGTAGACCACGCCACCGGCGTCGGTGTCTTCCCAGTAGACGCGGATGGGCAGGGAGACGGGAGACGGGATTCGGGATTCGGAGATCAAGAGCGCTGGCCTTCAGAGTCGTCGAACAGCTCGTTCGTCTCTCGCCTCCCGTCTCCCGTCTCCCGTCTCGGCCGCAGGCCGAGATGGCGATAGGCCTTGGCCGTCGCCATCCGCCCACGCGCGGTACGCACCAGGAACCCCTGCTGGATCAGGTAGGGCTCGATCACGTCTTCGAGGGTGCCGCGCTCTTCCGACAACGCCGCGGCCAGCGATTCCACGCCCACCGGGCCGCCGTCGAAGGCGTCGATGATGATGCCGAGCATGCGCCGGTCGAGTTCGTCGAAGCCCTCGGGATCGACTTTCAGCATGTCCATCGCGGCGCGCGCGATCCCGGCTTCGATCCGGCCATCGCCCCTGACCTGGGCGTAATCACGCACCCGTCGCAGCAGCCGGTTGGCGATTCGCGGGGTTCCGCGCGAACGCCGCGCCAATTCACCCGCGCCCTCGCCATCGCAAGCGATGCCGAGGATCTGCGCCGAACGGCGGACGATCCGGGCCAGCTCCTCGGGCGAATAGAACTCCAGCCGCTGCACGATGCCGAAGCGATCCCGCAGCGGCGCGGTCAAAAGGCCAGCGCGGGTGGTGGCACCGATCAGGGTGAACGGCGGCAGGTCGAGCTTGATCGAACGCGCGGCCGGGCCTTCGCCGATCATGATGTCGATCTGGAAATCCTCCATCGCCGGGTAGAGGATTTCCTCGACCACCGGCGACAGCCGATGGATCTCGTCGATGAACAACACGTCGTGCGGCTGCAGGTTGGTGAGCAGCGCCGCAAGGTCGCCAGCCTTCTCGATCACCGGGCCGGAGGTCACCCGCAGGTTCACGCCCAGTTCGTTGGCGATGACGTGCGAGAGCGTGGTCTTGCCCAGCCCGGGCGGACCGAAGATCAGCACATGGTCGAGTGCCTCGCCACGTCCCTTGGCCGCTTCGATGTAGATCTGCATCTGCTCGCGCACCGGCTGCTGGCCGAGATACTCGGCAAGGCGCCTGGGGCGGATGCTGGCCTCGTCGGCCTCGTCGTCGCGGGTCGCGCCGGGGGCGATGATGCGGGAATCGCTCATGGGGGGATTATCGCCGAGATTGGCACCTTCGAACGACACGCGCGAATCCTGCCCGGCGCAGCAAGCCGCGGACACTCACCCCGTCGCGCGGATCGAACCTCGCGGCAGGATGCCCGATGGTTCGATGACGAACGCACGTTCGGCACAGGGATGTGCCGACGCCGGGCGCATCGCCCGGCGCAAGCGCGGCGCGGATTCACTCCGCGGCGCGCGGATCGAACCTCGCGGCAGGATGCCCGATGGTTCGATGACGAAACTAGATCTCCACCTGCGCGCCCAACTCCACCAGGCGATTTCCGGGAATACGCAGGAAATTGGTCGCCGGCGCGGCATTGCGATGCATGAAGGCGAACAACTTGTCACGCCAGACGGCCATTCCCTTGCGGCGTCCCGCAACCACCAATTCGCGGCTGGTGAAGTAGGTGGTATCCATCGGATTGAAGATCAGGTCGCATTGGTCACAGCTGCTCATCAGCGCCACCGGCACGTCCGGCGGCTCCATGAAGCCGTAACGCACGATCACCCGGTAGAAATCCTTGCCGGCAATCGACTCGACTTTCAAGCGTGCATCGCGGCGCACGTAGGGCACGTCCAGCGTCTTCACGGTCAGGAACACATTGCACTCGTGCAGCACCTTGTTGTGCTTGAGGTTGTGCAGCAGGGCGTGCGGCACGACGCCGGGATCGGAGGTCAGGAATACCGCGGTCCCCGGCACACGCACCGGCGGGGCCAGCATCAGGCCGGGCAGGAAGGTATCGGGCTTGATGCCTTCCTTGCGGATCTCCTCGCTCAGCAGTTCACGCCCGCGACGCCAGGTACGCATCATCGTGAACACCAACAGGCCGAGGGCAATCGGGAACCATGCGCCGTGGAAGAACTTGGCACCATTGGCAATCAGGAAACCGATATCGAGCAGGATGATGACGAAGCACGCCGGCAGCACCCACCAGCGTGCCCGGGTCCACTTGGCACCGGCAAGCAAGGCCAGCAGCAGGGTGTCGATCAGCATGGTGCCGGACACCGACACGCCATAGGCCGAGGCCAGGTTGGTGGAGCTCTGGAAGGCCAGTACCAGCGCGATCACCGTCAGCATCATCAGCCAATTGATGCCGGGCACATAGATCTGGCCGATGGTGTCGCTGGAAGTGTGCTTGATGCGCATGCGCGGGATGTAGCCCAGCTGCATCGCCTGCCGCGACATCGAGAACGCGCCGGTGATCACCGACTGCGAGGCGATGATCGCGGCCATCGTGGCCAACACGATCATCGGATACAGCGCCCACTCCGGCACTGCTTCGAAGAAGGGATTGGCGACTGTTTCCGGGTGTTTCAGCACGTTCGCACCCTGTCCCAGGTAGTTCAGCACCAGACAGGGCAGCACGAAGAAATACCAGGCGTTGCGGATCGGCGGCGCGCCGAAATGGCCCATGTCGGCATACAACGCCTCACCTCCCGTGACCGCCAGCACTACCGCACCAAAAATGAAGATGCCGTGCCAGCCGTGTTCCATGAAGAAATGCACAGACCACCAGGGATTCAACGCCTTCAACACCTCCGGCGCGGCAAGCAGGTTCCAGATTCCGATCGCCGCCAGCGACACGAACCACAGCAACATCACCGGTCCGAAGACCTTGCCGACGCGCTCCGTGCCGAATCGCTGCGCTGCAAACAGCACCACCATCACGATCACCGTGATCGGCACGATGAAGTGCTCCAGGCCCGGCGCTGCCACTTCCAGGCCTTCCACCGCGCCCAGCACGGTGATGGCCGGCGTGATGACGCCATCACCGAAAAACAGGGATGCCCCGA
Source organism: Pseudomonadota bacterium (assembly GCA_018242365.1). Classification (GTDB taxonomy): domain Bacteria; phylum Pseudomonadota; class Gammaproteobacteria; order Xanthomonadales; family Xanthomonadaceae; genus Thermomonas. Next base: position 136,909 of record JAFECB010000023.1, read on the forward strand.
AGATTCCGAGGATGCCGACGAAATAGGCCGAACGCGAACCATTCCGCAACGTGCGTTGGGCCAAGGCCATCAAGGCCATGATGCCGCCTTCGCCTTCGTTGTCGGCACGCATGATGATGGTGACGTACTTGACCGTCACCATCAGCATGATCGCCCAGAAAATCAGCGAAAGCAGGCCAATGACGGTGTCGTGGTTGTTCACCAGGCCGTAGTGCGGGAGGAACGCTTCCTTCAGCGTGTACAGCGGGCTGGTTCCGATGTCGCCGAACACCACCCCGATCGCGCCGACGATCAGGGCCAGTCCCGCGCCCTGCGGCGCATGTGAACCCGCGGTGATTTCGCGGGACAGGTTGGGCGGGATATTGTCAGTATTCATCGTTGGATCCAGAGGCCAGTCGACTGCGCCTCAGCGCAGCGCTGCCTGCAATGCCTTGCGGATGATGGTCGCGGCGTCATCGCCATCGGCCACGGCCTTTTTCGCCATGCGGTCGGCGTCGGCCGGTTTGTAGCCCAGTGCCTGCAGCGCGGTGATGGCCTCGGAGAGTGGATCATTCGGAAGGCTTTTGGCACCCGGAATACCGCCAGCAACCAGATCAGCCGCACGGTCGCGCAGTTCGATCACCATGCGTTCGGCGATTTTCTTGCCGATGCCGGGAATGCGGGTGAGGGCGGCGACATCCGAGGTCTGCACCAGCCGCGCAAACTCCGCGACGCTGGCACCGGACAGCACCGCGAGGGCGATCTTCGCGCCGACACCGGAGACTTTTTGCACATCGCGGAAAAGGCGGCGCTCCTGCTCGCTCAGGAAGCCGTACAACGAAACCGCATCTTCTTTCTGCGCGTAGTGGATGAACAGGGTGACCTCCGCGCCCAGCGCCGGCAAGTCATAGAACGTGCTCATCGGCGCTTCGAGTTCGTAGCCGACGCCATGCACGTCCACCACCAGCCACGGCGGTGCCTTGTGAATCAGGACGCCCTTGAGTCGACCGATCATCCCCGCCCCCTGCCCTTGCGGCCCCAAGCCTCGCGTGCGGCCACGCCCAGGCGGTTGGCGCTGCCGCGCACATGGGCATGGGTGATGGCGACCGCCAGCGCGTCGGCGGCATCCGCCTGCAGCTTGCCCTGCAGGCCGAGCATGATGCCGACCATGTGCTGGACCTGTGCTTTCTCGGCACCGCCGCTGCCGACCAGGCCCAGCTTGATCTCCTTGGCGGCATATTCACTCACCGGAAGATCGCGTGCGACACAGGCGGCGATGGCGGCACCACGCGCCTGTCCGAGCTTGAGCGCGCTCATCGCATTGTTGGACAGGAACACTTGTTCGACCGCCACTTCATCCGGTGCGTACTGTTCGATCAATGCCCACAGCCCATCGAGCAGGATGCGCAGGCGCAGCGGAAAACTCGCCGCATCCAGCAACAGTAATGGCTGGTGATGGACATGGGTCAGCTTGCCATCGGAGGCGACATCGATGATGCCCACTCCGGTACGCTGCGAGCCCGGATCGATGCCGAGCACGCGCGTCACGCCGGCAGCGCCGCGTTGCAACTGTGGGGATGGCATCGACATGAGATTCGCCGGAACGGCGGCGGCTCGAATCAGCCCAGCCCGGTGGCGTTGGAATAGACGTTCTGCACGTCGTCCAGCTCGTTCAGCCAGTGCAGCAGCTTCTGCACCTGGTCGGCGGTCTCGCCATCGACGGCGGTGTCGTTGTCGGCACGCATCGTCACCTCCGAAAAGCCGGGCGCAAGTCCCGCTGCCTCCATCGCCGCCTTGACCTCGGCAAACGCCTCGGGCGCGGTCAACACGTCGACGGCGCCATCTTCCGGGTACACCACGACATCGTCCGCGCCAGCCTCGATCGCCGCCTCGGTGATCTTCTCTTCGTCCGCGCCGGCGCTGTAGCTGAGCACGCCCAGCTTGTGGAACATGAACGCGACCGAGCCTTCGGTGCCGAGGTTGCCGCCGAACTTGCCGAACGCATGCCGCACATCGGCCACGGTGCGCACGCGGTTGTCGGTCAGGCAATCGACGATCACCGCGACGCCGCCGGCGCCGTAGCCCTCGTAGCGGATTTCCTCGTAGGTGACGCCTTCCAGCTCGCCGGAAGCCTTCTTGATCGCACGCTCGAACACGTCCTTGCTCATGTTGACGGCAAGGCCCTTGTCGATCGCCGCACGCAGGCGCGGATTGCTGTTCGGATCGCTGCCGCTGGTGCGCACCGCCACCGAAATCTCGCGGATGATCTTGGTGAAAATCTTGCCGCGCTGCGCATCCTGCGCATTCTTGCGGGCTTCGATGGAAGGTCCACGCCCCATGGTGGAATCCCCTGATTCAAGGCAAGCCGGGAATTATACGACTTTCATTTCCGCGTCGTGGTGGAACCGCCCATCGCGCAGGAAACTCGTGGCCTGGGTCACGGCTTGGCGGGACAACACCAGCCCGGAATGGCTGCAGGGCAGGACGACATGGTCGGCCAGCCACGGCAACCGGGTTTCGGCAAGCGCCACGGTGCCATCGGAGGGCTCCTGGAAATGCGCAAAGAAACAACCCGCGCCACGCGGCGCATCGCCAGCCACCACGCCGACCTCGGCATTGCCACGCCAGTCGGCCATGCCCGTTTGCAGCAACGTGGCGCTGCGACCCAGGAAGGGCCGTGCCCATGCCCGTTCCGCCACCCTGCGCGCGGTTTCGCTGCCGCGCAGCGGCGAGCCCAGGCAGACCACCCGGCTGACCGGCAATTCCGGTGCCTGTTGCAAGGCTTCCAGCGCCAGCAAGCCGCCCAGGCTATGGCCAAGCAAGGCATCGGCCCGCACCGCGCGGATCGTCTCGATCAGCCTCGGAACGGCACCGCCAGGCCCTTCCCACAGGCTGGAGTAACCGAACAGGGACACCCTGAACCCCTGCCCGCGCAGACGCGCCGCCATCGGCCACAGCCAGGTCCTGGCATTCAACACGCCGTGTACGAGCACGATCCGGGACGTCATGCGGGAAGGATAATAGACCCTCCATGTCGTTGTTGCGCTCGGCAATGACCGACAGCGCCTAACATCGGATCGGAGCCATGTTGATGCTTTCCTTGCTGCGAATACTTGCCCTGCTGTCACTGCTGCTGGCATCAAATTGCCACGCGCAAGCCGGCGCACCTGCTGCGGGCGTGCCCGCGACGCGCGCGCAGGCGCCCGCGCAAGACGATGGCCCCTATCTGTTCCGCAGCAACGCGGGCTGGCTGGACGCCTACTGGGTCTGCTCCGGCAAACTCGAGCACGTATCACTGCGCGAACACAGGGCCACCACGGTCGCGCCACGCTGCGGCTACCCGCATCCGCTGACCATTCCGGCACAGATGCCCTCGGATGCCGTGCCACTGGCACCGGGCGCGCGGATCATTGCGCTGTCCGACATCCACGGCCAGTACGGCGTGATGCGGCAACTGCTGCGCGCCAACAGAGTGATCGACGATCAGGACCGTTGGACAGCCGGGCACGATCACCTGGTCGTCGCCGGCGTCGTGTTCGACCGCGGCCCGCAAGTCACCGAAGCATTCTGGCTGCTGTTCTCGTTGCAGCAGCAGGCGCGTGCCGCCGGTGGCGCGGTGCACTTCCTGCTCGGCAACCATGAAGCGATCGAGCTTTACGACGACCTGCGCTACCTCAACCCGAAGTACAAGGACATCGCCAGCCTGCTCGGTCGCGGCTATCCCGACCTCTACGGCAAGGACAGCGTGCTCGGGCAGTGGCTGCGCACGCGTCCCGCCATGCTGAAACTGGGCGGCAACCTGTTCCTGCATGGCGGGATCGCGCCGGAAAACGTCGATTTGGTGACAAACATGGCCACCACCAATGCCGCGTATGACGCTTCACTTGGCACCCCGAAAGCGCAAGTCAAGGCCGATCCAGCGCTGAATCGCCTGTACAACGGAAAGACCAGCCCGATCTGGTATCGCGGCTATTTCAACGGTGCGCTGACGACCGAACAGGTGAAGGCATTGGTGGCGCAATTGGGCGTGACGCGCATCGTGGTCGGCCACACCACCATCGGTGAAGTCGCGAGTTTCCACGACGGCAAGGTCATCGCGATTGACAGCGGCATCAAGCGCGGCAAAGCCGGGCAATTGCTCTTCATCGAAGGCAACATGCTCAGTCGCGGGCTGATGGATGGCCGTCGTGAGCCGCTACCGGCACTCACCCAAGTTCCCGAGGATCCGGATTGAGCCAGCCGGCGGGCATCAACCCGCCGACAGCAGGATGCTGCAACAGGTCACCGCACCTTCCGCCTTCTGCAACTCTGAAACATCCACCGTCTGGACGCGAATCCCGGCATCTCGCAGTCGCGCCAGCGTGTTCGGAAAGCAGTCCGGATAGACCAGGGCGTCACCCACGCGCACCGCATTGGCCGCGTGTTCTTCCATGGGATCGACTTCAATCTGACGGAAGCCTGCGAACTGGCTCGGATCGACCAGCCATGCCGGATTGATCAATAACGTCCCCTCCGCCACCTGGGTGACGGCAGACTTCAGATGCAGGCAGTCACAGGTCACCACATCAATGACCGAATAGCCGAACGGTGCCAACAGGGCGCGCAACTGCGCCCGACCCTCGGCATTGCTGCGCGCGGAGGCCCCGACGAAGACCTGCTTGCCGATCCGCAGCACATCGCCGCCATCCAGCGTGCCCGGCGCTTCGATCCGAAGGAGTTGACGCATGCTCCCCAACACCTCGTGCACGGCACGGCCTTCCTCGCGTCGCGATGCCGCACCCGGCCGGGTCACGATGGCGACTTCATCGAAGGCCAAAGCCACGTCTTCGACGAACACCGAGTCCGGCAAGCTGGGCTCGGCCGGCAGCCGAATTACTTCACAGCCCAGCGATTCCAGCGCCCCGCAATACGCGTCATGTTGTGCCTGCGCACGTTTGACATCAATCGGCGTGCGCGCCACGAAGGACAATTCGCAGGTGGCCAAGGCCGGGCTGACTTCACGGGTGATGGCGATCTTCATCCAGCCATCGTAACGGCGGACGGTTCTGTCGTGGGACTCAAGCCCGAACGCACGTCAAGCGACGCGTCGATACATGAACTCGCGATCCCGCTGCTGGCCAACGATGAACTCGTATTCCGCCATGAACTCGAAACCATAGCGGGCGTAGAACCGCTGCGCGCCGAAGTTTTCCGACCACACGGAAAGCCACAGCGTGCGCGGGCCATCGCGCAGCAGCCAGGCCATTGCCGCATCCATCATGGCGTGGCCCACACCGCCGTTTTGGGCGTCTGCACGCAGGTAGAGTCGCTTGATCTCGCCGTCTTCTGCACGCACGTCAGCATGCGGCAGACCGCAGGGGCCGGCTTGTGCGTAGCCAATCGCGCGACCCGCCTCGTCTTCGGCCAGCCACAGCGCATACGGCGCGTCGGCTGCCAACACGTTGGCGTAGGCTGCTTCGGTGTGGCTTTCGTCGAGGAAGGCCTGCAGGTCCTCCGGCGTGTACAGGTGGCCGAAGGTTTCGATGAAGGTGGCCGCGCCGATCTCGGCCAGGACTGCCGCATCGGCGGGTGTGGCACGGCGGATTGAACTCGTCATGGATTCACCGTAGATCTGACTCGCCCTACCCTCACCCCAACCCCTCTCCCGGAGGGAGAGGGGCTTGGAAGATACCGCGTGTTATTCCGTGCGCACTTGTACGTGCACTTCCGCCAATTGCGCATCGGTAATCGGCGACGGCGCATCGGTCATCAGGCATTGCGCGCTGGTGGTCTTGGGGAAGGCGATCACGTCGCGGATCGAGTCGCAGCCCGCCATCAGCGCGGCGATGCGGTCGATGCCGAACGCAATGCCGCCGTGCGGCGGCGCGCCGTACTTGAGCGCGTCGAGCAGGAAGCCGAACTTGCCGCGCTGCTCCTCTTCACCGATGCCGAGCAGCTCGAACACCGCCGATTGCATCTGCGAATTGTGGATGCGGATGGAACCACCGCCGATCTCATTGCCGTTCAGCACCATGTCGTAGCCACGGCTGACCGCAGTTTTCGCATTGGCACGCAGGTCATCGATGGAATCCACCGCCGGCGCGGTGAAGGGGTGATGCAGGGCGACGTAGCGGCCCTCGTCGGCATCCCATTCGAACATCGGAAAATCAGTCACCCATAGCGGCGCCCAGCCCTCGGCAATCAGGTTGAAATCCTTGCCGGCTTTCAGCCGCACCGCGCCCATGAAGTCGCTGACCTTGTTGTAGGCGCCGGCACCGAAGAACACGATGTCGCCATTTTCAGCGCCGATGTGCTTGAGCAGCGCATCGAACGCGCCCTCGGCGAAGAACTTCGCAACCGGCGAATTGACCGCGCCGGCCTCGTCGAGCTTGGCGTAGGCCAGACCCTTGGCGCCGAACTTGGCGGCGTGGGCGGCATAGTCGTCGATCTGCTTGCGCGACAGCTGCGCGCCACCGGGAATGCGCAGCGCGGCCACGCGGCCGTCGGCATCATTGGCGGCGGCAGTGAACACCGCGAATTCACAGCCTTTCACCTGCTCGGCCACGTCCACCAGCTCCAACGCGATGCGCAGGTCAGGCTTGTCCGAACCGTAGCGACGCATCGCTTCGGCATAGGTCATGCGCGGGAAGGTGGCGGCCAATTCAACGCCGATCACTTCGTTGAACACATGCCGCACCATGTCCTCGGTCAGCCCCTGCACATCCGCCTCGGCGACCCAGGCAAACTCCATGTCGAGCTGGGTGAATTCCAGCTGGCGATCGGCGCGCAGCGCCTCGTCGCGGAAGCAGCGGGCGATCTGGTAGTAGCGGTCGAAGCCCGCCATCATCAGGATCTGCTTGAACAGCTGCGGGCTCTGCGGCAGCGCGTAGAACTCGCCCGGATGCATGCGTGCCGGCACCAGGAAGTCGCGCGCACCTTCCGGGGTGGCCTTGGTCAGGATCGGCGTTTCGATGTCCTGGAAGCCGCGTGCGTCGAGGTAATGCCGCAGCGCCGATACGAGCTTGGTGCGGGTACGCATCTTCCGCTGCATATCCGGGCTGCGCAGGTCCAGATAGCGATACTTCAGGCGCACGTCTTCGCCCGGATTCTCGTGGTGATGGAACGGCAGCGGCTCGGCCTTGTTCAGCAGCTCGATGCACTCGGCCACCACTTCCACCTGGCCAGTCTTGATCTTGTTGTTGACCGACTCGCGACGACGCACCGTGCCGGTGATGCGCAGGCAATCTTCGTAGCCGACCTTGGCGGCCACGGTCATGACCTCGGCATTGCCTGCAACGTCGGCCGGTTCGGCCACGATCTGCACGATGCCTTCGTGGTCGCGCAGGTCGATGAACGCGAAATGGCCCATGTTGCGGGCAACATCGGCCCAGCCGCAGAGGGTGACGGTCTGGCCGATCAACGTCTCGTCGATCAGGCCACAGAAATGGCTACGCATGGGGACTCCGGAACGCGGGGCGCGCGGGCGTCGGGCCAGCGCGGAGCAGGATATTTTACCCGCCCAGTCCCCCGTAGGAGCGCACCGCAGGGGCGCGATTTTTTTGCCGGATCACGCAAGAGGTATCGCGCCCCTGCGGCGCGCCTACGAGGCAGCCGGCTTGGCCGCTTCGGGCTTGGTTTCAGCCTTGGCTTCGGGCTTGGGCGCATCGGCCGGCTTGGCCGCATCCCCGGCCAGATTGCTCTTCTTCTCGCCGTCCTTCTTGAAATCGGTCTCGTACCAGCCGCCACCGGCCAGCCGGAATTGCGGTGCGGTCAGTTGGCGATGGACCTGGCCTTCCGTCCCGCAGGACGGACAGGTGGCGGGATCCGCGTCGGAAAGTTTCTGCAATTTATCGAAATGATGCCCACAGGCAGCACAGGCGAAGGCGTAAATCGGCATCGGACGAACTCGAAAACTGGAAAATCAGGACGGAGGTTGCGCCGAAGCGCATCAAATTCAAGTGCAGGCTCAGTCGTACAGTGCCAGCAAGTCGGCCTCTGCCGTCTCCAACTCCGCACGCAGCTGCAACTGCATGCGGCCAAGATCAGCCACCTTGGCGGCATCGGCGTACACCGCCGGGTCATTCAACTGCGCCGTGCACTCGGCCAGCTTGGTTTCCAGCCGCGCCACGCGCTCCTCGGCTTTCTGCAGTTTGTGCGGATTGAGCTTGGGCTTGTTTGGCGCGACCACAACCGGCGCAGGCGGGGCAACTTTCGGGGCTTTGTTGGGCACCGGAGTCTTGGGGTTGTCGCTGCCGGGACGTGAACGCAGCCAGGCCGCATAGTCGTCGAGGTCGCCATCGAAGGGCTCGACGATGCCGTCGTGCACGCGCCAGTATGCATCGCACACCAGGCCGATCAAGTGGCGGTCGTGGCTGACCATCACGATCGCGCCATCGAAATCGGACAGCGCCTCGGCCAAGGCCTCGCGCATTTCCAGATCGAGGTGGTTGGTGGGCTCGTCCAGCAGCAGCAGATTGGGCTTGTTCCACGCCAGCAGCGCCAGCGCCAGCCGCGCCTTCTCGCCACCGGAGAAGTTGTCGATCACCTCGAACGCGCGATCGCCCGGGAACTGCCAGCCGCCAAGGAAATTGCGGAACTCCTGGGTCGCGGTGTTCGGCGCAAGCTCCTTCAGGTGGTCGATCGGCGAGGTGCCGGCGACCAGGGATTCCACCGTATGCTGGGCGAAGTAACCGATGCGCAGGTCGGGGTGGGCAACGCGCTCGCCACTCATTGGCGACAACTCGCCAACCAGCGTCTTGACCAAGGTGGACTTGCCCGCGCCGTTGACGCCGAGCAGGCCGATGCGGTCGCCCGCCTCCAGCCCGAAACCGACGCTACGCAGGATTTTGACTCCCTCCCCTTCAAGGGGAGGGCCGGGGTGGGGATGGTGTTGGCTTGCGAGATCATGCACACCATCCCCACCCAACCCCCCCCTTGAAGGGGAGGGCTGAAGCGGATAGCCGCAATCGGCATCGCGCAGCGAGAGCAGCGAATTGGGCAAGCGCAGCGGGGCTGGCAGCTGGATACTGACGCCACGTTCGACGCGGATCGCCTCGGTGCCGGCCAGCTTGGCCAGCCGTTTCATCCGTGATTGCGCCTGCCGCGCCTTGCTGGCCTTGGCCTTGAATCGATCGATGAAGCTCTGCAGGTGGGCGCGTTCGGCCTGCTCCTTCTCGTGCGCGATCTGCTGCTGGCGCAGATGCTCGGCACGCTGGCGCTCGAACGCGGTGTAGTTGCCGACGTACAGCTTCGCCGTACCGTCGTGCAGGTGCAGGATGTGGGTGGTGACGTTGTCGAGGAATTCGCGGTCGTGGCTGATCACCAGCAGGGTGCCGTCGTAGCGGCGTAACCACTCTTCCAGCCAGACCACCGCATCGAGGTCGAGGTGGTTGGTGGGTTCGTCCAGCAGCAGCAGATCCGACGGCGTCATCAGCGCACGCGCCACGTTCAGCCGCACTCGCCAGCCGCCGGAGAAATCCGCTACTGCCTTTTCATGCACCTCGGCCGGGAAGCCCAGCCCGTGCAGCAAGCGGCCCGCACGCGCGGTGCCGTCATAACCATTCACCTCTTCCAGTTTCTGGTGCGCCTCGGCCACGGCTTCCCAATCTTCGTTGGCAAACGCATTGGCCTCCATCTGGATCGCCGCGTGCACCGCGGCATCGCCGGACAGCACGAAATCGATCGCCGGGTCCGGCAGGTGCGGGGTTTCCTGCGCCACCGACGCGATTCGCGCCTTGCCGGGCAAATCAATATCGCCCTTGTCGGGCTCGACTTCGCCCATCAAAGCGGCGAACAGCGAAGATTTGCCGGCGCCATTGCGCCCGATCACGCCCACACGATAGCCGGCGTGCAGGGCCAGATCGACATTGGACAGCAGGAGACGTTCGCCGCGACGGAGGGCGAAATTGCGGAAGGAAATCATGGGCCGGCGATTTTAGCCCCTGCCGCGCCGTTCGGCGGAATTCAGTGCCCCGGCTCCAGGTCGGGTTTCGGCACATCCGCCGGCACGACCGCGCTCGGACGCGCCAGTTTGTACATCTCCCAGGCAATCGTGCGGGACAGCGCATGGCGGTCAGCGCCGACCTGATACAGGTCGAAATGGCTGCGCCCGGGCAGGAAGCGGAAGCCGGTTTTCGCCCCGACTGCGCGCATCGCCGCTTCCAGCTTCCGCGCGCCGCCGTCGAGATAGAAGGTGTCGGCGGTGCCGACGATCAGGTGGATCTTGCCGTCCAGATCCGGCTTCAGGGTGTTCCAATCGCGGGTGATGATGTGCGAAATGTCGTAGTGGTCACGCCAGTAGCTGGCCACCGCCGGATCCACCGCGCCGGTGCGACGATCGAACATCGGCACCGGTCGTCCATCCGCGCCACGCGGCGAGAACACCCATTCGAACGAAGCCATCTGCCCGCCGTAAGAGCCAGTCACGGCTTCAATCTTCGCGAACTGCTCGAAGGTCGCCACCACCTTGCCGTTCATGCGCACCAGCAGAATGGCGCTGCCATCGGCATGCCGATACACATTGGCATTCGGCGCGTACAGATCGGCGCCGGTGAAGTCGTGGAAATCGCCGGAATCCGGCGAGGTCGGCCAACTGCCCCCGAAGATCTTCGGGTAGCGCACCTGCAGCCACAGCGTGGCCCAGCCACCGGAGGAATGCCCGGTAAGGAAGCGACTCGCAGGCTTGCCATCGGTGCGGTAGTCGCGATCCATCTTCGGAATCAGCTCCTCGGTCAGCGCCGCGCCCCAAGGACCGTTGTTCACGGAATCGGCAAACTCGTGGGTGCCGGTGGCGCTGGATTCGTCCAGCATCACCCAGATCATCGGAGGCAGCGCACCGCTGCGCATGCCATCCCATTGGCTGACCGCACTGAACAGGGAATTGCGCAGGTTGCCGCCAAAGCCGTGGGTCCAGTACACCACCGGGTAGCGCACCGTGCCGCCGTCGTAACCGGGCGGCAGCACCACCCAACCACGCATGTGGATGGGCCGCCCCCAGAAGGCAGTCAGCTTGTCGCTGACCACATCCAACGATTTGACGTGTGGCCTGGCGGCAGCGAACTGCGCCCGCAACGCTTCCGGTGCCTGCGTGGGTAGCGCCCACAGATCCTCCGGCAGCGGCGAACGCTGGTCCAATTGCAGCAGCGGCAAGTCGCGACCATTGCCGAGGGTGATCTTCATCGGCTTGCTGGCGATGTCATCGCCGGAACCGCCGTAGTTGTTGTCGCGGGCGGTATCGAGCACCGCCTGGATGTAGTACTCGCCTGCCGGCAATTCGGACAATGCGGTTGGGTAGCTCTGCGCCGCAGCATCGACCACCAAGGGCTGCCCCGGTGCCAGCCACGGTACGTCCATGCCGATCAAGGTGCCGGTGACGCCGCCGAACGGGCTCATCGCCACCGAGCGCACCACGCCGTCGCGGGCATTCTTCTCGGCAACGCTGGCGGGCTGCAGGCTGACCAGCAGGCGGCCGGAGGCCTGCTCGGCATCTGCCGGCAGTTGCACCCGCAATGGCGTGCCGGCCTGCACGGCAGTGCTGGCAAGCAACGCAGCGGCCAGGAACAAGAAACGACGCGATGCAGTTCGAAGCATGGCTCTCCACCCGTGTGACGGCGCAAGGTCGAAAGTATGCACCGGTTTCCGACACCGATCCGGCCAGCGCATGCGCACCACAATTGCGTGCATGCGACACTCCAACCAGACCGACGATGGAGCGCGCATGCCGCACAACACCTCGCTGATCGCCCTGCTCTGCATCGGCTTCGTGATGGCCTTCGTGCTGGGCCTGCTGGCGCAGCGGCTCAAGCTGTCGCCTTTGGTGGGTTATCTGCTGGCCGGGGTCATCGCCGGCCCGTTCACGCCGGGCTTCGTGGCCGACCAGACGCTGGCGCCGCAGTTGGCGGAAGTGGGCGTGATCCTGCTGATGTTCGGGGTCGGCCTGCACTTTTCGCTGCGCGACCTGCTGGACGTCAAGGGCGTGGCGATTCCGGGATCGCTGGCGCAGATCGGCTTCACCGCGCCGATCGGTGGCGTGTTCGGCTATCTGCTCGGGATGCCGGTGCTGGGGGCGGCGGTATTCGGGCTCGCCTTGTCGGTCGCCAGCACGGTGGTGGTGATGCGCGCATTGGAAGACCGCCGACTGCTGGATGCACAGCGCGGGCGGATCGCGATCGGCTGGCTGGTGGTGCAGGACCTTGCCATGGTGTTGGCACTGGTGCTGCTGCCGGCGCTGGCGAATTCGAGCGACACGGGGCATGCACTTGGCGTGGCGGCGCTGGCAAAAACACTGGGCTGGACCTTGCTGAAAGTCGCCGCGTTCGTACTCAGCATGCTGGTGGTCGGTCGCCGGGTGATCCCGCGCGCACTGGAATACGTCGCCGGGCTGGGCTCACGCGAGCTGTTCACCCTGTGCGTGCTCGCGATCGCCTTGGGCGTGGCGTTTGGCGCGGCCTACCTGTTCGATGTCAGCTTCGCGCTGGGCGCTTTTTTCGCCGGCATGCTGCTCAACGAATCCGAACTCAGCCATCAGGCGGCGAATGATTCACTGCCACTGCGCGATGCGTTCGCGGTGCTGTTCTTCGTTTCGGTCGGCATGCTGTTCAATCCGATGATCCTGGTCGATCACCCGCTGCTGGTGCTGGCCACGCTCGCCATCATCCTGCTGTGCAATGCGCTGGTGGCCGCCACCGTGGTGCGTCTGCTGCGCCTGCCGATGCTGACCGCGCTGACCCTGGCCGCATGCATGGCGCAGATTGGCGAGTTCTCCTTCATTCTCGCCGGGTTGGGACTTTGGCAGAAGGTGCTGCCGCAGCAGGGGCACGACCTGATCCTGGCCGGGGCGCTGCTGTCGATCATCGCCAATCCGTTCCTGTTCCACTGGCTGGATGGCTGGCAACGGCGCAATGCGCCGGAAACGCTGGACACGCCGGCAGAGGTGCCGCTATCGAACGTGCCCGAGGACACCTCCGGCCACACCCTCGTTGTCGGCTTTGGCCGCGTGGGGCGCGACCTTGCTCGCCTGCTGCGTGATCGCAGCGTACCGCTGGTGGTGATCGAGAGCGATCCGGATCGCGTGCAACAGGCGCGTGACTCCGGCTTCCTCACCGTGCGCGGCAATGCCGTGCTGCCGGCGGTGCTGGCGGCCGCACGCGCCGAGGCCGCGCACCTGGTGGTCTTGGCGATGCCGCAGGCGCTGGAAGCCGGCGCGATCCTGGAGCACCTGAAAGCGGCCAATCCCACTATCAGCGTGCTGGCGCGTGCGCACAGCGAGGCCGAGGTCAAGCACCTGCTCGAACGCGGCGCCGATGCCGCCGTGCTGGCCGAACGCGAGCTGGCTTATTCGCTGCGCGACATGGTGATGGCAACGCCGCCGTATCGGCCGCCGCGGCAGACGGCCTGAGCCCGACCGTCAGTCAGCTGCGGCGAGGATGTACTCGCGCAATCGCTTGTAGCCCTCCACCAAGCGCGGACCGGGACGCCCGAGATAGGCCTCCGAGATCGCATGGACGCGCTCGTGGGCAACGGCGGGAACCGTCGCCCAGCCTTCGCGCCCACGCACCACCTCGCTGCGGTAGTTGGCTTCCTTCACCCCGCACCAACTCATCACGATCACGTCGGGCGCTGCCGCCCCCGCATCGGCGTGCTCCATCGGTAGGCTCTTGGCATCGACCTCGCCCCACGGATTGCTGCCTCCGGCACGCTGGATCATGTCGGTCACCCACGACTGCCGCGCTGGCGCAATGACGGGCTTGGGCCACCACTCCACCAGCACCTTCGGACGCGCACCGCTGGTCGCAACATCCGGCATCGCCGCCTCCATCTGCGCCACCAGCGCGTGGCCGCGCGCTGGTACGCCCAGCGCCGCAGCGATGTCGACGATGTTGGTGTACACGTCGGCAAGCGAACACGGATCGCAGACCAGCACCCGCAAGCCCGCCGCGTGCAGCGCCCCCACCACCTGCTCATGCCCCGGCACCGTCAGCGAGGTCAACACCAAGTCGGGCATCAGCGCCAGCACCGCATCGATATCCAGATCCAGATCGCGCCCGGTCTTGGGCAGCGCAGCCACCACCTCGGGCGGATAGTCGGAATCGGCGTCCACGCCCACCAGCATCGACGCGCAATCCAGGGCGCAGACGATTTCGGTGTTGGAACAGGTGTGGGAGAAGACGCGCATCACTTGGCAAACACCAGCTTCCCGCCCTCGGCATCCACCTTCACCACATCGCCATTGCCAAACCGCCCTGCCAGGATTTCCTGCGCCAGCGGGTTTTCCAGTTGCTGCTGGATCGCGCGTTTCAGCGGTCGTGCGCCGTAGACCGGATCGAAGCCGACATTGCCGAGCAGGTCGAAGGCGGCGTCGCTGACCTCCAGCTTCAGGCCGCGCTCGGCCAGTCGCTTTTCCAGACTGCGCAATTGAATGCGGGCGATCTGCTTGATCTGCACCTTGTTCAGCGGATGGAACACCACCAGATCGTCGAGCCGGTTGATGAACTCGGGGCGGAAGTGCGCCTGAACGACGCCCATCACCGCCGCTTTCATTTGCACATAGGCTTCGGCTGAGTCATCGCCGGCCAGCTCCTGGATCTGGTGGCTGCCGAGGTTGCTGGTCATCACGATCACGGTGTTGCGGAAATCCACGGTGCGGCCCTGGCCATCGGTCAGGCGGCCATCGTCGAGCACTTGCAGCAGGATGTTGAACACGTCCGGATGCGCCTTCTCGACCTCGTCCAGCAGGATCACGCTGTACGGGCGCCGGCGCACGGCTTCGGTGAGGTAGCCGCCTTCCTCATAGCCGACATAGCCCGGCGGCGCGCCGATCATGCGGCTGACCGCGTGCTTCTCCATGAACTCGCTCATGTCGATGCGCACCATCGCATCCTGCGAGTCGAACAAAAACTCCGCCAGCGCCTTGCACAGCTCGGTCTTGCCGACGCCGGTGGGGCCGAGGAACAGGAACGAGCCGGACGGGCGGTTGGGATCGGACAGTCCGGCGCGCGAACGCCGCACGGCATCGGACACGACCTTGATCGCTTCCTCCTGCCCGACCACGCGGGTATGCAGGGCCGCTTCCATCTGCAGCAGTTTTTCGCGCTCGCCTTCCAGCATCTTGGACACCGGGATGCCGGTCCAGCGCGCCACCACCTGCGCGATTTCCTCTGCCGTCACCTTGTCCTGCAGCAGGGTGAAGCCTTTGGTTTCGGCCTCCTGCGCGGCCAGCATCTGCTTTTCCAGCGCCGGGATGCGTCCGTATTGAATTTCGCTCATCTTGGCGAAGTCCTGCTTGCGCTGCGCGGCTTCCAGTTCGAGCTTGGCGGCCTCGATCTGTTCCTTGATCCTGGTCGCGCCTTGCAGCGTCGCCTTTTCGGCTTTCCAGATTTCTTCCAGATCGCTGTACTCGCGTTCGAGCACGTCGATCTCGGCCTCCAGATCGGCCAGGCGCTGTTTCGATTCCTTGTCCTTTTCCTTCTTCAGGGCCTCGCGCTGGATCTTGAGCTGGATCAGCCGACGCTCCTTGCGGTCGAGCTCTTCCGGTTTGGAATCGATCTCCATGCGGATGCGCGAAGCCGCTTCGTCCATCAAGTCGATCGCCTTGTCCGGCAGTTGCCGGTCGGCGATGTAGCGATTGCTCAAGGTCGCGGCGGCCACGATTGCCGGGTCGGTGATCTCCACCCCGTGGTGCACGGCGTAGCGTTCCTTCAGGCCGCGCAGGATGGCAATGGTGTCTTCCACCGTCGGCTCACCGACGAACACCTTCTGGAAGCGGCGTTCCAGCGCGGCGTCCTTTTCGATGTACTTGCGGTATTCGTCCAGCGTGGTCGCGCCGATGCAGTGCAGCTCGCCGCGCGCCAGCGCCGGTTTGAGCATGTTGCCGGCATCCATCGCGCCATCGGCCTTGCCGGCGCCGACCATGGTGTGCAATTCGTCAATGAACAGGATGATCTGGCCTTCATTCTTGGCGAGGTCATTCAGCACCGCTTTCAGGCGCTCTTCGAACTCGCCGCGGAATTTCGCCCCGGCGATCAGCGCCCCCATGTCCAGACTCAGCAGGCGCTTGCCGCGCAGGCCTTCCGGCACTTCGTTGTTGATGATGCGTTGGGCCAGACCTTCGGCAATCGCGGTCTTGCCCACGCCGGGCTCGCCGATCAGCACCGGATTGTTCTTGGTGCGGCGCTGCAAGACTTGAATCGTGCGACGGATTTCCTCATCGCGGCCCACCACCGGATCGAGCTTTCCGGATTCGGCGCGCGCAGTCAGGTCGATGGTGTATTTTTCCAGCGCCTGCCGCGCCTCCTCGGCGTTCTCGTCCTGCACCGACTCGCCGCCGCGCAGCTTGTCGATCGCCGCCTCCAGCGCAGGACGCTGCGCGCCGCTGGATTTCAGCGCCTTGCCGGCGTCACCGCCATCGTCCAGCACCGCCAGCAGGAACAACTCGCTGGCGATATAGGCATCGCCGCGCTGCTGCGCCAGTTTGTCGGTCACGTTCAGCAGCCGGATCAGGTCGTTCCCGGCCTGCACATTACCGGCCTGCCCGGTCACCTTGGGCAGCTTGTCCAGCAGCTCGGTCAGCCGCTCGCGCAGCACCGGCACGTTGACCCCGGCCTGCGCCAGCAGCGGGCGGGTGCCGCCGCCCTGTTGGTCGACCAGAGCCAGGAGCAAATGACTGGGCTCGATGAAGTTGTGGTCGCGCCCCACGGCCAGCGACTGCGCGTCGCTCAAGGCCTGCTGGAAGCGCGAGGTGAGTTTGTCCATGCGCATGATTGCGTGCTCCGGAAATTCGAGTCGGCGACGCCGGCGATGTGCAGAAAATGCGGCCGAATCGCGCAGTTCCAAGTGGTCCGTTCACGATTCCTTCGATTCGCGTGTCCCCATTTCCCGCCAATTCCCGTGATTGGACGTATAGATCCGTACTTCACGTCTGTACCGTCACGACGATTCCCGCACAGGAACTTGCATGCCCCACCCACGTCTTGCCGCCGTCACGATGCTGTTTCTCGCGGGCTGCTCGTCTCCGGATGCACCTGCCCCCGCATCCGCGTCAGGCACGGCCACCGCAGCGACGCCAACGCGCGCGACGTCTCCAGCCACACCAGCAGCACCTGCATTCGGTGCCGGCAGTTGCCTGCCGCTGGCGCAATGGCAGGCAGAAGGCAAGCGCAGATTCGTCGTCCACAGTGCCGGGGAAACTTCAGGATCGGACGAGGCCACGACGTTCACACTGCACTTCGACGTGCGCTTGGACGGCACGGTCAGCACCGGCCAGCTCGCGCTGCCAGACATCGATCCTGCATCCATCGTCGTCGATGACGCGGAATTGCAACAGCAGGCGCAGGTCTGTGACGGCCGCGTGTTCATCGCCAACCTCGCCGAGGAGCGCGGCGGCGTGCTGGCAGTCGGCAATCTGAAGGACGGTGCGCTGGCGATGACGTCATTGGCCTACGCCAGCGGCGACGAAGACACAGCGGAGGTCGGCTTCAAGGACGGCGCAGTGGTGGTCACCGACCGCAACGGCAGCGTGCGCCTGCAGGAATCGCCCGCGGCTGACACGGAAACGCCCGCACATGGCTTGGTCGCCGAGTCGGTGCAATGCGAACAGGATGCGCCGCAGGGCCACACCTGGCTCAGGCTCGCCCTCAATACCGACGGCGGCGTGCGCAGCATGGAGTACACGACGACGATGCCAAGCGGCGCGAGCTGCACGGTCAGCGCCGGTCTGGCGGGCGATACCGCCACCATCAGCCAGACCAAGAACACCACCGACATGCGATGGGACGACAACGCGGACTCATCCCAAGCCTCGCACATGCGCGTCACCCGCGCTGGCGATGACTACACGTTCGAAGCCCTGCGCTACGACCACCCGCAATTCTGCGGACAGAGCGCGGAGCTTGCCCAGGTCATCAAGCTGCGGCGCGGCAGCGCAACCTGCACCTCGGTGGAATGGCCAAAATGAAGTTTCCTGCCGCCTTGCTCGCCCTGCTGGCCTGCGTTTCGACGGGCCACGCCACGGCGCCGGCCACACGGGCCGCCGGCACCTATTCCAGCATCCACCGTACCGCGTCAGAAGACGATGTCGGCATGAAGGTGGACATCGGCTACTCCGGGCGCGGTTGGTACGCCGTATTGCAATGCGCCGGCGGCAACATCGACCGCCCGGTCGTCGTCACCGCCCAAGTGGACGAGGACAAACGCACGGTCCGGTTCGCGCGCCACGACGATCCCGACAACGAATGCCCGCAGGAAGCGTTCAGCGGCCGCTACGGGGCCGGCGAACTCAAGCTGACATTCCCGGGCGGCTATGATCCGGGTGTCTTGCGAAGGAGTCCCCACTGATGACGCGATCGCCCGCACGTTATTCCAAGGCAGGCCTCGTCGGCATTGCGGTTTGCATGCTGACTTGGCCGGCTGCAGCGCACGACTCCGCACCCGCACCACCGACCGCCGTTTCCACCGCCGTGGTCAGGCAGATCGGGCTGTCCAACAAGGACTGCGATCCGGGCAAGGCCGCATTCTCCGATGACGGCAAATTCCTCGCACTGAACGTGGACTGCGGTGAAACCCGCGCTGGACGGCGGGTGTGGATCGTCGACCTCGCCGCAAACACCGCCACCCCGGCCACACCGCCGCTAGGCACCAATGACCCCAACAGCGAATACATCATCGAGGACGGCACCGACGTGCTGTGGTCCGGCGGCACCGTGTACGTCGACACCTCGATGGAAACCCACGGCGCACGCAGGGGCGACCCTACCTATTGGGACGAACGCTTCTTCAGCGCGAAACCCGGTCAGGCACCGCAGACACTTCGACACCTTCCGCCAGCCATCGCGGCCCGGCTCGAGCATCCGCTTGGCCACTTTCCGATCGAAGACACCTTTGCAGAAGCCGGCAACGACTTCGTTGTCGATGGCACTTTCCGGATCGGCAGGCACTTGGTCTGGATTTCCAACGATCAAAACGACAACGTCATTCTGCGCACTCGCGTCGGCAAGGGGCCGGTGCGCGAGCTGAGCCGCGGTCATTGGGAGTTGGCCACGCTGCTGCTCGACCCGCATCTGCTGATCTACCCCAGCCGCAACGGCATCATCGTGTACGACCTCGACGCCGGCCAGCCGTCCCGAATCACCGTCACCCACGCCGATGCCCGTCCGGTCGCTTGGCTGGCCTCCAGCCGCAAGCTCGCCTACACCAGCGCCCGCGGTTGTGATGGCAAGCAGCAGCCGGGGGAACGCTCGCTGTGCATCATCAACTTGCCGTGATGCGATGAACCTCGCGATTCCTTTCGGCCTGATCCTTGTCGTCGCGATGTTCCTCGGGATTGGCCTGCTGATGTGGTACGGCAGCCGCATCCGCAGACGTGACGCCAATGACACGTCCGTCGCATGGATCGCGGCACGTGCCGTGGTGAAATCCGTGCAGACTCTGGGCGCGCCCGATGCGACTGGCAAGGTGCCCGTGCGCCTGTGGGTGCTGATCGAAAGCGACGCCTCCACGGGCCAACACACCCGCGCCCCCGTCGATCTGAGCGTGCCACAGGAAGCCATCGGCCGATTCGGCGACAGCACGGTTGTCCGCGTGCTGCATCATCCAGGGAACAAACTGGTCTGCCAGCTCGATGGCGACATTCCGCTGGACGACACCGCCACCTGAAGGCCTTCACTCCATGGACAGCATTTCCCCGACCTCCTGGCTGCTCGCCGCGTTTGGCAATCCCACGCTGATCGTGATCGGCGCGGCCCTGCTCGCCCTCGCCGTGG
Source organism: Pseudomonadota bacterium (assembly GCA_018242365.1). GTDB lineage: Bacteria > Pseudomonadota > Gammaproteobacteria > Xanthomonadales > Xanthomonadaceae > Thermomonas. Next base: position 156,621 of record JAFECB010000023.1, read on the forward strand.
TCGGAATCCTTCTGGCCGTCAGGAACGTGCTCGCACGAAAGGTGATGAAGCCGATTCAGGGCGGACGCTTGTCTGCCGTCCTCGGCGACAAACCCGACTTGGCGCAGCTGAACGCCCTGCTTTCGCCGCAATCGACGGTTTCAAGCAGCACCGTCGTCACGGTTGAAGATGGCCGGCAGAAGGTGCTTGTCGATCAACCCGTCAGCACCATCGTCTCGCGGTTTCTCGGCGAGGGCGGCGACGATCTTCTGCAACGGGCACTGCAAGCCGCTGCCCGCAACACCAGCGGCAAGCCCACGGTGTTCGTCAACGGCAAACAGGTGGATGTCGGCAACGTCGATGTCAACGCCCTGGTCACGGATGCGTTGTCGGGATCATCCGGTGGATCCGGATCGGATGACGACATCGCAAGCCGCCTGCAAACACTGCAGAAGCTGCGTGACGACGGCCTGATCAGCGAATCCGAGTACGCCGGGAAACGCGCGGCCATCCTGAGTGCATTGTAGGGTCACACTTGCACGCAGCATGCACCGTTGCCTTGATCGAAGCAGCGGTGCTACAACGGCGCGCAGGAGGGGCATCCATGTCGTTCTTCGAGGAGCTGCGGCAGCGCAAGGTGGTGCGGGTGGCGACCGGCTATCTGGTGGCCGCGTGGATCGGCATTCAAGCCGCATCGATCGCGTTGCCGGCGTTCGATGCCCCGCCCTGGGTGCTGCGCGTGTTCATCCTGATGTTCGTGCTCGGCTTCCCGCTGGCCTTGGTCCTGAGCTGGGCCCTGGACATCACCTCCGAAGGCATCAAGCCCAGCCCGCGCAGCAAGAGTGACAAGGCCATGGCCGTGCTGGCCCTGTTGCTGATTGCCGGCGCGGTCGGTTGGTATTACTGGAAGTCGCCGCAGGTCATTTCGATGATGGCCTCGAAACCGGCTGCGCCGGTTGCATCGCCCGCCCCCGCCATCACCACTCAAGCGACACCCACTACGTCAGCCGCCGCGGCTCCACCCGCACCCCCGGCGGTACCCGCCACAGCTGCGACCAGCATGCCAACAACCAAGCCTTTGCCTGCCACGCAAACCCAGGCACCTCGCCCGGTCGCGACGGAACGATCAGGCATGGAGGCTCGGCCGCGCCACGAAGCGCCGCACATGCTGCCACCCCGTGGTACCGAGAATGCGGAAAGCGCGCGCACGGAATTGTCCCCACGCTGTCGCGAAATCATCCAGCAGGCCCGCGCCGAGCGGGAGAGTGGCGAGCTGACGCGAGGGGAACTGCGACGGGAACGCTACTCGGCACAGGCGCAGTTGCGTGATGCGGGCTGCCTGGAAGGGATGCGACAGGGCGAACCCGGTGCGCGGTTCGGACGGCACTGAGACGCCACATCCTTTACGTGCAGGCAGCGCCACCACAGTCTGGCACCTCAGGCCTGCGCATCCGCCTCCGGAAGCAACCATCCTTCATAGCGGATGATGCGCCCGACCAAGGGCAGTTGCGCTTCGACCATGAACTCATAGCGCCCTTCGCACTCGCGCTCGCGACAACGCACGCCATCGAACAACCTTGCCGGCAGCGGCAGGAATCCGGACAGGGTCACGCCTGCCACCTGCCACCACAGCGCACCTTCGCGCGCATGCAGGAAATAGCGGAACTGCAATGGCCCCAGCCGTTCGCACAACAGGCCATCACGATACTGCAATGCCGATGCCATCTTCTGCCCGGCGAAGTCGCGCCGCCAGGTTTCACCATGGCCATCGGCGATGAATTCGACACGGGTGGCCGCGTCACGCGCCTCCGCCGGCAGCCCCGCGATCCGTGCACATATGCGCGCCAGCGGATTGTTGCCGCATTCGATGGTCGCGACGCCGACATAGCGCGCATGTCCGCGGATGCCATGCAACCGCCGCACGCAGGGTGCGAGGCTGTAGTAGGCCGCGCCCAAGGCCTGCTGGAACAGCGTCGGCGCGGCGCGAGCATTCATGGCGCAATCCACGCCAACGTGGCGATGCGACCGCTGCGGCCATCGCGACGGTGGGAGAAAAAGCGCACCGGTTCGGAGATCGTGCAAAGCTCGCCGCCGTACACGGCGGTCACGCCGGCATCGAGCAGGCGCTGGCGCGCCAGCGTCGGCAAATCGACCAGCCAATGCCCCTGCCGCGTCGGCACAAACGCCATCCGCGCACGCGCATCACGGGCGGTGAAGGCGTCGTGGACTTCCTCACCGATTTCATAGGCCTGCGGCCCGGCGCAGGGACCCAGCCACGCAATGACTTCCTGCGGTGCAGTCCGCATGGCTGCCACCGTCGCCTCCAGCACGCCCGCATTCAGGCCGCGCCAACCCGCGTGGGCCATCGCTATCTCGCCACCATCGCGGGCGGCAAATACCACCGGCAGGCAGTCGGCGGTGAGGATGGCGAGCACCGTGCCGGGCGTGCGCGTCACCGCGGCATCGGCTTCGGGCTCATCGAAACCCGGCTCGATGGCCACGGCGACGCCATGCACCTGTCGCAACCAGCGGGGTGAGGAAGGCAGCGCCAAGGCAGCGTCGAGTTGGTTTCGATTCTCGGCCACGGCCGCAGCGTCATCACCGCAACGCGCGCCAAGATTGAATTGATCGAACGGCGGCTGCGAAACGCCCATCCCCTGTCGCAGCGTGGTCAGCACCTGCACGCCTTCCGGCGCGGGCCAGTCGGCGTGCAGGAAGGTGTTCACCGCCGCGACCGCTCTGCCTCGGCATGCGCCGCGGTGTCTTCGCGCAAGGCCTGAAGCAGGGCCTGCAAGTCGACCGGCAGCGGCGCTTCGCAGCGCACCGGCACTCCGGTGAGCGGATGCTCGAACTCCAGCACCTGCGCGTGCAGGGCTTGCCGTTTGAAACCACGCAAGGCCGCCACCAGCGCATCGGTCGCAGCTTTCGGCAATTTCAATGCGCCGCCGTACAGCGGATCGCCGATGATCGGATGCTTCAGATGCGCCATATGCACGCGAATCTGGTGGGTGCGGCCGGTTTCCAGCCTGCACTCCAGTGCGGTATGGGCGCGGAAACGCTCGCGCAGGCGATAGTGGGTCACCGCCTGCTTGCCGTCCTCGCGCACCGCCATCCGCAGACGGTCGCGCGGATGTCGATCGATCGCCGCGTCGGCAGTGCCACCGGACACCAGCGCGCCGACCACCACCGCCAGGTATTGCCGATGCACGTCGCGTGCCGACAACTGCGCCACCAGCGCGGTGTGCGCCGCCAGCGTGCGCGCCACCACCATCACGCCCGATGTGTCCTTGTCCAGGCGATGCACGATGCCGGCACGCGGCAGCAGTTCCAGGTTTGGATCGTGATGCAGCAGGGCATTCATCAAGGTGCCGCCGGGATTGCCGGCACCGGGATGGACCACCAGCCCCGCCGGCTTGTCCAGCACGATCAGGTGCTCGTCCTCGTACAGGATGTCCAGCGGAATGGCTTCGGGCGCGGCGCGGGTCTGCACTTCCAGCACCGCGTTCAGGGTGACGGTCTCGCCGCCAAGCACGGGATCCCGCGGGCGCACCGTGGCCCCGTCCAACAGTACCTCACCGGATTTGACCCAGCCTGCCAGCCGCGAGCGCGAGTGCTCGGGGAACAATTCCGCAAGCACCTGGTCCAGCCGCCGGCCGGCAGCTGAATCGGGGACAACGGCAGTGTGGTGACCGGTCTGGTTCATGCGGAATCGTGTCTGCGGAAGGCGGCGGCCGGCCCAGAACGGGGCCGCGTGCTGGTATTATCCAGCGTTCACGCCACCGGCGCCCGCTTTATGCCCATGATGCCTCGTTCCGCCCTGTTGCGCCCCGCCCTCGTGCTTGCCTTGGTCCTCGCCGTCAGCGGCTGCTCCAGCATCAAGAGCATGTTCAAGGACGAGAACAAGAACGAAGGCGTGCCGGTCGGCCAGCTGTACGACCGTGCGCACGAGCTCATGGTCAAGGAAAAGTGGAGCTCGGCCAACGAGACCTTCGGCCGCCTGGTCGCCCAGTATCCCTACGGCCCGTTCACCGAACAGGCGATGATGGAACAGGCCTACGCCGAGTACAAATCCGGCAAGAACGAGGACGCGGTTTCGACCATCGACCGCTTCATCCGCACCTACCCGACCCACCGCAACATCGCCTATCTCTACTACCTGCGCGGCCTTGCCAACATGGCGCGCAATACCGTGTTCATGGCGCGCGCATTCAACCTCGACACCAGCAACCGCGACCTCGACGCGCCGCTGCAGGCCTACGCCGACTTCAACACGGTCGCCACCCGCTACCCCAACAGCCGCTACGCCGGTGACGCGCGCCAACGCATGGTTTACCTGCGCAATTCGTTCGCGCGCTACGAGCTGAACATCGGCATGTACTACCTGCGCCGCGGGGCCTATGTCTCGGCCGTCGATCGCGCCACCTACCTGCTGGAAACCTATCCGCAGAGCGAATACCAGAATGATGCCGTGGCCCTGCTGGGCGTGGCCTACACCAGGCTGGGAAACACCACCCTCGCCGCCGATGCACGCCGGGTCCTGCAGCAGAACGATCCGCAGCATCCTTGGCTGAGCGACAGCGGCTGGCCGCATGAGCCCAGCACGCTGAAGCGGCTCAATCCGTTCAACTCCGACTCGCGCTGATCGACGCGCTGATCGGCGTGCGGGTCCACGCTATTCGCGCCAGCCGCTGCTGATCGGGTAGCGGCGTTCACGCCCGAACGCACGCCGGCTGACCTTCGGTCCCGGTGCGGCCTGATGCCGCTTCCACTCGCTGACCCGCACCAGCCGCAGCACGCGCTCGACGACCGCGGCATCGAATCCCGCCGCGACGATTTCACCGCGCGACTGCTCCTGGTCCACGGCGCGCTGCAGGATCGCATCGAGCACGTCATACGGTGGCAGGGAATCCTGGTCCAGCTGGTTCTCGCGCAATTCGGCCGAAGGCGGACGCTCGATCACCGCCTGCGGGATCACCCGATCGCCCACCGTGTTGCGCCAGCGCGCCAGTTCGTAGACCTCGGTCTTGTACAGGTCCTTGATCGGCGCGTAGCCACCGCACATGTCGCCGTAGATCGTCGCATAGCCCACCGCGTATTCACTCTTGTTGCCGGTGGTCAGCAGCAGGCCACCAAACTTGTTGGACAACGCCATCATCAGCGCACCACGGGTCCGCGATTGCAGGTTTTCCTCGGTGGTGTCGGTCTTTTGACCGCCAAACACTTCGGCCAGCGCATCCAGGTATCCCTGGAACGGTTTTTCGATCGGCAGATTCAGCAATTTGACGCCCATCGCATCGCATTGTTCCTGTGCGAGGTCGTTCGACAACTCGGCGGTGTAACGCGAAGGCATCCGCACCGCGGTGACGTTCTCGGCGCCCAGCGCATCCACTGCGATGGCCAGCACCACCGACGAATCGATGCCGCCGGACAAGCCCAGCCACGCCTTGTCGAAACCATTCTTGCGGCAATAGTCGCGAGTACCGCGCACCACCGCCCGCCACGCCAGCGCGTCGCGGCTCTCGTCGCCATCCACCGTCCATTGCAGCGACGCGAAGCGGCGTGCCTGCGGATCGAACTCGACCACCAGCCACTGTTCCTCGAATGCCACCGCTGCCGGGTGCACGCTGCCATCGCCATCGGCGACCACCGAGGCACCGTCGAACACCAGCGCGTCCTGTCCGCCGACCAGATTGAGATAGGCAATCGCCGCGCCGGTTTCACGCGTGCGCTGCACCAGCAATGCGTCGCGCTGGGCGTGCTTGTCGCGTTCGAATGGCGAGGCATTCGGCACCAGCACCAGCTGCGCACCCTTGGCGACGGTGGCGGCGATGGGTTCTGCAAACCACAGGTCTTCGCAGATCACCACGCCGATCCGGGTGCCGTTCACCTCGAACACGCAATCCTCGCGATCCGGATCGACATCGAAATAGCGACGTTCGTCGAATACCGCGTAATTGGGCAGCTCGCGCTTGCGATAGGTGGTGGCGATCGCGCCATCACGCAGCACACTTGCGGCGTTGTAGACCACGCTGCCCGCAGACTGCGGCCAGCCAACCACAGCGACAATCCCGACCGCCGCGCTCGCCACCGCATTCATCGCCGCCTCGCATTGCTGCAGGAAGGCCGGTCGATACAGCAGGTCTTCCGGCGGATAGCCGGACAGCGCCAGCTCGGGAAAGAGCACGACATCGGCTGCGTATTCGTCCCGCGCGAACGCGATCATCGCGGCGATCTTCGCGGCATTGCCAGCCACATCGCCGACCGGGAAATCGAATTGCGCCATCGCGATCCGCAAGCCGCTGTCCATCCTGTCGCCTTGTTTCGAAGTTGCAGGCAGCCATTGTCCGCGCGATCCGTCGATTCCACCACCGACGCGGGCCAGCCTCGGTTCATCCGGCCTCGGAACGATCCGGTAAAATTCCGCTCCCACGCTGGCCATCGGCGCAGCGCCCCCCTCATTCTCGAGTACGTTCACATGGGTCTGGACCACGTCCCCAGCGGCCGCAAGCCGCCGGAAGAAATCAACGTCATCATCGAAATCCAGAAGGATGCCGACCCGGTCAAGTACGAGGTCGACAAGGACACCGGCGCGATCTTCGTCGACCGCGTGCTGTCGACGCCGATGCGCTATCCCTGCAATTACGGCTACATCCCGCACACCCTGTGCGGCGACGGCGATCCCGCCGACGCGCTGGTGATCCTGCCCTTGCCGCTGGTGCCGGGATCGGTGATCCGCTGCCGACCGGTCGGCGTGCTGCGCATGAGTGACGAGGCCGGCAGCGACGAGAAGCTGCTGGTGGTGCCGGTGGACAAGGTGTTCACCGGTTATGCCCACATCGCCGACGTCGAGCAGGTCAGCAAGCACTGGCTGCAGCGGATCGGCCATTTCTTCGAGCACTACAAGGATCTCGAGGACGGCAAATGGGTGAAGCTGGACGGCTGGGGCAATGCCGCCGAGGCCAAGCGCATCATCCTCGACGCCATCGACCGCCACCACGCAGCGGTGGACAAGCCGAAGTTCTGAGCGCACAACTGCGCGGCTTCAGGCTCGTTCCTGATGGCTTGCGCGCAACACCACGGGAAGCCGCAACGGCTTCCCGACTCCCGCATCGATCGAATGCTTACGGCGCGGCGCGATGCGGGTATTTCGCGAAGATTCCAGTCACGGCCGCGTCCAGCATCGCCAGCTTCTTGTCCTGCGGCGTGTTGCGGCCGGGCTCCGAGCCACTGGCGGCACCCGACCACGCCAGCCGGTTGCGCGCACGATCAACAAGATCCACGACCAGAGTTGATTCGCGGTAGCTGCTGACCCGCGTCTCGTCGTACCAGAATGGAATCGCGACAAAGCCGCGCGCGTGGTGGCTGTAGACCCATTGCACGTCGGTCTGCGGCATTGTCCAGACATTGGTGCGGTCCTGCACTTCGGCATGGAAGTTCACCAGCAAGTCACCGCCTTCCGGCACATAGCGATAACCGCGGGACTCCATTTCCTTGCGCACATCGTCCTTGATCCGGTCCGACACCCACGACGAGTAGCCGGCCTGCTCCATCGACAGCGGCTGGTAGTAGCCCCAGGTCCGGAACTGGTTGAAATTGGCGGTCGGATCACTGTCGGTACGCACCAGCGGCCCGCTCGCGCAGGCAGACAAGGACAGCATCGTGGCAACGAGCAGGGCGGTGGAAAGTCTGCGTGCGACGGGGAACATGGCCATCATCCGGGCGGGGGGGATGCCTGAATCATCGCACCGGGATGGATACGGCGGCTGAACAGCCAACGAAAAACGCCGGCTTGCGCCGGCGTTTCGATTCGTTTCAAGCTTGGCTGCTCTGGCGAGATGCCAGGCACAGCGCGTCCAATCTCAGTGCTTGAGGTTCTTGCGCAAGCGCTCCAGCGCCTGCAACTGCGCGGTGACTTCCGCCAGGCGCTGCTGTGCTTCGGCGATTTCCATCGCTTCGCCGCGACGGGCGAGGATGCGCTCGGCTTCTTCCTTGGCGGCACGCACGGCGGCCTCATCGATGTCCTGGGCGCGCACGGCGGTATCCGCCAGCACCGTCACCATGGTCGGTTGCACCTCGAGGATGCCGCCCGAGATGGCGATATCGACGGTTTCGCCACCCGGCTGGTGCACCACGATCTTGCCGGGCTTCAAACGGGTGATCAGCGGCGCGTGCTTGGGCGCGATACCCAACTCGCCCATTTCGCCGGTTGCCACGACCAACTCGGCCTCACCGTGGAAGATCTCGGCTTCGGCGCTGACGATGTCACAACGGATGGTGGATGCCATGTTTCAATCTCTCCGTTCGCTACTCGAACGGGAGACGGGAGACGGGTGACGGGAGGAAAAGCGCTCGGCGCTTACCTCTCCCTTCTCCCTCTTCCCGTATCCCGTGTTCAGGCCGCCAGCTTCTTGGCCTTCTCGACGGCCTCGTCGATCGAGCCGACCATGTAGAACGCCTGCTCCGGCAGGTGGTCGTAATCGCCGTCGCAGATGCCCTTGAAGCCGCGGATGGTGTCCTTCAGCGGCACGTACTTGCCCGGCGAGCCGGTGAACACTTCGGCCACCGTGAACGGCTGGCTGAAGAAGCGCTCGATCTTGCGCGCGCGCGCCACCGCCAGCTTGTCCTCTTCGGACAGTTCGTCCATGCCGAGGATCGCGATGATGTCCTTCAGTTCCTTGTACTTCTGCAAGGTGGACTGGACGCGACGGGCGGTGTCGTAGTGCTCGTTGCCGATCACGTTCGGATCGAGCTGGCGGCTGGTCGAGTCCAGCGGATCCACCGCCGGATAGATGCCCAGCGATGCGATGTTGCGGCTCAGCACCACGGTCGCGTCCAGGTGGGCGAAGGTGGTCGCCGGCGACGGGTCGGTGAGGTCGTCCGCGGGCACGTACACGGCCTGGATCGAGGTGATCGAGCCGGTCTTGGTCGAGGTGATGCGCTCCTGCAGCACGCCCATTTCTTCGGCCAGGGTCGGCTGGTAACCCACCGCCGACGGCATGCGGCCCAGCAGCGCCGACACTTCGGTACCGGCCAGGGTGTAGCGGTAGATGTTGTCGACGAACAGCAGCACGTCGCGGCCTTCGTCGCGGAAGTACTCGGCCATGGTCAAGCCGGTCAGGGCCACGCGCAGGCGGTTGCCCGGCGGCTCGTTCATCTGACCGTAGACCATCGCCACCTTGGACTTGGCATGCTCCTGCACGTTGACGACGCCCGACTCCTGCATCTCGTGGTAGAAGTCGTTGCCTTCGCGGGTACGCTCGCCCACGCCGGCGAACACCGACAGACCGCTGTGCTCGGTGGCGATGTTGTTGATCAGTTCCATCATGTTGACGGTCTTGCCGACGCCGGCACCGCCGAACAGGCCGACCTTGCCGCCCTTGGCGAACGGGCACATCAGGTCGATCACCTTGATGCCGGTTTCCAGCAGCTCGGTGGTCGAGGCCTGGTCTTCATACGACGGCGCGCCGCGATGGATTTCCCAGGTGGTGTCGGCGGCGACCGGACCGGCTTCGTCGATCGGATTGCCGAGCACGTCCATGATCCGGCCGAGGGTGCCGATGCCGACCGGCACCGAGATCGCGCGACCGGTGTTGTCGGCCAGCAAACCGCGCTTCAAACCGTCGGTGGAGCCCAGCGCGATGCAGCGCACAACGCCGTCGCCCAGCTGCTGCTGCACTTCCAGCGTGATCGTGGTGTTCGCCACCTTCAGCGCGTCATACACCTTCGGCACGCTCTCGCGCGGGAATTCGACGTCGACGACGGCGCCGATGATCTGTACGACCTTGCCCTGGTTTGCCATCACACGTTCCTCAAAAACTCACTGTTTTCATTTGAAAGCCCGAACTTGGATGTGCGGGCTCTTGCGGAGGGATCCGCGTACTCAAACCGCCGCAGCACCGCCGACGATTTCAGAAATCTCTTGCGTGATCGCCGCCTGGCGCGCCTTGTTGTAGACCAGGTTCAGGGTGTCGATCAATTTGGTTGCGTTATCCGATGCGGCCTTCATCGCGACCATGCGCGCGGCGTGTTCGGAGGCGACGTTTTCCATCACCGCCTGGTAGACCAGCGACTCGATGTAGCGCGTCAGCACATGGTCGAGCACGGTTTCGGCATCAGGTTCGTACAGGTAGTCCCAATCGTGGCGCCCCGCCTGCTGCTCGGCCGCGGGCAGCGGCAACAGCTGGTCGAAGGTCGCCTTCTGGGTCATCGTGTTGACGAAGTCGTTGTAGGCGATGAACACCCGATCCACGTCACCCGCGGTGTAGGCATCCAGCATGACCTTGATGCCGCCAACCAGCTGCTCGACCTTCGGGGTGTCGCCGATATGGGTGATCGAGGCCAGCATTGACACCTTGAGCTGGCGGAAGAACGCCGAGGCCTTCTGGCCGATGGTGACCACCGAGACTTCGACGCCCTTCTCCTGCAGCGCGCGGAGCTCGACCAGCAGCTTGCGGAACATGTTGTTGTTGAGCCCGCCGGCGAGGCCGCGGTCCGACGAGATCACGATGTAACCGACACGCTTGACGGTTTCCCGCTCGACCAGGTACGGATGGCGGTACTCGGAATTGGCCTGCGCCATGTGTCCGATCAACTGCTTCATCGCGTGCGCGTACGGCCGCGACTGCCGCATGCGGTCCTGCGCCTTGCGGATCTTGGAGGCCGAGACCATTTCCAGCGCGCGCGTCACCTTGCGGGTGTTCTGCACGCTCTTGATCTTGGTTTTGATTTCGCGTCCGCCTGCCATCTCTTTGATCTCGGGACTCGGGATCCGGGACCCGGGACCCGAAGGTGCCCCAGTGCCGCGAATCGTTGCTCCTCACCCGGTTCACCGGGCCTTGGATCCGCGGAACCCGCTTTCGCGAGTCCCGGGTCCCAGGTCCCGGGTCCCGGCTCTTACCAGCTACCGGTTGCCTTGTACTCTTCGATGCCCTTCTTGAACGCCGCTTCGATGTCGTCGTTCCAGTTGCCGGTGGTGGCCACGTCGTTCATCAGTGCGCCGGCATCGTTGGCGAAATGGGCCTGCAGGCCTGCTTCGAACGCGAGGATCTTGGCCACCGGCACGTCGTCCATGTAGCCCTTGTCGACCGCGTAGATCGACAGCGCCTGCTGCGCCACCGACATCGGTGCGTACTGCTTCTGCTTCATCAGCTCGGTGACGCGCTGGCCGCGCTCCAGCTGCTTGCGGGTGGCATCGTCGAGGTCGGAAGCGAACTGCGCGAACGCCGCCAGCTCGCGGTACTGCGCCAGCGCGATACGGATGCCGCCGGACAGCTTCTTCATGATCTTGGTCTGCGCCGCGCCACCCACGCGCGACACCGAGATACCGGCGTTCACGGCCGGACGGATACCGGCGTTGAACAGGTCGGTCTCGAGGAAGATCTGGCCGTCGGTGATCGAAATGACATTCGTCGGCACGAATGCGGACACGTCACCGGCCTGGGTCTCGATGATCGGCAGCGCGGTCAGCGAGCCGGTCTTGCCCTTCACCGCGCCATTGGTGAACTTCTCGACGTAGTCCTCGGACACGCGCGCGGCGCGCTCCAGCAGGCGGCTGTGCAGGTAGAACACGTCGCCCGGATACGCTTCGCGGCCCGGCGGGCGGCGCAGCAGCAGCGAGATCTGGCGGTAGGCCACGGCCTGCTTGGACAGGTCGTCGTAGATGATCAGCGCGTCTTCGCCGCGGTCGCGGAAATACTCGCCCATCGCGCAACCGGAGTAGGCGCTGAGGTACTGCATCGCCGCCGATTCGGAGGCCGAGGCGGCGACCACGGTGGTGTATTCCATCGCGCCGTACTGCTCGAGCTTGCGCACGATGTTGGCAATGGTCGAGTTCTTCTGGCCGATCGCCACGTAGATGCAGCGGATGCCGGAGCCCTTCTGGTTGATGATCGCGTCCACCGCCAGCGCGGTCTTGCCGGTCTGGCGGTCGCCGATGATCAGCTCGCGCTGGCCACGGCCGATCGGGATCATGCTGTCGACCGACTTGTAGCCGGTCTGCACGGGCTGCGACACCGACTTGCGCCAGATCACGCCCGGCGCGATGGTTTCCACCGGCGAGCTGGTCTTGGCGTCGATCGGGCCCTTGCCATCGATGGCTTCACCCAGCGCATTGACCACGCGACCCAGCAGCTCCGGGCCGGTCGGCACCGACAGGATCTGCCCGGTGGTCTTGGCGGTGGCACCCTCGCGCAGGTGCTCGTAATCGCCGAGCACCACGGCGCCCACCGAATCGCGCTCCAGGTTCAGCGCCAGTGCGAAGGTGTTGCCGGGCAGCTCGATCATTTCGCCCTGCATCACGTCAGCCAGGCCGTGGATGCGCACGATGCCGTCGGACACCGAGGTCACGGTGCCTTCGTTGCGCGCTTCGGCGGCGAGCTTGACCTTCTCGATGCGGGCCTTGATCAGTTCGCTGATTTCGGACGGGTTGAGCGTGGTGGTGGCCATCTTGGTTTCCTGTTGGGCGGGTCTCGACCCACCGTCATTTCAATTCGATGCAGACGCGGCGGGCCGGGGCCCGCCAAACAAACTCAATTCGCCAATGCCGCTTGCAGCCGTTCCAGCTTGCCGCGCAGTGAACCGTCGATCACGACATCGCCGGCGTCGATCAGCACGCCGCCGATCAACGCGGGATCAACGGCGGTATCGACCTCGACCTCGCGACCGAAACGACGGCGCAACGCCGCCTTGAGGGTCTCGATCTCGGCCGCCGGCAAGGCTTCGGCCGCGGTGATCGTGGCCTTGACGACGTGTTCCGCCTCGAAGCGGAGGGCATCGTACAGGCCGGCGATCTCCGGCAGCAGCGGCAGGCGGTGGTTGTCGAACAACAACCGCAGGAAGCCATCGAAATCCTGCGCCGCCGCGTCGGGCGACAACAGGGTTACGGCGGCATCCGCGGTCAGCCTCGGGTCTCCCAGCAGCGCGGCGACTTGCGGGTCGGCCGCGATGCGTGCGGCGAACGCCAGCGCATCGGACCATGCCGACAGTGCGGACTGTTCGCTCGCCACCGCGAAGGCGGCGCGGGCGTAGGGACGGGCGAGGGTGGCCTGGGTCATGGGCGGGTCCTCAGAGCTGGGTGGCCAGCTCGTCGATCAGCGCACGATGGTCGGCAGCGTTGATCTCGCGACGAAGCAGCTTCTCGGCGCCGGACACGGCCAGCGCCGACACCTGCTTGCGCAGGTCTTCGCGGGCACGATTGGCGGTCGCTTCGATCTCGGCCTCGGCCTGCGCCTTCTGGCGATTGCCTTCGGCGATGGCTTCGAGCTTCGCGGCTTCGACCAGCTGGGCGGCACGGGCATTGGCCTGGTCGATGATCTCGTTGGCCTTGACGCGGGCAGCCTTGAGCTCTTCGCCGGCCTTGTCCTGCGCCTGCGCGAGATCCTTGCGCGCATTCTCGGCCGCCGCCAGGCCTTCGGCGATCTTCTGCTGACGCTCTTCGATCGCACCGATGATGTGCGGCCAGCCGAACTTCATCACCATCCACGCCACCGCGAAGAACGCGATGCCCTGAATGACGAGGGTGAGGTTGGGTAGCATGGGTTGCTCCTGCTTCCGGCGGCACCATGCCGCCGGGAATTGCCTAAACCGAATCGTGACGCGTGGCGGCGAATCAACCGCCCAGCGAGGACAGCAGCGGGTTGGCGAACAGCAACAGCAGCGCGATGGCCACGCCGATCATCGGCACGGCGTCGAGCAGGCCGGCGACGATGAACATCTTCACCTGCAGCATCGGTGTCAGCTCCGGCTGGCGGGCCGCGCCTTCGAGGAACTTGCCACCGAGGATGGCAAAACCAATTGCGGTGCCGAGTGCACCCAGGCCGATCAGCAGGCCAGCGGCGATGACGGTGAACTTGAGAACTTCGGCGACGAGGGTTGCGTGGTCCATGGTGGTGCTCCGGTTGGATCGTTTCGTTGAACGGGTGGAAGGAAAAACGCGGTGGCGCGGATCAGTGGCTTTCGGCCGACATGCTCAGGTAGACGATGGTCAGCATCATGAAGATGAAGGCTTGCAGCAGGATGATCAGGACGTGGAACGCGGTCCAGACGAATCCCGCGACAAGCTGGCCGAAGCCGAGCAGGTAGGTGCTGAAATGGGCGAAGGACGCCGACAGCGTCATCAATGCGATCAGGATGAAGATCAATTCACCGGCGTACATGTTGCCGAACAGTCGCAGCGACAGGCTGAGCGGGCGCACGCCTTCTTCGATGATGCGCAGCAGCAGGTTGGCCGGGGCCAGCAGGATCTTCATCAGCATGCCGTCAGCATGGAACGGCGCGGTGAAGATTTCCTTGGTGAAACCGCCGACACCCTTGTGGGCGATGCCGAAATACTGGATCAGCAGGAATACCGCGATCGACAGGCCGAAGGTGGTGTTTAGGTCGGCGGTCGGCACCACACGCAGGTAGGCGTGGGCCGGATCGTGTCCGGCGATTTCATGACCGCTGGCCCAAGCCCAGGGCAGGAAGTCGACCGGCACCATGTCCATGAAGTTCATCAGGAACACGAGGCAGAAAATGGTGATCGACAACGGTGCGATCAGCTTGCTCTGGCCATGGAAGGTCTCCTTCACCAGACCATCGACGAATTCAACGACCATCTCGACCAGGGTCTGGAACTTGCCGGGCACGCCTGCGGTCGCGCGCCGTGCGGTCAGCAGGAAGGCAGCAACGAACAGCACCGACAGCACCAAGGTGAAGAACAGGGTGTCGATGTTGAGGGTCATGAACGACCCCTCACCCACCTTCAGCTGCAGGAAGTGCAGATGGTGGTTGATGTATTCGGTCGGGCCAGCGCCCGCAGGTTCCATCACGCTGAAGATTCCGGTCGCGTTCAACACAGCCGCCTCGTGCCCTTGTCCTGCAATCGTCCGTTCCACAAGCCCAGTGCCAGCAGGTATGCCAACTCCGCGACCAGCAGCCCCGCCAGCAACGGCAGCGCGGGCAATTTCAATGCCACCAGCGCCACCGCCAATACCACTACCACCAACAGCCACTTGCCAAACGTGCCCAGCACCAGCCGCGCAAAGGCTGCACGCGCCGGCAGGAACCCGCCGCGCAGTGCCACCCCGATCGCCGCCAGATTCCCGGCCAGCATCGCCACGGCCCCCGCCAGCATGGCGCCCCCGGACCGAAGCCCCGCAAACACCACGACCACGAGCGCCGCCAGCGTCGCCGCGAGGAGGGAAACAGCGACCGCGCGCATCGCGCCGCGTCGCCCGTTGGCGATGGGATCGTGCACGCGTCCTGCCGTCTCGTTGCCGTCACTCGAGGAGAGTCTGGCGCAGGCCCCATGAAACCCGGCGACCTAGCCCGAGAATTGTATCAGGACCGACGCCTGCGAGGCAAGCGACAAGGCGTATTCAGGTAGCTCGCGCGTGCGGGGAGATCGGTCCGCGCGGCGCGCATTGGCGCAGACGCGTCAGTCTCCGGGCCGTATGGATCCTGAATGCGGGATGCCGGGAACTTTGAGCCAAACCCGCGGTCAATCCCAGCGGTTGTCCGCCTTCCTCGTCACTCCGCGGCGGCTTCCCAGCCCCGGCCCTCATCACGCCGGGGCTTTTTCGTGGTCAACGCTTCTTCGGGATGTACAGGTCAGTGATCGAGCCGTCATAGACCTCGGCCGCCATCCCCACCGACTCACCCAAGGTCGGGTGTGGATGGATGGTGCTTCCAATGTCATGGACTTCGCAGCCCATTTCAATCGCCAGCGCGACCTCCGAAATCAGCTCGCCGGCGTGTACGCCGGCAATCCCGCCACCAATCACGCGATGACTGTCTTCATCGAAGATCAGCTTGGTGAAACCTTCGGTGCGCGCCAACCCAATCGCACGCCCTGACGCCGCCCACGGGAATTTGCCGACGCCGACCTTCAAGCCCTTGGCCTTGGCCTCGGTTTCCGTGACGCCCACCCAGGCGATTTCCGGGTCGGTATAGGCCACCGACGGGATGACGCGGGCCACCCATTCCTTCTTCTCACCGGCCGCCACTTCCGCCGCCAGCTTGCCTTCGTGGGTGGCCTTGTGCGCCAGCATCGGCTGACCGACCAGATCACCAATGGCGAAGATATGCGGCACATTGGTGCGCATCTGCGCATCGACCGGGATCAGGCCGCGCTCACCCACCAGCACGCCGGCCTTGTCCGCATCCAGCTTGCCGCCGTTGGCGCTGCGTCCGACCGAGACCAGCACGCGGTCATACAGCTTGCCATCGGGGATGGACTCGCCCTCGAAGCTGCAGGCGATGCCGTTTTTCTGCGCCTTGGCATCGACCACCTTGGTCTTCAGATGCACGGCCACGCCCTGCTTCTTCAGACGATCCGCCAGCGGCTTGACCAAGTCGGCGTCGGCACCCGGCATCAGCTGCGACATGAACTCGACCACGGTCACTTCCGCGCCCAGCGCGCGATACACCGTGGCCATCTCCAGCCCGATGATGCCGCCACCGACGACGAGCAACCTCTTCGGCACCTCGGCCAAGTTCAGCGCATCGGTGGAATCCATGATGCGCGCATCGTCCCACGGGAACGCCGGCAATTTCACCGGCTGGCTGCCCGCCGCGATGATGCAGTGGGCGAAACGCAGCAGCTGGGTCTTGCCATCGCTGCCGGTGATTTCCAGCTCGTTGGCGGAGACGAATTTGGCCACGCCCTGCACCACGCGCACCTTGCGTTGCTTGGCCATGCCGGCCAGACCCTTGGTCAGCTGCCCGACCACGCCATCCTTGTAGCCGCGCAACTTGTCGATGCTGATCTTCGGCTTGCCGAAATCGACGCCGTAGTCACTGGCATGACTTGCTTGCTCGATCACATCGGCGGCGTGCAGCAGCGCCTTGGATGGAATGCAACCGACGTTCAAGCACACGCCGCCGAGGGTGGCGTAGCGCTCGATCAGCACGGTATCGAGACCGAGGTCCGCACTGCGGAAGGCGGCGGTATAGCCACCGGGGCCAGCGCCGATGACGACCATCTGACATTCGATATCGGCCTGCTTGCCGGAAGCCGCTTGAGGCGCTGGCTCTGAGCCCCTCTCCCCTCGGGAAAGGGGTTGGGGTGAGGGTCGGGCTTGGTTTGATGCGGGACGCGCAGATTCGACAGCCGCAGCCTCACCCCCGGCCCCTCTCCCGGAGGGAGAGGGGAGCACAGCGTCAGCCGTCGATTGCCCGGCTGGAGATGGGAGAGCACTCTCGATCACCGCGATCACTGCACCTTCCGACACGCTATCGCCCAGCTTGACCTTCAGCACCTTGATCACGCCATCGGCCACCGCCGGTACTTCCATCGTGGCCTTGTCCGATTCCAGCGTGACCAGGCCCTGATCTTTCTTCACCGTATCGCCCACTGCGACCAGGATTTCGATCACCGGCACGTCGCCGTGGCCACCGATATCAGGCACCTTGCTTTCGATCTCTGCCATGCGCCTTCTCCTTACAGCATGGCCCGACGCAGGTCGGCCAGCAGTTGTCCCAGATAGGTGGTGAAGCGCGCCGCAGCAGCGCCATCAATCACGCGATGGTCATAGCTCAGCGACAGCGGCAGCATGAGCTTTGGCTGGAACGCCTTGCCGTCCCACACCGGCTTGATCTCGGACTTGGACACGCCGAGGATCGCCACTTCCGGCGCATTGATGATCGGGGTGAACTTGGTGCCACCGATCCCGCCCAGCGAGGAGATGGTGAAGCAGCCGCCCTGCATCTGCTCCGGCTTGAGCTTGCCATCACGCGCCAGCGCGGCCAACTCGCCCATTTCCTTGGCGATCTGCGCCACGCCCTTGCGGTCGGCATCGCGCAATACCGGCACCACCAGGCCGTTCGGAGTGTCGGCGGCGAAACCGATATGGAAGTACTGCTTCAACACCAGATTGTCGCCATCGAGCGAAGCGTTGAAGGTCGGAAACTTCTGCAGCGCGACCACGCAGGCCTTGATCAGGAAGGCCAGCATGGTCAGCTTGCCGGTCTTGCCGGCGGCAATGGCTTTTGCGTTCTCGTTGTTGAAGGCCACGCGCAGATCTTCCAGCGCGGTGATATCGGCTTCATCGAACTGGGTGACGTGCGGGATCATCGCCCAGTTGCGTGCGAGGTTCGCACCGGAAATCTTCTGGATGCGCGACAGCGGCTTGCTTTCGACCGCACCGAACTTGGCGAAATCCACCTTTGGCCACGGCAGCAGATTGAGCCCACCACCCGCAGCGCCACCTCCAGCCGCGACCGGCGCAGACACACCACCCGCCAGCGCCGACTTGACGAAGTTCTGCACGTCCTCCTTGCCGATCCTCCCGCCACGCGCGCTGCCCTTGACCTGCGCAAGATCGACACCCAACTCACGGGCGAACAGGCGCACTGCCGGGCTGGCGTAGGGCACCTTGGCCGGCAGTACCGCATCAGCCTCGAAGCGCATCGGCGGGATGCCGGGCTGCCCAGGTTCGGCCACCGGCGCGCGTGCGGGTACCGGCGCCCCGCTTTCGATCATCGCCGCCACCACCGGTGCAGGCGCAGGCACGGGCTTTTCGGGCGCTGGCGTAGCGGGTGCTGGCGCGGCCGGCGTGGGCGTAATCGCTGCAGGTGCGGCATCGCTGACTTCGATGATCGCAACCAGGCCGCCTTCGGACACCGTGTCGCCGAGCTTGACCTTGAGCTCCTTGATCACACCCGCGAACGGCGACGGCACTTCCATCGTTGCCTTGTCCGATTCCAGCGTGACCAAGCCCTGATCCTTGCTGACGGTGTCGCCCGGCTTGACCAGCAATTCGATGATCGGCACGTCATCATGGCCGCCGATATCGGGGACTCGGGCTTCTTTCATTTCGGCCATGGCCGCTACTCCGCTGGTGACAGACCGCCACTAGAGCACAGACCGGAGCGCACAACAAATCGCGCCGCAGCAAATTTTATATTTAATCCGGGTAATTATGATATTGCCGAAGGAGAATGCACTGTAATCACATGGATAGCTCCGTTGAAGCACTTTTTATCCCCGGCGAAATCAAGGATGCTCTGCCTCCAGATGCACACGCTCGCGATGCAGCAGGTATAGACCACTGGCAATGATGATGCCGGCACCGAGCCAGGTCACCGCATCCGGCAGCACGCCCCACAGCGCCAAATCCAGCGCCACGCCCCAGACCAGGGCCGAATATTCCAAAGGCGCAATCAACGAGGCTTCGCCCAAGCGGAATGCCTCGGTAATGGCGTATTGGCCCAGCGTACCCACCACGCCGATCGCGGCCACGATCCACACATCCTCCATCCGCAATGCCAGCCAATCCGGCCACGCCAATGCGCCCGCGCCCAGCGCCATCAGCAGCAGCAACCACACCACCATCGCCTGGTTGGTATCGGTGCGGACGAGCACGCGCACGGTGATCGCCGACACCGCATAGGCAGCCGCCGCCAGCAAGACCGCGAGGCCAGGCAGGGACAACATCCCGGCACCACTGGGCCGCAATACGATCAGGACACCTATCAGGCCGATGGCAATCGCCGTCCAGCGCCGCGGGCCGACCTGCTCACCGAGAAACGGCACCGACAGCGCGGTGATCAGCAGCGGTGCCACGAAGAAGATCGAATACGCGGTGGACAGTGGCAGATGTTTCAGCGCGTAGACGAAGCTCGCCATCATCGCAATGCCGAGCACGCCGCGCAGCAGGTGCAGGCTCCAGCGCACACGCAGCAACGGCCGCCAGCCGACCGTCCACAACGCCCAAGTCAGTACCAGCGGCAGCGAGGACAGGCCGCGCAGCGCAGCCACCTGGAACGGCGGGTAATGCGCGGACAGCAGCTTCAGGCCGGTGTCCATCAGGGCGAACATTGCCACCGCGGCCAGCATCAGCCAGATGGCGCGGGTGGGCCGTGATTGAACGGGATCGGGCTTGGACATGGGAGACAGAATGCGGCAGCGCAGCATGACGTTTTGCAAACTCTGTCACAATTACACGGCAGTCCGGACGATCAGGGGATGATCCATTCCCGGCCTGCCCTCTCTTCCCCTCGGCACGATGCCACCCCTCCCAATCAGCCCCTCAACGAGGTTGCGTCATGCGCTTTGCCTTTTTTGCCGTGCCCGCCGTACTCGGACTGCTCGCCGCCGTCCCCGCACGTGCCGATGTCTTCATCAACGAACTCCATTACGACAACGTCAACACCGACACCTCCGAAAAGGTCGAAGTGATGGCACCGGCCGGCACCAGCCTCGCGGGCTGGAGCGTCGTGCTCTACAACGGTACCGACGGCAAGAGCTACGCCACCCTGCCGCTGTCCGGCACCGTCGCCAACCAGTGCAATGGTTACGGCACCATCGCCGTGGCAGCGACCGGGATCCAGAACGGCGCGCCCGATGGCGTCGCCTTGGTCAATGCCAGCGGCGCACTGGTCCAACTGTTGAGCTATGAAGGCACGTTCACCGCGACCAATGGCCCGGCCAGCGGCCATGCCAGCACCGCGATCCCGCAATCGGAAACCTCATCCACTGCTGCGGGCACCTCGCTGCAACTGGCGGGCAGTGGCAGCCATTACGCCGACTTCACCTGGCAGGCCTCGCGCACCAGCTCGTTCGGCGCCTGCAATACCGGGCAGACACCCAGTGGCGGCAGCAGCGGCGGCGGTGGTAGCGGCGGCAATGTCCTGCAGAACGGCGTGGCAGTCACCGGCCTGTCCGCAGCCACGGGCAAGTCGCTGACTTACACCCTGGATGTGCCGGCTGGCGCGACCAACCTCAAGTTCACCAGCAACGGCGGCAGCGGTGATGCCGACATGTACGTGCGCTTCGGCAGCGCCCCGACCACCACCAACTACGACTGCCGCCCCTATTTGTCCGGCAACAACGAAACCTGCACGATCGCAACGGCGCAAGCCGGTACGTATTACGTGATGCTGCGCGCCTATGCCGCGTTCTCCGGCACCAGCCTGACCGGCAGCTTCACCGCGCCCTCCGGAGGCGGTGGTGGTGGCAGCGGTGGCGGTGGCAGCGGCGGTGCCGGCGCCTATTACAACGGCGTCAACACCTCCAGCGCCTCGGCCCTGCGCGCCAGCTTGCACGCGATCATCCAGGCCAGCACCAAGATCCCGTACTCGGCCAGCACCACCGATACCTGGAACGTGCTCGACTTCGCCGATGAGGATCCACTCGATTCCAGCAAGGTGCTCGACATCTACAAGAACACCGCCTATCCGAAGGCCGGCGGCGGCAACAACTACTACAACCGCGAACACACCTGGCCGAACTCGCTGGGCTTCTCGGTCGATGGTGCGTCCAACTTCGCCTATACCGACCTGCACATGCTGATGGTCGCCGACATCAGCTACAACAGCGCCCGCGGCAACAAGCCCTACGGCAACTGCACGGCCAGCTGCACCGAGTTCCCGACCGCCGCCTACAACGGTCGCGGCGGTGGCAGCGGCGTGTTCCCGGGCAATTCCAACTGGACCGACGGCACCATCTGGCAGACCTGGAAGGGGATGAAGGGCAATGTGGCGCGCGCCGTGCTGTACATGGACATCCGCTACGAAGGCGGCACCAATGCCAGCACCGGCTACGCCGAGCCCGACCTGCGGGTGACCGACAATGCCTCGCTGATCGTCAACACCAATGGCAACGCCTCGGTCGCCTACATGGGCCTGCTGTCGGTGCTGCTGCAGTGGAGCCAGGAAGATCCGGTCGACGACTACGAGCGGATGCGCAACGAGGCGGTGCAGTCCTACCAGGGCAACCGCAATCCGTTCGTCGATCACCCGGAATGGATCGCCTGCATCTACCAGAACGTCTGCCCGCAAGGCGTCGCCGCAGCCCTGCGTGGCACTCGGGCCGCCGGCACCCTCGCACCGCGTCGTTCCGGCAGGTAATCGCGCTGCTTGCATCGGGTCCGGCCACGCGCCGGACTCGATGTCGGTGGGTGGCCTCGGAACAGCTTGGCCTCCCACGCTCGATCTGCATGGCGGTGCAAGCACGGGTATCCTTGCGCCAACGCAACCCGGCTGCACCACGCCATGCCTTCGTTCGACATCATTTCCGAAGTGGATACCCACGAGCTGACCAACGCGGTCGACCAGGCCAGCCGCGAGCTGACCACCCGCTTCGACTTCAAGGGAGTGGATGCGAAGTTCGTGCGCGAGGACAACCTGATCACCCAGTCCGCGCCCAGCGATTTCCAGCTGCAGCAGATGACCGACATCCTGCGTGCGCGCCTGATCGCGCGGAAGATCGACGTGCGCTGCCTGGAGTTCGGCGACATCGAGACCAACCTCGCCGGAGCGCGCCAGAAGATCACCGTCAAGCAAGGCATCGAACGCGAGCTGGCGAAGAAGATCCAGTCCGCGATCAAGGACGCCAAGCTCAAGGTCGATTCGCAGATCAACGGCGACAAGCTGCGCGTCACCGGCAAGAAGCGCGATGACCTGCAGGCGGCGATGGCGCTGCTGCGCGGGCAAACCTTCGAACTGCCCTTGCAGTTCGACAACTTCCGCGATTGAGCCCGACGCCTGCCGATTGGCAGGTCGCCTGCGCCATCACTCGATATCGCCCGCAAACAGCCGGGCGCGCTCGGCCTCGCCCAAGGCCCGCCACTGCCCTTGCGGCAGCACGCCCAAATCGAGGCCACCGATGCGTTCGCGATGCAGGGCCTCGACGTGGTTGCCCACCGCCGCAAACATCCGCCGCACCTGGTGATAGCGCCCTTCGTGCAAGGTCAATCGCGCCGTGCGCGTATCCAGCACGGCAAGCTCGGCCGGCAGCAGCGGCGTCTTTTCGTTTTCCAGCAGCAATTCGCCGCTGGCAAACAGTGCCCCCTCGTCACCACGCAGGTCCTGCGCCAGCGTGGCCAGATAGACCTTCGGCAATTTCGACTTCGGCGCGATGATCCGGTGCAGCAACTGGCCATCGTCGGTCAGCAGCAACAGGCCGGAGGTGTCGCGATCCAGGCGGCCGACGGTGGATAACTGCGGCTCGCGTGCGCGGTAACGCGGCGGGAACAGATCGAACACCACGCGGCCCGGGTCCTTGCTGGAACAGGTATAGCCGACCGGCTTGTGCAACAGCAGCAGCAGGCCGGTCGGTGGGTCCAGCGCTTGTCCATCGATGCGGATGTCGTCGTGATCGCGTCGATCATCGGCGTACAGCACCTCGCCCGCGGCATCGGTGATCCGGCCCTCGCGGAACATCCACTGCACATCCTTGCGGCTGCCGTAACCGAGGTTGGCGATGTGCTTGACCAGCTTCATGCCTTCACCGCCTCGACGATCTTGAAACCGCCTTGCTGCGCGACGGTCCGCACCATCGCAAAGGCAGTGCCGAGGGCATCCTCATAAGGCAGGTGGCGATTGGCCACCAGCCACAGCCGCCCGCCGGGTTTCAGCGCCGCACTGGCTGCTGCAATGAACGCGCGCCCGATGTCGGGACGCTCGCCACGTCCGATGGCGTGGAACGGCGGATTGCAGACGATGGCATCGAAGCGCTCTTCCATCCCGGCAGTGACATCGTGCCAATGGAAGCCCACCGGCACACGCGCACCGGCCAGATTCTGCCGCGCCAAGTCCAGCGCGCGCGCATCGGCCTCGAACAGCTCCAATGCGCTGACCTGCGGGCAGCGTGCCAGCACTTGCAGCGACAGATAGCCCCAGCCCGCGCCGAGGTCGGCCACCCGTCCCCGCAAGTCGGCAGGCAGCGCTTGCGCGAGCAGCGCGGATGCCGCATCCACCCGATCCCAGGCAAACACACCGGGACGGCTCATGAAGCCGCCCCCCGGCAGGTCCTCCGCGACGATCCGGCGCGCTGCATCGAGGCCTTGCCATGCATGCAGCAGCGCCTGATCGAAGCGCGCGCCAGGCAGCGTCCAGAACACCCGACTATGGTGCTTGCTGAGCGTGGCCACACCTCCCGCCAATTGCTTCAGCTCCGCCTCGCGCGTCTTCGCGCCTTCGTCATTGGCCACTGCCGCGACCACGACGCCCCCCGGTGCAACCGCCGCGCAGGCACTGGCCAACAGCGCGCGCGCTTCCTCGCGCTGGCGCGGCGGCAACACCAGCACCAGCGGGAAGGCCGCCGCAGGCAGCGCATCTTCCTCGAGCAGTTCGATCCCGGCCCGCTGCAAACTCACCGCCTCGGGACGGAATGGTTGGGTGGCGACGAAGCCGCGCCCATGTCCGGCGATCCCGGCACGCGCGCGCAGGAACAAGGCTTGCGGCGGCCACGGCAACAGGCCGTTGACGAAGGGATGCAGCAGGGCGGCGAGGACGGGATCGTGTTGCGCAGAAGCCATCGACAAAGTGTAACCAGCCGCTCAGCCCGTGGTGAGCCCCTGAACTCCCCGCCACTGGCGCAGCAGGCCACCCACCCAGTTGGCAAGCAGGCAAGTGATGGCCACGCCGATCCACGGTACCGCCGAATCGCCCGACACCAGCCCCGCCAAGGCCGCTCCCCAGCCCCGTCCATACCACGCCACGGTCACTGCTGACGACAGGGCGAGCAGCACGAGCAAACCACGCAACAAGCGTTGCTCCAGCAAGCCCTCCGCCCCCTGTGCCCGCGCCAGCTCCGCGACCTGGCTGGCGAAGTCTTCCGGCAGCTGCACGTCGGGCGCGCTTCGCAGCGCCTGCGCGACACGCAAATCCATCGGGTCGGCGGCAGGGTCGCCGCGACGTGCCATTTCCTGCGCGTGCCAACGGCTGGAATCAGGTGTTTGCGAATTCATGCGGCAACTCCCGTGCGCGGCTCAAGCAGTGCGCGCAATGTGTTTCTGCTGCGAAACAGATGGCTCTTGATCGTCCCTTCGGCAACGCCGGTGATCCCGGCGATTTCGCCGATCGGCAATTCTTCCAGGTGATACAGGGTCAGTATCGTGCGCTGCAACGGTGGCAGGCGTTCGATCGCGTCGTGCAAGGCGCGCGCTTCATCGGCCTGCGCATGCTGGGCCTGCATGTCGACACCATCACTGATGTTGTCGTAGGGCGAAGCCCCATCCTCCCCTTCGAACATCTCCACCAAGGGGATTTTCTTGCGCTCCAGATGCCGTTTCGCCACCGAGTACGCCACTTGCGCGATCCAGGATTTCAACGGACTGTCAAACCGGTACTGGGGCAGGTAACGGTGCACCCTCAGGAAGGCCTCCTGGCACAGTTCACGCGTATCTTCCGGGTGCTGCACCATGCGCTGGATCACATGCCAGCACAGTCGCTGATAGTCGCGCACCAGCTGCTCGAACGCACCGGGGCGATTGGCCAGCACGGATTCAACAAGGGCGCGATCTGCTTCCATCCTCAAGGAGATACGCCCTGCGCGCCGTCGGTTGCAAGTGGCGTGCGGATTTTTTCATCCAACACGCCAATGGTGGGCGACGCGCATGTGCGCCGCCTGCACATGCACCCGATAGGCGACCATCGAGACCAATCAGTGCGCCGCTACCGACGCATTCGCCAGCGGCATCCGCGTGGTGTAGTAATCGACCATGCGTTCAATGACCGGCGGATCGATGTTGGCCAAGCCGATCAACACGATGCCTTGCGCCGGGAACACCTCGAAAGCGGCATTCATGCCTTCGCTTCCGCCACCATGTCCGTAGCCCGTGACGCCATTGTGCTCGCCGGCCATGAAACCATAGCCATACCACGGCGTCTGCCGACGCGTGGCCTCGGCCAGCAATGCCGGCGGCAGCAGCTTCCCCGCACGCAGCGCACGGGCAAACTTCAACAGATCACCGGCCGTGCTGTAGCCACCGCCCGCGGCGGTCCCTCGCCACGGCAGCGTGGCGGCGGCATCGATCCATGGCGACGATGCGTCCTTGCGGGTATAGGCGTGCGCACGCCCCGGCACATCCACCGCTTCCGGCAGCGACCCACTGTCATGCATGCCGGCCGGTGCAAACACGTGCTGATCCACGTAGTCGTAATACGACTGGCCGCTGACGTGTTCGATGATGTCTCCAAGCAGCACGTAGCCGTAATTCGAATAGCGATAGTCCTTGCCCGGTGCATGCTCGGGCCCGCGCGCGCCGTACAGGCGCACGTAGTCGTCATGGGTTCGCAGTTCGAGGCGGTGCGCCTCGAACTCGGGCCCGAAGATATCTCCGGTGCCGCCTGCATGGGTGAGCAGCTGGCGAACCGTCACCTTCGCGATTTTCGCATTCGGATAGCCCGGCAGGTAGTCGCCCACGCTGCCATCCAGTGACAATTTCCCTGCCTGCACCAGCTGCAATACGGCGACCGCCGTGAACATCTTGTTCATCGAGCCCAAGCGGAATTTGGTCTGCAGCGTGACCGGCACGTTGGCCGCGCGATCAGCCAGGCCCCAGGCGCGTTGCAGCAACACCTTGTCGCCACGGGCGACCAGCAACACGCCGGAAAACGCATCGTGCTTCGCCGCGGCATCGGCCCGCTCCGCCAGCGCAGTGATCGCTGCCGTCTCGCCCAAGCGCGGGATGCGCAGATCCGCAGGCCGCTCGACTGCCTCGATGTCGAGCGCCAGTGGCTTGCCGGCGTGCATCGCCACCTTGATCCGTGCCACGGTTTCCGACCCCGCCTCCTGCAGCAAGGCCTGCGCCGTGCCCACGTCGGAAGGCTCCCAACGCAGTAAACGAAAGCCGCCGGTCTGGTTGCGGAATCCCAGCATGCCGTCCACGTCGAAGGTTGGCTGGTAACGATCACGGAACGCCTCCAGCTGGGCGCGATCATTCGCATTGAAGGCGGCCATCCACGCCTCCAACACCTGCCGGGCAGGACTTCCTGCCGGCGCGGGCACCCGCGTTGCCGCTGCCTGACCTGCGGATGGCGTCGAAGTCGCAACCTGCGCCAGCGCGGGCAACGACAAGCACGCGGCGAGGATCAAGGGTAAAGACTTGCTTCGGATCATGGGGTGGCGCTCGGTTTGGGTGTGCTGCAATGGATACCGCCCACACTCGGTCGGTTGCACAAGGCGAATCCATTGCTTGCCGCCATCTCCATGGCCGATTGCAACCGCCAGCCGCGTCGCCGTATCCCTTTGTCTGAACGGCCCTTGCGGCCGGCCACCCCAGACAAATTTCCGCAGGAGTTCCCCATGGATTACGCTATTTTCATCCCGATCACCCTGTTTGCCGCCATCGCCTACTCGATCAAGGCCGTGGTTGATGCCCGGGTACGCAAGCAGCTGGTCAGCAGCAATGGCTCACCCGATCTGATCGCCCAGATCATGCGCAACGACGAGACCAATCGGCGCCTGTCCTCGTTGCGCTGGGGCATCACCCTGGTTGCACTGGCACTGGGCTTTGGCATCGTCCAGTCTGCGGGCTGGACCGAAGTCACTCCCGGCGTGATCGCGGTACTGGTCGGTGCACTCGGCCTCGGCAATCTGGTCTCGTTCGCGGCCACGCGCAAGCTCGGCTGAACGGCGTGCAGCAGGTATGCTGTCGGCCTCGGAAACCGGCAGCATCCTCATGACAGACAGCACCCACGACACCCCGCCCGATCGCCTCTGCAACGATCCACGCAGCAAGTTCCACGACGAAGCCCTGCTGGAGCGCGGTATCGGCATCCGCTTCAACGGCAGCGAACGGACCAATGTCGAGGAGTACTGCATCAGTGAAGGCTGGATCCGGGTGCAGGCCGGGCGCTCGCTGGACCGGCACGGCATGCCGATGACGCTCAAGATCCGGGGCAAGGTCGAGGCCTGGTTCAAGGACGCGGCCGGGCAAGACGAAACCGCAGCTGACTGAGCGCTGCGGCGTTCAGCCTGCAGCACGCGCGTTTGCAGCAGACTGGCTCCAGACCCGAACGGAGCACGCCCATGACCCCTCGCTTGGCTTCCCTCTTCCTCGCACTGGCCGTGGTGGTTGGTGCGTCTGGTGCGTACGCGGGCGACATGCTCGCCAAGGACGCACCACGTTCGCTGCCGAGTTCCGGCCCGGTCAGTGTCGCCTGGTCCGATCCGGCGCATTTCAGCGACATCACCTCCAGCGGCAACCGCAATGCCGCGGCACGCGGCGACTGGCTGGTCCAGCTGGCCACCTACATGCGCAAGCGAGCCGACCAGCGCATCGCGCCCGGCAACCGGCTTGAGCTGACCATCCTCGACATCCAGCGCGCAGGACGCTACGAGCCATGGCGTGGGCTGTCCGGGCAGGACATCCGGGTGGTCCGCGACAGCTATCCGCCGCGCATGGTGGTGAAATTCCGCGAACTGGATACCGGCGGCCAAGTCGTTGCGGAAGGTGAGCGCACCATCACCGATCCGGCCTTCCTGCTGCATGTCGGCTCGATCAATGACAGCGACCCGCTGCGCTACGAGAAGCGGATGATCGACAGCTGGCTACGACGGGAATTCCCGCAATCGGTCGCTGCGCGCTGATCTTGCGCACATCGTGATTGGCACGAAGCCGCCTGCGGGCGGCTTCGTCGTGCCTGTCGTCCTGTCATTGGATGCGCGCCATCAAGGCCTCACGCTCGCGCAGATTGGTGGCCAACGCAACCGCGCGCGCAAATGCTTCGCGGGCTTCGTCCTTCCGGCCCAGGCGCTGCAACAGTTCGCCATGCACGGCATGCAGGGGTGCGTAGGCCTGCAGTTGCCGCGCTTCCTGCAAGGCTTCGACCAAGGGCAGCGCAGCGGCCGCTCCGTTGGCCTGCGCCACCGCCATCGCCCGGTTGAGCGCCACCACCGGCGAGGGCATGACCTGCAGCAGGCGGTCGTACACCGCCACGATGCGCTGCCAGTCGGTATCCTCGAAACGTCGCGCGCGTGCGTGGCAAGCCGCCAATTCCGCTTGCAGGACATAGGCCCCGGCAGCGCCTCCCAGCCGTTGCGCGCGCTGCAGTAGCTGCAGACCACGCGCGATCTGCAAGCGATCCCAGCGCGAGCGATCCTGCGCTTCCAGCAGGATCGCTGTGCCATCGGCCTGGGTGCGCGCCCGCAGCCGCGACGCCTGCAATTCCATCAGGGCCAACAGCCCCAGCACCTCTGCCTCGGTCGGCAGTAGTCCGGCCAGCACGCGTCCGAGGCGAAGCGCCTCATCGCATAGCGCGGGTCGCACCCAGGCCTCGCCGCTGGTCGCCGCATAGCCTTCATTGAAGACCAGGTAGAGCACTTCCAGCACCGCATCCAGGCGCGGAGGGAAGTCGGCCTTCCGCGGCACTTCGAACGGCACTTTTTTCCCGGCCAGGGTCCGTTTGGCGCGGACGATCCGCTGCGCCACCGTCGCCTCTGGTTGCAAGAAGGCGCGGGCAATCTCTGGCGTTGTCAGGCCCCCCAGCAAACGCAGGGTCAGCGCTACTTTCGACTCCATCGGCAAGGCCGGGTGGCAACTGGCGAACAGCAGGCGCAACAGGTCGTCGCCGATGTCATCGTCCGCCAGTCGTTGTGCGTCGTCGCCCTGCATGTCGGCTCCGTGCAACTCCAGCTCGACCCCGAATTCGTCCTGCTTGCGAGCGTGCAGTTGGCGTTGGCGCAGGTGGTCGATGCCGCGATGCCTGGCAGCCTGCATCAGCCACGCCGCCGGGTTATCCGGGACGCCATCGCGCGGCCAGCGCTCCAGTGCGACAACCAGTACGTCCTGCGCCAGCTCCTCGGCCGTGGCGATGTCACCGGTGATACGGCTCAAGCGCGCCAGCAGCCTGGGCGATTCCATTCGCCACAGGGCGTCAAGGCGGCGATGGATGTCATCTGCACTCATCCGCAGATGACACCATTGCCGGAAGCCACACGCAATGCGTCAGACCATCGGCTTGTTGCAATTGATCATCCACGGCTTGCCGTAGCGATCATCGAACATGCCGAAGCGGTGCGACCATTCGGTTTCCATCAGCGGCATCCGCACGTTGCCGCCATCTGACATGGCCGCGAATACGCGTTCCGCCTCCTCGATGGAGTCGACGTCGATATTGACCGTGGTGTCATTGCGGCCGTCGATCCGTTCGGAACCATTGCAGCCCATGATCGAATCGCCACCCATGATCGAGGCGCCGCCCACCACCAAATTGACATGGGCGAGCTGCGCTTTTGCCTCATCCGACAACGGCGGTTGGTCGGGATTCGCGGGCATGTCGCCATAGGCAACCCTCGCGACGATCGTGCCGCCCAGGGCCTGCGCATAGAAATCGAACGCGGCACTGCAGTCGCCATTGAAGAACATCAGATACGGAATCAGTTTCATGGTCGTAGCTCCTGTGGTCGGGAATCAGTTGCCAATTCGAGCGCGGAGACGCTCTTCCTGCTCGCGCAGTTCCGGGGTCAGCACCTCCCCGAAGTCATCGGCCTCGAAGATCGGCCGCAATTCCAGCTCCGAAGGTCCCGGCATCGGATTCGGGCAGCGCTTGGCCCATTCGATCGCCTCGTCCATGGAGCGCACTTGCCACAGCCAGAAACCGGCAACCAACTCGCGGGTTTCCGCGAACGGGCCGTCGATCACCCGCCGCCCGGGACCATCGAAGGCCACGCGGACGCCGCGGGCACTCGGATGCAGGCCCTCGCCAGCCAGCATCACCCCGGCGTCAACCAGCGCCTCGTTGAACTTGCCCATCGCCTCGAACATCTCCGTGCTCGGCATCACGCCGGTTTCGGACTCCGTCGTCGCCTTCACCATCACCATGACTTTCATTGTTCCTCCCGGTTGTCCGGACCGGGTTTCCGATCCTTCATCCAATGCGACGAATGGCGAACACCAGAATCGACATCTCGTGGAAAATGGTTTCGCCTCGACGCCCCACGCATGACCCGCCCGGAGTCACCCATGCAGTTCCTGACCCTAATCCACATCGACCCCGCTCTGCTGGCCGAACTGCCCGTCGAAGAGTACGACCGTCTGATGCAGGGCTGCTTCGCCAAGGCCGATGCGCTGCGGGAGGATGGCTGCCTGCTGGGCTCGCAGCAGTTGGAAGCCCCGCAGACCGCACGCACCCTGCGCGTACGCGAAGGCTTGACCCGTGTCACTGACGGCCCGTTCGCGGAAACCCGCGAATTCCTGGCCGGCTTCAATCTGATCGAAGCGGAGACCATGGAGGACGCAATGCGGATCGCCATGCAGTTCCCCTGGGCGCGCTTCGGCAGTATTGAGGTTCGCCCGGTGCGCGACATGCAGGCGGTGCGGACGCGGGTAGGTGCTGCCTGACTCAGGCGTCCGGCATGGCATGGCAAACGCGATTGCGGCCTTGCTGCTTTGCCGCATACAGTGCACGGTCGGCCAGCGCGATCAGCTGCTCCGGCTGAGCTTCCGGATCAGGCTGCAACACCGCCACCCCGACGCTGACGGTGACGCAAGCTGCCACCGGTGATGCCGGATGCAGCATTGCCAAGGCTTCGACCTTGGCACGCAATGCCTCGGCGGCTGCAAGCGCCGCGGGCAGTGCACGCCCCGGCATCAGCAAGGCCAACTCCTCCCCTCCGAATCGTGCGGCCACACCATCGTCACCGGTCATGCGCTCGCAGCTGCGTGCCAGCTCGCGCAGGCATTCGTCTCCGTACAAATGGCCACGAGAATCGTTCAACGCCTTGAACGCATCGGCATCGACCATCAGCAAGGCCAAGGGTTGCCGTACCGCTGCCAGTTGCAGCCAATGCCGCTGCAATTCCGCATCGAAATGTCGTCGATTGGCTATCCCGGTCAGTCCATCAAGCAAGGACAGCCGCTCCAGCTTGTGGTTCACGAGTTGCAGCTCTTCCGTCATCCGCGCGAAGTGGATCGCACCTGCGACCAGATCGGCGACGGCGTCGAACACCATGCAGGCTTCGGCATCGAAGAAATCGGCGTGCAGGCTTTCGATATTCAGCACGCCGTGCATGCGCCTGCCATGCCGGATCGGCACCAGGTATTCGCTGTTCACCTCTGCATTT
The DNA here is from genome assembly GCA_018242365.1 of Pseudomonadota bacterium. Classification (GTDB taxonomy): domain Bacteria; phylum Pseudomonadota; class Gammaproteobacteria; order Xanthomonadales; family Xanthomonadaceae; genus Thermomonas. The sequence continues at coordinate 188,371 of JAFECB010000023.1, forward strand.
CCGACGATGTAATCGGGATCGAGATGCACGTTGTTGACCAGCTGCGGCACGCCGAGGCGCACGCAGCGCCCGGATACGCCACGAGTGATCGGCCAGCCATCGGCGATGGGGGAGGCATCCAGCATCAATTCGCCGGATTGCACATAACGAAGGAAGCGGGTGGGCGGATCATCCAGCAGGTTGATGCTGGCGATCGGCACCGGCAATTCGGTGACCAGACAATCGCAGATCCCTTTCAGGATCGTGTCGAGCTCGGCACCCTGCAGGGCTTCACGCGAGATGCGTACCAGTACGCGGGTCAAACCCCTGCGCCACGCAGAACCAGACTGCGCGTCAGGCAGTTGCCGGTCTCCGCAGTCCGACATTGCATGTTCGTCCTGGCTATCCATCGCTTCCCCCGCAGCCAGTCTACCCGGATGCATGCCGGGGAAACACGCGCCCGTCCAGAAGCGCGATCACATCGCAAATCCGCTCACTCCGCGCGCCGGATCTGATTGCGGCCCTGTGCCTTGGCGACATACAGGGCACGATCGGCATCGGCCAGCAACTGCTCGGGAGCCTCGCATGGACCGGGGACCCGGCTGGCGACACCGACGCTGACCGTGAGGAACGGCCCGACCGCGGATGTCGGATGCTGCAGCGCCAATGCTTCGACCTGCGCACGCAGCGCCTCTGCAATGGCAACCGCCGATTGCATGTCTTTACCGGGCAGAAGCAGGACCAGTTCCTCGCCACCGTAGCGTGCCGCCAATCCCGCGCAGGCGGCCTGGCCTTCGCAGACACGCGCCAACTCGCGCAGGCATTCATCGCCGTACAGGTGGCCGCAGGCATCGTTCAATGCCTTGAAGGCATCGACATCGACCATCAGCAGAGCCAGTGGCTGCTGCACGCCCGCAAGCCGCAACCACTGCCGCTGAAGCTCCTCGTCGAAATGGCGGCGATTGGCAATCCCTGTCAATCCGTCGATCATCGACAGCTGTTCCAGCTTGCCATTGGCAGCTTGCAACTCGTCTGCCATGCGTGCGAAGTGGATCGCAGCGGCGACCAAGTCGGCCACTGCATCGAACACGCGGCAAACGTCCGCGTCGAAGAAATCGGCCTGCGTGGACTCAAGATTGAGCACGCCGTGCATGCGCTGACGATGGCGAATCGGGATCAAATACTCGCTGCGCACATCGGCATTGCCGGCCACGTAGTCGGGGTCCGTGTCGACATCGGCAACCAGTTGCGCCACGCCCATCCGCGCGCAGCGCCCTGCGCAGCCACGCGAGACCGGCCAGGCACCTTCGGAGGGCAGCGGCGAGAGGGTGAACTCGCCCGCATAGACCTCGTGGATGAAATGCGTGCCCGGTTCGTCGAGCAGGATCACGCTGGCAATGGCGACGGGCAGCTCCGCCACCAGGCAGTCGCAAATCCCCTGCATCAAGGCATCCAGACTATCGCCCTGCAACGCCTCGCGCGCGATGCGCACGAGGATGCGGTTCAGGACCCCGCTGCGGGTGATCGCGTCGCGGCCTTCCCAAGGCACGGAAAGGGCATCACTGGCCTGCTTGTCTGCCGCAACATGGTCCATGCAAGGTCCTCTTCGTCGCAGTCTACGCCCGCCAGAACGGGCTTCGTCCAGCCACGCGCCGGTTCCGTCGCAAGCCGCTTTCGCCCGCCACCGGCATGACTATCCTCAGCCTCGTCTCCAGCGCATCCTGACGCCCATGTTCAAACGTCTCTACTTCTTGCTCCGCATCACCTTGGCCTGGGGTCTGGCCGTGATTGCCGTGGTTTCGATGTATTCCAGCCTCCCGCTGATCGGCGATTTCGAACTGCCGGCGGTGCTGTTCTCGTTCGGCACCATGGGTCTGGTGATCGCCGGCGCGTTCTCGCACCTGCACCGCGTGCAGCTGGTCGCCGGCCGGATCGACAGCGAGACGCTCGACAATCGGCAGAAGCGGTTGATCGAAATCCCGCTGGAGGCCGGCGAAGCCTTCGATCTGGTCGATGCCGCGATCCGCGAATTGCCCGGGGTGAAGGACGTCAACAGCGCGCGCGACAGCCTGCAGTTGCGCGCCAAGGTGGCCCGTCCGCAGTTGTACGGCGAGCCGCTGCTGCGTCGCTGGAATCCGTTGCTGTGGTTCGCGCCCGAGGACAATCTCCTGCATGCCACCGTGCTGCCGGCCGGCGAAAGCGGCCGCGTGACCCTGATCTGCGAGCCGGAATGCCCGGGCTGGAGTGACTGGTTCCTGGTGGACGATGGCACCAATTTCGAGAACGCCGAAGCGATCTCGCGGGCGATCACCCGCCGCATCGGCGAACGCCGTCGCAACGAACAAGCCAGTGCCACGCAGACCGCCACCGAGAAGGAACTCAGCGAAGCCAGGCTGCATCTGCTGCATGCCCAGGTCGAGCCGCATTTCCTCTACAACACCCTGGCCAGCGCGCAGCTGCTGACCCGCAGCGACCCGGCACGCGCCGAAACCATGCTCGGACACCTCATCCAGTACCTGCGTCGCTCGCTGCCCAATGCCGAAGACGAGATGTCCAGCGTCGGCACCGAGCTGGAACGCGCGCTGGCCTACCTCGAAATCCTGAAAATCCGCATGGGCGAGCGCCTCAGCGTGCAGACCGACATCCCCGAGGAACTGCGCGCGACCCCGTTGCCGGCGATGATGCTGCAGACCCTGGTCGAGAATGCGATCAAGCATGGGCTGGAGCCACGCACCGGCGGCGGCACGATCTGGCTGCGCGCCCGCCGCGACGACGACACGGTGGCCATCACGGTGGCCGACGATGGCGACGGATTCAACACGCAGACCCACGGCACCGGCATCGGCTTGAAGAACGTGCGCGAACGCCTGCGCCTGCGCTACAACGGCGCGGCCGCGCTGACGGTGGCGGCCAATTTCCCGCGTGGCGTTGCCGCCACCCTGACGGTTCCCGCTTCCGGAGCAAACACCCATGAATGACACCGTCACCTGCATCGTGGCCGAGGACGAAGCCCTGCTGCGACAGGCGCTGGTGGCCGAGCTGGCCCGCGCCTGGCCGGCGTTGCGGATCGTGGAAGAGTGCGAAGACGGCGCCAGCGCAGTCGATGCACTGGCCGAGCACCAGCCCGACGTCGCCTTCCTCGATATCCGCATGCCCGGCCTGACTGGCCTTGAAGTCGCCGCCGCCGCGGCCGACGCCAGCCCGCGCACCCGGATCGTGTTCGTCACCGCCTACGACCAATACGCCATCGATGCCTTCGACCGCGGCGCGATTGATTACCTGCTCAAGCCAGTCAAGCCGGAGCGACTGGACGCCACCGTCGCCCGCCTGCAGGCCCGCGACACCTTGCCGGATGCGGCCTCGCTCGCCAGCCTGCTGGACAAACTCGGCGCACTGCCGAAATCGACCGCCTCGGTGGAGCCGCTGACGTGGCTGACCGCCAGCGCAGGCCGGGAAACCCGCCTGATCCTGATCGACGATGTCGCCTATTTCCGCGCCGACCAGAAATACACCACGGTCGTCACCGCCGAAGGCGAGGCCCTGCTGCGCAGCTCGCTGCGCGAATTGCTGCCTCGATTGGACGGCAACACCTTCAAGCAGATCCACCGCAGCACCATCGTCAACCTCAAGGCAATCGCCGGGATCACCCGTGACGACACTGGCCGCGGCACGGTCCGGCTCAAGCAGCGGCCGGAAACCCTGACCGTCAGCCAACCCTTCATGACCCTGTTCAAGCACATGTGAGGTGCACCGTGATCGAGACCAAACTCATCGCGCTCCTGCAATTCCTGCTTGCCCTCGGCGGCTGTTCGCTGGGCGGCACCAGTTACAGCAACCACATCGCCAACGGCGGTCACGACGTGCTGGTCAGCAAGGCGCAAGTCCAGGACGGCGTGGCCAGGTTCGACTGCAAGACCAGCGACAGCGGCTGGTGTCATTACACCCTGTATCCGGATGCCTGCGCTGCGGACGAAGACTGCGCGCTCGCGCCACTGCAGCGCTTCAAGGTCGCACGCGGCGAAAGCCGCCAGATCGCGGGCCTGCAGGATTTCCGGCTCTGCGTTGGCATCGACGCCACCGCACTGGGCCCGGATTGCAAACCCGTCGCGGCGACCAAGCCTGGTTGATGCGTCCGCGTCATGCCTTGCGCCGGATTCCGGACCTGCATCCGGGAAGGGATCGCGCGGCCAGCGCCAATCCTCGCTTCGAATGGATCCCCGGCGTCGGCCACGACCGCAAGGTCTTGGAAGACCATTCCACCGCACTTTTCAAGCAAGTGCCGGTCTCGCCTTCACGCTGAATCCCCCAGCGCGGATTCTGCCACTACCCTGTGCGGATGAACTATCTCGCCCATGCGTGGCTGGCGCGGCACTCGGACGATGCGATCCTCGGTGCCATGCTCGGCGACTTCGTGCACGGGCAGCAGGCGCTGCTGGATTGGCCAGTGCCGGTACGCGAGGAGATCGTTCGACATCGCTTCATCGATCGCTACACCGACAGCCACCCGGAGGTGATCGCGGCGCGCGCACGTTTCGGCACCTTGCGTCGCTACGCGGGAATCGCGCTCGACGTGTATTTCGACCACTGCCTCGCCCGTGATTGGGCGCAGTGGGATGCCGGTTCACTGGATGCGTTCAGTGCCCGCGTCTACCGCATCCTGGCCGAGCGGCACGCTCAGCTACCTGCGCGGCTGGCCGCCATGTTGCCGCGCATGACCGCGCAGGACTGGCTGGGTTCGTACCAACATCGTGAAAGCGTGGATCACGCCGTGGTCGGCATCGCGACGCGCTTGTCGCGCAACGGTGATCGGCTGGTTGCCTGTCTCGACCTCCTGCGCCGGGAAGCGCCGGCAATCGATGCCGCCTTCGAGGGATTCTTCCCGGAGCTGGTGAGCACCAGCGGTCGACCCTACGCTCAGCGGTAGCGGAACTGCAGGCGCGAACCCGGGACCACGCTGTCGATCACGCCGTAGCCGCTGCTGCGGCCGTAGCCGAGGCCGATGACCCGATCATTGCCCAGCTCGGGCAGGAAGGATGCGGCGCGATTGCGGGTGGCGCGCTGGCTGTTGGCGGTACGGTTGCGGAGGTAGGATTTGGTTTGGGTGTACATGGTGTTCTCCTTGATCGGTGTGGTAGTAATGTAACACACCAAAACAAGACAACACCTGCCGAAAGTCATGCCTCCCGGATTTCCGGCGTTCCAGCCAGCCAGCGTTCAGGATTCGCGAACGGGGCCTGTGGCCACCGCAGGGCGGGCCTGGGCGCTTGCGATTCCCGGGCATTGCCGGGCTTCATCATCAACCCAGTGCCCCAACGACAGTCAGATGTCTGTCCAATCCACTGCTGCAACGTAGTACAGGAAAGCTGAACCCAGCTTGCGCTGGGATGCCGGCATCGCAGGCTCGCCCTTACGCGTGTCCACCCGCCTGCGGCGCCTGCGCCTCCTGCTGCTCCAGCGCGTGCGCCAGCGCCTCCGGTGAGTGCGTGTACTTGGCCAGCAGGGCATAGAACGCCGGCACCACGAACAGCGACAGCAGGGTCGAGAACGACACGCCGAACACCACCACCACGCCAATGGTCGCGCGGCTGGCCGCGCCCGGACCGCCGAAGATCACCAGCGGCAACGCACCCATCACGGTTGCAATCGAGGTCATCAGGATCGGGCGCAGGCGGATGGCGGAGGCTTCGACGATGGCGTCGTGGATGCTGCGTCCGGCATCGCGCAATTGATTGGCGAATTCCACGATCAGGATGCCGTTCTTGGCGGCAAGACCGACCAGCATCACGATGCCGATCTGCGAAAACAGATTCAGGGTGCCGTGGGTCAGCCACAGGCCAATCAGCGCGCCGAGCACGCCCAGCGGCACGGTGAGCATGATCACCAACGGGTGCAGGAAGCTTTCGAACTGCGCCGCCAGCGCCAGGTAGACGATGAGCAGGGCCAGCGCGAAGGTCACCAGCACTTCGCCGCCGGACTGCTGCAATTCGCGCGATTCGCCCTTCCAGCTGACCTGCGCGTAATCCGGCAGGTTGGCGCGGACCGCCTGCTGTGCCCACGCCACCGCCTCACCCAGCGGATACCCTTCCGCGAGGCGTGCGCTGAGGGTGATCGAACGCAGGCGGTTGAAGCGGTTGAGCGTGCCCGGCTCGGCGATCTCATGCAGCGAAACCAGGTTCGACAGCGGCACCAGGGTGCCATCGCGACCATGCACCTGCAGGGATTCCAGCGCCGCCACCGAATCGCGACCGGCGCGGTCCGACTGCAGCATCACGTCGTATTCCTCGCCATTGTCGACGAAGGTGGTGGCGCGGATGCCACCCATCATCGTTTGCAGCGCCAAGCCAATATCCGAGGCCGACACGCCAAGGTCGGCGGCACGCTGGCGATCGATCACCACCCGCATCTGCGGACGGGTTTCCTTGTAATCGGAATCGGCACCGACCAGGCCGGGGTTCTCGGCCATCTTCGCCAGCATGATGTCGCGCCACTGCGCCAGCTCCTTGTAGTCTGGCCCGCCCAACACCAGCTGGAACGGCTGTCCACGCGTGCGCACCAAGCCACCGCCGACCATCGAACGCACGCGCACGCCGGTCAGCCCGGAGAATTTGCGTTCGAGTTCGCTGGCCAGCTCGGCAGTGCTCTTGCTGCGCTTGTCCCAGGGCTGCAGGAAGATCATCGCCCGCCCGGTATGCATCTCCTCGCTGGCGCCAAAACTGCCGGGCACGCGCGGATTGGCGCGCAGGATGGGCTTGTCCGGCCCGGTCTCGGTGGCGAGGATCGCCTCCACCTGCTTCATCTGCGCGACGGTGTAATCGAAGCCCGCGCCCTCGGGGCCTTCCATCATCAGCATGAAATTGCCGCGATCCTCGGCGGGCGCCAGCTCGCTGGGCAACAGCTTGAACAGTGCCACCAGCGCGACCAAGGCCACCAGCATCAGCGTGCCGAACAAGCCGATGCGATGGACGTGGCGGTCCAGCAGGCGGCGATAGCGGCCGGCCATCGATTGGAAGCGTGCGTTCAGCCATTCACTGACGCGGTTCTCGTGTACGGCGTGCGGGCCGGTATGTGGTCGCAGCAGTTTGGAGGCCAACATCGGCGTCAAGGTCAGCGCGACGAAGGCGGAAATCGCCACCGCCGCCGCCAGCGCCACCGACAGCTCGCGGAACAGCCGCCCGGTATTGCCCTGCAGGAAACCGACCGGCAGGAACACCGCGATCAGCACGGCGGTGGTGGCCAGCACCGCGAATGCGACCTGCTTGGTGCCCCGCCGCGCCGCGACCAAAGACGGCTCACCAAGGTCCACGCGACGCTGGATGTTTTCCACCACCACGATGGCGTCATCGACCACCAGGCCAATGCACAACACCAGCGCCAGCAAGGTCAGCAAGTTGATCGAAAAACCGAACGCATACAGCGCGATGAAGGAGGCGATCACGCAAACCGGCACGGTCACCGCCGGGATCAGCGCCGCGCGTACGCTGCCGAGAAACAGCCAGATCACCAGCAGCACCAGCGCGATGGCTTCCAGCAGGGTCTCGTACACCCGCGACACCGCCGCGGAAATGAAGGTGGTGCTGTCGAAGGCGACGTAGATGTCGGTGCCCTGCGGCAAGCTGGGGCGGATGCGGTCGGCCTCGGCCTTGGCTTCCTCGGCCACTTCCAGGCTGTTGGCGGTCGAGGTCTTGACGATGCCGATGCCCATCGCCGGCTCGCCATTGCTTCGGTAGTAGGCGCGGCGTTCGGCCGATTCCAGCGCAACCCGCGCCACGTCGCCCAGTCGCACTACGTAGCCATCGCTGCCCTTGCCCAGCGGCATCTGCGCGAAGGCTTCCGGCGTGGTGTAGTCACGCGCCACCCGCAGGATGTAATCGCGGTCGGTGGATTCGATCCGGCCCGCACCCAGCTCGACATTTTCCGCGCGCAAGGCGCGCTCGACATCGGCAGCGGTCAACCCATGCGCGGCCAGCCGGTTGCCGTCCAGCCAGACCCGCATCGCATAGCGCTGGCTGCCGCCGAGGAACACCCGCGCCACGCCCTGCAAGCTGGAGAAGCGATCCACCAGATAGCGCTGCGCATAGTCCGACATCTGCATCTGGTCCATGCTGGTCGAACGCAGGTTGAACCAGATGATCGCGTCGGAATCGGCTTCGACCTTGGAAATTTCCGGCGCGTGCGCTTCCTCCGGCATGCGATCAGCGACCCGGCTGACCGCATTGCGCACATCATTCGCGGCCGCCTCGATGTCGCGACTTGCGTAAAATTCAATGCTGATCCGCGAACTGCCGTTCTGGCTGTTGGAATCGATGGTGTTGATCCCCTCGATCCCGGCCAGCGCATCCTCCAGCGGCTTGGTGACCCGGGTCTCGACCACGCCCGCGGATGCGCCCGGATAATCCACCTGCACCGAGACGATGGGCGGGTCGATCGCCGGCAGTTCGCGCAGGGTCAGGCGCAGGAAACTCATCGTTCCGAGCACGACCAGCAGCAAGCTCATCACGGTGGCCAGCACCGGACGCTTGATCGAAAGATCGGACAGCTGCATGACTCAGCGCGCCGGGTTCGCTTGCGGCTGGCCGTCGGCCGCGACTTTCATCCCCGCCTGCAGCTTGCCGGTGCCTTCGACCACGATCCGCTCACCCGGCTTGATGCCGGAGCGCAGCATGACCTTGCCAGGCACGCGCCCACCCACCACGACGTCGGCCTTCTCGACCGTGCCGTCGACCTTGAGCCGCCACACGAAGGTTTCACTGCCCACCTGCTGCACCGCGATCTCCGGCACCACGATGGCCTTGCGCGTTGCGCGCACGATGCCGATGTTGACCAGCATGCCCGGCTTGAGCAAGCGCTCCGGATTGGCGAAGCTGCCGCGCACCATCGCCGCGCGGGTGGCGCTATCCAGGCGTGCGGAAACGGTTTCGACCGTGCCAGTGAAGCTACGCCCGGGCCAGGCATCGACACGACCGTCGAGTGTCTGGCCCACAGCCACGTCGGCAAGCTCGGTTTCCGGCACCGGGAAATCGACATAGACGCGCGAAATATCGTCGAGGGTGGCGATCACCGTACCCGGCGTCACCAGCGCGCCGGGGCTGACCTGGCGGATGCCCAGCACGCCGGCAAACGGCGCGCGGATCACCCGATCAGACAGGTTGGCACTGATCTGCGCCACTTGTGCACTGGCCGCGTCACGGCTTGCGCGCGCGCTGTCCAACGCAGAGCGTGCGACCAACTGCTGCGCGGCCAACTGACTCATCCGCTGAAACTGTTGTTGCGCGTCAGCCAGCTGGGCCTGGGCCGAGGCCAGCAAGGCCTGTTGCTGCTGGCCGCTCAAGGTCAGCAGCGGCGCACCGCGCGCGACTTCCTGGCCACTATCGAAATGTACCCGCTCAACGGTCTCGCTGACCTTTGCGGTCACCGTCACTGCCTCGTGCGCCTTGACCGTCCCCAACGCCGCCAGCACGTCGGTCCAGTCCTGCTCCTGCACGCGCTGCGCGGTGACCGCCGGCGGCGCGTTGCTGCGGCCACCCGGACCGCCACGGCCCGCACCATCGCCCTTGCCGCAGGCAGACAGGCCCAACACGACCAAGGCCAGCGCCGCGAGCGTGAACAGGTGCGCCAGACGCACGATCATGATCCGAACCATTGCGGTGAAACCGACGATTCTACGGGCGCGCGGCCCCGGCCTCCCGTGCCATCGGTTTGGATGGCCACAAGACCGAGGGTCGCCCCGACGACGCGTCAAGCCCGTGTCAGCCCAGTATCAGCCACACCGCGCCTGCCCCCACCGCCAACGCAATCAAGACCCAGCGCATGCTGCCGGGCGCATCGCCCATGACCACGGTCGGCCTGCGGTTGTTGGCCTGCCGCGCTGCCTGCATGGATTGAGCATGCGTGTGCTGGTCGTGTTCGCCGGCGGCCTGCTTGGCCGCGTTGATCGCTTTCTGGACTCGTAGCTGGATGCCACGGGCGTCGTTGCCGGACATCGACTCGATCAGTTCGACGGCTTCCTTCAAGCTGCCACCGCCGGACTGCCGGGCCAGCTTGATCGCGGTGAGCTTGTCGCCGCGCGCCAGTGCTTCCACGATTTGCTGCGCCACTTGCGTCATTGCGGCCACCGCTCCGCTGCGCGGATCCCAAGCTGACTTGCCGTTACGGTAGCCCAAAACAGGAACGCCGGCACTTGGCCGGCGTCCTCAATACTGCAGCGATAGGGTGTTTCCTCAGCCTTCCCACTCACCCAGCGCCGCCAGCCCATTGGCCTTGGCGCGCTCGAACACGGTGGCCTGCGCCTTGGCATAGTTGCCGGTCATGTCGGCAGCCCACAGCTTCAGCGCCGCCTGCTGCATGGCGCGGCCATAGCTGAAGGACAGCGGCCACGGGTTCGGGCCCATCCGGTTCATCGCGTCGAGGTGCGCGGTGGCGGCATCGTCGCTCTGGCCGCCGGAGAGGAACACGATCCCCGGCAGGATCGCCGGCACCGCCGACTTCAGGCACATCAGGGTGGATTCGGCCACTTCCTCGACGCTGGCCTGCTCCGCGCAGTCCTTGCCCGGCACGACCATCGATGCCTTCAGGATGGTGCCTTCCAGCATCACGTTGTTGTTGTAGAGCGCATCGAACAGCGAACGCAGCACCACCTCGGTGACCTCGTAGCAGGCCTCGATGTCGTGATCGCCATCCATCAGCACCTCGGGCTCGACCATCGGCACCAGCCCCTGCTCCTGGCACAGCGCGGCATAGCGCGCCAGCGCATGGCAATTGGCCTCGATGCAGGTGCCGGAAGGCGTCTCGTCGCCAATCGTGATGACCGCACGCCACTTGGCAAAGCGCGCGCCGAGCTTGTAGTACTCCTTCAATCGATCACGCAGGCCGTCGAGACCTTCGGTCACCAATTCGCCGGGGAACCCGGCCAGCGGTACCGTGCCCTTGTCGACCTTGATGCCGGGGATCATGCCGTTGTCCAGCATGTATTTGGCGAACGGCACGCCGGCCTTGGTGGACTGGCGGATGGTTTCGTCGTACAGGATCGCGCCGGACAGGTACTGGTTGGCGTTCGGCGCGGTCAACAGCAGCTCGCGGTAGGCGCGGCGATTCTCCTCGCTGCACTCGATGCCGACGCCATCAAAGCGCTTCTTGCAGGTGCCGGAGGATTCGTCGATCGCGATGATGCCCTTGCCCGGCGCAACCATGGCCCGGGCGATTTCGGCGAGTTGTTCGATGCTCATGTGGATGGCTCGGGTCGGAAGGGAATCGCGCATTATAGCCTGCGCGCACCCGGGCATCGGCCACCGCCTCCGCGGGCAGATCAGGCCAGCGGCAAGGCTTCGTTGCAGCGTGCAATCCTGTCATGGACGGCGATCAGCCGCTCCGTCTCGGCATCGCAGTTGCCCGTGCCGATCGTCTCCAGATAGCGACAGGTGGCGTGCTTGTTCGACGCCTGCTCGTAACGTCCAACCCAATCGGCAAATTGCCGCTGCAAGGCAGCATCGGTACGCGGGTGGACGCCAGCCGGCAGCGGGCACGCACACCGCCACGGTTTGGGCGTCAACCGCGCACGAAACGATTTCTGTACACGGCAAAGACGGGCAAAGCAGGGATCGGTGCCGGTCGCCTGCATCAACGCTTGCGCCTCGCTTCCCTCGGGATCGAATGCCCGATCAATGGCGATCACGCGCAAGCCGGCGGCGGTGCGATACAGTCGGAACGTGGTGCCGCCGAATTGCTGCAGCGCCTTGCGCAATTTCGCCACGGCCTCGGCCTCACCTGTGGATCGGGATGCCGAGAACAGGCTCAAAATCCGCTGCGTGAGGCTGGGTGGCTGCAGATCGACATCCAGAAACAGCAGCCGCGCCGTATTCAGGACGATGGCACCGTAGCGATTGCGGGTCAGGACCGCATCCGGTTGGCCCCCTGCCGTCCCATCGAAGGTTTCCAGGATTTCTTCCCGCACCGGACGGCTGCCATAGCTGTACGCATCCGGAAACGGCTCGCCAAACCGTATCCGCTGCACCAGCCGCGCGAGACGGGAGGACGCTTCATGCTGCGCTTCCTCCAGTTCCTGCCCCCAGCCCCAGGCAGACACCTGGAACGTTTCATTGTTCGGATTCGTGCAATCGGCGCTGGCTTTCGTCCAGATTTTCGGGATGTGCATGAGACTCCTTGTGTCCCGCATCGACGACATGACGATGAGGAAGACGTCATCAAGATCACCAAAGGCACCACAGGATCGATACGCCTCAATTCAAATACGCAGACCCTACAACTCCCCCAGCCCGGTCGCCTGCCCGTCCGGCCCCACTTCCAGCAGCCGCAGGGTGTTGGTCGCGCCGCGCGTCTGCATATGCTCGCCGCTGGTGAACACCACCCGGTCGCCCGCCACCAGCAAGCCGGCCTCGACCAAGGCGCGCACGGCACCACGCGCAGCCTCGCGCGGGCTCTGGCCGCGGCTGTCGTAATCCATCGGGAACACGTCGCGCATCAGGGCCATCTTCCGGCGCGCATCGGCGTGGTGCGAGAACGCGTAGATCGGCACCGCCGAACGGAACCGCGACAGATAGCGTGCGGTGCCGCCGGATTCGGTCATCGCCACCACCGCGCGGATGCCGACGTGTTCGCAAAGGAACATGGTCGCCATCGCGATGGCGTGGTCAGCGCGCTCCAGCTCGCGTTCGGCCTTCTCGAAATCGGTATCGGCGACGAATTGACGCTCGGCGGTGGTGCAGATCCGCGCCATCGTTTCCACCGCACGCACCGGCCAGTGCCCTGCCGCCGACTCCTGCGACAACATCACCGCGTCGGTGCCGTCGATCACTGCATTGGCCACGTCCAGCACTTCGGCGCGGGTCGGCATCGGGCTGTCAACCATCGATTGCAGCATCTGGGTTGCGGTGATCACCACCTTGTTGCGCGCCACCGCCTCGCGAATGATCTTCTTCTGCAGGCCCGGCAGTTCGGCATCGCCGACTTCCACGCCCAAATCGCCGCGTGCGACCATCACCACGTCGCTGGCGTCGACGATCTCGCCGAGGTTGTCGATCGCCTCGGCGCGCTCGATCTTGGCCACCAAGGCCGCGCGGCTGCCGTGTGCACGCGCCACCCGCCGCGCCTCGTGCATGTCCTCGGCGGTGCGGCAGAACGACACCGCGATGAAGTCCACCCCCATGCCGGCGGCGATCACGATCAGCTCGCGGTCGCGCTCGGTGATCGCGCCCAGCGACAGGCCGCCGCCCTGCTTGTTCAGGCCCTTGCGGTTGGACAGCACGCCATCGTTGAGCACGGTGGTGACGATGCGCTCCCCCTCCACTGCATCAACACGCAACTGCACCAGTCCATCATCAAGCAGCAGAACATCGCCGGCAGCCACATCCCCGGTCAACTCCAGGTAACTGACGCCCACCTGGTGCGCATCGCCGGGCGGCGCGTCCGTGCTTGCGACCAGATCGAACCGATGCCCGGCGCGCAAATTGACCTTGCCCTCGGCAAAGGTTTCGATCCGGATCTTCGGCCCCGGCAGGTCGGCGAGGATGCCCACCTCCTTGCCCAGGCGTTCCGCCATCGCCCGTACCGCCTCGCCGCGCGCAACTTGCCCGGATGGATCGCCGTGCGAGAAATTCAGGCGCACCACATCGACCCCGGCCCGCAGGATCGCCTCCAGCACCTCGGGCGGATCGGTCGCCGGACCCAGGGTGGCGACGATGCGCGTGTGGCGCTGTGCGCCGGACTCGTTCGGGGGTCTCATCGTGATCAAACCTGCAGCGGTTTCGCGACCTCGACGCTAGCATGAAACCCGACGAGACTGTCGATCACACGCATTTGACTGGTCAGGGTATCTGATCCTGCCCCGAGTAGATCGCCGGATCCTCGATATACGGTTTGCCTGCCTGATACAAGGCCAACCGTGCCTGCATCTCCTTCAGGTTGTCCGGGCCCGCTGCCGACAGACCCTTGGCACTGTCGACTACCCGCTGCTGCAACTCGACCGCACGCGCATAGTGCCCCACCGATGCTTCGCAGGCGGCGACGGTATCGAGGGCCGAAGGTCCGATCTCGGGATGAGCTTCGAGTTTTCTGGAATACACCAAGCCAGCAGCCGGGTCACGCACCCGCTGATCCGACGAAACACATAGATACCAGGCAACATTGTTGATCGCCGTGGTGTCGTCGCGGTCTGCCGCCTTTCGGCTCAAGGCCAGTCCGCGCGCACGGTCGCCGGGCCCGGTACCCTGGTAATACAGCCAGCTGCCGAATGCGGCCATCGCATCGTCCGAGTGGGCGGCCATGGCACGCTCCATCCACTTGCGACCACTGGCCTGCTCGCCGTGGCCGATCCGCCCATAGAGCAAAGCAACGCCAAGATCGATCTGCGATTTCACATCGCCGGCCCGGGCATCCTGGGTCAGCAGCGCGCGGGCGCGTTCCGGATTCTTCGGCATCCCTCGGCCCAGCATGGCCAGGGACGCAAGTTCGCGGCGCGCTCGCGCGCCGTACTCGTCGCTGGTCGTCAGGCTCTCCAGCATGCTCACGGCTCGCTCGGGGGTTCCGCTCATGCCGGCATGGCCGGCTGCCCAAAGATCGGCGAGGAAGAACAGGGCATCTTCGTCACCCTGGACGATCGCAGGAATCAGCCAGTGCTCTGCATTGCTCGGCTTGCCTTCCTGTACGTCGATCAGGCCACGGTAATACATGGCAAACGTATCCCCGCCATTGGCGGCTTTCTCGAACCATTGCAGCGCTTCCGCTGTAGGTGGCGCACTTCCCTGTGCCCGACGCAGTTGCATGGCCAGATGGCGAAGTGCGGTGGGATCGCCCGCACTGGCCGCCCGTTTCAGGAAATCCTCGGATTTCGCCTTGTCGCGATCTTCGTACCACTGCGACAGGACGAGAAAGCCACGCCCGGTTCCGTTGTTGGCGGGATCCGCCAGCTGCGCCTCGTCGGCTGACGAGAGCACGAACGACTTGCCCTTCGCGCGCATGTCCGCCGTGATCAGAATGATCGCTGCCGCTGCATTGCCGGCGTCACGCGCCGCCTGCAGCCGCTGGCGCAGGAACGGCGGGAGATCCTTGTCTGGATGGACCGCCGTATACAAGTCCGTGTACTCGACTACCGCCTTGTGCTGGGCCATCTGCCGATCCGCCGCATCCAGCAAGGCTTCGGCGGCTTTTTGATCGGCCTTGACGCCAATGCCTTCTGCATAGGCCATGGCCAGCAACAGCATGGCGTAGCCATGCTTGGCCTCCGCCTGCGGCAACAGGATGTCGATCAGGCCATCCGAACACCCCGCATAAGCATGCAATGCACAGACGAACATCCAGGCCTGGGTCGACGTGATGCCCCCCTGTTCGGCGGCTGGGCGCAATGCTGCACTCTTGGCTTGTGGTGTTTCCGCTGCTGCAGCAGCCGACAGCGCCATGGCATCGACGCTGCGCAGCAAGCCCTGCTTGGCCTCCGCATCCATGATCGACTTGACGTAGCCCATGCGCAGGTACGGCGTTCCATACGCAGGGCTCTTGCGGTCCAGCGTTTGCAGCGTGTCGATGAAATCGAACGAGAAGAGCTGCTCCTGCCCCCCGTCACGCGGGGTCGCGGCAACCATCCACGGGAAATAGGGCGTCGGGTGTCGCTGCGAATAGGCCTCGTAGCGGACGGTCATCCCCGCCGACGCAAACAACGCGATCGCATCCCCCGGGTACACGATCCGCACGGGCTTGGGCCAGGCACCCCTGGTGGCCTGCGCAAACGCATCCTTGGCCAGCGCCGCAAGCATTGCCGATGCACGTTCAGCCCCTGCGCGATCACCGGTCGCCTCGTCACACAACATCGCCGCACGCTGGATCAGCATCGACACCGGAACGTCGCGAAGTGCAGTGGCCAGCTCGCTGGCATGTTGCCGACACTTGTCGGCATCCACCGAATCCACCGTATAACCCAGAGTATCGATGACGAGCGCGGCCGCATTGGCCTTCTCGATCGTGCCGTGCGCGAGGAAATCACTCCACTGGCCAGCGACATCGGGAGCCGCTTGCACCAGCGCTGGTTGCGCTTGTGCTGGCGTCTGCACCTGCGCCTGGGCCGCAAGCGGTAACGCCGACGCAAGCGCCAGCAGCAGGGTCGAAATCCGGAGGGTTGCTTGCATCTCAATGATCCTTCATCACATCGCGCAGCAGGTTTTGCAGGCGCTCTTCACGACGGGCGGCATCCTCGCTTGCGGGTGCCCGAAAGATGAACCCCGTGTGCAGGGATTCACGCACCTTGCGCAGCGCATCCAGGTGGGCTGCCACGTCAGCCGGCTGCACTTCACGTGCCGAAACGGTGATCTCCGACACCAGCCTGACTCGATCATTCTCCGGATCGATCACGCGCCGATACGTGAACTCAGCTGCGTCCACATGCGAATCCTCGTGCTCGAATCGGGCGCTCCAGCCAGCTGGCGCACTCACCGTCACCTCATCGAGGTAGTGCCCAGGCACCGCGAAACCCAATGGCCCATGTCGCTCGGTGCGGGTCGGCAAGGTGGAAATGCCGGCCACGGTGCGGGCATCAACTCCAAGCGTCCGCATGCTGCCTTCCGTTTTCCACGGCGAGGCGAGCAGATAGGACTCCCGGATCGTGACCAGATTGCGCTCGCGATCATCCTCCACCGCCAGCGGGGCGGATGACGCAACCTGGCCGTACAACTTGCCGTAGTACTCGCGATAACCCCGTGCAAGATCCTCGGCCCGCTGCTGATCCAGCTTCAGCCTTACGCTGTCCGCGTACACCCCGCGGTACTCGGTTTCCACCACCAACCGCATCTTGTCGCCTTCGACGGTGAAGTGTTCGTGTGCCTCGACCGCGGTGGACACCTGCGGCGGCGGCAGGATTTCCTCGGTCGCACCTTGCCCGGCGACCACCGGCAACACATTGCCGTATCGCGACAGATCGCCCTGCCGAGGCGTTCCTCCCTGCAGGCGCAGGGTGGGATCGACGAACACCGTGGCACCATCGACCACCGCGCGCACGATCACATGGTTGAACAAATCGGCTGCTGGCACGAAATTGCGCACACTGCGACCGCGGTCGGTATCCACCAAGGCCGGCACGGCCTGGACACCCAAGCGGCCCAGCAGGGTGACGAGCAGCCACGCCTTGTCCTTGCAGTCGCCGAAGTGCCGTTGCCACACCAGTGCCGGCTCGCGCGGACGATGCGAGCTGGTTCCGGTCTCCACGCCGAAGTAGCGCACCTCGTCCTGCACCGCACGCAACGCGGCCTGCAGCTTTGCGCTCGCTGTCGGCAACTGCTTCCACTGGGCAATGCGCAACTCCAGATCGTCAGGCAGCTTCACCGTGCTGCGATCCGGATACAAGGGCAGCGCCCAGGCCACCACGTCGGCCCAACTGCGCTGCGGCGCGAACTGCACCAGCGGATATGGTTGATACCAGACCGGATAGTCGCCTTCGTCCAGCAGCCGTGCGACACGGCTTGCCGCGATCTCGACCTGGGTCGCATCACCGGAATTGCTGATCGTGGGCTCCGGCGCGCCGTTTTCGCGATGCACGCGGACCACGGTTCCCGCGGGATACAGCACACGCAAGCGCAGATCGAGTATCGGATGGCCGATCGCAAGTCGGGTTTGCTCCGAGGTCTCCCCGGCAAGGATCGGATTGCTGCCGACGATGCTGTAGCTGACCCGGATCACATCCCCAACCCGCACGTCCTCGATGACGATCAGCGCGGTCACGGTGCCGTCGGAGATTTCCTGTTCGAATTGCTGCTCGCGGCGCGCGATGGTGATCTCGCCCGGCTTCAAGCGCGAATGCCACTGCCCGTTGCGAAACAGTTCGACCCGATGCAGAACCAGTTTCTGGTATTCGGGATTGAACTCGACATCGACACGTCCGGCCTCGCCAAGATTGCCCTGCGAACGCGGCTCGTAGATGTAATCGACGTAAGCAATGTCCTGACCGGGGCGTCGATCGACCTGTCGGTCGAAACGCCAGTACCGCCATTGGTCGTCATTGGCACCTGGTGCGTCGGCCGGCCAGGTTGTCTGCGGGGCACGCTCGACGACGAAAGACGGTGCCGGGCCGGTGCTGAAACTGAAGCCACCATTGCTGAAGGTTTCGGCCCGTGCAGGCGCAAGCACCAACAGACACATGAAAAAAGCAAGAATGAGCCGCATGGTGTTCCTTGTTTCCAGCTATCAGTCCAACGAAGCACGCGCTTCCAGCGCCGCCACCGCCGGCAGCACCTTGCCTTCGAGGAATTCGAGGAAGGCACCACCGCCGGTGGAAATGTAGGACACCTCACCGGCAATGCCGAATTTGTCCACCGCTGCCAGGGTGTCGCCACCGCCGGCAATGGAGAACGCGTTGGAGGCGGAAATCGCGCGCGCCACCGCTTCGGTGCCAGCAGCGAAGGCATCGAACTCGAACACACCGACCGGGCCGTTCCAGACCATGGTGCCGGCCTTGGCGATCATCTCGGCATAGCGGGCCGCGGTCTGCGGGCCGATGTCGAGAATCATGTCGCCTTCACCCACCGCATCCACCGGCTTGACCGTGGCGGGCGCATCGGCGGCGAAGGCCGGGGCCACCACCACGTCCACCGGCAGCGGGATCTGCGCGCCGCGCGCGTTGGCACTGGCTTCGATGGCCTTGGCGGTCTCGATCAAGTCCATTTCCACCAGCGACTTGCCGACGGCGTGGCCTTGCGCAGCGAGGAAGGTATTTGCAATCCCGCCACCGACGATCAACTGATCGACCTTGTCCACCAGGCTGCCGAGCAGTTCGAGCTTGGTCGAGACCTTGCTGCCGGCAACGATCGCCAGCAGCGGCCGCGCCGGGTTGGCCAGCGCCTTGTCGAGCGCATCCAGTTCGGCCATCAGCAACGGTCCGCCACAGGCGATGGGCGCGAAGCGGATCACGCCGTGGGTCGAGGCCTGCGCGCGATGTGCGGTGCCGAAGGCATCCATCACGAACACATCGCACAACGCGGCGTATTTCTTCGACAAGGCTTCGTCATCGGCCTTCTCGCCGACATTCATCCGGCAGTTTTCCAGCAGCACGATCTGGCCGGGTGCGACGGCGACGCCATCCACCCAGTCCTTCACCAGCGGCACCTCGCAGCCCAGCAACGCGGACAGCCGCGCCGCCACCGGTGCCAGTGAATCGGTCGCGCTCCACACGCCTTCCTTGGGCCGACCCAGATGCGAGGTCACCAGCACCGCCGCGCCCTGTTCCAGTGCCAGCCGCAAGGTCGGCAGCGAGGCCAGGATGCGCTGCTCGGAGGTGATCCGACCGGCTTCGTCGATCGGCACATTGAGGTCTTGCCGAATCAGCACCCGCTTGCCGGCAAGGTCGAGATCGGTCATGCGCTGGATGGCCATGGGGAAGGCTCCGGGACAAAGATGCGCATTGTCGCGTCCACGGCCTTCCGGTTCAAACGCCGGTGCCGTGGCCTCGCCGTCCCGCCGCCGATCAACTACTGGCGCGATCACGGCCACCGCTCTTGGCACGGTACAAGGCATCATCCGCGCGCTTGAGCAGGGCATCGACGTCGACATCCCCCGGCTCGCGTGCGGCAACACCAATGCTCACGGTCAGCCGCCCGCTCGGGGTGTCGTCATGGGAAATATCGGCCTCGCGCACGCGCGCGCACACCCGATTGGCTGCCTGCATCGCCTGCCGCAGCGAGCAGTCCGGCATCAACACGGTGAATTCCTCACCCCCTGGTCGCGCCAGCACATCGCCGGAACGGAACAACGCACTACGCACGGCACCGGCGAAACGGCGCAGGGCAACGTCACCCTCGGCGTGGCCATAGAGATCGTTGTAGCGCTTGAAATGATCGATATCCAGCGCCAGCACCGCCAGCGGCTGGCTGTCCGGATCGGCCCAGACCCGGTCACAAGCTTCGCGGAATCCGCGGTAGTTCAAGGTGCCGGTCAAGGCATCGGTCCGGCTTTGCAGGCTGAGTTCGGTGACGGCCAAGTTGAGCGATTCGGTCCGTTCGGCGATCACCTGTTCACGCTCGCCCAGTACCTGCTGGACCTGGGCGTAGGCCGCGTTCATGCGCGCGCCGAGCTCCTCGATGCCTTGCGCCAGCGGCTCCAGTTCACCCGGCAATCGCCCCATCTTTCGTGCATCCATGCGCCCGCCCAGCACGTAACCGCGCAGGCCTTGCAACAGTGCGTCGATGCTGCGCTTCAACGTGCGCCACTGCAGTCCAAGCATGCCGACCACGCAAAGCATGGTCACGGTCAGCAAGCCAAGCAGCAGCAGGATGCGCGGCAACAAGGGCGCAAGCATCTGCTGCCGCGGCGCAACCAGCGCCAGCACCCAACCATTGCGCATGCGTACCGCCTTCACGTACGCCGAAGCACCGGATTTCAGCAATCCAGTCAACTCGACTTCGCGTGCAGGCTGGTCCATCGCGGTGGCAACGCGCGCCAAGGATGCACCCACAGTCCCGGCATTTTCCAGGGCATGGAACCGCAGTCCACGGCTGGCAAACGTCACCCGATTTTCGCGATCGACCAGCAGCAATTCCCACTGACTACGCGCCGCGCTTTCGGCGCTTTGTCGCATCAGGCTCTCTACCGGTATCGCAGCCAGCAATGCGCCCTTGAACTCGGAACCTCGCAGGATCGGGGCAGAAACGCCAACGACAACCTCGTCGCCATAGGCGATCCTGCGATAGACATTGGTGATGAAGGGCTGGTAGCGCGTGCGTGCAGCGATAAACCATGCCTCGCCTTCGCCGATGTGTGGAATCTGCAGCATCTGCCTGCCGCGGGCGTCCTGCGCGACGACTACGCTGCCTTTCGCATCCACCCACAGGATGCGAATCATCGCCGGATAGGCTTTTAGTACATTGGCCAGTCTGACGCCGCCCGTATCCGGGTTATCAGCGATCGACTCCGCCAACAGCCGCACCGCCGCCTGCTGCGATTCGAGGAAGTCATCGATCAAACCCGCATTGAGACGCACGCTGGCATCCAGCGAATCGCTCAGATTCTGGTGGTCACGCCGCCACTGACTGACCAGCAGCGCCACACTGAACAGGATCGCCGGCAACAGTGCAGCCATCGCCAGCCCCAGCGCGAGGCGGCGGCGCAAGCTCCAGACCTTGTTGTCGACTGCTGCAGCCACGACCCACGCCCATCAAACGAACACGTCCATCACACACTCACGCCATCATTTTGATCCAGTTGATCCAGGTCAACTCGCGCCCGGACACGCCCTGAATGGCTGCGTATGCTGCAGCCATGGCCCAATGGTACCCGCTGATCCTGTTGCTGCACCTGTCCTGCGCCATCATTTTCGTCGGCGCGGTGTGTTTCGAGGTGCTGGTGCTGGAGTCGTTCCACGCCCATTTCGACGCCGACACCATGGCGCGGATCGAGCAGGCGGTCATGGCCCGAGTCCGCCGCTTCATGCCGGTGGTGGTGGCGCTGCTGTTCCTGAGCGGGTTTGCCCTGTTCGACATCCGCTGCAACGGGTTCACCTGCCTCGGCACGCCATTCGGCTGGCTGCTGTCGCTGAAGGTGTTGCTGGCGTTCAGTGTGCTCGGCGTGTTCGTGACCTCGGTTCGCGCCGGGCTGCGCGGCACGATGGACCCATGCCGGTTCCGCCACACCCACCGGATCGTGCTGGGCCTGATGATCGGGATCGTGATCCTAGCCAAGCTCATGTTCTACGCATGAGCTTGCGCCGGGCACCGGCGACCTGCGGACGCCATCGCTTATAATCGTGCATCCACGAAGCTGTACCACATGACCCACGTCGTCACCGAAAACTGCATCAACTGCAAGCACACCGACTGCGTCGAAGTGTGCCCGGTCGATTGCTTCCACGAAGGCCCGAACTTCCTGGTCATCGATCCGGAAAGCTGCATCGACTGCACGCTCTGCGTCGCCGAGTGCCCGGTCGGGGCGATCTTCGCCGAGGACGACGTGCCCGCGGGGCAGGAACATTTCCTCGGCATCAATGCCGAACTCTCGCCGTTGTGGCCGGTGCTGACCCACAAGAAGCCCGCTCTGGAAGACGCCGCCGAGTGGGATGGCAAGACCGGCAAGCTGGCCCTGCTGCGCCGCGAGTAAGCGCCGGCCGCAGCGCACACCGACGTCATTTCAACGAAAGCGCGTGTGCGACGAACTGGTCGATGGCGATTTCGGTGCCCTGGTAGAACCCGGAAGTCTTGTTGGTCTCGAAATCGACTTCATTGCGATGCAGCGCAGTGAACACGTAGCGGGTGCCGCTGCCTTCGGCCTGCATCGTCATGATCGCGGTGATCGGGATGTCGTCGAACACCGCCGGGCGATAGTCCGGAAACAGCATCGAGGTCCACACCAGCCGCTGCATCGGCTCCACCACGAGAATGCAGCCGAGGTTGGGTGACACCTCCCCATCCGTCAACGCGATGTCGATGCGGATCATGCCGCCCGGCCGCAGGTCGATCTCGGCATCTGCCACGCGACCCCACTGCCGGGGCATGTACCAGGCCTGCAGGTGCTCGGCCTTGGTCAGGGCCTCCCAGACCAGATGCACCGGCGCATCGATGTAGCGTTCGATGGCGAAATCCCGTCTTGGGTCGAGCGTGATTTGCGTGCTCATGCTTGCGTCTCCCGTTGCTTGAGTTGATGGACGTACTGGTCGAACCGATCCAGCCGCGCCTCCCATTCCTGTCGCCGCTGGCTGAGCCAGTCCTCGGCCACCTTGAAGCGCTCGGGTGCCAGCTCGAAGGTACGCACGCGCCCGTGTTTCTTCGAGCGCACCAGCCGGCTCTTCTCGAGGATGGACAGGTGTTGCACGAACGACGGCAGTTGCATGTCGAACGGTGCCGCCAGCTCGCTGACGCTGGCCGGCCCGCGCGAGAGCCGCTCGACGACCCGCCGCCGGGTCGGATTGGACAGGGCGAGGAAAACGGCATCGGTGGCAGAGGCGCGCGGCATTCGCAGGGGTCCCATGGCATGGCCGGAGTGGCTGGCAGATGCATCCTGGGGCAATTTTATACTTTTGTAAATACCTAAGTATTTAGCCGCATCACGCGCGGCCGCAAGACGCACGCTAACCAAGCGTCATGCCAGCGAACGCTGGCATTCATCTTTTCCCGAAGCATCAACAGCAAGGGCACGATGGGTCGGACAGACATGCGTCTGTCAGACGCGGCCTGCTTGTTCAGGAATGAAGGGGGGCGGCTTGCGCCGGGATGACAAGCAAAGCCTGCTCATTGATGCCCTTGGTCAACTCTCCCGGCTGAGCGCAGCGCACCAACGAAAAACGCCCCTTGCGGGGCGTCGTCCGAAACGTCGATCACGTGCTGGATCAGCCACGCGCCGCGTTCAATCAGCGGCTGGCCATTACCTTGACCATTTCCAGGCACTTGTTCGAGTAGCCCCATTCGTTGTCGTACCAGCTCACCAACTTGACGAAGGTGTCGTCCATCGCGATGCCGGCTTCGGCGTCGAAGATGCTGGTGCGCGAGTCACCACGGAAATCCGTGGCCACCACCTTGTCTTCGGTGTAACCGAGGATGCCCTTGAACGCGCCTTCCGACTGAGCCTTCATTTCCGCGCAGATTTCGGCATAGCTGGCGGGCTTGTCGAGTTCGACGGTCAGATCGACCACCGACACGTCCGAGGTCGGCACGCGGAAGCTCATCCCGGTCAGCTTCTTGTTGAGTGCGGGGATCACCACGCCCACCGCCTTGGCCGCGCCGGTACTGGACGGGATGATGTTTTCGAGGATGCCACGGCCACCGCGCCAGTCCTTGTTGGACGGGCCATCGACGGTCTTCTGGGTGGCGGTGGCGGCGTGCACGGTGGTCATCAGGCCGCGCTTGATGCCCCATTTGTCGTTCAGGATCTTGGCGATCGGCGCGAGGCAGTTGGTGGTGCACGAGGCATTGGAGATGATCGCCTCGCCGGCGTACTTCGCATCATTCACGCCATACACGAACATCGGCGTTGCGTCCTTCGATGGTGCCGACAACAACACCTTCCTCGCGCCTGCATCGATGTGCTTCTGCGCGGTATCGGCACTCAGGAACAGGCCGGTGGACTCGATCACCACCTCGGCACCGACCTCGCCCCACTTCAGGTTGGCCGGATCGCGCTCGGCGGTCAGGCGGATGCGCTTGCCGTTCACCACCAGCGCGCCGTCTTCCACCGACACATCACCCTTGAAGCGACCGTGCACCGAATCGTGCTTGAGCATGTAGGCCAGATAATCCGGCTCCAGCAAGTCATTGATGCCGACGATCTCGATATCGCCCGCGAAATTCTCGACCGCGGCGCGGAACACGCAGCGCCCGATGCGGCCGAAGCCATTGATGCCGACCTTGATTGCCATCCCGAAGACTCCTGAAAGGGTTGCATGCCGGACAACGCGTCCGATCCGCGCTATTTTAGCGGTTTCGCACCCCTCGGCCATTCACGATGTCAAGACGCCCCAAAATCGCCCTTGCGCTCGCCCTGATCGCCCTCGTCCCGATTGCCGCGTTCGCGTGGTCGGCGCTCGGGCATCGCCTCGTGGGTGCGCTGGCCCAGGCCAAGCTCAATCCCAAGGCCGCCGCCGAAGTCGCGGCGTTGCTCCAGGGGGAACCGGACCCGACCCTCGCCGGTGTGGCGACCTGGGCCGATGAACTGCGCACGACCGATCCCGAACGCTTCCGCGCCACCTCGCGCTGGCATTACATCAATGCGGTCGGTGGTGGCTGCAATTTCGATCTCGCCCGCGACTGCCCGGACGGCAATTGCGCAGTCGGTGCACTGCAGCGGGAAACCGCGATCCTCGGCGATCCCAGCCAGCCACTGGCCGAACGTCGCGACGCGCTCAAGTGGGTGGTGCACCTGGTCGGTGACCTGCACCAGCCGCTGCATGCCAACAGCCGCACCGATCGCGGCGGCAATCAGTTCCAGATCAGCCTGCGCACCTCGATCCAGCCCGAGGGCTTCGCACTCAAGCAATACGTCAACGGCGTGCAGGGGACCAACCTGCATTCGGTCTGGGATTTCTACATCCTCGCCAACCGCAAGCTCGACCTGAATGCCTATGTGGCTGCCCTGCAAGCGGCACCGTCTCCGACGGCTGCGACGGAAGCGCGTGCCTCAGACGCACCGCTGCAATGGGCCGAGGAGTCCTGCAAGCTGACCGAGACCGCGGGCCTCTATCCGCCCGACAACAAGCACACGATGACCAGCCACTATCTGGAGCAGATGCGTCCGCTGGCCGAACAGCGCATCCAGATCGGTGCGATCCGCCTTGCCGACCTGCTGAACAAGACCCTGGGCGGCGGATCGCCTGCCGCGTCAGGAAACCACTGAGCCCATTTGGGCAATGCCGGACAAGTCCATCCTGGACTTGTCCGCACACGCTGCGTCCGGCGCATGCATGGACGCAGCTCACGCAGATCAATCACCTCGGTGATCGATCCGCGGCCGACCCTCCATGATCAGCTGGCAACGCCGACCAACTCAGCGTTGCCTTGGTGGTTCCTGCCAGCCAAGGTGGGCTGCCCGGATGTCACGAACGGATCACTCGCCTTCCACTACCGCACGTCCGTTTTCTTGCCGGAAGGTAAAACGATAGTCCTCGGTGAACGGCAGCGATTGCACTTGCCTGCCGGTCACGCGCTGCAACGGCAGGAAGGTCCAGCTTCGCACCGCGTGTTCGACGGCATCGGCGAACGCCTGCTCGCCAGCGGCATTGTCGAGGATGCGGGCATCACTCACCTTGCCTGCAGGATCGACGATCAACCGGACCACCACGGTCACGGCCGGCAAGCGACGAGCCAGGAATTCCGCCGGATACACCGGAAGGCTATTGCCCTTCGACGGCACCGGGTCGAGATAACTGCTGCCCGCTGCCCGCTGCCTGCTGGTAGCGAACGGTCGAGGCATCGTCATCCACCTGCTCCGCACCCATCGCGCCGTCTGCTGCATACCCCATCACCGGGGTTGGCGGCGGTGGCTGCGATGCGCAACCGGTGGCGTTGATCGCCACCGGGAGCAGCATGCAGGCAAGCACGTCGTTGCGAATGGAGCGCAAGGACTCAGCCTCCGTTCGCTGCTGGCCGTGGTGGTACCGGCGGCGCTGCGTCAGGGTCGTGTGCTGCGAACTGGATCGGCACCCGGACCCGGGTCGCCACCGGCTTGCCGGCTTGCATTTCAGGACGGAACGTCCAGCCGCGCACGGCAGCAAGGGCTGATGCGTCGAGACGCCGGTCACCGCTGGACCGTTCGATACCCGCGTCCGCCACGCGGCCGTCCGGTGCCAAGTCCACCACCAACACGACCGTGCCTTCTACGCCTTCATTCTGGGCATCTGCCGGGTAGGCAGGCGGCGCAAGTGGCCGAATCGCCGTCACCGGTGATGCACCTGCCGAACGGACACGCGGCGGCGGTGGCGGAGCTGGTGGCGGCGGCGGTGCGACCAGCGTACCCGGTGCAGGCGGCGGGGGCGGAGGCGGAGGTGGCGGGTAGCCACGCTGCCCTCGATTGGACTGCGGCTGGCTCAGTCGCGCCTGTTGCGCCTGGATGCGGTCTTGTTGTGCCTGCACTCGTGCCTGCTGGGCCTGTTCACGATCCTGTTGCGCTTGGACACGATCCTGTTGCGCCTGGATGCGGTCTTGTTGCGCCTGCACGCGTGCCTGCTGGGCCTGTTCACGCGCCTGTCGTTCCTGCGCCGTTTCCACACGCGCCTGCGCCGGAGTGTTGGCCTCTGGCTGATCCTCGCCTGTCGTCGCCTGGATGCGCGGCGGTTGCGCCGCCCACACGCCCATCGCGGTCGCGCCGGCGACAATACCCAACACGGCCATGCCCACGAGCCGCATACCGCGTGCGGGCCGTTCCCGATTCAACAACATGATTCTCTCCTTCAGTGGGTGGGTTGTTCCCCAATGGCAGGCCATGGGAACGGGTTGCAGCGCCAGGGCTGCATCGAGCATCGCGTCGGCATAGCGACGGCGTGAATGCGGATAGGCGGCCAGCACGCGCGCATCGCAGGCCAGCTCCTGATCGTGGCGCAGGCGCGACTCGGCCAGATGCACCAGCGGATTGCACCAGAACACCGTGCGCACCAGTGCAACCACGGCATTGACCCAGGCATCGCCGCCATGCCGATGGCTGGACTCGTGGGCCAACAGCAAGGCCTGCTGTTCGCTGTCGTAGCGGCTGGCATGATCGGCCGGCAGTACGATGCGCGGTCGCAGCAGGCCAACCAGCGCAGGCAGGCCCGCGCAGGACTGCGCCCGCAGCACATTTGCGTCCGCGTCCAGCAGCTCGAGATTGCCCAGCGAGCGCTCGAATCGCCGTTGCCGACTCCAAAGCCAGGCCGCCATGGTCAAGCTACCGAGCGCCCACGCCAGCAGCCAAATCAGCGTCCAGTCTCGTACTGGCTCGGATGCAGCCGCGACCACCGCAGGCTGGCCCAGTACGGAAGCCGGTACCGGCAGCGAAATCAATTCAACCCGCGCCGGCAGCAACAGCGCCAGCCATGACACCGGCACCAGCAGCCAGGTGGCATACGCCATCTGGGCGCCAAACACGCGCCGCATCGGCATGCGCAGCGCCAGCACCAGCGCGATCGCCGCGCTGCTGGCCAAGGTGGCTTCGATCAGCCACACCCACAGTTCATGGCTGCTCATCGTCGATCTCCTCGATCAATTTGCGGAGCTCGGCGATGTCCTTGCGGCTGAGCTTGCGGTGCTGGGAGAAATGCGCGACTAGTGGCGCGACGCGGCCATCGAACAGGCGATCCAGCAGGCCCCGGCTTTCCGCCTGCACCCAGTCCTCGCGCTTGAGCTCCGGACTGTAGAGAAACCGTCGACCGTCCTTCTGCGCACTGATCGCGCCCTTGTTGAGCAGGCGATTGAGCAGGGTCTTGATGGTGGCTTCCTGCCAGTCCTGCCGGCTGGCCAACGCGCTGACCACGTCATCCGCGCCCAGTGGATGGCGCTGCCAGAGCACGTCCATCACCACCGATTCGGCTTCACTGATCTGCATTGTTTACATCCGTAATTTTTCTTCAGATTACAGGTGTAATTTGTCTTGTCAAGTGCGCCTGGAAGTTCCTGTCTGGATCCTGTTTCTCGAAAGCCGCCAGACCCGCTGTTTGCATGCGCCTGACACCCGACGCGACCCGTAGACCTTCGGAGCAAATGTCCCCCGGCATTCGCTGGTGGCGAATGCCTCCTCCTTTATTTTGCTCCGAAGGCCTGCGAGTCACACTGGGCTTCGTTGTACGGGCAATCAGGAAGGTTCAGACGCCTGCTTGAACCTGTGACACCTGGACGCTTCAGAAGGCCGAGCCGGATACCCTTGGCCGCGAAATAAAGGGGGAGACATCGGCCACAAGCCGATGTCGGAGGACATTCGCGACCAAGGGTATCCGGCTCGGCCAGCAACGACAGTGCACACCCGAAGCCACACTGCTCAATGCATGTGCATGGGGGCATCGCCATCCATGCCGCGCACCTCGAAGCGCACCTTGCGCGGACCCGCACGTTCGAACACCAGCGTCGCTTCGAAGGTTTCACCGGCGACCAGCGGATGCGCCGGGCCGATCAGCATCAGGTGATTGCCGCCCGGCGCGAACGACAGCTGGCCATGTGCGGGGACGACGGCGCCGCCTTCGATCGGTCGCATCCGCATCATCCCGCCCTCGTTGTAGCTCTGATGCATCTCGACACTCTGCGCGATGGCGCTGTCGATGCGCAGCAGGCGGTCCGGCGTTCCGCTGTCATTGATCACCACCAGATAGGCCGCCGCTACCGTCGCCATCGGCGGCGTGGCGCGCGCCCATGCCCGCTCGACACGCAAGCCACCCCGAGGTGCCGCCAGCGAGATACCGGCCAACAACATCAACGCAAATAGAAGCAGGTTCCGAACCAAACGCATGTGCTTGTCCTCGATTCAATCCAACATCCAACGCAGACCAAGAGTCAGCGCACGCGGCGCGCCCGGCTGCAGGATCGCATCCCCGGCACCGGCATGATTGCGCACGTTCAGCATGCCGACGTAATGCCTGTTTGTCAGGTTCCTGGCCTCGGCGTACAACTCCCAGCGCGCACCACTGAAACCGACCCGCAGCCCGAACAAAGCGTAACCCGGCACCGTGTAAGTGTTTGCGAAATCGGCAAACCGCGCGCCGACCACGTCAAACGTCGGCCCCACAAAAAAGCCGTTCGCATGGCGATACAGCACTTCGCCGCGCAGCGCGTAGCGCGGTGCCGCCGGCAGTCGGTTGTTGCCGTACACCGGGTCACCGTCGAAGGAAAACGCATTCCAGCTCGCACTCAGCAGCGGTTCGATCCGGGCGTTGCCGCTGCCGAGGGGAATACTCGCCCACAGCTGCGCCTCCACTCCGGCATGGCGGGTGCGCGGGATATTGGTGGACAGGCTGGTGCCCGGCACCAACGGGTCATCGACCGACAGGATTTCATCGCGAATGCGTGCGGCATAGGCTGATACGTCCCAACCCCAGTTGGCCGCGTTGGCAGTCCGCGGCGTCTGCCCGCGCAGGCCGAGCTCGAGCACCGTGCCGCGCATCGCATCGAGCGTGGCATCGCCGCCACGCACATCGTCTTGCAGTTCGAAGGTGGTGGGCGCTTCAAACATCCGGCTCAGGCTGACGTAGGCCTGGTTACCACTGGAGAATGTACGGATAAAGCCGACGCGTGGATTGAATGCGTCATAGTCGGCCTTGGGATTGCGCAAGGTGCCGCTGGCAAGCTTCAGGGTGCGAACATCGCGACCGGTCAGCACGCCCTGCGCACCGTAGACCAAGGTCCAGCCCGGTGCGAACGACCAGCGATCGAGCAGGAACAACTCGGCGCTGTCCGAACGGTTGTCGATCCGATCGGTCTGGCCGTTGCGCAGTCCGCCATCGTTACGGTAATTCCCACCTTCGTTGCGCGTGCTTGCGAGGTTGAGACCGGCCAGCACGTCGTGGTCACCCACCCTGATTGAATAGCGCAACATCCCGGCCAACGTGCTCTGGCGCGTATTGATCAACAGACTGAAGACCTCGGTGGGCGGCAACGGCCCGGGGCCATCGAAATCCACCATGACCTTGTCGACGATCGGGTGGTAAAGGCTCTGGGTTTCCAGCGACAGCCCGAACTCGAGCCGACGCGCGTCGTCGATGCGCCACTGCCCCTTGCCCGCCACGCGCGTGGTTGTCACGTTCAGCTGGTAGTCGCCGGTGAGCGCCGATGCGTTGGCTTTCCAAGGATCTGCCTCATATTGCGCACGGGTGAGCGCGCCGGGCAACTGCTGGGCGTTGTTGATGTGCGACAGAAAGATGCGCAGGTCCAGATCGGGCCTTGCCTGCCAGCCCGCATTGGCCTGCAGGCTGGTGCGTCGCTGCCGGCTGTGCTGGCGGTCGCCGTCCTGCTGCTGGTGTTCGAGCATCAGCAAGCCATCCACCCTGTCCGTTGCGTCTACGCCACCCAGCTTCAGTCGGGTGGTGAACAGGCCACGGCTGCCCATGCCCAGGAACAACTGCGACGGGTCGCCATCGCGTGCGGTCGGGCTGATGAAATCCATCGCCCCGCCCAGCGTGCTGGCACCGTAGCTGAGTGCATTGGTGCCGTGGGCGACGTAGATCGAACGCGCGCCCAGCGGATCCACGAAACGATTGTGGTTGTTGCCATCCGCAGCCGTCACCGGCAACCCATCCTGGAACAGCTTGACGCCGTTGTTGTCGTAGCCGGTCGCATCCAGGTTCGAGCCCCGACTGCTGATGTAGCCGTTGTCGCCACCGCTGGCACTCTGCACCCACAACCCCGGCACATAGCGCAGCGCGTCGGCGAGGTTGTTGACGCCACGCTGGTACAGCGCCTCGCCATCCACGGTGGTCACCGCGCCCGGGATGCGTGCGCGCTCCTGTTCGGCCGGATCAACGCTGCCCGTCACCACGACCCCCTTGAGAGTCGTCACCTGAGGATCTTCTTCCGCCCCTTCCGCTGCAAACGCGGAAAGAGGAATCAACATCAATGCCAGCGCGCAGGCAAGCGCACGGCGCGACGGCAACGCCGTCGTCACGCGAACAATTTTCATTTTGGCTCCAAATCACGAGACGATCACGCGCTGTTGGCGCGTGGGTTCGAGAGGTGGTTCAGAGCTGAATCGGCGGCCCGCGTGCACCCAGGCCAAGGCGCAGCGGCAGGACCCGCGACGCAATGACAGACGCATCGCGCAGTCGAATGCGCTGGAGCAAGGGCAACAGGATCGCCAGCACCAACAGCGTCGGCAACAGCGAGGCCAGCAATGGGCAATAGGCGCACACGTCGCCAGCGTGCGTGCCGCCCATCGGCATCGGCACCTTCTCCGGCGCGGGCATGGCGTGATGGTACATCGACATCATCTCGCCCGCGCCATTGGCCATCATCATGGCCATGTGATCCTCGCCGGCGGCCTCGACATGCGGCAACCAGCGACTAAGCGTGGGCGCTGTGACCAGCAACAGGACCGCCACGCATGCAAGGTGGCTCATCCAGCGCTGGAAGCGGGTCGAACGCATGACCACCTTGGAATTCTTCGCGGCCTATCGGCGAATGATTCTCATTATATCGAACGAACAGCCTCGATCAAGGCCTCGACGGTGATCCCGAAGTGCGGGAACAGCGCTTCCGCCGGCGCGCTGGCACCGAAGCTGTCGATGCCGATCACGGCGCCATCCAGACCGACGTACTTGCGCCAGAAATCCGTCACCCCGGCTTCGATCGCCACCCGCTTGCGGCAGGCCTTCGGCAGCACGGCTTCACGATAGCTGGCGTCCTGGCGATCGAACACGTCGGTCGATGGCATCGACACCACCCGCACGCCCTCACCCAGCTGCGCCGCCGCCTGCATTGCCAATCCGACTTCGCTGCCCGTCGCGATCAGGATGACTTCGGGCGCGCCGACGCTGTCCTTCAGCACATAGCCGCCACGCGCGATCGCGGCCACTTGCGCTCCATCGCGCGGCTGGTGCGGCAGGGTCTGGCGGCTGAACACGAGACAGGACGGGCCGTCCTTGCGTTCGATCGCGGCCTTCCACGCCACCGCCGATTCCACCGCATCGCAGGGCCGCCAGAGATCGTTGTTCGGGATATAGCGCAACGACGCCATGTGCTCGACCGGCTGGTGGGTCGGGCCGTCTTCGCCAAGGCCGATCGAGTCGTGGGTATAGACGTGGATCGCATGCGCGCCCATCAGCGCGCTCATGCGCACGGCGTTGCGGGCGTAGTCGGAGAACACCAGGAAGGTGGCGTCGAACGGCAGGAAACCGCCGTGCAACGCCAGCCCATTGCTCATCGCGCTCATGCCGAATTCGCGCACGCCAGAGTGGATGTAGTTGGCATCCGGATCGTTGGAGGTGACTGGCTTGCTGGCCTTCCACAAGGTCAGGTTGGAATGCGCCAGATCAGCCGAGGCGCCGATCAGTTCCGGCAGCAGCGGCGCGAATGCCTCGATGGTGTTCTGCGAGGCCTTGCGGCTGGCGATGTTCGGGCCGTCCTGCTGCAGCTTGGCGATGAAGGCATCGGCAGCGTCAGCGAAGCCTGCCGGCAATGTGCCGTCCATGCGCCGACGGAACTCGGCCGCAAGCGCAGGGTACGCCGCCGCGTAAGCGGCAAAGCGCTGGATCCACGCGGCTTCCAGCCCGGCGCGGTCACGCTTGCGCCAACCGGCATAGATGTCCTGCGGGATCTCGAATTCGCCGTAAGGCCAACCCAATGCAGCGCGGGTGGCGGCCGCCTCGTCCTTGCCCAGCGGCGCGCCGTGCGAGGACTCCTTGCCGGCCTTGTTCGGCGAACCGAAGCCAATGGTGGTGCGGCAGCAGATCAATGTCGGCTTGTCGGCGGACTTCAGCGCGGTTTCGATCGCGGCCTTGATCTCGACCGGATCATGCCCGTCCACGCCACGCACCACGTTCCAGCCGTAGGCCTCGAAACGCATCGGGGTGTCATCGGTGAACCACCCGTCAGTATTGCCATCGATACTGATGTGGTTGTCGTCCCACAGCGCGATGAGCTTGTTCAGGCCCAGCGTGCCCGCCAGCGAGCAGGCTTCGTGGCTGATGCCCTCCATCAGGCAACCATCGCCGAGGAACACCCAGGTGCGATGGTCGACGATGGCGTGGCCGTCGCGATTGAAGTGCCGCGCCAGCAACTTTTCAGCCAGCGCAAAGCCAACCGCATTGGCCAGCCCCTGTCCCAGCGGCCCGGTGGTGGTTTCCACGCCCGGGCAGACATGGTTCTCCGGATGCCCCGCGGTCTTGCTGCCGAGCTGGCGAAACGCCTTCAGTTGCTCGATCGGCAGGTCATAGCCGGTCAGATGCAGCAGCGCGTACTGCAACATCGAGCCGTGGCCGTTGGAGAGGATGAAACGGTCGCGATCGGCCCAGTGCGGATTGGCCGGATTGCAGTCGAGGTAGTCGTTCCACAGCACCTCGGCGATGTCGGCCATGCCCATCGGCATGCCAGGATGGCCGGAATTGGCGGCCTGCACCGCGTCGATGGCAAGGAAGCGGATGGCGTTGGCAAGATCGCGGCGGCTGGGCGCAGTCATGGCGAAAGGCGAAACGGAAGGAATGCGTATTGTCCCATGCCGTGCCGATCGAGTGCGCCGACTGTTCAACAGCCGGGCACGCCTGCTCACATCGCTGCGGGATAAATTCCGATCAACCTGCAAGGAAAACGCCGACTGTGCCGCAAACCGGCAGTTGGCAATCTGCGTGCATGCCAGCCATCGCCCTCACCACCTCTCGGCTTCCCATCCCCAATGGAACCAATATGGTTGTATTATGGTTCCAATTGAATGGAGCCGCTGCCATGCCCACCACCCTCACCCTGAAGAACATCCCCGATGCGGTGTACGAGCAACTCAAGGCCACTGCCGCGCTGAACCGGCGCAGCCTGAACAGCGAGGCGATCGTTTGCCTGGAAACCGCACTGACTCCCGGCAAGCTCGCCCCCAGCGAGCGGCTGGCGCGGGCGCGGGCACTGCGTGCGAGCCTGCACACAAAGGGTTTCAGCGCAGACGCCATCGACACCATGAAGCGCCAAGGCCGCGCATGATCGTGGTGGACTCCAATGTGCTGGCCTACCTGTACCTGCCGGGGGAGTTCACCGACGCGGCAGAACGGCTACTCGAAAGCGATCCGGATTGGCACGCGCCGATCCTGTGGCGCAGCGAATTCCGCAACATTCTGGCCGGTTGCCTGCGACGCGGGACGCTGACGTTCGAACAAGCGCTTGCCATCCAGCGCGAAGCCGAATCCCTGCTCGACGGCGCAGAGCACGAGCCGGATTCACGCAGCGTGCTGGAGCGGGTGCAGGGTAGCGACTGCTCTGCTTATGACTGCGAGTTCGTCGCGTTGGCACAAGCGTTGGGGACGCACCTCGTCACGATGGACGGCAAGCTGCTCAAGGCGTTCCCGAGCATCGCAAAACCGCTGCCAGTTGGCTGATCGCCCGCCGATCATCAGCCTTAGGATGCGCTGAACAAGTCCATCCTTGCCTTATCAGCGCACGCCACGTCCGGTGCATGCCCGGACGTGGCCCACACGAATCAATCCCTTAACGCGATTGACCCGTGGCCGGCCATCCATGGCCGGCGGGCAACGCCGACTTGATCAGCGTTGCCCTAATTGTCAGCGCACCAACTCGTCCAGCTTCTCCAGTGCGGAGTCGTCCAGGTCCTTCTCGCCGCTGCGCTCGGCCACCACCACCGCGGTCGCGAGATCGCCGGTGACGTTGAGCGAGGTGCGGCACATGTCGAGGAAGGTGTTGACGCCGATGATGATGCCGATGCCGGCCGGATCGATCCCGATGATGCCGCAGATCATCGCGATCACCGGCAATGAGCCCGAGGGAATGCCAGCGGTGCCAATGCCACCGAGGATGCACAGCACCAGCACCATCAATTGCTGGGTCAATGGCAGATGCAAGCCGTACACTTGGGCCAGAAACAGCACGGTAATGCCTTCGAACAGGGCGGTGCCGTGGTGATTGGCCGAGGCGCCCACAGTCAGCACGAAGCGGCTGACCTTGCGCGGCAATTTCAGGTTGTCTTCGGCCACCCGCAAGGTGACCGGCAAGGTCGCGGTGGAGGACGCGGTGGCGAAGGCCGTCAACGTCGCTTCCTGAGTCTCGCGGAAGAAGACTCGGGGCGACATCCGGCCCATGAACTTGACCCACAACGGGATCACCACGAAACCGTGGATCGCCAATGCGAGCAGGACGGTCAGCACGAACCAGATCAGGCTCTGGATCACGTCGAAACCAAGCTGGAAGGTCAGATTGAACATGAAGCAGGCCACTGCATACGGGGCCAGCTTGATGAACATGCCGATCAGGTGCATGCAGATTTCGAACAAGCCCTGCATGGCGTTCTTGAACGCATTCGTGCCGGCGGTGGGCTTCATCACCAGCCCGATTCCGATCATCAGCGCAAAAAAGACGATGCCAAGTTTTTGCTTGTCATCGCCCATCGCGCCCACGATGTTGTGCGGCACGATGTTGACCAGCAGGTCCATCAGTCGCAGATCATTGCCCTTGCTGACGATCTCGCCGGCCTTGAGCACATTGCTGCTCAGGGTCTTCTGCACCAATGCCGGATCCATGTGCAGGCCGGGTTGCAACAGGTTGACGCAGAGCAATCCAATACCAACTGCCGCCGCGGTGACGACGGCGGTGTAGATCAGGGTCTTCCAGCCCAGCCGGCCCAGCGCAGCGATGTCGCCGAGTTCGGCCACGCCCAGGACCAGGGCCGAGAAGATCAGCGGCACCACCAGCATGAACAGCAGGTTGAGGAAGATCTGCCCGAAGGGCTTGGTGGCGTATTCGATCAGGCCATGGATCCATGCCGCATCCAGCGCCAACGCATGGCCGGCAAGGCCCAGCCCGGTGCCCAGCACAAAGCCGATCAGCACCTTGTAGTGCAGGGCTAGCCCCTTGCTGGGCGCAGTTGGCGTGGTGTCGATGGTGTGCATGCGTCGCTCGTCGGAAAAACAAGCCCGCAGCTTAGCAAAGGCCGTGGCCTAGTCCGGATACAGCGGCGGCAACAGCGCCTCAGCGCTGGCCTTCGGATGCTGCCAACGGACACGTCCCGCAAACGCCGCACGCAGCGAACGCACCGCAAGCTGGGCATCGCCACTGCCCCAGCGTGCCGCCTGCAACTGACCGATGGCGTCGCGCTGCTGCGGGTCATCCAGCCGCGCATGCACGGCATCCAGATCGCCTTCCGCCACGCCGGCCTGCTGCGTCAGCACGCGGGCGATTCGGGCCAGATCGTCACTGGCCAATGCTGCGTCCAGGGACTCCATCCGTGGCGATTGCGCGCTATCTGTCTTGCCAGCGCTCTTCGCAGCACGCCGTCGTCGCCACCACCCTCCCAGCAACACGACAACGAGCCCGCCCACACCGCCTGCCAGCCATGCCCAGTCGAAATCATTGCGCGATGAAGTCTGCATTGCACCCGGCTGCACAGGCTCGGGTCGCAGGGGTGGACGAGGCGCAATCGCAGGGGTGGCCTCGCCGAAACCGGGCGCAACATCCAGCGTGATCGCCGGCAACCGGGCTGTTCGCGCCACACCGGCCAGCGCATCCCACCAGGTCACGGTGGGGCCAGGGATGGTGAGTGCGCCTGCCTGTTGCGGCACCAACGAAAAACTGCGCCGCACGCTGGCGCGCAGATGTCCATCCGTCAGTTGCGTGTCCGCTTGTGGCGGTTCGGCGAAGACACGGACACCCGACACCGAAGGCAATTGCAACGCCGGCAACTGCGCATCGCTGGCACCATCGGCCGTCATCTCGATCTCGACCGTCGCTGCTTCGCCCACGCGCGCACGGGTCGGCACCCGCAGATAGCGCACATCCAGCGCACGCAGCGGCAGCCAGGGTTGCGGCGCACCCGGCGGGATCGGCCTGACCTGCAACTGGATCGGTGCAGATGCGGCCGAGACCGGATGCTGGTCGTCATCGAACAACGCGTTCAGGCTATCCGACCCACGCAAGCCGTTGAAGCGCGCACCCGGCAGTTGCAGCGTCCCGCTGGACTCCGGGATCAGCAGGTAATGGCGTTCGATCACGTAATAGTGATGGCCATCCAGCTCTCGAGTCGAGCGCTGATCCTCGCCCACCTGCTGCATTGACGCGTGTGCAGGCGGGTCCTGATCCAATTGCCCGGACAGCAATGGGATGGCGTAGTTCAACCGAACCGTGACGCCCACCGATTGCTGCACATAGGGCTTGGGATCGTCGATCAGGGTTTCGACGAACACATCGGAACGCGCGCTCGCAGGCTGCACCTGTGGCGGCCGCACCACCAATCGCAGCGGAGCCGTCTGGCCGGAGCCGACCCGCAGGGCCGGGATCGTCAGCACGCCCGGTGCCTTCGGCCGCAGCCCGAGGACCAACAAGGTTTTCCGACTACTGCGTCCATTCACCCACTCGACGCTGCTTTGCTGCGTCTGACCGGCGATGTCGAACGCGTCACGCAGCGGCGAGCTATCGATTGACGACGCCGGCTGGTCGGTTTCGATCGTGAGCGCCACCGATTCGCCATAGCTGATGTCGGTCCGGTCCAGCCAAGCCCGCGTCTGCGCCTGCACGGGCAAGGCCATCAGCGCCAGCAACATGCACACCACGGCGGCGCAGGCGCGGTTCATTGCGCGTCCCCACTGCGGCGACGTGCTTCCAGCAGGAAACGTGCGCGCAGCAATGCGCCGGGATCATCCGGCACCCGCTGCAGCCAGGCCTGATTGGTCAGCCGGCGTTCCCGCTGCTCCGGTGTTTCCTGCGCACTGGCGGGTGTCGCTTGCGACGGTCGCCCGGGGGTTGGCGACTGTTGTCCGCGCAGGGCGTCCTGCATGCGCTGGCGTTGCGCCGCATCCGCGCGCTGCTGGGCCTGCGCGTCGGCTGGCTTGGGCGGTTGAGGTGCGCCTTGCGACGGCACCTGACGTCCGTGCTGATTCTGCTGCTGATTCTGCTGCTGATTCTGCTGCTGATTCTGCTGCTGATTCTGCTGCTGGTTCTGCTGCTGGTTCTGCTGCTGATTCTGCTGCTGGTTCTGCTGCTGGTTCTGCTGCTGGTTCTGCTGCTGGTTCTGCTGCTGGTTCTGCTGCTGGTTCTGCTGCTGGTTCTGCTGCTGGTTCTGCTGCTGGTTCTGCTGCTGGTTCTGCTGC
>JAFECB010000024.1 GCA_018242365.1 Pseudomonadota bacterium
CATCACAACCCGCAGGAGCGCACCGCAAGGGGCGCGATCACACGCCCTCGCGTTACTTGACGATCTTCGCCACCACGCCGGCGCCGACCGTACGGCCACCTTCGCGGATCGCGAAGCGCAGGCCATCGTCCATCGCCACCGGGTGGATCAGCGTCACCGTCATCTTGATGTTGTCGCCCGGCATCACCATCTCCACGCCTTCCGGCAGGGTCACCGCGCCGGTGATGTCGGTCGTGCGGAAGTAGAACTGCGGGCGGTAGCCCTTGAAGAACGGCGTGTGACGGCCGCCTTCGTCCTTGCTCAGCACGTACACTTCCGACTCGAACTCGGTGTGCGGGGTGATGCTGCCCGGCTTGCACAGCACCTGACCACGCTCGACGTCGTCACGCTTGGTGCCGCGCAGCAGCAGGCCCGCGTTGTCGCCCGCCTGACCCTGGTCCAGCAGCTTGCGGAACATTTCCACGCCGGTCACCGTCGTCTTCTGGGTCGGACGGATGCCGACGATCTCGACTTCCTCGCCCACCTTGATCACGCCGCGCTCGATGCGCCCGGTCACCACGGTGCCGCGGCCCGAGATCGAGAACACGTCTTCCACC
Organism: Pseudomonadota bacterium; assembly: GCA_018242365.1. Taxonomy (GTDB): domain Bacteria; phylum Pseudomonadota; class Gammaproteobacteria; order Xanthomonadales; family Xanthomonadaceae; genus Thermomonas. Next base: position 597 of record JAFECB010000024.1, read on the forward strand.
GGCATCAGGAACGCCTTGTCAACGTCACGCTGCGGCTCCGGGATCCACGTGTCCAGCGCGTCCACCAGCTTGATGATCGACGGCACGCCGATGTCGCTCTGGTCGCCTTCCAGCGCCAGCCGCGCCGAACCCGTCACGATCGGGGTGTCGTCGCCCGGGAACTCGTACTTCGACAGAAGCTCGCGCACTTCCATCTCCACCAGCTCCAGCAGCTCGGGATCGTCCACCATGTCCGCCTTGTTCAGGTAGACCACGATGTACGGCACGCCCACCTGACGGCTCAGCAGGATGTGCTCGCGCGTCTGCGGCATCGGGCCGTCCGCGGCCGAGCACACCAGGATCGCACCGTCCATCTGCGCCGCACCCGTGATCATGTTCTTCACGTAGTCGGCGTGGCCCGGGCAGTCCACGTGTGCGTAGTGGCGGTTCGGGCTTTCGTATTCCACGTGCGCCGTCGAGATCGTGATCCCGCGCGCCTTCTCTTCCGGCGCCGCGTCGATCGCGTCGTACGCCTTGAACTCACCACCAAAGCGCTCCGCGCCCACCTTCGTCAGCGCCGCCGTCAGCGTCGTCTTGCCGTGGTCAACGTGACCGATCGTGCCCACGTTCACGTGGGGCTTGGTGCGCTCGAACTTACCCTTTGCCATTGCCTGAAACTCCGATATTGGGGATTTGGGATTCGGGATTCGGAAAGAGCAAGAGATTTGCAAGCCAGCTGGCTTTGAATCTCCGATGCCTGATCCCCAATCCCGGCTCTTTGTGTCTGCTTGATTGTTGCGACTGGCAATTCAAGATTGGAAGACCAAGATTCATGCCCTATCGAATCCCGAATCCCCAATCTCGAATCCCGGTACTTACGCCTTCTTGATGACCGCCTCGGCGATGTTGTTCGGCGCTTCTTCGTAATGGTCGAATTCCATCGAGAAGGTGGCGCGACCCTGCGACATCGAACGCAGCGAGGTGGCGTAGCCGAACATTTCGCCCAGCGGGATCATCGCGTTGATGATCTTGCCCGAGGGGCTGTCGTCCTGACCCTGCAGCACGCCGCGACGACGGCTGACGTCGCCCATCACGTCGCCCAGGTAGTCTTCCGGGCTGACGATCTCGACCTTCATGATCGGCTCCAGCAGGACCGGCTGGGCCTTGCGGAAACCTTCCTTGAACGCCATCGAGGCGGCCAGCTTGAACGCCATTTCCGACGAGTCGACGTCGTGGTACGAGCCGAACACCAGCTTGACCTTGATGCCCACCACCGGATAACCCGCCAGCGGGCCGCTGGTGATGGCTTCGCGCATGCCCTTCTCGACCGCCGGGATGAATTCCTTCGGGATCACGCCACCGGTGATCTCGTTGATGAACAGGAAATCATTCTTGACGTCCGGATTGGCCTTGTCCTCGGCGGTCATCGGCGACAGCTCGATCACCACGTGGCCGTACTGACCCTTGCCGCCCGACTGCTTGGCGTGCTTGTAATCGCTCTTCACGTCCGACTTGCGGATGGTTTCGCGATAAGCCACCTGCGGCTTGCCGACGTTGGCCTCGACGTTGAACTCGCGCTTCATGCGGTCGACGATGATGTCGAGATGCAGCTCGCCCATGCCGGCGATGATGGTCTGGCCGGATTCTTCATCGGTACGCACGCGGAACGACGGGTCTTCCTGCGCCAGTCGGCTCAGGGCGTTGCCCATCTTTTCCTGGTCCGACTTAGTCTTCGGCTCGACCGCCATCGAGATCACCGGCTCCGGGAAGCTCATGCGCTCGAGCACGATCGGGTTGTCCAGATCGCACAGGGTGTCGCCGGTGGTGACGTCCTTCAGGCCCACCGCCGCGGCGATGTCGCCGGCCAGCACTTCCTTGATTTCGTCGCGGTTGTTGGAGTGCATCTGCAACAGACGGCCGATGCGCTCCTTCCTGCCCTTGACCGAGTTCAGCACCTGATCGCCGGCATTGAGGGTGCCGGAGTAGACGCGGAAGAAGGTCAGCGAACCGACGAAGGGGTCGGTCATGATCTTGAACGCGAGCGCCGAGAACGGCGCCTTGTCGGTGGATTCGCGGGTCAGCTCCTTGCTCTCGTCGTCGACGTCCACGCCCTTCACCGGCGGCACGTCGGTCGGTGCCGGCAGCAGGTTGATCACGCCGTCGAGCATGGCCTGCACGCCCTTGTTCTTGAACGCGCTGCCGCAATACATCGGCACGATCTCGGTCTTCAGGGTGCGCTCGCGCAGACCCTTGACGATCTCGTCCTCGGACAGCTCGCCTTCGCTCAGGTACTTGTCCATCAGCTCTTCGCTGGCCTCGGCGGCGGATTCGACCATGTACGAACGCGCTTCTTCCGACTCTGCCTGCAGCTCGGCCGGGATGTCGCGGTATTCGAAGTTCAGGCCCTGCGAGGCGACATCCCAATGGATCGCCTTCATCTTCAGCAGGTCGACCACGCCCTCGAAGCCGTCCTCGGCGCCGATCGGCACCTGCATCGGCACCGGCGCGGCACCCAGGCGCGCCTTCAACTGGTCGCGCACCTTGTTGAAGTTGGCACCGGTGCGGTCCATCTTGTTGACGAACGCGATGCGCGGCACGTGGTACTTGTTGGCCTGGCGCCACACCGTCTCGGACTGCGGCTGCACGCCGCCGACCGCGCACAGCACGAACACCGCGCCGTCGAGCACGCGCAGCGAACGCTCGACTTCGATGGTGAAGTCGACGTGCCCGGGGGTATCGATGATGTTGAAGCGGTGCTCCGGCAGGGACTTGTCCATGCCCTTCCAGAACGCGGTGGTGGCGGCAGACTGGATCGTGATGCCACGCTCCTGTTCCTGCTCCATCCAGTCCATGGTGGCGGCACCGTCGTGCACTTCACCGATCTTGTGGCTCTTGCCGGTGTAGAACAGGATGCGCTCGGACGTGGTGGTCTTGCCGGCATCGATGTGGGCCATGATGCCGAAGTTGCGGTAACGCTCGATGGGAGTATTGCGGGCCACGGGAGCCTCTCGATATTTTCGGATTTCGGAATGGCCGAATGCCGCCTGTCGGCGGCCTTCGGGACGCGCCCCGGATCGGGGCGCCTGCGGCAGGCGGGACCGCCTGCGCTACCGCCGCCTGCGACTTACCAGCGGTAGTGGGCGAACGCCTTGTTGGCGTCGGCCATGCGGTGGGTTTCTTCGCGCTTCTTGATCGCGCCACCACGGTTTTCGGACGCGTCCAGCAGCTCACCGGCCAGCTTGCGCGGCATCGAGTTCTCGCCACGCTTGCGGGCGGATTCGATCAGCCAGCGCATCGCCAGCGCCATGCGGCGGGAGGCACGCACTTCGACCGGCACCTGGTAGGTGGCACCACCGACGCGACGCGACTTGACCTCGACCGACGGCGAGACATTGCCCAGCGCCTTCTCGACCAGCTCCAGCGCGTTCGGGTTCTTTTCGCCGATCACGTCCATCGCGCCGTAGACGATCTTTTCCGCGATCGACTTCTTGCCGCTCTGCATCACCATGTTGATGAAGCGGGCGATGGTTTCACTTCCGTGCTTGGGGTCCGGCAGCACCGAACGCTGCGGAGTATTGCCTTTACGGGACATGTTGCTTCTCTCGTGGGGCGGGCCCAGGCCCACCGTTCAGGATGTATGGCGGGCCGAAGCCCGACCGACTCAAGCCTTCTTCGGGCGCTTGGCGCCGTACTTGGAGCGCGACTGCTTGCGCTTGGCCACGCCGGCGGCGTCCAGCGAACCGCGCACGGTGTGGTAGCGCACGCCCGGCAGGTCCTTGACGCGACCGCCGCGGATCAGCACCACGCTGTGCTCCTGCAGGTTGTGGCCTTCACCGCCGATGTACGAGATGACCTCGTAGCCGTTGGTCAGGCGCACCTTGGCCACCTTGCGCAGGGCCGAGTTCGGCTTCTTCGGGGTGGTGGTGTAAACGCGCGTGCAGACGCCGCGACGCTGCGGGCAGTTGGCCAGCGCGGGCGAATTGCTCTTGTAGGTTTCCGGGCTGCGCGACTTGCGCACCAGCTGGTTGATCGTTGCCATTTCGGGGCTCGGTTGGTGGGCACAAGGCCCATGCTGTTGACAGGCCTTTCGACCTGCTTGGACACAAGACCGCCCGATTGCATGCGCAATCCGGACGGCCAGACGAAAAAGTATAACCTGCGCTCGATCTTTCGATCAAACGAGGTCATACGTTGCAGCCGATCCGCCCATGGGTACTCAACCCTAGGCGCCCGCCTGCTTGCCTGCGATCCCGTCCGTCCTGGACCCAAGACGAGGCGCTTCCTGCGACCTCATTTGGTGATCTGGATGGCCCAAGGCCATCGGTTCAACGCTGCAATTGTACCTGTGCTTGCCCAGCTGAGCAAGCCACGAGGCCCGGCCCAGGCCGGACCTCGTGCGTTTCCCTCACTCCGCCGATACCTGCGGGGTCTCGCCACCTGCTGCCGGCTCGCCCGCCAGCGTCGCCAGTTCGGCCTCGGTCAAGCCGCTGGCCGCGCGGCGACGCTGGTTGTGGTAGGCAAGACCGGTACCGGCCGGAATCAGGCGACCGACGATCACGTTTTCCTTCAGCCCGCGCAGGTTGTCGCGGGTGCCGCGCACCGCCGCATCGGTGAGGACGCGGGTGGTTTCCTGGAACGAGGCCGAGGAGATGAACGACTCGGTCGCCAGCGAAGCCTTGGTGATGCCCAGCAGGACCGGATCGACCTTCACCAGGATCTCGCCACGCTTGGCAAGCCGCTCGTTTTCCTCGATCACGCGCTGGCGCTCGACCTGCTCGCCGTTCAGGTACTTCGAATCGCCCTGATCGGTGACCTCGACCTTGCGCAGCATCTGGCGAATGATCACCTCGATGTGCTTGTCGTTGATCTTCACGCCCTGCAGGCGATAGACGTCCTGGATTTCCTTGACCAGGTACGCCGCCAGCTCCTCGACGCCCTTCAGGCGCAGGATGTCCTGCGGGGTGGGCTCGCCGTCCACCACGGTTTCGCCCTTGCTCACGTGCTCGCCTTCGAACACGATGATCTGGCGATACTTCGGGATCAGCTCTTCGTGCTCGTCGCCGTTGGCTTCACGGATGATCAGGCGCTGCTTGCCCTTGGTGTCTTTGCCGAAGCTGACCACGCCGGAGGTTTCGGCGAGCACCGCCGGGTCCTTCGGCTTGCGCGCTTCGAACAGGTCGGCCACGCGCGGCAGACCACCGGTGATGTCGCGGGTCTTCGAGGCTTCCTGCGGGATCTTGGCGACCACGTCACCCACGCCCACGGCGGCGCCGTGCTGCAGGTTGACGACCGAGCGCGGCGGCAGCAGGTACTGCGCCGGCAGGTCGGTGCCGGGAATGCTCAGATCCTTGCCGTCCTTGTCGACGATGCGCACCAGCGGGCGCAGGTCCTTGCCCTGGCTGCCGCGACGCTTGGGATCGGTGATCTCGCGCGAGGCGAGGCCGGTCAGTTCGTCGGTCTTCTCGATCACGGTCACGCCATCGACGAAATCGATGAAGCGGATGAAACCGGCGACTTCCGAGACGATCGGGTGGTTATGCGGATCCCAGTTGGCCACGGTCTGGCCGGCCTTGATCTGCGCGCCGTCGTCGGCCTGGATGGCCGCACCGTAAGGCAGCTTGTAGCGCTCGCGCTCGCGGCCGAAGTTGTCGAGCACCGACAATTCGCCGGAACGCGACACCGCGACCATATGGCCATTGGCGTGCTGCACGTACTTGAGGTTGTTGAACTTCACCGAGCCGGTGGTCTTGACCGTCACGTTGTCCACCGCCGCGGCACGCGATGCCGCGCCACCGATGTGGAAGGTACGCATGGTCAGCTGGGTACCCGGCTCACCGATCGACTGCGCGGCGACCACGCCCACGGCTTCACCGTGATTGACGAGGTGACCACGGCCGAGGTCGCGGCCGTAGCAGTGCGCGCAGACGCCGAATGACGCTTCGCAGGTAATCGTGCTGCGCACCTTGATGAGCTGCACGCCGGCCTCTTCCAGCTTGGCCGCCCACTGCTCGTCGATCAGGGTGTTGCGGGTGACGAACGGATCCTCGTCATTGCCCGGCAGGTACACGTCTTCGGCCACCACACGGCCGAGCACGCGATCCTTCAACGGCTCGACCACATCGCCGCCTTCGACGATCGGGGTCAGGGTCAGCCCGTGCAGGGTGCCGCAATCGGTCGCGGTGATCACCACGTCCTGCGCCACGTCCACCAGACGGCGGGTCAGGTAACCCGAGTTCGCGGTCTTCAGCGCGGTATCGGCCAGACCCTTGCGCGCGCCGTGGGTCGAGATGAAGTACTGCTGGACATTCAGGCCTTCGCGGAAGTTCGAGGTGATCGGCGTTTCGATGATCGAACCGTCGGGCTTGGCCATCAGGCCACGCATGCCGGCCAGCTGACGGATCTGCGCCTGGCTACCACGCGCGCCGGAGTCGGCCATGATGTAGATCGAGTTCATCGACTTCTGGTCGACGGTCTCGCCCTTGGCATTGACCACCTTCTCGTAGCCGATGGTGTCCATCATCGCCTTGGCCACGCGCTCGTTGGTGCGCGACCAGATGTCGACCACCTTGTTGTAGCGCTCGCCGGCGGTGACCAGACCGCTCTGGTACTGCTGCTGGATTTCCAGCACTTCGGCTTCGGCCTCGTCGAGAATCGATTTCTTCTCGTCCGGGATGGTCATGTCGTCGATGCCGATCGACACGCCGGCACGGGTGGCATAGGCAAAGCCGGTGTACATCAGCTTGTCGGCGAACACCACGGTGTCCTTCAGGCCGAGCTTGCGGTAGCAGCTGTTGATCAGGCGGCTGATGTTCTTCTTGGTCAGCTCGACATTGGCCAGCGCGAACGGCAGGCCGTCCGGCAGGATCTCGCGCAGCAGGGCGCGACCGACCGTCGTGTCGACGATGTGGGTCTGCTTGCCACGGGCGCCATCGCTGCCCACCACGGTTTCCTCGATGCGCACCTTGCACTTGGCGTGCAGCTGCACCACGCGGTTGTCGTAGGCGCGCTTCACTTCGGCAACATTGGCGAACACCATGCCCTCGCCGGCCTGGTTCTCCAGCGCGCGGGTCATGTAGTACAGGCCCAGCACCACGTCCTGCGAGGGCACGATGATCGGCTCGCCGTTGGCCGGCGACAGGATGTTGTTGGACGCCATCATCAGCGCGCGCGCTTCCAGCTGGGCCTCCAGCGACAGCGGCACGTGAACGGCCATCTGGTCACCGTCGAAGTCGGCGTTGAACGCGGTGCAGACCAGCGGGTGCAGCTGGATGGCCTTGCCTTCGATCAGCACCGGCTCGAACGCCTGGATGCCGAGGCGGTGCAGGGTCGGTGCGCGGTTCAGCAGCACCGGATGCTCGCGGATGACTTCTTCGAGGATGTCCCAGACTTCCGCCTCTTCGCGCTCGACCAGCTTCTTCGCCGCCTTGATGGTGGTGGCGAGGCCACGGCTCTGCAGCTTGGCGAAGATGAAGGGCTTGAACAGCTCCAGCGCCATCTTCTTGGGCAGGCCGCACTGGTGCAGCTTGAGGTACGGGCCCACCACAATGACCGAACGACCGGAGTAGTCGACGCGCTTGCCGAGCAGATTCTGGCGGAACCGGCCCTGCTTGCCCTTGATCATGTCGGCCAGCGACTTCAGCGGGCGCTTGTTGGTGCCGGTGATGGCGCGGCCACGACGGCCGTTGTCCATCAGCGCGTCCACCGATTCCTGCAGCATGCGCTTCTCGTTGCGCACGATGATATCGGGCGCATTGAGTTCGAGCAGGCGGCGCAGGCGGTTGTTGCGGTTGATGACGCGGCGGTACAGGTCGTTCAGATCAGAGGTCGCGAAGCGACCGCCGTCCAGCGGCACCAGCGGACGCAGGTCCGGCGGCAACACCGGCAACACGGTCATCACCATCCACTCCGGACGGTTGCCGGATTCGAGGAAGGCTTCGACCAGCTTGATCCGCTTGGTCAGGCGCTTGAGCTTGGTCTCGCTGCTGGTGGAGGCGATCTCCTCCTTCAGCTGGACCATTTCGCTCTGCAGATCGATCGTGCGCAACAGGTCGTAGACGGCCTCGGCACCCATCGCGGCGTCGAAGTCGTCGCCATGCTCGGTCCGTGCCTGCATGAACTCTTCTTCGTTCAGCAGACTGCCGCGCTCCAGCGGGGTCAGGCCCGGCTCGGTGACGACATACGCTTCGAAGTAGAGAATGCGCTCGATGTCGCGCAGGGTCATGTCCAGCATCAGGCCGATGCGCGAGGGCAGCGACTTCAGGAACCAGATGTGGGCGACCGGCGAGGCCAGGTCGATGTGGCCCATGCGCTCGCGGCGCACCTTGGCGAGGGTGACTTCGGTGCCGCACTTCTCGCAGACCACGCCGCGGTGCTTCATGCGCTTGTACTTGCCGCACAGGCACTCGTAGTCCTTGATCGGGCCGAAGATGGCGGCGCAGAACAGGCCGTCGCGCTCCGGCTTGAAGGTGCGGTAATTGATGGTTTCCGGCTTCTTGACTTCGCCGTAGGACCACGAACGGATCAGGTCCGGGCTGGCCAGCGCGATCTTGATCGCGTCGAAATCCAGGGTCGGGCGCTGCTGGTTGAAAAGATTGAGAAGGTCTTTCATGTGTATCTCCGGGTCGGAGGAATTTCGTGTCGAGGATGGGCAGAAGGAAATGTTCGGTACTGGGGACCGGTGACCGGGGGCTCGGAAGATCAAGATCGCGTGCGCTTGCCTCTTCCGGGTCCCGGGTCCCGTTGTCCCGGGTCCCGGCCCTACCTCAGTGCTCCTCGAGCTCCATGTTGATGGCCAGCGAGCGGATTTCCTTGACCAGCACGTTGAAGGATTCCGGCATGCCGGCAACCATCTCGTACTCACCGTCGACGATGTTCTTGTACATCTGGTTGCGGCCCTGCACGTCGTCGGACTTCACCGTCAGCATTTCCTGCAGGGTGTAGGCCGCGCCGTAGGCTTCCAGCGCCCAGACTTCCATTTCACCGAAGCGCTGGCCGCCGAACTGCGCCTTGCCGCCCAGCGGCTGCTGGGTGACCAGCGAGTACGGGCCGGTCGAACGCGCGTGCATCTTGTCGTCGACCAGATGGTTCAGCTTCAGCATGTGCATGTAGCCGACCGTGGTCTTGCGATCGAACGCTTCGCCGGTGCGGCCGTCGTACAGCTGGGTCTGGCCGGATTCGGGCAGGTCGGCCAGGCGCAGCATCGACTTGATCTCGGCTTCGCTGGCGCCGTCGAACACCGGGGTCGCCATCGGCACACCGTCGGTCAGGTTCTCCGCGAGCGCAAGCAGCTCGGCATCGCTGAACTGCGACAGGTCCACACGCTCGGCATGGGTCTTGCTGTCGTGGTTGTAGATCTCGCCGAGGAACTTGCGCAGCTCGGCCACCTTGGTCTGGGCATCAAGCATCTTCTGGATCTTCTGGCCCAGGCCCTTGGCGGCCCAGCCCAGGTGCACTTCCAGCACCTGGCCGATGTTCATGCGCGACGGCACGCCCAGCGGGTTCAGCACGATGTCCACAGTCTGACCGTCGGCCATGTAGGGCATGTCCTCGACCGGCACGATCTTCGACACCACGCCCTTGTTGCCGTGGCGGCCGGCCATCTTGTCGCCGGGCTGGATGCGGCGCTTCACCGCGAGGAACACCTTGACCATCTTCAGCACGCCCGGCGCGAGGTCATCGCCCTGGGTGATCTTGCTGCGCTTGTCGGCGAAACGACGCTCGAATTCCTTCTCGTGCACGTCGAGCTGCTTGGCGGCGCGCTCGATCGCTTCGGAGGCGTCCTCGTCCTTCATCCGCAGCTGCAGCCAGTCGGATTTCTTGATCCCGTCCAGCACCAGCGAGGAGACGGTGTCGCCCTTCTTCACGCCCGGACCGCCATTGGCGACCTTGCCGAGCAGCTGCTCGCGCAGGCGCGCGTAGATCGCGGCTTCGAGGATGCGGAACTGGTCGTCGAGGTCCTTCTTGACGCGCTTGATCTCGTTTTCCTCGATCTGGCGCGCACGACGGTCCTTCTCGATGCCGTCGCGGGTGAACACCTGCACGTCGATGACCACGCCGTCCATGCCCGGTGGCACGCGCAACGAGCTGTCCTTCACATCCGAAGCCTTCTCGCCGAAGATCGCGCGCAGCAGCTTCTCTTCCGGGGTCAGCTGGCTTTCGCCCTTGGGCGTGACCTTGCCGACCAGGATGTCACCGGCGCGCACTTCCGCACCGATGTAGACCACGCCGGATTCATCCAGACGGCCCAGCGCCTGCTCGGACACGTTCGGGATATCGGCGGAGATTTCCTCCGGTCCCAGCTTGGTGTCGCGGGCCTGCACGGTCAGTTCTTCGATATGGATCGTGGTGTAACGATCCTCTTCGACCGCACGCTCGCTGAGCAGGATCGAGTCTTCGAAGTTGTAGCCGTTCCACGGCATGAACGCGACCAGCATGTTCTGGCCCAGCGCCAGTTCGCCGATGTCGGTCGAAGGACCGTCGGCCAGCACGTCGCCGCGCGCCACCACGTCGCCCACGTTCACCAGCGGGCGCTGGTTGATGCAGGTGTTCTGGTTGGAACGGGTGTACTTGACCAGCGAATAGATGTCCACGCCGGCATCGTGTTCGCCGGAGATTTCATCGTCGAACGCCTTGACCACGATGCGACCGGCGTCGATCTGCTCGACCACGCCGCCACGGCGGGCGTTCACGGTCACGCCGGAGTCACGTGCCAGCGCACGCTCGATGCCGGTGCCGACCAGCGGCTTCTGCGCACGCAGGGTCGGCACTGCCTGGCGCTGCATGTTGGCGCCCATCAATGCGCGGTTGGCGTCGTCGTGTTCGAGGAACGGCACCAGCGCCGCCGCCACCGACACGGTCTGCATCGGCGAGACGTCCATGAAGTGGATTTCGCTCGGCGGCTTGAGCAGGTTCTCACCCTGGTAGCGGCAGGCCACGAACGGCGCGGTGATGTTGTTCCTGGCGTCGCGCGGCGCATTGGCCTGGGCGATCACGAACTCGTTTTCCTCGATCGCCGACAGGTACTCGACGTCGTCGGTGACGCGACCGCCCACCACCTTGCGGTACGGGGTTTCGAGGAAGCCGTACTTGTTGGTGCGGGCGAACACCGCCAGCGAGTTGATCAGGCCGATGTTCGGGCCTTCCGGCGTCTCGATGGTGCAGACGCGGCCGTAATGGGTCGGGTGCACGTCGCGCACTTCGAAGCCGGCACGCTCGCGGGTCAGGCCGCCCGGGCCCAGCGCGGAGACGCGGCGCTTGTGGGTCACTTCCGACAGCGGGTTGTTCTGGTCCATGAACTGCGACAGCTGCGAGGAGCCGAAGAACTCCTTCATCGCGGCGGCCACCGGCTTGGCGTTGATCAACTCCTGCGGGGTCAGGCCTTCGGACTCGGCCATCGACAAGCGTTCCTTGACCGCACGCTCGACGCGCACCAGGCCGACGCGGAAGGTGTTCTCCGCCATTTCACCGACCGAGCGCACGCGGCGGTTGCCGAGGTGGTCGATGTCGTCGACCACGCCGCGGCCGTTGCGGATTTCGCACAGCACGCGGATCACGTCGAGGATGTCGGAGCCATCGCCGACTTCCTCGCGCATCCGGATCGATTCGTCATCCTTGCGGGTCGCGTAGTACTTCGCGTCATACAGCACCGGCACACCGGTGACTTCCTTGCGGCCCAGGCGACGGTTGAACTTCATCCGGCCCACGCTCGAAAGGTCGTAGCGCTCGAAGGTGAAGAACAGGTTGTGGAACAGGTTCTGCGCCGCGTCCTTGGTCGGCGGCTCGCCCGGGCGCATCATCCGGTAGATTTCGACCAGCGCGTCCATCTGGGTCTTGGTTGCGTCGATGCGCAGGGTGTTGGACAGGTAGGCACCGCGATCAAGATCGTTCACCCACAAGGTGCCGACGGTCTCGACGTTCGCCTTGCGCAGCTTGCCGAGCAGGTCGACATTGATTTCGTCGTTGGCACTGGCCAGCAACTCGCCGGTTGCAGCGTCCACGATGTCGTGCGAGAGGATGCGGCCGAGGATGTAGTCGTCCGGCACCGACAGCGCGGCGACGCCAGCGGCTTCCAGCTGCTTGATGTGGCGGGCGGTGACGCGCTTGCCGGCTTCGACGATGATCTTGTCGCCATCGGCCAGGTCGAAGTCCAGGGTTTCACCCTTCAGGCGCTCCGGCACAAGCTCCATCTGCACGCCTTCCGCTTCGATGTGGAAGGTGTTGATGTCGAAGAATTCGTTGAGCATCTCCTCGTTGGAGTAGCCCAGTGCACGCAGCAGCACCGACACCGGCAACTTGCGGCGACGGTCGATGCGGGTATACAGCGCGTCCTTGGGATCGAATTCGAAGTCGAGCCAGGAACCGCGGTAGGGAATGACGCGGGCGGAGAACAGCAGCTTGCCCGAGCTGTGGGTCTTGCCGCGGTCGTGGTCGAAGAACACACCCGGGCTGCGGTGCAACTGGGAAACGATGACGCGCTCGGTGCCGTTGACGATGAAGGTGCCGTTGTCGGTCATGAGCGGAATTTCGCCCATGTAGACTTCCTGCTCCTTGACGTACTTGATCGCCTTGGTGCTGGATTCGCGATCGTAGATCACCAGCCGCACGGTGACGCGCAGCGGCGCGCCGTAGGACAGGCCGCGGGTGCGGCACTCGCGCTCGTCGAAGGCCGGCTCGCCCAGCTTGTAGCCCACGTATTCCAGCGCGGCGTTGCCGCTGTAGCTGGAAATCGGGAACACCGACTTCAGCGCGGCGTGCAGGCCCTTGTCCTCGCGCTTGGCGGGGGCGATGTTTTCCTGCAGGAACTCGCGGTAGGAATCGACCTGGATGGCCAGCAGGAAGGGCACTTCCAGGATCGAGCGACGCTTGCCGAAATCCTTGCGGATGCGCTTCTTTTCGGTGAAGGAGTAATGCTTGGCGGTGGACATGGAGCGGACGCCTCGTCTGTGTTGGGCCGCGTGCGGCCTGCGTTAAGCGAAAATCGACAGTGGAAAGTCGCTGGTATTGCCGGCACCAGCACGCCCTCTCCCGCTACTTTCGACTGTCAACTCGGGGGGCCGTGAGACGAGAAACGGGAGACGGGAAACGGGATTGGCAAGCGTGTGCGGAACATGCTTGGCAGAACCTCGTCTCTCGTCTCTCGTCTCCCGAATCCCGGTCATTCAACAACGGCCAAAGGCCGAGGGCTTTCGCCCCCAGCCTTGGTTTTGCACCGTCATCCCGCTGCGTGCGGGACTCCGGTGGATTGAAGCTTGTTCACGACCAATTCGATCAGCCAATTCCAGGAAATTGGAACCCCGCCGGGGCGGGGATGACGCTTCTGCCGGAACGCTGGATCCCCGCGTTCGCGGGGATGACGCATCGGCGTGGCCACTCGCGCCCGAAGGCGCGAGCGGGCCGAGGCATCACTTGACTTCGACGGTCGCGCCTGCAGCTTCGAGGTCCTTCTTCATCTTCTCGGCGTCGTCCTTCGACACGCCTTCCTTCACCGGGCCACCAGCAACGGTGAGGTCCTTGGCTTCCTTCAAGCCCAGGCCGGTGATGGCGCGGACGGCCTTGATGACTTCCACGGTCTTGCTGCCGGCGTTCTTCAGGATGACGCTGAACTCGGTCTGCTCTTCGACGGCGGCGGCGGCCACGGCCGGGCCAGCGGCCATCACCGGGGCGGCGGCGGAGACGCCGAACTTCTCTTCGATGGCCTTCACCAGGTCCATCACTTCCATCAGCGACATGCCAGCGACGGCGTCGACGATCTGCTCATTGCTCAGGGACATTTGCATTTACCTCTGGAGATGTTGCGTTGAATGGGAAAACGTTGTCGGGTTCGCGGATCGCTCAGGCCGGCTCGGCCTGGGCCTCGACCGGGGCTGCGGCTTCGCCGCCGCCCTGCTTGTCGGCCACGGCCTTGACCGCGCGGGCGAACATCGCCGCCGGCTCGGCCAGCACGCGTGCCAGCATCGCGAGCGCCTGCTCACGGGTCGGCAGCGAGGCCAGCACTTCGACGTGGGTTGCCGGGTACTGCTGGCCACCGACGACGACGAGCTTGGGCTGCAACTTGTCGTTGCCCTTGGCGAACTCCTTGATCAGGCGACCGGCAGCGCCGGGTTCCTCGGTCGAGAACGCGTACAGCAGCGGACCCACCATCGAGTCTTTTGCCACTTCGTACTCGGTGCCGGTGACGGCGCGCGCGGCCAGCGTGTTCTTGACGACCTTCAGGAACACGCCCGTCTCGCGGGCCTTCTTTCGCATCGCGGTCATCTGCGAGACCGTGGTGCCGGCATACTCGGCCGCGATCAGGGAGTGTGCCTTGGCAGCCACTTCGGCCACTTCGGCGACAACGTCCTTTTTCTGGGACAGATTGAGAGCCATGTTTACTCCTTGGTTGAATTCCGTCCGCGGCTCCTGCCGCAAACGGCCCTTGGCGATGTCATCCGTGACATCGGGGATGCATGCGCACCCCTCGGTGGCCATCCAGATCTGTCTTTTCAAACATTCCAGAAGGGCGACACCATCTGCGCAGGCCCGGACCCCGAAGGGTGCGGATTAAGCGATCCCGCCTGCGGCAACGGCGATTCCATGCCATGTGAGCATCCCTGCCCGTCGTTGCCACGCGCAGACCGCACCTGCGGTCTTTGACGGCTTCTGCATCGGTTGCCCGACGCAGGGCCTTCAAATTTCTCTTGCACAACACCGGGCATCCTGCCGCGGGTTGTGCGGAACGGAAGCGACAAAGCCGTCTTTCGTTCCAGCGCCTGATCGCCTCGCGATCATCGACGGCACGATCCCGTGCCGCCGCACCCGAAGGTGCAGGCGTGCAAATACTTACTTCAAGCTCAACGACGCCTGGTCCACGGTCACGCCGGGGCCCATGGTCGAGCTGAGCGAGATCTTCTGCAGGTAGGTGCCCTTGGAGGTTGCCGGCTTGGCCTTGACCAGATCCATCAGCAGCGCCTGCAGGTTGCCCTTCAGCGCATCGTTCTCGAAGTTGGCCTTGCCGATGGTGCAGTGGATGATGCCCGCCTTGTCGGTGCGGTAACGCACCTGGCCGGCCTTGGCATTCTTCACCGCTTCCGCCGGGTTCGGCGACACGGTGCCGACCTTCGGGTTCGGCATCAGGCCGCGCGGGCCCAGCACCTGGCCGAGCTTGCCGACCACGCGCATCGCGTCCGGGGTGGCGATCACCACGTCGTAATTCAGCTCGCCGCCGAGCATGCGCTCGGCCAGGTCGTCCATACCGACCACGTCGGCACCTGCGGCCAGCGCTTCGTCAGCCTTCGCGCCGGCCGGGCAGAACACCGCCACCCGCACCGACTTGCCGGTACCGGCCGGCAGCACGGTGGAACCGCGCACCTGCTGGTCGGACTTCTTGGCGTCCACGCCAAGACGCACGGCCACGTCGATCGCTTCGACGAACTTGGCCTTGCTGGTGTCCTTGAGGATCTTCAGGGCTTCATCGATGGCATATGCCTTGCCCGGAACGGTGGCGGCGAGGATCGCCTTCTGTCGCTTGTTCATTGCCATTGTCTCAGCCCTCCACCGTCAGACCCATGGAACGGGCCGAGCCCGCGATCGTGCGCACCGCCGCGTCCAGATCGGCCGCAGTCAGGTCGGGTTCCTTCGCCTTGGCGATGTCTTCCAGCTGCGCGCGGGTGACCTTGCCCACCTTCTCGGTGTTCGGGCGCTTGGAGCCGGAGGTGATGCCAGCCGCCTTCTTCAGCAGCACCGTGGCCGGCGTGCTCTTGGTGACGAAGGTGAAGGTACGGTCGGAATAGGCGGTGATGATGACCGGGGTCGGCAGACCCGGCTCGAGCTTGGAGGTTGCCGCGTTGAACGCCTTGCAGAACTCCATGATGTTCAGGCCGCGCTGACCCAGCGCAGGACCGACCGGCGGCGAGGGGTTGGCCTGACCGGCCTTCACCTGCAGCTTGATATAGCCAACAACTTTCTTTGCCATCGTCTTGTCTCCGGGTGCAAACGCCTGGGCTGCAGGCTCCCCATCGGACCGGGATCATCGACATCGCAAGCAGCACGCGTCCCGGTATCGCGCAGCCACTCGAATCGCATCCACCTCGAAGCGCCGAGCATTGTCGGCGCTATTCTTCGGTGAGCCGCGTATTGTAGCAGGTTTCCGGACCGCCGTCCGGTGGGCGCGGATCAGGCCTTTTCGACCTGTCCGAAGTCCAGCTCCACCGGCGTGGAACGGCCGAAGATGAGCACGGCCACGCGCAGCTTGCTCTTGTCGTAGTTGATCTCTTCGACCACGCCATTGAAATCGTTGAACGGCCCGTCGACCACGCGCACCATCTGGCCGGGCTCGAACAGCACCCTGGGCTTGGGCTTGGCAACGCCATCCTGCACGCGCTGCAGGATGACATCGGCTTCCTGGTCGCGGATCGGAAGCGGGCGATCAGCGGTGCCGCCGATGAACCCCATCACCTTCGGGGTTTCCTTGACCAGGTGCCAGGACTCGCTGTCCATGCGCGGAATGCCCTCTTCGACATGGGTCGCGATCTGGACCAGCACATAACCGGGGAAGAACTTGCGCTCGGAGCGACGCTTCTGGCCGGAACGCATCTCCACCACTTCCTCGGTGGGAACAAGGACTTCGCCGAAGTGGTCCTGCATGCCCATGCGCACGATGCGGTCACGCAGCGCTTGCGCCACCGACTTCTCGAAGCCGGAATAGGCGTGGACGACGTACCAGCGCTTGAGTTCTTCGGTATTGCTCACTACGGACTCCATCAGCTGCCGAGCAGCCACTTCACGCCGGACTGGATGACGAGGTCGAACGCCGCCATCATCAGGCTGAACACCAGCACCGCGATGATCACCACCAACATCATCCGATTGGTTTCCTGGCGGGTCGGCCAGACCACCTTGCGCAGCTCGAAGCGCGACTCGGCAAGAAAATTCCTGGCCTTCGCACCCTTGGCGGTAAACCAGAACACCCCGCCTGCGGCGATCAGGCCCGCAGCCACGATCAGCATGCGCACGCCGCTCGGCAGGTCGTTCGCCAGCAAGTAATAGGCGACGATCCCCGCGACCGCCAGCAGCAGGGTCACGACGTACTTGAGGATGTCCCCGGCCGAACCGGTGGAAGGATTGGGCAGCGCGTTGCTGGTCAAGACGTCATCTCTCTACAAGGGCGGCACCATGAGGCGCTGCCCGCAAATGGCACGCCAGGAGGGACTCGAACCCCCAACCTGCGGTTTTGGAGACCGCTGCTCTGCCAATTGAGCTACTGGCGTATCGAAAATCGTGTTGCTTCCGAAAACGGCAACGGCGGCTTGCGCCGCCTGCCTTGGTCCCGACACGCTTGGCGGCTAGTCGGGACGGGTGCCCCGCTTGCGCGGGGCTGGATGTTGCTGGGTGAATCTTGATGACAGCAATCGCCCCCCTCGGCCTGCGGCCTCGGTGAGCTCCTACATCACAACCCGCAGGAGCGCACCGCAAGGGGCGCGATCACACGCCCTCGCGTTACTTGACGATCTTCGCCACCACGCCGGCGCCGACCGTACGGCCACCTTCGCGGATCGCGAAGCGCAGGCCA
>JAFECB010000025.1 GCA_018242365.1 Pseudomonadota bacterium
CTAAGGCTCGTCCTCGTCCGGCGGCGGCTCGCCCCGCTGCTGCAGGATCGCCTCCGCCTTGGCCAGCACGTCGTCCCGCTCGTCCTCCGGCAGCGCCTGGACGTTCTTGGCGAGGTGCCGCGCGATCATCCGATCCAGCCCGAAGCGCTCGCGCTCTGCCGGCGTAGCCAGGTCGTAGGCGCGCAGTTTCTGCGGCAGCGTCAGGCGCATGAACCGCGTCTGGAAGACCGGCGTGGAGGCTTCGCGCTTCATCTGGCGCACCTGGGCCGGCGAGAACATGGACGTGTCGGCCTCCTCGCCGCTGCGCATCGCCCGGAGCGCTTCCTTGCGGGCGTCGATCTTGGCCTGGTCCTCGGGCGACTTCGCGCCCTGCGGCAGCGTGTCCACGTACTTGTCCTGGACGTACTGCTCGAACGGCGTGTGGCTCAGGTCGGCGGGCGCCGGCGTGATGCCGATGAACGGCGCCGCGGCGAGCGCAGCATCCTTGCCGGCGTGGTCCTGCCCATCCGTGTCCTCGGCCTGCTTGTTCTTCACCGCACCCTGAACGGCGTAGGGCACGAACCCCTTGGCCATGTAGATCAGCAGATCGCGCGCGTCGGCCGGCACGGAACCGTCGGGATCGTAGATGCGGTCGCCGTAGTAATCCCGGTTCTGCATCACCTCGGACATCATCGACAGCGCCGGGTGCAGCTTGTGCTGCAGCGTCTCGATCGGGTGATGCGCGTATGCGAACTCGTCCTTGACGTAGGTCGGGAACGACACGCGCTCGGCCGAACCGTTGGAGCTCGTGCGGCCGGTCTTGGGGAAGAAGAAATCCTTTCCCTCCGTCGGCCACTCGTCGGTCAGCAACTTCTGGGTGACCGCGCCCATCAGCGCCACGCTGGCGTTCAGCGCGACGAGGTAGGCCAGGCGGTTGGTCAGGCGGCCGGTCTGGTAGTGCTCGACCTTGCCGGCCTTGTCGAGCGGGCCGGTAATGGCCTCCGGCTTGGCGATGTTGCCGATGTCCTTGATGCCTCCAAGCAGCAGTCGCAGGCTGCCGAAGTTCCAGCCGACCGACTGCACCGATCCCTGGAGCGCGTCCTTGACGATCCGGTTCCAGTGCAGGTTGTCGTAGGCCATCTGACCGAGGCGATCGTCGACGTCGGCGTTGATCCTGCTGGCGATCTGGCGCGCGGCGTCCGGGCGCATCGCGGCGACGGCGCCGGCGTAGTCGCCCTTTTGCAGGCCCATCTTGTCGATCGCCTTGTCGAGCTCGAACTTGGCCAGCATGTAGCGCGCCAGCATCTTCTGCGCCGGCACCAGGCGGTGCTGGATGAGGCGCGTGCTGGCCTCGACCGCGGCGGCAGCCGTGGTCCCGAGGCGCTTGGCGACCTGCTGGGCGTTCTCGCCGCGGGTGTTGTTGGGATCGGTCAGCGGATCTCGCCGGTAGAACGCGCGCTTGGCCTGCGTCCAGGCGTCGTTGTATTCGATGCCGGCGTGCTGCCGCGCCCGTGCGCCACCGGCCTCGAGGAACTTGAGCACGGCCGCGGTGTTCGCATCCGACGCCGTCTGCCCGAGGAACTGCTTGACCAGCTGCGCGCCCTTGCCGCGGTCGGCGAACGCTTGCAGCGTGTGCGGGATGGCCTTGGCTGCGTCGGTCATGTTCTCGAGCGCCGCGGTCATGTTGCCACGCAGCGCTTGGCGCACGGCCAGCGACGCGCTGCTCACGAACGAGTCGATCGTGGTCATGCCGGCGTGGAACAAGCTGAACCCGAGGCGGGTGCTCAGCAGCGCGTTCTGGAGCCAGCGGAAGCTGCGCCACTTCTGGTACTGGCTCAGGCCCGGGGCGAGGTAATTGTTGAGGTCGCGCGCCACGAAGTCGGGCACCTGCACGCCGTTGAACGTGCCGTCATTCACGCGCGCGTAGCCCTGCTCGAGGCGGTCGTTCTCGATCGGCCGCACCCATCCCTTGTCGGTCAGCATGTTCTTGATCTGGAGACCGGTAATCAGCTTCTCGCCGGACTGGTAGCGCGCCATGAAGGGGTCGACGTAGTTCAAGCTGGACGGCTCCAGGCCCGCTTCGATGCCGGCCTGGTAGTCCTGATAGAACCGCTGCTTGGTGAACCCCTTGTCGCCGGTCAGCGGGCGACGCGCCATCAGCTGGGCGAACACCTCGGCCGCCTTCTTCGGATCCTTCCAGGACTGGTGGAAGTAGTTTTCCCGCAGGTTCTGCAGGTACTTGCCGTCGGGATCGGCCTCGCGCAGGCGCGCGACCTGGTCGGCGAGCAGCTTGTCGTGCAGGTCGAGGAACTGCTGCGTCGCTGCGTTGGTCACGCGCTCGCCGCGCTGGTGCGCGGTGATGTCGGCATAGGCTGCCTCGGCCAGCTGCTTGCCGGTCAACCCTTGCTTGCGCAGCATGCCGATCGACTTGTCCTGGGCGGTGCGGAACTTGTCCACCGCGGCGTCGGCCGTGGCGATGTTGCGCTCCTTGGTCGCCCAGTTCTCTTGCAGGATGCCGCGCGAGAGCGCGGTCATGGCCTTGGCCCGCGCCTTGATGTCCTGCGCGGCGCGGCGCGCGTCGTTGCGGCCGCGGGGCCATTCTGCGGCCGGTGCCTCGTCGCCTAGGTCGTGGCCGTCGGCGGTGCCGGTGTCGGGGCGCGAAAACAAAATGCTCGGATTGTTCGCGTCGAACGCGCCGCTGTTGCGCGTGGCGGATTTGATCTGCCTGGAATCGAACACTACATAGGTGTCGGCCGGCTTTGTCTTGGGTCCGTTGTTGTAGTTATCGCGGACATTGCGAATGATGACGCCGTCGTGGCCGCCTTCCTGCGCCTGCTCGATGACATCGCTGGTCTTGCCGCGAGCCTGGGCTTCGCGCCAGTCTTTGCCGCCAGCATCGACGATCAGCGGATTTTCGATCTTGAGGAACGCCGGGATGACGGCAGGCTCTGCGTTCTGGTAATCGAACGCGCGCCGGTCATCGGCGTAACTGCGCGCTGTCGTGTGGTCCGAAAACCAGAACGCGCGCTTGCCGCCAAGCTTGCCATACCTCTCGTGGACGCTCTTGAACGTGGCGTCCTGCCCCATGAAACGAGCGTCAGGCGCCCCGTGGTACACCACGAGCGGATTGCCAGCGCGATCGACGACCTTGCTTTCGCCGAACCACTTGCGGAACTCCGGCGTGTCGGTCTTGTCGGGGCGCGAGAACAGCGGCTGGCCTTCGGCGACGGCTTCGCGCATCGCCTGAGTGATCGAGACACTGTGAACCTTCTCGTGAACCGGATTACCACCTTCCCTGATGGTGCCGCCAGCGCCGTCATCGACCCTGCGGCCATCGTTGCCGGTGGTGATTTCCGACTCGCCTACCTTCCCGCCCCATTGCTTGACGTACTTGTTGACCGCGTCCGGCAGCATTTTATCGTAGAAGGCGCGCATTCCCGGCCCTCCAACCTTGAGGTCAAGGCCTTTCAGCACGCCCGGACCATCGTGAGCGATCATCTTTTCCGCCACTTCCTTGCCGACATGGTTTGGCAGTTCTGCTGGCGTGTGATCGCCACCGAACACACGCTTTCCGTCCTTGTCGGCCTCCCAGAAAATGTGGCCGTCAGCCATCTTGTTGAACCGGATGCTGTCGATGTGGCGGCTAAGGTCATACCTCGTATTTTGTTGATCGCCCGTCGTCCAGGTCACCTTGTCCTTGCCGGTCTCGACCGCCTCGCGCAGCGCGTGCTTGAAGCCGAGGAGTGCCCAGTCCTCGGTGCGCTTCATCGGGGCTTGCGGAACGGCATCGTGCCCAGCCATGAGGTCGCGGCGACCCAACACCATCTGTGCGACCTGCTGGAGATTGCCGGCGAACTGATATTTCGCAGAACCGCCGGCGAGTTTGTTGGGAACCTCGCTACCGTCCTTTGCGGTAACCACCCAGTTGACGCCGTTGTGCTTGGCCTCGTAACCGTTCTCGTTCAGCAGCTTGTGCGTTTCCGCATCCGACAGGTCATCGCCACGATAGCCGCTACGGCGTCCGCGCTGGTGCCAATCGCTCTGGATCTCCTCGATGTGCAGCGCCTTCTTGCCGTCCGCCGTGGTGCGGTCGTTCATGCGGACGTGGGCGAGGATGTTGGGTTCGTTGAAGTGACCGGAGCGGAACAAGTCAGACGATTCGACGCCTGCCCGTTCTATCTCGCGGTCACGGGCGTTTCGCAGATTTTCAACACGATTGCGATAGGCGGCAAACTGCCCAGAATCTGAGCCAAAGCGATTCATTGCTTGCTGTGCTGCCTGCTCCTCGGCGTCGATGTCGACTTGCCACTTTGCGAAAATCTCGCGCCGCTTTGCAGCTACGCTCGCAGCAGCCTGCGGCAGCGTCAGCAGGTGCTCGCGGTAGTTGCTGTTCCCAGTGAACGCGGCGACGCCGTTGGTCCGAACATAGATGGCGTGGTTCCGAACCGTGACGCAGTAGGCGGTGTCGTTGTAGTCAACAATGGCGCGCTTGGCGTCGTCGATGCCAGCCCACTGCTTACTATTGATCCTGACTGCGTACAGTCCGCTTGGCCGTTGCCGCACAGATGCCCGCTGTCCAGTCAAAAGCGCCAGCACTTGAACATCGTCGGCCAGCCGCTTCGACTTGGAATAGAACGTCCAGCGCGACTTACGCCCAGCCTGCTTGCCAAGGTTCCCGTCTCCAAGCAGCAAGCCTTCCAATAGGCGAGCAAGGATTTGTGGCGGGTAGTCGAAGAACTCCGGCGGCACGAACTTATCTGCTGCGCCGCCCTGAGCATGCAGGGTTTCCACGAGGTCGCGCGGCATCGAACGAATGGCAAGGTAATAGGCCGGGCCAGATGCAACGTGATTCCATCGAATGCCAAGCCTATCGAACAGCGACTCAAGCCTGGCGCACTTCTCCGGATTGGTCACTCGACTCTGCGCAATACTGAGCGTGGATTTCCTGCCGTTCCGCTTGACGGCGCTGCCCTCGGCCACATACCAGCCAACCAGTTCGGCGACATCGCCGGCACCCAGCCCATAGAGCGTATCGACCGGCGCTGCTGCCCACACCCCGGTCAGGGGCGCAACGCACTCGGCCATTCCCCATAGTTCTTGCGCAGTCGCCCGGAAGATTCCTTGGCTAGACCGGCGGCGGCGCTTCACAACCATTTTGTGACAGGCGGTGACCCGCATGTCGATTGACTGGTTGGCGAAGTGATAGAGCTTGTCGGCGTAAACCTCCGGCTTAGCTTCGACAGGCTGCCATTCCAATCCGCCATCTTCGTCTCGGCGGGTCATGGCAAGCGCGCCAATTTCTACCTCGTCGATGCGCTTCCAGCCGTCGCGCGTTAGGATCTCCGTATCTCGCGCAAGTGGGCCGCCGGGGAGCTGGTAGCTTTCGTATTTCGGCGTAACGCCCGCCTTGGCGGCACGCTCCCGATTTCGCTCATTGATGTGGCCATTGAAGTAACGCAAAGCGAAGTCAGCGGCGGCCTCTTTGGTCGGGTAGTGCTTCTTTCCCACAAGGCGATTGCCGACTGGCGAATCAGCCACCCAAAACTCGCTATCTTCCGGGTCTTCGATAATCTCAATCTGCTCTATGGTCAGTGGTGTCTCGGCACCCGCCGGCAGAACATCACGCCCCAGCACCACATCCTGCACCTGCACCTCATTGGCCCGAACGAAGTCTTGCAGCTCGCCGCGCGTGATCGGACCCTTCTGGCCGTCCAGCCACTCGTCCAGGCCCAGCCACTGGCGCTCGCCACCCTTGAACTCGCCGCGGCGCTGCGCACCATCCAGCCAGCCCTTCCACGTCGCCGCGTCGGCCGCCTTCGGCGCACCCTTGGCGCGGTCCAGCGACTCCTTGAGCGCGGAGTAGAACGTGGGCGACTTCTCGGCGAACGCGCCGCCGCGTGATGCGCCGCGGCCAGCACCAGGCTCGCGGTCCTGCACCGCAGCGCGACCGCGGCTGACCAGGTCGCGCAGGTCCGCCTCGGACCAGTCGCCGACGTTGATGCCCAGCTTGCCGACCCAGCGGCGCACCGCAGCAAGCACGCGGCCGATCAACGTGGATTTCACGCCGCGCTCGGCCGCCACGGCCAGGAACTCACGCGCAAACGTCGAGGCCGACTCCTTGCCGTAGCGGCGCTCGGTCGAGGCCATCGCCGCGGCCATGTCGCCGGACAGCGAATCGCTGGCGCGCAGCTTGGCCACCTGGGCGATGATGTGCGCCCACTCGTCCTTGCCGACGATGCCCTCGACGCCGTAGTGGCCGAAGGCCTCATGCGCCAGCACATGCTCGGCGCGGGTGACGTTGCGCAGATTGCTGGCGACCAGATAGACCTTGCTCTGGCCGTCGTAGTAGCCCTCGGCCTTCTGCCAGCCTTCACCGCGCTGCGCCTGCGGCGGGAGATCCTTGGCCGAGGCGACCACACGCACGATCGGGCTGTCGCCCTTCCACGTCCGGGTGATGCGGGCGATGTGCTTGTCCAGGGTGTCGCGGTCGAGCATCAGGCCGCC
>JAFECB010000026.1 GCA_018242365.1 Pseudomonadota bacterium
GGCGTCAGGAAGTTCACATTCGGCGCGATCGAACTGGAGGCAACATCAGTGATGAGTTTTTGCGCTGCCTGCGGATTGCCATACTGCACCATAGCTGGTGACGGTGCGGTATCCACAATGCGGTTGCCAGCCAGATTAGCCTGAGTCGCCGCTTTCTCGTTGAGCATCTTGCTCGCAGCGAAGTCCGCCATCGCCATAAGGTTCGACTGCTCGCGCTGGGCGTTGTACTGCTCTGCCTGCGCCGGAACAGAATACGGATCAAGCGCGACTCGGTTCTGCATGTTGTACAGAGAGTTGAGGAGATTAAGCCCGGCGGCTGTGCTGTTATAGGCGGCAGGGCCGACCATGCCCCATGAGCCGAGGCCAGAGCTGCCCCAACCAGCGCTATTCGGATTACCTGCGAACGAATAACTAGCCACCTAGCGCCTCCGAATCCAACCCGAACTGTGACAGCAGGTCACTATTCTGCTGTGTATTCTGCTTCGTGGATGCGGCAGGATCAAGCAGCCGCATCATCGTGGGCAGATCACGCGGTTTGACCCGAGTGTCTTCCAGCTTCGGGTGCTCTCGGTAAAGGTCTGCCACATTCAGCCATGAGTCCATACCTGCCTCCGCTCTACGACCCACCAGAACCGCTATCACCGCTACACCCGCAGTCGCTGTCCCACGGGCACCCACTACTAGTCAGTAGCCCGATCAAGACTGTAAGCGTCGTGCCGAATAGCCCCCAGTCACTCGTGGACTTCTCCGCCGTACGTCGCAGAGACTCTGCGAGGAACGCGTAGTTCTGGCCCGCCGATGCCACAATGTCTGCGCCAAGCATGATTCGCTGCCGGTATGCCGTCTCGAAATCGACCGCCGCCTGACGCGTCAGGTCGAAGTTGACCTTCCACATCATCTGGCGCTCATTCTCGCGGGCAACCGTCGCCGCACCGACGACGGCGATAGCCTCGGTACGCAACAGATCGAGTGCCACATTCGCGTTGAGGCCGGTGTTGTACCGCCGTGCAGTACGCGCTGCCTCTGCGTACTTCGTCGTCATCACGAGTGCTGCGTCAGCGCGGGCACGGCTGAGTATGCCAGCGTAGTCTGGCGTGTACCCACAGAGGGCGTACGTGCAGTACCGCTCCCAGAGGTCGTCATCACACTGCTTGATGAGGGCGGCATGCGCCCATTCATCCAGCCCATGCTGCTTCATCTGGTCAGTGAGGTCTTTCCACGTGTCCTCAGCATCTTCGGCTTTGTCGATGATGTCGTCGTTGATGAGCCGGCCAATGACCGACCCAATAACCGACCCGAGCATCATCCAGCGCCCGTCGTCCCGTTTCGGAACGCGGACTTGGGTAATGTGTGGGGTAGATAGCGAAACACCGTTAGTGCCGGTGTTCGACACCTCGCCCATCTGCACTTTTTGGGTCAAGCAATCGTCGGCCATGTCAACCTCAAACTGAGTTGCTGACCCCCATCCCGAGCTGGGTGAGGTCTTGAATTGTCACGTCAGCATGTAGCTCGATTACCGGCACGTTCGACGTAACCTCGAACTCCCAATCAATTCCTCGGCGGTATCTAGGCACGCGAAATGGGACGTTGGCGGGGACTGGCCTGTCCATCACCGTGACCCCATCAGCGATGATCTTAACACGCAAGTAGGGCGGCTGCGCCGTCAGCCCCGGTTTCAACCGCGCCAATTCCGGGCGTAGATCAAAGAACGCTTCTGGGTGCCGTGGGTGGTTTGCCGCCCACGCAGCATACTCCTGTTCAGCATCGCGCTCTGCTCTGGTCTTGCGGTACGCGCCCTCGACGACAACCTTCATTGCGGCAGGCCACCAAGTACCGGGCATCGTAAAGCGCTCCGACCGCCACCGCGCCCGCATGCGCCCGGTACCCGCCCCCCACTGGCGGATCACAGCCCCGTCCGCAAGTGTCAGCGGCACCTCGGCACCGGCGAAGCACGCCGTTGGATGCAGAGTCAAAGTCGTCATCGCAGCAGCGCGATCTTGCCGGATGCGGCTGACCGGGATCACCCACGAAACTTGAGGGCCGAAGACCCACAACCGCCCGTTCCACGCGGCCATGTGCATATCGTGTGGGGCGAGCTTAGCCCACTCAATGTCGGTCACCTGCGCATCGAGCAGCCGTCCGAGCTGGCCCTGCTGTGTCTGAACGAGGCCGTGAGTTGAAGCGTACACGACCGCCCCTTCTACTGCCGTCCATGCCCGTGCACTCACTGCTGGACAGTCGTAGGCCATCTCGCTTACCCGCGCGCTTTCAGGTAGCGCACCAGCCACATAGTACGGACGCCCGGTAGTTCCGATGTACCCGAGGTATGTTGTCTCCCCCTCGGTTGACGGTGTGACGCCAGCAATGAACACGATCTTTCGCTGCGGGATGCTCTGCTTCCACTGAGGCGGGTAGGCGTGCGGCAGCCTAGGCTCAGAAATCCAGAACGAATTGCCCGCCCACACTACGACAGAGGTGTTACCGAGAAGCGCTACACCTTCGAGACACTCCGGCGGTGGCAGGTGGTCTTCGACCCGCATCGCCTCACCTAGCGCCAACGCTGGCACGCAATCTGTGTAGGCGAGCACTGAGATGTCAATCTCGGCTACGAACAGCCAAACCGCTGACCCTTTCGCGTCGACAACTGAGCGGTACCACCTACGCTTCGCGGCCTCTGGGGGCGGCAGATTGGGGTCAACCAGAAGCACACCGTCGCCTGCGTTTACATCGACCTCGATAGCCGGGGTCGGCGGCGATGGCGCTGACTCTTCATCACACCCAGTGATATAAGTCATCAAATACGCGCGCACTTCCTTGGGGCTGCGCCCGTCACTCACCGCTGCACAGGAAGACCCGGTATCTGGCCCGCACGGCAAGCTCGGAAAAGCGAGCGCCGCGCAAAGGCCACTGCTGACCGCTGCTTGTGGCGGAAGCGCGGGAGCGCCAACGCCGATCGGCACCGGCCCTGCCCCGTCCTTGATGAAACGTGGGGATGACCGCCACAACCTACCATCGTCGACGAACAGGAACGTGTCTTCCCCGCCGCGCTTAGTCTCGTCTGGCACGACGAACACGTGGTGATCCCATGCCACCCAAGTGCTGCCTGCCCGGTAGATCGTGATTGCGGTACCGGTAAACAATGCTCCGTGCACATCCACCAAAGATTCAGCCCCGCCAAGTGCGGGGTGCGGATCAATCCTGCCGCTGTATAAGTCGCAATTCTCTGCGACAAGCGCTGCCTTCGCCGGTAAATCCTGCCCGTCGATCTTCGGGTACAAGCCGTCGAATGTCGTCAGCCTCATGCGCTGCCGGTATCTCCGCCGATGTAAGCAGCGATATACGCCATGTCGAGCGACAAGGAGTTCGTTGTTTCATCCCACAACAGACCGCTGCCCGGAACAATAGTCGGGCCGTCACAGCAAGTGATAGATAGTGTCCGGGTAGCACAGTCCCAATTCAGCGGCGCTTCCACGTTCAGGTCTACCTCGGCTGCAATAGCGAGGATCGCGTCACGGCTACATGACACATAGCGGACGCGTGAGTTTGATGAGAAGCAGTCGCACGTCGGGGCGTCGCGCTCGATGGTCAGCACGTCTCCTTCGCGCCCAACGACCCGCACAACCTCACAGCACTCGTGGCACCCGTCGGTGATTTCTGCGTAGAAGAACTGCCCGGCGCTTACTTCCGGGAAGAACGCGCCGTGCCCTGTCTGGAGCACAATAGATGCTACCCCCAGCGATGCTGAAACCGCCGAGTATCCAACACCGCTGAGGGAGCAAGGGAGTCCGACGTAGCGAACAGGGCAGGCCATATCAAGACCCCCCGCCACTCTGTGCGATGTAGTCCACGATGTAGAGGCTGTTCACCTCAGAGGCCACACACGCACCGTACGGAAAATTCTTGGCCCCCAGCCCTCTCGCGTCACGCACAACCGGCAGTTGGATAACCGCCGGATCACTCGCATCCCAGTCTGCTACGTGGTCATACTGGACAAGCTCGTAGTTCACGCGATCCTTGATCGTCAGATAGACGCGGTTGCCTACACCAACAGCGTTCAGCTTGATCGCGGCTGCCCGGCTCAAAGCGATACTGTTCGCAGACGCGACGGCCTTGGCGCATAGCGTTGTCTGGAACCCATCGAGTACGACAGTTGCCATATCAGCAGCCCTCAGCGCCGTTAATGCTTGTGATCTGACCGCAGGCGTTCACCGTCACGCAAGTGTTGCACGTCAGGCAGTATGTTCCCGGCGTAACTACCGACTCGCATCCGGTCACGATACCCTCAAGAAACTCGCGCAATTGCTGCGGATTCCACTCGACCTCCACGCATGCCCCGATGGCGAACGCCTGAGCCTGTGTACCGTCCTGCGCGCGGACGATAGTGAGTCGCTGCCCGCTGGCACTAGTGACCCTGACTACCTCACGCCGGTCACCTTCGCGGAGGGTCAGATAGTAGTGGTCGCCCATCGGCACTGCGAAGCGCAGCCCGTCGTTGTACGCAAGCATAAGCTCAGTAGCCGCAGCAGCAAGCGCTGCGCCGAGATGCCCGCTGTTGCCCCAGTTACTCGTGTTCAGCACGATGAACATCCTCCGCAAGATTGTGACTCAGCAGGCACTCCGTCCGCCTCGGCGTAGTCACCGCACGGCGCGCACCCGCAATCGCTGCACCCGCATGACGGGCATCCGAACTCGGTTTCAGCGCCCCCCTCGTCCCCAACCACAACGGACTGATCTGGCTTAATCAGCAACACGCTGCCGACCTCTGCCCCATTGATGGACACGTCCCCCTCAAACTGGCCGGGAGAACACGCAAGAAAAACGTCAGGCCACCGGAATACGACGTACCCGTCGATGGTCGTGCGTATCGGCGCTAGACATGCAATCTGGGTGCAGTTACCGCGCCGCCGCAACACCATACCGATCCGGTTCACGACGACCGGAATCTGCGCCCCACCACACCCGATCTCAGAGAACGAGAAGCTGTGCTCTACTTCGCGCGGAGACATGTTGATCGCGTCGCGCAGACGGGTCTTGCATGGCGCGATCTGGCAGCACTCGACTAGCGGTTCACAGACAGGATCGCACCCGCTGATATCAATAGCCGGGAAACA
>JAFECB010000027.1 GCA_018242365.1 Pseudomonadota bacterium
CCTAACGCCTGAATTAAGCCGCGCCGCGAAGCGGCGTCGGGTTGAATGAATTGTTAGACCTTGGAGCTTGGAATGAAAGTAGCGACATGGCACCACCCGAAAGAACAGGAATGCTCACTTGGCAGGCATAGATGGTGCGTACCACGGCTGTTTGAACTGACGCGGGGCTTGCCAGTTATGGAAGTACCGCTGAATCACTTGAACGTGTACTACACCTATAGCAAGCTCACTTTACGCGAAATGGTGATGCACATGAAGGCGGTGCAAAAAGCTGACTTGAGCTTTCCGATCATCTTGGACGAGGACGGCGAGCTTATGGACGGCAGGCACAGAATCATGCGGGCGATGCTGGAGGGGCGAGAGACGATCAAGGCCGTGCGCTTTGACGAAAACCCAACCCCCGACAAGGTTGATTCCGATGCCTAACACGTTCTTCGGCATCACCGCGATCATGAACGAACAGCGCCCCTCCTACGTCCCGCAGGTGAACCCGTGAAATACCAGGATCGCATCGTCCACGCCGCCGAAACCCTCGCGCTACCCACGGGCGAGTGGGAGGCCAAGGTGTACCACGACGACTGGTGCCGTCAGCTGGCAGGCAAGGGCGACTGCGACTGCCGCCCTGACATCACGATCGAGGGCGAGCATGGCCTGTGGGCAGTCGACGCCACCGGCAACCCGCGCATGCAGCGAGGCAGGTCATGATCTTCCGCGCCGTCCTTACCCTGGAAGTCCCCGACTCCATCGCCGCGCGCCTGCTCGACCACGAGCACACCCGCAAGCTGCTGGACACGCCGTTCGAGCAACTGCACCCGGTCCAGAAGCAGCTGGTGCTGCTGGCGATCGCCACCGGAGGCCTGCAGCAGGGCGTGCTCGCGCACATCCCGCGCAAGCTCGAGGACTGCGCCGAGCGCGCGAACGGGCAGATGAGCCTGACCACGCCGAAGTCGGCGATACAGGTGTGGGCGAAGCTCGAGGACGTGGCACCGACGGCGCCCGAGGCGCAGCCGGTCGAGGATGGGCCGGCATGAAGATCATCTACCCGGGATGCAGGTGCCTTGGGCGACGCGAAAACTGTCTGGTACAAACAACACATTGGAGGACGAAATGGACGGCAAGCGTACAAATGGCACCGGGCTAACAGCTATAACTGGCGCGGTTTCCTCGGCTGTTATGGTTTTCGCAGGTACAATCGGCATCCTCCAACATTCGTGGGTGCCAAATGTACCTCTGTGGCTGCTGGTGGCAGTAGTGGTGGTGGGGAGTGCGGGGGTGGTGCTGTTTTGGCCTCCGACTTCGCATAATGTTCCACTCGCGGCGCGCGATGCCGACAAGATCGACGACGATGACAGGAGTTCGCCGGACATCTTCGGCACCGACCTCGGCAACCCCACCGACCTCGCCCGCATGCTCGACGAGCGCCTGTGCGAGATCCGCGAGGACAGCTACCACCTCGGCCAGTCCGGCCGCACCACCTGGCTGTTCATCGCCGTCGACCTGCGCAACCTGTGCCAGTCGATGGGCGTGCACCTCGACACCTGGATCGGCTTCGACGACGCCGAGCTCGACCAGGCCGAGGCCAGCGGCGAGTACCCGATGGGTGATGAGGGTTGAGGTTACGCCGTAACTGGCATATCTGGCATATCCCGCACCGCCGCTGACTCGGGCTTGACAACGCCCGACAACGGCGCATCATTATCCCCGGCCGTCGTAGGCCGATCGAGGCAACCATCCCGTGAGACCTTTCCGCGCTGTCCATCCAGCAGACCCTCAGTCGGCGGCAACGCCGTGCCTCGGGAACTACGACCTACTGGGTGGGCAGCGCCGAGGGGTTTCCCGTGGCTGACGACGTGCGCATCGCCACCGGCTTGCGCAACCACCGCAAGACCAAACGGCTCAAGCGCATCCTTGGTAGGAACGGCTGCTGGTGCCTTGTGTGCCTATTCCTGTGGGCTGGCGACGAGCGCTGGGATGGCGACCTTTCAGGCCTCGCTGATTCCGACCTTGAGGAGGAGGCCGACTGGGATGGCGAGCCTGGTGAACTGATCGCCGCGCTGGTGGAAGTCGGCTTCCTGGACGGCGAGGAGGGAGATCGCCAGATCCACGACTGGGTCGAGCACAACCCCTACGCCGCTTCCAAGGGCGAGCGGATCGCCAAGGGCAAGCGCGCAGCCCGCGCCAGATGGGGAAAGTCGGATGCTACGAGCATGCCACAAGCATCCCCGGAGCATGCTCGTAGCATGCCCACAGCAATGCTCGGCGATGCTACCCCCCCAATCGAGCAATGCCCACCTGCTCCTGCTCCTGCTCCTGCTCCTGCTCCTGCTCCTACCGATAAACCTACAGCCAAAGCAGGATCAACAGCATCTGGTCATCGCTCACGCGCTGACCGTGGTGTGCCTGACCGCTTCGACGAGTTCTGGAAGGCCTACCCGCGCAAGGTGGCCAAGGTCGAGGCGATCAAGGCCTGGAACCAGTTGCTCAAGGATGGTTCCGTTCCGGTGGACGCCATCCTGCTCAAGCTGCCGCAGCAGATCCAGCAAGATGACCACTGGCGCCGCGGTTTCATCCCCCACCCAGCCACCTACCTCAGACAGCGCCGCTGGGAGGACGACATCACCCCGCCGACGCAAGGAGATTCCCGTGAACCATCTCGCACCGCAAAAACCCTCATCGCACTCGACCAAACCCGAAGCCAGCCTCGAGGATTGGCTGGGCGACTGCGTCGCTGATGGATTCTCGGCGCTGGCGCTGCTGGCGCTTCCTGGGCAACCGCCGGACGACATGATCGCCGGCACGCGCAGGATCTGGCTCGACGTGCTGATGCCGTTGCGCGACTGGAATCACGACCGCGACGTGCGCCTGGTAGGCGAGGCCTTCGCGCTGTGCGCGACGCATTGCGAGCGCTGGCCGGCACCCAAGCGCTTCATCGAGTTCCTGAACAGCGTGACGCCGATCCCGGCAGGTCCGCGGCTGGCAGCGCCGACCACTATCCCCCGCACCCCCGAGGAGCGCCGCGAGCACCTGCGCCGGCTGCTGCGCGAGTTCGACGCCGGCAGCATGCCCCTGGACCCGGACTGACCCCTTGCGACCAGACAACACTGGGAGCATAGTCGCGCCTGCTGCAGCACCCACGACGCCGGAGGCCGCCATGACCCGCATCGCCACCACGCTCGCCGCCGCTCTCGTCATCGCCGCGGCCTCGCTCACCGGCTGCACCCCCCAGAACGTCGAGCCTGGCGGCAACCCGCCACCGCCCTCGATCACCCCCGCCAAGTTCTGTGCCGACGCCCGCGTGATCGACGACGCCCTGCACGCCGTCAACCTGTCGCCGAAGGCCAAGGGCTACCTCGACCAGGCCGAGGCCGTGCTGTGGCCGTCCGGCACCACCGGCTGCAACGCCAACCCGCTGCCCGACCACTGGGACGTCGCCACCGCGCTGCCCATGGGCATCGCCCTGGCCAACCTCCTGCTCGCCAAG
>JAFECB010000028.1 GCA_018242365.1 Pseudomonadota bacterium
GTAAGCGAAGATGCCGTCGGCAAAATAGCCGTGGGTGGGAGCGTATGCACCAACGGCACCGGAATTGGTGACCGTGGTGGTACCGCCGGAATTGGCATACAGGCCAAACGCGTTGCCGAACGCGGCATTCACGTAAACGTCGGTCGCATTGTCGATGTCGACGTTGACCGCCGCCACCGCCATCACACCCATGCCGTTGTCATACGAGTGGACGGTGATCGCGCCGGTGTCCGCCGAGGTGATGTTGACGCTGCCGCCCGCCGCCTGGGCGACGACGCCTGCCGCACTCCCCTGGGCCGAGGTGGCATTGACTGCCCCAGCGACATAGATATTGACGTCGCCGGTACCCATTGCGATGCCGCCAACGCCGATTGCCTGGTCATAGCCGGTGGCGTTGACAACGCCGGTATCCATGACATTGATCGTGACATCCCCCGCGCCCAGCGTGCCGGCAATGATGCCGATGGCAGTGCCGTAGTAGCTGTACGCGCCGACCGTGCCGCTGTTGTCGACACCCGCGTTACCGGCAGAGCTCACGACATAATTGCCGGTGGCATCGCCATAGCGGCTGTAGGCATAGATGTTGCCGGTGGCACCGTTGCTGACGGCCACATTGCCGTCATGGCTGTAGCCCTGGACGGCGATGGCATTGCCGTTCGTGCTTGCGGCATGGATATAGCCGGTGTCGCCATTGGTGATGCCGACATTGCCGGCATAGCTGCTCGCGTTGACGCCGGTGGCGGTGGCGTCGCGGTTGGAGGCAAAGACCTCGCCTGCGCCGCTGTTGGTGACGCTGACGTTGCCGTACTGGCTGCCGGCATTGATACCGGTGGAGCTGTACTTGTTGCCCAATGCAGCGACGTAGCCGCTGTTGCTGACCGTGGTGTCACCGTAGGGGCTGAACGCGGCGATCCCGGTGACGTGGCCCGACGGCGAGAGGGCGACCAGGCTACCCGTCGCATCATTGGTCACATTGACGCCATCATCGCCCCAGGCATTGATGCCGGTGGCCGAATAGGCGCGGGCGCGGACGTACATGTCGCCGGTGTTGACCACGTCCACGGTGCCGGTGCCACCGGTTGCGGTTGCGGAAATGCCTGTGGCCGAGCCGATGGTCGTCCGCACATAGATCGTGCCGTCGTTGTAGACGCCGACGTGCGAGGCCGCATACGGATCGGAGTTGATCGATACCGCACTGATGCCGACCGCAGTGGAGCCGCTGCCAGCAGCACCGGTGACGTGGATGTCGCCGGTTGCGCTGTTGGTCACGGTCACGCCACCGGTCCCGGTGGCGGTGACGCCCGCAGAGTAGGTGCGCCCATTGACGAGGATCGTGCCGGAGTTGGAGACGTTGATATCACCATAGGTGGAATTGGTGTACACACCGACGGCCGAGCTGCGCACGCTGTGGGCGTAGATATCGGCCTGGTTGTCGACGCTGACATCGCCATAGACGCTGTGGCCGTATGCGCCGATCGCGAAGTTGCCCCAACTGTAGGCGTAGACATTGCCCGCGCCGGTATTGTTGATCGTCACATTGCCGTCGGTGCTGGCGGCATAAATGCCCATGCCAACGCCATTGAGGTAGGCATAGCCGGTGACATCGCCACTGTTGTTGACCGTGGCATCACCGTGGTTGCTGACGGCCACGATGCCTAAGCCGTTGCCAAACTTGGAATAGCCGTAAGCGGTGCCGGTGTTGTTGACGGTGGCGTCACCGTTGTAGGCATAGACATGGATGCCGGTGCCGGTGCCGTTACCGAGCGCAATGCCATTCGCCGTACCGTTGTTGTTGACGGTGCCGCTGTTGAAGGCGTAGACATCGATACCGATGGCATCGAAGGCACCTGCGGTGGTGGTGCCGGTGGCGGAAGAACCAGCATTGAGGGTAGCAGTGGCACTACCGCCTGTGCTACCCAGATAGATACCGGTCGCATCGTCAACCGCAGAGGTTGCGCTAAATGGACCACTAAAGCCCCCGGAGACATTTCCCGGGAACGTACCACTCCACCCCGACACCAACGACATCACCGGGCCACCACCGCCAGGAATCAGGGTCTCGGCGCCGCCAGGGATCAGGGCCAGATCGTCCACCGGGGCGAAGTCGATCGCCGCGCGCTGCAGTTGCAGGGCATGCGCCACCGGTACCCGATGTGCGGCCGCCGAAGCGGTACCGCTGGTGGCACCCAGCGCCAGGGTCAAGGCCGAGGCAGCGAGCACCGAGCGCACCGCGCGGGTGATCGTGGATTGCTGGATGCGGCGCGTGTTCTTGCCAGCCCGCGAGACGTTCCTGATGTCGTTCATGTGTCCCCAACTCCGTGATGGTTGTTGCCGTAACAGGATCCGGGGCGCAGGACACCCCGGAGAATTCGATCCGCAAAGGAAAAGTACACGCTCCCCTGTGCGCAGCTTTTCGCATTCGTACTATCGCCCGAGCCGACAAGGGCTGTCAACACGATATTCACCTCGATTTCCCCCCGCAGTCACGGGACGCCACAAGAAGTGCTCCGGGCGTGATCGCAGGCGCTGCGGCACGTCGACGGACGGCCACCGTTGATATCCCGCACGTGGCTATTGCACCCACTCGGGGAGACCACGGAACAGCGCGCACCCTCGCCAAGCAGGGGCCCGTGCTGGCCCGCGATACAGTTTCATGCACACAAAAACAAGTCGACCCGCAATGCGGGCCGACTTGTACTTCCAGCGATGGCTACCGCAGCAACGGAAAACGCGCCTCCGTCGTTACGGCTTCCGAACGGCCTTACAGGCCCACGGCCGCCCAGGCGGCGGTCACCGCGTTGGACTCCGGCGAGCCGCTGCCGTAAAGGGCATTCGCCGCATTCAGGGTAGCAGTCTTGGCGCCGGCGTAGTTGGTGCCCGAGGTCATGTAGGTGGTCAGCGCCTTGTACCAGATGGCCTGGGCCTTGGTGCGACCGATCCCGGCCAGCGAGGTATTGCCATTGCAGACCAGCGAGGACGGGGTCAGGTTGGCCCAGGTGCCCGCTCCGAACCCGGCCGGAACCACCGCGCCTTCCGCCAGCAGGTAGAAGAAGTGATTGGCCACGCCGGAGCTGTAGTGCACGTCCAAGTTGCCGATGGTGCTGATGTAGCAGTCCGGGGACGCGCCATCCAGATGCGGCTTGAACATCCAGCGGATCGCCTGCGACATGTCGGCATTGTTCGGGTAGAGCTTCTCGCCCATGACGTAGTTGGGCGGATTGCTGGGGTTGTTGGCGTAGTACTCGACCATGGTGCCGAAGATGTCGGACGTTGCCTCGTTCAAGCCACCGGACTGGCCGCTGTAGACCAGGGCCGCGGTGCGGCTGGTCACACCGTGCGACATCTCGTGACCGGCAACATCGAGCGCCACCAACGGATTCATGGTGGCGCCGTTGTCGCCGTCACCGAAGGTCATGCAGAAGCAGCCGTCGCTCCAGAAGGCATTGGCGTAAGTGCGACCGTAATGCACGCGGCTGACGGCGCCGGAACCATTGTTGGCGATGCCGTTGCGGCCATGGATGTTCTTGTAGTAATCCCAGGTCATCGAGATGCCGTAATGGGCATCGGCGGCGACCGTGTTCATGTTGGTCATCGCGTTGTTGCCAAACACATTGGTGGGTGCCGAGATCAGCGTGCCCATGCCGACGGTCTTGAACGCCATGTTGTGAGTCGCGCCATTGCCACGCGTCATGTCACGCATCTGGTAGACGTTGCCGCACTTGACGGTATTGAGGGTGACATTGCCCACCATCAGGGTGCGGCCGGTACCCACCGCAGCAGTGGCCGTGCAGGCGGCGGTCTGGACGGTATCCCACTGGTTCAGGATGCGGCCGGTGCGGGCATCGACGAAATAGTGCATCTCGGTCGGCGTCTGGTCGGCCTTGATGCCATTGAAGAGGACTTCATAGGCCAGCACCGGACGGGTATCCAGCGCATAGATCACCGGGCGGGCCGTGGGCACGCCATCGAAGCGGATTCCGAAATGGGCGCCGGCCTCGACGATGGCCTGGTCCGCGCTGATGCGGCCACGGGCGTTCGGGCGTTCGCTGCTGAGCAGGGTCTGGCTGACGCCGGCGAGGCGGCCATTGCGCGAATGCACGACGAAGTCGCCGCCGATGACCGGCATGCCGCGGAAGGTACGGTCGTAACGCACGTGCTCGGTGCCGTCACGATCGACGATCACGTCACGCACGCTGAAGGCATCTGCCGAAGCCCGATGGAAGGTACTGCCGTGCGCTGTGAGCAGGGCATTGCCGCGAGCTACGACATCCGCACGGGCGGCGGTGGCGGCCTGGGCCGGGACCACGGCAAGCGCGGAGGCAATGGCAAGGCACAACAGGCTGACTTGATGCTTCATGACGCAATTCTCCCTGATGATCAGCCCGACCCGCTTGGTCGTGCCGGATGTCTACTGGTTTGATTCCCCTGTCACCACGGTCGCAGTGGCGTGATCGCAACTTTCCGAGGCAACCGAAGCATACCCGAATATTCGGCTGGTGCACGTCGATGCAGTGAGACGGCAACAATCGACGCGGACGTGCCCTATCGGGACGCCTTTCCTGCCGATTTTGCGGCTGAACAACCGATCTCCTTCAGCATGAATCGGACTACCTGCACCACCAAAACAAACGGCCCGCTTGCGCGGGCCGTTTGTTGACCATCGCCAGCGCCCGTCGGCAAACAGCCAACGGGCGCGGACGCAACGCATCCGTCAGCGGCGACGGCGCGGCGACGGCGGCGCGATAGTGTTTTGGCTCGCCACGTTCACCGCATCCCATGCGGCATTGACCGCATTGGCTTCGGTGGAACCGTAGAGATCCAAAGCGGCACTGACCGTCGCACTGCGAGCACCGGCATAGTCGGTGCTGGAGTTCATGTACACCGTCAAGGCGCGGTACCAGATCTTGGCCGCCTTGTCGCGGCCGATACCGGTGATGCCGGTATTGCCGTTGCAGACAAGATCACCCACCGCCAGGTTGGCCCAGGTGCCCGCGCCGAAACCGGCCGGAACCACCGCGCCTTCCGCCAGCAGGTAGTAGAAGTGGTTGGCCACGCCGGAGCTGTAGTGCACGTCCAGATCACCCAAGCCGCTCTCGTAGCAATCCGGGGAGGTGCCATCCAGGCTCGGCTTGAACATCCAGCGGATCGCCTGGTGCATGTCGGCGTTGTTCGGGAACAGCTCCTCGCCCATCACGTAGTCACCCGGGTCCGACGCGTTGTTGGCGTAGTACTCGACCATGGTGCCGAAGATGTCGGAAGTGGCTTCGTTCAGGCCACCGGACTCGCCGGAATAGTCGAGGTTGGCCGAACGACTGGTCACACCGTGCGACATTTCGTGGCCGGCCACGTCGATCGCCACCAGCGGCATGATCGAAGCACCATTGTCGCCATCGCCGAAGGTCATGCAGAAGCAGCCGTCACTCCAGAAGGCGTTGGCGTAATTGCGGCCGTAATGGACGCGGCTGATGGCGCCCACGCCATCATTGGCGATGCCGTCGCGGCCGTGCACATTCAGGTAGTAATCCCAGGTGGTGGCGATGCCGTAATGGGCATCCGCAGCCACAGTGGCCAGATTGTTCAGCGCGCCGTTGCCCCAGGTGTTGCTGGTGGCCACATACAGGGCACCCATGCCGGTGGTCTTGAACGCCATGTTGTGGGTTTCACCACCACCGCGGGTCAGGTCCTTGAGCTGGTAGTTGGCGCCGCACTGGACGGTGTTCAGCGACACGGTACCTTCGAACAGGCTGTTGCCGGTGCCGACGGCGGCGGTCGGCGTGCAGCTGCCACCACCTCCACGACCCGGACCTGGCTTGGCGGTTTCGATGCCATCCCACGAGGCCAGGATGCGGCCACTGTTGGCGTCGACGAAGTAATGCATTTCAGTCGGGGTCTGGTCGGCCTTGGTGCCCTTGAAGATGGCCTCATAGGCCAGCACCGGGGTGCCGCTGCGGGCAAAGATCACGGCGCGGGCGGTGGGTGCGCCTTCGAAACGGGTACCGAACCGGGTGCCGGCTTCGACGATCGCCTGGTCGCGGCTGATGCGGCCGTTGAGGCTCGGACGCGTGGCAGAGCGCAGGGTCTGGCTGACGCCGGAGAGCTGGCCATTGCGCGAATGCGCCACGAAATCACCACCGATGACCGGCAGGCCACGATAGGTGCGGTCGTAACGGACGTGCTCGGTGCCGTCACGGTCGACGATCACGTCGCGGACGGTGTAGACATCCCCGTAGGTCCCGTGCACGGCGCTGGAATGCGAGGTCACCA
This sequence comes from Pseudomonadota bacterium, assembly GCA_018242365.1. Classification (GTDB taxonomy): domain Bacteria; phylum Pseudomonadota; class Gammaproteobacteria; order Xanthomonadales; family Xanthomonadaceae; genus Thermomonas. The sequence goes on from JAFECB010000028.1 coordinate 6,265, forward strand.
GCGCGTTGACGCGGTTGACGACGTCGGCGCGGCGGGCGTTGGCGGCCTGTGCCGGCGCAACGGAAAGAGCGGAAGCAATGGCAAGACACAACAGACTGGCTTGAAGTTTCATGGTGACTCTCCCTGGTGATTTGCTGCTGATTTGCTGCTGAATCGCTGGTGATGACTAGCCCGACTGCTGTGCCGGGATGGACGGGTTGGGACTCCTGCGCACACCGCGATTGACCGCGATCCGTGCCGGGGCTTGGAGCATAGCATCGGAAAAATACGAAACGTGCAACTGTTTTCCACGCGGCGAATAGCCGATGAAGGTGGCATCGAAAGTCGGTTCGTAGGCATGCGGATAGGCCTTGCCCAGTTTTCCGTTCTCGATTTCGAACAACAGACCAAGGCTTTCCGGCCGCGCCAGGCCCTGGTTGTACTCGTGCAAGGCCTGCTTGGATTGCCGGACCATTGGCAGGAACACATCATGGCCACGCATGGCGCGGGCCAGGAAGATCCGGTAGTAGTAGGTCGGTTGGCGCAGGCGCGGCGTGATCTTGACCACGGCGGTGGCGACGCCGCAGATCCCGCCATCACCATCTCGCAGGACGCATACGGCCTGGAGTGCACGCTGGCGCGCCTCGTCCGCACTGGCGATGGCCTGGTTCGCCTGCCAGAACGCCACCAGCTCCTCCACCAGTGCTGGGGTTACCTGTTTCCAGACGGTGTCGATCCGTGTGCTCACCGCCGCCCCTGCCCCGCTGCTGGCTGCTGGGCTTGCGGCCGCGGCGAGAGCGCCTCGACCAGCTTCACGTATTCACCGAACTCCAGCTTGCCGTTGCCATTGGCATCGAAGCGCGACAGCGGCGGCGCGTTGCGGCCGGCGTTCTTGATCAGGACCAGATTGGGATATTCGGCCGGGTCGATTGCGCCACTGTGGTTGGCATCGATCGTCGCGAACTGGCGGCGCAGGCTGGCCGCGACCTGGACGGCAGCCTGGGCGCGCTGGAAGCCTTCGGTGAACTCGGCGAGAGACAGCTGGCTGTCACCATTCTTGTCCCAGGCGCGGAAGGTGCGGGTGGCTTCATCCACGGCCGGACGTGCCGGCGCAGCGGCAGGTGTGGCGGCGGGCCGGGTCTGCGCGTGGGCCACGGGAGCCACCAGCAGCACGCCGGCAGCGAGGGCGGAAAGGGTCAGGAAACGCATCATGCGACAGGAGCCTCCACGGGCAGATCGGATTCGAAGGTGATGAGGTCACGGATTTCCGGCGTGCGCAGGCCGATCATCATCGGGTTCTTGACGCCTGGCAGGAAGCTGATGTCGAAGATCTCGCCCATGTCGCCATCGAAGCGGATCCAGTTCAGCACATCGCCATTGGTCAGCGAGATGATCTGCACGCCGCACCACGGCTCGGCATCGCGCTTCTTGAGCTCGTCATCCAGCTGCAGGCCTTCGAAGCGTTGATTGCGCGGCTTCGACAGGCCGACCGCGGCGACATTGCCGAGCATCGACAAGCCGCGCGCGAAGCCGGGGACGAAGGCGTGCGGGACGAAGGCTTTCTTCTCGAAATCGACCCAGCCGAGGTAGCCGGTGCCGGCATTGAGCAGCCACAGCTTGCCGTTGTGCCAGCGCGGCGAATGCGGCATCGACAGGCCTTCGCAGACGATCTCGTCGGTCTCGACGTCGATCACCACGCCGCCGTCCTGGCGGCGATCACGCCAGCCATCGACGGAATCGCTGCGGCAGACCGCGGTGACGTACTTCGGCTCGCCATCCACCATCGCCAGCCCGTTGAGGTGGCAACGGTCTTCCGGTGCCAGCTTGCTGACGAACTTCGGCTTCCAGATCGCCTTGAAGCTGTGGGTGGGGCTGAGCTCGGACAGGCAGGAATACTTGGTGTTGACGAACACCACCTTGCCGTTCTTGCGGATGCCGAGCTCGTGGATATCGACGTCACCAATGGTCTGGGCGTTGCGCGGCACGTAGCACTTGTCGAACTGGCCGTGCATGATTTCGTTCGAACGCAGCACGTTCTCGAAACGCCACAGCTGGTACAGGCCCCCCAGGTAAATCCGCTGGGCATTGCCGACCACGCCCATCGCGCGCTCGAAGATGCGCTCGAAGAACGACACCCGGCCGTCCTTGTCGGAACCGACCAAGTAGATGCGGCCGGACTGATAGGAGGTGATCGCCAGCGACAGCCGGTTCTGCCCCAGCCAGCCTGCGAGACTGCGTGAGCAGCTCTTGTTGACGACGAGCTTGGTCAAGTCCTTCGGGGCCTGCTGCGCGGGCTGGCCCGGTTGCTGGGCTGCCTGCTCGGCGGGCTGCCCGGTGGCAGCCGGCGCAGCTTCGCCAGCCTCTGCCGCAACTTCGCTCAATCCAACCTCAAGCTCCGGCTTGTCCTGATTGGACTGGATGCCGGTGTCGGGAGTTTTCTGTTTCTTGTCTTTGGCCACGTGTTCTTCCACAACTGAAATTCGAGGGACAGTTACACCAACGCAGTCATGCGTATCGGGTATCCGGGCGGTTGATGACCCAAGAATACCGGAACTCGGCGCGACCGCGCAGCAGGCCAGCAGCACCTTCCTGCGGAGCGATTCCGCAGGCGACGCAGGTGCTGTGGGCGACGCCTATCCCCGCTGACGCCTGCAACCTGCAGCCTTCAGCGACGGCGATCAGCCCCCCTGCCCAAACGCCCAGTCCGCTGCAATTGACGCGCCAGCCCTCGTCCCTGTCAACAAGCCCTAACGGCACAACAGCCTGTGACCGGACACGTCGGCACGCCAAAATCCCGGCTGCAATTCTGGTGCTACGCGAGGCCGTCAGCACGGGACTCTCGACCGGAACGCGTCGATTCTGGAATAATCGCCCCGTTTGAGGCCGTCTTCGGCCGTGATACAGGGAACCCACGTGCACGCACTCGACGTCGTCTTTTTGAAGCGCTTCTCGCTCCTGCTCGCCTTTCTGGCTGCCGTCGGGGTCGGGCTGATCCTGGCTGCGCACCACCTGAATGCGACGATGGCGCATCCGGCCGATCCCACCATCACGCGCAATACCGACAATCGCATCGCGCCGATTGGCGAGGTCTATGCCGGTGCCACCGGCGCTGCCCAGCAAGCCGCCGCCGCACAGGCCGCGCAAGCCGCCGCTGCCGCCAACGTGCCATTTGGTGGCCGCACTGACGGTGCTGAAATCTTCAACAACGGTCCCTGCACCGCCTGCCATACCGGCGGCGTGGGTGGCGCGCCGAAGCTGGATGCAACCGGGATCGGTGCACGCGTCGCTTCGCAAGGCATCGACGAGCTGATCAAGAAAGCCATCGCCGGCTTCACTGGTTCCACCGGTACCATGCCGCCGCGCGGTGGCGTGGCCGGTTTGACCGACGACCAGATCAAGGCGACGGTCGAATACATGGTGGCGCAAAGCAAGAAGTAAGCGCGGGCGGCAGCGCAGAACGCGCCGTGTCTGCCGCGCATGACCCGGCGGCACATCGCGTCGCCGCAGGTTTCGAATTGTGCCGGTGGCGGTTCCTGCGGAGCCTGTGATGCACGCGATCCAACACCACCACGAGCCACACCGCAGCTCCCGCGTCGGCTGGCTGCGCGCCGCCGTACTCGGTGCCAATGACGGCCTGATTTCCACCGGCAGCCTGATGCTGGGCATGGCGACCGCCAACGCGGCACCTGCCACCATCCTGCTGACCGGCGTGGCGGGGTTGGCCGCTGGTGCGCTGTCGATGGCGGCTGGCGAATATGTCTCGGTGAGCTCGCAGGCCGATGCCGAGCAGGCCGACGCCCGCATCGAGGCGCGCGCGCTGCGCGAGCATCCCGAGCTGGAGTTGCAGGAACTCACCCAGATCTATGTCCAGCGCGGGCTGGAGCCGGAGCTTGCGCGGCAAGTCGCCGAGCAGCTCACCGCCCATGACGACCTGGCCACGCACCTGCGCGATGAAGTCGGTATCCACGACCTGCAGCGGGCACGCCCGGTGCAGGCGGCGCTGGCGTCGGCCGCGTCGTTCAGCGTCGGTGCCTTGCCGCCGGTGCTGCTGGCTTGGCTGTGGACCGGCCCCGGGCTGGCAACGGCACTGGTGGCCAGCACCCTGGTGTTGCTGGCCGTGCTGGGCTTCGTGGCCGAACGAGTAGCCGGTGGCGGCGGCATCAAGGGCGCGTGGCGGGTACTGCTGTGGGGCACGCTGGCGCAAGCGGCCACGGCGGTGATCGGTTACGCCTTCGACGTGACTGCCGGCTGAGCCGTCGCAGGATTTGCGACTGCCCTCGTTACACTGGATCGATGGATCTTTCGACTTGGCTATTGATCGTGCTGCTGCTGGCCGTGCTGGTCATCCTCGGCCTATTGCTGGCATTGCTGCTTCGTCGCCCCGATCACGGCTTGGGCGAAGTGTTGCGCGAGGAACAACGTGCCGGTCGCGGCGAGCTGCGCGCGCAGATGGACAGCTTCGCGCTGCAGCAGGGCCAGCGCAGTGACGGGTTCGGTGGCCAGTTGCAGGCGGTGGCCACGCGTACCGACCAGCGTCTGGATGAATTGACCCAGCGCACCGACGACCGGCTGGATGCGCTGCGCACCGCGCTGGGCGAAGACGCGCGCAAGGCGCGCACAGAGCTTGCGGAGCAGCAGCAACGCCATGCCGACGCCATCAGCCTGTCGGTTCGTGGTCTGACCGAGCGCAACGAGCAGCGCCTCGGCGAATTGCGCAGCACGCTTGAACAGCAGTTGCAGGCCCTGCAGGCCGACAACGCCGCCAAGCTCGAACAGATGCGTGCCACCGTCGACGAGAAGCTGCACGCGACGCTGGAAACCCGGCTGACCGAGAGCTTCGGCAATGTCACCCGCATGCTGGCGCAGGTGCACCAGGGCCTGGGCGACATGAACAAGCTGGCAGCAGACGTAGGCGGCCTGCAGCGGGTGCTGACCAATGTGAAATCCCGAGGCGTGTTCGGCGAAGTGCAACTGGCGGGCCTGCTGGAACAGGTGTTCGCCCCCAACCAGTACGCCGCCAACGTGGCCACGATCCCAGGCAGCAGCGAGCGGGTGGAGTACGCGGTGCGCTTCCCCGGCGCCGCCGATGCCGGCACCGTCTGGCTGCCGATCGACGCCAAGTTCCCGCGCGAGGATTACGAGCGCCTGCTGGATGCGCAGGAGCGCGCCGACGTCGAGGCCGCGCGCGCGGCCGGCGATGCGCTGGAGCGCCGGGTGCGCGACGAGGCCAAGCGTATCCGCAGCAAATATGTCGCCGCCCCGTACACCACCGAATTTGCGGTGCTGTTCCTGCCCACCGAAGGCCTGTATGCAGAAGTGCTGCGCCGGCCCGGCCTGTTCGAAGCATTGCAGCGCGACCAGCGCATCACCCTTGCCGGCCCGACCACCTTGCTGGCCCTGCTCACCAGCCTGCAGATCGGCTTCCGCACGGTTGCCATCGAGCAGCGCTCGGCGGAAGTCTGGCGCATCCTCGAAAAGGCCAAGACCGAGTTCGGCAAGTTCGCCGACGTGCTCGACAACGTGAAGCAGAAACTCGACCAGGCCAGCAAGCAGATCGAACAGACCGGCGTGCGCACCCGGGCGATCGAGCGCAGCCTGCGCGATGTCGAACTGCTTCCCAGCGACGCCGCACCGGACACCGGCACGCAGGGTTCGCCAGAGTTGCAGTGAACAGCCGGTTACGCTTGCGATGGCCGAGCGTTGGTATTGCTGAGTGAAGGTTTCGTGTGGTTCGTGCCGTGTCGCGCCGTCGGTGGGCAACGTGTGACCTCGACCCTGATGCGCCTGTTGAATGGATCAGTCGACACGCCTACGCCTGAAGCAGGATTTCGATCATTTGGACAACAATCCCTACGCCGCCACCTCCACCCAGCCGATCCCGGATGTGCGGCCACCGATGCGTTGGCGTGCCGTCATCGGAGCCGCGATCGTGGCCTTCGCTGTCCTGCCGGGGTTGGTGCTGGCGGTTTCGCTTGCCAGTGGCACAGCGGTTCCGGACTTCCTGTCCAACCTCGGCTTCCTGGGCACGCTGGCACTGACATCCGCGGTCTCGGCGCTGGCCTGCGAGCGAGCGCGGCTTGCGTTCCTGGTGCATGCCTGCCTGGCGGCTGTCCTCAACCTGCTCCTGTTTGCGCTCATCCTCGTGAGCCTGAACTACCTCACACACTGAAGCCCTGACCGCACCCCGGAGCCTGCCATGAAGAACATCTGCCTGTTCGCCGTCGCGCTGTCATGCGCCACATCTTCCGCCTTTGCCGCCAAGCCCGTTTATGAAACGCATTCCTGCGACTACACCGATCTGGGCAAGGACATCACCTACTCCGGCCGCTGCCACAAGCAGGAAACCGAGATCAACGGCAATTTCGCCTACATCCTGACCTGGCCATCCGGCGGCCGGGTGACGGTGGAGTACGTCAATTCGCAAAGCGGCAACCACATCTGGAAATTGAACGGCAAGCCCGCTGCCGCCGTCGAAATTTCGCGCGAGCACTTGAAGGGTTTCTCGCTCGATTTGAACCAGCTTCTGGAGTGGCAGGATCGGCCCTGATGCAATTTGCCGACCGGACGATTCCGCCTCGGGCATGATGGCGCAATCTGCGCGTCGCGCAGCGCAAGCACCCCGGGGATCCTCATGGCCAAGCTCATCGTCCTGTACCGCAAACCCGCCAATCCGGACGCGTTCAACGATTACTACTTCAATATCCATGTGCCGATCGCCAAACAGATCCCCGGCATCACCGCGTATGAAGTGAGCGAAGGGCCGGTGGCAACGCCACAGGGTGACTCCTCCTGGCACCTCGTCGCCACGCTGGGCTTCGCCACGATGGATGCGCTGCAAGCCGCCTTCGCCTCCCCGGAAGGCCAGCGCGCCGCAGCCGACCTCGCCAACTTCGCCGATGGCGGTGCCGAATTGCTGATCGTCAACGAGCGCAGCATTTAGGATCATTCACGCAAGTGTTTGCTCCGTGTGAGCCTTGGTGCGCCGCTTGGCAGCGCCAATGGAGTAGCCTCGAAGCACACAATCGAGGCCATCGTGATGCCGGATTCCTTCGCCACCCACGCCGTCGACAACCAGCCAAGGCCGTTCGGGCCTTGCGATCCATGGGCCGACGATGTCGGCCTGCGCGAGGCGGTCTTTCGCGAAGGTGGTGAAGCGTTCGCTCCGCAACTGGCCGCGTACGGCCAGATCGCCGGCACGCGATTGCTGCGGCTGGCCGATGACGCCCATCGTGATCGGCCGCGCCTCATTGCCTACGATCCTTACGGCCGCCGACAGGATCGGGTCGAGTTCCATCCGGCTTATCACGAGGTGATGGGCTCAGCGATTGCCCACGGCGTCAGCGGATTGTCGTGGGCACAACCACAAGCAGGCGCACATGTCGCGCGGGCGGCGCTGAGTTATCTGCACTATCAGGCCGAGCCGGGCAGCAGCTGTCCCTTGACCATGACCCACGCCGGCGCGTCGGTGCTGCGTCGCGAGCCTGCATTGAAGGAATGGTTCGACAAGGCCGCCGCACCCCATTACGACAGTCGCTTCACGCCGATCTCCAGCAAACAGGGCATCACCCTCGGCATGGGGATGACCGAGAAGCAGGGCGGCAGCGATGTGCGCGCCAATCTCACGATGGCGACCCCGCTGGGGGCTGACCGCGAGTATTCGCTGGTGGGACACAAATGGTTCTTCTCGGCACCGATGTCCGACGGCTTTCTTGTCCTGGCGCAGGCACCGGGCGGGCTGAGTTGTTTCCTGCTGCCGCGCTGGCGGCCAGACGGCACCGTCAACGCCCTGCGCCTGCTCCGACTGAAGGACAAGCAGGGCGATTGGTCGAATGCCTCCTCCGAAGTCGAATTCGAGAACGCCTGGGCGATGCGCGTCGGCGAGGAGGGCCGCGGCGTCGCCACCATTCTCGAAATGGTGATGCTGACCCGGCTCGACTGCATGCTCGGTTCGGCAGGCTTGATGCGGATGGCGTTGCGTCGGGTCATCCATCACGTCCACCAGCGCTGCGCTTTCGGCAAGCGCCTGATCGAGCAGCCGTTGATGCGCAGCGTGCTGGCCGACCTGGTGCTTGAGGCCGAAGCAGCCACCGCATTGTCGCTGCGCGTGGCAGGCGCGGTGGATCGCGCACCGCAGGATGCCCACGAAGCAGCCCTGGCGCGGATCGCCACCGCGATCGGCAAATACTGGATCTGCAAGCGCGCGTCCGGAGTTGCAGCTGAAGCGCAGGAATGCCTTGGCGGCATTGGCTATATCGAGGATTCCGGGATGCCGCGCCTGTTCCGGCAATCGCCCTTGAATGCGATCTGGGAGGGCTGCAGCAATATCCAATGCCTGGACGTGCTGCGTGCGCTGGCGCGCGAGCCGGAAACGGGCACGGCGCTGCGAGACGAATGCCGGAAGGCTGCCGGCATCGACGCGAATTTCGACGCGACACTGCAATTGGGCATGGCGCAACTGGAAGCCGGTTGCAGCGAAGCCGGCGCACGCGCCTTCGTCGAGCGCTTGGCACTGCTGCTGCAAGGTGCAACCTTGTTGCGCGCCGGCAATCCGTTGGCACGCGCTTGGTGTGCAGCGCGGCTGGGGCCTGCGCGGGCGCTGGCCTATGGTGCGCTGCCTGACGGCATCGACGTGGACGCCGCACTCGCTCGGGTGGCCTGACCCTCACGATTCCAGGCTGCGCACGCACGACCAATGCGACGAACGCGCTACCATGCCCAGCCCCGCTGCACCCAGGAGCCAGCATGTCCGACACTCGCCACGACGTGACCCGCGCGCAGGCCGAAGAAGCGGTGCGCACGCTGCTGAAGTGGGCGGGCGATGATCCAGCCCGCGAAGGCCTGCTCGACACCCCGAAGCGGGTGGCCAAGGCCTACGAAGACTGGTTCAGCGGCTATGCGTTGGACCCGGATGAATATCTGGCACGCACCTTCGAGGAAGTCTGCGGCTACGACGAGATGATCGTGTTGCGCGACATCGAGTACGAAAGCCACTGCGAACACCACATGGCCCCGATCATCGGCAAAGTCCACGTCGGCTACCTGCCGGACGGCAAGGTGGTCGGGATCAGCAAGCTGGCGCGCGTGGTCGAAGCCTATGCACGGCGCTTCCAGGTGCAGGAGAAAATGACCGCACAGATTGCCAACTGCATCCAGCGCGCACTGGCCCCGCGCGGCGTCGGCGTGGTGGTGGTGGGTGCGCACGAATGCATGACCACGCGCGGCATCCACAAGCGCGGGGTGAGCATGGTGACCTCGAAGATGCTCGGCGGTTTCCGCGAGGACGCGCGTACCCGCGCCGAGTTCCTGCGGTTCATCGAGGTGGCGGCGAACCGCTAAGCGCATGCTTGCGTTTTAATTTAATCCGGGTAATATAGGCCTCGTTGATCAGGAGGCCTTTCCCATGTTCAATCCTTCCCTGCGCTGCAGCGCCTTTTCCGGCACCAATCGGATCGCCAGCGGCGAACTGCGCCATGTGGCGATGAAAGCCAAGCAGGCGTTCGATGCCAGTCCGGAACGGCCGGTGCTGGTATTCGATGACGCCGATGCGCGCACCCTGGAGTTGCCGCTGGAGCTGCCGGCGGCCGACTTGCTTGCCTGGCTGTCGCGCCCGCAGCCGCAGGCCAGTGGTGCGCCGGAAACGCCGCGCCGCCCCGGCCGGCCGAAGCTGGGTGTGGTGCCGCGCGAAGTGACCCTGCTGCCACGCCACTGGGATTGGCTCGCGGCGCAGCCGGGTGGCGCCTCCGTGGCCCTGCGCAAGCTGGTGGACGAGGCGCGCAAGGTGAACGCGGGTGATGATCGCCGCCGCGCCGCGCAAGAAGCCAGCTATCGGTTCATCCTGGTCATGGCCGGCGACGCACCCGGCTTCGAGGACGCCGCCCGCGCGCTGTTTGCCGGCGATGCGCAGCGTTTCGAGAGCCTGCTGCTGGCCTGGCCCGAGGACGTGCGCGAGCACGCCCTTTGGCTGGCGACGGACGCGTTCGCGGCGTGAGTGCAGCAGCGAGGCCGGGTGGATGACCGCTTGCGGTTGTCCCCGCCCTGCCACTCAACCGCAACTGATCTTCACGATCTTGCCGTCGGCATCCTTGATGAGGTTCAGCCGGTCGCCGCGATAGTCCATCGTCATCGGGTCGTTCAAGCCGAGGACGCGCACACTGGCAGCACCGGCCTTGCTGCGCGCCGCCTCGATATTGGCCGCCGTCGCCGGCTGGCCGATCAGGCTGGAGGCCGCATCGGCATTGCAGGCCTGTGCGTCGGGCTGGCTGGCGGGGGTCGAGGCCTGCGGAGTCGAGGACGGCTGTCGGGCTGCAGGCGGCGCGGCACAGGCGGCCAGCATGAGGACAGGAAGGCAAAGGAACAGGGCGCGCACAGGCGTTCTCCGATGAGGGTGCATTGCATCCTGACGCATCCGCCATGAACCTCGCTTGCATGGCTTTCGGCAGAGGCGATGGCCACCGTCCGCCGAATAGGATGTCGGTTTGACCACGCTTCGGAGCCGCCGATGATTCGCCAATGCCTGCTTCCGCTCGCCCTGCCGCTGTTGATGGCCGGCAGTGCCGGCGCCTATGCCCAGAACGCTTCCGGTGCGGTGCAACCGCCGCAGGACGTACCCTATCCCGGCACCATCCGGCTCGAAGTCGACGCCACCAATCTCAGCCAGCGTATCTTCAAGATCCGCGAGACCATCCCCGCCACACCCGGTGAATTGACCCTGCTGTATCCGATGTGGATCCCCGGCGGGCACACCCCGCGCGGCGCCCTCGACAAGGTCGCCGGCATCACCTTCAAGGCCAATGGCCAGAAGCTGGAATGGAAGCGCGACCCGTTGAACGTCGCCGCCTTCCACATCACCGTACCGGCGGGTGCTTCGGAGATCGTGGCCGAGTTCGACTTCCTCACCCCCACCACTGGCGCGCAGGGCCGGGTGGTGATGACGCCGAACATGCTCAACCTGCAATTCATCTCGACTGCCCTGTATCCGGCAGGGCATTACATGCACCAGATCATGGTCGATCCGCGCGTCACCTATCCGGCCGGCTGGACCGCATTCACCGCGCTCAGCGAACAGGGCCGCACTGGCAACACGGTGAATTACGAAGACGTGCCCTTCGACATCCTGGTCGATTCGCCGGTCTATGCCGGTCGCTACACCCGCCAGATCGATTTGACCCCCAACGGCAGCCAGCGCCCCGTGCATCTGGGCGTGGTCGCGGATGCGCCGAAATATCTGGAAGCCAAGCCGGACCAGATCGCCATCCACAAGACCATGGTCGAGCAGGCGTTCAAACTGTTCGGTGCCCAGCATTTCGACCACTACCAGTTCCTGTTCTCGCTGTCCGACCAGATGGGCGGCAACGGTCTGGAACACCAGCGCTCCTCCGAGAACGGCACCGGCACCGACTACTTCACCGGCTGGAAGGACAAGGTGGGCTTCAGCGACCTGCTGGCGCACGAGTTCACCCATTCGTGGAACGGCAAGTACCGCCGTCCGGCCGATCTGTGGGTGCCCAACCTCAATGTGCCGATGCAGGACAGCCTGCTGTGGGTTTACGAAGGCCAGACCCAGTACTGGGGCAATGTGCTGGCCGCGCGCAGCGGCATGCGCCCGCTGCCGGCGTCGATCGACGCGCTGGCGCTGGTGGCCGCGACCTATGCCGAGAACCGCCCGGGCCTGAGCTGGCGCAACGTGCAGGACACCACCAACGACCCGATCATCGCCAGCCGCGCCCCGCTCGCCTATCGCAACTACCAGATGAGCGAGGACTACTACTCCGCGGGCCAGATGATCTGGCTGGAAGCCGATGCCCTGATCCGCAGCAAGACCGGCGGCAAGAAATCACTGGATGATTTCGCCCATGCCTTCTTCGGCGTCAACGATGGCGAATGGAAGGTGCAGAACACCTACACCTTCGACGACGTGGTGGCCACCCTCAATGCGGTCTATCCGTACGACTGGAAAACCTTCCTGCGTGACCGCCTCGACGGCCGCGTCGGCCTGACCGGCGGCATCGAGGCGTCGGGCTGGCGGTTGGTGTTCAAGGACAGCCCGAATCCCTACGCCAAGGGCAGCGCCAGCCCGCGCTGGGGCGGCGCCGACTTCGTCTATTCGCTGGGCCTGTCGATCGGCAAGGACGGCGTGATTTCCGACGTGCGCTGGGACAGCCCGGCCTTCAATGCCGGCATCGGCAGCGGCACCACCGTGGTTGCAGTCAATGGCCAGGCCTATGCGCAGGACGTGCTGGAAGAGGCGGTCAAGGCCGCCAAGGGCACGACTACCGCGATCGAGCTGCTGGTCAAGGAATTCGACCGCTACCGCACCATCCGCATCGACTACCACGGCGGCCTGCGCTATCCGTACCTAGAGCGCATCGAGGGCAAGCCCGACTACCTGACGCCGATCCTGACCGCGCGCAAGTAAGGTCGGATCGAATCGGATTGAACCCGCTGCCCCGGATCGCCTCCGGGGCAGTTTCGTTTGGGTCGCTGCATCATCGCGCAATGCGTCGCCGCATATGCACGATGCGATCAACACACGGCGCGTGTACCCTGCCGCGTGTACCTTGCAAGGGTCGATCACGGAGTGTGTGGATGAAGATCTGGCTGGTGGCCTGTTCCAAGGGCGGAGTGGGCAAGACCACGCTGGCGGTCAATCTCGCCGCGGCGAAAGCTGCCGCGGGCGATCAGGTCACCCTGGTCGATGCCGATCCGCAAGGCTCGACCACGCGCTGGAGTGAACGCCGGGCCGCGCTTGGCAGCGTGATCCCGGTGCTCGATGGGCACAACCGCACCCAGGTCCGGCGGCTGCCGGCTGGCGCGGGCACCGCCATCGTCGATACCCCGGCTGGCGTCGGCGAACGCGAGCTGGAGCCCTTCCTCGATGTCGCCAATGCGGTGCTGGTGCCGATGCAGCCCTCCGCGTTCGACATCGAAGCGTCCGCGCGCTTCCTCGATGCGCTGGCCGTGCATCCACGCGTGCGCCGCGGCGCGCTGCCGGTCGCTTTGGTGGTCAATCGCAGCAAACCACAGACCCAGGCCTCGCAACAGGCAGTGGAAATGCTGCGCGGCTGGAATTTTCCGGTGGTGGCGCAGTTGCGCGACAGCCAGGCCTATACCGTGCTGACCGGCTTGGGCCGCAGTCTGTTCGACTACCATTCGGCACAGGTGCGCAGCCACCAGGACGATTGGCAACCGCTGTTCCACTGGCTGCGCAAACAGGGCTGAGCAGTACCTACCACCTCGATACGGAGATTCCATGCGCGAACTGATCCTGCTGCGACATGCCCACGCCGAATCCGCCCGCCTCGGCCAGGAGGACAGCGACCGACCGCTATCGGACACCGGCCGCAGCGAAGCCACGGCCGCCGGCGGCTGGTTGCGTGCGCATGGCCTGCTGCCGGATCGGGTGCTGTGCTCGCCGGCACAACGCGCCAGACAAACACTCGACGGCTTGGGCGCGCTCGACTGCACCGACATCCGCAGCGAAGCGTCGATCTACGAAGCCACCCCCGGCGCGCTGGTCGAACTCGCCGATGCCCACCCGGATGCCAAGCGCCTGCTGCTGGTCGGCCACAACCCCGGTTTCGAGCAGCTGGTCGCGCTGTTGCACAGCGGCTATTCCGGCGACTATCGCGGCATGCCTCCTGCGGGCATCGCGGTATTGGAATTCGCCGATGGGGCCGTGATCGAACCGGGATCCGCACGCCTGTCCTGGTTCTGGTGGCCCTGAGTCGATGCGGCGGCGCATCGGCGCGCGCCTCACGCTCGCGCTGCTGGCCCTGTTGCTGGCGGGTTGCGCCAGCCTCGGTACGGCCCAGCGAAACGCCGCGGCAGAGATAGCCGCCGCCGCTCGCAGCAGCACTGTCGATTGCACTCGCGCAGATGCCTGCGCGCTGGACTCGCCCTTGCTGGCGATGGCGCGCGAAGAACGCGCCGCCTCGACACCCACGGCACCGCGCCACCGCGCGCTGATCCTCGATGACGGCCCGGACGCCTTGCTTGCCCGCGTCCACCTGATCCGCAGCGCGCGCCGCAGCATCGAACTGCAGACCTACATCTTCGACGAGGACGATGCCGCGCAATTGGTGCTGGACGAGCTGCAGGCAGCGGCCTTCCGCGGCGTCAAGGTACGCGTGCTGGTCGATCAGTTATCCGCCCTGCGCAAGGTCGAAACCCTGGCCGCACTGTCCTCGCTGCACGCCAATTTCGAGATCCGCCTGTACAACCCGGTGCTCGACCGCAGCCGCTTGTCGGCGCCGATGTACGCGGTCGCCGCGCTGTGCTGCCTGCGCCGGCTGAATCGCCGGATGCACAACAAGCTGCTGGTGATCGACGACGATATCGGCATCATCGGTGGTCGCAACTATCAGGACGACTATTACGATTGGGGCGAGGATTTCAATTTCCGCGACCGCGACCTGCTGATCGCAGGCCCGGTGGTGGCGGACATGCAGGCCAATTTCAACGCCTTCTGGAACGCCCAGCGCAGCATCCCGGCCGAGCGCGTGGGTGACGTCGCGCGCTACCTGCGCGCGCACGGCCCACCGCCGGCACCGCACCATCCCTACCGACGACCGGAGCGGGTGCGCGCCCTGCTCGCCGATGTCGCCGATCCCGACATCATCCGCATGCGCTTCGTCGATCCGTCGATGGAGGTACGCGGCGTGCGCTTCATCGCCGACCTGCCGGGCAAGCACCGGCGCACGCCCGAAGATGCCGTCGCCGCGTCCGCGGATGAGGCTGTCGGTGCTGCGGGCAACAGCCTGCTGACCCTGATCGATGGCGCGCAACATGAAATCCTGCTGCAAACGCCCTATCTGGTGATGTCGAAACCGGCCCAGCAGGTGTTCCGCGCGCTGCAGCAACGCCCGAATCCGCCGCAAGTATTGGTGTCCACCAACAGCCTCGCCTCGACCGATGCCTTCATCGCCTACGCGCTGTCCTACAAATACAAGCGCCGCTACCTGCGCGACTTCGGTTTCCAGATCCACGAGTTCAAACCGTTTCCCGCCGACTCGCCCTTCGAGCTGGGTGCCACCGGTGCGGGTCTGTTGACCGAGACCGATGAAATCGAAGCGGATCCCGGCCCGACACCGGGCCGAAGCACCCGTCTGGAGCGCCGACTGGCTGCGCGCGGTCTCAGCACCGAGCCCGGCAGCGAGGCCGGCCGGCCTTCGCCATTCGCCTCCTCGGGCGGCCTGCCGGTGCGACTCAAGCGCGCCGGCCTGCGCCTCGGGCTGCACGCGAAATCACTGGTGGTGGACGAGCGCGTCGGCGTGGTCGGGACACACAACTTCGATCCGCGCGGTGACACCCTCAACACCGAAGGCGCGCTGGTGATCGAAGACCCGGCGTTCGCGACCGCACTGGCGGCCAGCATCCGCCGCGACATGGCCCCCGACAACGCCTGGACGATCGCCCGCCGCGACAAATCGCCGATCCTGCCCGGCGCCGAATACACCTTGGCGCGTCTTTCCGAACGCATGCCGATCTTCGACCTGTGGCCGATCAAGTACGCGACCAGTTACGACTACATCGTCGGGCCTGGCTGCCCGCCGACCGTGCAGCCGCCGGCGCCGTTTGCCGATGACTTCCGTCGCTGCAACCAGCCGGTCGGTGATTTTCCCGAGGTCGATCTCGGCCTGAAATGGCTGGGCGTTCGCCTGTTCACCGCGTTCGGCTCGGGGCTGGCGCCGATTTTGTGACCGCGAGGCAGCAGGACAAACCGGCTGCGATTGACGCGCCGCCCCGCCCCGCCTAGGCTGGCGGTTTACGACGTCGCAGCCAACGGAACGCAGCCATGCCGATCACCCTGAATTTCGAGCTTTCCGACAAGGATCTCGAGCATTTCCAAGCCGCCGCCGAGCGTTCGCGCAAGGCCGCCGAGGGCAAGAGCAGCGATGAGATCATCGCCGCCGCCGCCACCGTGCTGGAAAACGCACAGAAGGCCGAGGTGCCCGGGTTCATCCTGCAGCGCCTGACGCGCCTCGATGACATGATCGCGATGGTGCGCGATGCCGGCTGGAGCCTGCCCGAGGACGACCGCAAGCGCGTCATCGACACCCTGACCTATTTCGCCGATCCCAACGACATCATCCCGGATAACGCCGGCCCACTGGGCTTCTTCGACGATGCGGTGATGGTGGAACTGTCGGCGAACGTGCTGGCCCACGAAATCGATGCCTACGACGAGTTCTGCGAGTTCCGCGAACGCGAAGCCAAGCGCCGTGGCGTCGATCCGGCCTCGCTCGGCCGCGAGGCGTGGATGGATGATCGCCGCCAGGAATTGCAGACCCGCATGCACGAGCGCCGCGAGCGTGATTTCGGCGTCGGCTATGGCCGCAGCAGCGGTTACGCCAGCAAGCGCGAGTCCTACGTGCGTTCCTGGCGCCCGGGTTCGTTCCGGGTCGGCTGAGTACCGCGTGACCGGCGCTGCGTTCCGCTGGCCGGACGGGGCCACGGTCGAACTGCTCAATGCACGTTCGGCCGGCACCCTGATGGAAACCCTCGGGATCGTCTTCACCGAACTGGGTGAAGGCTACCTGCGCGCGACCATGCCGGTCGATGCGCGCACGCATCAGCCCTACGGCATCCTCCACGGCGGTGCTTCGGTCGTGCTCGGTGAAACCCTCGGCAGCAGCGGCGGGGCCTTGATGGCCGGTCGCGATGCCGCAGTGGTCGGCCTGGAAATCAATGCCAACCACCTGCGCGCGATTCGCAAAGGCATGGTCACCGGCACCACCCGGCCCATCCACCTCGGTCGCAGCACCCAGGTCTGGGAATACCGGATCGCCGATGAGGAAGATCGCCCGGTGTGCATCGGCCGCATCACCCTCGCCGTGTTGCCCAAACCACCTGCCTCGGGCGGCTGAATTAGACGCCCTGCTCCAAGGCAGCGCGGCACACTTGAAGCCATGAACGCGACGACACCCCCCGTCGAAATCCTGCTGCGTGCCTTTCGCTATGCGTATCGGACGCCGCTGCTGGTCTTGCATGTGTGCATCGGCTTGCCGTTGATCCTGATCGGCATCGTGCTGGGTCGCGGCGGCTGGCTCACGCAAGCCTCGGTGCGCCACTGGATGGGCGGGCTGGCGTGGGTGTTCGGGCTGCGGGTGCGTGGTGCAGGCAGGCCGCTGGCGGGCGGCACCTTGTTCGTCGCCAACCACGTCAGTTGGCTGGACATCGTGGTCCTGCATTCGCAACACATGATGGGCTTCATCGCCAAAGCAGAAATTCGTGGCTGGCCGCTGATCGGCTGGCTGGCAGCGCAAGGCGAAAGCATCTTTCTGGAACGCGGCAATGGCGATTCCTTGTCGCAGGTGATGGGTGTGGCGGTGCAGCGCCTGCGGGAAGGCCGCGCCGTCGGCGCGTTCCCGGAAGGCGGCACCCGCAACGGCGTGGCGCTGGGCAATTTCCATGCGCGCATCTTCGCGGTCGCGGTGGAGGCCGCAGCGCCAGTGCAACCGGTGGCGATCTGCTTCGGCAACGGCGCCAGCGCACAGGCCAGCGTTGCGTTTGCACCACGCGAACGCTTCGTCGGCAATTTTTTCCGGATGCTGGGCGAGCCAGTGCGACCGGTGCAGGTGCATTTTCTTGAACCGATCCCGCCCGGCAGCTGCGGCAGCCGCCGCGAGATCGCCGAAAATGCGCAGGCGCAAGTCGCCCAAGCGATGACCAAGGCGTGAGCCCTACTTATCCATCGGCACCGACTACCGGACCGGCTGCTCGCTTCGACTGCGGCATGATCAATGACTCCAGCCCCATTAATCGGAGCTATAAAATGAAAATACTCGAATCCATTATTTTTATTTTTGCCTTGATGGGCATACTGATAGTCTATCCCTTGTACTTCGTAGCATTAAGTGATTTCAGTAAAAAGCTCCTTGAATCCCATAAGGCTGATTTAGAGACATCGTCGCAATATGACGTGAATGGAGGCCTCGCCGAGGCATACAGGGTGCTGCACTCAGCAAAAGGCGGAATGATTGGCGACGTAAAACTTTGCGCCGAAGTGATGGCTGAGCGAAGAGGCGCCATCCGGCTTCTGTATACGGGGGCAACGTTATTTCTTGTTCTCCTTTCAGTCATATTGATCGAATCAATATTGTCTCGCTAAGATCAATGGGTCAAAGTCATTGATCCCACTGTCTTTGATCGCCCTCGTTGTCCCAAACGCCAACTGCCAGATCGGCTGCTCGCCTCGACCGCAGCATAGAATCTGCGCAGACCCGTAGTGGAGATGACCCATGCACATCCACAGCAACAGCTTTGCGCATCGCCAGCCGATCCCGGCCGAATTCGCATTGGGTGCCACCAGCGGCCAGGACGGGCTGGGCGGCAATCGCAATCCGCACCTGGCCTGGGATGATGTGCCAGACGGCACGCGCTCGTTTGTCCTGCTGTGCATCGATACCGATGCGCCCACCGACGGCGCGCTGGTGGCCGATGCATCGACGCCCATCCCGGTCGAACATCCACGCGGCGATTTCGTGCATTGGGCGGTGGCCAACCTTCCCGGTGCCGTGCGCGAGATTGCCGCCGGCAGTTGCAGCGATGGCTTGACCGTCCACGGCAAGCCGGCCGGCACCGATGCCGGTGGCGCGCGCGGACTCAACGATTACACCGGCTGGTTCGCCGGCGATGCGGCGATGGCCGGGCAGTACCACGGCTACGATGGCCCCTATCCGCCGCCGCACGACCTGCGCGTGCATCGTTATTTCTTCCGTCTGTTCGCGCTCGATGTCGCGACGCTTGCGCTGCCATCACCCTTCACCGCAGCCAACGTGCTGCGCGCGATGCACGGCCATGTGCTGGACGAAGCGGCGATGTATGGCACCTACAGCCTGCACGGCTGAGGCGGTCGCGGTGGACTACAGGATGTACCGGCTCAAATCCGGATCCTGCGCCAGTTCGCCGAGGTGGGCGTCGACGTAAGCGCGGTCGATGCTGACCGTGCCGCCCTTGTCCGGGGCGTCGAAGCTCAGCGATTCCAGCAGCCGTTCCAGCACCGTGTGCAGGCGCCGCGCGCCGATGTTTTCCTGGCGCTCGTTCACATGCGCGGCGATCTCGGCGAGCCGATCCACCGCTTCCGTCGCGAAGCTGAGCACCACGCCCTCGGTCTGCATCAGCTCGACATACTGCCGGGTCAACGCCGCCTTCGGCTCGGTCAGGATGCGCACGAAGTCGTCCTTGCCCAGCGCCGACAGCTCCACCCGGATCGGGAAGCGGCCCTGCATTTCCGGGATCAGATCGGACGGCTTGGCGAGATGGAAGGCACCGGAGGCGATGAACAGGATGTGGTCGGTGCGCACCGGCCCGTACTTGGTGCTGACGGTGCTGCCCTCCACCAGCGGCAGCAGGTCACGCTGCACGCCTTCGCGGGAAACATCCGCGCCATAGCCTTCGCTGCGCTTGGCGACCTTGTCGATCTCGTCGATGAAGACGATCCCGTGCTGCTCGCAGGCCTCGATCGCCTGCTCGCGCACGTCGTCCTCGTTGACCAGCTTGCCCGCTTCTTCCTCGATCAGCTGCGGCCGCGCCGCACGAATCGTCATCCGCTTCTTGTGGGTCTGGCTACCGGAAATCTGCGAGAACATCTGCCGCAGCTGCTGGCCCATTTCCTCCATTCCGGCCGGCGCCATGATGTCCACGCCGATATTCGCGCTGAGGTCGAGTTCGATCTCGCGATCCTCCAGCTCACCGGCGCGCAACTGCTTGCGCAGCTTTTGCCGCGTCGCCGATTCCTGTGACGACGGCTCGGCCGCGATGTCGACCGTGGTGATGCTTTGCTGCAGCCCGAAGCCCGGCTTCATCTCGCGACGCGGCAGCAAGGCATCGAGGATGCGCTCCTCGGCGCGCTCCTCGGCCTGGGTGCGCACGCGCTGCTTGGCCTGGCTGCGGTACAGCTTGACCGCGGTGTCGGCGAGATCGCGGATGATCTGCTCGACGTCCTTGCCGACGTAGCCGACCTCGGTGAAGCGGGTTGCCTCCACCTTCACGAACGGCGCATTGGCGAGCGTCGCCAGCCGGCGCGCGATCTCGGTCTTGCCGACGCCGGTGGGGCCGATCATCAGGATGTTCTTCGGCATCACCTCGTTGCGCAGCTCGGCCGGCAACTGCGCACGCCGCCAGCGGTTGCGCAGGGCGATCGCCACCGCACGCTTGGCGGCATGCTGGCCGATGATGTGGCGATCGAGCTCGGCAACGATCTCGCGCGGGGTCATGGAGGAGGAATCAGTCATGGTGTTTTGTTCGATGTAGGAGCGCACCGCAGGGGCGCGATGCATTTCCGGGAATTTGAAAGAGCGTTCGCGCCCCTGCGGTGCGCTCCTGCACGGTGACGGTCAGAGCTGCTCGACCACGATGTTCTGGTTGGTGTAGATGCAGATGTCGCCGGCGATCTTGAGTGCTTCGGTGGCAATGGCGCGGGCGTCGAGTTCGGTATGCGCCAGCAATGCCCGCGCAGCGGACAGCGCGTACATGCCGCCGGAGCCGATCGCGATCAGGCCGTCCTCCGGCTCGATCACGTCACCGGTACCGGAGATCACCAGCGAGGTATCGGCATCGGCCACCGCCAGCAGGGCTTCGAGCTTGCCGAAGCGGCGCTCGGTGCGCCAGTCCTTGGCCATCTCCACCGCCGCACGCTGCAACTGGCCGTGCTTTTCCAGCTTGGCCTCGAACAGTTCGAACAGGGTGAAGGCATCGGCGGCAGCGCCGGCAAACCCGGCCAGCACGCGGCCGTCCTTGCCGAGCCGGCGCACCTTGCGTGCATTGGCCTTCATCACCGTATGGCCCAGCGTGACCTGGCCGTCGCCGGCGATCACGACCTGGCTGCCGCGACGCACCGAGCAGATGGTGGTGGCGTGGAATACAGTGGGATTCTGGCTGGGATCCATCGTTTTCTCCGTTGGAACCTGCTATCTGGGGGCTTCGCGCCCGGCTTCAAGCACAGGATCGGCATGCAACCCCTGATCAGCATCGCGGTTCCGATCTACCTGACCGAGCGCTACCTGCCGGCGGCGCTGGACAGCTTGCTGGCGCAGGACTATCCGCATTGGGAAGGCCTGCTGTGGGACGACGGCGGCAGCGATGGTTGCCATGCGATCGCCGCCGACTATGCCCGCCGCGACCCGCGATTCCGGCTGCTCGGCAATGGCCGCAACAACGGCCTCGGGCATGCACTGGCAACGGCGATGGCTGACGCCCGTGGCGAGTATCTCGGCGTGCTCGACAGCGATGACCTGCTGGTGCCGGACACGCTTTCAACCATGCTGGCGTTCATGCAATCGCAACCGCAGTTGGCCATGGCCTATTCGCAGTACATGGAGATGGACGAGGACGGCAAGCTGCTGGGCCTGGGTCGTCGCCTGCGTACCGCGTATTCCCCCCATCGACTGCTGACCGAATTCATGACCTTCCACTTCCGCCTGCTGCGCGCCGACGCCTATCGCGCCATCGGTGGCTTCGACGCCAGCCTGCTGGGCTCGCCCGATTACGACCTGTGCCTGCGCCTGTCGGAACACCATCCCATCGCGCATGTGCAAAAACCGCTGTACCACTACCGCATCCGCAGCAGCTCGATCTCGCACGCCGGACGCTTGCGGCTGGCCCAGGAAACCTTCGCCGTCGCCCAACGCGCGTTGCACCGGCGCGGCATGGATCGCGACCATGCGTTTTCACTCGCCCTGCGCGCGCGCCACGTGCTGCGCCCGAAGCCTGCGACGGCGGGCGCACCGGCTTGCGTCCCCGGCGCAAGCGATCCAGACGCAGAACAATGCCTGCGCCTGTCGCCGCCGTTTGATCCAGCCACCGCTTCTCCCGAACGCGATTGGGCAGAACAGATCGAGGAATGCTTCCGCAGCTTCGTCGCCGACGCGCAAGTCCGCGGGCTGGATGCTCGCTACGACTGCGCGCTGGAGGTCGACAGCTGGCACGTCCTGCAGCCGCTCAAGCCATTCGGTGGCGTCGGCAATTGGCGTTGACCGCCACCGGACACTTTCAGCGCTTGCGCCGTGCCCGCGGGTGCGCCGCGTCGTAGGCCTTGGCAAGATGCTGGAAATCCAGATGCGTGTAGATCTGGGTGGTGGCGATGTCGGAGTGACCGAGCAGCTCCTGCACGCCGCGCAGGTCGCCGGAGGATTCCAGCACGTGGCTGGCGAAGCTGTGACGCAGCAGGTGCGGGTGGATACGCTTGAGCACGCCCTGACGCAGCGCCAACCGTTTCATCCGCAATTGGATCGCGCGGGCGCTGATCTGCTTGCCGCCGCGACCGGGGAACACGAAGCCATCGCTTGATCCGGCGGATTCCGTCCGCCACGCCTGCAGTGCGTCGCGGGCATGCGAACCCACAGGCACGATCCGCTGCTTGCTGCCCTTGCCGAGCACGCTGACCAGGCCCTGTTCGAAATCGAGGTCGCGCCAGCGCAATGCGCACACCTCCGACAGTCGCAAACCGGACGAATAGAACAACTCCAGTATTGCGCGATCACGCAGCCCCAGTGGCGCGTCGGTGGCCACTTCGACCAGTTGCACCGCCTCGTCGACATCGAGCACCTGCGGCAATTTGCGCGACGCCTTCGGTGCACGCACGCCCTCGGTCGGCAACGCCGCGATCCGGCCCTGCTTGAGCAGCCAGCGATACAGGCTGCGACACGCGGATAGCCTGCGCTGCAGGGACTTCGGGGCCAGCCCGCGGCGGTGTTCGTGGGCGATGAAGGCGCGGATGTCCTCGTCACGCAAGTCGAGCAGATCCCGCCCCTGTGCCCAGCCCACCAGTGCGGCAAGATCCAGCCGATAGGCCTCCAGCGTATGCGCGGAGCGTTGCCGCTCGACGGCCAGATGGGCAAGGAAGGCTTCAACAGGCGACATGCGTCCTATCCTGCCACCGATGCTCGCCGGCGGAGTGTCGGGTGTGGGTTTGTGGGGAGTTCAAGTGCGTTTTTGACGCGGATCAGGGCGGATCAATACGGATCAAGCGAAGCAATCCATTGGATTTTCGCTTGATCCGTTCCTCCGCGCCCATCCGCGTCAAAAGCCCTATGCAAACCGCTGCATGGCCGCGCTCAGGGATTCGCCCATCATCCGCAGGAACAAGGTGCCCATGCCGGGGAAGAAGCGGTTGCCGTCGCGGCTACCCACTGCGACCAGGCCCGTGCCCGGCAGGTTCAGCAGGGCCGAGCTCTGCACCTCGTCGGCGCGGACGCCGTACAACAGCGCGTTCTTGTCCGGGTGCAGGCGGCCGCAGACTGGCTCACCGCTGGCCAGCAGGTCCTGAAAGCCGGCCAGGCGTGGGCTGTCCGATGGCAGGTGCTGGTACCAGTCGGTGCCTTCGAGACCATCGACCGTGCGGAAGCCGACGATGCGCACGAGATCGCCCTGGAAATCCTCGGCCAATGTCGCTGCCATCGCGCGCAGGGTGTCGGCGGCAGTGGTCTGGCGCAGCAGCGCCAGGGTCAGTTGATGGGTACGCACCGCCAGCCGTTCGTTGTCCTGGGCATTGCCGTACAACTCATGCAGGCGACGATTGAGCTCGCGATTCTTGTCGCGCAGCACGTCGAGCTGGTAACTCGCCAGCGACGCCGCCGGGCCGTCTTCGCGCGGCACCACCAAGGTCAGCGCAAGGTCCGGGAATTGCTGCAGGAAATTCGGATGCCGGCGCAGCCACGCCGCCACTTCATGCGCGCCGAGCTTTTCGGTGCTGTCATTGAAATCCATGGTCACAACCACTCCCCCTCGAAAACGAAGGCGGTCGGGCCGCCCATGTAAATGTTGCCGCTATCGGCATCGATGCGGACGTACAGGGTGCCGCCGGGCAGTTTGACGGCGACGCCGCCCTCGGCATCGACGCGGCCGCGCTGGGCCAGCACCGCCACTGCCGCGCAGGCACCGCTGCCGCAGGCCAGAGTCTCACCGACCCCGCGTTCGTACACGCGCAGGCGGATGCAGTCGGGTGCCATGACTTGGGCCACACCGACATTGCACGATTGCGGGAACGACGCGCTGGCTTGCAGCAGCGGGCCGAGGCGTTCGAGGTCAGTGCGGCGCACGTCCTCCACCTCGATCACCGCATGTGGATTGCCCATCGACACCGCGCCGAAGTCCAGCGGCCTGCCGTCGATGTCCAGCGTGTAGCTCGCCTGCGCCGATGCGACTCCAGCCAGCGGAATGGCAGCCGGTTCGAACTGTGGGCGGCCCATGTCGATCACGAAACCGTCGTCGTCGTGCTGAACCGGATGCGTTCCGGCCGGGCTATCGATGCAAAAAGCGCCTTGCCTCGGCGCGCTGCCATCGCGCACCAACCAGGCAGCAATGCAGCGCGCGCCATTGCCGCACTGGCCGGAAGCCGAGCCATCGGCATTCCAGATGCGATAGGACGCCACTGCCGCTGCGCTGCGCGGCGGTTCGATGGTCAGGATCTGGTCGCAGCCGACGCCGACCTCGCGATTGGCCAGGTGCGCGCACAGGTCGGGTGCCGGTGCCGGCCTGCCTCCGCGCAAGTCCAGCACGACGAAGTCGTTGCCGGCACCGTGCATCTTGGAAAAGCGCATGGCAGGCTCAGGGTGTCGTGCTGGTCGGCGCGTCAGTGGTTGTCGCGGGCGTACCCGCCTCCGCTGCCGGTGTCGTGGTGTCGGTTTGTGGCTTGTCGGGCATGACCAGCGGCCCCTTGTTGCCACAGGCGGCCAGCAGGCAGGACAGGAAACAGAGCAGGGCGATGCGCTTGATCATGGTGGAAGTGTACCCGTGGCCCGCAGTGGCGTCGCGGTCGGGATTCCAGGCCGGGATTCCGGTCAGGCGCACGGCTCCGGGCGCCGCCACAGCCACAGGGTGACCGACGCCATGATCGCGATGCCCAGCGCCGGCACCCACCAGACCGGCGAGAACACCAGCATGGAGATGGCGGACAGCGACATCATGCTCGTCGCCAGCCATTTGGCACGGCGGGCGACGGTGCCGTCGCGTTCCCAATCAATGATGGCCTGGCCGAATTTCGGGTGGCTGACCAGCCAGTGCCGCAGGCGCTGCGAGCCGCGCGCGGCGGCAAACGCAGCCAACAGGATAAACGGCACGGTCGGCATGATCGGCAGGAACGCGCCGATGATGCCCAGCACCAGGCTGGTCCAGGCCAGCGCTGCCCAAAGCCAGCGGGTCATGGAATGTATTTCATCGCTGGTGTAGGAGCGCACCGCAGGGGCGCGAGTCTGTTGCAGGATTCTGAAAGAGCGTTCGCGCCCCTTCGGTGCGCTCCTGCAGGTTCAATCGACACCCAGCTGCTCCAGCATGAAGGCGTACATCTCGGCCTGCTCGCGATAGCGGCGGAAGCGGCCGGATTTGCCTCCATGGCCAGCGTCCATGTTGGTGCGGAACACCACCGGTGCAGACGCGGTGTCGAGATCGCGCAACCGCGCCACGTACTTGGCCGGCTCCCAGTACTGCACTTGCGAATCCCACAGCCCGGTGCCGACGAACATCGCCGGGTAGGCCTGCACGCGCAGGTTGTCGTAGGGCGAATAGGTAGCCATGTAGGCGTAGGCGTCGCGCTGTTCCGGATTGCCCCATTCGTCGTATTCGTTGGTGGTCAGCGGGATCGTCGGGTCCAGCATGGTGGTCAGCACGTCGACGAAGGGGACTTGCGACAGGATCACCCGATACTTGTCTGGAGCCATATTGGCGATGGCGCCCATCAGCAGGCCACCGGCGCTGCCGCCGTACGCGGCCACACAGCCCGGTGCGGCATAGCCTTCGCGCACCAGGAAATCGGTGACATCGACGAAATCGGTGAAGGTGTTGCGCTTGTGCATCAGCTTGCCGTCGTCGTACCAAGCTCGGCCCATCTCTTGCCCGCCGCGCACATGGGCGATGGCATAGGCCATGCCGCGATCGAGCAGGCTGATCACGCTGACCGAAAAGCCCGGATCCGACGAGATGCCGTAACTGCCGTAGGCGTATTGCAGCAGCGCCGCCGTGCCGTCCTTGTGGAAGCCTTTGCGATACACGATCGACACCGGGATGCGGGTGCCATCGCGGGCAGTGGCCCAGAGCCGCTCGGTGACGTAGTTGGACGGGTCGTAGCCCGGCACCGGCTGCTGCTTGAGTTGGCGACGTTCGCCGCTGGCGATGTTCAGCTCGAAGGTGGTGGCGGGCGTGGTCAACGAGGTGTAGCCGTAGCGCAGCCAACCGCTTCCCGGTTCGCTGTTGGTCGCCAGCTCCATCGAATAGGCACTCTCGTCGGCCTGCACCGGGATGCTGCTGCCGTCCGGCCTGAGGATGCGCAGCCGCTCCAGCCCGCCGCTGCGCTCGGCTACCGCGATGAAGCCGTCGAACAGTTCGAAGCCTTCGATCAGCACCGCAGGATCGTGCGCCAGCAGCGGCTTCCAGTCGTCGCGCGAGGTACTGCCGTCGGCGGTAGTCATCAGCTGGAAATTGCTTGCGCCGCCGTCATTGGTGCGGATCACCCAATGACCGTCGATGTGGTCGGCGTCGTATTCCACCTCGCTTGCGCGCGGCGCGAGCACGGCAAAGGTTTCTGGATTTGATGCCGGTGCGTAGCGCAGCTCCGAAGACAGTGTGCTGGACAGACCGATCACGATGTACTGGTCGTCGCGGCTGCGGTCGATGCCCATGTAGAAACTGTCGTCGTGCTCTTCGTAGACCACCGGATCGACGTTCGAATCGGTGCCGAGGACGTGCTTCTTCACCCGCACGGTGAGCAGGGTCTCCGGATCGTTTTCGACATAGAACAAGGTGCGGTTGTCGTCCGCCCAGACCAGGTTGTCGGCGACGCCGGGGATGCTGTCCGGGTAGGTCTGGCCAGTCTCGAGATTGCGGAAATGGATGCGGTACTGGCGGCGACCGTTGTCATCCTCCGCCCAGGCCAGCAGGCGGTTGTCGGGCGAAATGGTGAAGTCGCCGACGTTGTAGTAATCCTTGCCCACAGCCAGAGCATTGACATCCAGCAGGACCTGTTCGCCGCTGAAATCGGCGGCGGAATTGGCCTGCAGGATCGATAGCGCATCGATGCCGGGGCCGTCCTTGCGGCGTGCGTGGATCGGGTAATCCTTGCCGGTCTCGTAGCGCGTGTAATACCACCAGCCGCGCTGCCGGTACGGCACGCTGGCGTCGTCCTGCTGGATGCGACCGACGATTTCATCGTACAGGCGGGCCTGCACCGGCTTGGTGGGCGCCAGCACGGCGTCGGCGTAGGCATTCTCGGCATTGAGGTAGGCCAGCATTGCCGGATTCTTGCGGCTGTCATCGCGCAGCCAGTAATACGGATCCTGCCGCTGCGCGCCGTGCGGTGCGGTGACGGTGTGCGGCACCTGCGCGGCATCGGGTGCGGTCGGCAGGGTTTGGGCGTGAGCGATCGGGGTCATGAGCAGCAGGCTGGCAAGGAAGCGGATCGGCAGCATGGATGGGGCCTCCCGAGTGGGTTTGCAACGGCCGGACCTCCCGCACAAGCGGACGGTGCGCGTGTTCGCATCGTCGGGGCAGGATATC
Source organism: Pseudomonadota bacterium (assembly GCA_018242365.1). Classification (GTDB taxonomy): domain Bacteria; phylum Pseudomonadota; class Gammaproteobacteria; order Xanthomonadales; family Xanthomonadaceae; genus Thermomonas. The sequence continues at coordinate 33,730 of JAFECB010000028.1, forward strand.
GCGGCGGGGTCGCGCCCCTGCGGTGCACTCCTACGGGATTGTGCAGGAGCGCACGCAGGCCGACGGGCGCGATCGTGCGATGCAAAACCTTCGATTCGCGACCGCGCCCCTGCGATGTGCTCTTACCGCTTCAACCGGTTCCACAGGAAGGTCCAGGCCAGCGCGGTCATGTGCGCGGCCTGGGCATTGTCGGCGGCGCCGCCGTGGCCGCCTTCGACGTTCTCGTAGTAATGCACGTCCTTCCCGGCGGCTTCCATCTTCGCCATCATCTTGCGTGCGTGCGCCGGATGCACGCGGTCGTCCTTGGTCGAGGTCAGGAACAGCGTTGGTGGATAGGTCTTGGCCGGATCGAACAGGTGATAGGGCGAGAAGGTCTTGATGAACTCCCAGTCACTGGTGTCGGGATTGCCGTACTCGGCCATCCACGACGCGCCGGCCAGCAGGTGGCTGTAGCGCTTCATGTCCAGCAGCGGCACTTGCACGACGATCGCACCGAATTTTTCCGGGTACTGGGTAAGCATGTTGCCCATCAGCAGGCCGCCATTGCTGCCGCCCATGGTGCCCAGGTGCGCCGGCGAGGTGATGCGGCGGGCGACCAGATCATCGGCGATCGCGGCGAAGTCTTCGTAGGCCTTGTGGCGGTTGGCCTTGAGCGCGGCCTGGTGCCAGCGCGGGCCGTATTCGCCGCCGCCGCGGATATTGGCCAGCACGTAGACGCCGCCGCGTTCCAGCCAGCCCTTGCCGATCGAACCCGAATAGGACGGCGTCATCGAGATTTCGAAGCCGCCATAGCCGTACAGCAGGGTCGGGGCCGTGCCATCCAGTTTCAGGTCCTTCGGTCGCACCACGAAATACGGGACCTTGGTGCCGTCCTTGCTGGTGGCGAAGTGCTGTTCGATCACTTCCTTCCGCGCATCGAAGAAGGCGGGGTTGGACTTGAGCATCTCCGGTGCCTGGCCGACCTGCACCAGCGACAGCGTGGTCGGGGTGAGGAAATCGGTGGCGGTCATCCACACCGCATCGCTGTCATCGGGATCGACCGCGGCCACTGCCACCGTCCCCATCGGGGGCGCGCCGATGAAGTCCGATTTGCTCCAGGCACCGGTGTCGGGGGTGAGCACCGAGAGTCGGTTCTTGACGTCCTCCATCACGTTCAGGACAAGGTGATCGCGGGTCCAGGTATAGCCCGCCAGCGCGGCGTGATCGGTGGGCGTGAACAGGACAGTGAATTCACGCTTGCCGGCCATGAAATCGTTGAAGTTCGTGGCGATCAGCGCGCCCGCCGGGTAGGTCTTGCCGCCCGCCGCGTACGCTTCGCGCAGTTCCAGCACCAGCCAGTCCTTGTGCACGCTCTTTTGCGCCGAGTTGGGCGCATCCACCTTGGTCAAGTGGCCGTCGGCGCCGCGCAGGTAGAGCTCATCGTTGTAGAAGGCCAGGGTGCGACTGACGAAATCGCGCTGGTAGCCGGGGGTGAAGTCGTGGAAGGCGGCGATGTACATGTCGCCGGGCTTGCCGGTGTAGACCGTGGTCGCGCTCGACAACGGCGTGCCGCGCTTCCAGACCTTGACGATGTTGGGATAGCCCGAGCTGGTCATCGTGCCCGGCCCGAAATCGGTGAACACGTACACCGTGTTCTCGTCGATCCAGCTGAGGCCGCCCTTGGCCTCGGGGCGGAAGAAGCCGCCGTCGACGAACTGCTTGCGGGCCAGATCGAACTCGCGGGTGACGTCGGCATCGGAGCCGCCAGGTGAAAGCGTGATCAGGCAACGCTGGTAGGCGGGCTTCAGGCAATCGGCACCGTGCCAGACCCATTGCTTGCCTTCGGCGGCGTTGAGCGCGTCGAGGTCGAGCACGGTTTCCCACTGCGGCTCGGGCTTGCGGTATTCGTCCAAGGTGGTGCGCCGCCACAGGCCGCGCTGGTGCTGGGCGTCCTTCCAGAAGTTGTAGTAGTAATCGCCGATCTTCTCGACCCCGGGGATCTTGGCGTCGGAGTCGAGGATGGCGCGGATCTCGCCTTCCAGCGCCTTGAACTCCGGGGTCGCCGCGATCTCGGCCTCGGTGCGGGCGTTGTGGGCGTGCACCCAATCCAGCGAACGCGCGCCCTGCACGTCTTCCAGCCAGGCATAGGGATCGTCGGTCGAAGGTGTCTGCGCGGCGGCAGACGCGGCGAGGGCGAGGCCCGCGATCAGGCAGGCGTTGGAGAGTTGGGACATGGCGGGTTCCAATCCAGGGGCATTGAATCTGGAACGCTAGCACGCACCCGGCGGCGAGGCATGTCCCTTCAGCTTGCCTTTGACTGGACGCGAGGATCAGGCGCGACGGGTGCCGGCTTGTACCATCACAGTCCGCTGGCCGTGCCAGTGCCGCGCCTGTACACGCCGCCGCCGCCGCGGCAAGGCCAAGCCAAGCTGGGGCCGACGGAAGCGATGCAGGCTCCACCAGGCGACCAGCGGCATCCCCACCAACCACAGCGGCAGCCAACCAATCCACAGGCTGCTGCCACGCGCAGCGGGGATCAGCACGACGGCGGCGATACCAAGGACAAGGAGTTGCCGCAGGGCGGCTTCGATTTGACGGTGTGACATGGCGAGGCTCCATCGGAAGGAGGTTCAGCCTGCCGTTTCCCCGTCGCACAGGTTGCGACGCTCAAAACCCCGCCGCGTCCAGCGCCTTTTCCGCCTCGCGCCGACCCAGATCGATCAATTCCGAGGCACGCCAGAACTCATAGAACTCGCAGGCATCACGCGGGATGCGGATCAGCAGCTCCGGCGGTTCCAGCGCCAGCTGCACGCGGGCGATGCGTTCCTGCATGGTGTCGAGCGCGCGCGACATCACTTCCATCAACTTGAAGTGGTGCTTCGGCTCGTCTTCCTCATCGTCGCCGAAATGCTTCTCCATCCAGCGCCCGAGGATGCCGGGCGCCGCCTTGCCACTTTCGGCGGCGAGTTCGCGCACCGGGTCTTCGGCGAGGCTCTGCGGCTGCGAATGGATATCGATCGCCACCACCCGATGCGGGCCGGCGAGGCGGGTGGCGGTGATCGGCAGCGGTGCCAGCAGGCCGCCATCGACCAATTCCATGTCGCCGATGACCATCGGGGTGAAGATGCCGGGGATGGCGAACGAAGCGCGAATGGCATCCCACAAATCGCCTCGACGCAGCCAGACTTCGCGCTGGCGCAGCAGGTCCACCGCCACCGCGGTGAAATCGATGGGCAAGTCCTCGATGCGCGGCTCGCCGACCACCTCGCGCAGCTCCTTGACCAGGCGATCGCCGGTGAACATGGCCGGACGCCCGAAGCCGGGATCGAGCAGGCGCAGCATCTCGGCGCGACTGGTCATCTGCATCCAGCGGGTCAACTCGGCCAGTTTGCCGGCCGCACAGGCACCGCCGACCAGCGCGCCGCAGGAGGTGCCGGCAATCGCGCGAATGTGCAGCCCGCGTTCCTGCAGCACCTCGATCACGCCGATCTGGGCCAAGCCGCGCGCGCCGCCGGCGCCCAGTGCGAGCACGATGTTGCGATCCTCACCGGGCGCGACGCTCGTGTTCATGGTGTGTCGTCGTATTGGCCGATGGCGAGCTGCAACAAGGTGCGCAATTGCGCGCGCAGCGCCTTCGGTTCGACCAGTTCGACGTCGGCGCCGTAGTGCAGCACGTCCATCAGCAATTCGCGCGGGTTCGAATACGGCAGCTTCAGTTCATAGCGACCATCGGCCAGGAAGTGGCCTTGCTGCTGCGAATGCCAATGTTCTTCAGCCACCCAGCGTGCTGCCTTGGCAGAAAATCGCATCGTCGCCCAGCCCTTGGGCGTACCCGAAAAGATGCCGTAGCTGGCCGATAAATGGGCATTGAGATCTGCATCGACGACATCGCGTGCGTGGCCATCGAGCAGGCGCGCGGCGGCGATCCGGTCGACCGAAAAACTGCGCAGCGCCTCGCGCTCCTCGTCCCAGCAATCGAGGTACCAGTTGTCGCGGTAATGCGTCAGGCGCTGCGGGCTGACACTGCGATGGGTTTTTTCATCGGTGGAACGGGCGCGATAGTCGAAGCCGAGCCGACGCCGCTCCAGCACCGCCGAGGCGACGATCCGGAAGGTGTGTTCATCGAGCCGGCGGGTGCGGTGCGGGATCACCCGGATCCGCTCCAGCGGCCAGCGCTTGCCACCCGAATGGGCGTCCAGCAATTTGTCGATGCGTTGCTGCAGCGGCGCCAGCGCCGCCGACAACATCCCGCCACTGCTGCGCGCCAGCAGTTGCTGCGCGGCGACCAGCGCGTGCAGCTCTTCCGAACTCAGCCACAGCCCCGGCAATTCGAAGCGTTCCGATTCGGCCTTGTCGTAGCTGAAACCGGCTTCGCCATCGCCGACCACCGGCGCCATCAAGCCGTCGCGCAGGAAGGCGATGTCGCGGTAGACGGTGGCGCGCGAACAGCCCAGCTCGTCCTGCAAATGGCCAACCGTCACCGGTCGGCGGGCGGCCTGCAGGGTTCGATGCAGGGCGATGATGCGCTCGTAGCGGTCCATGCCCTGATTATGCGACAGCCTCGCTGGGGCCGCAGGAGCGGGCTGACCAGGATGGCTTGCTACAATCGCAAACCCGCTCCACGCGGTTCCACCATGCTCGCCCTGCCCGTGCTGATCGCGGCAATTGCCCTGCCGCCTGCCATCGCTGCCGAGTCTCCGCCGCCGATCCTGCAACCGGAGATCGTGGCGCGCCTGCTCGATCCGCCGACCTGCCTGCAGGCCGACTGCCTGGGCGGTGAATGGGTGATCGCGGCGATGCCGAGCATTCCGGCCGGGCAACGTCGGATCGATGGCAGCAGCCTGCCCGGTGGTGGTGGCCGGTTGCGACTGCCGGGCAGCCAGCGCAACTGGATCAAGGCACGCGGCAGCAATGCTCGCGTCGGCCTGCAATACGGCGAGCAGATGCTGAAGACCGCCGATACCAGCGTCAGTGTGGCGATGGAAACCGGCTATCGCCTGCAGGGCTATGCCGACGATGGCACCGTCGGCACCGGGCCGGTGCTGCGCGGACAGTTCAGCTGGAGCCAGGTGCTGGGGCCGCGCACCCGGCTGGCGCAAACCACCCGACTGGAAGCAGGCGAGCATGGCGCGTACCTGCGCAACACCCTGTCGCTGGATGTGCGTCTGTGGCCGCAGTGGACGCTGGGTGCAGGCGTCGAAACCCGCCGCGACAGCAGCGTGACCTCGCGCAATCAGACCGATGCGACGGTGAAGCTGCGTTATCTGTTCTGATTCCGTCGACGACAATCACAGGCCGTCGATCAATACCCGCGCACCTTGCGCCAACAACGCCTCCGCGACGCGCAGACCCAGTGCGTCCGGCGCTTCGGCAGCGCCGCCTGCTTCGGCACGCACGCTGCGACCATCGGCCACCGCGCCCACCAGGCCCTGCAACAGCAGCTGCGAGCCTTCGCGCCGGGCCAATGCCGCCACCGGCACATGGCAGCTGCCGTGCAGAGCGCGGTTCATCGCCCGCTCGGCTGCCACGCAGCTGCGGGTCTCGGCATCATCCAGCGCCGCGCACAAGGCCTGCGTTTGCGGGTCATCGCTGCGGCATTCGATGGCGATCGCGCCCTGTGCAGGCGCGGGCAGCCACGCCGGGGCATCCAACCGCGCACGGATGCGTTCGCCGAAACCGAGCCGTTGCAGACCGGCGCAGGCCAGCACGATGGCATCAAACTCGCCGGCGTCGAGCTTGGCCAGCCGCGTATTGACGTTGCCGCGCAAGTCACGCAGTTGCAGGTCCGGCCGCGATGCGCGCAATTGCGCCTGCCGTCGCAATGACGACGTACCGACGCAAGCACCCGCCGGCAAGGCAGCGAGATCAGCGTAATGATTGCTGACGAAGGCATCGGCCGGATCGCCGCGGGCGAGGATCGCCGCCAGCGCGAAGCCCGGCTCCAGCTCCATCGGCACGTCCTTGAGCGAGTGCACCGCGCAATCCGCCTCACCGCGCTGCATCGCCAGTTCGAGCTCCTTCAGGAACAAGCCCTTGCCGCCGATCGCCGCCAGTGAGCGGTCGAGGATCTCGTCACCGCGCGTGGAGAGCGGCACCAAGGCCACCTGCAAGCCGGGATGGGCTTCGCGCAGGCGGGTGGCGACGTGCTCGGTCTGCCAGAGGGCGAGCTGGCTCTTGCGGGTGGCGATGCGCAGCGTGGTCATGTCGGCATTATCGCCGCCCGCGCCATTACCTGCGCGCGAATCAGCCGGTGATGCATCACAAATGCCGCAAGGAATCCCGCAACTGGGTCAGGCAGCGGCGGCTGATTTCCAGCGGGGTATCGACATGGCGCAGCACCGCATGCACGCTGCCATCGGGGGAACGCCGCAGCTCGGCGATCTCGTCGCGTGCCACCAGGCAGTTGCGGTGGATGCGCACGAAACGTTCGGCAAATTCGGTTTCCAGCGATTTCAGTGATTCTTCGATCAAATCCTCGCCGCGCGCGTGGTGGACGGCGACGTATTTCTCGTCGGCTTGCAGGTAGCGAATGTCCTCGACGGGGATCAAGCGCAGGCTGCCGCGCAGGCGCGCAGCGAGATGGGTGCGCGCGGCAGTCTGGCCCTCACCCTTCTGTTCGCGGCCACGTCCGGCAAGGAAGGTGCGCACCTTGTCGAGCGCGGCGACCAGCCGCTCGGCGCGCACCGGCTTGACCAGATAATCGATCGCCTGCGCCTCGAAGGCGGAGAGTGCGTGGGCGTCATACGCCGTGCAAAACACCACCGCCGGCGGCGCATCGAGCTGTGCAAGCTGGCGCGCGGTTTCCAGCCCGTCCATGCCGGGCATGGAAATATCCAGCAACACCAGATCCGGCGCGGCCTCTGCGCATGCCGCCAGTGCCGACGGGCCATCACCCGCCTCACCACTGACCGTGACGCCCGCTTGCGCATCGAGCAGGGCACGCAGCCGCACACGTGCCAGTGGTTCGTCATCGACGATCATCACCTGCATCGATGCGTGCACCGCCGCTGCCTCCATCGCGTGGTCTCCCCGCCAGCGAACCCTGTCGCCGATGTTAGCCGGGTCGCTTCGTCGGCGTCATCCAGCCGTCGCAAGCCGTGCCGTCATCCAATCCGCCAGATCGGCGATCTCCTCCCCGCAAACCTGATGCTGCATCGGATAGTGATGCCAATCCACGCCGAAGCCGAGTGCACGCATCGTCTTCATCGAGGCATCGCCCGCCGCGGCCGGCACCACCGGGTCGAACAGGCCGTGAGCCATGAACAGCGGCTGCGAATTCGCTTCCGGATGCAGTGCCGCCTGCGCCTGTTCGGCCGTCATCGGCAAATAGGTAGACAACGCAATCAGCCCCGCCAGCGGCGACTTGCGCGCAAGCCCGGTGCTGAGCGTCACCGCGCCACCCTGCGAGAACCCGACCAGCAACACGCGCTTCGGCGGCACGCCAAGCTCGCCTTCGCGTGCGATCAAGGCCTCGACCTGCGCCACCGATTCGGCCACGCCGGCACGATCCGCGCGCTGCGCCAGATCGCCGAACTCGAAACTGGTGATGTCATACCACGCCCGCATCCGCATCCCGCCATTGATCGTCACCGGTCGCACCGGCGCATGCGGGAACACGAAGCGCAGCGCCGGCCAATCGCGACGCACCAGCTCCGGCACGATCGGCGCAAAGTCGTTGCCATCGGCACCCAGGCCATGCAGCCACAACACCGTCCATTGCGGGTTGGTGCCGGTTTCGTGTTCAACCGTGTCCAGCAGCATGCGCGGTTCTCCGTAGGCAGGCATGCAGTGTAGCGGTGGCTGGTTTGCTCGCCTCGGTGCGCGTCAATGCCCCCGCTGTGCGGCACGCTGCGGGAACAACACAATCGCGACGACGATGAAGGCAAGCAGGGCCAGCGTGGCCCCGGCGCGGCTCAGGTCCAGTCCGCCTTGTGCCAGCGGCTTGTCGAGGAAATCCCCCAATACCGCACCCAGTGGCCGGGTGAGGATGAAGGCCGCCCAGAACAGCAGGGTGAGCGATGCCTTGCGGGTGACATGCAGGGCGGCCACCAGGGCCAGCGCACCACCGAATACCAGCATGCCGCCTGCATAGCCCAGCCCACGGGTGTCGGCGACCCAGTCACCGATGGCGGTTCCCAGGGTTTGCGAACACATGATGGTCAGCCAGTAGAAACCTTCCGCACGCGGGGAATCCACGCTGGCTACTGCCACCGAGCCCAGCGTGCGCTTCCACGCCCACAGCGCGCCCAGCACCAGTGCCAGCAGGATGGCCGAACCACCGCTGTAGCCGATCCCCAGCGAGCGGTCGGCGAAATCCGCCAGCGTGGTGCCGACCGTGGTGCTGGCGAGGATCGCGAACCAGTACAGCCACGGATTGAAGCGCCGCGCCTGAATCTGCAGCCCGACCGCAAAGAGGAACACCGCAGCGAAAATCCCGGTGCCGATCAGGTAGCCATTGGCGACCGGGTGCGCCGTGGTCTCGCCCAGCCACGACATCGTCACTGCATCACCACCGGTTTCACCCAGCGTGGTCGCGGCGATCTTGATCAACCAGAACAACAAGGTCACCGCCGGCACTTTGGCCAGTGCGGTGTTTGCGGTCGTGTCGGCATCCGATTGTGTCATGACCGAATTCAGGATATCGCGGTGTTGAGTCGCAGGAAAATGCGACCTTGCCCGAGGCTGGAAGTGGAAGTTTCCCTTGGGTTGCACGGAGCCACCCCCCCCTGGATTATCAGTTTGCTGATCGGTCGGAAATTGCTGCGGCGCTGATCTCAAACGTCATCGTCGAGGTACCGATCACGGGCCCACCAGGCCATCAGCACGAACAGCAGACTCCAGAAAACATGCAGGCATGCCCTGCCGACGCGCGCGAGGGGGTGCAGGGGCTGGCTTGGAATCGACATGGACACACTCATCCCCGGCTCCGGGTGGGTGGCAATGGCAAGTGGAAAGAACGATTTCGGCGGCAGGCGGGTCTGACCATGCCGTGCAGCCTGCGATGTGCATGGCTAAGACTTCCTCAGCCAATTCTCAGGCGCTCGTTAACATGTGGTTCGCCACTCTTGTCCAGCCTTGAATAGCGCCCAAGATGCCGCCGACGCCTTCAACCACCCTGAGGATTCTGCTGATCGAGGATCAGCGCGACATTGCGGCCAACATCTGGGATTTCCTCGAAAGCCGGGGTCACGAGATGGACCACTGCCCGGATGGTGTGTCCGGCCTGGAGCGCGCTCTGCACGGAAACTTCGACGTGGTCGTGCTGGACCTTGGCCTGCCTCGCATGGATGGGCTTGAGCTTTGCCACCACCTGCGTGAAGCCGGCCGAGGTGTTCCGGTGTTGATGCTGACGGCGCGCGACACACTGGAAGACAAGCTGCGCGGGTTCGCCGAAGGCGCTGACGATTATCTGGTGAAACCCTTTGCCATGCGTGAACTGGAGGCGCGCCTCCGCGCCATTTGCCGACGCCACAATCCGATGGAAGCAGCACCGGCGTTTGCCGGTCTGGCCTTCGATCCGCGCACCATGACCGCATGGCGCGGCGGTCGCCGCATCCCGTTGCCCCGCCTGCAGGGTGTGCTCCTGGGTGTACTGCTGCGGGAAGCACCACGCATTGTTTCCCATGCGACGTTGATTGGTGCGGCCTGGGGAGAAGATGGGGCGGACACGGCCGCCCTGCAGACGCAGATTTACGAATTGCGCAATGCCGTTGACAAACCATTCGACACGCCCTTGCTGCATTCGGTGCGTGGCGTGGGCTACCGCCTGGTGGAACCATGATGCGAAGACCCATTCCACTGCGGCTGCGTTTCGGTCTGTTGGCCATGCTGCTGGGCCTGGCCTTGTCGAGTCTGGCGTCGCTGGAATTGCTTGCGGCCGCCGAGGAATACGAGAGCATCATCTCGACCGAGCTCCTGCGTGGGCAGGCCGAGGATTACGCACGCTTGCTGGCCGGTGGCACGCCCAGCGCCTTGCCGCGCACCCAGCGCCTGCGTGGATATCGCATCGACGATCCCGCGCTTCCGCAAGCCTATGCCGCGCTGCCCCTTGGCATGAGCGAAGATCCGGACAACGAGAACAGCCACATCGGCGTGTTCGATACCCGTGCGGGGCGGTTGGTATTCATCATCGATCTGGGTGATATCGAGGCCAGGGAGCGCCACCAGAACCGATTGATGGTGCTGGTGACTGCGTTGGGTACGGCGCTTTCAGGCTGGCTGGGCTGGCTGCTTGCAGGCGTGGCGGTGAAGCCGGTACGAAAGTTGGCGGAAGGCGTCGAAGCACTACCCGTGCAACCCCGCCCGACCCATCTTGCCGACCAGGTCAGCCACGATGCCCTGGGTCGTCTGGCGAGAGCCATTGATGGCTATCAAGCCCGCCTGGTCGATGCCGACGCGAACGAACAGGCGTTCCTGGCGGATGCCAGCCATGAGTTGCGTACACCCTTGGCGGTCATCCAGGGCGCAGTGGAAGTGCTGCAGGACGATGTCAACGCCACGCCGGCACAGCGCAAACGGCTTGCCAGGGTGGAACGCGGTGTTGTCGAGATGCGACGCCTGCTGGAGGCGATGCTGGCAGCTGCGCGACGCAAGCCGCTGCAAGCCGAATCCGTCGATGTCGCAACTTTGATGCGCGACGCCGCGGAAGCGGCGAGCGATGGTCATGGCGATGATGTGACAGTGATTGCGGGCACATATTCCCTGCACACCGAGCCCCGCGAAGCCATCCTGTTGCTGGCAGGTTTGATCCGGCGTCTGCGGCATACGCGGTCAGGCCCATTGCAGATGGAGCAACTTGACGACCAGATCACGCTTCGAATCATCGAGCCGGAACCTTCTGGACCAGCGCTCGTCAACGCGCGAGCCGACACTTGCACCGGAACCGCACTGCTGGATCGGCTGGCCGCACGCCTGGGCTGGCGGGTGGCTTTTGTGTCGGCAACACAGGTCGTGATCATGACGGGCGAAGAGCCGTCAAATCAATGAACACTCCACTCTCCTCACCTGCTGGAGGAAGCATGTTGGACTCCTGGTTCCTCTGGGCGCTGCTGGCGGCGGTATTCGCCGCGCTGACCGCGATCTTTGCCAAGCTCGGCCTGGTCGGGGTGAATTCCGATTACGCCACCCTGATCCGCACCGCCATGATTCTCGTCGTTCTCGGTGGCTTCGTGGCCGCCACCGACAAGTGGACGGACCCGACCACACTGTCGCCACGTGTCTGGGTGTTTCTCGCCCTCTCTGCGCTCGCCACCGGAGTTTCGTGGGTGTGCTATTTCCGCGCCTTGCAGATAGGTGAAGCATCACAAGTCGCCGCGGTGGACAAGGCCAGCGTGCTGCTGGTGGCGGTGTTCGCGGTGCTGTTGCTGGGTGAGCGCCCTTCGCTGAAGGATTGGCTGGGAATCGCATTGGTGGCCGCCGGCGTGCTGGTGCTGGCTTGGCGGCGCTGATCAGTCGCCCTCGTCCTCATCACCACGTCCGCGCACCTTGCCTGGCCCCACGCCCTCCACGCGCTTGAAGAAACGCCGAAATGCCGCTTCGCTCTGGTAGCCGAGCATTTCGGCGACGGCTGCTACCGAGAAGCGGCGGTTCTTCAGCAATCGCCGTGCTTCCGTGGCCCGCCAATGGGCCAGGTACTGGATCGGCGGCTGGCCGACGGTGGTGGTGAACAACTCGGCGAAGGCGGTGCGCGACATGCCGGCCTCGTGCGCCATCGACTGGATCGTCCAATCATCGCCGGGGCGCGCATGCACCGCCGACAGCGCGCGCGAAAGGCGCACATCGGTCAATGCCGCCAGCAAGCCACGCGGACGCTCTGCACTGCGTACGTATTCGCATACCGCCATCGTGAACAGGGAATCGGCCAATTTGTTCTGCACCAGTTGCCGGCCCCAGCGGCGGTCGCGGCTGGTTTCGACCAGCATCGCCGCAATCTGGCGGAAGCCCGCGCTGCTCTCGTCGGTGCGCACCACGAAGCAGGCCGGCAGGGCGGAAAAAATCGGATTGCTGTTGCCGGTGATGAACTCCAGCTCCCCGCACAGCATCGCCGTGTCACCGGGATCCGCAGGTTCGGGTCGATGCGCATCCGGATGCGCGGACAACAAATGGCGCGCGCCGGACGGAAACACGATCAAATCGCCACAGCCCAGGTGCAGCGGCGTATCCAGCGCCGGCCCACTGACCCAGCATTCGCCCTCGGTGAGCAAGTGGAACTGACCGAAATGGGTGGCCGGTTCCTGGTCATACCAGCTGCCGCAGTAACGCACGTCGGCGGTGATCTCCACCCGCATGCGGTACGCACCGAGCACGGTTTCGAGCACGCGGTCGCGGTCGTCATCCAGCGAGGTAATGGCAGGCGTGGTGTCCACGGCTTGCATCCTAGGCCAGCCCGGCGACAGCGGCCATGTCCGCGCCGCCGCCATTCCATGCGCAAGCGTCCGCGTCGTGCAGCAGCCGGACGCTTGGGCATATTGGCTGAACGTGCGGGGATGGCGCTGCCGCCGACATTGGACTGAAATACGCTTGCGCCGCAAACCTCCCCCATGCGGTGCCCGAACGATCCGCCACTCCCAATCCAAGGACTCCCGCATGAATACCAAAACCACCAAGCCCGCCGTCATGTCCGGCTTCTCGCTGGCGATCGCCGCCGCCGCCCTGTTCGCCGGCGCCCCTGCCGCCCAGGCCGGCAATCCCGCCGCCAGCGGCAGCGCGCAGATGGGCCATTGCATGGGCGCCAATGCCTGCAAGGGCCAGAGCGCCTGCAAGACCGCCAGCAATGCCTGCAAGGGCCAGAACGCGTGCAAGGGCCAGGGCTTCACCATGACCACCGCCCCCGCCTGCAAGACCGCCGGAGGTCGCTTCGAAATGCCGAAGCCCGCCAGCAACGCCGCCCAGCAGGGTTGATGCGTTCAAGCGACGCCCGCGCAAAGCGGGCGTCGCTTCCTCGCCACCGGATTTCCCGCCATGACCCGCACCCTGCACGGCTTCGGCCTCGGCCTGCGTCCACCGCACTACGCCAGCTTGCTGGAAGGCGATGCCGGCGCGGTGGACTGGCTGGAAATCGTCAGCGAAAACTTCATGGTCGCGGGTGGCCGGCCTTTGGCCATGCTGGATCGATGCGCAGAGCGCTGGCCGCTGGCCATGCACGGCGTCTCGCTGAACATCGGCGGCAGCGATCCGCTTGATGGCGAGTATCTGCAAGCGCTGTCGAAACTGGCCCGGCGCGTGCGCCCGGCACTGATCTCCGACCATCTGTGCTGGACCCGGCATCAGGGGGTGCAATTTCACGACTTGCTGCCGCTGCCGCAGGACGAAGCCAGCCTGCGCCATGTTGCAATGCGCGTGCACCAGGTGCAGGACGCCATCGGCACACAACTGGTGCTGGAGAACGTGTCCAGTTATCTGCGTTACGCCGGCGACACGCTGGGCGAAGCCGAATTCCTGTCCGCGCTCGTCGCCGAGACGGGTTGCGGCCTGCTGCTCGACGTCAACAACGTCTACGTCAACGCGCACAACCACGGCATCGATCCCATCGACTACTTCAATGCCCTGCCTGCACCTGCGGTGAAGCAGATCCACCTGGCCGGACACAGCGCTGACGCACTCGGCTCGGGCCTGCTGATCGATACCCACGACGCCCCGGTCTGCGCCGAAGTCTGGTCACTGTATGGACAGGCGATGCGTCACTTTGGCCAGGTCCCGACGATGATCGAGCGCGACGATCACATCCCGCCGCTGGACGCGCTGCTGGCCGAACTCGACATCGCCCGCGGGATAGCCGCGTCCGTGCGGCTGGAGCTGGCGGCATGACCGCGCTCATCGCCGTGCAGGGCGCGATGCGCGATTGGTTGCTGGATGGCAATTCCGCAATCGCCAAGCTCATCGCCGGCGATCACACCGACGCACGCCTGCGCATCCATGCCGACGCCTACCGATTGCGCCTGCTCGACGTGCTCGCTAACGACTTTCCCACCACCAAGGCCATGCTGGGCGAGGACGCATTCGACGCGCTGGGCCGCGATTACCTGCACGCGCATCCTTCCACCCAGCCCTCGGTGCGCCATTTCGGCCAGGCCTTTGCCGATTGGTTGGCAACGCGTAGCGACGTGGCGGAGAGCGTGTCGCAACTCGCGCGTTTCGAATGGACGCAGGGCGAATGTTTCGACGCAGCGGATGCACCGCTGCTGGACATGACCACGTTGGCCACGCTGCCCGCGGATGCGTGGCCAACGCTGCGTCTGCATCTGCATCCGGCGGTGCGCCTGCTGACCATGTCCTGCAATGCACCGGCCTTGATCGGAGCACACGCGGCAGACGGCACGCTGCCGGCATTGCACCCCGCGCCGCAGGTGTGCTGGCTGCTCTGGTGCAGCGACGGCGATGTGCATTGGCGACAGCTGGAAGCCGATGAAGCCACCGCATTGCAAGCCGTCCAAACCGGCGAGTCCTTCGCCGAACTCTGCGAACGGATGATGATCTTCCACCAAGGCGACGGCCCGCTGCGTGCCGCCAGCCTGCTCAAACGCTGGCTGACCGATGGCCTGCTGACCACACCCGGCGACCCACCCTCCGACTGAGGACACCACCATGCACCGTTGCGCCACCTTTGCTCGCGGCCCCGAGGCCGCGACTTCAAGCCCCGCTTTGCCCATGCGTTCCCTGCCGGCGCGCGTGCGCGACTTGCTCACGCGGCAAGCATGGCTCGGCCCCTTGCTGCTGCGCCTGGTGTTCGGCTGGTTCTGGCTGGAAACCGGCTGGGCCAAATTGCACAACCTCGCGTTCTTCTCGCAACGCTTCGTCGATTGGGGCATCCCGTTTCCGACCTTGAGCGCCACCGTCTCCGGTGCCACCGACCTGATCGGTGGTGCGCTGCTGATCCTCGGCCTCGGCACGCGTCTGGCCGCTGTTCCGATGATCATCAACATGCTGGTCGCGCTGGCCGTGGTGGTACTGCCGACCATCACCACCTTCAACGAATTCGTCGAGCTCGATGAAGTGCTGTATGTCGCGGTGCTGTTCTGGCTGCTGATGGCCGGCCCCGGCAAGGCCAGTCTCGATCATCTGCTGGCGCGCCGGTTATGGCTGGCCGCGCAGCAGTGAGCGGCGTGCGCGCCTACTGCCGTGCGGTGCGCTGCACGGGTGGTGGTGTGCAGCCGGGCGTGGCCCGCCACGGGTTGATGTCCAGCCCACCGCGGCGGGTATAGCGCGCCTCCACCGACAGCCACTGCGGGGCGCAGCGTGCCGTGATGTCGCTGAAGATGCGCTCGACGCACTGCTCATGAAAATCGGCGTGCTCGCGATAGCTGACCAGATAGCGCAGCAAGCCAGCGCGGTCGATGCGCGAACCGCGATAGGCAACGCGCACATCGGCCCAATCCGGCTGCCCGGTCACCGGGCAGTTGGATTTGAGCAGGGCGCTGCACAGGGTTTCTTCGACGCACTCGCCCGCGGCGGACAACAGGGTTGGATCGGGTGGGCCGTAGTGGTCGATGGAAATATCGAGCGCGTCGATGCATTCGCCGGTCGCACCCGCATCGATCGGCGCGACACCGAACGCCAGCGCCACCGCCGCACCCGCCGCGGCGGACAAGTCCGCTTCGATCTGCAGCTGGACCGCTTGCATCGAGGCGAAGCGTTCGCCGTTGAGCGAGTTGAGATAGAGCTTGAGCGATTTCGATTCGATCAGGCAGGGCGAATCCGACGGCACCGACACTGTCGCGGTTGCCACCACCGGCTTGCCGCGCGCATCCAGCCACGATAATTCCCACGCCTGCCATCGATCGTGTCCGACGAAGGGCAAGGCCGCGTGCACCAAGCCCAAGGCTTCGCGACCGACCGAGCGTGCAATCGGGAACAACAGGCCCGCATCCCGTCGCGTGGGATACTCAACCTCACGACCGAGCGGGGACGCGTGAATGGAAGGATCGCTCATCGACCGTGGTGCCCGATGCTGAAGTAATCGGTGGACTGCATTTCCACGAGGCGCGACGCCGTGCGTTCGAATGCACCGGCAATGCGCTCGCCGGCATAGAGTGCCATCGGCGCGGCGTCAGCGGTGCACACCAGATTCACGTGGCGGTCGTAGAGTTCATCGATCAGGTTGACGAAACGGCGCGCGGCATCGTCGCGCAGTGCATCCATGCGCGGGATACCGCCGACCAGCAGGGTGTGGAACTCGCTGGCGATCTCGATGTAATCGGCGCTGCCACGCGGGCCTTCGCAAAGCGCTTCGAAATCGAACCAGCACATGCCCTTGCTGCGCGCACGCACGGGGATGCGCCGGCCTTCGACCACGATCCCGGCGTCCATGTGGCTTGCATCGCCACCCAATTCGCGCCAGCGCTGCGCCAGCCAGGCATCCGATTGCGCGTCCAGCGGTGCGCGGTAGACCGGCGAGCGGGTCAGCGCGCGCAGGCGATAGTCGGTCGTACTGATCAATTCGACGACGTCACAACGCTGCTCCAGCAGGGCAATCGCCGGCAGGAAACGTGCGCGTTGCAGGCCATCGCGATACAGATCCTGCGGGGCCGCATTGGAACTGGTGACCAGCACCACGCCCTCATCGAAGAGTTTCTCCAGCAGCCGCCCCAGCAACATCGCATCGCCGATATCGATCACGAAGAATTCGTCCAGCACCAGCACGCGCAGGCGTTGTCGCCACTCGCGCGCCACCAGGGCCAGCGGATCGGGCTGGTCGGCATGTGCATGCAGCTGTTCCTGCACCTCGCGCATGAAGCGGTGGAAGTGGGTGCGGTGCTTGCCGTTGCCGTCATTTCCATCCGCCGCACGTGCCGCATCCGTCGCGGACTTGGCCCGCACCTCGGGCAGTGGCAGGCCGTCGTAAAACAGATCGATCAGGAAGGTCTTGCCGCGCCCGACGCCGCCCCACAGATACAGGCCACGCACCGATGCCTGCGTTTGCGCGCCCAGCAGGCGGCGCAGGAATCCGGGCGCAGGCGCGTCCTTCAACAGGTCCGCGTGGATACGATCCAGTACCGCCAGCGGTGCCTGTTGTGCCGGATCGTCCTGCCAGTCACCGCGCGCCACGCCCTCGGCGTAGCGCCGGGAAGGAAGCATGGCCTCGCTCATGCCGACGGTGGCAGCGGCAGCCAGCCGCGAATGCCGGCTTTCACGACACCGCGCAGGTCCATCAATTTGCGATGGAAGAAGTGGCTGGCCCCTTCCATCTCGATCAACTGCGGTGGCTTCGACAATCCGGCCACCCAATGGCGCACGGCATCGGCATCGACGATTTCATCGACATCGCCCTGGATCACCAACCACGGCACCGTCGGCAGCAGCACGCTGGCGAAGTCCCAATCACGGCCCACCGGCGGCGCAATCGTGATCAAGGCACTGGCCTGCAGTTCGACACAGGCGCGTAACGCGATCCACGACCCAAAGCTGAACCCGGCCAGCCACAGCGCGTGGTTGGGATACTGTGCCCGCGCCCACGCGGCGACAGCGCGCAAATCGTCGAGCTCACCACGCCCTTCGTCGAACGCCCCTTCGGAATGGCCCACACCGCGAAAATTGAAGCGCAGCACCGTCACCCCCGACTCGCGCAGGGCGCGCGCGGTCATCGTCACCACCTTGTTGTGCATGGTGCCGCCGCCGGTCGGCAGCGGATGGCAGACGATAGCCAACACCGGCTGCGCGGGTGCGTCCGGCAGGCCCAACGCTGCCTCGATGACGCCCGCAGGCCCACCGATCTCGAAGTGCGATTCGTCACGCGCGATCTGGCCAACGCTCTCGATCATGCGTTTGATCCTGCCAGAGCCACCGTCATCGCACTGTCGTTCACCCGCATGGTCAATCCAGCACCCGGCAGAACACCGCCTTCAGGTAGCGCGACTCCGGCACCTGCGCCAGCCACGGATGATCGGCACCGGCGCCGGCGACTTTCAGCACCTGCACGGTGCGGCCGGCGTAGAACGCGGCGCGGCGCAGCATGTCGAGGAATTGTTCCTCGCTGACCAGGCCGGTGCAGCTGAAGGTGGCGAACAGCCCGCCCGGCTTGACCACGCCCAGGGCCAGCTTGTTCATGTCGAGGTATTTCTTCAGCGCATTGATGACCTGCTCGCGATCGCGGGTCATCTTCGCCGGGTCGAGTATGACTATGTCGAATTGCTCGCCATTGATCGCCGCATCGCGCAGCCACGGGAAGATATCGGCCTGGATGAAACGCGGCTTGACCTTGTTGAGGTGGGCGTTCTCCTTGGCAATTTCCAGCACCGCCGGATCGATATCAATCCCCACCACCTCGCTGGCCCCGCGCGCCGCCGCGTACACACCGAAACCGCCGGTGTTGCAGCACAGGTCCAGCACGCGCCTGCCTTCGCACTGGCGACTGAGCCACTCGCGATTCTCGCGCTGGTCGGCAAAGAACCCGGTCTTGTGCGCACCGGCCGGGTCGGCGCGGAAGCGGATGCCGTATTCGGTGACCGTGGCCGGCAAGGTGCCCTGGGTATCCTTGTAGTCGAAGCTTTCCTGCTTCTGCACATGCTCGTCGGCAAAGCTGTGGAAGCGGCAGCCGGGAAAATGCTCGCGCAGCGCATCGAAGATGATCGACCGATGCCGCCACGCGCCGGCGCTGAAGAATTCGACCACCAGCAGGTCGTCGTAGCGATCCACCACCAAGCCGCTGATGCCATCGCCTTCGCTGTGGACCACGCGCCAGGCATTGCCCACGGCGTCCAGCTTCAGGAATTCACGGCGCAGACGTACCGCCTCGCCGATCTTGCGCACGAACCAGTCGGCATCCACCGCCACGTCCGGATCCTTCTCCAGCATCCGTAGCGCAATTCGTGAATGGCCGTTGTAGAAGCCACGGCCAATCCACACGCCGTCCACGCCGACCACATCGACAATACTGCCGGGCTTGGGCTTTTGCGCGGGCTTTTCCACCAGCCGCTGGAAAATCCACGGGTGGGTCGAGTTCCAGGCGTTCTTGAGCTGGACGACGGGCAGGGCTTCGGTCATGGCGGCGTTCATGTTTCTGTCACAAAGACCGGGTATTGTCGCCCAAGAAGGGGAGTAACTCCGCGCGCGGACGTCGTCAGTACGGGTCAGGCATCGCCTCACCCCGGCGCCGCGGCAGGCCAAGGGCCCGTGAGTGAGACCTTCGCCGACGGGCGAAGCGCGCTTCCTTTCCATGTGCCCTGCATGGACGCGTCCGCCACGTAACCGGTGGAGGCATGCATGGAAACGATCGGAACCCCTTTCCTTTGGCTGGTTTTCGCAGGCGTGGTGATCGCCGCGCTACTGGCCGACTTGGTGCTGATGCGCCACGGTGGCCCGCACAAGGTCAGCTTCAAGGAGGCTGCGTGGTGGAGCCTTGGCTGGGTGGCGCTGGCGCTGGCCTTCAACGGCTGGCTGTGGTGGCACGCCGGGCAGCAATTCGGTGCCGACGCCGGCGGCCGCATCGGCATGGAGTTCCTGACCGGCTATCTGGTCGAGAAAGCGCTGGCGGTGGACAACATCTTCGTGTTCCTGATGTTGTTCAACTATTTCGCGGTGCCGGAAATGCAGCGCCAGCGTGCGCTGGTGATCGGCATCATCGGCGCGATTGTCCTGCGCGCGATCCTGATCTTCGCCGGCGCGCTGCTGCTGGCGAAATTCCACTGGGTGCTCTACCTGTTCGGTGCCTTTCTGCTGCTCACCGGTATCAAGATGTGGCGCGCCGCCGGCCAGGAACCCGACCTCGACACCAACCCGGTCCTGCGCTGGCTCACCGCGCACGTGCCCTTCCTGCGCCGCTACCACGGCGGTGCGCTGTGGCTTGGCCACGGTAGCCGGCGCAAATTCACCCCGCTGTTCGTGGTGATCATCATGCTCGGCATCACCGACGTGATCTTCGCGGTGGATTCGATCCCGGCGATCTTCGCAATCACCACCGACCCCTTCATCGTGCTGACCTCGAACGTGTTCGCGGTGCTCGGCCTGCGTGCGATGTTCTTCCTGCTGCAAGGCATGGCCGACCGCTTCCACCTGCTGCCCTACGGGCTGGCGTTGGTGCTGGCCTTCATCGGCGCGAAGATGCTCTTGCTCGACGTGGTCAAGCTGCCGACCCTGCTGTCGCTGGGCGTGGTCGCGCTGATCATCGGCTGCACCATTGCACTGAGCCTGTTGCGGCCGGCGCAGGCGAAGACGTAAGCCGTGTCTCGACCCGCCCTACTCAACAGTTCCCGCCAGCAATGGCTGGCGGGTCACGTTCGATGCAATGCAGTCATCACGTGAGCCTGGCCCCGCTCCTCATGGCGTTGGCCAGGCCTGCGCCTGCAGCGGATGCGGATATTGATACGGCGTGTAGCCGGGGCGCGGCTTGATGTGGTAGTCCCGGCCTTCCTTGAAGTACGCGGCACAGACATCCCAATTGTCGCCGCCCAACGAGACGTTGTTGTTGGTATTGCCCCAGATGTAGAGATCGGTGGTCTGGTCATATGCCGGATACGCCGGCTTCGGGCTGTCGGTGCAGCCTTCGTTCTCCACGGTCAGCCACAGGCCATAGGGCGGATTGCCGGGTGCCCAACTCAGGCCGAGCTGGATCGTGTTGTTGAAGAACACGCCGTCGCCTCCGCGGAACACCGCACCCGTCGCCGACGCCGGGGCGGGGATGCCGGTCATCTCGAAGGTGTTGTTGTAGACCTCGAATGATCGAGTCCCGTGCGCGCCATCGCCGCGGCCATGCGCATCCACCATGCCCCACCAGCGCGCGCGGTAGGTGGTGACCTGCCGGTTGTGGCGGAACACGTAGCGGGCACCGCCATTGGCGGCGATGTTGTGGCGGTTGTCCTCGAAATAACTGTCTTCCACGAACACGTTGTTGGCGCTGCCGTAGTCCGGTGCGGGCCAGTCGTCGGCACCGTACACGGACACGCCATAGCCCAGTCCCACCTTCATGTTGCCGACGAATTCATTGTGATCGATCAGGCCGCGCAGCCCGGTGCTGGTGCCGTTCAGCGGCTTGCTGCGCAGGTCGATACCCGAATAGCCGAATTTCTCGAAACGCGCGTCGTGAATGCGGAAGTCCCTGCAGGCAAACAGTTTGACGCCGTAATCGAAGGCCAGCAATTGCGGGAAGGTCTGGTCGTCCGACCCCACGAACGTGCCCTCGGTGCCATTGCCTTCCAGGGTCATCCCGGACAGGCGCACACGGGTGCTGGCATTGCAGTCGAACACGAACAATGCGGTCAGGGCGATATCGTTTTCGCTGGTGTTGTCATCGCTGATGTACGAGCCACGACGAATCCGGGTCGCATCCTTGCCCGCGCCGCGAATCCACAGGCTCTTGTTGACGACCACCTTGTCCAGCCCGTTCCAGTCGCAGCGCGGCCCGGCCGGGATCTGCACGATGTCGCCCGGCGCGGCACTGTCCACTGCCGCCTGGACGTCGTGGCGGCTGCAACTGGCAGCGGTAACCACGTCGTCGCCCCCGGTGGTCACCGTCAGCTGCGCCGGCTGGCTGGCTACGCTGCCGAAGCGGTTGCTGACAATGACCTTGTAGCTGCCGGCATCGGCGGGCATGGCCATCGGGATCACGCAGGTTGCGCTGCGACAACTGGCCACGCTCTTGTTGTCGTGGTACCAGCGATAGCTCAGCGGCAATGCGCCGGTCGCGGTCACGCTGAAGGACGCCGACGCGCCCGAGGCCACGCTCACGCTGGCCGGTTGCCCGGTGATGGTCGGCTTCTTGCCGGGTCGCGGGATGCGGACGCTGTTGGCAGCTACCGGGGATGCCGCCTCAGCAGCATCGCTGTTCCCGAATTCGAAATCACAGGCCGGCAGTGCTAAACAAAGCCCGGTAATGGCCAAGCCCCAGGCACAGCGTGACAGTTTGGTGTGCCCATTGGTGTTCCCAGCGCGTTCGACAGATCCACGAGCCATGGCGCAACTCCATCCGAGTACGGGAAAGGTGGCCACCCTGACCGAACCGGTCCGCGGGAAGCGTTTCAAACGATAACAGGTAAAAGCTCGCTATCCCGTTGTTGCTCATGACTATTTCTGCGTGTTTCAATCCTTGTAATGCATAAGCCTTGCTAGGTCAGGAATACATCCTGGCCTTGTTGCCTGGCCTGACGGCCCGCGACATTGCAAAGCGCTACGCCATGCCCCATGTCGTGTTCATGGCCACTCCGTCCACCCGCGATAGCATGCGCATGGCAGACCGCACTCGGCTGCGGCGTGCGATCGTGGCCAGTGGCGTGTTCGTGGTGCTGCTGTGGCTGTGTTTCGGCCTCCAGCAGACCTTCGACTGGACTGGCCTCACGGTCACGCCGCACACCACGGAAGGCTTGGTCGGGCTGTTGACGGCACCGCTGCTGCACGGTTCGTTCGCGCACATCCTCGCCAACAGCGGTGCCTTGCTGATGCTCGGGACGCTGGCTGGCTTCGTCTATCCGCATGCTTCGCTGCGGGCGCTGCCGTTGCTGTGGCTTGGCTCGGGATTGGGCGCGTGGCTGCTGGGCCAGCCGGAGTCGCACCATCTGGGCGCCAGCGGGATCAGCCATGGTCTGGGCTTTCTGGTGTTCACGCTGGGCCTGCTGCGCCGCGACCGCGCCTCGATCGCGGCCGGGATGATCGCGTTCTTCCTGTACGGCGGGATGTTGATGACGATCTTCCCGCGCGAGGTGGGGGTGTCGTGGGAATCGCATCTGGGCGGTGCCTTGGCGGGCGTGCTCGCCGCTTTCCTGTTCCGAGCAAGCGATCCGATGCCGGAGCGGAAGAAATACAGTTGGGAACTCGAGGAAGAACTGGAGCGGCAGCAGGCACAGGCCGGGTTCGACACTTTCGAGACCCGCGCACCCGATGATGTGCCGGTGATCTGGCAGCGTGATGTCGAGACTGAGCAACGCGGCACGGTGCTGCCGTTCAAGCGCCAGAGTGACTGAATCGCGGTTGTGCTTGCGTTGCGAGTGCGACGCGTATGCTGGCGACCCTTGCCCGGCGCCGTGCGCGGCATACCGGCGTTGCATCGACTTGCCTGCATCCGATCATGATTCGCAATCTCCTGCTCGCCCTTTTGGCCACCTTGCTCGCCGGCTGCGCGTCGACGCCGCCTACGCCTGCGGTTGCCACCTCGCCAGCCACCATCGCTACACCGGCATTGCCTCCCCTGCGGATCGGGTTGGCGCTGGGCGGTGGCGCGGCCAAGGGCTTCGCCCATATCGGCGTGATCAAGATGCTGGAAGCCAATGGCATCAAGCCGGTGATCGTCACCGGCACCAGTGCCGGCAGCGTGGTCGGCGCGCTGTACGCCAGCGGCATGGATGCCTACGCGCTGCAGGAGCGCGCGGTGGCGCTGGATGAAGCGCAGATCCGTGATGTCAGCCTGTTTTCCGGCGGCCTGATCAAGGGGCAGAAGCTGGAGGATTACGTCAATGCGCAGGTCGGTAATCGTCCGATCGAGCGCCTGCCGATCCCGTTCGCGGCGGTGGCCACGCGTCTGGAAGACGGCCAGCCGACCGTGTTCCGGCGCGGCAATGTCGGCCAGGCGGTGCGCGCGTCCAGCGCGGTACCCGGCGTGTTCGAGCCGGTGACCATCGGCCGCTGGCATTACGTCGATGGTGGCGTGGTCAGCCCGGTGCCGGTGGATGCCGCGCGGGAACTGGGTGCGGATTTCGTGATCGCGGTCGATATCGGCAGCAAGGCCACCAGCGGCGATGCCAGCCCCTCCAATCTGCTCGGCAACGTCAACCAGAGCATTCGCATCATGGGCCAGCGGCTGGCCGCGGCAGAGCTCAAGCGTGCCGACGTGGTGATCCGACCGGCGGTGAACGACATCGGGCCCGCTGATTTCAGCCAGAAACAGCGCGCCATCCTCGAAGGCGAACGCGCATTGCAGGCGGCACTGCCGCAGATTCGTGATCGGCTTGCCGCAGTGCTGACTGCGCGCGCGCAACGGGCGCGTGCGGCAGCGCAGGCGCAACAGGCCAGTGCGGCGACCACGGTCGCCGAATGCACGCCGCACCGAAGCTGGACGACGTTCTGGCGCAGTGTCTGCAGCAAGACCGAGTAAATCCCACGCGATGCGACCGCATCACGCCTGCGGATAACCTTGTTTCAGGGACGTGGCGACGCTCCGACGCCATGGCCGTAGACCAGGGTTCCGCCCAGAAAGCCGGTGGCCAGCACCGCCAGCAGGCCGGCACCGCTCAAGGCCAAGGCAGCCGCCCCCGGCGCAACCAGGGAAAACTGGTGCAGCTGGATACCCTGCACCCGCAGCAACAGGCTGCCGGCATAAAGGCACCAGCTGACCAGCGCCAGCGCCATGTGCAGGTTGGCGATACGCAGTGCCGGGTGGCCATCCGGCAACTTGAGCAGTTCGACGAATCCGGCGGCAGCAGCAATCAGGCCCGTGGCGCAACCCACCAGCATCAGCAAGGCGGCAAATGTCTGCAGCAGCGATGGGGGCCAGACCAAGGCCGCGCCATCCAGCACTGTCGCCATCAGCCACGCCGCAATCGGGAAGTGCACCAGCATGGGATGGAGCGGATGTTTCATCAGCTGGGTGTCCAGAGCGTTGCCATGGGAATGCTACCGCTGGCACGGCGACCCATGTTCAGTGCATCACCACGGCGGCAATCAACAGCAATGCACCGGTGATGGCGAAGCTGGCATGGGTCAACACCACGCGCTTCATCGCCACCCGCTTGCCGTAGTGCATCGAGGCCAGGTAGAAGCCGAAACCAGCGGTCACCAGGAACACGCACAGCGCAATGATCGGCAACTTGCCGAGGTTATCCATCAGGATGGCCGTGGCCAGCAACAGGATGCCGGTGGCACCCAACATTGCATGCAGCAGCGACACCGCCCATGGCGCCAATTTGCCACGCAGCACGAACGAGGCCAGCACCAGGCCACCGCAGGCACCCACCAGGAACACGATCAATGCATACAACAACATGGCCCCCTCCTTTGTCGAGTGTGTTGAAACGAAATCAATTGCCGGGCATCGCCTCGATCCGCGCCATCACTGCCTCTGTGACCCGGGCGCAGCGCGCACCCATGAACTCGAACACGCCGCCACGTGCGCCGCTGACCTTGTCTTCCAACGCAGCGCGCAACTGCTTGCGGGCGCGGTGCAGGCGGGTCTTCACGGTTTCCTCGCGCAACTCGAGTGCGGTTGCGGTTTCCTCGACCGAACAGCCCTCGACATCGCGCAACAGGTAGACCAGCCGGAAGCCTTCCGGCAGCGCGTCGATCGCGCCTTCCAGCCAGCGCCGCAGCTGCGCGGTTTCGGCCATGCGGAACGGGTCTTCGCCCGTGCTCTCGGTGCCGGGAAACGGCACCACGTTGCCGGCATCCATCACGGTCTCCATCACCTCGATCTCCACGGTCTCGCGCTTGCGGCGCAAGCGACCATAGGCTTCGTTGAGCGCAATCCGGGTCAACCAGGTCGCCAGTGAGGCCTCGCCACGAAAATTGCCGATTTTCTGATACGCATGCAGGTAGGCCTCCTGCACAACATCCTCGGCTTCGGCTTCGTCGCGGATCACGCCGCGCACCACCCGGAACAGGCGCTGGTTGCAGCGCTGGGTGATCTGTCGGAACGCCTCGCGTTCACCGGCGCGCACGCAGGCCACCAGCTGTGCATCGTCCATTGCGGCGTAATCACGTGCGGTGGTCGTTGCTGACGAAATCATGGCGCTGCCTCCCCCTGTTCAATCCATCAACATTTTCAGGACTTCGCTGCGATAAGGCTCGTTCGCGCAGTCACCCAGCAGCCGTCGCGTCACCATGCTGGTGCCGTGGGTGTGTACGCCGCGTGTGGTCATGCAGCCGTGGCTGGCGCGGATCACCACCGCCACCCCGCGCGCCTGCAATTCATGCTGCAGGGTGTCGGCGATTTCCGCGGTCAACCGCTCCTGGATCTGCAGTCGACGTGAATATGCATCGACCAGCCGCGCCAGTTTGGAAATGCCGACGACATCCTTGCCCGGCAGATAGGCCACATGCGCCACGCCCTGAATTGCCGCCATGTGATGCTCGCACACCGACTGCACCGGGATGTCGCGCAGGATCACCAGATCGTCATAGCCCGAGGTCGCAAAACGACGACCAAGAATCCTGCCGGGGTCGCGCTGATAACCGCCGAACCATTCTTCATACGCCTTCACCACCCGCGCCGGGGTATCGAGCAAGCCTTCGCGTGCCGGATCGTCACCGGCCCAGCGAATCAGGGTGCGCACCGCCGCTTCGGCCTGGGCGCGACTGGGACGCAGCTCGTCCGCAGCGTCCAGGGTCTGTGCGACATCACGGGAAATCGGGGTCACGGCATGGGCGGCGTGTTCGAGCATTGCGGCGTCCTTTTCGACCAGTTTTCAAGGCTGATGACGTGGCGGCGGAAAAGGTTCCCGCATTGCGAACGGGAACCGATTTCACGCGGCCTGCATCCAAGTTGCGTGCATCCTGCATTCCATCGGCAAACTCTCGGGAGGGATCGACATGTCCGGAACCACCACACCCAGCGGCATCGATTTCACCCAAGGCATTGCCTTGGCCGACATCCCCGACACCGGCGTGGTCAGTGGCCATGTCGGTGACGATGCCGTGTTGCTCGCACGCGTCGACGGCCAGTTGCACGCGGTATCCGGCAGCTGCACCCACTATGGCGGGCCGCTGGGCGAAGGCCTGCGGGTGGGCGATGAAATCCGCTGTCCCTGGCACCACGCCTGTTTCAGCCTGCGCACCGGGCAGGCGCTGAAAGCCCCGGCGTTCGCGCCGCTGGCGTGCTGGACGGTGGAGATCGAAGGTGACAGAGCCTACGTCCGAAAGGCCGCCGATGGTATTGCGGCGGCGACCACAGCAACCAATCAAACCTTGCCCGAACGCGTCGTCCTGATCGGCGGTGGCGCGGCCGCGTTTGCCTGCGCCCAGCGCCTGCGCGAACGCGGCTTCGATGGCACCATCACCATGCTGAGTGCCGATGCCGATCCGCCCTGTGATCGGCCCAACCTGTCCAAGGACTACCTCGCCGGCACCGCCGCCGAGGAATGGATTCCGCTGCAGTCTCCGGAGTTCTATGGCGACAACCGGATCGACTTGCATCTGGATTGCGAAGTGACGGCCATCGATCCGGCTGCACGGCAGGTCACCACCGCCCGCGGTGAGAGCTTCGGTTACGACGCGTTGGTGCTGGCCACCGGTGCCGAACCCAACCACCTGCCACTGCCGGGCTTCGATCTGCCCAATGTCTACGCATTGCGTTCGCAGGCCGATTCGCGTGCGCTGCTTGCGGGGATTGAACACGCCAAGTCGGTAGCCATCGTCGGTGCCGGTTTCATCGGGCTGGAAGCGGCTGGCGCGTTGCGTTCGCGTGGTCTTGAGGTGCATGTCATCGCGCCAGAAGCTTTGCCGCTGGCGCGGATCGTCGGTGATGAGCTCGCATCCGACCTGCTGAAACGGCATCGGGAGCAGGGCGTGCATTTCCACTTGGAAGCGCAAACCCGCTCGTTCGATGGCACGACGCTGCTGCTGGCCAATGGCGACACGATCAACACCGATGCATTGCTGGTCGGCGTTGGCGTCAAGCCGCGCATCGCGCTGGCGCTGGCCTCAGGCCTTGCGATGGACAACGGCATCCTGGTCGATCCGTTCCTGCGCACCTCGGCTGATGGCATCTACGCCGCTGGCGACGTCGCCAGCTATCCGCACGGCGACGGCCGCGCGCGGGTCGAGCACTGGGTCCACGCCGAACGGATGGGCCAGTGCGTGGCCGACAACCTGCTGGGCGACGCGCGCGCCTTCGACGATCCGCCGTTCTTCTGGACCCACCATTACGGCACCGATCTGCGCTATCTCGGCCATGGCCGCGGCTGGAATTCGATTGAAATGGACG
Organism: Pseudomonadota bacterium; assembly: GCA_018242365.1. Classification (GTDB taxonomy): domain Bacteria; phylum Pseudomonadota; class Gammaproteobacteria; order Xanthomonadales; family Xanthomonadaceae; genus Thermomonas. The sequence goes on from JAFECB010000028.1 coordinate 61,544, forward strand.
GCACGCCAGCCGACAACGACTGCCTCGCCCGCTATTACCGCGACGGCGCGCTGATCGCCGCCGCCGCAATCGGGCGTGATCGGGAACTGCTGGAATTGCAGGCCAGCCTTCAAACCTCGTAGGCGCACCACAGGGGCGCGACCAGGCCCGATCACCCATCGCGCCCCTCGGCATGTGGCCTCGGTGCGCTCCCACGAATCAGCCAGTCGGCAATTCCAGCGCCTGCACTGTTCGCCGCGGATTGACGCGGACGCACACGGATCGATTATTCGAAATGACATGCTTGGCACGCGCCACCGAGGCGTGATCAATCAGATCATGTGGGAGCGCACCACAGGGGCGCGACCAGGCCCGATCACCCGTCGCGCCCCTCGGCATGTGGCCTCGGTGCGCTCCCACGAATCAGCCAGTCGGCAATTCCAGCGCCTGCGCTGTTCGCCGCGGATTGACGCGGACGCACACGGATCGATTGTTCGAAATGACATGCTTGGCACGCGCCACCGAGGCGTGATCAATCAGGTCATGTAGGAGCGCAACACAGGGGCGCGACCAAGCCCGACCACCCATCGCGCCCCTCGGCATGTGGCCTCGGTGCGCTCCCACGAATCAGCCAGTCGGCAATTCCAGCGCCTGCGCCCGCTTCACCGTGCGCAGCACGAAACTGGAATTGACGTCGGCCACCTCGGCCTGCGCCAGCAATTTGTCGAGCAGGAAGCGCGAGAAGTGCTCCAATCCTGCGACGATGACGTGCAACAGATAGTCCATGTCGCCGGTCAGGGCATGGCAGGCAACCACCTCCGGCCAGGCATTGACCTGCTCTGCGAAGATGGCGATTCGCTCGGCATCGTGGCTTTTCAGTTGCACCCGCACGAAGGCCTGCAGACCCAGACCCAGCCGCTCCGGATCGACCTCGGCGCGGTAGCCGACGATCACGCCCTCGCGCTCCAGCCGCTGCACCCGGCGCAGGCAGGCGGAGGGTGACAGGTGCACGCGGTCGGCCAGTTCGGCATTGGTCTGACGCCCGGCACGCTGCAGCTCGGCCAGCAGCAACAGGTCGATACGATCCAGCTCGGATGCGCTCACTTGTTCCGCCTTGATGATATTCAACGCACGAATCATGCGCCACAATCGGAATTTCAAGCAACAACGCAGACATCTTGCGCTGCCACCCGCCTATGCTGGGCGCAGCCTCTTGCCTGCGAGTCGCACATGAACGCCCTGCCCAGCCGCCTCGAAAACATCCAGACCGATCGTGGTTCGATCCCGGTCTACGCCACCGGCACCGTGGAGCAACCCTGGGACAGCTACAGCGATACCGATCACGATGTCTGGCGCTATCTGTATCTGCGCCAGCAGGGCATCCTGCAGGGACGTGCCTGCGATGCCTTCCTGCACGCGCAGGACAGCATGCGCATGAGCCCGGACCGGATCCCGAAATTCTCCGATCTGAACAAGGTGCTGGGCGAGGCCACCGGCTGGCAGATCGTCGGCGTCGAGGGCTTGTTGCCGGAGCTGGATTTCTTCACCCATCTGGCCAACCGGCGCTTCCCGGTCAGCTGGTGGATCCGGCGTCCGGATCAGATCGATTACATCGCCGAGCCTGACCTGTTCCATGACCTGTTCGGTCATGTGCCGTTGTTGATGGATCCGTACTTCGCCAATTATCTGGAAGCCTATGGCAAGGGTGGCGTGCGGGCGCACGGCTTCGGCCCCGAGCCCTTGATGCAGCTGGCGCGGCTGTACTGGTACACGGTCGAATTCGGCCTGATCCGGCAGCCCGATGGCCTGCGCATCTATGGTGCCGGTATCGTCAGCAGCAAGGGCGAATCCATCCACTGCCTGGAAAGCGCAGCACCGAACCGGCTGGGCTTCGACCTCGAACGGGTGATGCGCACGCGTTACCGCATCGACAGCTACCAGAAGACCTATTTCGTGATCGACAGCTTCGAGCAGTTGATCGATGCCACCCTTCCCGACTTCGCGCCGATCTACGCCCGCCTCGCCGGCCAGGACACCATTCCCGCCGGGACGGTACAAGACACCGATGCCGTGCTCCAGCGCGGTAACGGCGAAGGCTGGAGCAGCGAAGGCGACGTGTAAACCGTATTTACGGTGTTATCACCCGCAGAAAACGTCACGGCCTGCCGCAATCCTTGTCGGCATTGTGCGAATACCGCTGGCCATGTCGCTGGTTCGTCCACGGCCCGTACTTTGGGCCACAATAGCCGCGCCATGACAAGGGGGAAGCCATGACGAGCAACGGGGCCATTGCGCTCACGCGTTTCCTGATCGAAGAACAGCGCGCCGGTCACATCAATGCCGAACTGCGCCTGCTGGTCGAGGTGGTCGCACGCGCCTGCAAGCAGATTTCCGTCGCCGTCGGCAAGGGCGCGCTGGGCGGCGTGCTCGGCGATGCCGGCAGCGCGGGCGAGGCCAGCATCAATGTGCAGGGCGAGGCACAGAAGAAGCTCGACGTGCTCAGCAACGAGATCCTGCTGGAAGCCAATGCCTGGGGCGGGCATCTCGCCGGGCTGGCGTCGGAGGAGATGGACCACTCGCAGCCGATCCCGGACAGCTATCCGCACGGCAATTACCTGCTGCTGTTCGATCCGCTCGACGGCAGCTCCAATATCGACGTCAATGTCTCGGTCGGCACCATCTTCTCGGTGCTGCGCTGCCCCGAGGGCGTGACCGCGGTGGAGGACAGCCACTTCCTGCAACCGGGTACGGCCCAGGTCGCGGCGGGCTATTGCGTGTATGGCCCGCAAACCACCCTGGTACTGACCGTCGGCCACGGCACCCATGCCTTCACCCTTGATCGCGAGGTCGGCAGCTTCGTGCTCACCGTGCGCGGCATCCACATTCCCGAGGACACCAAGGAGTTTGCGGTCAACATGTCCAACCAGCGCTTCTGGGAGCCGCCGATGCAGGCCTATGTCGGCGATCTGCTGGCCGGCAAGGAAGGGCCCCGTGGCAAGGACTTCAACATGCGCTGGGTGGCCTCGATGGTCGCCGACGTGCACCGCATCCTGACCCGCGGCGGCATCTTCAGCTATCCGCTGGACAGCAAGTGCGCGGCCAAGGGTGGCAAGCTGCGGCTGATGTACGAAGCCAACCCGATGAGCTTGCTGGTCGAACAGGCCGGCGGCGCGGCCAGCACCGGCCGCCAGCGGATGCTCGACGTGCAGCCGAGCGGCCTGCACCAGCGGGTGCCGGTGTTCCTCGGCTCGAAGCATGAAGTCGAAGCCGCGGTGGGCTATCACGCACGCCACGACACGGCTGCCTGACCCGGCGCAGGCGCGTCGGCTTCACGCATTCCCACGATGCTGCACTGGTTGCCACAGATCTGGTCGCAAATCGCCTTCGGCGTGATCCTGCTGGGCGGGCTGTATCTGTTCGTCACCGAAAAACTGCGGATCGACGTCACCGCCATGCTGATCCTGGCGGCCTTGGTGCTGACCGGCATCCTCGATACCCGGCAGGCACTGTCGGGTTTCTCCAGCGAACCGGCGATCATCGTTGCTGCGGTGTTCGTGATCTCGGGCGCACTCGGTGCCACCGGCGTATCCGAGCGGCTCGGCAATCTGATCGAACGCCTCTCCGGCCGCAGTGAAAGCCGCACGATTGCCGTGGTGATGCCGCTGGTGGCGCTGTTGTCATCGTTCACCCACCACGTGATGGTGACCGCGATGATGCTGCCGCTGCTTTTGCGGCATGCGCGCAACAGCAAGCTCTCCGCCTCGCGCGTGTTGATGCCGATGTCGCTGGCGGCTTCGCTGGGCACCACCCTGACCCTGATCAGCGCGCCCGCGTTCCTGCTCGCCAACGACATGCTGCAGCGCGCCGGTGCCGGCGATCTGGGCATTTTCGCGATCACCCCGATCGGTATTGCGCTGGTGATCATCGGCACCGGCTACATGCTGCTGGCGCGCTGGCTGCTGCCCAAGCGCAGCGGCGAACAAGCCGACGAGGACTACCTGCGGCTGGACAGCTACCGCACCGAGTTGCGGATCGTGAAGGAAGGGCATTGGTGCACCCGCCCACTGTCCGAATTGCAGAAGGCGCTGGGCGAGCATTTCCGCCTGCGCGGCTGGGTCCGCGACGGCCACCGCCGTGATGACCTCGGCCCGAACAGCCCGCTGCTGGCCGATGACGTCTTGCTGGTCGAGGCCGCGGCCGACGAGTTGATGTCCCTGCACGATGACATCGGCCTGGACTTGAACGCGGTCACGCGGTTCGGCCACCTCTGCAGTGGCGAGACCAAACCACAACTGGTGCAGGCAGTGGTGGCACCAGGATCCGAGTTCATCGGCCACAGCATCCGTGAACTCGATTTCGCACGGCGTTTCCATACCGTGATTGCCGGAATCTGGCGGCGCACCGAGGGCGTGGCCGATCACCTGGCCGATGCACGCCTGCGTGAAGGCGACCTGCTGGTGCTGTGGGGGCAGCCGGCGCGCTTCTCCGAACTGGCCACCCACCATGGCTTTCTGATGCTGGTGCCGTTTGCCGGCGAAGCCAAGCGGCGCCTGCGCGCACCGCTGACGATGGCCATCCTGGGCTTGACCATCCTCGCCGCCGCCACCGAATGGCTGGACCCGCCACTGGCCTTCCTGTTCGGCGCGGTGGCCATGGTGGTGACGCGCTGCATCGACATCGAGCAGGCCTACCGCAGCATCGATGTGCGCATCTTCGCGATGATCGCCGGCGTGATCCCGCTCGGCATCGCGATGGAGCAGACCGGCACCGCCGACCTGCTGGCCAACGGGCTGGCCCATCTGGTCGCGCATTGGTCGGTGCTCGCCATCCTGCTGGTGATGTTCTCGATGGCCGCCCTGCTGACCCAGGTGATGAGCGATTCGGCCACCACGGTCCTGCTGGGACCGATCGCGATTTCCCTGGCGCAGGTGCTCGATCTGCCACCGACGCCGTTCGTGGTCTGCACCGCCTTGGGCGCGGTGGTCGCGTTCCTGACCCCGATCGGGCATCACGGCAATCTGCTGATCTTGAAGCCGGGGCAGTACCGTTTCGGTGACTTCCTGCGGATCGGCCTGCCCTTGACCGCCCTGATCGCGCTGGTGAGTGCCTGGATGGCGCGCTGGTTGTGGCTGAACGGGCCGCTGCTGCCGTTCGGCTGAGCATCCACCGGACTGCGCTTGCCCCTGTGCGAGAACGTCCCGACAGTCCAGACTGCATCCTTCACCACCACGGACGCTGACCGTGCCGGACCTGTTGCTGCACCTGTGGCATGCGATGCAGGGGATTCCCCACCTGCGGGCGTGGCTGACTGCCGGCTGGCTGCTGTACCTGGCGTGGCTTGGCACCTGGATCCTTCTGCAGAAGCGCGAGCCGGTCGCCACCTTGAGCTGGCTGATCAGCCTCGCCCTGCTGCCCTATCTGGGCTTTTTCATCTACTACGTGTTCGGCCCGCAGCGCCTGAGCCGGCACCGCGCCCGTCGTCGCCAACGCACGACACTGCCGGAAGCCGAGACCGCGCGCACGCCGGTGGCACAGGAGTTGCGCACCTTGGCGCAAGCGACCTCGGGCTATGCACCGAGCACGGCCTGCAACATCGCGCTGTTGGTCGACGGCTGCAGCAAATATCCCGCCCTGCTGGACGCGATCGCAGGCGCGAAACAGCATGTCCATCTCGAGTACTACATCCTCGAACCGGATCGCACCGGGCAGGCGCTGGTCGATGCGCTGTCCGAACGCGCACGCGCCGGCATCAAGGTACGTCTGCTGCTGGATGCGGTCGGCTCCGGCCACGCCAGGACCGCCTTCTTCCGCCCCTTGCTCGATGCCGGTGGCGAGCTGGCCTGGTTCCATCCCGGCCGCGTCTGGCTGCCCTGGCGGCGGCCATGGGTCAACCTGCGCACGCACCGCAAGCTGGCCATCATCGACGGCAGCATCGGGTTCATCGGCGGGATCAATATCACCGACGAGGAAGATCCACGCCTGCGCGCCGACGCCTACCGCGACCTGCACCTGCGGCTGGAAGGCGATGTCGTCCGCAAGCTGCAGGAGTTGTTTGTCGATGATTGGGCCTATGTCACCGGCAAGCGCGACTTCATTCGAGAGCTTGCACGCGACATGCCACAGCCCTGCCCCGGCGCGGCGCGCGTGCAACTGCTCGCATCCGGGCCGGACTCGCCGTGGGAAGCCATCCATCGCCTGCACGTGCATGCCATCCACGCGGCCGAACGCCGGGTCTGGCTGGCCACGCCTTACTTCGTCCCCGGCGAGGCGGCGATGATGGCGCTGACCTCCTCCGCGTTGGGCGGTCTCGACGTGCGCCTGCTGGTGCCACGGATGAGCGACAGCCGGCTGGTCACCTGGTGCGTGCGCTCGTTCTACGACGATCTGCTCGCCGCCGGCGTGAAGATTTACGAATATGGGCCGCGCATGTTGCACAGCAAGGCCCTGTTGGTGGACGACAATCTGGCCATCCTCGGCAGCGCCAATTTCGACCAGCGCAGTTTTCGGCTGAATTTCGAGGCCTCGATGCTGATCGACGATGCCCCGTTCACTGCCACCCTGTCCGAACTGCTGTCCCGCGAATTCGAGGATGCCCGCCCGGTCCGTGCGGATCGCGCCCAACCCCTGCTCACGCGTCGCCTGCCGGAAGCGATGGCGCGCCTGCTGGCACCGCTGTTGTGATGCCCGCTGCAACAAACGGCTTGGCCGTCGTACACTTCCGGCAACCTTTACCGGATCGCCTCCATGCATTGGCTGTTCCTGCTCCTGGCCTTTGGTGCCATGGTGTTCGGCTTCATGACCACCTCGATGGCGCTGCTGTCGGTCTGCATCGTTGCAGCGCTGGTGTTGTTCCTGCTGTGGGTGCTGGGCATGTACCAGACCCACGTCGCCGGCGTCGGCCGCGATACCTCGATGATGGTGGATCCCGCCGAGCTGCGCCGCCTGCGTGAACAGGCGCAGGCGCGGCGGGCGGAAGAAGCACAACAGGACAACACGCCCTGAGATCGGTGCGATGACCGCGCTCAGCGTCAATCTCAACAAGATCGCCCTGCTGCGCAATGCACGTGGCGGCGGCGAGCCAGAGGTGGCCCGTGCTGGCCGGACCTGCCTGGAAGCGGGCGCACATGGCCTGACCGTGCATCCGCGTCCGGATGCGCGCCATGCCCGCGCCGAGGATGTCGCCGTGCTGGCCGCGCTGTGCCGCCAGCATGGCGCGGAATTCAATATCGAAGGCAACCCGTTTGCGCCATCGCGTCCCGGCTATCCCGGCCTGCTGGCGTTATGTGAACAGGCCCGCCCTGCGCAGGTCACCCTGGTCCCGGATGCCGATGGGCAATTGACCTCCGATCACGGCTTCGACTTCCACCGTGATGGCGAAGCCTTGCGGCCCTTGATCGCGCAATTCCGCTCCTTGGGCTGCCGGGTCAGCGTGTTTGTCGATGTCGGAAATCCTGACGTGGCGATGGCCGCTGCACTGGGCGCACACCGAATCGAGTTGTACACCGGCCCCTATGCAGAGGCTTTCGCGGCTGGAGGTGCGACCTCGGCCTTGGACTTGGCAGCAGCGACCGCACAGATGGCGCAGTCCGCAGGGCTTGAGGTCAATGCCGGCCATGACCTCGACCAAGCCAACCTCGGTCTGTTCCTGTCCACTGTCCCCGACGTACGCGAAGTTTCGATCGGGCATGCCCTGATCAGCGAGGCGCTTTACGCCGGGCTGGACGCCACCGTGCGCGCCTATCGCGCCATCATCGAGACCAGCGCCGCCCTGTAGCCGCGCACCGCTGTTGTGGGAGCGCATCGCTGTTGTGGGAGCACCGCTGTTGAGGGAGCACCGCTGTTGTGGGAGCACCGCTGTTGTGGGAGCGCACCGCAGGGGCGCGATGCTTTATGCGGGATCCTGAAAGAGCGTTCGCGCCCCTTCGGTGCGCTTGTGTCTTGATTTTCCCCTACGGTGTCGGTGAGAGCGGAGTGCGGGATGCCGTTGGTGCGCAGTGCCGATAAGCACGAGTAGGAGCAAGGGCACCCGCACTCCACCGCCAGAGCA
>JAFECB010000029.1 GCA_018242365.1 Pseudomonadota bacterium
GCAAATGCGCAAAAGTCGCGCTGGTGGCCTGCATGCGCGTCCTGCTCATCCGCCTCAACGCCATGATCCGCGACGCCTCGGAATGGAGGATGGCCGCCGGGTAGTCAAGACAGTTGCTCCTACAGCTCGCAGGCAAAAAAAACGCCGCCCGAAGGCGGCGTTCGTCATCCACGACGTGCCCCGCAGACCGGGGCGATCAAGTATTCAAATCAGTTCTGGACAAACCCGATCTTGACCATCTGGGCATTCTTGGCCGCGGCAAGCACCTTGGCCAGGATCCCGTACTGCGCCGACTCGTTGGTATCGATCTGCAGTTCCGGCTGGTTGCCCGGATCGCGCTGAACCTCTTCCGTCATCTTGGTTTCCAGCTCGCTGGTCTGCACCGGCGCGTCGTTCCAGAACACCTGGCCCGAGGCATCGATGCGCAGCTTGATCGGATCCGGCGGATTCGGCGGCGGATCGGTCTGCTGATCGGTCCTCTGCGGAAGATCGACGTCGACCGGGATCGACTGGATCGGCATGGTCACCATGAAGATGATCAGCAATACCAACAGCACGTCGACCAGCGGCGTGACGTTGATATCCGCCATCGCACCCGCGTTGCTGCCCTTGGAAAATGCCATCGTGCGTTCTCCTCAGAGCCTGCGCTTGGGCGGGGTGGTGACGAAGCCAATCTTGGCCATGCCCTGCGCCTGCGCGATCTTCACGATCTCGCCCACCATGCGGTAGGGCGTAGTCGAGTCGGCGCGCACCTGCACCGGCGGCTGCGGCTGCTTCTGCGCCTCCACCGAAAGGCGGCTTTCGATCGCCGGCTTGGTGGTCGGCTCATCGTTCAAGAACAAGTCGCCATTTTCCGTGACGGTGATCGTCACTGGCGTTTCCACGACCTTCTTGTCGTCCTTGGGCTTGTGAACCACCGCCTCCGGGAGCGTCACCTTGATCTTGTGGTTCATCAGCGGCGTGGTGATCATGAAGATGATCAGCAGCACCAACATCACGTCCACGAGGGGCGTGACGTTGATTTCCGCCATCGGCGAACCATCTTCTTTGCCGACACTGGCTCCCATCAGGGCTCTCCGTCAGTTCCGGTCAGCAACGATCAACGGTTGACCTGCAACTCGCCCACGCGGGAACCGGTGGCGAAGAAGTCATGCAGGTCGTGCGCGAAGGTGTCGAACTGGTTGTTGGTGATGCGGTTGAAGCGCACGAAGGTGTTGTACGCCAACAGCGCCGGGATCGCGGCGAACAGACCGAATGCGGTCATGATCAGCGCTTCACCCACCGGGCCGGCCACCGCCGAGATCGAGGCGTCACCCGAGGCACCGATGCGGATCAGGGCGTTGTAGATGCCCCACACGGTACCGAGCAGACCGACGAACGGGGCCGAGGAGCCGACGGTGGCCAGCACGGTCAGGCCGTCTTCCAAGCGCAGCGATTCGCGGGTCACGGCCTGGCGCAGGGCGCGATCGACGAACTCCGAACGGCTCAGCGATTCGGCCAGCGGCGAACCGTCCTGACGCTGGTGGTGCGCGGTCGCCTGGGCGGCGTCGAGGGCGATCTTGGAGAACGGCTCCGAACGCGGCTGTTCTTCCATGTAGCGGATCGCGTCCTGCGCGTTGCCGGTTTCCCAGAACGTGTTGACGACGCGGTCGGCGCGGCCGCGGACGCGGACATTGCGGATCGCATTGATGATGATCCAGTACCAGGACATCAGCGACATGACGAGCAGAGTCACGAAGACGATCCAGCCCATGAAGTCGAAGTTCTGGATCAGGTGGTCAAAGCCCATCTGCTGGAGCGCGGCGGCGTTGTTGCCTCCGGCGGCGGCAGGTGCGGCAGCAGCTGTTTCTTGCAACATACGCTTACCTTTCGATGTCGTGGATGGGGTGTTACGGGGGTAGAACGGGTTGGAACGGGTGGTGCGTTATACAAGCACAATCAATGAAGCTTGAAGTCAACAGGAACTCTGACTCGGCTGGCGACCTTCTGTCCGTTCTTGACTTCGGGATTGAAACGCCACTTGCGCGCCGCTTGCATGGCCGCACGATCGAGATCGCGATTGCCACTGGTGCGTTCAACCTGGACATCCAGCACGGCGCCGTTGGCGTCAATGCTGATGATCAGCATCGTCGTTCCCTGAATCTGCTGCCGTAGCGCCGCCGGAGGATACACGGGCGGATTCATGGCGCGTGATGATGGATCTACACTCGAGCCAATATCCGGAACCGACGCAGGTGGTGCCGGCGGTGCCGGCGGTGGTGCGGCGCTATCGATCGGACGCGATTCACTCAGCACCACCGGCGGCTGCTCCGGCGGTGGCGGGATCGGGCTGGGGCGCGGCGGCGACAACTGCTTGGGCGGCGTCAGCGGCTTGGGCTGGTCCGGCGGCGGCGGCGGCGGCGGCGGCGGCGGTGGTGGTGGTTCGATGAAGGTCACGCTCACCGAATCGGTCTTGCCCTGATCCTGCGCAGGCGGGGACATCGGCGTCAACAGCACGAGCACGAGGGCCACGTGGATGGCGATGGCGAAGCTGAAGCCGGCAATGCGCGGCCAACTGACGCCATCGGCCTGGCCGCTCGGTTGCCACTCCTGGATTTGGTCTTCCGTCATGCGCACGGCTCTGGAAATGAGGTCCTGACGCGACGTGCGCCGGGTGGATTTTTACGACACGGCCAGTGGCCGCAGGAATTTCCTAGCTTACACGAATCAACCGCACTTGTTCCATGCCCGCGCCTGATGGCAGGGCCGGACAGGCGTGATGCAAGTCTCAGTGTGCAAGAATCCTGTTAGCTTCCTCGGGCTTCTTGACGCCCTTGGCCAAGGCTTGGCGTGCAGCTTCCTTGGCTTCAGCCTTGCGGCCGGCGTAGTCAAGGAGCTTGGCGAGGTTCAGATAGCCTTCGCCATCCGACAACATGGGCGCTGCACGCGTATAGAACGCGATCGCATCCGGAGTCTTCTGCTCATAGAAGGCGTTCTGTGCCAACAGCAGGAAGGCGCGACCGGTCTCCGGATTCGCCTGCAGGATGCCCTTGGTCAGGCCAGCCTCGATCACCGCCTGCGCGTCCTTCCAGCGCTTCGCGTTCATGTAGCCAACGTAAAGGGCGCGGTATTCCCGCTCCTCGGTCAGTTGGCCACGCTTGTACGCCGCTTCAAGCAGATCGTTGGCCTTGTCGAATTTGCCCGCGCCTTGCAGCGCGGCAACAGCATTCATCAACAGTTTCTTGTCGCCCGGATTCTTGGCCACCAGATCCTGGTAGATGGCAGCAGCCTCATCATTGCGATCAAGACTGGCCAGGATGCCGGCGCGGAATGCCAATGTCTCCGCCTTGTCCGACTTCGTTTCGGCGAGGAAGCGGTCGATCGTCGCCAGTGCGTCGGCATACTTCTCTTCGCCGAACTGGATCACGGCGAGGTTGTACATCGCTGCATAGTGACTGTCATTGTCGAGCCCATTGGCAGCAATGGCCTTGGCGAAGTATTCGGCCGCCTTGTCCTGCTGGTCGAGGTTCGCGGCAGCATTTCCCGCCATCGAATACGCGTAGGATTTGTCGTACGACTGCGCATCCGACGAGCCGGCAATGGCGTCGGCATCGGCGATCACGCCGGCCCAATCTTCGTGGTCGTACTTCTCCTGCATCTTCTTCAGCTTCGACATCAGCCTGGGTGTTGCCCTGCTGGTGGGCTGCTGGCGCGTTGCATTCGGATAGATCGAGGGCGTGGCCGGGGTTTCCTTGCCCTCTTCCGATTGGGCACTTGGATCCTGACCCGTCCGGGACATTTCGCGGGCGCGTTGTTCCTGCTCGCGCGCGGTCATCCCCTTGTTGGTGACCTGGGCTTGAACCAAGGGCGCGAGCGTGAGCGCACCCACTCCCAATACCATGGCGATGACGAGGGGACGATGAAATTGGAACTGGCTCATGGAAGGTCCTCGATGACTCGAACCCGCAGCCATTGCGCGCGGGGGGGGTCTGGATAGTAACGCTGACAATCGATTATCGAAACCCTGCCATTCGGCCTGTTCCCGGGAGAAGAGGCTGCAAGCATCACATTGCGAAGCAGCCGTTTCACCGACATGCCGCATTCTACAAGCGGTGCCGAGCAAGTCTCGCCGCAGTGCGCCATGACGCCATTACACGTCCAGATTGGCCACCTTCAGCGCATTGCTCTCGATGAAGTCGCGGCGCGGTTCGACCACGTCGCCCATCAGCATGCTGAAGATGGCGTCGGCCTCGACCGCGTCGTCGAGCTTGACCTGCAGCAGGCGGCGGGTTTCCGGGTTGACCGTGGTATCCCAGAGCTGCTCGGGGTTCATTTCACCCAGGCCCTTGAAGCGCTGGATCTGGCGGCCCTTCTTGGCTTCGTCCAGCAACCAGGCCTGCGCCTCGGCGAAGCTGCGGACCGGCTGGCTACCCTTGCCGCGCACTACCCGCGCGCCCGTGCGTACCAGCTCGTGCAGCAGGCTGGCTGCTTCACGCACCAATCTCAGCTCACCATGCTCGAACAGGGCCTGCGGCAGCACCTGAGTCAAGGCTTCGCCCATATGGGTGCGGGTGACCAGCAGCGCGGCCGGGCGGCCGGCCTCGGCGGGCTGCCAGCGCAAGGCGTAGCGGGGCTTGCCGAGGCCGGTAGCGTTCAAGCGGTTCGCCAGTGCGTCCAGCGCCGCTTGCATGTCACCATGGCGGGCGATCGATTCGGCATCCAGCGGCAGGAAGTCGATCAGCGCCTCCAGCACCCCCGGATCGAAACGATGCGCCTGGTGGGCCACGGTTTCCCGCGCCCGCGCCCACACCAGCAAGAGTTTTTCCAGCGCCACGCCGTCGATCGGCGGCTCGCCTTCGGCCGGATACAGCGCCGCGCCTTCCACGGCATTGCCGGCGAGATAGGCGTCCAGCGCACCATCATCCTTCAGGTACAGCTCGTTCTTGCCCTGCTTGACCTTGTACAGCGGCGGCAGGCCGATGTAGATATGGCCGCGGTCGATCAGTTCGGGCATCTGCCGGTAGAAGAAGGTCAGCAGCAGGGTGCGGATATGGGCGCCATCGACATCGGCGTCGGTCATGATGATGACGCGGTGGTAGCGCAGTTTGTCCGGGTTGTATTCGTCGCGGCCGATGCCGGTGCCGAGCGCGGTGATCAGGGTGCCCACCTGCTCCGAGGACAGCATGCGGTCGAAGCGCGCACGTTCGACATTCAGGATCTTGCCGCGCAGCGGCAGCACCGCCTGGGTCTTGCGGTTGCGGCCCTGCTTGGCGCTGCCGCCGGCCGAATCGCCCTCGACGATGAACAGTTCGGACTTGGCCGGGTCCTTTTCCGAACAATCGGCCAGCTTGCCGGGCAGGCCGGCGATGTCCAGCGCACCCTTGCGCCGGGTCAGGTCGCGGGCCTTGCGCGCGGCCTCGCGCGCACGTGCGGCGTCGACGATCTTGCCGACGATGGTCTTGGCTTCGTTCGGATGCTCCTGCAGGAAGGCGTCGAGCTGGTCGGCCATCACGCTCTCGACGGCCGGTCTCACGTCCGATGAGACGAGTTTTTCCTTGGTCTGGCTGGAAAAGCTCGGGTCCGGCACCTTGACCGAGAGCACCGCGATCATGCCTTCACGCATGTCATCGCCGGTGAGATCGACCTTGGCTTGCTTCGCGATCCCACTTTGCTCGATGTATTTGCCCAGGGTCCGGGTCAGCGCGGTGCGGAAGCCCTGCAAGTGGGTGCCGCCATCCTTCTGCGGGATGTTGTTGGTGAAACAGAACATCGTCTCCTGGTAGCTGTCGGTCCATTGCAGGGCCACATCCACCACGATCTCGTTCTGCTCGCCGCGCATCGAGATCACCGCCGGATGCAGCGGCGTCTTCGACTGCGCCAGATGCTCCACGAAGCTGCGGATGCCGCCCTGGTAATGGAACAGGTCGTGGCGTTCCTCGCCACTTTCGTCGCCGCGCTCGTCGATCAGGGTGATGCGTACGCCGGAATTGAGGAAGGACAGCTCGCGCAGGCGGCGCGCCAGAATCTCGTAATGGAATTCGGTATCGGTGAACACGTCGGCCGCCGGCCAGAAGCGCACCAGGGTGCCGCGTTGACCCGCGTCGTCGCCGACCCGGCGCAGTGGGTAGACCGGCTCACCCATCGTGTATTCCTGCTGGAAATGACCGCCATCGCGCCAGATATCCAGAGTCAGCTTGATCGAGAGTGCGTTGACCACACTGACACCGACGCCGTGCAGGCCGCCAGACACCTTGTAGCTGTTGTCGTCGAACTTCCCGCCGGCGTGCAGCACGGTCATGATCACCTGTGCCGCCGAAACGCCCTCGTCCTTGTGGATGTCCACCGGGATGCCGCGCCCGTTGTCGAGCACGCCCACCGAGCCATCGGTATGGATGGTCACCCGGATCTCGTCGGCAAATCCCGCCAAGGCTTCGTCGACGGCGTTGTCGACCACCTCGAACACCATGTGATGCAAGCCGGTGCCGTCGTGGACATCGCCGATGTACATGCCCGGCCGCTTGCGCACGGCTTCGAGCCCGTGCAGGACGGTAATCCGGCTGGAATCGTAATTGGAATTGCTGGGGGCTGCGGGCGTCGCGCCCGCGGTCTGTTCGGATTCTTGCATCGACGCACCCGGCCCGACAGCGCGGCCTGGGCCACGCCGGGACACATTAGCTATAGGGGCGTGCAGTATAGCAAACGCGCTTGTTGACGGCCCTCAAGCCACCCGACAGATGTCGCCATGTTCCACGTGAAACGTCGATACCGGAATCGTACTCCCGACCAAGGCCGCCGGGGTTTCGGTTCCGGTGACCATCACCTGCGCGCCGCTGCTCGCCAATGCCGCCACAGTGCGTTCCTGATGGCTACGGTCCAGCTCCGCGCCCAAGTCGTCCAGTTGCAAGACCGGCCAATGCCCAAAGCTGTCGGCCAGTAGTTCGGCTTGGGCAAGCATCATGGCCAACGCCAATTGCTTGGTTTGGCCACGGGACAGGTTCTCGGCCGGCACACCCTCCAGGCCAATCTTCAGATCCGCCCGGTGCGGGCCTACCGTGGTGTGCCCCAGCGTGAGGTCGCGCTCACGCGCCAGCAAGAGCGCGTCGCCCAAGCCAAATTCACTGGTTTTCCAGCCCGCGAACAGGCGCAGCTTGGCCGTCCCCAATTCCGGCAGCAAGGTCGCCATGCGGCGATCCAGGTACGGCTGGAGATTCGCGACATGCGTGTCGCGTAGCCGAGTGATGGCTTCGCCGTGTGCAGCGAGCTCGAATTCCCAGGCTTCCAGTTGTTGGACTGGGACACGTTGGCGGAGTAGGGCATTGCGTTGCTTTTGGGCGCGGGTATAACGGCGCCAAGACGGCATGAAATCCTGTTCCACGTGAAACAGGCCCCAATCGAGGAAGCGCCGGCGCAGTTCGCTGGCACCGTCAATCAGTGCGTGGCTGCCGGGCTCGAAGCTGATGATGGCAAGAGCCGAGACCAGCTGCCCCAATTGCTGAACATCCTGGCCATCCAGGCGTGCCTGCCACTGACCTCCGAAATGTCGCAGGCCGGCTCGATGCGGCAAATCCTCATCTGCGTGCCAATCAACGATGACATCCAGCGCCGCCTGCCCGCGCCGGATCAGGCCATCGCGCACCCGGCCGCGAAAGCTGCGGCCGTGCGCCATCAAATGCAGTGCTTCCAGCACGCTGGTCTTGCCGCTGCCGTTGTCCCCGCTGATCAGGTTGAAGCCGGGGGCGAAGTGCACCTCCGCACGCTGGAAGCAGCGGAAGTGCTCCAGCCGCAGGCGATCGACAATCATCCTGGGATCAAGGCCGCCAGCGACGGCGCTGACAGGGCCTGCGAATTGCCATTCGACCCTGCGATGCAGGCCGCGTCACAGCCGCAAGGGCATGACCACATGGCGGACGCGATCATGGTCGGCACCACGCACCAGCGCCGAGGAGTTGGAGTCGCGCAGCTGCAGGATGATGTATTCGTCGCGCAGCGCGCTCAAGGCGTCGAGCAGATAGGTCACGTTGAAGCCGATCGACAGACCATCCACCGAGGTTTGTGCCTCCAGCTCTTCCTGCGCCTCTTCCTGTTCCGGGTTGTGGGCGCTGATCTTGAGCAGGTCGCGCGATACCTCGACCCGGATACCGCGATATTTTTCATTCGACAGGATCGCCGTGCGCTGCAAGGCGGCGCGCAGGGCTTCGCGATCGACCTTGACCTCGCGATCCGCCCCGATCGGGATCACCGCTTCGTAATCCGGGAACTTGCCGTCGATCAGCTTGCTGGTGAAGGTGACATCGTCGCGCTTGACCCGGATGTGGCCCTTGCCGAGTTCCAAGTCCAGCAGGCGGTCACTGCCTTCCAGCAGGCGCTGCAGCTCCTGCACGCCCTTGCGCGGCACGATGATCTGGCGCTTGCCGGCATGGCCCTCGTCGAGCCCGATCTCACAAAGGGCGAGACGATGCCCGTCGGTCGCCACGCAGCGCAGGGCACCATCGCGCAGGTCAAACAGCAAGCCATTCAGATAGAAACGCACGTCCTGCTGCGCCATCGCGAACGCGGTGCGCTCGAGCAATTCACGCAGCCCGGTTTCCGGCACCTGCACATGATCGGCGGTATCCACCTCATCCAGCGCCGGGAAATCATTGGCCGGCAGGCAGCTCAGGGTGAAGCGGCTGCGCCCGGCCTGCACCGTGGCTTTGTCCGCACGCACCGAAATCGTGACGCGACTGCCATCCGGCAATGCACGCACGATATCGAACAGTTTGCGTGCCGGCAGGGTGGTTTCGCCGTCTTCCGCGTCATCCACGGCCACTCGCGACACCATCTCCACTTCGAGATCGGTACCGGTCAGCGCCAATTGACCGGCCTGCACCCGCACAAGCAGGTTGGCCAGGATGGGCAGCGTGTGCCTGCGTTCGACCACGTTGACGACCTGAGCCAAGGGCTTGAGCAGGACTTCTCGCTGCAGGGAAAACCGCATGTGACACCCTCGGGCTGGGGGAAGCGAACCTGCTTCCGTGAACCTGCTGTTTACAAATGGATATATATCAAAAGCGTGGTGGTGGTAGCCCCGAAAACACCGGGATAACTCATTTAAATACTTGATATTTAACGATAATATCGAATCTGTTGTTGCTGTATAAGGCTCGGGCCTGACTGGTGAAAAGCTGTGGATGGATTTTCGGGGCGGGCTTTGTCCAGAGTTTATCCACAGGTTCTCACGGCGTCATTCACTGAGTTTTCGGATCAGTTTTTCCCAGTCTTCATGCAGCTTGCCGTCGCTTTCCTTCAGTTGCCGGATTTGCCGGCAGGCATGCAGGACCGTGGTGTGGTCGCGGCCGTCGAAGGCATCCCCGATTTCCGGCAGGCTGTGCTCGGTCAGCTCCTTCGCCAAGGCCATCGCCATCTGGCGAGGCCTCGCCAGTGATCGGGTCCGCTTCTTCCCCAGCATCTCCTTCAATTGCAGGCCATAGTAGTCTGCCACGGCCTTCTGGATATTGGCGATGCTGATCGCCTGTTGGTGGGCGCGCCACAGGTCGCGCAGGGTTTCCTGGGCGAACTCAATGGTCACCGCCCGCCCAAGCAGGCCGGACTGCGCGGTCAGTTTGTTGATGGCGCCTTCCAGCTCGCGCACATTGCTGCGCATCTTCTTGGCGATCAGCTGGGCGACGTCATCCGGCACGCTGACGCCACGCTCGCGCGCCTTGGACAGCACGATCTGGGCGCGGGTTTCGAAATCGGGCGGATCGATCGCCACCGACAAGCCCCAACCCAACCGGGATTTCAACCGCGGTTCCAGGCCATCGACCTCGCGCGGATACCGGTCGCAGGTGAGGATGATCTGCTGCTTGCCATCGAACAGTGCATTGAAGGTGTGGAAGAACTCTTCCTGGGTGCGGTCCTTGCTGGCGAAGAACTGGATGTCGTCGATCAGCAGCGCGTCGATGTTCTGGAACTGGCGCTTGAACTGATCGGTGGTCCTCTCGGTCAAGGCGCGGAAAAAGGCGTTGTAGAAGCCGTTGGACGACAAGTACAGCACCCGGGCGGCCGGATTCAATCGGCGCATCTCGTTGCCTGCGGCCAGCATCAGATGGGTCTTGCCGAGGCCGGTGCCACCGTAGAGCAACAGCGGGTTGTAACCGCGATCACCTGGCTTCTGCGCGGCGTGCCAAGCCGCGGCGCGTGCCAGCTGATTGCTGCGGCCTTCGACGAAATTGTCGAAGGTGTAATGCGCTTCGACATTGCCGTTGAAGGGTTCGGTGATCGCCGCAGGCTCCGGCCGGTTTGACGCGGTGGTGCGCGGTGGCGAGCCGACATCCAGCATCACCTCGACGCCGTCGGCGTAGTGGCGCACCAACTCCAGGATCCGTGGCAGGAAGCGTTGTTGCACTTCGTCGCGCCAGAAGGGATTGGGGGCGTACAACACCAAGCCACTGCCGCGACGATCCGACTGCAGGGGTTTCAACCACATGCGCACGTCTTCCGCGGGAAGCTCGGTTTCCAGGCGTTGCAGGCAGGTAGGCCAGACATCCATGCGTGGGGGGCGATTCAAGCAGCAAGGGCGCCCGCGGGACGGACGCCATGAAGGGGTGACGGGGAAGACCGGCAGCGTATCACTGGCGACCAGGAGCGCCAAACCCCTGGCGGCCATTTCCGCAGGATTTGCGCAGGCCAGGGAAAACGCGCTACAATCGCCGTCTTTTCTCGATATCAGCCCGGCAGATCCGTCATGGCCACCAAGCGTACCTATCAGCCCAGCAATCTCAAGCGCAAGCGCGATCACGGTTTCCGTGCCCGCATGGCCACCGCCGATGGCCGCAAGGTGCTGGCCCGTCGTCGTGCCAAGGGTCGCCGTCGCCTGACGGTCTGACCCGCAGGTCGCCCGCGGTCTCCATGCATGACGGTTGAAGCTGCGCCGTTGCAACGAGGAACCGCATGAATGCCACTTGTGTCACCTCCTGCATCGGATGCCCTGACAGGGCGACTCGGGCCTGAATCCGGCCTTGGGTTTCCGCGTGCGGCGCGCGTGCGCGCCAAGGCCGAGTTCGACCGTGTGTTCAAGGGCGGACGGCGCAGTGCCGATCCACACCTGGCCCTGCATTGGTTGAATGACGATCAGCCGCCGCGGCTGGGCTTGGCGGTGTCGCGCAAGGTGGACAAACGCGCGGTCGGTCGCAATCGCATCAAGCGCATCCTGCGCGAGCATTTCCGCAAATTACGACCCGGTTTGTGCGGCGGTGCCTACGTCGTCGTCGCGCGCACGGCCGCAGCGCAGGCCAGCGGGCCGGCCTTGCGTGCTTCCTTCGATCGCAGCCTGCAGCGGTTGGGTGCGTTGCCCCGGCCGAGTGGCCTCGGCACAATGCCGCCCGCCAATCCATCGCCTGCTCCCCACCGGATGCCGACTTGATGAACCAGTTCCGCAACCTGCTGTTCTTCGCCTGGATCGCCGTGGCCTTCCTGCTCTGGCAGGCATGGAGCACCGAACACGCCGCCCAGACGCCCGCGGCAACGGTAGCGACCACCCAACCTGCAGCGGCTAGCGGCACTGCCGCCGCCGTTCCAGCGGCCACCATTCCCGGTGCGACGGCGCATGCCAATGCACCCGCAGCGCGCAGTGTGCGCGGCCCGACCATCAGCCTGCGCAATGACGTGCTGGCGCTGGAACTCGATGGCCGCGCGATCACCCGCGCCGACCTGCTGCGCTTCCCCAAGTCACGTGCGCCCGGCGCGGCCCCGGTGGTGCTGCTGGATCCGACCCCGGCGACGTTCTTCGAGGCCAGTGCTGCCTGGATCGGTGCCGACGGTCAGGATCTGGTCTTCCGTCCGCTGGGGACGGCCGGCAGCGTCGATCTTGCGCCCGGGCAGCAGGAGGTCAGCGCACAGTTCGAGGCCACCACGCCGGCGGGCCTGCGGGTGCAGCGCAGCATCACCCTGACCCGCGGCAGTTATGCGGTGCGCATCCACGATGTCCTGGTCAACGGCGGCACCAGCACCTGGACTGGCGACATCCAGCGGCAACTCATGCGCCTGCCGGCGGTGACCGGGCACAGTTTCTTCAACCCGGAAACCATCAGCCTCAACGGTGCGCAGTGGTACAGCCCGGAAGACAAATACAAGAAACGTCGTTACCCGGACTTCGCCAAGGACGGGCCACTGAATCAGGCGGTAACGGGTGGCTGGATCGGCTTGTCGCAGCACTATTTCCTTGCCGCCTGGGTGCCGCAGCGTGATCAGGGTGCACTGTTCTCGCTGGCCGAGCACGGGCCGCGCTACGAGGTGGATGCGCGCGGCCCGCGGGTCACGCTGGCAGCCGGACAACGCTTCAGCACGGCGACCACGCTGTGGGTGGGTCCGAAGCTGGCACAGGAGCTGGATGCCGTCGCACCGGAGCTTGGTCGCGCACTGGATTACGGCATCTTCACTCCGATCGCCGTGACCATCCACAAGCTGTTGACGTGGTTGCACCAGCTCACCGGCAATTGGGGCTGGGCGATCATGCTGCTGGTGCTGCTGATCAAGCTGCTGCTGTATCCGCTGTCGGCCAAGCAGTACCAGTCGATGGCCAAGATGCGCAAGTTCCAGCCGCGCATCCAGCAGCTCAAGGAGCGCTACGGGGACGACAAGCAGAAGTTCCAGATGGCGATGATGGACCTGTACAAGCGCGAGAAGGTCAATCCGGCCGGCGGCTGCCTGCCACTGCTGATCCAGATGCCGATCTTCCTGGCGCTGTATTACGTGCTGATCGAGGCGATCGAGCTGCGTCAGGCACCGTGGATCCTGGGCTGGATCAATGACCTGACCGCGCCGGATCCGTACTTCATCCTGCCGATCCTGAATGGCGTGGTGATGTTCCTGACCCAGAAGATGACACCGACGGTGGGCATGGATCCGATCCAGGCCAAGATGATGCAGGTCATGCCGCTGGTGATGGCGGTGATGTTCGCGATGTTCCCGGCCGGTCTGGTGCTGTACTGGGTCACCAATGGTGCCCTCGGCATGGCCCAGCAGTGGATGAACATGAAGCGCTACGCCGACCCGCCGGCCGCGCATACGGTCAGCTGACGCAGGGCGGACGCCCCTGCGCAGCGGGAGCTGCAGGACATGCCACAGCCGCCGCCGGAAGCCACGATCGTCGCAACCGCGACCGCTGCGGGTGCCGGTGGCGTGGGCATCGTGCGGCTGTCGGGTCCGGCGGCGCGTGCCATCGGCGAAACGGTATGCGAGCGGCGATTGCCGCTGCGGCGCGCCACGTTTGCGCGCTTTCGGGATGCAGACGGCAGCACGATTGACGATGGCATCGCGCTGGCGTTTCAAGCACCGGCCAGCTTCACCGGCGAAGACGTGGTCGAGCTGCAGGCGCACGGCAGCCCGGTGTTGCTGCGGCAGCTGGTGCTGCGCTGTATCGCCTTGGGCGCACGTCAGGCCGAGGCCGGGGAATTCAGCCAGCGGGCCTATCGCAACGGCAAGCTGGATCTGGCCCAGGCCGAGGCCATCGCCGACCTGATTGCTGCGGCCGACGAACGCGCAGCACGGGCAGCGCGGCGCTCGCTGGAAGGGGTGTTCTCGCGCCGGGTTGACGCACTGATGGCGCAGATGCTGGCCATCCGCGTGCATGTCGAGGCGGCGATCGACTTTGCCGACGAACCGCTGGAGACCTTGGGTGGCGCGCATCTACACACCCGGTTGCAGGCCACGCAGGCGGAGTTGGCGCGTTTGCTGGCGGACGCCGAACAGGGCCGCAAATTGCGCGATGGCCTGCATGGGGTGTTGATCGGTCCGCCCAATGCCGGCAAAAGCTCCCTGCTCAATGCGCTGGCCGGCAGCGACCGCGCCATCGTGACCGCGGTGGCCGGCACCACTCGCGACACCCTGGAAGAAACCGTGCGTCTGGGCGGAGTGGAACTGACCCTGGTCGATACCGCGGGCTTGCGCGAGGCCGGGGACGCCATTGAAGCCGAGGGCATTCGCCGTGCACGCACGGAACTGGCGCGCGCCGATTTCGCCCTGGCCGTGCTGGATGCGCGTGAACCGGAGTTCGGGAGGCGGGCCTTGGAGGGGGAGCTGGACGCCGTGCCCACCGTGCTGTGGTTGCACAACAAGGTGGATTTGTTGCCTGCGCCCCCGGCATTGCCGGACACGTCGTTGGCGGTGTCGGCGCGTACCGGCGCCGGGCTCGATGCCGTCCGCGCGCGTTTGGCCGAATTGGCGGGTGGAGCAGGGGATGCCGAAGGCGGATTTTCCGCCCGCCTCCGCCATGTGCAGGCGCTGCGGCGCGCGCAGGACTGGCTCGATCACGCGGCTGCCGAACTGACCCACGAGCGACTTGAACTTGCGGCGGATGGTCTGCAACAGGCGCACGCAATGCTGGGTGAAATCGGTGGGCGGATCGATTCGGATGCGCTACTCGGTCACATTTTTGCCACGTTCTGCATCGGCAAATAGGCTTGGTCCCGCCTTGACCCTTGACAAATGCGGCGCGCTGCTGCGTCCTATTCCGTACTGAGCCCGAATCAACAGGGGTGGCCCCATGTCTGCCAACAAAATGTTTCATCGCTTCGCCCCACTCGCCTTGAGCGCCGCCGTGGTGTTCGCGATCCCGGCCTGCAAGAAGCAGGAAGCGGCACCCGCGGCAGGCCCGCAGGCGGCCAGTACCACCGCCGCCAGCACCGCGCCGGCAGCACCGGTGGTGTCGGCGGCGGTGGCGCAGATGACGCCGGAACAGCTGCGCGACGCGGCGCGCAAGGCCTATGACGACAATCGCTTGTACGCGCCGACCGGCAACAACGCGATGGAGTACTACCTCGCGCTGCGCGACAAGCAGCCTGGCGACGCCAGCGCATCGAGTGCTTTGAGCGACCTGTTGCCGATGGCGGTGATCGCCACCGAGCAAGGCATCGCCCGCGAGGATTTCGATGAAGCCAAGCGACTGGTGGCGCTGATCGGCAAGGCCGATCCGAACCACCCGGCACTGGCACGGCTCAAGGCCAGCATCGACAAGGGCGTGGCGCTGGCGGCGCAGCGCGCCCAGCAGCAGCAGTTGACCGCCGAGCAGGAAGCCAAGCTCAAGGAAGACCAGGCCAAGCAGCGCGAGGAAGACCAGAAGAAGTTGCAGGAGCAGCAACGCCAGCTGGCCGCGCAACAGGCGCAGCAAGCTCAGCAGGCGGCGGCCGCCGACCAGCAGCGGCAAGCGGCGGAAGCCGAGGCGCAGCGCCGGGCAGCGGCGCAGGCGGCAGCCGCGGCGGCAGCCGCACCAACACCTGCTGCACCTGCCCCGGCCGCGCCACGACCAACGGCGTCGAATTCGCTGCAAGTTGTCTCGCAAGCTTCGCCACGATTCCCGCCGGCCGCGCAACGTGCCGGTGCCAAGGGTTCGGTGCAGGTCGAGTTCACCGTGGGCAGCGATGGCTCGGTGACGGGCGCACGAGTGGTTTCGTCGGATGTCCCGCGGCAGTTCGCGCGTGATTTCGAGCGCGAGGCCTTGTCGGCGGTCAAGCGCTGGAGGTTCCAGCCGATCAATCAGGCCACCACGACTCGGCGTACGATTTCGTTCGATTGATTCGCCGGTGATTTGGTGCCAGGAAAAAGCCCGGCCATGCGCCGGGCTTTTTCGTTGCCTGAGGTTCGCGACCTCACGCCGAGATCGCGAGCTTCTCCTGCCGGTAGCGCCACATCGCCAGCGCCCACAGCAGCGCCGCCAGCGCCAGCGAGCTGACCAGGTACAGGCCCCATTGCTGCAAGGTCGCCGCTTCGCCGCGGGTGATCTTCTGAATCAATTGATTCTGCGACAGGAACGGCACCGCGTACTGCCACAGCGCGGTGTCCTTCAGCGGATAGGCCATCAGGCCGTAGGCCGGCAGCATCGGCAGCATCATCAACCACATGATGTGGCTCTGCGCTTCCTTCATGCTCTTGGCGCCAGCGGCCAGGGTGGTGATCAGGGCGGTACCGATCAGGACCAGCGGGGTGAGGGTCAGCAGCAGCTTGGCCATGGCGAGGAAGCTGACATCCATCTGCGCGCCGATGCCGCTGGCCAGGGTGGCCGAGACCTTGAACGAAACCAGGATCAGCAGCATCGAGGAGAGCCCGAGCAGGGCCGCCGCCAGCATCTTGCCGCCCACCAGCGCCGCGCGCGAAGCCGGCGTGGCCAGCAACGGTTCCAGTGACTGCCGTTCGCGTTCGCCGGCGGTGGTGTCCATGGCCAGATGGGCGCCGCCGATGAAGGCGAAGATGGTCAGGATCATCGGCAGCAGGATTGCCATGAACTGGCTGTTCTTGGCCTCCGGCGTGGCCATGTCGCGGGTACCGACCTGCAACGGCGAAGCGATTGCGGGGTTGATCCCGCGGATCAGCAGCCGCAAAGCGCCCACGCCATTGCCGTAATTCTCCAGCACCTTGCTGACCCGGGCCACCGCGACATCGGCATTGCGGCGGGTGGTGTCGGTGATGATGTCGATCTTGGCCGGCTTGCCATTGCGCCAGTCCTCGGCGAAATCCTTGTCGATGGCGAGCGCCAGGTCTTCCTGCTGGGCACGCACCCGCGCTTCGATATCGGCGGGCGCAGGCTTGGCATTGATGCCGTAGGCGGCGAGCATCTTGACCAGGTTCGGCGCCTGCTCGATGCCCACCACCGGCAGGCTGATGGGCTTGTCGAGTTGGGTTTCGGTGCGCATCTGGGTCAGCTTGCCGATGCCGAGGAAGATCAGCGGATACAGCAGCGGCGCCACCAGCAGGCTGAGGAAGAAGGTGCGGCGGTCGCGGTAGAAATCACGCCACTCCTTGCCGAGCACCGTCAACACGGTGGAAACAAAGCTATTCGGGTTCATGCGTGCAGACCCTCTTCGCTGCCGATCAGTTTCACGAAGGCGTCTTCGAGGTTGTCCTCGCCGGCCTGTGCGCGCAGTTCGTCGGGCGTGCCCTGCGCCGTCACCCGGCCATTGGCAATAATCACGATGCGGTCACACAGCGCGGCGACCTCCTGCATGATGTGGCTGGAGAAGATCACGCAGCGGCCTTCCGCGCGCAGCTCTTTCAGGAAGCCGCGCAGGCCGCGCGTGGTCATCACGTCGAGGCCATTGGTGGGCTCGTCGAGGATCACGTTCTTCGGGTCATGCACCAGCGCCCGCGCAATCGCGGTCTTGGTGCGCTGGCCCTGGCTGAACCCTTCGGTGGCGCGATCGAGGAAATCCTCCATCTGCAGCGCGGCGGCGAGCTTGCCGGTGCGCTGGGCAATCGCCTCGGCGGTCATGCCGTGCAATTTGCCGAAATAGTCGATGTTCTCGCGCGCGGTCAGGCGCTTGTAGACGCCGCGCGC
Organism: Pseudomonadota bacterium; assembly: GCA_018242365.1. GTDB lineage: Bacteria > Pseudomonadota > Gammaproteobacteria > Xanthomonadales > Xanthomonadaceae > Thermomonas. The sequence goes on from JAFECB010000029.1 coordinate 17,288, forward strand.
ATCCGGCAGCACGCCGAGGCTTCGACGCACGCGTTCGGCATCGGAAGCAACGTCGATGCCGTCCACCAGCACGCGCCCGGTTTCCGGGCTCATCAAGGTGTAGAGCATGCGCAGGGTGGTGGTCTTGCCGGCGCCATTGGGGCCAAGCAGGCCGGTGATCTGGCCGTCGTGGGCGGTGAAGCCGACGTCATCGACGGCGATCACGCGCTGCTTGTCCTTGCCCTTGCCGGGGAAGGTCTTGCGGAGGTGTTCTGCTGTGATCATGGGTGTGTTGTTCGGGAGAGGAGAGACGGAAGACGGGAGCTGGGACTTGGGAGACGGGATTGGGATGCGGTGGATTCGCTCTTGGCTCTATCGAATCCCGTCTCCCCTCTCCCGGCACTCAAGGTTCTGCGCCGTTGAAGTTGGTGAACGGATAGGCATAGCCCAGCGTGTCCAGGCAGCGGCCATCCAGCGATTTGGCGTCGGCTTTTTCGATGAACTGGGCGAACAGCTTGGGCATGCAGCCGGCGCCGATCACGTTGTGGCCCTGGCCCTTGAGCACGAACAGGCGGCCGTTGGGCAGCGACTTCACCACCTGCTCGCCGTAGCGCGGCGGTGTGACGGGATCGAACTCGCCTTCCATCAGCAGCGCCGGCACGTTGGTCGCCAGCGCGTGGTGGAAATCGGCGGGGACCTGGCCCTTGGGCCAGACCGTGCACATCGCCGCCATGCTGGAAGGCAGGCTGTTGCCGAGCACGGTGCCGGCATCTTCGGCGCGCGCCACCATGCTGTCGGCGTCCTCGCTGCACGTCACCGACATCTGCATGCCCATCGCCATCGCGTCCTGCATCTCGCCGCTCATCATCTTGGTCAGCGCCATCAAGCCTTCGTAGTGGCCGGCGTTGGCTTCATGGATGAGCTTGGGCAACAGCCCGCTGGCCAGCGGCATGTAGGCGTACATCCGCACCAGGCCCGCCACGGCATCGGCGGTCAGCGTCCCCTGCTTGGGTTCGCCACTGGTGGCGTCGCGATAGTTCACGTTGGCCGGCGCGGTGCGCAGGGTGGTCAGCAGGGTGTCGAGTTCGGCGCGCGGGTTGCCCAGCTTGCCCTTGCAGACCGGGTCCTTGCTGCACAGCGCGAATTGCAGGGTTAGTGCATCGTCGAGGTTGCGGGCGAAAATATTGCCCAATCCCAGCGTATTGGGCACTACCGAATCCAGCACGATGCTGCGGGTCTGCGCGGGATGCCGCATCGCGTACTGCTGGGCGACGCGGGTGCCGTAGCTGATGCCGACCAGGTTGACCTGCGCCACGCCCAGCGCGGCGCGCACGGCGTCGAGGTCGGCCACCGCGTCGGTGGTGGTATAGAAGCGCAGGTCGGCCTTGCGGCCCAGCGCCGCCGCGCAACGGGTGGCCTCGGCCTGGGCCATGGCCTGCGGCGCCGCCGGCGGAATGTTTGCAGTGGCTGCGTCGTCGTCATCGAGATCGCAGGACAGCAGGTTGGAATGGCCGGTGCCGCGCTGGTCGATCAATATGACGTTGCGCTGCTTGCGCACTTCCTTGAACACCGGATCGAGGCCGGGATAGGTGTCCACCGCCGATTGCCCGGGGCCACCGGCGATGAAGAACACCGGATCCGGCAATTTCTCGCCGCTGCCGCTGGGGGCAAGCCAGGCGATGTTGAGCTGGATCTTGCGGCCATCGGGATGACTGCGGTCTTCCGGCACTTCGAAACGGGCGCACTGGGCGTCCAGGGTGTCCTTGCTCATCGGCGAGCTGAGGCTGCACGGGGTGAACGCGATCTTGCCGAACAGCACCGGCTTCAGCGCCTCCACCGGCCCTGCCGGGTGCACGCTGGCGGTGGCATTCGGATCGGGCTTGGGGCGCATGGCCTTGTAGCCGAGGATCGCTGCGACAGCGACGATAGCCAGGACAAGTCGGGTCTTGCGGGAATTCATCGGGACACTCTCGGTGCGTGAATGTGGTGGAAGGAAAGCATCAGGCCGGATCGGGCAGGAACACGTCTTCGATCCGGCAGGTAAACAGGCGTGCGATGCGGAAGGCCAGCGGCAGCGATGGGTCGTACTTGCCGGTCTCCAGCGCATTGATGGTTTGCCGCGACACCTCCAGCTGTATCGCGAGTTCGCCCTGCGACCAGCCTTGGTGTTCCCGTAGTTCGCGCAGGCGGTTGTTCATGGCAACCGCCTCACAGATAACGTTTGGTGACGAAGTATTTGGCGACGCCGTAGCACAGCATCAGCAGCGGGAACACCCAGATCATCACGCTGGCGGCATCGAAGTGCAGCACCTTGGCCTTGTCCAGCAAGCCGCCGGCGAAATACAGCACCGAGACCAGCATGCTGGCAATCCCGATCGCTTCGGTTTCGATCCGGCGTTGCAGCTCGTCGATCTCGCGCAGGTAGCGCAGCGCCGCCCACATCAGCATCAGGATCGCCAATGCGGGCGTCACCGCGATGACCGCGCGCAGCGGAATCGACGCGACGCCCTGCCGGATCACCCAGATCGAGGCAAACAGGGCGAGCGAATAGAAGACCATGATCGGCCACAGGGTGCGGATATAGCGCTTGCCGGCCGGTTGCGCATACATCTCGTCACAGTGCTCGCGCCACCAACGCGGCAGCAGCAGCATCACCAGTGTGCCAATCAGATAGCCGGCACCGATCCCGAGCCAGCCCTGCACCGCACTCCAAGGCCAGTGCAGCAGCCATTGGCCGGCAGCGGCCAGCGCAAAGCACCCCAGCGCGATCAGCACGAAAATCCGCATCCAGCGCTGCAAGGTCATGGCGTCTTGTCTTTGCGCGCCATGGCCATGAACACGATACCGAGGGTGATGAAGGTTGTCCCCGAGGCGATGAAGGCGATCTGGCCGGTGAAGGCCAGCGCGGAGAAGGAGATGCCGATGGCGAGGAAACTGATGCCGAGGCGGGACAAGTACTTCGGATCCTTGCGCGGATCGTTGTTGTGTGTGTTCTGTAGCATTTGACGGCAGCATGTCAAGGAAACTTGACATAACGATACGAGCCGGGACTTTCCTTGTCAAGCACCCTTTACAGCAATGCTTTGAAGCCCCGCGTTATTTGTTGCTGACGTACTTCTCGCGCCGGATCCTGCCGATCGCCAGGCCACGTTCCTTCAGCAGTTCGAAACTCGCATCCACCATGTCCGGGTTGCCGCACAGGTAGGCGGTATCGTGTTCCGGGTCCGGCTGGAGTTCTTCCAGGGCGGCCTGTACATAGCCGTGGCGCACGTCGGCATGGGCATGCGGACTGGCGGCATCCGGCAGCTCGCGCGACAGGCAGGGCATGTAGCGAAAGCCGGGGTGGGCATCGGCGAAAGCGCGGATTTCGTCGCCATACAACAGTTCGCCCGGGTTGCGTGCGCCCTGCACCAGCACCACCTCGACGCCACGAGCACGCATCAGGCTTTCCAGCTGCGGCAGCATGGCGCGATACGGGGTGATGCCGGTGCCGGTGCCGACCAGCAGGTAACGCCGATTGGCGTCGTTCGGGAACAGGCAGAAGCGGCCATACGGCCCACTGGCCTCCAGCCGATGACCGATGTCCAAGGCCTCGAACAGGGCCGTGGCCGCACCGCCGGCCACATAACTGACCGCGATGTCCATGCGCGCATCGGGTGGCGAATCGAGGGCACGCCCGACCGCGATCGAGTAGCTGCGGCGGGCATCACTGCCATCGGCGTAGTGGAAGTGGATCTGGATGAACTGGCCGGGGATGCAGGGCAGCACCTGGCCATCGTCGCGCTCGAACGACAGGTGGGCGACGGTGGGCGCCAGCATCCGGCGCGCTACGAGTCTGATCGGGAAGCGGTTGGTCGACACGGCGCTGCAACACAGCGTGGCATCGATGTGGCCACGGGGCTGCCTATACTACCGGCTTCGCGTGGGCATCCCGCGCCAAAGGATGCGAACGCCGGTGTCTACAGTCCCCGCCTTGCGCGCAACTGCGCTGCGCAAAACCTATGACAACGGCGTGCAGGCGCTCAAAGGCGTCGACCTGGAAGTCGCCGCCGGCGATTTCCACGCCCTGCTGGGGCCGAACGGCGCCGGCAAGAGCACCCTGATCGGCATCGTCAGCTCGCTGGTCAACATGAGCAGTGGCAGCGTCGAAGTCTTCGGCATCGACATCCAGCGAGAGCGCAGCACGGCGATGCGGCAGATTGGCCTGGTGCCGCAGGAAGTCAACTTCAACATGTTCGAGAAGCCGCTGGACATCTGCGTGAACTATGCGGGTTTCTACGGCGTGCCACGCGAGCAGGCACTGGCGCGTGCCGAGGTGGTGTTGAAGGAGGCGCAGTTGTGGGACAAGGCGGACAAGATGAGCCGCACCCTGTCAGGCGGCATGAAGCGCCGGCTGATGATCGCGCGGGCGATGATGACCCAGCCGCGGCTGCTGATCCTCGACGAACCCACCGCCGGCGTCGACATCGAAATCCGCCGCGGCATGTGGAAGACGCTGAAGGAAATCAATGCCACCGGAACAACAATCATCTTGACCACCCACTACCTCGAGGAAGCCGAGAGCCTGTGTCGAAATCTTGCGATCATCGACCACGGCAGCATTGTCGAGCGCGGTTCGATGAAGGCGCTGCTCGCCAAGCTCGATGTCGAGGGCTTCGTGTTCGATATCGAGGACGACTTGCCGGCAGCGTTGCCGCTGATCGAGGGCACCAGTTTGCACGCTACCGATACGCGCACACTGGAGCTGGACATGCCGCGCGCGATGGACCTCAATCGAGTGTTCACCGCATTCGACGCGGCCGGCATCCGCGTGCAGTCGATGCGCAACAAGACCAATCGACTGGAAGAATTGTTCGTGCGCCTGACCGCGCGGGAAGCCCAGCCATGAGCGCGCAACCCAACCTGGTGGCACTGGCCACGATTGCGCGTCGCGAAGTGGTGCGGATCCTGCGCATCTGGACCCAGACCCTGATCCCGCCGGCGATCACCATGACCCTGTACTTCCTGATCTTCGGCGGCCTGATCGGCTCGCGGGTGGGCAGGATGGGTGGCATGGACTACATGCAGTTCATCGTTCCCGGGCTGGTGATGATGAGCGTGATCCAGAACAGCTACGGCAACATCAGCAGCTCGTTCTTCGGGGCGAAATTTGGCCGCCACGTCGAGGAATTGCTGGTCAGCCCGATGCCGAATTGGGTGATCCTGACCGGCTACGTGGCCGGCGCGGTGCTGCGCGGCCTGATGGTCGGCGCGATCGTGCTGTGCATCGCGATGCTGTTCACCCGCGTGCACGTGCCGCATCCGCTGGTGACGGTCAGCGCGGTGTTGCTGGGCGCGACGATCTTTTCACTGGCCGGTTTCATCAATGCGATCTACGCGAAGAAATTCGACGATGTCGCGATCGTGCCGACCTTCATCCTGACGCCACTGACCTACCTCGGCGGGGTGTTCTATTCGATCAGCCTGCTGCCGGCGTGGGCGCAGGCGGCGACCCACGCCAACCCGATTTTCTACATGGTCAACGCGTTCCGCTACGGCCTGCTTGGGCAAAGCGACGTACCGCTGGCGGTGGCATTCGCGCTGATGCTGGGCTTCGTGGCGGCGTTGTCGACGCTGGCACTGTGGCTGCTCAATCGCGGGGTTGGCCTGCGCAGCTGATTCGGCTCAGGCCGGCAAGCGGAAAAATGCGCTGGCAGTGGTGGTGGTCGTGGCGGCGGTGTGCTCCACGGCTTCACGGCGATCGCGCGCCAGTTCCTCGACGATGTGGGCCAGATGCATCGGCTCGTTGCGGCGATCCTTCGGCATCGGCTTGATCGTGCGCGGCAGCAGATAGGGCGCGTCGGTTTCGATCATCAGGCGATTGGCAGGAATCGATTTCACCAGTTCGCGCAGGTGTTCGCCGCGGCGTTCGTCGCAGAGCCAGCCGGTGATGCCGATGTGCCAGTCCTGGTCGAGGTAATCGAACAATTCCTCGCGGTTGCCGGTGAAGCAATGCACCACCACCGGGCCGATGCGCCCAGCGAAGTTCTTCAGCATCGCCATGAAGTCGGCATGGGCATCGCGCTGGTGCAGGAACAGCGGTTTCTGCGTGTCCACCGCGATCTGCAACTGCCGTTCGAACGCTCTGCGCTGCGCCGGGCGCGGCGAGAAATCACGGAAGTAATCCAGCCCGCATTCGCCCACGGCCACCACCTCCGCGTGTGCGTGCAGGGCGCGCATTTCGGCATCGCATTCGTCGGTGTATTCGCTGGCGTGGTGCGGGTGCACGCCGGCGGTGGCAAACCACTCGCCGGGTCGCGTCCGTGCGAGCGCCAATGCCTTTGGCGAGTGCTCGCGGCTGGCTCCAGTGAGGATGGCGCGAGCGACGCCGGCATCGCGGGCGCGCTGCCAGACCGCATCACGGTCGCGGTCAAAGCTGTCGTGGGACAGGTTGAGGCCAATGTCGATGAGATCCATCGGACTATTGTAGGAGCGCACCGCAGGGGCGCGATGCCTTGATTGCCTGCAAGGATTCAATCGCGCCCCTCGGCCTGCGACCTCGGTGCGCTTGTGTCTTGATTTTCCCCTACGGTGTCGGTGAGAGCGGAGTGCGGGATGCCGTTGGTGCGCAGTGCCGATAAGCACGAGTAGGAGCAAGGGCACCCGCACTCCACCGCCAGAGCA
>JAFECB010000002.1 GCA_018242365.1 Pseudomonadota bacterium
CAAGCCCGCCCCGGTCGATGATGACGAGGATGACGAGGACGCTCCGCCGCCGAAGGCGAAGCCTGCTGCGAAGAAGCCCAAGCCCGCCCCGGTCGATGATGACGAGGATGACGAGGATGCTCCGCCGCCGAAGGCGAAGCCTGCTGCGAAGAAGCCCAAGCCCGCCCCGGCCGATGAGGACGAGGATGACGAGGACGCTCCGCCGCCGAAGGCGAAGCCTGCTGCGAAGAAGCCCAAGCCCGCCCCGGTCGAGGATGACGAGGATGACGAGGACGAAGTCGCCGACCCCCGACTGGCGCGCGTCGCCCAGCTCATCAGAGACCTGTAATCACCGCTGTACCTCGCGCCCTCCCCCCTATCCGGGGGAGGGTTTTCTCTCTATCGACCGGACTATGTGAAGGATCATGGGGATTTTGTCTGAGCTAGCAGGTAGTGCTGGACGTAACGCTCTCGTTGCCATCAGCGACGGGCGAGCCACGCACTACTGGGGAGATTTTTCGAGCCAGCGTTTCATCCAGTCGACGCTGGCGTCTAGGACATCCAGTGACTGGTACTTCGCGCTAGCTAGTTACGCCCCTAATGTTTGCGAGCTGACTAAGACCAAAGGGCGCAGGGCCGACAACACGACTGAGATGCGGTCGTTGTGGCTAGACATAGACGCTGGCGCAGCGAAGGTCGCCAAGCACGGCGATGCCGTGTACCCAGACCAGCCGGAGGCGATATCAGACCTGTCGCGCGTACTTGCTGATAGCCAGCTCGTGAAGCCGACACACGTCATAAGCTCGGGCCTCGGCCTCCATGTGTATTGGGCGTTCGACACAGCGCTGCCGCCTGATTCGTGGCGCAAGCTGGCAGCGAAGCTACAGGCTGTCCTTCTGTCTCACTCGCTACGCATCGACAGCACGCGTACGCTGGACGCAGCCAGCATATTGCGTGTCCCCGGTACGCGGCATTGTGGTGCGAACCGGACTGTGGAAGTCCTGAAACGCGCCGCTCCACTGCGTCTTGAAGCCCTACTGACCTCGTTGTCCAGCGCAAAGCTGGGCAGCAGCACGCGGCAGCACGGTAGGCAGGCACCGGTAGGTCGACGTGAGCGCGCTACTACGACTGCCGCGCAGCTACCGAGTGGCGCAGTCGGTCAGGCATCTGCTTTCAAGCAGCAAGCGGCCAAGCACCTGACAGCGCAGCGGCTACTCCAATCTACTGAACGCAGCCGTGCTCCGCTACCGCCAGATACCCCCCGCAATCGCGCCCGTGTCGAGCGTTTGCTGTCTGTTGTCTCCAGTGCCTGCGGCTATGAACGCTGGCGCGACGTACTCTGGGCAGTGATGTCGTTGGGCGATGCCGGATGGGACAAGGCGTGGATTGCAGCGACCTTGCACGAATGGTCGGAGGCAGGTGCGGACGCAAATGACGATACGTGGGAAGCCGCATTCACGAAGGTTTGGCATTCGGACGAGCGCACTGCTGGCCAGCGGCGCATTGCTATCGGCTCGCTGGTGAAGTGGGCGGTAGACGCTGACCCCAGCCTTGATGGGTTCCACTTCGCCAGCGCAGACGACGCGGACGGTGCGCGCGAATCGCCCATGCTCGCCACCACATCGGTCAGCTACCCGCGCCCGGCGATGCCTAAAGGGTTCTTCCACCACAAGACCGAACCGGGTCTGTTCTTCAAGCAACGGTTGGAGACTGATGATGGCGTGGAGATTGTCACCCGCCACCTGCTGCGGGACGACGCTTACGTCACTGACCGCATTGAAAACGCGGACGGCTCGGTGCTGGTATATATCTGCACTCAAGAGAATCCAAACCGACCAGTAAAGAAAATCCAAGTTACCGGCGATACCTTGTTCGGTGAGTGGCGCGATTTTCGCAAGATCATTACCGCTCAGGGCATCTGGCCAGCGGAGCAATTCAGGGGGCATGGAGAAATACTGATGCGGTACTTCCAAGCACAAGCAGAAGAAATCAAACAAGCACGCGAAGCGACACCGACAGTCACTAGCTACGGCTGGCGTAGCCGTGGGGCGGGGCAGCCGGACATGGACTTCGCTTTCGGCAACGTGATGTACCACCCAGACGGTACGACTGACGTGATGATCCCCGACAAAACGCTCCACCTCTACGCTCCCGAAGTCGCCCCGCATGGCACTGTGGACGACTGGAAGGTACTTCCTGCGTTGTATGCGCACCCCGGATTGGAGTACGCGCAGCTCCCCGTCCTGCTCTCGATGGGAGCGCCGCTCTATCGGTTCACCAACTGCGTTGGCGGTGTGTGCATGCTCCACTCCGAAGAAGGCGCTGCAGGTAAGACGAGTGCCCTGCGGGTAGCTGGTTCTGTGTGGGCCTACTCCGAAGCCGGGTCTGCATACGTCGGCGGTCGGTCTACTGCCAACGCGATGTTCCTCAAGATGGGCATGATGGGATCGTTGCCGTGTATGTTCGACGAACAGACACAGCAATCTGGACGGGTCGAGAGCGTGACGAGCCTGCGAGATTTCATCCTGCGCAGCTCGGGCGCAGTCGACAAGGCGCGTATGACCGCGAGCGGTAACACGTTCCGGGAGTCTCCACGCTGGTCGACGTTCGCGTTGATGACAGCGAACACGTCGATTCGTACTGTGTGCAGCGGGTTCGGCACTAGCCACGCCGAGATACGTCGTGGGCTGGATGTGCTGTTCCCATCGCTGGCAAGCGCGACGGACGGACTCTACGCTGCTGACCATGCGTTCAACGCCATGTCGCATATTCTGCCTGCCAACTACGGTGTGGCGGGGGCTGCGCTTGCAGCGTTCTACACCACCAACCAGCAGCGGATGCGCGCCCTTGTCAAACAGAAAGTAGAGATGTTCGGTAGTGACTTCGCCCCAGCGCAGCGTGCCGCCATGTCGTTCCCAATTGCCATGTGCGCAGTCGCCGCAGCAGCACGCGACGTGGCTGCCGAGCTAGACCTCGTGCACTACGACGACATGGCGTTCACCAAGTTCTGCCAACAGCTACTGGCGCGGCAAGATGAAGCGGTGACCGCGAGTGAGACATCTGCTGAGGATGTCCTCAACGAGTACCTACGCAATAGCGGTGACCACATCTTCACTGTACGCAAGTCGCGCACTGGACAGTGGCTGATGCCGGTACGCCCCCGCGCGCCATTCGCCGGGCGATGGGACGCGACCCACGGCAAGCTGCACCTCTCGATCGAATCCGTCCGCCAGTTCTGCGTCGAGCGTTCGATCGACGTACAGAAGGTAGAGACTTGGCTGGTCAAGCGCGGGGCGCTAGAACGTCGTGAGCGCGTGAACTACGCCGAAGGGCTGCCTGAGTTTGCAGCGGGCAAGGTCTACAGCTACGTCATCAATACCCGGAAGGCGCGACTGCCGACACCGGAGATTCCAGAAGGAGGTGCCGCATGAGTCTTGTTGTGTGGGATGGGAAGGTGCTGGCGGCAGACACTGGCACTTGGGGCGGTGATCTGCGGTGGACAGCGGCGAAACTGTCTGCAGCTACTTCACCAGCACTTGCCGTTGCCACCGTAGGTGGTGCCAGTGTAGGCCAGCAGTTTCGGGAGCTTGTGCTGGCAGGACGCACGATACCCAAAGACTTCAACTTCGCTGGCTGTTCGGCCATAACCGTACGCCGCCTTTCGGATGGCACCCATGAAGTCATGTACTACGAGGACAGTCCGACAGGTGTACGGATGCCAGCAAGCAGGCCGCTATATCTAGGTAACGCCGTTGCGGTAGCAGCGGCGGTAGCACTGGTTGAGATTGAAAAGCACCCTGCACATGTGGCGATTGGCAAGATGCTGTTCTCGCAGCGGTATGACGCTGTATGGGGCACCGTGGACTACTGGACAGAAGGAGAGCTACACCATGAATAGTCAAGAGCTGAGTGTGTTGTGGGACAAGCTGCGCGTCATCCTGAGCGCTGAATACACTACCAGCGCGCCAACTGTCGGATACGACAAGTGGAAGCGTGTGCCGAAGGAGGCGTACCTGAAAGCCGCCCGCTTGTTCGACACCATGATTACCGACGCAGTGCTACAGGAGATGCGTGAGCGTGCCGAGCACGCCACCATACAAGACCCCGCGCCAGAAGGAGCA
>JAFECB010000030.1 GCA_018242365.1 Pseudomonadota bacterium
CGACTCGACCGCTTCCACGGTCAGTGGCACCGACTCCGAAGGTCGTCCCTGGACGTACTCACGCACCATCGCGTTCGCCTGATCCTCCACCGAACGAGGTGAGTCATGACGCTGCCAGGTGGGTGGCCGAAGGTTCCGGTCGTCGCGGATTACGCGGCGATCAACGAGACCGTCCCGGCCGGTAAGTGGATCCGGTTCGTTTCGGACCAGCCCAACGTCATCGACTCGACGTACATCCTGCCGGCGTTCATCGACGTCCAACTCGATGACGCCGGCCAGATCCCCGACGGGTTCGCGCTGCCGGCGACCAACGCGCCAGGGCTGGCGGTCACCGACTGGGGTTGGTGGGTGCTTGAGCGCTTCAATACGGGACGCACGAAGTTCATGATCGCCGTGCCGTATGACGCCGTCAGCGTGGATCTCATCACCGCGGTTCCGATCACGCCGGTCGATCCAACCGATCCGACGTTCGTTGCGGCGATTGCAGCAGCCCAGGCTGCCGCGACAGCAGCAGCAGCTAGCGCTACGATCGCAACCAATTCCGCCAATGCTGCCAGCACCGAGGCGGTCATTGCGACCACGCAAGCCGGCGTGGCGACAACGCAGGCGACTGACGCTGCCAGCTCAGCATCCACGGCCGCATCCCAGGCCTCGATAGCGACGGCAGATGCTGGCGTGGCAACGACGCAGGCCAACGACGCGGCGGCCTCAGCGACCGCGGCCGGCACATCGGCGGCGAATGCCGCGGCCTCTGCCAGTGCCGCTTCGACCAGCGCCACGGCGGCGGCAGGAAGCGCCTCAAGCGCCTCCACCAGCGCCTCCACGGCAACCACTCAGGCAGGTATCGCAACCACCCAAGCTGGCAATGCATCCACGAGCGCCACGAGCGCGGCAGTTTCTGCTACCACGGCGACCACGCAGGCCTCGAATGCATCCACTTCCGCCGCAGCGGCAGCCACGAGCGAGACGAACGCAGGGACCAGCGCGACCGCGGCGGCAGCAAGTGCTACCGCAGCCTCGGGATCGGCAACAGCCGCCGCAGGAAGCGCCACGGCAGCCGCCGCAAGCGCCGCCTCGATCGTGGGCGATGCCGCTGCCGCTGCCGCGAGCGCAGCCGCCGCCGCGACCAGCGAGGCGAATGCCGCTGCGAGCGAATCGAGTGCCGCCGCCGATGCTTCCGCCGCTTCCACGAGCGCGAGCAATGCAGCGGCCAGTGAAACGAGCGCGGCTGGCGATGCAGCGTCTGCCGCCGGCTCGGCGAGCGCCGCCGCGACCAGCGCGACCAGCGCCGCGAGCGCAGCCGCAGCGGTCACCGCATCACTCGCACCCGGCGCGGTTGGCACCGCGATGGCAGTCGGCGATGCGAACGCTACGATCCCGAGCGGCACGGTGGCCGCGCTGTTGACCGTCGCGCTCACCGCCAGCCGTACGTACACGCTGCCAGCGGCGAGCGCCTACAGCGCCGGCACGCGCATCCTGTGGGCTGATATGGCGGGCAGCCTGAGCGGCTCGCTCACCGCGACCATCGTTCCGGCCGGCGCGGACACCATCAACGGTGGTGCGTCGTTCGTGCTCGCCGACGCCTATGGGCAGGCGAACTTGGTCAGCGACGGCGCGAGTCGCTGGACGGTGCGACGCATCGGGCCGCGCGTGCAGGTGGACACATTCACGGCCTCTGGGTCATGGATCAAGCAGCCGTGGGCGCAAGAGGTTGAGGTGGTGTTGATTGGCCCGGGAGGGCCTGGCGGCTCCGGCCGGCGCGGCGCAGCAGGGACGGTGCGTTGCGGCGGCGGTGGCGGCGGATCGGGAGTCGTTTCGCGGATGATTTGCGCCGCTGCGCTCGTTGGCGCGACGGAGACGATTACAGTCGGCGCAGCGGGCACGCCCGGCGCGGCGGTAACCACGGACAGCACGAACGGAAACAACGGTACGGCGGGAACCTATACGAGCTTCGGCGGGTGGCTGCGTGCATCTCCGGGCCTGCCGGGCAATGGCGGGACAGCTACCAGCGGCGTAGGAGGTGGCACCAGCGTTGCTGGGACTATGTATGGCTCGGGTGGCGCGAACGCGAGCGCGTCAGGCGGCGCGGGCGGTGCTGGCCCGACCGGCACCGTGGGCGTTTGCGGCGGCGGGGGCGCTGGCGGCGGTATTACATCCGGTGACAGCCCCTCCGCGGGTGGCTCGGGGGGCGCAACGGCCGGATGTGGGCAGTTGACAGGAGGCCAAACTACAGCCGGGGGCACCGTGCCGGGTGGCAATGGGGCAAATGGGCTAACGAACGCAGCCACGTACGTCAGTAGCAGCGGCGCGGGAGGTGCCGGGAGCATTACAGGGGCCGCAGGCGCTGGCGGAAACGGAGCGGCGTATGGCGCTGCCGGTGGCGGCGGTGGCGCGAGCCTCAACGGCAGCAACTCCGGCGCGGGCGGCAGCGGCGGCCCGTCGATCTGCATCGTATTTCAGCGGGGCTGAGCCATGCGCATCGCATTCATTGACGCCAACCGCATCGTGCAAATGCTGGCGATCTACGCCAGCCTGCCGCCAGCTCCGGTAGGCGTCACGGTCGCGTCCGTCCCTGACGGCGTGCCGTGCTGCCCCGGCGCAACGGCCAACGGGGATGGCACCTACACCCTGCCTCCGCCTTCGCAGGATCAGCTAAACGCGGGTGTGCTCGACCAGTTGCAGCAAGCTTTGGGTCAGTCGATGGGCGTCATGCGCAACATCCGTGACGGGGCTGGCGCGTACTCAGGCGGCGATCCGTACACACCAGCGCAGTTGACGCAGGGCATGCATGCGCAGGCAAAGGCCCTCTTGCGGCTGAGCCGGATCGTGCTGAATCTGTTGGACTCTACGAACTAGGCTGATATCGACGAACTTCACCCCACCCACTGCGGCGTTCCCGGATTCGTGAAATGACCCTCAACGCCAGCCGCTGCCGCCAGCCGCTGCCGTA
>JAFECB010000031.1 GCA_018242365.1 Pseudomonadota bacterium
CTGAGCCAGCCAGGCAAACAGCCACGCACAAGAGCAGAAGGATGGCGATTGGCAGCCTGATCAGCCAATGCAACGTCCGATGCTGCACTTCCTGTGGCGTGAACTCTTCCATTGATGGCTAACGCTTGAGTTAAGCCGACCGGCGTAGCGGCGGCAAACAAGAAAGACCCAGCCTTAGCACATTGCCGCCGCGAAGCTGGGTCGGCTTGAACGAATTGTTAGGCCACACCGCTGGCGGCCAAATAAATGCAAAGTATAAAAAACGCGATTGAGCCGAAGAGATAGGAGTAGACAAGCGGAAATTCTTTCAACCCCGGGACGTTATCTGAAAATTTTGCGTAAGAGAAGCTAGCTGGGTGTGCGTGATAGATGCGGATGACAATGAAAAAGGCGCACGCGCTAACTGCAAATGGTATGCCAACGAAGAGCCATTCTGACATTGCATTAGGAGGTAGAAGGATTAAGAAGCTAAAGACATTGAGGCCTTGAAAGGCGCTGAAACCAGTTGCGGCGCCGTCTGGTCGCTCTGTTTGAGCTGTTGTCATGCGATAGTGCCACTGACGGTAGGAAAGTGCGATGGCGGTGTACATGGCGGCAAAATTCTCTAGTGTGGCCTAACGCCTGAGTTAAGCCGACCCGCTGCACGGCGGCAATAGAGCACGAACATACCTGAAAAATTTGCCGCCGTGAAGCGGGTTCGGCTTGAACGAATTGTTAGAGGCCAAACTCGTGAATCGCAAACAAGCCCACAGCAAGCGTTGCGAACTGAAGCAAACAATACGCGCCAGCAGCAAATATTGCGAACGTGCGCATGAGTGGCGGTTTTGATGAGGAAGCCCGACGAACGGCGATGGCAGAAAGGATTGAATGAGCCGCACCAGCCACCAGAGGGCTAAACAAGAGCAACCCGACGGCAGTCGTTGATGCTCCATTGCCTTTTGCTGCGAGATAGATACCTGCAGACAGTGCGAAAGAAATTGCTACCGCACCTACAACTAGGAACGTAAATGCAGCGCCAAGCCCGGCGGCACCAGTGACTGCTCGTGAAATAGCCTGCATTGCCACGAAGTTTCCTTTGGCCTCTAACGCCTGAGTTAAGCCGGGCCGCTTTGCGGCCACGGCAGAGTGACCATGTTACGACGCTCTGCCGAGGCCGCGAAGCGGGCTCGGCTTGAACGAATTGTTAGACCTATGAAATCTCTGCGATCGTGTGATTGAGGGTGTCCTGCATCGCTTTCAGTCCCGACGTCATTCGTTGTCTCAACTCATTGACGTCTGTAGAGAGTTCCAGCTCGGCCCTCAGCGCTACGATAAGGGGAATCTGAGCCTGAACTATTTGCTCAGACTCGCGGAGCATCTCCAGGGTGTATTGCTTCTGGAGCGCCAACCTGCGATCAAGCGCATCCAGCATTTGCTTGCCGTGATGCTGGAACTCCTCAGTTGCCTTGGCGCTCTGTTCTGTCAGTAATGCGAAGCGTGGTTCATTAAAGGACTCCTGTTCAAGCAGTCGCTTCTGATCCGCCAAGATTGCGTCGAACCTCTCCTTGGCAGAGTCTCTAAGTAGCTGATGGTATTCGGCTTCAAGCTTCTCGTTGAACATCGGCTGCGCCTTCACGATCAGGCTCAAGGTCACCTGATTAATTCGTTGCAGGACGTCCGCCATTATTTTTGAAGTATCCTTCTCCGCAACCAGTTGGCATTTCCCGCCTGTCGTGTTGAGTGCAATAAGCGGCGCGGTGAGGTTGTCCGTTCTTGGGTCAAGATTTGGGATCGTGCCTAGATGAGCCATGGCATTGCTCATTTCTGACGCCGCTGTCATATACAAGTCGCGGCGAATATTGGTGATTCGCTCCTTGGTCTTCTGTTGGGCCTCATGCTGGTGTTGCTGATGCAGGCGCTT
Organism: Pseudomonadota bacterium; assembly: GCA_018242365.1. Lineage (GTDB taxonomy): Bacteria > Pseudomonadota > Gammaproteobacteria > Xanthomonadales > Xanthomonadaceae > Thermomonas. The sequence goes on from JAFECB010000031.1 coordinate 1,901, forward strand.
GGTGTTTCCTCGATTCGATACGAGTACACCGATGAGCGTGATTATTGATGCGATGACGCCTGACCAAATGACATTGGGTACTGACTCAATCCAGCGGAAGATTGGTGTCCAGTCGAGCTGCCAGTTCATAGGTCTAACGCCTGAATTAAGCCGCGCCGCGAAGCGGCGTCGGCTTGAATGAATTGTTAGGTGCTCAGCTTGAGCTGCGCCACCCACCGATTGTGTCTCTGATGCGAATGAAGTCAGGGCGAACTCGGGAGACCAAGACTAGTGACTCCACGTCCGACATGGTTACGCCAGTGAACTTGCAACGATTGAAATATGCGCGGAGCTTTTGTTGCTGGACTTTTGATGGTCGTGGATCACAGGCAACCCAGTAGATGATATGAACCAACGCGTCGTGATGCTTTCCCTCTAGCCGAAGAATGTCAGCAAGCGGTTGGCTGACGGATGAGTCGATTGCCAGCGTTTGAGCCGGGGTGAAGCGCTCACGAATGGCATGCTGGAGATAATGCTCCTTCATCTCCTGATAAAAACCCCAAGCAGCGTTGAAGTCACCGCTGTCTTTTGCGGCTCTCGCTTTGTCGCCTGCGATAGCAGCCTTGCCGAGGTAGTCATGCCGCTGAAAGTTATCAATTAGGCGTGCAGAAAATTCCTCGAAGCTTTCCTCTATGTCAGCGGGCTTCTGCTCTTTTCGCTTGAAGATGTCGAAAAGTCTCATGAGCACCTAACGCTTGAGTTAAGCCGACCGGCGTAGCGGCGGCGAAGGAGAACGAACGTGACTGAAAAACTTGATGCCGCGAAGCTGGGTCGGCTTGAACGAATTGTTAGCCGTCATGGCTAAGGAGGAAACGATGGAAGTGAAACACACTTTAGGCCCCTGGCGGATGTTGCCGCCGAGCATTGGGGTTGATGCGAATTGGCACGTGACAGATAGCGGTGACACGTTTGTGGCGCATGTGTTTGGGTTCAATCATTCGGTTGACGAGAAGTCTAAAGCCAACGCCCGCATGATTGCAGCATCGCCAGCACTCAACGTCGGCGCGATTGCGATGCTTGAGGCCATCGAGTCCGCATATCAGATCATCAGAGAATGGCCGGATGATCGCATCTATGACGAGCTGCCGTCTAGCGGCATTGCAAATGCCTACTTCCGACTGCGCGATGCAGTGATGACGGCTAACGCCTGAGTTAAGCCGACCGGCGGAGCGGCGGCAAACAAGAACGACCCAACCTTAGCACATTGCCGCCGCGAAGCTGGGTCGGCTTGAACGAATTGTTAGGGCCCGCGCTCTTGAAGCTCCGAAACAAACCCAGAGACTCGCCATGAGTCATCATGTGCCTGATAGGCAACGACGCGCTCGCCGACACCATGAGATGCCCCAGTACAACGGTTTACTTTGACTGTCAGATTTGTGATTGGCGTTCCTTTGCGCGTCTCAGTTACAACTATGCGAAAAATCCGATCACCTGCCACTACCCGACTCAGAGCGTCAATTTCTGTCGTGCCTTGTTGGAGTGAGTCAAGTTCCGGGATGATCACGCTTGATATTCGGCCAACAATGACTGTGTCCGACAATTCAAATTGAGCTTCCGGTGAAAGCTCGCGACATGCATTGGCGATTGAAGGCCATAAAAGTAAGGCTGCCAGAAACACCGAAAGTCTCATGTGGGCCCTAACGCCTGAGTTAAGCCGGGCCGATGAGCGGCCGCGGCGTTGGGACAATCTTAGCGCCAGCGCCGAGGCCGCGAAGCGGACTCGGCTTGAACGAATTGTTAGGCGGACCCGAGGATGTATGGAACAGACCCGTTGTACTGGAGCAGATCCCAGAGGTTGCCGTACAGATCCTTGAACACGGCCACGGTGCCATATGCTTCTTCAGAAGGTGGACGAGCAAACTCGACGCCCGCTGCTACAAAGCGGTTGTAATCACGCCAGAAGTCATCAGTTTGCAGAAACAAAAAGACCCGGCCACCAGTTTGGTTTCCGACAAGGTCGCGTTGCTCTGGGGTGCTGGCACGAGCCAGCAGCAGTGATGTGCCTGGACTGCCTGGCGGGGCGACAACAACCCAACGCTTATTCTGCTCCGGTCGGGGTGAGTCTTCGAGCAGTTCAAAGCCGAGGGTGCCGACATAGAAGGCGATAGCTTCGTCGTACTCACGGACTACAAGAGAGATATGAGCGATTGCTTGTTGCATGCGCGATGATTCTCCGTGGACGCCTAACGCCTGAATTAAGCCGCGCCGCGAAGCGGCGTCGGCTTGAATGAATTGTTAGGCCCATGACATGACAGCAGTTGCTCAAGCTGATGCCACGCGGCTAGAAAACGCTTGGCGTCTTGTGATTTAGGTGAATCGTAGCTGCTCGAAGTGGACCTGAACTCGCGCTCGCCTTTGCGAATAGTTATGGATCTAAATGGACCATCTAGAACTTGTGGTTCATCTGGATCAACAATCGATGGCAGTCCGGAAGTGATTGCGAATGCTTGTTCAGCCACAGAGGCTGCAGTTGCGGAAGGCATTCTGCACAAAGTTGATACGCCGTCAGTCGCGCGATCTTTCTGGCTGGTGATGTTGTACTCATCAAACACGACTGATCCGCTCTCTAAAAGGGTCGTCGAGTGAACGTGCACGGCGGGGCCGGCGATATGGTCATACAGCTTGATGGTGGCGTTCTGTGCGCAAGCCGATGCAAAAACTGGGACAAGACCAGCTAGAACCAGCACGCGCAGATGACTTTTCTTCATGGGCCTAACGCCTAGTAGACCCCAGCGAGGGGGTGTAGGGGGCATGTTGAGGCTTCTAGGTGGTGCTGGTCAAGGGCTTTTCCTAGCTGTAATCAATCGTTTGCCTGATTTGCGGCGATGTCTAGGCACTTACATTGAGCGCCCTATGGCCAAACAATCGGGGTTGTATGGGATACGCGCACGATGTCAGGGGTGTAGTCGGTAAGTCGAAAATTGAGCGCGTTCCGAGCTTGATAGGCGAGGTTCGGCGAAAATTGCATGCAAAACGCTACAGTTTGCGTACAGAGCAAGCCTATCTTGGGTGGATTCGTCGGTTCATATTGGCCAATGGGAAACGGCATCCACGGGAGCTTGGGGGTGCCGAAGTCGATGACTTCCTGAGCCGGCTGGCGGTGGATGGGCAGGTGGCGGCAAGTACGCAGAACCAAGCGCTGTCTGCGCTACTGTTTCTGTACCGGGAGGTGTTGCAGGTTGAATTGCCGTGGATGGATTCGGTACTCCGGGCAAAGCGGCCGCGGCGATTGCCAACGGTACTTTCACTCGAAGAAGTCCGACGCCTGTTATCCATGATGGATGGCCGGCCATGGTTGCTTGCCAGTTTGTTGTATGGCACGGGCATGCGATTGATGGAGTGCCTGCGGCTGCGAGTCAAGGATGTGGATTTTTCACGAAATGAAATCCTGATCCGAAATGGAAAGGGGGCGAAGGATCGGCGCACGATGTTGCCGCGCGCATTGGAGGAGCCGTTACGGCATGAGGTTGAACGGGCGCGTGTGCTTCATGCCAGGGACTTGTTGGAGGGGCTTGGCGAGACGCCTCTACCCTTTGCACTGGCTTACAAGTATCCGAATGCCGCCAAGGAATTCGGCTGGCAATACGTCTTTCCTTCCGAGCATCTCTCTGCCGATCCTCGGACCGGCCGGGTGCATCGCCATCATGTTGATGATGCGGTGCTTTCCAGGGCGATCAAGCATGCCCGAGCGCAGGCGGGGATCGAAAAGCTGCTGAGTGCACACACATTGCGTCATTCCTTCGCTACTCATTTGCTGGAAGCCGGATATGACATTCGCACGATCCAGGAACTGCTCGGACACAAGGATGTGGCGACGACGCAGATTTATACCCATGTCCTGAATCGTGGAGGGCGGGGTGTGCGCAGTCCGTTGGATGTCGGTTATTGATGTGCCCGAGTAGCGGCACATGAAGGCAATACCCTTGAGCAGTCCGTCTCGTCTGTTGGCGTCGCTGTCACGATAGCCGAAGCAATCGGATGCCGTACGTATCGTTCAAGGTGTCGTTGGCTTGATTTCGAGTGTTGCTGCAGGTGCTGGTCCACGTTCGAGGGAGTGGATCCGGACTTCGGACGATCCGATGATTGCGGAGACGGGCTTCCCCCCTACTGGGCTGGTATTGAGCGGGAATGTCTTGTCCTGATCACCGATGGCCGGGGCCCAGTGCAATTGGATTTCGGCGTTGCCGGCCCAGATGCATTGCACGTCAGGGGGGCAGCGTGAATCGTTGAGGAGTTTCAGGTAGGTCAAGTGGCTGCCGTCGCCAAGGCGTGCGTTTTCACCTTGTTTGAGTGTCAGTGTGCGCGGGGTATCCGCCTGTGCTTGTGAGGGATCGTTACCCATGGTGTGCTCCGTGGGAGATGATGCTGTTGTTTGATTCGGCGGTGCACCGTTAGGTCGCGGGTTCGTGGATGCGCTTGGCGGTGCTCGGGTCAAATCGGCAATATTGCTGTCACGCTCCGTTGCAGTCGGCGACGAGGTCTGGCTATTGCTGATGCAGCCGACCAGCAGGATGGATGCACTGAGCAAGGCGAGATTTTGGGTGAAATCGCGCATCGAACGTCCTCCAGGAAAAGCCAAGTACTGCCATGATGCGACAAAGTGGCTCGCGGGGTCTCACGTCGGTGTGGCGAACCGAAGTGGTTCCGGGAGTCGATATCGTGTGACGTAACGCATGACGAGGCCCGGGGCCGACGCCAGCGAAACGCGGTGGCCGGGCGCGACCACCAACGGAGCTTCGCCCACCTTGCTGCGTAACAGCCAGCCGACCTGCATCTTGCCATCACGCAATGGGGTGAACGCGCCGCGCATTTCATGCAGGGCAAGCCTTGACGTGCCGATGAGGGTGGATTGGCTGATGCCGACGCTGGGAAGGTTTGCAGCCAGGGCGAAGTGGGAGGCCACGCCGAAGCGACGCGGATGGTCGATGCCGTGGCCAGCGACGAAGGCAAGGTCGGGGCGCTGTGACAACGATTCCAGTGCCTCCAGCATCGCCGGCAGGAAGCGGAAGCCGAGCAGGTCGGGGTTGTTCGGCATGCGGGAGGGGGCGCGTGTCTCGCGCTGCTCAAGAACCTCCATCGTGTCCGCATCCAGCAGGACCACCTTGGCGTGGATGCTGGCTGCATCGGCACCGTCATCACTTTCCGCATCGACACGGAACCCTGCCACGGTGCGCAGCGGTTTTGCGAACCCATCGCGCAGCATGACTTGTGCGGCGAGGTCATTCTGACGGGCATACAGGGTGTCGATCTGCCCATTCCATGTGGGAGGTTGGCTGTTCATGGCCTGATTTAGGGCGCGCCATGGCGCTCGACGTGCAGGCTTTTTCGGCCATTGGCGCCGATGTGGATGATGCTGAGTCGGTCGTATTCGTCGTCAGGCATCGGCGTGACGCTGCATCCGCACAGGGCGGCGACGATGGCGGGTACGGTACCGCTATGGCCCGCGATCAGGATGCTTCCCTGCGGGTGTGCGGCACGCAGGCGTGCGGTGAACTCGGCTGCCGGGTGCGAGGCAGGATAGGCGGTGGGCAAGACGGTTTGCGTGGTGCGCATGAAATCGGTGGTGTAGATCGCCGAGAGGTCTTGCCGTGCAAGGCGATCCACGAGCGCTTGCGCTCGCGCCAGGCCATCGGCGTTCAAATCGGGATTGCGACTGGCGTCGACCTTTTCCGCGTGGCGGACGACGAAGCAGGTCACGGCCTGTGTCGTCGAAGGGAGCATGGCGCAGGCGCTGAGCAGCAGGCTCGCCAGGAATGTGTGGAAGCGCATGCGCATACAAAGCAAATGCTAGAGGAAAACCCGATCAGGATGTCGTCAAGTTTGGCTCTGGCGTGGGTCTCCCCGCCGCGTGGGCAGTGAACGTATCGATCCGACTCGGTGTCATCGAGGGACGATGCGAAGGACGTGATGCGCTCGCAGTTCAGCAACTGCATGTCCCCCCCCGTCAACTCGCCGGACGGCTGGTGAGGAAAGGCGCTGAGGTCAGGGCGCTTGCTCTGGCCGCCTTCAGCCCGGCGCCAGCGCGGTCAGCAGGCCACGCGCGCATTGCAGCCGTGCGCTGGCGTTGGGCAAGTCGAGGGTCATCCGCAGCTTGTCCGGGCCGTCCATGCGGTAGTGCTTGGGCTGGCCCTGGATCAGCCGGATCACCGCCATCGGATCGACATTGGGTTTTTCGACGAACTGCACGCGGCCGCCGCTGCCGCCGAGATCGAGCTTGCGGATGCCGAGGCGGGTGGCGTCGAGTTTCAATTCCGCGGTGGCGAACAGGTGTTTGGCCGGCTCCGGCAACAGACCGAAGCGGTCGATCATCTCCACTTGCAGGTCGCGCAATGCATCGAGGTCCGGCGCGGCGCTGATGCGTTTGTACAGGGTCAGGCGCAGGTGCGGATCCGGCAGGAAGTCGTCGGGGATCAGGGCGGGGATATGCAGATCCACGTCGGCACCGTGGCGGTCGGCATCGTCGATATCGGGCAGCTTGCCCTGCTTGATGGATTTCACCGCACGCGCCAACAGCTCGGTGTAGAGGCTGAAGCCGACCTCGGTCATCTGCCCGCTCTGCTCCTCACCGAGCAATTCGCCGGCACCGCGGATTTCCAGGTCGTGGGTGGCGAGGGTGAAGCCGGCGCCGAGCTCGTCCATCGAGGCGATTGCCTCGAGTCGCTTTTTCGCGTCGGGGGTGATGTTGCGACCGTCCGGCGTCAGCAGGTAGGCATAGGCGCGGTGATGGCTGCGGCCGACCCGGCCGCGCAACTGGTGCAACTGCGCAAGCCCGAACTTGTCGGCGCGATGGATCAGGATGGTGTTGGCATTGGGGATATCGATGCCGGATTCGATGATGGTCGAGCACAGCAGAACATTGGTGCGCTGCTTGTGGAAATCGAGCATCACCCGTTCCAGCTCGCGCTCGGGGAGCTGGCCATGCGCGATCCCGATGCGCGCCTCGGGCACCAGGGCCTGCAGCGTTTCGTGCATGCGCCCGATGCTTTCGACCTCGTTGTGCAGGAAATAGACCTGCCCGCCGCGCGCCAGTTCGCGCTGGAAGGCTTCGCGCAGCAGGGCTTCGTCCCAGACATGGACGAAGGTCTGCACGGCGAGGCGATTGGCCGGCGGCGTCGCGATGATCGACAGATCACGCAGACCGCCCATCGCCATGTTCAGGGTGCGCGGGATTGGCGTGGCGGTGAGGGTCAGCAGGTGCACATTGGCGCGCAGCTTCTTCAGCGCCTCTTTCTGGCGCACGCCGAAGCGCTGTTCCTCGTCGACGATGACCAGGCCAAGATCGGAGAACTTCACGTCGGGTTGCAGCAGGCGATGGGTGCCGACGATGACGTCGAGCTTGCCCTCGGCCAGCTTCTGCAGCTCGGCTTCGATCTCCTTCTTCGACTTGAAGCGTGAGAGCACTTCCACCCGCAACGGCCAGTCGGCGAAGCGATCGCGCAGGGTCTGGTAGTGCTGCTCGGCCAGCAGGGTGGTGGGCACCAGCAGTGCCACCTGCTTGCCGGCGCTGGCGCAGGCGAAGGCGGCGCGCACCGCGACTTCGGTCTTGCCGAAACCGACGTCGCCACAGACCACGCGGTCCATCGGCTGGCTGCTGGCCAGATCGCGCAACACCGCCTCGATGGCGGCGTGCTGGTCGGGGGTTTCCTCGAACGGAAAAGCGGCGGCGAACGGTTCATATAGGATGCGATCGACATCGATCGCCATCCCGCGCCGCGCTTGCCGTTTGGCCTGGATTTCCAGCAGTTCGGCGGCGACGTCGCGGACCTTGTCGGCGGCTTTCTTCTTCGCCTTCGCCCACTGCTCGCCACCGAGGTTGTGCAGCGGCGCGGTGTCGGGATTGGCGCCGGAATAGCGGCTGATGCGGTCGAGCTGGGCCACCGGGACATACAGCCGGTCGCCTTTGGCGTATTCGATGTCGAGGAATTCGCCGGGCAGGCCACCGACCTGCATCGCGACCAAGCCTCGGTAGCGGCCGACGCCGTGGTCTTCGTGGACGATGGGCGCACCTAGAGTGAGCTCGCCGAGGTCGCGGATGATGGCTTCGGGTTCGCGGCCGACGCGCTTGCGGCCGCGTGGCAGCGCTGCGCGTTCCGGGAACAGCTGGCGCTCGGTGAGGACGCACAGGCGGGGGTTGTCGAGCGCGAAGCCGTCGTCGAAGGGCGCGACCGCAATGGCGAAGGCAGGCCCCTCTCCCTCCGGGAGAGGGGTTGGGGTGAGGGTTGGGTGCGCCAATGCGCCCTCATCCGGCGCTTCGCGCCACCCTCTCCCGGAGCGAGAAGGGAGTGCAAAAGCACTCCAGCTCTCCACCACCGCAGGCTTCAATTCGGCCGCATGCAACACGTCCAGCAAGGCCTCGCGACGGCCGGCGGAATCTGCGGCGATCAGCACCCGGCCCGGATAGTGACCGAGGAACTCGTGCAGGGCTGCGTCGGAGGCGTGTTCCTTGCGTGCCAGCGGCAATGCAGGCGCGGGCTGCACCGGCAGTGGATGGGCTTCCCCATGGCGTGGGTGCTGCGGATCGCAAATCTCGATGCGCGGCCCCGCGTTGAGCCGCTCGCGCAGGGCATCAGGTGGCAGCCACAGCTCGGCGGGCGGCAGGATCGGCCGCTCGATGTCGTGGCGCAGCTGTTCGTAGCGTTCGCCGGTGCGCTGCCAGGTGGCGTCCATGGCGGCCGCGACGCCGCTGGCTAGCAAGGGCAGGGTGTTCGGGACAAGGTAATCGAACAGTGTTTCGGTGCCGGTGGTGGCACCGCGCGGCGGTTCGAAGAACAGCGGCAGGTAGTACTCGATGCCGGCTGGTGCCAGCCCGGCCTTGAGGTCCTGCACCAGCGGACTGCGGCGCAGGTCGATATCGAAGCGCTCGCGCAGCGTCGCCAGCGCGCGTTGCACCGGCGCGTCTTCCAGCGGGAACTCGCGGCCCGGCAGCAATTGAATCTTGGCGATCTTTTCCAGCGAGCGCTGGCTGTCGGGATTGAATGCACGGATCGCCTCGATTTCGTCGTCGAGCAGCTCGATCCGGATCGGCGCGTCGGCACCCATCGGGTAGACGTCGAGCAGGCCGCCGCGCACTGCGAAATCGCCGGGGTCGTACACCTGTGGCACGTTGCGGTAGCCGGCGGTTTCCAGACGGCGTTTCTCGGCGTCGAGGTCGAGCCGTTGGCCGGTACGCAGATCGAACCGGCTGCCGATGACGTGACTGCGCGGGGCCAATCGCTGCATAAGGGTGGCGACGGGCACCACCACCACGCCGCGGTGCAGGTCGGGCAGGGCGGCCAGGGTGGACAGACGCCGGTTGACGATCTCCGGGTCCGGGCTGAAGCGGTCGTAGGGCAGGGTTTCCCAGTCGGGGAAACCGAGGATTGCCAGTTCGCTGTCGGTACCGGCCAGCAGGCGCAGATCCGATTCGAGCTGATGGGCGGCGGCGTTGTCCGCGGCGACCACCAGCAACGGGCCATCGTGCTGCTGGCAGGCCGACAGGATCGCGCAGGCGAGGCCGGTAAACGAACCGGGCAGGCGCCACCATGCGCGCTGTTGGCCGGCGCGGGGCAGCGGAACGGGGAAACTCAATCCGGGAAGCGGCATCAGGGGCGTTCAGGCGAGCGCAGGGCACCGGAGGTCGGCGCAGCGTGCGCGGGGAAACCGTGATTTTAGGGCAACGCTGATCAAGTGGGCGTTGCCTGCCGACCAAGGATGGCCGGCCACGGCTCATTCACGCAAGCGATTGATCCGTGTGAGCCGAGTCCGGACATGTGCCGGACTCGGTGGTGCTGAAAAAGTCCAGGGCGGATTTTTTCAGCATTGCCTTAGATGTGCGCTCCCACGAAGAGCCGTAGGAGCAATTCGCCAAGGATTGACGCGGATGTGCGTGGATCATTCGTTTGAAATGGCATGCCTGGCACGCGGCACCGAGGCGTGATCAATCACGTCATGTAGGAGCGCACCGCAGGGGCGCGATCCGGACGCGCCAGGTGCAACCTCGCCTTTTCGAGCCAAGCTCACGCCGTCGGTGCCAGCGGCGGCCGCAACAATTTGGGCTTGGGCGGCGGCAGGTCGAGCACCATTCGCACCAGCCCGGCTTCATCGGCGGATTCGCGGTGGAAGCCCAACGAGCCGGCGAGGGACTGCATCGGCAGGTTGCTTTCCAGCACGTCGCCATAAATGCGTAGCACCTTGCGCCCGCGCGCCCAGCGCACCAGCTTGCGCATCATCCGCCGACCCAGGCCCATGCCATTGATGTAATGGCTGACCAGGATGGCGAATTCGGCATTCTTGCCATTGCTTTCGATGGCGATCCGCGCCACCGCACCGACCAGGGCCTCGCCGGGCGGCAAGGGTTCGGCAGCGACCAGCGCGAAATCGCGATGCGGATCCGGCCGCACCAGGTGTTCGAGGTCGTGCCCGCTCAGCTCCTTCATCGGATGCAGGAAGCGTTGGCGGATTTCCTCCGGCTGCAGCAGCGGGAAGGCTGCGCGCATTGGCTCCGCGTCCTCCGGACGCACCGGGCGGATCAGGACTTCGCGCCCGTTCGGCAGGCGGATGTGTTCGTGCCAGGGCGGCATGCGGTTGCGGGCGGCCATCCTGTCATCCTCGCGTAGGCTGCGTTAAGAACGGGCGATACGCCCGGAGGTTGAATCAAGCCTTGCTCCGGCGCAAGCCGGCGTGCAATTTCTGGAAGGCGGTCATGGCGGCGACCAAGACCGCGCCGGCGAGGATGCCGACGCCGATATTGACCAGCGCGACGCCCAGCCAGCCGATCAGATCATCGACATGGTGCTCGGTGAAATGGTGCAGGGCCGGGATGCCGTGGACGAGGATACTGCCACCGACCATGAACATCGCCACCGTGCCGGCCACCGACAGGAACTTCATCAGCCGCGGCGCGAAGGCGAGGATGCCGCGACCCAGCGCCGCACGCAGCCGACCATTGCCTTCGCGCGACAGGTGCAGGCCGAGGTCGTCCAGTTTGACGATGGCGGCAACCAGCCCGTACACGCCCACCGTCATCATCACCGCGATCACCGCCAGCACGCCGAATTGCGCCAGCAGCGGCTGGAAGGCGACGGTGCCCAGGGCGATCACGATGATTTCCGCCGACAGCACGAAATCGGTCTTGATCGCGCCTTCGATCTTTTCCTTTTCGAAGGCGACCAGATCGAATTCTGCTTCGTCGGCCGCAGCGCTGGCCTGCGGGGCAGCGTCCTCGACCGGCGGGCGGCGTTTCTTGGCGACGTTATGAACGAGTTTTTCCACCCCTTCGTAGCAGAGATAGCCGCCACCCAGCATCAGCAGCCAGATGATCAGCGGGATGTTGATGTCACGGCCGTGCAGCCAGGCCTCGAAGGCGGAGATGGCCATCGCCGTCGGCACCAGGATCACCTTGTTCCACATCGAGCCTTTCGCCACCGCCCACACCACCGGCAATTCGCGGTCGGCGGCGGTGCCGGAGACCTGCTCGGCGTTGAGCGCGAGGTCGTCGCCGACCACGCCCGCGGTCTTGCCCGCGGCGATCTTGGTCATCGCGGAAATGTCATCGAGCAGGGACGCGATGTCGTCGAACAGGGCGAAGAAGCTGGAGGGCATGGGTGGACGGGCTTGGGAGGCCGGGCAATTTTCGCATGCCGTGGCTGCGCCTGCCTCAGGCCGGGGTGCGCAGCCACTCCGTGCGTGCGCTTGCGCCGGTTTCACCAAGCGCGCGACGGATGCCATCCAGCGTCGGCTGCATGGTCGCGTCGAACTGCCACGGCGGATTCAGCAGCAACAGGCCGCTGCCGTTCATGCGCAGCGGCGAATCGTCCGGTCGCACCAGCAATTCCAGCAGCAGCGCGGACTTCGCTTCCAGCCTGGCGGCGGCGCGCCGGAACGGCTGCAGTGCGCGGCCCTGCTTGATCGGATACCAAAGCGCGAAGGTGCCTTGTGGCCAGCGCCCCAGCCCGTCCTTGAGGGCCGCAAGCGCGGCATCGAATTCATCCAGCTGCGCTTCAAACGGCGGATCGATCAGTACCAGGCCGCGCGCGAACTTCTGCGCGCCCTGTTTCGGCGGCAACAGCGCCTTGACGGCGGCGTAGCCATCGCGCGCGTGCACCGCGATCCGGTCGTCGCCGGCGCAGTGGCCACGCAGGACATGCGCCTCTTCGGGATGCAATTCGCAAGCAGCGATGCGGTCCTGTTCGCGCAAGGCGTGTGCCAGCAGCCAGGGCGAACCGGGATAGGCGGTGCCGCCATGGCGTTCGCGGCAGGCGCGGACGGCCGCCAGATAACGCTGGATCGCAGGGTCGCGTGGGGCTTCGGCCTGCAAGCGGGCGATGCCGTCGAGGGCTTCGCCGGTGGCCTGCGCCGCTTCTCCGTCGAGCTTGTACAGGCCGCGCCCGGCGTGGGTATCCAGCGCAAAACAGGGTGCGGGCTTGGCGATCAGGGCGTCGCACAGGGCCAGCAGCACGACGTGCTTGAGCACGTCCGCGTGGTTGCCGGCGTGGAAGGCGTGGCGGTAGTTCATGCCGGCATTGTCGCATCGGCCTGGACTTCACACTCGCGACGCAAACCGCGCCATGTGCTCGGCTAGGATGACCACCATGTCCGCGACGATCCTGTTGGCCGAAGACGAAGCCGCCATTGCCGAGACGGTGCTGTATGCGCTGCGCGCCGACGGCTTTGCAGCCGAACACGTGCTGCTGGGCGGGCAGGTGCTGCCGCGGCTGGCGCGGGGCGGGATCGATCTGGTGATCCTCGATGTCGGCCTGCCGGATTGCAGTGGCTTCGACGTGTGCCGGGCCCTGCGCGAAACCAGCGCGGTGCCGGTGATCTTCCTGACTGCGCGCAGCGACGAGATCGATCGGGTGCTGGGGCTTGAGCTGGGGGCCGATGACTACATCGCCAAGCCCTTCTCCCCGCGCGAGCTGGTGGCACGGGTGCGCGCGCGGCTGCGTCGGCACGACGCTGGCCAGCCGCGGCAGCGTGGCTGTTTCGAGGTCGATGCCGCCGCCCATCGCGTCCGCTTCGCCGGACAGTGGCTGGACTTGACCCGCTATGAGCATGCGTTGCTGGCCGAACTGCTGCACCGACCCGGCGCGATCCTGAGTCGTGCACAATTGCTCGATCGGGTGTGGGCGGATGCGCTGGAGACCGGCGAGCGCACCGTCGATACCCACGTCAAGACCCTGCGCGCCAAGCTGCGCCAGTTGGATCCGGCGCGTGACCCGATCCGCACCCATCGCGGGCTGGGCTATTCCATCGACGTGGACTGAGCGCCATGCGAATCGCACTGCGCGTGCTATTGGGCTACTTCCTGATCGTGGCGCTGGCCGCGTTGCTGCTGGTCAACGTGTTCGTGCAGCAGGTCAAGCCGGGCGTGCGCCAGGCGATGGAGGACACCCTCGCCGATACCGCCAATGTGCTGGCGGAACTCGCCACCGACGACCTGCTGGCCGGGCACATCGCCGATGGCCGCTTTGCGGCGCGCGTCCGGGCGATGTCGCAACGCACACTGGATGCGCGCATCTGGGGCGAGGACAAACAGCGCACCAGCTATCGCATCGAGGTGACCGATGCGCGCGGAATTGTCTTGTTCGATTCGGCCGGCAAGGAAGTCGGGCGCGACAATTCGCGCTGGAACGATGTCCGGCGCACCCTGCGTGGCCAGTACGGCGCACGTTCCACCCGCGACGACCCGAATGACGAGACCAGCACGGTGATGTATGTCGCCGCGCCGATCCGTGATGCACAAGCGCGCATCGTCGGCGTGCTCACCGTGTCGAAACCGAACCGCAGCATCCAGCCCTTCATCGCCCGCAGCCAGACCACGATCCTGCGCTGGGGCGGGGTCTTGCTGGGCAGCGCGCTGCTGATCGGCGTGCTCGCGGCGTGGTGGCTGTCGCGGCAGTTGCTGGCCTTGCGCCGCTATGCAGATGCGGTGACGCGGGGCGAACGCGCCGTGCTGCCGAATGCCGCCGGCGAGTTCGCTGATCTTGGCCGGGCGCTGGAAACCATGCGCTTGCAGCTGGAAGGCAAGCAGTACGTCGAACGCTACGTGCACGCGCTGACCCATGAACTGAAAAGCCCACTGGCGGCGATCCGCGGTGCCGCGGAATTGCTGGAAGGGCCGCTGCCGGAGACGGATCGCGCGCGCTTCGTCGCCAGTATCGATGCGCAGAGTCGGCGCATGGCCGGGATGATCGATCGGTTGCTGGAGTTGGCGGCGTTGGAACATCGGCAGCACATTGATACGCCGCAGAGGGTGGACATCGCCGCACTGGCGCGCGAAGCGCGGGAGGATGTCGCACCACGGGCGCAGGCGCGGGATGTGGAGTTGCAACTACAGCTTGCGACTGGCGTGCCGGGGCTATCGGGCGATCCGTTCCTGCTGCGGCAGTTGCTGGGTAATCTGCTCGATAACGCCATCGATTTCTCGCCGCGTCAGGGCGTGGTCGAGTTGCGGATCGGATGCGATGACAAGCACATCCATATCGAGGTCGCCGACCGCGGGCCTGGCTTGCCTGCATTTGCATTGGAGCGCGCATTCGAGCGCTTCTATTCCTTGCCGCGTCCGGACGGTGGTGCGCGCAGCAGCGGACTGGGGCTGAACTTCGTCGCCGAGATCGCCAAGCTGCACGCCGGCAGCGTGAGCTTGGCCAATCGCCAAGGCGGCGGCGCGATCGCGACCGTCGTGCTCCCGCTCGTGTAGGAGCGCACCACAGGGGCGCGATGCTGTGTTGCGTTGTAGAAGCACACCGCAGGAGTGCGATGCTGAGTTGCGTTGTGGGAGCACACCGCAGGGGTGCGACTGCAGGTATGCGGATCGCACCCGGATGTGGAATCCTGCAACGGCGTTCGCGCCCCTGCGGTGCGCTCCCACAGAAAAGCATCGCGCCCCTGCGGTGCGCTCCCACAGGCCGGCGGACATCGCTTCACACCCACTTCATCGTCGCGCCATCGTGGCATCGAATGGCACCGCCACGCTGTGCACGTCTTTCCGATGGAGCAGGGCGATGCGGTTGACGTTCAAGGCGGTGATGGTGGTGGTGCTGACGCTGGCGATCCTGATCCCGCTGCAGATGGTGCGCGGGGTGATTCAGGACCGGCAGCAGTACCGGGAAGCGGCGGTGCGCGACATCGCCGCCAGCTATGGTGGCCGCCAGGTGCTGGCCGGGCCGGTGCTGGTGGTGCCGTACGAGGAGCGGGTGACGGAAACCAGCAATGAGGACGATGGCCGTGTGCGCCAGATCGTGCGGCGCAAGCATGGGCAATGGACGTACTTTCCGGAAACCCTGGCGATGGATGGCGTGCTCAAGCCGGACACGCGCCGCCGCGGGCTGCATCAGGTGCGCGTGTACGAATGGGACGGCAACGCGCAGGCGCGCTTCGACGCGGTGATCCCGGAGCCTGCCGACGGCGTGCAGCGGACCATCGGCCAGCCGTGGCTGAGCCTCGGCATCGCCGACGTCGGTGGCCTGCGTGGCGCACCGCGTTTCAGCATCAACGGCGCAGCGGCCACGGTGGTGCAAGGGCTGGGCCATGCCGATGGCTCGGGCGTGCATGTGCGCCTGCCAGCGCCGGTAGCAGGGCAGCGCCTGCGCCTCGACGTGCGCGCCGACCTGCAGCTGCGTGGCACCGAAACCTTCGCGATGCTGCCACTGGGCAACCAGAATGATCTGCGCCTGCGCTCGAGCTGGCCGCATCCGGGCTTTTCCGGCATGTCGCCGCAGCAGGATGTCGGTGGCGATGGCTTCCGTGCACGTTGGCAGATCGCCTCGGTGGCGACCAATGCGCAGCGGCGCTACCAGCAGGAGCCGACCCTGGCATCGGCCGACGGCTTCGCCAATGCGCCACGCGATGGCGGAGATGGCGCGGCCGCGTGGATGCCGCCGGCGGATACGGTCAGTGTGTCCCTGCTGGATCCGGTCAATCCCTATATGCAGGCGGATCGCGCGACCAAGTACGGCCTGCTGTTCGTGCTGCTGACCTTCATCGGGTTCTTCATGTTCGAGCTGATCAAGCAGGTGCGGGTGCATCCGATCCAGTACCTGCTGGTGGGCATGGCGATCGCCATCTTCTTCCTGTTGCTGGTCAGCCTCAGCGAGCACATCGACTTCGGCCTGTCCTACCTGGTGGCATCGGTCGCCTGCGTGGGCCTGATCGGTGTCTACCTGTCGGCGGTGCTGCGCGGCTGGCTGCGCGGGCTGGGCTTCGCGGCCATGCTCGGCACCTTGTATGGCGTGCTGTACGGCCTGCTGTTGTCGGAGGACAACGCGCTGGTGCTTGGCTCCGGCCTGCTGTTCGCGATCCTCGGCGCGATCATGCTCGCGACCCGCAAGGTGGATTGGTACCAGGCAGCCCAACGCGAACCGGAAATTCGCTGAGGGCGGTTGGGCTTCGCTGAAGCGGCGGGCTGAGGAGGTGCTCGCCGCTCCCAGCGCCTGACGCGAACCGGAAATTCGCTGCAGGCAAAGGCGGCGGACTGCGCGAGCAGCCGTCGCCATTTCCATGACCGATGGCCCAGTCGCTGCGCAGGCAAGCTCGATAGACTGGCCTGCGATCAATCAAGCCGGGGATTTCGATGAAGCATCTGCTGTGGACGGCCGCGCTGCTGACCGCGGGCGTGGCGGGCCTGCACAACGCGTCGGCGCAGGAGCGCGTCGATCTGGACATGACTGCACGCATCCGCGCCGAGGCGCTGCATCACTCGCAGGTGATGGCCACCTTGAGCCATCTGACCGACAAGATCGGGCCGCGCCTGACCCTGTCGCCGTCGATGGCCGAGGCCAACCGCTGGACCCGCCAGCAGTTCGGCGAGTGGGGGCTCTCGAATGTCCACGATGAATCGGTGGACGACCTCGGTCGCGGTTGGGTGTTCAGCGATGTGCAGGTCGAGATGCTCACGCCGCGGGCGATGCCGCTGCATGCGTTGCCGAAGGCGTGGACGCCGGGGACCAGTGGCACGGTCGAAGGTGACGCGATCTTCGTCAAGCTGGAATCGAAGGCCGACCTGCAGGAATGGAAAGGCAAACTGCGTGGCAAGATCGTGTTCGTCGATGACGCGCGCGCCTACAAGCCCAGCGACAAGGTCGATTTCCAGCGTTATACCGATTCGCAGTTGGACGAGATGCTGAGCTTCCCGATGCCGAAGGACCGCGGCTTCGACCCGGCGATGATGGCGCGCTTCCGCGCCCGCATGGAGATGGCACCGCTGGTGAATCAATTCCTCGCCGATGAAGGCGTGCTGGCCACGGTGTCGATCAGCAGTTCCAACGACGGCATCCTGCGGGTGTCCGGTGGCGGCTCGCGCAAGGCCGGTGAATCGGTCGGCGTGCCCGCGCTGGTGATGGCCGCAGAACAGTACAACACGGTGATGCGCGCGCTGAAAGACAAGCAGGCGGTACGGATGCGAGTGCGGGTGGATGCGCAGTTCACCGATGCCGCCAACCAACCCGGTTACAACACCATCGCCGAGATTCCCGGTACCGGCCCGCAGCGCAACGAGATCGTGATGCTGGGCGCGCACATGGATTCCTGGCATGCCGGTTCCGGCGCCAACGACAACGGCGCCGGCGTGGCGGTGATGATGGAGGCGATGCGCATCCTCAAGGCCATCGGTGCGCGCCCCAACCGCACCATCCGAGTCGCGCTCTGGACTGGCGAAGAACAGGGCCTGATCGGCTCGCAGGACTATGTCGCCCGCCACGTCGCGCACTTCCCGGAACCCACCGATCCGGAACAGAAGGCGATCCCGGCGTTCTTCCGTCAAAACAAGGGCCGGCCGATCCCGGGGCCGGAATTCGAACGCATCGCGGCGTACTACAACCTCGACAACGGCAGCGGCAGGATCCGCGGCATCTACGCGCAGGAGAACCTGGCCGTCGCGCCGATCTTCGAGGAATGGCTGCGCCCCTGGCATGACCTCGGGGCCACCATCGTCACCCAGCAGAACACCGGCAGCACCGACCACATCAGCTTCGATGCGGTCGGTGTGCCCGGCTTCCAGTTCGTGCAGGATCCGCTGGACTACTTCACCCACGTCCATCACAGCGATCTGGATACGTTCGACCATGCCGTGGAGGACGACCTGAAGCAGGCCGCCGCCATCGTCGCCGCGTTCGCCTACAACACCGCGATGCGACCACAGCGGTTGCCGCGCAAGCCGCAGGCGGCCAACTGAGGTCTTGATTCGAGCCAGGGTGCACGAAAGGCCGGCGTCTGCGTCGGCCTTTCGTTTTTCGAGTCCATCGAAATCAGTCGATCACCAGCTTCAAGCGCACGCCCAGGCCCGACATGTCCTCGCATTCGGTATCGAGGTCGGCGCGCAGCAGCGGATGCGACTGCAACCAGCGGCCATCCACGCGGAAGATGAGCGCTTCGCCGTCCGCACGCAATTGCAGGCCGGGCGGAATCGCATCACCCCGCGCGCGATGCAGCAGTGCCGCGAGGCGCAACAAGGCCGCGCTGTGCCGGGCATGCGCCAACAGGCGATCCGGGATCATCTCGAAGGCGTTGCGCGGCACGCTGCGGCGATGGCAGCGCACCAGTGCGGCGAGGTAATTCTGGCCCTGCTGCGAGAAGCCGGCGATGTCCGAGTTCTGCAGCAGGTAGGCACCGTGGCGGTGGTAGCCGCTATGCGCGATGGCGAGGCCAAGTTCGTGCAGGCGCGCGGCCCAGGCCAGCAGCCGGCGTGCGTCCGCGTCCAGCTGCCATTCGCTCGCGACCTGGTCGAACAGCCGCAGCGCGGTGGCTTCGACCCGCTGCGCTTGCGCCAGGTCCGCACCGTAACGCTGCATCAGCGCGGCGACCGAGGACAGGCGGGGATCATCCTCGCCGCCACGGCCGAGCAGGTCATGCAGCACGCCTTCGCGCAGGGCGGCGGCGCTGACTTGCATGCGCTGCAGGTCCAGCGCATTGAACGCGGCTTCGAGGATCAGCACGCCACCGGCGATGATCGGGCGACGGTCGTCGGACAGGCCGGGCAGGTCGATCGCATCGACGTGGCCGCAGGCGAGCAGGCGCTCGCGTACCACCGGCAATGCCGCAGCGGTCACGGCGCCCTTGCTCAGGCGCAGCTTCGCGCAGATTTCGCCGATGGCCTTGTTGGTGCCGGAGGAACCGATCGCTTCGCTCCATCCCAGCCTGCGATAGGTGGCCGCGAACTGCTGGAACTCGGCCGCGATCTCGGTCCGTGCTGCCTGCCAGCGCCGCGCGCTGAGCCGGCCATCCGGGAAGAAACGGCGCGTGCTCGCGATGCAGCCCACCTGCAGGCTCTCGCGTTCCAGCGGCTGCATGCCACTGCCGATGATGCATTCGGTGGAGCCGCCGCCGATATCGATCACCAGGCGTTTCTGTCCGCGTCGAGGTGGCTGCTCGTGGGCGACGCCCAGGTAGATCAGGCGTGCCTCTTCGCGGCCGGAGATGACGTCGATGGCGTGTCCCAGCGCGCGTTCGGCCGGAATCAGGAAGGTTTCCGGGCTGCGCAATTGGCGCACCGCGTGGGTGGCGACTGCACGGATGTGGCGTGGCGGCAACTCGGCGATGCGTTGGCCGAAGCGGGCGAGGCAGGCGATGGCGCGCGCCTGCACCTCGGCTGCCAAGCGACCGTTGCGATCCAGGCCTTCGGCCAGGCGCACGGTTTCGCGCAGACGATCGACGACGCGCAACTGGCCGAGCACGCGTTGCGCCACCACCATGTGGAAGCTGTTGGAGCCGAGATCGACGGCGGCCAGCAAGTCGCCATCGTGCAAGGCGTCCGGCGGCAGGCTCATCGGCTGATCGCCTCCAACCGCGCGGCTTGTGCCGAGTACGCGGCCTCGCCATCGCCGGCTTGCGCGCGTGCGTACTGGCCATCGGGCTGCAACAGCCAGGCGTCGTGATTGTCGGCCAGATAGTCGAGCAGGCCTTCCTGCAGCACGCGTTGGGCCAATCCAGGATCGAGAATCGGGAAGGCGACTTCCACCCGTCGCAACAGATTGCGCTCCAGCCAGTCGGCGGAGGAACAGAACAGCTCCGGCGTGCCGTCGTTTCCGAACCACCAGATCCGATGGTGTTCGAGCAGGCGGCCGATGATCGAGCGCACCCGGATCGATTCCGACACGCCGGGAATACCAGGCCGCAGCACGCAGGCACCGCGCACGATCAGATCGACCTGCACGCCGGCCTGCGCCGCCTCATACAGCGCACGCACGACCTGCGGCTCGTTGATCGCGTTCATCTTGGCGATGAGCCGCGCCGGTTGGCCTTGTCTTGCGTGCTCGGCCTCGCGCGCAATGCGCTCCAGCACACCGCGATGCAAGGTAAACGGCGACTCCAGCAAGCGACTGAGCTTCAGCGGCGCCGACAGGCCGGACAGTTGCTGGAAGATCAGGTGGACGTCGTTGCCGATGTCGGGATTGGCGGTCATCAGCCCGAAATCGGTGTAGGCGCGTGCGGTATCGCTGTGGTAGTTGCCGGTCGACAAGTGCACGTAGCGGCGCAATATCTCGTCCTCGCGCCGCACCACCAGCAGCATCTTGGCATGCGCCTTGTGCCCGACCACGCCGTAGACCACCTGCACGCCGGCGTCCTGCAGACGATCGGCCAGGCGCAGGTTGGCTTCCTCGTCGAAGCGCGCGCGCAGTTCCACCACCACGGTGACGTCCTTGCCATTGCGCGCGGCGCGGACCAGGTGATCGACGATCGGCGAGTCGCGGGTGGTGCGGTATAGCGTCTGCTTGATCGCCAGCACGTCGGGATCGTCGGCGGCCTGGCGCACCAGCTCCAGCACCGGCGCGAAGCTGTCGCCCGGGTGGTGCAGCAGCAGGTCGCCCGTGCGCAGGCGTTCGAACATGGCATCGACGCCGGCCGGGATGCGCGGCTGGAACGGCGGGAACTTGAGGTCGGGGCGATCCACCATGCGGTAGAGCTGGGCGGCGCGATTGAGGTTGACCGGGCCGTGGATGCGATAGAGGGCGCTGCCCGGCAATTCGAAGTTCGCCAGCAGCATGTCCACCACCGCATCCGGGCAGGTGGCGTCGATCTCCAGCCGTTCCGCGCGCAGGTAACCGCGGCCCTGCAATTCGTCGCGCAGTGCCAGCGCGAGGTTGTCGACATCGTCCTCATCGACGATGAGTTCGGAATTGCGGGTGACCCGGAACTGGTAGGCACCGCGCACGCACATTCCCGGGAACAGCGCCTGGGCGAAGGTCGACAGCACCGTGCTCAGGAACACGAACTGGTGGCGCGGGGTGTCGCCGGGCTCGAACTCGGGCAGGCGGATGATCCGCGGCAACGAGCGCGGGGCGCGCACGATGGCCAGATGCCCTTCGCGGCCGAAGGCATCGCGCCCTTCGACCACCACCACCACGTTCAAGGACTTGTTGAGGATCTTCGGGAACGGATGTGCCGGGTCCAGCGCCAGTGGCGACAACACTGGCATGATCTCGGTGTGGAAGTACTCGCGCAGCCACTCCGATTGCTGTTGCGTCCACTCGCGGCTTTCCAGCAGGTGGATGCCCTGCGCGGCCAATTCGGGTTTGAGCGAATCATAGAAGCAGTGGTATTGGCCATCGACGAGTTCGGCGGCGCGTGCGTGGATGCGTTCCAGCAAGGCCGCCGGTGGGATGCCATCGATGCCTGCGGGGCGGCCGAGTTCGGCTGCCTGGCGCACGCTGGCGCAACGGATCTCGAAGAATTCGTCGAGGTTGGTGCAGGAGATGCACAGGTAGCGCAGGCGTTCCAGCAGCGGCAGTCGGGCGTCGCGCGCCTGTTCCAGCACGCGCAGGTTGAAGTCGATCTGCCCCAGTTCGCGATTGGCGTACAGGGTGGGATCGTCCAGCGCGATGGCGAAGGTGTCGGTCATGGCGGGGCTATTGTGACGGGCGCGGCGGCGTCGCGTGGCAGGATGCGTGCACGCGGAAATCGGCAGCGGAAGCGGCTGCCCGCGCCCAGCGTGCTTTCGATATCGAGGGTGGCGTCGTGCAGGCCGAGTACGTGCTTGACGATCGCAAGGCCCAGCCCGGTGCCACCGGTGTCGCGGGAACGACTGGTGGAGACGCGGTAGAAGCGTTCGGTCAGGCGTGGCAAGTGTTCGGGCGGGATGCCGACGCCGGTGTCGCGCACCGTCAGGCTGGTGCCGCCATCGGCGTCGCCGAGGAACTGCACGACGATCTCGCCGCCATCGGGTGAATAGCGCACCGCATTGCTGAGCAGGTTGGAAAATGCACTGTGCAGGTCACGGCTGGAGCCGCGCAGGTCGATGCCCGCGGAATCCTCCACGACGATGCGGTGGCGGCCGCCGCTGAGCGCCTCGGCTTCGCGCGCGAGACTGGCGAGCATCGGCTGCATGGCCACGCGCTCCTCCGGCAATTCGTCGCGCGCATCCAGCCGCGACAGGGTGAGCAGGTCCTCGACCAGCCGGGTCATCCGCTGCGACTGCTGGCGCATTTCCGCCAGCAGGGTGGCCCATTCCGGATTGTCATCGGCATCCAGCATCTCCAGATAGCCATGGATGACGGTCAGTGGCGTGCGCAATTCGTGCGAGACATTGGCGACGAAATCCCGCCGCATGTGTTCCAGCCGCAACAGCCGGCTGACATCGCGCGCCAGCAGCAGCCACAGGTCTTCCGAATAGGGCAGCAGGCGCAGGCTCAAGCGACGTTGCGGATCCACCGGCGATGCGACGTCTTCCATCGGCTCGGCATTGCGGCCGGCGGCCAGCCAGTGCGCCATCGGCAAGGTCGGCAGCGCGCTGGCGATCGAGGCGTCGTGGTGGCGCGGGTAGTGCAGGCCGAGCAGGGGCGTCGCGGCTTCGTTGAACCACAGGATGCGCTGGCTGTTGCGTTCGACCAGCACCACCGCATCGGGCAGCGCGGTGGCAACGGCGCGATAGGCGCGCAACATGGCGAGCAGCCGGCGCTTGCGGGTGCGCATTTCGGTCTGGCTGCGGTACAGCAGGGTATCGAGTTGGTTCCATGCGCCGGAGCTATCGCCGGGCAGCAGTCGCTGGCGCGCCGCCAATCGTTGCAGGACGCGTTGCAACCGCCAGTAGTGGAAGCCGACCACGGCGAGCGAGGCCAGCGCCAATCCCGGCCATGGCCGGCCGATGGCAAAACCCATCCCCAGCCCCACCGCCAGCACCAGCGCAAGCTGGGCGAGGGTGCGGAGCCAGGCCGTGTGGATGGATGAGGGCATCGCGGGAGTCTATTGCAAGGCGGTGCGATCCGGTCCGTCGCGTCCGCTCACGTCGCTCCGGAGAACCGATAACCCGCGCCGCGCACGGTCTGCACCATGGCATCGAGGCCATGCGGTTCCAGCGTCTTGCGCAAGCGGCGGATGTGCACGTCGACCGTGCGCTCTTCCACGTACACGCTGCCGCCCCAGACCTGGTCGAGCAATTGCGCGCGGGTCTGCACGCGATCAGCGTGGGTCATGAAGTAATGCAGCAAGCGGTATTCAGTGGGGCCCATCGGGATCGGCTGCGGCGTGCCGTCGATCGTCGCGAACACCCGATGCGCCGCGCCATCGATGGCCAATGCGCCGATCTTCACGCTGCCGTCGTCGTCATCGTCGCGCGAACGCCGTAGCACCGCACGAATACGGGCAAGCAGCTCGCGGGTGGAAAACGGTTTGACCACGTAATCGTCCACGCCCGCTTCCAGCCCGCTGACGCGATCATTTTCCTCGCCGCGCGCGGTCAGCATGATGATGGGAATGTCGCGGGTGAGGGCATCGCGACGCCAGCGTCGTGCCAGCTCCAGCCCGCTGCCACCGGGCAGCATCCAGTCCAGCAGGATCAGGTCGGGAATGCGCTCGGCAATGCGCACCTGGGCTTCGCGGGCATCACCGGCAAGCAGCGGCGCGAAATCACCCTTGCGCAAGGCATAGGCCAGCATGTCGCGGATGGCGGGCTCGTCTTCGACGACCAGGATGTGCTTCTGCATGCCGCCATTACACGACGGTTTGGTGACAGTTTGGTGACGGTATCAGCGGGACGTCCCGATGCCGAAGCCGAGACGCCCACTGTCGACATCCTCGTCGCGCACGCCCTGCCGGCGCAGCTCCAGCACCACCGGCGTGATGGCCGCGATGCGTGCGTCGATCCGGCTGCGCGCGTAGTAGTCGAGGTCGGGGCGCTTCTTCAGGTTGTTGAGCTGGACCAGGGCCTGCTCCGGACGCCCGTCTAGGTAGGCCGCTTCCGCCCATGCCTCGCCGGCGCGTACCGGGTCGCCGGCGATTTCATTCGCACGTGCGTAGATCTGCTGCAACAGCGGACTGTCGGCATGGTCGGCAAGCAAGGGTCGCAGCACCGCCACCGCGCGCGCGCCGGTCGCCGGCGTGTTGCGGGCAGCGAGGACGCGGGCATAGCTCAAGGCGACTGCTGCGCGGGTCGGCATCCGCGATAGCAGGGCTTCGAAGCGACGATCCGATTCGGCGATGCGGCCACTCGCCGATTCGGCTTCGCCGGCGGTCACCTGCACCCACAGATTGTCCGGCTGCGTCTGCAGCAGGGGCTGCAATTCCTGCAGGGCCTGCGCGTACTGCCCGGCCTGCTGATAGGCCACCGCGAGGCCATAACGCTCGCCATCGTCCAGGGGTTTGCCGGGTTTCTGCATCTGCTGGTATTCGCGAATCGCTTGCGCGGCGGTGCTGGCGCTGAGTGCGCGCAGGCGCTCACGGGCGAAGCCGAAGCGCGCGCCACCGGGCTTGGCCGCGGGCGTCGTCCGGGCAGGCAACACCCGCAGGTCGGGCGGCAGCAGCGGATTGCTGGATGGCGTGAAGCTGGTGAAGGCGCGCGGCTGCGCTTCCAGCTTGTCGGCGCGTTCGCGTGCTTCGCTGATCCGGGTCAGGGTGAGGGGATGGGTCTGCAGATAATCCGGTACCTGCGCGCGCAGGTCGCCTTGGTTCATCTGCACCCAGGCCTGCAGGGTCTGGAAGAAATCGGCCATCGCCTCCGGGTTGTAGCCGGCGCGCGCCATCGTGCGGATGCCGATGCGGTCAGCCTCGGCCTCGTTGTCGCGGGTATAGCTGATCTGCCGCTGCTGGAGGACGCCCAGCCCGGTCATCACCGCCGCCGAGGCAGCATCGCCGCTGTTGGTGCTGCCGGACTTCTGTGCGGCGATGATCGCGCCGAGGGTGGCGAGCAGGATCGGGATGCTCTCGCGTTGGGCTTTTTCCGCCCCGCGCAGGACATGGTTCTGGGTGACGTGCGAGATTTCATGCGCAAGCACGCCCGCCACTTCATCCTCGCTCTTGGCGGCGAGCACCAGGCCTGCATTCACCCCGACATAGCCGCCGAGGGTGGCGAAGGCATTGATCTCGCGCACCTTCAGCATGAAGAAGGTGAAGTGCTGCTGCGGCTTGGCGCTGACCGAAGCGAGTCGCTGGCCGACATCGTCCAGCCAGTCGTCCAGCAGCGGGTCGTCGAGCACGTAGCCGGCATTGCGCAGTTGCGACAGGGTCATCGCGCCGTACTGGTCCTGCTGCACTGGCGACAGCACGGTGCCGGCCGAGGAGCCCATGTCCGGCAACCGGCTGTCCTGCGCCGAGGCGACGCCCACGGTCAACAGGAGGGTCAGGACGGCGGTGGGCAGGCGTCGATTCATCCGTGCAGCATGCCGCGCCCGCGTTCGCTGCGGGTGAACGGGGCTTGAGTGACTGGAAATTCACGCCTCCGCCCCGATACTTTGCGCCAGCACTCCCTTCACTGGAACCACCGTGAGCGACACCGCCAAACCCGTCGTGACGATCTACAGCACCGCGCAATGCCCGTATTGCGTGATGGCCAAGAATTTCCTCAAGAGCAAGGGTCGCGACTGGACCGAAATCCGGATCGACACCGACCCGGCCGAACGCGAGAAGATGGTGGCCCGCACCCGCCGCACCAGCGTGCCGCAGATCTTCATCGGCGATCTCCACGTCGGCGGTTACGACGACATGATGGCCCTGCATCGCGCCGGCAAGCTGGAAGCACTGCTGGATGGACAACCATGACGGACATGAACAAGAGCGATGACCGGGTGAAGCAATTCACCGAATTCCGCCAGCGCATGAACCAGCGCATCCTCGACGAGCCGAACCAGGTGGTGCGGCGGTTCTTCGCACTCGACACCCAGACCTACCAGCCCGGCGCGCTGGACGTGAAGACCAAGGAGCTGTGCGGCCTGGTGGCCTCGATGGTGCTGCGTTGCGACGATTGCATCAGCTACCACGTCGCCCAATGCCGCGACGCCGGGGTGAATCGCGCCGAGATGTTCGATGCGTTCTCGATCGGGCTGGTGGTCGGTGGCTCGATCGTGATCCCCCACCTGCGCCGCGCGGTCGACTTCCTCGACCAGCTGGAAACCGGCGGTGCCGCCACGCCCGAAGCGCACGACCACGGCTGAATGCCGCATCGCCGCCTGCGGAGCAGGCCCGCCGCATCTGCGATAATGCGCGCCACACATCGTCATCCCGACGCCACGCCCGCCGCGTGGCGTCCGCACGTCTGGAACCCCCGCACATGACCACGATCACCCTCATCCCCGGCGACGGCATCGGCCCGGAAATCATGGACGCCGCGCTGCTGGTGCTGGATGCACTCAAGCCCGGCCTCGACTACGAATACGCTGACGCTGGCCTTGCCGCGCTGGAAAAACACGGCGAACTGCTGCCACAGGCGACGCTGGATTCGATCGCCCGCAACAAGGTGGCGTTGAAGTCACCGCTGACCACACCTGTCGGCGGTGGCTTCACCTCGATCAATGTGACCTTGCGCAAGCACTTCGACCTGTACGCCAATGTGCGCCCGGCCAGGAGCTTCCCGAACACCCGTTCGCGCTTCCCGACCGGCGTCGATCTGATCACCGTGCGCGAGAACACCGAAGGCGTCTATATCGGTGAAGGCCAGGAAGTCTCGGACGACGGCGAGACCGCGGTGCTGACCTCGAAAGTCACCCACAAGGGCTCGGAGCGGATCGTGCGCTACGCCTTCGAGCTGGCGCGCAAGACCGGGCGCAGGAAGGTGACCGTGGTGCACAAGGCCAATATCCTGAAATCCACCTCGGGCCTGTTCCTGAAAACCGCACGCGAAGTCGCCGGTCGCTATGCCGACATCGAGTGCAATGAGTTGATCGTCGACAACACCTGCATGCAGCTGGTGATGCGGCCGGAGCAGTTCGACATCATCGTCACCACCAATCTCTTCGGTGACATCATCTCCGACCTGTGCGCCGGCCTGGTCGGCGGCCTCGGGCTGGCACCGGGTGCCAACATCGGCGAGCACGCGGCGATCTTCGAGGCGGTCCACGGCTCGGCCCCGGACATCGCCGGCAAGGGCATTGCCAATCCCTGCGCGCTGCTACTGGGCGTCGGCCAGATGCTCGACCACCTGGCCAAGCCGGAGCTCGCCAACCGCCTGCGCGACGCCATCATCGCCACCATGGAAGCCAAGGATGCGCTGACGCCGGACCTCGGTGGCACTGGCAACACCATGGGCTTTGCCAGGGCAATCGCAGCCCGGCTCTGAACCCTGTAGGAGCGCACCGCAGGGGCGCGATGGCTTTCGCCGCGACTTTGAGTCTTGTGGGAGCGCACCGCAGGGGCGCGATGGCTTTTGCCGGATCACGCAAAACGCATCGCGCCCCTGTGGTGCGCTCCTACGGGTTGCG
Organism: Pseudomonadota bacterium; assembly: GCA_018242365.1. Taxonomy (GTDB): domain Bacteria; phylum Pseudomonadota; class Gammaproteobacteria; order Xanthomonadales; family Xanthomonadaceae; genus Thermomonas. Next base: position 29,536 of record JAFECB010000031.1, read on the forward strand.
CGCGCGATCAGTTGCGCGATTGCAGCTTGCTCAGCAGGCGCAGGATCTCCAGATACAGCCACACCAGGGTCACCAGCAGGCCGAACGCGCCGTACCACTCCATGTACTTCGGTGCGCCGCGCTGTGCGCCCTGTTCGATGAAATCGAAATCCAGCACCAGGTTCAGCGCCGCCACGATCACCACCACCACGCTGAAACCGATGCCGAGCGCGCTGTTGCCGCTGATGAAGCTCATTCCGTGGAAGCCGAACAGGTTCATGCCGAGCTGGGCCAGGTACATCAGGGCGATGCCGCCGGTGGCTGCAACCACGCCGAGCTTGAAGTTCTCGGTCGCCTTGATCAGGCCGCTGCGATAGGCCATCAGCAGGGCACCGAGGGTGCCGAAGGTGGCAACCACCGCCTGCATCACGATTCCCGGATAGAGCTTTTCGAACATCGCCGAAACCGCTCCGAGAAACAGGCCTTCCAGTGCCGCATATATTGGCGCGGTGAACGGCGACCATTCCTTCTTGAAGACGGTGACCAAGGCCGCCACGAAGCCGCCGATCGCGCCGCCCCAGACATAGGGCATGACCGCGCCGATGTTGCCGGCTTGCGCCGCAGCGGCGAATTGCGACCAGCTGAACAGCGCGCCGACCAGAGTGATCACCAGCAGGATCGCGGTCTTGTTGACCGTACCGTTCAAGGTCATCGTCCCGCCGTCATCGCGGACGACGCTGCCGCTGCCGAGATCGAGGAAGGTCTTGTCGGAGAGTGCGGGGTTGCCGCTGCGCATGATGGCCATGATGGACTGGGATGCTCGCTGGTGACGCGGAAGAGCCGCTTGCGGTGAGCATAGCCTGTCCGCGCGCGCTTGGGCGAAGCCCCGCTGAACGGGTCTTCAGGCAAGCCGGCGGTGGTGCGAAAGGCGGGACTCGAACCCGCACGCCTTGCGGCACTGGAACCTAAATCCAGGGCGTCTGCCAATTCCGCCACTTTCGCGTGGCGTGGATTGTACCGGCATGCCGCCCATGCATTGCGTGGCCGGGGTTCAGCAAAAGAAAACGCCCGGCGATTGGCCGGGCGTTTCGGTGTTGGTGGGCCGTCAAGGATTCGAACCTTGGACCAATTGATTAAGAGTCAACTGCTCTACCAACTGAGCTAACGGCCCTGAGGGGATGCGAATTGTAGCAAGCGGATGGCTTACTGCAACTGGCACGTCTGCGATCGCGATGAAAACAGACTTCAAAACGCGTCTCAAGTCTTCCTGCCAGCCATGGACGGCAGGCTAAAACTGGGGTGGCTGAGGGGACTCGAACCCCCGACAACTGGAATCACAATCCAGGACTCTAACCAACTGAGCTACAGCCACCATTGCAACGCACGAACCTGGCACGACCATCCATGGAACCACTTCGGTCGGGTCCTGCGCGTGCCGGTTGTCGCCACCGTGATGGCGCGCCCGGCAGGAATCGAACCTGCAACCGCCGGCTTAGAAGGCCGGTGCTCTATCCGATTGAGCTACGGGCGCCCGAACCGGAATCTGACGATGCGGTGCCGGAATGGTCGGGGTAGAGGGATTCGAACCCCCGACATCCTGCTCCCAAAGCAGGCGCGCTACCAGACTGCGCTATACCCCGCCGGCGGCACCGCCCCGCGGCCGCACACGTCAATCCTTGTCGTGCGACATCCGCGAAGGGCCGGGCATTGTCGGCGTTGTCGCGGTCGGCTGTCAACGCGCAATGCCCGCGCGCGCGCCTCACGCGTGACAGGACACCCCGAAATGAGCGAAACTAGCCCGTTCTGCGACGTCGATCGTTGCCCGCCGCCCGGCGGATGCACCCGGCCCGCCGCAAATCGCCAGCAAAAGTCGCCCAGTCAACATGGATTCATGCGAATCCAGCCAGGAGTCATCGCATCATGCAAGTTTCGGTCGAGTCCAACGGTTCCCTCGAGCGCCGTGTCATCTTCAGCCTGCCCACCAGCGACGTCGATGCCCAGGTCGGCAGCCGCCTGCGCGAAATCGCGCACACGGTGCGGATCAAGGGTTTCCGCCCCGGCAAGGTGCCGGCCAAGGTGGTTGAGCAGCGCTACGGCGACCAGGTTCGCGCCGAGATCGTGGATGGCCTGGTGCGCGAAGGCCTCGACAAGGCGGTGCGCGAGAATGAGCTGAAGGTGGCCGGCTTCCCGAAGGTGACCGTCGACGAGAGCGCGGCCGAAGGCGAGCTGAAGTACGTCGCCTCGGTCGAACTGGTGCCGGAATTCGGCGAGCTCGACATGGAGAAGCTCGAAGTCGTCCGCAACACCGCGGAAGTCACTGAAGCCGACATCGACCGCATGCTGGAAAACCTGCGCAGCCAGCGCGCGACCTGGGTCAAGGTCGAGCGCGAGGCCAAGCCGGGTGACCTGGTCAACCTGGAAATCTCCAGTATTGTTGACGGCGTTCGCACGCCGGCCGAAGGCATGGAAAAGAACGCCACCGTGCTGGGCTCGGCGGGGATCTATCCGGAAGTCGAAGCGGCCATCGTCGGCATGCAGCCGGGCGAAGAGAAGACCCTCGACGTCACCCTGCCGGTGGATTGGCACATGCCGCAGTTCGCCGGCAAGACCGTGACCTCGACCTTCCGCCTGGTCGATGCGGCCGAGCAAGCCCTGCCCGAGGTCAATGCTGCATTCATCCGCAGCTTCGGCATCAAGAGTGGCGAAGTGGACCAGTTCCGTGGCGAGATCCGCAGCAACCTCGAGCGTGAGCTCAAGGGCGCGCTGATGCTGCGCTTGCGCGCGGCGGTCGGCGACCAGCTGGTGGCCACCTACAAGGATGTCGAGCTGCCGCCGCGGCTGGTCGAGGCCGAGGCGGGAAACCTGCATGCCAGCGCCGCCGATGACGCGCGCCGCCGTGGCCAGCAGCTCACCGCAACTCCGGAGGCCTTCGAAGAGGCCGCACGCAAGCGCGTCCTGGTCGGCCTGCTGGTCGGCGAAGTCGCCCGCCGCAACAACCTTCAGCTGGAGCGTGAGCGGCTGGAGGAAATGCTGCGCCTGATCGCCTCGACCTATGAACAGCCGGAGCAGGTGTTCGCGATGTACCGCAACGACCAGCGGATGATGCAGAACCTGCGCAACCGGGTGATGGAAGAGCAGGTGATCGACTGGATCGCCGAGCGCGCCCAGCACACCGAGAAGGCACTCAGCTTCCAGGAAGCGCTGGAGCGCTGAGGCCGGCGCGGGAACTTCCCCGCCACCGACCCGCTCCCACAACCGTGAACGAACCGAAGAGATGACGATGGATCCGATCAAAGCCCTCAACCTGGTGCCGATGGTGGTCGAGCAGACCAGTCGGGGCGAGCGCGCCTACGACATCTACTCGCGCCTGTTGAAGGAGCGGGTGATCTTCCTGGTCGGCGGGATCGACGACCACGTCGCCAACGTGGTGCTGGCGCAGATGCTGTTTCTCGAGGCCGAGAATCCCGAGAAGGACATCAGCCTGTACATCAACTCGCCGGGCGGGATCGTGACTGCCGGCATGGCGATCTACGACACCATGCAGTACATCAAGCCGGACGTGAGCACGATCTGCGTCGGCCAGGCCTGTTCTATGGGCGCGGTGCTTCTGGCGGCGGGCGCGGCCGGCAAGCGCTATGCGCTGCCCAATTCGCGGGTGATGATCCACCAACCGCTGGGCGGTGCGCAGGGCCAGGCCACCGACATCGACATTCAGGCGCGCGAGATCCTGACCATGCGCGAGCGGCTGAACGAGATCCTGGCCCGCCACACCGGCCAGCCGATCGAAACCATCGCCCGCGATACCGACCGCGACAACTTCAAGAGCGCGCAGGCTGCGCGTGAATACGGGCTGGTGGACGAAGTCCTCAACCGGCGTCCGGACGAGTCGGTGCAGGCGGGCTGATTGCACGGTTTGCCTGGGTTCCAGCAGCGCCTGCACCGGCCGTGCGGACGTGGTGTATCCTCGGACCGGACAGGTTCCGATAGCGTAACGAGTGGCGAAAGCGAATGAGCGAAGACCGATCCGGGCGCAACAGCGGTGACAGCGGCAAGATCCTGTACTGCTCTTTCTGCGGGAAGAGCCAGCACGAGGTCCGCAAGCTGATCGCCGGCCCCAGCGTGTTCATCTGCGATGAATGCGTGGATCTGTGCAACGACATCATCCGCGAGGAACTGGAAGACAAGACCCAGGCCACACGCAGTTCGCTGCCGAAGCCGCGGGAAATCCTCGAGGTGCTCGACCAGTACGTGATCGGCCAGCAGCGCGCCAAGCGCACCCTGGCGGTGGCGGTCTACAACCACTACAAGCGGATCGAAAGCCGGCAGAAGAACGACGACGTCGAGCTGGCCAAGTCCAACATCCTGCTGGTCGGGCCGACCGGCTCAGGCAAGACCCTGCTGGCGGAGACGCTGGCTCGGATGCTCAACGTCCCGTTCACCATGGCCGATGCCACCACGCTCACCGAAGCCGGTTATGTCGGTGAGGACGTGGAGAACATCATCCAGAAGCTGCTGCAGAAGTGCGACTACGACGTCGAGAAGGCGCAGCACGGCATCGTCTATATCGATGAAATCGACAAGATCTCGCGCAAGAGCGAGAACCCGTCGATCACCCGCGACGTCTCCGGCGAGGGCGTGCAGCAGGCGCTGTTGAAGCTGATCGAAGGCACCCTCGCCAGCGTGCCGCCGCAGGGCGGGCGCAAGCATCCGCAGCAGGAATTCCTGCAGGTCGATACCCGCAACATCCTGTTCATCGTCGGAGGCGCGTTCGCGGGGCTGGACAAGGTGATCCAGCAGCGTTCGACCGAATCCGGCGGGATTGGCTTCGGCGCCAAGGTCAAGAGCACCGAGCGCAAGGCCGATGTCGGCCAGGTACTGGCCCAGGTCGAGCCGGAAGACCTGATCAAGTACGGCCTGATCCCCGAGTTCGTCGGTCGCCTGCCGGTGGTGGCCACGTTGGAAGAGCTGGACGAGTCGGCCCTGATCAAGATCCTGACCGAGCCGAAGAACGCCATCACCAAACAGTTCAGGAAGCTGTTCGAGATGGAAGGCGTGGAATTGGAGATCCGCCCGGACGCGCTGGCCGCGATCGCCAAGAAGGCGATCAAGCGCAAGACCGGTGCGCGCGGCCTGCGCACGATTGTCGAATCCACCTTGCTCGACACCATGTTCGAACTGCCGTCGATGGAGCACGTCAGCAAGGTAGTGGTCGACGAGTCGGTGATCGAACACAAGTCCGACCCGTATCTGATCTACCAGAACACGCCGGCCCCGGTGAAGGCCGCGTCGGCCGATTGAGTCCGGGCCGCGGAGCGTGATCGCCAACGAGACCGCCGCGAGGCGGTCTTGCTGTTTCTGAACTCTGTCAAGCCGGCGCAAAGCCCAACGCCGGGGCGGCGACAAAACCTGCCGACGGCACTTGCAAGCGTGGCGCGCCAGCCCCATAACGCAGGGGAGGCGACAGACGTCGCCAACCTGCTGTCTGGAGTGCACATGGCCGACACCCCCCGCACCGAGTCCACCGTCCTGCCGGTCCTGCCGCTGCGCGATGTGGTGGTGTTCCCGCACATGGTGATCCCGCTGTTCGTCGGGCGTGAAAAGTCCATTCGCGCGCTCGACATGGCGGTGGAAGGCGACAAGCGCATCCTGCTGGTCGCGCAGAAAGTCGCCGAGACCGACGATCCGGGCGCGGCCGACCTGCATGCGGTGGGCACGGTTGCGCAGGTGCTGCAATTGCTGAAGCTGCCCGATGGCACCATCAAGGTGCTGGTGGAAGGGCTGGAACGCGCCCGCGTGGACGGCATGCACGCCGAGGATGGCGCGCTGCTGGCCTCGGCCAGCGTGGTCGCCACCACCGCCGTGCGCGAGTTGCGCGAAATCGAGGCGATCGGCCGCACCCTGCTGGCGCAGTTCGAGACCTATATCAAGTCCAACCGCAAGCTGCCGCCGGAGTTGCTGCAAACGCTGTCGGGGATCGACGATCCCGGCAAGCTGGCCGATACCGTGGCCGCCCACCTCGGTGCGCGCCTGGTCGACAAGCAGAAGCTGCTGGAAACCTTCGATGCCGGTGACCGCCTGGAATTGCTGGTCGGCCTCGTCGATGGCGAGCTGGATGTGCAGCAGATGGAAAAGCGCATCCGCGGGCGGGTCAAGTCGCAGATGGAGCGCGGCCAGCGCGAGTACTACCTCAACGAGCAGATGAAGGCGATCCAGAAGGAATTGGGCGAGCTCGATGATGTGCCCAATGATCTCGAGGACATGGCGAAGCGGATCGCCGCCGCCGGCATGCCCAAGCCGGTCGAGGCCAAGGCCAAGTCCGAACTCGCCAAGCTCAAGCAGATGTCGCCGATGTCGGCGGAGGCCGGGGTGGTGCGCAACTATCTCGATTGGCTGCTGGGCGTGCCGTGGAAGAAGCGCAGCAAGGTCCGCAAGGATCTCAATGCCGCGCAGCGCACGCTGGACGCCGATCACTACGGGCTGGAGAAGGTCAAGGAACGCATCCTCGAATACCTCGCGGTGCAGTCGCGCGTATCCAAGATGAAAGGCCCGATCCTGTGCCTGGTCGGCCCGCCCGGTGTTGGCAAGACTTCGCTGGGCCAGAGCATCGCCAAGGTCACCAACCGAAAGTTCGTGCGGATGGCGCTGGGCGGCGTGCGCGATGAAGCCGAGATTCGCGGGCACCGGCGCACCTATGTCGGTTCGATGCCGGGCCGGATCGTGCAGAATCTCAACAAGGCGGGGACGAAGAACCCGCTGTTCGTGCTCGACGAGATCGACAAGATGTCGATGGACTTCCGTGGCGATCCGTCCTCGGCGCTGCTGGAAGTGCTCGATCCCGAGCAGAACCACGCCTTCAACGATCACTACCTCGAAGTCGATCTCGACCTGTCCGAGGTGATGTTCGTCGCCACCTCCAACTCGCTGAACATTCCCGGCCCGCTGCTGGATCGCATGGAAGTGATCCGCATCCCGGGGTATACGGAAGAAGAGAAGCTCAACATCGCCACCCGCTACCTGGTGCCCAAGCAGCTCAAGGCCAATGGCCTGCGCGCAGGTGAACTCGAGATCGCCGAATCCGCCATCGTCGACATCGTGCGTTACTACACGCGGGAATCCGGCGTGCGCAACCTCGAGCGCGAGATCGCGCGGATCGCGCGCAAGGTGGTCAAGGAGATCGCGCTCAACGGGCCGCAGCCGAAGGCCGCGAAGGGCAAGGCACGCAAGCCCAGGCCGATCACGGTCAGCGCGAAGAACCTCGACAAGTACCTTGGCGTGCAGCGCTTCGATTTCGGCCGCGCCGAAGCCGAAAACGAGATTGGTCTTGTCACCGGATTGGCGTGGACCGAAGTGGGCGGCGACCTGCTGCAGATCGAATCCACCCTGGTGCCGGGCAAGGGCGCGGTGATCCTCACCGGTCAGCTCGGTGACGTGATGAAGGAATCGGCATCGACTGCGTTGTCGGTCGTGCGCGCGCGCGCCGAACGGCTCGGGATCGATATCGATTTCCTGCAGAAGCACGACCTTCACATCCACGTGCCGGATGGCGCGACGCCGAAGGATGGGCCGAGCGCAGGCATCGCGATGGCGACGTCGCTGGTGTCGATGCTGACCAAGGTGCCGGTGCGCCACGACATCGCGATGACCGGCGAAATTACCCTGCGCGGCAAGGTCAGCGCGATCGGCGGGCTGAAGGAAAAACTGCTGGCGGCATTGCGCGGCGGGATCACCACCGTGCTGATCCCGGACGAGAACCGCAAGGACCTCGCCGACATCCCGGCGACCGTGCTCGACAAGCTGAAGATCGTGCCGGTGAAGTGGATCGACGAAGTGCTCGACCTCGCGTTGGAACGTCCGCTGGCGGCGAAGGCCGTGAAGCCGGTTTCGGTGAAGACGCCCGCAGCGAAAGCACGCGCGCGCAGCAAATCCGGCGCGCGGCCTTCGATCAAGCACTGAGCACGGGATCATCACGCCTGCGTCGCGAATGCGGCGCATGCGCAACGTGAACCGTGGCAAATCAAGCGCTTGTGGCGGCCTTGATCGCTGCGGCCCGGGTGTCATCGGGTTGACCTTGCAGGCGGTGTTGCTGCCGTTTCCGACGCAGATCGCCCATTCACGCTGAAACCCGCGCCAGCGTTGACTTTCGTGTTGCACGCGGGGAAACCCGCTGGTATAAAGTCGGAGTCCGCGGTGTGCAGGTTCTGGCACTACGGCGAGCCCGGGCCGACGACAGGGGAGCGTCGCCGGATCCGGCCAATGCATTCCGAGCGTCCTTCCTGCAACGGAGCCAACAATCCAATGAACAAAGCCGATTTCATCGAAGCCGTGGCCGATGCCGCGGAACTCACCAAGGCCGATGCCGGTCGCGCCGTCGACGCGATGGTTGCCGCCATCACCAAGGCCCTCAAGAAGGGCGACACCGTGACCCTGGTGGGCTTCGGCACCTTCTCGGTCCGCAAGCGTGGTGCCCGTACCGGCCGCAACCCGCGCACCGGCGACACCATCAAGATCAAGGCCTCGAAGAACCCGGCGTTCAAGGCCGGCAAGGCGCTCAAGGACGCGGTCAACTGATCGCATCCGGTCTTGTACAGTGTCACGAAAAGCCCGGCATGCGCCGGGCTTTTTCGTTGTGGCGGGACATGAATCGCGCAAGGGTTCCCCCCATCGCCGCACACTGCGATAATGCCGCCCCCGGGCACTTAGCTCAGCGGTAGAGCGGCTCCTTTACACGGAGCGGGTCGGGGGTTCGATCCCCTCAGTGCCCACCATTTTTTTTTGCGTGTTGTTTCAACTGCGTGTTGCGTGCCCGACCAGCGTCGGATACACTTGTCGGTCTCTGCGGAGTGGTAGTTCAGTCGGTTAGAATGCTGGCCTGTCACGCCGGAGGTCGCGGGTTCGAGTCCCGTCCACTCCGCCAGATCTTGAGCAAGGATCCAAAGACCAGCCCCGCAGCGATGCGGGGCTTTTCTTTTGGTGAATGGATCTTCTGGAACGACGTGTCGCCGGTCGCGCTAAACTAGGCGGCTCGCCCCCAGCGCAAGTCCATCATGCTGCAAGCCCTCCGCGACAAGACCACCGGCTGGATCGCCGGCACCATCCTCACGATCGTGACGGTTCCGTTTGCCTTTTTCGGCATGGAGTCGTACATGCAGCAGCATGTGGACACCTACGTCGCGCGCATCTCGCAGCCGCCGTCGTGGTGGACCTCGGCGCCCGATGTGTGGCCGGTCACCTACCTGTGGACCAAGGCCGACATCGAGCCGGAAGCCTTCCGTCAGCGCGTCGATCTCATGCGTGAAAGCATGCGCGCCCGCCAGGGCGACAACTTCGACGCCAAGCAGTTCGAGTCGAAAGACAACAAGCGCCGCATCCTCGACGGCCTGATCGACGAGCAGGTGAGCCAGTTCGCCGCCGCCAACGACAACATCGAGATCGGTGACAGCGCGGTGCGCAAGGCGATCCAGGCGATTCCGGATTTCCAGGTCGATGGTGTGTTCAACGCCGACCGCTACCAGTTGATGCTGGCCTCGCAGAATCCGCCGCTGACGCCGCGCGAGTTCGAGGCAAAGATGCGCGACGGGCTGAAGAACGAGATGTTGCCGGACGGCATCGCCAATTCCGCCTTCGTCACCACTCGCGAGCTGGATCGCCTGATGCGCCTGCTGGCCGAGAAGCGCGACGTCAATTGGGTGATGGTGCCGGCGGCAGCGGCGGATACCGCGCCGGTCACCGACGCCGAGATCAGCGCCTGGTACAACGGCCATCGCAGCGATTTCCGCAGCCCCGAGACACTGCGCCTCGAATACATCCTGGTCGATGGCAGCACCCTGCCGCAGGCCCCCAGCGATGAGGCGACCTTGCGCCAGCAGTACCAGGCGCAGATTGCCAAATACTCCACCGCCGAACAGCGCGAAGTTTCCGACATCCTCGTGCAGGTGCCGGCCAATGCCAGCGCTGCCGACAAGAGCGCAGCCGAGGCGCGCGCAAACAGGATCGCGGCGCAGGCCCGCGCAGCCGGTGCGGACTTCGCCGCGCTGGCGCGTGCCAACTCCGACGATCCGGTGTCCAAGGCCAGTGGCGGCAGCCTGGGCTTTCTGGCCAAGGGCAGTTCGCCCGGCGCGTTTGACGACAATGTGTTCGCGATGCATGCCGGTGACGTGCGTGGCCCGGTGAAGATCGGCAATGACTGGCACATCATCAAGCTGAACCAGATCAAGCCCGGCGTGCAGCGTTCGTTCGAGGAGGTCCGTCCGGAACTCGAACGCGCCGCCCGCGAAGGCACCCAGGAGCGCGCTTTCAACGACCTGATCGGCAAATTGGTGGACCAGGTGCTGAAGGCACCGACCTCGCTCGAACCCGCGGCCAAGGCGATGGGCCTGACCGTGCAGACCACCCCGGCGTTCACCCGCGCCGGTGGCCCTGGCATCGCCGGCGAGCAGAAGGTGCTGCGCGCTGCGTTCTCGGATTCGCTGATCCAGGACGGCACCGCCAGTGACCCGATCGAATTGGGGCCGAACAAATCCGTGCTGATCCGGGTCATCGACCACCAGCCTGAGCGGTCCTTGCCGCTGGCGCAGGTGCGTGATCTGGTGATCTCCACGATTCGCGCCGATCGCCAGCGCAAGGCGTCAGAAGCGGCGGCGAACGCGCTGTTGGCGGCTGCGCGGACCAAGGGGCTGGCCGCTGCCGCCACCGATGCCAAGCTGGCGATGGGCGGGCTGGACGGCCTGCAGCGTGGCATGCCCGTTCCGTCGCAGAAGGCGGCAGAGGTGTTGTTCAACCAGCCGCGTCCTGCGCAGGACCGCGTCGGCCTCGGCAAGGCCTTGGTCGATGGGCAGTACATGGTGTTCGCGATTCGCGCCGTGCACGACGGCGACCTCACCCAGGCCACCGCGCAGGACCGCACCACGCTGCGCCAGCAGATGTCTCAGGCGGATGGCATGCGCGCACGCGAAGCCTTCGTCCGCGCCCTGCGCGCGCGCTATCAAATCAAGGTGGCGGAAGATCGGCTGTAGTGTGCTCATCCCCCATGCTGGATGACAAAACGCCCGGAGAGTCCGGGCGTTTTGCTGTCTGCCGATTGCAGGCGCGCGATCAGTCGATCCCGCTCATGCCCATGATGTTGTAGCCGGCATCGACATAGGTGACTTCGCCGGTAATGCCATTGGCGAGATCCGAGCACAGGAAGGCGGCGGCATTGCCCACGTCTTCGATGGTGACCACGCGGCGCAGCGGTGCGGCGGCTTCGAACTGGCTGAGCATCTTGCGGAAGTTGGCAACACCACTGGCGGCGAGGGTGCGGATCGGGCCGGCCGATATGGCATTCACGCGGGTACCTTCCGGGCCAAGCGCCATCGCCATGTAGCGCACGGTCGCTTCCAGCGAGGCCTTGGCCACGCCCATCGTGTTGTAGTTGGCCAGCGCACGTTTGGCGCCGAGGTAGGACAGGGTCAGCACGCTGCCGTTGCGGCCTTTCATCAGCGGGCGCGCGGCCTTGCCCAGGGCGGCCAGCGAGTAGGCGCTGATGTCGTGGGCGATGTGGTAGCGCTCGCGGTTGATGCCGTCGAGGAAATCGCCTTCGATCGCTTCGCGCGGGGCGAAGGCGATGCAGTGAACGAGAATGTCGAAGCCCTCGCCCCAATGCTTGCCGAGTTCGGCGAAGCAGGCATCGATCTGGCCGTCATCGGCCACGTCCAGCGGAAGGACAATCCTGCTGCCGTATTCGGCGGCGGCGTCTTCGACCCGCGACTTCAGTTTTTCGTTCTGGTAGGTCAACGCCAGTTCGGCCCCTTCGCGATGGAAGGCGTCGGCAATGCCGGTGGCGATCGAGCGCTGGCTGGCGATGCCGGTGACCAGTGCGCGCTTGCCCTGCAGGAATCCCATGGTGTCTCCTTGGATGGTGCGCGCGGTGGCGCATTCGAGCGAATGCGCTAGTTTGCCTTGCACGGGTGCTGGAGGCCAGTCCATGCGTCGTTCCGGGCGGGTCTGTGCGAGTGCATTTTGACGCGGATGGACGCGGATGAGCGCAGATGAAGCGGATCGTGAGCTGGTTCCAGAGATCCGATCCGCGTCTCTCCGCGTTGATCCGCGTCCAATGCTTTTCCTTAACCGGAGTGCGGGCGATTCATCCGCAAAAGCGGTCCTTCCAGCCGCGCAATGTTGCGAACACCTCATCGGCATCCCGCATGGGCTGTCCGGCATGGTGTTCGGCTGCAATGTGCAGCGCGGGCGTGCCGCAGCGCAGGAACGGGTTGCAGGCGATCTCCTCGGCCAACCGGACCGGCAGGGTGGGATGGCCGGCCGTGCGCAGGTCGCGCACAACCCGCACGCGTGCTTGCAGCGCCGGGTTGTCGGGATCGACCGTCAGCGCGAACGCGGCATTGGCCGGTGTGTATTCGTGCGCGCAGCAGACCAGGGTGTCTTCCGGCAATGCCGCCAGTCGTGCGAGCGAGGCGTGCATCTGCACCGCGCTGCCTTCGAACATCCGCCCGCAGCCGAGGCTGAACAAGGTGTCGCCACAGAACAACAGACCCACGCCGTGATAGGCCACGTGGCCAAGCGTGTGGCCGGGCACGTCGATGACGTTGAACTGCCATGGGCCGATGGCGATCCGGTCGCCATCCGCGACACGATGACTGGCGATGTCGATCCGCGCATCCTCGGGGGCATAGACCGGCGTTTGCGGCCATCGCGCCAGCAGGTCCGGCAGCCCACCGATGTGATCGCCGTGATGATGGGTGACGAGGATGCCATGCGGCGCTGGGCTGTCGCCCAAGGCCTCCAGCACCGGCGCGGCGTCGCCGGGATCGACGATCAGTGCACGTCCGGCCGCATCGCGCAGCAGCCAGATGTAGTTGTCGTCGAAGGCAGGGACGGGCTGCAGGTCCATCGAATTTCCGGTGGCGTTTGCCATCTTCGCACCCTGCTCCTGCGGTGATGCAGGCACATCGTGACGGATGGCGGCGAATCCCGCAAAATCCGCGGATGGCATTTCGCAGTCACCCCGATTCCGATGCCGCCGCAGCGTGGTTTGCCGGTGAGGCCGGGCAAGCCCTGCTCGCCAGCGAGGCTGGCTGCGTGCACGCGGCGCTGCGACAATTCCCGCATTGGCGCGGCCTGTGGCTGGGGCCGAGTGACGTGGCCCTGCCTGAGGAAGCGGGCTTGCCTGCGCCGCTGCGTCTGCATCCCGTTGGCGCGTCGGCATTCACTGGCGATCTGCGCTGCGAACTGCCGCTGCCACTGGCCAGCGAATGCTGTGCACTGGTCGTTGTCCAGCACGCGGCGGATATGACGGTTGCGCCGGAGGCTTTGCTTGAAGAGTGCGCGCGCGTCTTGATCCCCGGCGGTTGGTTGTGGATGTTGGCGATCAATCCACTGTCCCCGTGGCGGCTGCGTTGGGCAGGGCAAGGCTTGCGTGGACGCGAGCCGGTGTCCTGGCGACGCCGCCTGCGTGCGGTGGGGCTGGTGCCGGAGCCGGTATCGCAGGGATTGGGGCCGACATGGCGCACGCTGGCACATGCACCGCTGCGTCCCGGCGTCGGCCTGCGGCCTGCCTATCTGTTGCGCAGCGAGAAACGCAGCGCGCCCCTGACGCCGGTGCGCAAGGCACGCGCGATCGGCATGCCGGCAGGCACCCACGCATGAACGACGCGAATCGCAAGCAAGTGGAAATCCATACCGATGGCGCCTGCCTCGGCAATCCCGGGCCGGGCGGCTGGGCGGCGTTGTTGCGCTGGTGCGGGCACGAGCGCGAGCTGGCCGATGGTGAAGCGCAAACCACCAACAACCGCATGGAAATGATGGCGACGATCATCGCGCTGGAAACATTGCGCGAACCCTGCGATGTCACCTTGACCACCGATTCGCAATACGTGCGCCAAGGTATCACCCAATGGATGGCCAGTTGGCAACGGCGTGGCTGGAAAACCGCCGGTGGCGATTCGGTCAAGAACCGTGACCTGTGGGAACGGCTGGCCGCTGCCGCCGCTCGCCACGTGGTGGAGTGGCGCTGGGTCAAGGGGCATTCCGGCGATCCCGACAACGAGCGTGTGGACGAGTTGGCACGGATCCAGGCCAATCGATACAAGGAGATGGAGAGCTGATGCGTCAGGTCGTGCTGGATACCGAAACCACTGGTCTCGAGTGGCAGAAGGGCAACCGCGTGGTCGAAATCGGCTGCGTCGAGTTGCTGGAACGGCGGCCGACCGGGCGCAGCTTCCATTGCTATCTGAATCCGGATCGTGAGTTCGAAGCCGGTGCGCAGAAAGTCACTGGGCTGTCATTGGACTTCCTCGCCGACAAGCCGCGTTTCGCCGACGTGGCCGACGACTTCCTCGCCTTCGTCGAAGGTGCGGAGCTGGTGATCCACAATGCGGCCTTCGACATCGGCTTCCTCGATGCGGAACTGGAGCGTCTGGGTGGCCGCGGCAAGCTGCTGGACCGCTGCACGGTGGAAGACACCCTGCAGCTGGCGCGCGAACGTTTCCCAGGCCAGCGCAATTCGCTGGACGCGCTGTGCAAGCGGCTGGGCGTGGACAATTCCGGGCGTGAATTGCACGGCGCCCTGCTCGATGCGCAGATCCTGGTCGATGTGTATCTGGCACTGACCTCGTGGCAGGCGGAAATGGGGTTTGCCGAGGCCGCGATGCCGAACCAGGGCGGTGCTCCTTGCTCCGGCCAGCCAGCATCCGATGCCACGCTGTCGCGACCCCGCGTGAAGGTGTCGGACGATGAAGCGGCGGCGCATGCAGCGCGTCTGGATGCCCTGCAGAAGAAGGCTGGGCGTTGTGTTTGGCGTGAGCTGGAAACGACGCAGGCCGAGGAGCCCGCGAGCGTCGCGTGACGTGATTCAGTGGCTGCGCACGAGGATCGCGGTCACGTTGTCCGAGCCGCCGCCATCCAGCGCCGCGGCAATCAGCCCGTCCACGCATTCCTGCGCGCTGCATTCGATGTGCGCCAGCACTTGCGCGATGTGGCCGTCATCGACCTCTTCGGTCAAACCGTCGCTGCACAGCAGCAGCTGCATGCCGGGACGCAGCTCGCCACTGAGTGTCTCCACATTCAACTGTTCCGGCGCGGTCACACCCAGCGCCTGGGTGACGACATTGCGGTGTGGATGGCTGCGCGCCTGCGCCGGGCTGATCGCGCCTTGGGCAATCAATTCCTGCACGTAGCTGTGATCCTGCGACAGTTGGGTGAGCGCACCATCGCGCCACAGGTAGACCCGGCTGTCACCGACCCAGGCGACCTCGAAACGATTGCCTTCGATGCGTGCCGCGACAATGGTGGTGCCCATCGGCAGGCTGTCACCGCGTCGCTTCGAACAGCGGATGATGTCTTCATCGGCAATCCGGATCGCATCCGACAAGCTGCTGCCAGAGCGCACCGTGCGCACCACCGCCTCACGCGCCAGCGCGCTGGCGACCTCGCCATAGGCGTGGCCACCCATGCCATCGGCCACCAGCCACAGGCCAAGATCGGCGTCACCGTAATAGGTGTCTTCGTTCAGCTCGCGCCGCAGGCCGACATGCGTCAGGTGTCCGAATTCGATCATGCGGTCGGCGAGTGGTCAGGTGTCTTAAGGGTTGCAACGCAATTGATCGGAAAAACCGGACGCGATGGCAGATGATGCCGTGCGACGAAGGCGCGTGATGATCGCACCGCAGCGTGGATTTTCGCAGTCCCTTCGCATGCAAAACGTGACGACGTGCTTTGATGCATGACTTCTGGCAGGGGTGCTGCGCGTAGTGCGGCGCGGTTGGTCGGGATGGACTTGGTCCATCCAGGGCCGTCGTCCTGCGGGCAGCCTGCGGCTGATCTGATTGGCTTTCCTGCCGATCAGTCGAATCCTGCGAGGCTTGTGCCTCCGTCGCGTCTTCGCCAGATACGCAAACGCAATTGCGGGGGCGTTTGAATGGGGTTGATGAGTGTCGATGGCCGCGATGTGGTCGGGATAGGCGCGGGCCATCCATGGCCCGCGCCCTTCGGGCAGCCTGCGGCTGTCCTGATTCGCTCCCGGCGAATCAGTCGAACCCTGCGAGGGGATACGCCTTCGTCCCTCTCCGCCAGACACAAAAACGCCCCCATGCGGGGGCGATTTGGGGTGAGTCGATGATCGGTCGGGATAGACGCGGGCCATCCATGGCCCGCGCCCTTCGGGCAGCCTGCGGCTGTCCTGATTCGCTCCCGGCGAATCAGTCGAACCCTGCGAGGGGATACTCGTCCGTCCCTCTCCGCCAGACACAAAAACGCCCCCATGCGGGGGCGATTTGTGTCTGGCGGAGAGGGAGTCTGCCTAAGCCGCGTTTTTACCAGTCCGTGCCGATTTTTCACGAAAGTCTGAAAGCCGCTATAGAGCTACGTTTCATAGAAAATCAGTCCGCAAGCGTCCATTGCGTTCCGTCCGTGACTTTGGTATTAAGTATGGGACAAAGTATGGGACAGAGGTTAGGCGGACGATGGCAAAGAAGCTGGAAAAGCTGGTGGCCAAGCACCTGTGGAAGCTGCCGCCAGCCATGCACAACGACGGCGCGGGGCTGTATCTGCTGGTGCGGGAGACCGGCTCGCGCGTTTGGATTTTTCGCTACCGCGACCGCGTGACCGGCAAGCTGCGCGACAAGGGGCTGGGGCCGCTCGATGCCGTCACACTGGCGCAAGCCCGCGTGGAGGCCAGCAAACTGCGCTCCGCGCTGCAAACCGGCGTTGACCCGATTCAATCGCACCGTGAGGCCGTCCAAGCGGCCCGCGTGAAGCGTGCCAAGGTCAAGACCTTCGGCGACTGCTGCGCGACCTATATCAAGGCGCACCGGCCCGGCTGGCGCAATGCCAAGCACGCGCAGCAATGGTGCAACACGCTGGACACCTACGCCGCCGACCTGCTGCCGCTGCCCGTCAATGAAGTCGATACCGACCTAGTGCTCAGTGTGCTGGAACCGATCTGGGCGACGAAAACAGAGACCGCGACGCGCGTCCGGCAACGGATTGAAAACGTGCTGGACATGGCCAAGGCGCGCGGTCTGCGACGTGGTGAAAATCCGGCTCGCTGGCGTGGGCACTTGCAAAACCTGCTGCCGGAGGTGGCGAAGGTGAAGAAGGTCACGCCGCGCGCGGCATTGCCGTATGAGGATATGCCCGCGTTCTGGCAAGACCTGAGCGAGCGCGACACGCTGGCCAGTCTGGCCCTGCGATTGCAAATCCTGACCGCGACACGGCCCAGTGAAGCCGCAGGCGCGCGCTGGGAGGAAATCGACTTGAAGGCGAAGCTATGGACGATTCCGGGCGAGCGCATGAAGGCAGGCAGGGAACACCGGGTGCCATTGTCTGCTGCGCTTGTCGCCATGCTCGAGGCGATGCCGCACCGCACTGGCCCGTTATTTCCGGGTGGCCATCGCAACCCCACGATCACCACCGACGCCGCGCAGAACCTTGTGAAGGCATTGCGACCGGGGCTGACCGCGCACGGGTTCCGTTCGACGTTCCGCGACTGGACGGGCGACCAAACCGCCTACCCGCGCGACGTGGCGGAAATGGCGCTGGCCCATGCGATCAAGGACAAGACCGAAGCCGCCTACCGTAGGCGCGACATGCTCGAGCGCCGCGCGCGGCTGATGCAGGATTGGGCGACGTACTGCACTCAAGGCCCTGCGCAGTCTGGCACCGTGACACCGATCCGCAGGAAGGCGACGGCCTGACCGAACACCCGCACCTAGCCCGACGGGGCGAAAACGCCGGACACCCTGCTGGCGCTGGTGCGGGAACTTTTCAGGGCGTGAGGGTGCACATGTTCCCCATTGGCTTCCCGGACTTCACCGATGACCAGAAAAGCAGACTAAACGAGCTGGGCGTCATTCCCGAGCAGGTACATGAGTTGCGGCATACCTTGGCGATAGTGCGGCGGTATGTTCGCAGGCGGGCGGCGAACAATGACATAGCCGAACCCTTGCGCGACGTGGCACGGCTCGCCAGCGAACTAGCTCGCAAGCTGCAAACGGCAATGGTGCCGGAGGCGGCGATGATGATCGAGGAGGGCTATTGGCGGGCGCGGCCAAAGGACGAAGGCCCTACCGTTGCCATGCACATGTGTCCTCGATTGGACGCGCTGACCGCTGCGGCACGGGCGGCGATTGATACGGTGCCTAATGGCACGCAAGCCCGCACAAGCGTGGGTGATCCTAGGCCCATTCGGGCGATTGATGAGGCACTGCTAGACGGCTGGGTAAAGCGGTATGGCCCCATGGCCCGTTCATGGATAGACCCGGATGGCGGCGAAGATGCTGTAATCGCTGCGATGGTCAAGGCGGCAGAGGAAAACCCGCCGGGTAAACCGTTCCCTGCACGGCACCGTCCGAGCGTTTCCGATGGTTCCGCGTACCGGGAAATAGTCGGCATTTGCTACGCCGCAGCCGGTTACGAACGCTACCCTAAGCGCGCGCTACAAGCCCACGTAAAGGCTTACAACAAGGAGCGGCACGAACTGCGTGCAAGCATTGACGATGCTCTAAGCAAGCAGGAATAAGCCTTTTCCCGGCATGTACCCAAAAATCTGACATGCCGGGTTAGACCCTTCGGGTTCCCTTGCGGAGTATCACGTCGCTGCAACCGCAGCCCGTCCCTGCAATCCGGCACGGACGCGCACAAGGAAGCACGATGCGTCCCATTGACACCCCGACCTTTCGGCCGCTGGTCACGGCCTGCGCGGAACACGGCATTAGCAGATCCGTTGCCTTCGAGCTGGCGCGTAAAGGAAAACTTGAAACTTTCACCCTAGGAGTGAGGCGCTACGTTTATCTAGACAGTCTGCGCACCTTGCCGGAACGGCTGGCGGCTGAAGCCGCAAAGGCGGCCTGACCATGAGCGCAAAAAAACGAAGCCCGCACGAGGCGGGCAACGTGTGCAAGCTGGCAGGCGAAGCACGGGCAAAGCATAGCAAATCTACGACCACAAGAGCGCAACAAGCCCGCGTGATGGCACTGTTGCGAGAAGCGCCACGCTCAACGTCTGAGCTACGCGACTACGGCATTTTCTGCCCGGCACCGCGCGTTAAAGAGCTGCGCGCGAGAGGGCATGAAATCATCACCGCGCGCGAGAGCTTCACCGACGAAAATGGATATTTCCACCGGAACGCCGGGCGTTATGTGCTGCTGCGTCACGCGGATGGGCAGGAGGCGAACGAATGAACGCCGGCCTGCAAACCTACGCCGCGACGTATCAGGCGGCAGGCTTCATTCCGCTGCCGATCCTGCCGAACAGCAAGCACCCGGCCTGCAAAGGCTGGCAGGCTGGCACTGCACCGGAGGCGTTCGCATCGCATCGCGGCAATATCGGGTTGACGTTTGGGCCAGGATTATTTGTGCTGGATGTGGACGTGAAGCACGGCACCAACGGCGTGGACACGCTGCGCGGGCTCGAGGTCAAGCACGGGGAGCTGCCGCCGACGCTGACCGCCGACACGCCTAGCGGCGGGCGTCACTACGTTTTCAGGAAGCCGGAAGGCGTCAAGCTGGGCAACCGCGTTAGCGTCCTGCCGGGCTTGGACGTGCGCGCGGCTGGCGGCTTCATTGTGGCCGAACCGTCGCAGGTGGATGGTCGCGGCTGGCAGTGGCTTGATTGGCAACCGGACACCGGCGAACCCCCGGATATTGCCGACGCGCCGCAATGGTTGCTTGATGCCATTTCCAAGCCTGCGGCAGAGGGTGCAGAACACGCCACAAGCACCACCGATGGCCCTGCCGACCGCTACACCCGCCGCGCGCTGGAACGCGCCACAAGCGCCGTCCTGAACGCTGCTGAGGGCGCGCGCAATGCCGTGCTCAATGCCACCGCTTACGGGCTCGCACGGCTGGCCGCTGCCGGGCGGCTGGATTGGGGCCAGTGTGAGCTTGCACTGACCCGCGCCGCGCGCGCTGTCGGGCTCGAGGATGGCGAGATAGCGGCCACGCTCGCCAGCGCTTACGCGGCTGGCATGGCGTCACCGAATCATGAGGGCGCGCCGGACGTGGGCGAGGAAGCGGAACCACTACTGCTGCCGGTATCTGTTGGCGACGTGCTGACCAATCCAAGCAAGCCGCCGCATTTCGTTTGGGGCCGGTATCTGCCGCGTGGCGTGGTGGCGCTGCTGGGCGCGCATGGTGGCACCGGCAAGAGCACCATTGCGCTGATGCTGGCGGTTGCCGTGGCCACCGGGCAGGAATTGTTCGGCATTGAAACCGAACGCTGCCGCGTGCTGTTTGCGAGCTTCGAGGATGATGGGGCAATCGTCCGCCACCGGCTCGAGACAATTTGCAAGGAATGGTCCATTGAGCCGGCAGAGCTTGAGGGGCATTTGGTGGTCGTGGACGGCACCGAATCGCCGGAGTTGTTCGCCACCACCACCGCGCGCGATGCGGGAAGCGTGACCCCGACATATGTCCGGTTGGAGGCGATGGCCGACGGCTTCGGGCTGGTGATCGTGGACAACGCCAGCGACACATTCGGCGGCGATGAAATCAACCGGCGGCAGGTGCGGGCGTTCATGCGCGCGCTGGGGCGCATTGCCAAGCGCAACAATGCTGCCGTTCTGCTGCTGGCCCATGTGGACAAGAACACCAGCCGGGCAGGCAAGGCGACTAATGGCGAGGGCTACTCGGGCAGTACCGCATGGCACAATAGCGCGCGGTCGCGGTTGTTCATGGTGCGCGATGACTCGGACGAGCTGAAACTGTCGCACCAGAAAGCGAACCTCGGCAAGAAACATCCGCCGCTGCTGCTGGATTGGCCGGAGGATGGCTTGCCGCAGTTGTCCCATGCACGACCTGGCCCTGCGGCTGCCGATTCTGGTCTGCTGGCGGAACTGGACACGCGCGCGCTGTTGGCGCTGATTGCCGAGTTTTCCGAACGTGGCGAACACGTCACCACCGCGACCACCAGCCGCACCCATGCGGCCAAGCTGCTGGCCAGTGAGCCAACCTTCCCAAAGAGCCGGAAGCCCGCCGACGTGTTCACGCTGCTGCGCGAGGCGGAACGGCGGGGCCACCTTGCCCGTGTGAACGTCACCATGGAAAACCGCAAGCAAAAGGAAGTCTGGGAAGTGACTCCCGAAGGCCGGGAGTTTGCCGGGCTTGCGCCGACTGCGCCGACTGCGCCGACTTCACAAGTGGACGCACTGGACGCACTGGGCGCAGCGAAGTGCGCCGACTGCGCCGACTTCGGTGCGGGGGTTATAGGGGGAAAAGAGCGCACACAAGTCGGCGCAGAAGTCGGCGCACCCGCCAAGAAGAAACCCGGCAAGGCGAAGGCCAAACGATCCGAATCGACCGCCTGAAAACGCAGCACCACCTAGAAACGGCACGGCTGGAGCACCATGAGCGACGCGAGCGACGGCTACCTGAGCCGCAACAAGCCCTATCTGGCACGGCTCCAACGTGAGCGCCGGGCGCGGCTGACGCGCATCGACTACACGCCGGGAAACGATGCGCTGGCGATCATCGAGGCCAAGCGCGGCACGGCCTACCCGCTGAACACCAATAGCGGGATCATTGACGCGATCCTGACCGAGTGGGCGACGCTGACCGGAATAAAATGGGGCGAAGCACGAAATCCCATGAGTCCGGAATTGCCCGGCCAGTACGCGCAGGCGCGTATGACTTCCGATCCTGAGCGTTCCGCGCGCGCGCAAGAGTCTGGCCGCCTGTCCGGTATTACTGCACGCATCGCGGGCGCACGCGCGCACGCGTATGAGACCGGCTGGCAATCCACTTATCTGGTCCGCGTTGTCCGTGCAAAATCGACGGCGCGCGTTATCTGCGGGGCCAAGCGCCACCGCGACGGCCAACCCTGCCAAGCCAAGAGCGAGCCCGGCAAACGCCGCTGCCGGTTTCATGGAGGCCGCAGCACCGGCCCCAAGACTCCCGAGGGCAAGGCACGCGCGCTGGCGAATCTGCGCCAGTACCACGGTGCGCCGGACGTGAGCCGGATGGGCTGATTCTCGAGGGTAACTCGCGCCAGAGGTATGGGACAAAGTATGGGACGTGGCCATACGGAAAACAAAAACCCCGTAAAAACACGGGGTTAGTGGTGAAGCTGGCGGAGAGGGAGGGATTCGAACCCTCGGTAGGCTATAAACCTACGCCTGATTTCGAGTCAGGTACATTCAACCGCTCTGCCACCTCTCCGGGAAACTGGGGTGCAGCGGGCCGGTCATGATACGGGGCGGGCTGTCATCGGGCAAGGCGCGGTGGGGATGCGTGCAGCCTCAGCGCCAGTGTTCGGCGATCCATGGTGTCGGCCGGACCTTGCGGAACCATTTGCCGCTGCGGCCGGCGAGGGCGTCGTCGGGGAATGGGCGGCCATGGAATGCGATCACGGCGGCGTCTTTCGGGATGCTGGGCGTACCGAACCACCCGAGGGGCTTCGGGATGCAATGGCGCTTGAAACTGCGTACCCATTCGGCGGGCCAGTAGCCCAGCTTGCCCTGGGCTGCCAGGGCACCGGTGACGTATTCCTGCTCGTTGCGCACCTCGCGCAGGACGCTGGCCTGGTCATGCCGGATCCGATCGAGCAGGTCGGGGTGGGCGCCCGCTTCGTAGCGATACACCGAGGTGTTGCCGGTGCCGTCGCGCTTGTCCCATTCGCGGATCACCAGGAACTCACCGGCGGGCTCGAAGAAGCGATCCAGCGAGCCGACGATCACCACGTCGAGGTCGATGAACAAGGTGGTGCCGGTGATGTCGTGCAGCGGGTTGGCGAAGCTGGTCACCTTCAGCCAGCCGTGCG
This sequence comes from Pseudomonadota bacterium, assembly GCA_018242365.1. Lineage (GTDB taxonomy): Bacteria > Pseudomonadota > Gammaproteobacteria > Xanthomonadales > Xanthomonadaceae > Thermomonas. Next base: position 52,261 of record JAFECB010000031.1, read on the forward strand.
CCTTCGCCCACGGCTTGAAGCTGTCGAAATCGGGGATATCGACCTTGGGGATGTCGAACACCTCGATGTCCGGGTCGATCCCGCTGCGGTCGTCGGTCAGGCACACGAAGCGGTGCTCACGCGAGAGGTTGCGCTTGACCATCGAGCGCAGGCGGTTGACGTATTCGGGCCCGTACTTGGTGCCCCACTTGATGCAGAGGACGTTGACCATCCGGGCAGGATAGAGCATTGCCACTGCGACCGGGTAGACTTCCGGGATGACGGGCATCGACGCCAGCGAACACCTGACGCCATTCCGCGATGCGCGCGGTTATGGCGCGGTGTTGTTCGATCGCAACCAGATTCGCCAGCCCGATCCGGCCTGGTTCGATCCCGCGCATTGGGGCGAGGCCGCTCGACCGGTCGCCGGCAGTGGCCGCGGTGGCGCGTGGTTCCTGGATTTCGGCGAGGGCGATGCCTTCCTGCGGCATTACCTGCGTGGTGGCCTGGTCGCCCGTTTCAGCAAGGATCGCCACCTCTGGCGCAATATCGCCCACGTGCGCAGCTTTGCCGAGTTCCGCCTGCTCCGGCAGTTGCGCGCCAAGAAACTGCCGGTGCCGATGCCGTATGCGGCGTGGTATCGCCGCGAGGGCATGCATTATCGTGCGGCGATCCTGATGCAGCGGCTGCAGGACGTGCGCTCGCTGGCCGAGCTTGCGGGCACCGAAGAAGTGCCGTGGGAGGCGGTTGGTCAACTGATCGCCCGCTTCCATCGCGCCGGGGTGGACCATGCCGATCTCAATGCCCACAACATCCAGTTCGATTCGCACTGGCGCGGCTGGATGATCGATTTCGACCGTTCGCGGATCCGCCTGATCACGTCCGGTTGGCGCGAGGCCAACCTGCTGCGCTTGCGGCGTTCGCTGCGCAAGCTGCGCGGCAGTCGATCGCAGGCCGAAGTGGACGCCGAGTTTGCGCGCCTGCGTGCGGGCTACGACGAGATCTGGCAGCGCGGTTATTGAGCGCTGGCTGACGTGGCGGATGGCCCGGAAAGGGCGATGGCCCCGCCGGCTGACCTCGGCACCCGCATCAGTCGATACCGTTGCTGCCTTCCGGCCCTGGCGGGGTTTTCGACCTGGCGTCGCGAGGGGCCGACGGGGCCACCATGGATGTGAGCCGTGCTGGCGCTGGCTCATGAAGCGTGTCCTGCGTAGCGTGGCTGTCGCATCGTACTGCCGGCGCATCGCAGGGGCGCTAGTTTACATGCTCATGGGCCGGGAAAGGAATCGGGCAGTGCGTGAGTGAATGCCTGCCCGGCGGTGGTGATTCGCTACGCCAGCCGTTAGCCTATCGACCGTCAACGAGGGCAGCACATGATCCAGGGCGTGCTTCGACATCGGTTGCAGGCGCATGCGGATGCGCGTGGCAGCTTCACGGAAATCTGGATGGACCGTTGGCCGCTGCCGATTGCGCCGCGCCAATGGGCGCTGGTGCATTCGACCCCGGGCACCCTGCGCGGGATGCATCTGCACCTGCGTCATGATGAGTGCGTGTTGGCGACTGCCGGGCGCATGCTCGTGGGCCTGCACGACCTGCGGCCCGATTCGCCATCATCAGGCCACGGCGAATTGATCGAGTTGTCCGCGGAGGTGCCGGAGTTGCTGGTGTTTCCGCCGGGAGTCGTCCATGGCTGGTATTTCCCGGAGGGCGGCACCCATCTGCAAGCGGTGTCCGAGCCCTTTGCCGAGTATGGCGAGGACGACAATCTTGGCTGTCACTGGGCGGATCCGGAGCTTGGCATTCACTGGCCCGGCCAGCCGACCACACTCAGCCCGCGCGCTCAGGCCTTTCCGTCGCTGGCGCAGTTGCGCGAGCAGATCAGTGACCGAGTGATTGGCGCATTTGCTGGCGCGTGATCAGCTTCGCCACGCCTTGAGTCGGCGTCGCCAGCGCAGGTAAGGGTCGCGGATGCCGCGATGGAAGAACAGCCAGCTGCGCCATGCCGATTGCAGCCGTGCCCAGGGAGCATCGAGGCCGGATGCAGCGGTTTGCCGCCAGCGCTCCTGCGCTTCGACATTGGCGAGCATTAGTCGCCAGCGCGCCAGCTCCGCCGCGCGTTGCGCCGAAGGCCAACCGGGGTGGTCGCCGCGGTTGAAGTAGAGCACCGTGGCCGTGCGGCCGCTGCACGCGCTGGCACCGCCCTCGCGCAGGAACTGGTGCCACATGTAGTGGTCGGTCTTGCGGTCCTTCGGGGTCGTGCGCCATCCCCATGGCAGGCGGCGATAGGCTTCCAAGGTGTGCCCGACCGTAGACAAGCCAATGGGCATCGATCCGAAGCGCTCGATCGCCCGTCGTTGCGCAGGATTTCCAAGATCGCAGCGCATCGACGTACGTGGCCGTCCGGCCGGAGTGATGTCGATGCGTTCGGTATGGGCGAACGCGTGGTGCTGCAGCAAACCATTCAGACTCGCCAGATGATCATGCAGCCACAGGTCACGGTCGGTCAGGTAGGCAACGCAGCGGCCACGCGCCTGCTGGAGTGCGGCGTGCCGGTAGGTCTCGCCGCGGCGTTCGTGCTTGGGGTGGTCGAAAAAGCGAATGCGCGGATCCCGCTGGCACCAAGCGTGAAGCACTGCGCGCGTGTCGACGTCGACGCCATCGCCGATGACGAACAACTCCCAGTCGCGCACCGATTGCAGGCAGACCAGCGGCAGGACCTGTTCGAGCGTGCAGCCGCGATCCGCCGTGGTCGGCAACATGATCGTGAATGCGGTCACGCCCGGTTCCCGAGGTCGCGCATGCGTTCGATGCTGGCGACGGCGCGGATGCCATCGGCGAGGTCGGATCGTGGTGGCGGTCCCTCGCCACTGATCCAGCGTAGCCAAGCCTGCAATTGGCGGCACAAGGCCATGCCGCTGTCGAGCGGGATGACTTCGCGTTCGCTGGCTTCAAGTCGGCTGTCGGCAATGCCACGGGCAAGGACGAGAGTAGCGGGGGAGTCGGCATCCCAGAGGGCGACGGCATCCTCGCCGTGCAGGCGCAATTCGCGCTTGCGCTGCGGCGAACGATTGCCCAATTCGGACAGCATCCATGGCCCGCCTTGCCAACGCAGCCAAGCGCTGCAAATCGCCCCGTCCGCACCCCGTTCAAAGAACGCGGAAGCCGGCTCCGGCCACGCGCCGTCGAACACTTCGCGGAAAATCGAAATCTCGTGGGGCCCGAGATTGGCCAGGCTGTCGACATCGGTGCGTGGACTGGACCAGTTGATCCGCGTTGAACGCAAGCCGCGTGGTGTGCCCAAGGCTCCCGAACGTACAAGCTCGCCAAGCTTCTGCACCGCAGGGTGGTAGCGCCAGACATCGAGCATGTGGCAATCGACCAGCCCGAGCGTTTCGATTTCCCGGGCCTGTGCCAGGTCGACGCAGAGCGGCTTCTCGCAAAGCAGTGGCACGCCTGAACCCGCAAGCAGGCGCAGGCTCGCCAGATGCGCGCTGGCAGGAGTAGCAATCACCCAGCCGTCGCAGGCGTCGGCTTGGGAGATCGTCGGCAGTGCGTCAGCGGCACCGCCAGCCATCGCATTTGCACGCGCGGTCGCGTCCGCATCGACCACCTGGACACGTGCACCCAAGGCGCAGAGGTCGTCGAGGATTCGACGGCCCCAGACGCCGCAACCCAGCAGGCCGATGGTGAGGGGATTGCGGGTGCGGTGCATGGGCGATCAATCAGTCCGCGGCGTGAAAGGCGTGTCGGGGCATGCGAATACAACGTCTGGCGAAGGGTACGCGGCTGGCGGTGGCATGGGTAGATCTCGCCACAAGCGATGCGATAAGCCCTTGCCGTATGAGGGGTGTGGCAGGACTGATCGGGAATCGGGGGATAGACGCGGGCCATCCATGGCCCGCGCCCTGCGGGCAGCCTGCGGCTGTCCTGATTCGCTCCGGGCGAATCAGTCGAACCCCGCGGGGGTTCTCCTCCGCCATCTTCCCGCAGACATGAAAAACGCCCCACGAGGGGGCGCTTCTCATGTCTGGCGGAGAGAGGGGGATTCGAACCCCCGAGGCGGGGTTTAGCCGCCTACACACTTTCCAGGCGTGCTCCTTCAACCACTCGGACACCTCTCCGGATTTGACGCGTCCCGATGCCTGCTTTGGGCCCGCGAGGTTCGGGGCAACTGCGGTTCGGGCCGTGAATTCTAGCGGTCGAGCCGGTTTGACACAACGTCGGCGCGTGGGGTGGTTGGCGCATGCCACAATGGGCCATGTCCTATCTCGTGCTTGCCCGCAAGTGGCGCCCGCGGCGTTTTTCCGAACTGGTCGGCCAGGAGCACGTCGTGCGTGCGCTGACCAATGCGCTGGAAAGCGGGCGTATCCACCATGCCTTGCTGTTCACCGGCACCCGCGGGGTGGGCAAGACCACCATCGCGCGGATCTTCGCCAAATCGCTGAACTGCGAACACGGTGTCGGCGCCGATCCCTGCGGTGAATGCGAGACCTGCAAGGCGATCGATGCTGGTCGTTACATCGACCTGCTGGAGATCGATGCCGCCTCCAATACCGGCGTCGAGAACGTGCGCGATCTGATCGAGAACGCGCAGTACATGCCCTCGCGCGGGCGCTACAAGGTCTACCTGATCGACGAAGTGCACATGCTGTCGAAGGCGGCGTTCAATGCGTTGCTGAAGACGCTGGAAGAGCCGCCGGCGCACGTCAAGTTCCTGTTCGCCACTACCGATCCGGAAAAATTGCTGGTGACGGTGCTCAGTCGCTGCCTGCAGTTCAACCTGAAGCGTCTGGACGAGGCGCAGATTCGCGGGCAGTTGACGAAAATCCTGACGGCGGAAGCCATCGATGCCGATGCCGATGCGGTGGCGCAGCTGGCACGCGCCGCCGATGGCAGTCTGCGTGATGGCCTGTCGCTGCTCGATCAGGCGATTGCCTACAGTGGTTCCGGCAGCGAGGGTGGCAAGCTGGATGGCGCGACCGTGGCGACGATGCTGGGCACGGTGGATCGTGCCCGGATCAATGCGCTGCTGGTGGCGTTGGCAGGTGAAGACGGCAAGCGCCTGCTCGATGAAGTCGCTGCGCTTGCGGAGTTCTCACCGGATTGGGCGGGCACGCTCGACGCGTTCGCGCTGGCCCTGCATCGCATCCAGGTCCGGCAATTGGTGCCGGATGCGGTGATCGAGGCCGATGCGGTCGATGTCGATGGTCTGGCTGCGCAGTTGCGACCCGAGCTGGTGCAGCTGTGGTACCAGATGGCGCTGCATGGGCGACGCGATCTCGGCCATGCGCCGAGTCCGCGCAGCGGGTTCGAAATGACCCTGCTGCGGATGCTGGCGTTCCGTCCGGAGGCGGCGGACAGGACGGACGTGACGCGGATGGCGTCGGCAACGAAGCCTGCGCTTGCGCCAGTTGCGCCCGCGCCCGCGCGGACCCCGGAAGTGCCGCGTCCGATCGCTTCGGTCGAAACACTGCGGCCTGCAGCATCACCCACGCGGCCGCCGCCGCAGGAGCCACGGGTGCTGACACCGGTACCCACGCCGGCATCCGGCGAACAGCCGGCACCGTTGGCGGCCAGGATCGTCACCGATGGCGAGCATTGGCTGCAGATCGTTGCCGATTGCGGGCTGCGTGGCCCGGCGCGCTTGTTGGCGGAACATGCGGCCTTTGCCTCGCATCGCGACGGCGTGTTGTGGCTGACCTTGACCCAGGAGCAAGGCCATCTGAAGTCGCCGAGCCTGGTGCTGCAACTCACCGATGCGGTGTCGCGCCAGTTGGGTGGCGCGGTGCAGGTGCGCTTCGAAGTGGGACAGCCCCGTGGCGAAACCGCCAGCGTGCGCAACGAGCGCGCCAATGATGCGCGCCAGCTCGAAACCGAGCGCAGGTTTGCCGAGGACCCGGCAATCCAGCATCTGGTCAGCGAACACGGTGCCAGCATCATTCCGGGATCGATTCGGCAACCTGATGCGCAGCGCAGCGACGATTGAATCAACGAAGCTGCAAGACACCAAATCAACGAATCAGCCAACGGAACCCAGGACATGCGTGGAAATATCGCCCAATTGATGCAACAGGCGCAGAAGATGCAGGAAGACGTGCAGCGTGCGCAGGAGGAAGTGGCGGGGCTGGAAGTCGTCGGCAATGCCGGGGGCGGCATGGTCAGCGTCACCCTGGGCGGGCGCATGGATTGCCGGCGCGTGCGCATCGATCCGGCCGCCCTGTCCGATCCGGAGATGGCCGAGGACCTGATCGCGGCGGCGTTCAACGATGCAGTCAACAAGATCACGGCGGCCACGCAGGAAAAGATGTCGGCGGCGACCGCCGGGATGTCGCTGCCGCCGGGGCTGAAATTGCCGTTTTGAAGCCGGGATTGGGGAAGTGGGAGACGGGAGACGGCGGGGCCGAATGTGGGTGGTGAGTGTGTGGTGAGTGGGAGTCTGACCAAGGCATGACAGCGTCATTGCTCGAACAGTTGATCGAAGCCTTTCGGGTGTTGCCGGGGGTTGGCCAGAAGTCCGCGCAGCGCATGGCCTACCACCTGCTGGAGCGCCAGCGCGAGGGAGGCTTGCGATTGTCGGTGGCACTGCAGCAGGCGATGGAGCAGATCCGCCATTGTCAGCGCTGCCGCGATTTCAGCGAGACCGAGTTGTGCGCGGTGTGTGCGAGCACGTCACGGGATGCGTCGCTGTTGTGTGTCGTCGAAACGCCCGCAGACCGCCTGGTGATCGAGCAGGCGACCGGTTATCGCGGGCTGTATTTCGTGTTGCAGGGCAGGCTCAGTCCGCTCGATGGCATCGGCCCTGGCGAGCTGGGCCTCGATCAACTGGCGCAGCGGCTGGACGCCGGCGAAGTGCGCGAGTTGATCGTCGCCACCAATCCCACCGTGGAGGGCGAGGCGACCGCGCATTACCTGGCGCAGATCGCGCGTGCCCGTGGCGTGCATCCCAGCCGGCTTGCGCACGGCGTGCCGCTGGGTGGCGAGCTGGAATACGTCGATCGCGGCACCTTGCAGCATGCCTTCGGTGGCCGGGTGGCAATTCCGTAGGCAGGTGTCCGCAGGCAGGGCGCTCACGCCGCGCAGTGCTCCTACAATGCCGGAATCGAAAGGAGCCGCCATGACCGACACCATCTTCCACAAGATCCTCAACCGCGAGATCCCCGCCGATATCGTCTACGAGGACGCGTACACCTACGCCTTCCGCGACATCGCGCCGCAGGCGCCGGTGCATGTGTTGTTCGTGCCCAAGCAGGATTTCGCGACGATCAATGACGTGCCCGAGGAATCGGCGGTGGTGATCGGTCGGCTGGCAACGGCGGCGGCGCGTTATGCCAGGCAGCAGGGCTTTGCCGAGCGTGGCTATCGGGTGGTGATGAATTGCAATGGCGACGGTGGGCAGACGGTGTTCCAGATTCATCTGCATTTGTTGGCCGGCGCGCCGCTGGGGCATTTCGGCACGCCGCGCTGACTGGATGCGCCATCAGGGCCGGTGCCGCCGCAAGTCCGCGATCAGGCGTTGCCGTTCCGCATCATCGATCCCCGGCGCGTAACGCGCACGTTCGAGCCGGCGTGCCAGCGTAACCAGAGCGTCATCGCCTTGAGCTGTCGCCCGATCGTCCCGCGATGCCGTGATCCGCATGGCCCAGGCCAGAGCCGGTTCATGCGGCGCCCGCCCACGTTCGAGCTTGCGATAGCGGCGTTCCAGCGCATGCCAGGCGCGCAGCAGTGGATCGCGTTCACGCTCACCGCGTGCAGTGATCCAGGCCATCCAGCTCATCGCGAGCAGAGTGGCGAAGGCGAACAGCAGGATCAGGCTGCGGGTGCCGCCGTGCAGGCCCAGTGCATCCAGCAGGTTGCGCTGGCGCTGGGCATTGAAGCCCAGCAGCATGTCGTTCCAGCCGCGCCGCAGCCAGTCGCTGGCATTGAAGATCGGGGCCAGATCGACGAAGGCACCGAAGCGCCCTGGCTGGCGATCGGCAATGGTGTCGTAGATGCGCTCTGGCGCCACCGCAGCGGTCGGGTCGAAGCGTACCCAGCCGCGATGCGGCAGCCAGATTTCCGCCCATGCGTGCGCATCCGAGCGACGGATCAGCCAATAGTCGCCGATCGGGTTGCGGTAGGCACCGGCATAGCCAGTGACCACGCGTGCCGGGATTCCGGCCGCGCGCATCAGCACCACGAAGGCGGAGCTGAAATGCTCGCAATAGCCCTGCTTGCGGTCGAACAGGAAGTCATCGACTTCGTCGTGGCCGGGCAGGGGCACGTTCAGGGTGTAGGCGAAGTCGCGTTGGATCATGGCCATCGCGCGCTGGGCGATGGCAAGATCAGCCACGCCGTTCGGATCACGGCCTGCGTCCTGTCGCCACTGCTTGCCCAGCGCCAGCGTGCGTGGATTGAAGCCCGGGGGAAGCGCGAGCGCGTGGCGGCGCAGCCACGGTGACAACTGCGGCTCGAAGGCCCGTGCGGGCGCGGACTCCATCATCCAGCGTGAGATGTTGTATTGAGCCTGATCGGCCATCGGTGCGCGGTCGAGGCCCATATGCGCACCCGCCGGGAGTTGCGTGGGTACATCGAGTGCGATCAGCAGGCGGTCTTCGGTGGGCTCAAGCTCGAGCCGATAACGCCAACCGGCTTCCGACGGTTGCATCGGTGCCGGCGGGAAGGCTTCCAGCGTGCGCGCCGGCTTCCAGCTGCGGCCATCGAAATCCCACAGCACCGGGCCGCGCCAGTACATCTGCTCCGGCTTGGGCGGCGGACCGAAGAACTGGACGCGGGCCGCCGGGCTGTCGTCGAGCAGCATCTCGGACATTCCGCCGGGCGTCATCGAATCGGACAGGCCCGGCGTGCCGGCAGTGCGTTGTGGCAGGCCCCACAGCGGCGTCGGCAAACGCGGGAACAGCCAGAACACCGCCAAGGCCAGCGGCAGGCCCAGCGAGAACAGCCGCAGCACGCTGGCTGCCGAAGCGAAGGTGGGCAGCCCGGATGGACGCGCATCCTCGATCCCGCTTTCGTCGGCGGCCAGTCGCTGCAGGGCCAGCAACGCGAGCATCACCGCCGCCAGCGACAGCAGCAGGCTGGTGGGGGCCTGGTCGAGCAGGAAGGTGGCGAATGGAGCAAACAGCGCGAAACCAACCAAACTGCGGCCGTCGCGCAGGCTCACGGTTTCCGCGGGCTTGATCGCGATCATCAGCGCGAGCAAGGCCGAGGCGGTGTCGCGACCGACGCCCGGCAGGTTGAAGACCACTGCGACCATGCCGCCCAGCAACAAGGCGATGCGAACGCCGCCCGGCAGCGGTTTACGCCACGACGCGGCCAGCACCAGCACGGCCATGGCTGCGATGCCGATGCCCAAGGTCGGCGGCAGTTGCAGCAGTAGTGGCAGCAGACAGGCGGCTGCCGCCAGTCGCACTTGCAAGCGGCCGGCGCTGGTGAGCGGCGGTGACGGCTTGGGATCAGCCATCGTGCAGGCCTTCGCCGGGCAACAGCGCCAAGGCGCGCAGGCATTCATGGCGGTGCGGCGCGCCTTGGCCGAGGGGGACGCCTTCACTGCCCGGCAGGCGCAGGGCATAACGACGGCCGCTGCGCTCGGCCTCATCGACCCAGCGTGCCAGTCGGCGTATGCGGTGTTCGTAGGGCAGGCCGGCGGTGTCGTCCCAGTCGAGTTGCAGCTCGCCGCCGCGGGTTTGTTCGTGGTCGCGCACCAGCAGGGTGCCGCGCCGCGCCGAGGGTTTCCACGCCACCGATCTCGGGGCATCACCGGGGCGGTAATCGCGCAAGTGATGGAGATCGTCTCCGGCCCGTGCCGGCTGCGGCGGTGCATTGCCACCGTTGGCGGCGGGCGGTGGTGGTGCAGCGGTTTCCGCTGCCGGATAGACCAGCACCGACTGAGCCGGCCACGCATAGGCCCATGCCCGTGCCAAGCCGAGCGGTTGCACCGTGCTGAATTCGAGTCGTGGCAATGCCAGCAAGCCGCGCCGTGTCGTCGGCAGGCGCAGTTCGACCGCGCTGCCGCGCGCATCCAGTGCGGTGAACGTGGCGCGATCGGCGCAGGCCACGCGCAGGCCGCGACGGCTGCGTGCATCACGTGTTTCCAGCGCGATGCGCAGTGAAAGATCGTCGCCGGCGGCCACCGGTTCGGCCGCCACCGCGGCGATGCGGACGCCGGACAGCTGCAGGTGCGCGGCGATCAGGCTGGCCTGTGCGGTGCCGGCGATCAGCAAGCCCAGCAGCAGCGCCGGATTGTTGTTGAAGTTGAGCGCGCCCAACATCATGGTTCCCAGCAACAGGCCGAAGAACAAGCCGGTCGCGGTGGGCAGCACGTAGATGCGGTGCCGGTCGATGACGACCGGCAAGGGCTCCGGCGCGCGTGGCCGTGCCCAGCGCAGGAACCGCGTGCGCAGGTTGGCGATCATGGCGCTGTCGCGGGCATCGACCGCGGGTACATCAGTCCACCGCCACCGCGTGCAGGATGGCTTGTGCGAGATGGGCGGTGGTGGCGTCGGCATCGGCGACCAGGCGGTGTTCGGCGATGGCCGGGAACAGTGCCTGCACGTCGTTGGGCAGGACGTGGTCGCGTTCCAGCAGCAGGGCGCGTGCCCGCGCCGCACGCAACAGCGCCAGTCCGGCGCGTGGCGACAGGCCGACCCGCAGTCCCGGATGCTTGCGGCTGCGCGCGACCAAGGCCTGGATGTAGTCGAGCAGTGCATCGCTGGCGTGCACGCCGAGGACGGCTTGGCGCAGTGCGAGGATGCGCGGTGCGTCCAGCAACGGGACGGCCTGCGCGATCAAGCTGCGACGGTCGGCGCCGGCCAGCAGTTCACGTTCCGATTGCGCGTCCGGATAGCCGAGGGTGAGCCGCAGCAGGAAGCGATCGAGCTGGGAGTCCGGCAATGGATAGGTGCCGGACAGGTCGGTCGGGTTCTGGGTGGCGATCACCAGGAAGGGATCGGGCAGGGCGCGGGTCTGGCCATCGATGCTGACCTGATGCTCGGCCATCGCCTCCAGCAGGGCGCTTTGCGTGCGCGGCGGTGCGCGGTTGATCTCATCGGCCAGCAGCACATGGGTGAATACCGGGCCGGGGTGGAACTCGAAGCGGTGGGTCTGTGCCTCGTACACCGACACGCCGAGAATGTCGGACGGCAGCAGGTCGGAGGTGAACTGCACACGCGCAAAACCCAGCCCCAGCGTGGCCGCCATCGCCCGCGCCAGCGTGGTCTTGCCGAGGCCGGGCAAGTCTTCGATCAGCAGGTGCCCGTCGGCAAGCAGGGCGACGAAGGCCATCCGCACCTGTTGCTGTTTGCCCAGCACCAGTGCATCGACCTGCGCCAGCGCGGCATGCAGGGAATCCATCAAGCCATCGGATAGGATCGCTACCGGTGCGGGGCTGCTTGCCATGGGTTCGTGCATCCATTCCGAGGTTTTCGACGAGTGTAGCGATGTCGATGGAGTTGCGGGACGAGGCCGGCCTGCGCGGCGCGAGGACACTGTTCCTTGGCGCGTGGCTGCTGCTGTGCGCGTTGAAGCTGGCGCTGGCCGTGCGCCTGCCGCTGTTCGTCGACGAAGCGTTCTATTGGCAGGAAGGCCAGCATCTTGCGCTGGCCTATTCCGACCTGCCCGGCCTGACCGCGTGGCTGGCGCGATTGGGTGTTGCGCTGGGCGGCAACCACCCGCTGGCGCTGCGGCTGCCGTTCCTGCTGATCGGCGCCTTGCTGCCGTGGCTGATGCTGCGGATGGCCGCGCGCGAATTCGACGCCAGAACGGGTTGGCTGGCGGGCCTGCTGCTGATGCTGCTGCCATTGGCGGGCACATTGGGTGTGCTGGCCTTGCCGGACGTGCCACTGCTGCTGGCCAGTCTATTGTGCCTGGACGCCGGCGCACGTGCACTGCGCAAGGTGGATGCGAGCGTGGCGGCGGAGCTGGCGCTGGGCTTGGTGTTCGGCGGGCTGACCCACTATCGCTTCGCGGCGGTGGTGGCGATCGGGCTGCTGGCGTTGCTGACCTTGCGCGAGGGAAGGGCGGCGCTGCGTAGCCCGCTGCTGTGGCTTGCGATTGCACTCGGCGCGTTGGCGTGGCTGCCGCTGCTGCTGTGGAATCTCGATAATGCCGACGCTGGCTTGCGTTTCCAGCTGGTGGATCGTCATCCGTGGTCGTTCGGCTGGCACGGTATCTACCTCGGCCTGATGCAATTGCTGCCGGCGACGCCGGTGTTGCTGGTGGCTTTCGCCATTGCCGGCAAGCGTGGCCTGCGCGATGCCCGACCACAGGCGCGCTGGCTGGCATTGTGTGGCGTGCTGCTGATTCTTGCGTTCCTCGCACTCGGATTCTTCGCCGACCGTCGCCGCGTCAGTTTCCATTGGACCTTGCCCGGCTTCGTGGCGCTGTTGCCGTTGTTGCCGGCGGTACTTGTCGGCTGGGCGCGCGCTTGGCGCGTCATGGCGTGGGCCATGGTGGCGATGGGGCTTGCCGGCGCGCTCGGCTACCTGCTGCTGGCGGCGTCACCCAAGGGCCGGATCTGGGCGGCACGGCACGGGCAATATCCGGCCAATTTTGCCGGCTGGAATGCGCTGGATGCCACCGTGCGTGCGCGGCTGGCGGCGTTGCCGACGGGCACTCGCATCCTTGCCGGGGATTTCAAGATCGGTGCCGAATTGGGCTTCGCCCGCGACGATGCCGACATCCTCGTGCTCGATCATCCTCTCAACCGCAAGCACGGCCGCGCGCCGCAGTTGGCACTGTGGGGTCTGCGCTTCGATGGCCGGATGCCGGAAAGCGGTGCGCCCTTGCTGCTGGTGGCCAGCCCATCGCATGCCGGGTTCCCGGATGCGCAAAGCGCCATTGTTGACCTGTGCCGACAACTCGGGCCGTTGCCGACACCTCAGGTGCTGGACGTGGATGGCGGTGGCAAGCGGTTTGTGTTGTACGAAATCACCCAGGTGCAGCCGCAGACGCGTTGCGCGGGCGACTGAGCGTTTGCCTAGGGCAAGCGGAATCCGGCCTGTCGCAGCAGGCACGCAGTCGCGATCAGCGGCAGCCCGATCAATGCGGTCGGGTCGCGATTCTCGATGGCGTCGAACAGACTGATGCCAAGGCCTTCCGACTTGAAGCTGCCGGCGCAGTCGAACGGCTGCTCGGCGTCGACATAGCGGGCGATCTCGTCGGGCGTCAGCGTGCGGAACCGCACCTTGGTCAAGTCGATGGCGGCGAATCGGCGGCCGTCAGGATGGGCCAGGCACAGCGCGGTGTGGAAGCGCACCACGCCGCCGGACATCGCGCGCAGTTGGGCGATGGCCTTCGAACGGTTGCCGGGCTTACCGAGCGCCTGCCCGCCCACGTCCGCGACCTGATCCGAACCCAGCGCCCAGCCATCGCGCTGCAGTCGCGCCGCGACCGCCTGCGCTTTCGCGCGTGCCAAGCGGATCGCCAGCGCCCGCGGCGTCTCGCCGGGACGTGCGGTTTCATCGACCTCGGGGCGTTCGACTTCGAACGGCAAGCCCAACCGCGCCAACAGCTCGCGTCGATAGCGCGAGGTCGAGGCCAGCACCAGGCCGGGCATGCTCACGCGAGGCTGCCGCGGGCACGTTCGATCTGCTGCAGCTGGCCCTCGATACGCGTCCGCGCTGCGTCCAGCGAACTGCGCACCTCGTCCAGTTGCTCGAGGCTGGCGCTGCTCGCGTTCTCCTGCAGCCACAGCCGTTGCCGCAGCAATTCCTGCATCGCCTGTCGTACCGGGTTTTCGTGGTCGCCGACAATTGCCTCGATCTCGCTGCGTGCCGCGCGCAATTGCACTTCCAGCGCATCGGCGGCATCCAGCAGGCCGCGCACGACCTGCTGGCGACGGCGGTCGCGCCGCATGCGTGCGGCCTGCCACAGGGCGAGGGCGATCAGGAACAGGACGATCAGGAAAATGACGATACGCATGCAGCGAGTCTGCGCGAGAGTGGCGGGCATCGCAAACCTGTCGCGCTTCCACCCGCCAAGGCAGAGCATGGTTTGACGAAACCGCGATTTTTCAATATAGTGAACGGCTTATGTCTGGATCACGCGCCACTGGTGTCCCCGAGGTTGTGGATGCATGGCGCATGGTCGAGGCGCGACGTGCCTTCGACGGCCGGGTCGCCCTGACCGCGCTGGAGCGATTGCTCGGCAGCCTGCATGACGGCGAAGGTGAAGTCCGGTTCACGCTGGATTTCGGCACCGATGTGCTGCGGTTGCCGTATGTCGATCTGCGGATCGAGGCGGACCTGCCGTTGCAATGCCAGCGCAGCCTGCGTCGCTTCCTGCTGCCGGTGCGGTTGCAGCAGCGGCTGGGTCTGATCCGCGAGGAGGATGCCGAGGCGGCGTTGCCGGCCGAGTGCGAACCCTTGCTGGTCGCCGAGGACGGGAATCTGCGGCCGTTGGAACTGGTCGAGGATGAGTTGATTCTGGCGTTGCCGGTGGTGCCGGTGGCGCCCGATACCGAAGCGATCGACCGCGATTTCGCGCCGACCGCCGAGGAATCCGCCAGGCACGGGTCGTTCGCGGCCCTTGCCGGGTGGAAGAAAGAAAGTTGAAGGAATAGTGCGATAATCGCACTCCCGCGTTGTTTCGAATTTTGTTTGGAGTTGCCCGATGGCCGTCCAGAAGTCCCGCGTTTCCCCCTCCCGCCGCGGCATGCGCCGCATGCACGACGCGCTGTCGAGCAAGCAGCTCGCCACCGACCCGACCAGCGGCGAGACCCATGTCCGCCACCACGTCACCGCCGACGGTTTCTATCGCGGCAAGCAGGTGATCGTGCCCAAGTCCAAGGTCGTCGAAGAGGATTGATCCCCGGTTTTCCGGGAATCACGCTGTTTGCGCCCCGGCCGCGCCTGATGGTGCGGCCGGTCGCGTTTTCGAGTTTGCTGGCTTGGTGCTGTCGGCTGCCCCGCGCAGCTGGCCGGTTGCATATCCGCTACCCTGAGCCGCTATCCAGGGAGTCCGTGCGCGCATGAGCCAGTCCGAACACCGCATCTATGCCCGCATCGCCGGCACCGGCAGCTATCTGCCCGAGCAGGTGCTGACCAATGACGACCTCGCCAAGCGGGTTGACACCAGTGACGAGTGGATTCGCGCCCGCACCGGCATCCACCAGCGCCACGTCGCAGGCCCGGGCGAGACCACCAGCGAGCTGGCCTACCGTGCCGCGCTGCGTGCGCTGGAGGCCGCCGGCACCGATCCGTCCGAACTGGATCTGATCGTCCTCGGCACCACCACGCCCGACCTGATTTTCCCGTCCTCCGCCTGCATCGTGCAGAGCAAGCTGGGTGTTCACGGCTGCATGGCGTTCGATGTCAATGCGGCCTGTTCGGGCTTCATCTACGCGCTGACCATCGCCGACAAGTTCATCCGCAGCGGGGCCGCGAAGACTGCGTTGGTGATGGGTGCCGAGACCCTGACCCGGATGCTGGACTGGAACGACCGCGGCACCTGCGTGCTGTTCGGTGACGGCGCAGGCGCGGTGGTACTCAAGGCCGACACCGAGACCGGCATCCTCAGCACCCATATGCACGCCGACGGCAGCAAGAAGGAATTGCTGTGGAATCCGGTGGGCGTGTCGGTCGGCTTCAAGCCGGAGGAAGAGAACGCCGGCGTGCGCGTGCTGATGACGGGTAATGAAGTGTTCAAGCATGCGGTCAAGGCGCTGGACGCAGTGGTCGATGAGGCGCTGGAATCGAACGGTCTGGAGCGCAGTGCGCTGGACTGGCTGGTGCCGCACCAGGCCAACCTGCGCATCATCGAAGCCACCGCCAAGCGGCTGGCGATGCCGATGGAACGGGTGATCGTCACCGTCGATCGTCACGGCAACACGTCTTCGGGTTCGGTGCCGCTGGCGCTGGACGAAGCGGTGCGCTCGGGGCGCGTCGAGCGCGGCCAGCTGCTGTTGCTGGAAGCCTTCGGCGGCGGCTTCACCTGGGGCTCGGCGCTGCTGCGCTACTGACGGAAGCGGGCGTTCTGTCCGCCGTCAGACGCTGGTCGCGCAAGTATTGCAAGACGCATGAAACAGGAACACGCCGTCATCCGCATGGACGTGCTGGGTCGCAAGGCCTGGCTCAAGGTTTACGCGCAGGATGATCGTGGCATCAAGCTGGCCATTCTCGACTTGGCTGCACGTCGACTGGGGGTCCCTTCGCTGCGGCCGCCATCGCACTGGGGCGGTGAGCGAGCCTGCATGATCGAAATGCGTCGAATCGACGCGCTGGCTGCCTGTGGTGCGCTGGTGCCGGAAGTGCTGGGGCAGGGCAAGAATGCGCTGCTGATCGGCGACATCGGCATGACGCTGAAGTCCCTGCTGCACCAAAGTGACGCAGGCATGCAGGCGAATCTGATCGAGCGTGCAGCAAGGGCATTGGCCCAGGTGCATGCCAATGGTGGCTACATCGGCCAGCCTTACGCGCGCAATCTGACGGTAGCGGAGGATGGCCGGATCGGCTTCCTCGATCTCGAGGAAGATCCGCTGGAAAGCATGACGCTTGGGCAGGCGCAAGTACGCGACTGGCTGATATTCGCCGCCGGGACCTCGCGCTATTTCGCGAATCCGTCATCGCAATTTGCCGACGTGATTCGGCCGTCTCTTCTTTCCGTCCCGGCATCCACGCGTGTGGAGTTGATGCAGGCGGTTGATCGTCTCGATATCGTGGAGCGTATCGCCCGGCGGCTGGGAGAACGCGCGCGTCGAATTGCTGGTGCACTGGCGGGGCTGCGCCTTGCGCTGGAATCGTGATACTCGGCGGTTCACCCATACGCGCCGGTACAGACGGGCGGCGGGCTTCGTCCCGTATCATTTGCGGCCTTGCGGTCGTCCTCTGCTGTCCGCCTGATCGTCGATAATGCGTCCCGAAGTGAGCTTTGACCGCGTGAACACACAAGTTGTTTCCACCGCACTGGCGCTGGTATTTCCCGGCCAGGGCTCGCAGTCGATCGGCATGCTGGCCGAATTGTCCGAGCTGCATCCCTCGGTGAAGGAAACCTTTGCCGAAGCCTCGGAAGGTGCCGGCGTGGATCTGTGGACGCTGGCGCAAAGCGGTCCCGAGGAGATGCTCAATCGCACCGAATACACCCAGCCGGCCTTGCTGGCGGCGGGGATCGCGGTGTGGCGGTTGTGGCAGGCGCAGGGAGGGGTCAAGCCGGCCCTGCTGGCGGGGCACAGTCTGGGCGAATACACCGCACTCGTCGCGGCGGACGCCTTGTCGTTGACCGAGGGCGCGCATCTGGTGCGCATCCGTGGCCAGCTGATGCAGGACGCCGCACCCGCGGGTACCGGTGCAATGGCGGCGGTGCTGGGCGCGGACGATGCGCTGGTCGAAGCGGTGTGCGTCGAAGCCTCGGGCGCACAAGTGGTGGTGCCGGCCAATTACAACTCGCCCGGGCAGATCGTGATTGGTGGCGATGCCGCGGCGGTGGATCGCGCGCTGGCGCTGTTGGCCGAGAAGGGCGTGCGCAAGGCGGTCAAATTGGCGGTGAGCGTGCCCTCGCACACGCCGCTGATGCGCGAAGCAGCGAACCGGCTGGCGGAAACGATGGCGGGCCTGCACTGGTCGCTGCCGGCGATTCCGGTCGTGCAGAACGTGGATGCCAAGGTGCACGCCAGCATCGATGCCATCCGCGACGCATTGGTGCGCCAGCTCTCCATGCCGGTGCAGTGGACGTCCTGTGTGCAGGCGCTGGCGGCGCACGGTATCACCCGCATCGGCGAATGCGGGCCGGGCAAGACCCTGACCGGATTGGGCAAACGCATCGACAAGGCGCTGGATCACCGCGCCCTGGGCGAGCCGGGCGCGTTTGCCAGTGCGCTGGATGATTGGAAATGAGATTTCAGGCGCGGATCAACGCCGATGAACACAGAAGAAGCAATTCATTGAAAAGCTCTATCTGCGTTCATTTGAGTTGATCCGCGTCAACAATGCTCTTTGGAGGCCGCATGACTGAACACCTGAAAGGCGAGAT
Organism: Pseudomonadota bacterium; assembly: GCA_018242365.1. Taxonomy (GTDB): domain Bacteria; phylum Pseudomonadota; class Gammaproteobacteria; order Xanthomonadales; family Xanthomonadaceae; genus Thermomonas. The sequence continues at coordinate 70,198 of JAFECB010000031.1, forward strand.
TGCGCTGGTCACCGGCGCATCCCGCGGGATTGGCGCGGCGATTGCCGATGAGCTGGCCGCGCGTGGCGCGACGGTGATCGGGACCGCGACCTCGGACGCGGGGGCGCATGCCATCGGCGAGCGGCTTGCGGCGGTCGGCGGCCATGGTCGTCGCCTCAACGTCAACGAGGCGGGTGCGATCGAGGCCTTGATCGATGCCGTCGGCAGCGAATTCGGCGGTGTCTCGATCCTGGTCAACAACGCCGGCATCACCCGCGACAACCTGCTGATGCGGATGAAGGACGAGGACTGGCAAGCCATCCTCGACACCAACCTGACCTCGGTCTATCGCGCCAGCAAGGCGGTGATGCGCGGGATGATGAAGGCGCGCCGTGGCCGCATCGTCAACATCGCCTCGGTGATTGGTGTCACCGGCAATGCCGGACAGGCCAACTACGCCGCGGCCAAGGCCGGCATCATCGCGTTCTCCAAATCACTGGCCAAGGAAATCGGTTCGCGCGGGATCACCGTCAATGTGGTTGCACCCGGCTTCATCGCTACCGACATGACCGCCGACCTGCCCGAAGCCGCCAAGGCCGCGATGCAGGCGCAGATCGCGCTGGGTCGGCTCGGTGAGCCGTCCGACATCGCCCGCGCGGTGGCCTTCCTGGCCGGGCCGGATGCGGGCTACATCACGGGCGAGACCCTGCATGTCAATGGCGGCATGTACATGCCTTGACCGCTTGGCCTGCCGCGCTCGGCGCTCCGGCCACACCCGGATCGCCTTCGCCCGCGACGGCCAGATCCGCGGCAATCCCGAGTTCTACAGTCGGTACTTGTGCCGGCCGGCTTTCACGTAAACTACCCACTTGACCCCACTCCGGGGGAGGAGCAGCGAGACATGAGTACTATCGAAGAGCGCGTCAAGAAGATCGTCGTCGAACAACTGGGCGTCAAGGAAGAAGACGTCACCAACAGCGCGTCGTTCGTGGACGACCTGGGCGCGGACTCGCTGGACACCGTGGAACTGGTGATGGCGCTGGAAGAAGAGTTCGAGTGCGAGATTCCGGACGAAGACGCCGAGAAGATCAGCACCGTGCAGGCGGCGATCGACTACATCAAGGCCCACGTCAAGGCGTGAGTCGTGCGCGCCGGTCGTGTTCGCGGTCCGCGCTGCGCGGGTTGCGAGCCGGCCGGTATGAAACGCCGGCCCCGGTCGGCGCTTTCCCTCGGGCCGCACGTGCGGCCCTTGGCGTTTTTGTTGCAGGCTGCCCCTGTGGGTTGGCGGCTACGGATTCAAGGAATCGAGGATGAACGGACGTCGCGTCGTGGTCACCGGGATGGGCATCATCTCGCCATTGGGCAATGACCTGGTCAGCAACTGGGAGGCCATCTGCAACGGCCGCTCCGGGATTGGCGCAGTGGAAGGCTTCGATGCGTCCACCTATCCCACCCGGATTGCCGGCGAGATCCGCGACTTCGACATCACCCATTGGGTGAATCCGAAGGACGCCAAGAAGATGGACCACTTCCTGCACTACGGCCTCGCTGCCTCGCTGATGGCGAAGGACGATGCCGGGCTGGAGGTGACCGAGGCCAATGCCGAGCGCATCGGTGCGCTGATCGGCGCAGGCATCGGCGGGATCTGGGGCATCGAGGAAACCGCGATCAAGCTGCACGAACAGGGCGTGCGCAAGATCAGTCCGTTCTACATCCCGTCCACCATCATCAACATGGTCCCGGGCCAGCTTTCGCTGATGACCGGGATCAAGGGCCCGACCTTTTCCGCGGTCTCGGCCTGCGCCACCGCCAACCACTCGATCGGCATGGCGATGCGGATGATCCAGTACGGCGATGCCGACGTGATGTTCGCCGGTGGCGCCGAGCGCGGCAGCTCGCCGACCGCGATGGGCGGCTTCTGCGCGATGAAGGCGATGAGCACCCGCAACGACGATCCCACCCGCGCCTCGCGGCCGTGGGACGCCGGTCGTGATGGCTTCGTGCTGGGCGATGGCGCGGGCGTGCTGGTGCTGGAGGAATACGAACACGCCAAGGCGCGTGGCGCGCGCATCTACTGCGAGCTGGCCGGTTTCGGCGCGACCTCGGACGCCTTCCACATGACCGCGCCCAGCGAAAACGGCGAAGGCCCGGCGCGCTGCATGGCGATGGCGCTGCGCGACGCGGGGCTGGCGGCCGAAGCCGTGGGCTATCTCAACGCGCACGGCACCAGTACGCCGCTGGGTGACCTCGCGGAGACGCATGCGATCCATCGTGCGTTCGGCGCGCATGCGGACAGGTTGATGGTCAGTTCGACCAAGTCGATGACCGGCCACCTGCTCGGCGCGGCCGGTGGGGTGGAGGCGATCTATTCGATCAAGGCGCTGGAAACCGGGATCCTCCCGCCGACCATCAACCTGGACTCCCCGGGCGAAGGCTGCGACCTCGACTACGTGCCGAATACCGCACGTGAGGCGAAGATCGAGGTGGCGATGTCGAACGGCTTCGGTTTCGGTGGCACCAATGGCACCTTGGTATTCAAGAGGCTCTGAACACCTGCCTTGAAGCCCTCCCCTTCAAGGCGAGGGTTGGGGAGGGGATGGGGTTGCAGATGTATCCGCCCCGACCAACCCTCACCCCAACTCCTCTCCCGGCGGGAGAGGGGCTAAAAGCGGGAATGACCGCCACCATGAGCCACAGCTGCGAACTTCCCGTTGTTCTTGACTTGCTGGACCTGCATCGGCTCGATCCTGTGCATTATCCGGTCTTGCTGGAATCCAGCGCGGCAGGACCGCATGGCCATCACGACTTGCTGCTTGCGCACGATGGCGAAGGCTTCGCCTTGCACGTCGATGGCGTGGTGAGATCGCTGGCAGGCGAGGTCATCGAAGGCAGTTTCCTCGACGTGCTGGACGCGCAGTGGAACGCGGAGCGTGTCGAAACGGATGTGACTGACGGCGCGGCGTTCGCTGGTGGCTGGGCACTGCTGCTGGGCTATGAACTTGCCGGGCAGGTCGAGCCGATCCTGCGTCTGCCGCAGGCCGATGGCGCGCTGCCGGTGGCGGTGGCCTTGCGCTGCCCGGCGGCGGTGCTGCGCGACCGCAGCGATGGCCGTTGCCGCGCCGTGGCGGAGCCGGGTGCGGGCGAATGGCTGGCGCGAATGGTTGACGATGCCCAGCGCAGCCATCGCCAAGCACCACTCGTCGCATGGCAGCCACCTGCACGGATCGACGAAGACCCACCGAAGTGCTATCTCGATGGCGTGGCGCGTGTGCTCGACTACCTCGCCGAAGGCGACGTGTTCCAGGCCAACCTGTCGCGCGGCTGGCAGGCGCATTTCGATGCGATGCTGGAGCCTGCCGCCCTGTTCCAGCGCCTGCGTTCGCACAACCCCGCGCCGTTCGCGGGGATCTTCCGGACAGCGACCGGCAGCGTGGTCAGCGCCTCGCCGGAACGGCTGGTGTCGGTGGCAGATGGCGTCGTGCAAACCCGTCCGATCGCCGGCACCCGGCCGCGGTTCGCGGGCGATGACGATGCGGCGCGGATCCGCGAATTGGTCGGCCATCCCAAGGAGCGCGCCGAGCACGTGATGTTGATTGACCTGGAGCGCAACGACCTCGGTCGCGTGTGTGCAGCGGGCAGCGTGCAGGTGGATGAATTGATGACGGTGGAGAGCTATGCCCACGTCCACCACATCGTCAGCAATGTACGCGGCCGATTGCGCGAGGGCACAACACCAGGAGGAGTGATCGCCGCGGTGTTCCCCGGCGGCACCATTACCGGCTGCCCGAAAGTGCGCTGCATGCAGATCATCGCCGAGCTGGAAGGCGTCGGGCGTGGCGCCTATACCGGTGCGATGGGCTGGCTGGGGCATGATGGCGACATGGACCTGAACATCCTGATCCGCAGTGCCGAAGTGGAGGGCGCGATGCTGCGCTTCCGCACCGGCGCCGGCATCGTGATCGACTCGGATCCGCAGCGTGAATTGGACGAAACGCGGGCGAAGGCGCGTGGGATGCTGCGCGCATTGGGGGTCGAATGAGCGAAGCAATGCGCGTTGCGAAACAACGGCGAGGAATGCTGACCTTGCTTCGCTCCCCTCTCCCTCCGGGAGAGGTGCCGGGGGTGAGGGAAGTTTGATGTCGAATCATCCAGACGTGCTCCAACCATCGCCCCATCCCCTCTCCCGAGGGGAGAAGGGCATGCAGCCTGCGATGTATTCGGGCAGGCAGTGGCTGGATGCCATCGCAATCGCCAACCGAGGCCTGAACTACGGCGATGGCCTGTTTGAAACGATGCGCGTGCATTGCGGCGAGCTGCCGCTGTGGCCCCGCCACCGCGCGCGCCTGCAGGAAGGTGCCGCCCGGCTGGGCATTGTCTTGCCGGATGCGAGCTTCATCCAGGCTCGGATCGAAGAATGCATCGCAAACGTCGATGCGGACGTGCTCAAGCTGCTGGTGACGCGTGGTGACGGCGGACGCGGCTATGCGCCGCCCGCAGATGTTGACCCGGTATGGGCATTGTCCTTGCATTCACTCCCGCAAGCCATTTCGACGGGCCTGCGCCTGCATGTCTGCGAAACCCGGCTGGCACCGCAGCCGGCATTGGCCGGGATCAAGCACTGCAACCGGCTGGAGCAGGTGCTGGCGCGGCTGGAAGTGCAGCGCGCGGGCTGCGATGAAGGCCTGATGCGCAATACGGAGAGCCATCCCGTCTGCGCCACGTCCGCGAATCTGCTGGCCCATCGCAATGGACGCTGGTGGACGCCGCCGGTGGAGACCTGTGGCGTGGCCGGCGTGTTGCGTGGCTGGCTGCTGGGACAAGGCCTTGTGGAGGTTGCTGCGCTGTCGATGGACGAGGTCCTGCATGCCGATGCACTGGCCCTCTGCAATGCGGTGCGCGGTATCCTGCCGGTCTCGATGCTGGGCAGCCGTACATGGGTGGCGAGCCCGGCGATTCATGACCTTCAGGTGCAACTGGCAATGGCGTATCCGATGTTTTCCGCCGCAGCGGTGACGGCATGAAATTCCGCACGCTGCTGCTGTTGCTGGTCCTGATCGCCGCCGCGGCTGCGGGCTGGGCATGGCAGCGCTACCACGCCTTCGCCGATGCGCCGATGGCCGGTGCCCATGACGACGCCAGCCTGATCGTGGTACGCGGCGACAACCTTGCCAAGCTGCTGCCGAAGCTGCGGACACAAGGTATCGTGACCGGGGATCGCCTGCTGTGGCAGGTGCTGGCGCGTGAGACCGGTGCCTCCGGCCGCATCCAGACCGGCGAATACGCACTCAGCGCCGCCACTACGCCGCGCGCGCTGTTGCTGGCAATGCGTGACGGCAAGGTGGTGCGGCGCAATTTCACCATCGTCGATGGCTGGAACATGCGCGACCTGCGCGCTGCGCTCGGCAAGGTTCCGCTGCTTCGACAGACGCTCGCTGGCATGGACGATGCCGCTCTGATGGAGGCATTGGGCCAGAAAGGCCAGTCACCGGAAGGCCGCTTCCTGCCCGAGACCTATGCGTGGACACGCGGCGATTCCGACCTCGACATCCTCAAGCGCGCCTACGCCGCCATGGACCAGGCGCTGGATGCGGCCTGGGCCGGTCGCGCCGAACACCTGCCACTGAAGAATCGGGTGGATGCGTTGATCCTCGCCTCGATCATCGAAAAGGAAACCGGCGTGGGCGATGAGCGCCCTCGCATCGCCGGGGTGTTCGTGCGCCGACTGCAAACCGGCATGCGCCTGCAGACCGACCCGACCGTGATCTACGGCATGGGGTCCAGCTATGCCGGCAACCTGCGGCGCGTCGATCTCGACACCGACACGCCGTACAACACCTATACCCGCGACGGCCTGCCGCCCACACCGATCGCGATGCCGGGCAAGGCAGCGTTGTGGGCGGCGGTGCATCCGGCGCCCGGCGATGCCCTGTATTTCGTCGCGGTCGGCGACGGCAGCGGGCGGCACGTCTTCACCCATTCGTATGCCGAGCACAGTGCTGCCGTGCGCGACTACATCCAGCGCAATCGCGAGCGCCTGCAGGGTGCCAGCGACAAGGCGGCACCGAAGTGAGTGCAATGCTGCAATCCCAGCCTCGCTTCCTCACGCTCGAAGGCGGCGAAGGTGCCGGCAAGAGCACGGTGCTTTCGGCCCTGCGTGACGCGCTGCTGGCCGATGGGCAGGACGTGGTGTGCACCCGCGAGCCGGGCGGCACGCCGCTGGCGGAACGCATCCGTGAGGTGTTGCTGGGTGTCGGCGATGAGCCGATGGATGCCCACGCCGAATTGCTGCTGATGTTCGCAGCGCGTGCCCAGCATGTGACACAGGTGATCAGGCCTGCACTGGCGCGGGGTGCCTGGGTGATCTGCGATCGTTTCACCGATTCCAGCTATGCCTATCAGGGTGCGGCGCGTGGGCTGGATACCGCCTTCATCGCCGCGCTTGAACGCGGCGCGGTGGGTATCGTTCCGGGGCTGACCCTGTTGCTGGATCTCGACGTCGCCAGCGCGCGTGCGCGTACCCGCGGCCGCGATTTGCTCGGCGAGTCGGCACCGGATCGCATCGAATCCGAACGCGATGCCTTTTTCGAGCACGTGCGCATGGGCTTCCGTGAACGTGCCACGCGCGAACCGGAACGGTTCCGCGTGCTGGATGCCAGCTTGCGCGCGGAGCAGGTCGCCGCCAATGCCGTTGCGGCCTTGGCGGACTATCGGAAGCAGTGGTCGTGAGCGTCCTGCCTGCGCTGGCCGGTTGGCAACAGCGGGCCTTCGACCACGCCGTCGTCGCACTCGCGGCCGGCCATTTCGGGCACGCGACCTTGATCGTCGGGCCGCAACGGATCGGCAAGCGCCTGCTCGCGGAAACCCTGGCACGACGGCTGCTGTGCCTGTCGCCCGCCAGTGATGGCGCGGCTTGCGGTGGCTGCAAGAGCTGCCGCTTGTTCGAGGTGCGCGCGCAACTGGAAATGCCCGAGCTGCGCCCGGACGGCCAGCTCGCGCATCCATGGGGGCACAGCACCCATCCGGATCTGCATCTGGTCGGTTACGCCTGGAACGAGAAGGCGCGGCCGCCGAAGATGCGCAGCGAAATCGTGATCGAACAGGTGCGCAACCTGTCCGAAAAGCTGACACTGACCTCGCAGTTGGGCGGTGCCCAGGTGGTCATCCTCGATCCCGCCGATGCGGTGAACTGGTCAGCCTGGAATGCGGTGCTCAAGACCCTGGAAGAGCCGCAACCGGGCCGCTACCTGTGGCTGCTGGCCGACACCCCTGCGCAACTGCCGGCGACCATCCGCAGTCGCTGCCAGCGACTGGAAATCCGCATGCCCGTGCGGGACGAGGCGCTGGACTGGCTGCGCCAACGCGGCCATGCCGATGCCGACGCCGCCGACGCGCTCGCCGCGGCACGCGGCCATCCCGGCCTGGCCGATGCGTGGTTGCGCGGTGATGGCATGGCCCTGCGGCGCGCCGTGTTGAACGACGCGCAGGCGCTGGAAGGCAGGCGCGAAGCGCCCGATGCGGTCGCGCAGCGCTGGGTGGCAGATGGTCGCGCCGACGAGAGGCTCTGGCATCTGGCCGAATGTGCGCGCCAGCGGGCGGTGGACTTGACCGATCCCTCGACAACCCGCACGCTGGCGGGGCGTTTCGATGCGGCCAACCGGGCGCGCGGGTTGTTGCGCACCCAGGTGCGCGCCGATCTTGCGGTGCACGAGGCGCTGCTGGCGTGGTGTGGAACAACGGTCAGGCGATGAAGGTGCAATGATGGCTGGAGCAACGGGCGGGGCACGGCAGGGCATCCTGTCGTTGGTGCTGAAGGACAAGCCGGGGTTGTACAACGCCTACATGCCGTTCATCAAGAACGGTGGCATCTTCGTGCCGACCACGCGCCGTTATTTCCTCGGCGATGAAGTGTTCCTGCTGGTGACTCTGCCGGATTCCTCGGAGCGCCTTCCGGTCGCAGGCAAGGTCGTGTGGGTGACGCCGACCGGTGCGCAGGGCAACCGTACTGCCGGTGTTGGCGTGCAATTCGCCGACAGCCCCGACGGTGAAGTGGTGCGCAGCAAGATCGAAACCACCCTGGCCGGCATCCTCAACGCAGACCAGCCGACGCAGACCATGTAAGCCGGGCCGGAGAGGCCCTGTTGCGTGAGCTGCGTCCAGGCATGCACCGGACGCAGCGTGTGCTGACAAGTCCAGGAGGGACTTGTTCAGCATTGCCCTGATGCGCCCGCAGATCCACCACTGATCGATTTCAGATTGCCCGACTCGCGCCCGCCGGGGCGGGTTTCGTCGCCTCGTTCCGGCCTTCGTCGCAGTCGCCTTGATCACGCTTGGCCGTGCCCACTGTACTAGTGCAACCAGTACAGACGAGACAGCGCACGCATGGCGCGAACCAGGCCCCTGATGATCCAGATCGCCACCGGCGATCCGCGCCCGATCACCCGGCAGATCGTCGATGCCGTGCGCATGAAGATCGCCACCGGCGAACTGGATGCGGGCGACCAATTGCCCAGCGTGCGCGGCCTCGCCCAGCAACTGACGATCAACCCGAACACCGTCGCCCGTGCCTATGCCGAGCTGGCCACCGAGGGCTGGCTGGAATCGCGTCAGGGCATGGGGCTGTACGTGGCAGCCCGGCGCCAGCGGCTTTCCGAGGGGGAGCGCGAACGCCGGTTGACCGAGGCCATCGATCGTTTCGCCCACGACGTGATCCCGCTGGGTTTTCCGCCCGAGCAAGTGCAGCAGCGGGTGGCCGACGCATTCCAGTACCTCACACCCCGAAAAACCGCCTGAGCCGCCACCTGCGGCATTGGAACCGACATGCAGACCGATATCGACTACGTCATCGAAACCCGCGCGCTGTGCAAGCGCTATGGCCGCAAGCTGGCGCTGGATCATCTCGATCTGGCCATCCCGCGTGGCCGCATCCACGCCATCGTCGGTGCCAACGGCGCCGGCAAATCCACCCTGTTCCGCATCCTGCTCGGCTTCATGCCACCGAGCGCGGGGCAGGCGCGCATCCTCGGCAAGGACAGCCAGTCGCTGAGTGCGCAGGACCGCAGTCGGATTGGCTTCGTCAACGAAGAACACACCCTGCCGAACTGGATGCGGGTGGCGCAGGTGATGGCGATGCAGCGCCATCAATACGGGCGCTGGAACCAGCAGGCCTTCGACGGCGTGATCGGCCATTACAACGTGCTGCCGGAACAGAAGATCGGCCAGCTCTCGCGCGGCGAGCGCGCCGGCTTCAATCTCGCGCTGGCACTGGCGCAAGGCCCGGAACTGCTGGTGCTGGACGAGCCGACGCTCGGCCTCGATGTGGTGGCCAAGCGCGCCTTCCTTGAATCGCTGTTGCAGAGCAATGCCGCCGATGCCTGCACGGTGGTCTATTGCTCGCACCAGATGGAGGAGATCGAGCGCGTTGCCGACAACCTGATCATCCTCGAACACGGCCAACTCAAGCACATGTCGGCGCCGGAAGAGTTCACCGCGCGCGTCAGCCATTGGGTGGCCGATGTGCCGTTCAAGGGGCCGGAGCCGCACACCGTGCCTGGCCTGCTGGAAGTGCAGCGCATCGATGGCCTGCACCACTTCCTGGTGCTGGATCAGGATGCGGGCTTCGAACATTTCCTGCGCGCCTGCGGCGCACGCAGCGTGCAGTCGATGCCGGTCAGCCTGGACCGCGCGGTCAACGCCTTCCTTGCCAAGAACCACGCCGCGCCCATCGCGGTCTGAGCACAACACGGGGGAAAGACATGAGCGATCTATTCAAGGGTGAATTGCTGCGCTTCCGGCTCTGGGCCATCGCCGCCTTCCTCATCAATCTCGGGGTCCTGGGCTTCCTCAGCCGGATGGTCGATCTGGCCCAGCAGCCCAGCTTCGTTTACCAGGTCTTCGGGGCGGTGTATGCGGCAGCAGGTGCCTTGCTCGGCCTGTACCAGATGGGCAGCTATCGCAAACCGAACCAATGGCTGAACCTGCTGCACCGGCCGATGCATCGGCTGCGGATCGCCGGCGCGTTGACCAGTGCCAGCGCCCTGCTGTTGCTGTTGGCGGTTGCGCTCCCCATCGCCATCGTGGCGCTCTACCAGCAAGGTTTGACCGCCCGCGTGGTCGATCACAGGCATTGGCTGATTCCGTTGGCGGCGTGGCTGATCGCGTTGTCCTGCTATCTGGCCGGTGCCTGTGCGATGGTCGGCAACCGCCGCTATTCCTTCGCTGCCTTCCTGCTGCCCAACCTGTTCCTGTATGCGCAGGCTTCCGGCGTGGCGATGCTGGGCGTGCAGTTGGTGGTGATCGGCTTCCTCGCGCTGCTGCTGGGTATCGCGTTCAAGCCGGATCCGGCCGCGCCGGCACGCAACCCCGGCGCGGTGCTGGCGGTGGCATTGCCGGTGCAACTGGGCGCGTATTTCCTGGCGTGGATGCTGGGCTTCGGCGTCGAGCTGCTATGGACGGTGACCGGCACGCATCCGCTCAACATGCCGAAGCCGCCTGCAGGCGGGACGATCGAGGCGGACCGCGCCGAAGGCAAGGACATGCTGCTGCTCGGCATCGCAGGCAGTCGAGATCCCGACGCGGCGCTGTGGCGCGAACAGATCGCATTGTCCGATGTGTACACGCGTTACCCGCTGCGAACCCTGCCGCATCAGGGCGACATGACCAATCCGCAGCCGATGGAATGGGTGGATGGCGACCGCAACACCAACTGGGTCTACAGCCATGACCGCAGCCGTTTCATCGGTTACGGCCTGCTGGACAAGCGTGCCCGTGGTGAACTTGGGATAGGCGCCACGCAAGCGGCATTCCCGGCGCCGACGCTGGCTTTTGGCGCCATCTATCTGTACAACGCGCACGCGGTGTACCAGTTCGACAGCGAGCAACAGCGCGTGTTCGAACGCATCCGCCTGCCGCAAGGCGAGGTGATGGCCAGCCCACCCGAACCGGCCGGCGACAACCTGCTGATGCTCAGCAACCGCGCCGCCTATTTCTATCCGGGCCGCGAGGCGATGAACGGGCTCGACCTGCTCACGCCGCTGATGCGTGTTCCGATGCCTGGCACGGTCGGCAACCTCAGCCGGATGGACGTGGTCGAACTGCTGGACGGTTACCTCGTGTCCTACACCTACACCTGGGGCGTGTGGGGCGGTGAGTTGCAGCATCCGTACCAGCAGGTGTTGCGCGTGGATGGCCAGGGCCATGCCCGCACCGTCGCGCGCCGCACGCTGTCGATCGACCTGCCTTCGACGTACACCAACCGCAATTTCTGGTTGTCACCGGTGCTGCGCGCGGTTTGCCTCGACGCACAGGACCTGTTCGCGTCACCCGATCCGTTGCGTGCCAAACCCGAGCCGATGCCGACGCCGATCCTGTGGCTGGCCGGCGCGTGCTGCCTGCTGTCCCTGCTCGGCGCGGTGTGGCTCAGCGGCAAGCAAGCGCATTCGCCGCGCGGTCGCCTTGGCTGGATCCTGCTGTGCGGCGTGGTCGGGCTGCCGGCGCTGGTCAGCCTGTGGCTGTTGTATCCGCGTCGTGAAGTGTTGCTTGCAACCGCCGCGCCGACAACGCCGGCAGGCACGCATGCGGCCTCGGGGGCATGACCATGGCGAACCTTCGGAGTGTTTGCGTTGCGGCTGCGCTGTGCCTGCTCGCGTGCATGCCACGCATCGCACCGGCGCAGGACCTGGAGAACCTGCGCAGCGCCGAGGTCGCGCAGCGTGCACTGCCGCGCGCACCGCAGCTGCCGCGCAGCGCCTTTCTCGAGAACCGCACCCTGGCGGCTGCGCAGCTTTCGCCGGCGGGCGACTTCGTCGCGTACTTGCGCGAACAGAAGGATTCGCGTGCGCTGTGGCTGCTGCCGGCGAACGGCGGCAGCCCGCGCATGCTGGTCGGCAGCACCCAGGCCGAACAAGTGACGTGGTCACGCGATGGCCGCTGGCTGTTCCTGCGCGCGCCGCGTTCGTTGACCATGGTCGGCGTCGACGGCCGCACCGGCGTGCGCGTGCCGCTGGGCGGCAACGAGCGGCGTCAGGTCATCAAGCTCGATCCCTCGCAACCTGCCGCGGTCCTGCTGCGCGAGCGACGTGTGGTGGGCCCAGGTGATGTCAGGTGGCAGATCGTGCGGATGGACGCGCAGGGCAGGCGCACCCTGCTGCGCGAGGACCCGCGTTGGGTGCACGACGTGGCGGTGGATGTGCGCGGACGGATCGTCGCGCTGGCGCGTTTCGAAGGCGATCACGATGCGTTGTATCGTGTCCTGCGCAATGGCGCACTGCGCGAAGTGCTGCGCCTGCGGCCGATGGAGCGGATCGAACTGCTGGCGGTGCAGGCCGATGGCAGCCTGCTGATGGCCGGCAATCCTGGTGCTGCGGCGGGCATGGCGAATTTCCGGAGGGTGATGCGGCTGGGTGCGGACGACACGCTGCAGACCCTGCATCAGGATCCGCGCGGCGAAGCCGATCTCGACGACGTGGTCATCGATCCGCGCACGAACCAGCCGCTGGCGGCGAGTTACCGCAGCACCGTCGCCGCGACCTATGGCATCGGCGGTGCGCAGGATGTTGTCGCTGCCATCGTGCGCAAATTCCCCGGACGTGACATCGCCCTGCAAGCTGGCAACGGCGCTTCCGCGCACTGGCTGGTGAGCGAACGCGCGGCGACCCTGCGCGATCCGCGCTGGTGGCTGTACGACCCGCGCAACGGCCGTCTGCGTCGCATCCTCGACGATCCCGGCATCACCGCCGGCGCGCCGAAGGAAACCGAGCTGGCGCGCAAGCTGGCGATCAGCTACATCGCCTCCGACGGCAAGCGCGTATACGGCTTCGTGCTGCTGCCGCCGGGCGTGGACGCCGCCCACGCGCCCTTGATCGCGCAGGTGCACGGCGGCCCGATCAACCACTTCCGTGCCGGCTACGATGGTGTCGCGCAGTTCCTCGCCAATCGTGGCTATGTGGTGTTCCAGTCCAACTTCCGCGGTTCCACCGGGCACGGTCTGGCCTACACCTTTTCCTCGAATGGCGACTACGGCAATGGCCGCGTGCAGCAGGACATCGTCGAAGGCGTGCGCTGGCTGCTGGCGCAGGGCATCGGCGATGCGCAGCGGGTCGGTATCGTCGGCCATTCCTTTGGTGGCTATTCCACCTTGCTTGGCCTGACCTTCCAGCCCGACCTGTTCAAGGTCGGCGTGGCCGGCTCGCCGCCTGCGGATCTTGGCTGGGCGATGCGCTGGCTGCTCAGCTCCGGCGAACAGGGCGATCTCCCTGATCGTTCACTCAAGCAGACCCTGCGTGCCTTGTCGCTGGATGGCAGCGATCCTTCAACTTTCACGCGCCTGCATGCGCAATCGCCGCTGGTGAATGCGTCACGCATGCACCGCCCCTTGTTGGTGATGGCCGGTGGTGCCGACCGCACGGTGGCGATCCGCAGTGTCACCGACTACGTCGCGCGATTGCGGAACATGCGGCGGCCGGTCAGCCTGCTGGTAGAGCCCAATGGCGACCACTCGCCGGTCGATCCGATCCCGCGCGAGGCCTATCTGTTTGCAATGGAAACCATGCTGCAACGCCATCTCGGTGGGCCAGCACCGGAACCGGCAGGCCAGCGCCTGCGCGCCTACCTGCACGCGAACCTGCGGCTGGCCGGGCCGGAGTTCGCCGACCTTGTGCGAAGGCCGGAATGAGCCTGGTCAGCTTGCGACCACCACGCGATCGCGCCCGTCGCGCTTGGCGTGATAGAGGGCAGCGTCCGCACGCGTGATCCCGGCGTCCAGCGCCTCGTTGGCTGCGAGTTCAACCAAGCCGAACGAGGCGCTGAGCCGGAGCGTGACGTTGCCCGCCGGGATCGCGGTCGCGGAGATGGCTTTACGCATCCGTTCGGCGCGTGCGCTGCCATCGGTGGCAGGTGATAGCAGGGCGATGAATTCCTCGCCACCCCAGCGCGCCAGCAATTCGCTGTTGCCAAGTTCGGCGGCCAGTGCGTGGGCTACTGCACGCAAGGCGGCATCACCGGCGTCGTGGCCGTAGTCGTCGTTGATCCGCTTGAAATGGTCGATGTCGATCATCAGCAAGCACGCGGCTTGCTGCTGCAGGAGCGCGGTGGCTGCCTCCTGGAAGCAGCGTCGATTGGCAAGGCCGGTCAGGGTGTCGGTGCGCGAGAGCAGGTCGAGGCGGTGGTTGGCTTCCTGCAGTTCAAGCGTGCGCTGCTGCACGCGCGATTCCAATTCGCCGCGCAGGTTGATCAGTTCACGGTAGTCGCGTTCGTAGCGCAGGCTGAGCGCGCGGGCGGCGGCGATGTACAGGATCGTGAAGCCGATGACCGGGAATCCTTCCTGACGTGGAAGGATCTGAAGTTCCGCGAGCACGTCGTACAGCAAGGTCACGAACAACAGGGTCAGCCCGAACGCAAGGCTGCGTGATTCACGGTCGCCGGCGAGCACATTGAGGATCGAACGCCACAACGCCGCAAGCAGGAACAGCGCAGTGGCCGCCATCAGCACCGGAACAGTGGCCGGATTCCCGGTCACCAGTTGCACGGCGATCGGTAGCAGCAAGGCCCATTGCAAGCCTTGCGCCAGCCGTCCGGGCCGCTTGCCGCCGACTGCTTCCGCAAGCTGGTAGAGTCCGACCAGGGCGATGGTGACGCCGAGCATGTTGAGTGCGACCAGCAGCGGCGAGGGTGCCTGCGCGAGTGTCCGAAGATGCGCACCGGTCAGGTTGACCACCAGCGCACCGAGAGCCGACGCCGCGAGCCAGAAGTGCGTGCGTCGCCGACGTCGATGCCACCACAGCTCGGCTTGACTGGCCAGGGTCAGCACGTACACGCCGGCGCCGAAAGCGTCGATCAGTTCGATCGGGATGACGAGTTGCGCCGACATGCGGCGAGGTTACCTTGACTCCGCTACCTGCTGCACCTCTTGTGCGGGATGCTGCCGGTCAGCCTATTGGCCAAGCAGGTGCGGAAGGCTTGCATCAGACGGTCGGCGTACGCAGGATGGGTTGGTCCCAGCCCGGTCGCGGCGCGAAGCGTTCGCCGTACTTCGCCTGCAAGGCCTGCAAGCGCGCCAGCAGTGCATCGGCGCCGGTGGCGCGGATGTGCTGGATCGGGCCACCGCGGAACGGCGCAAAGCCGGTTCCGAAGATCACCCCGGCGTCGAGCAGGTCGGCGTCACTCACCACACCGGCGTGCAGGCAGGCCACGGCTTCGTTGAGCAGGGGCAGGATCAGACGGTCTTCCAGGTCCTCCGGCGCAACGTAGCCGGATGGCAGCTCGGGCTTTTTCGGCTTGCCCTTTTCCCAGGCGTAGATGCCTTGGCCATCCTTCTTGCCGCGCTTGCCGGCTTCGACCGTCGCCAGCGCCGCCGGTACCTCCAGACCAAGGAAGGGTGCGAGTTCCTTGCTGACGCCGGCCGCCACGTCCAGGCCCACGGTGTCGATCAATTCGATCGGCCCCATCGGCATGCCGAATTTCACCGCCGCCTTGTCGATGGCCGCGCCCGGGATGCCTTCGGCATAGGCGGTAGCGGCTTCCAGCATGTACGGGAACAGCACGCGATTGACGAGGAAACCCGGCGTGCCGGCCACCGGCACCGGGAACTTGCCCAGTGCCTTGCAGAACGCCGCAAGTCGGCGTTCGGTGTCGGCGGCCATGCCGTCGTGGCGGATGATCTCCACCAGCGGCATCTGCGCCACCGGGTTGAAATAGTGCAGGCCGGCGAACTGCGCAGGCCGCGCGATGTGTTCACGCAATTCGGCCAGCGGAATCGACGAGGTATTGGTGGTCAGCAGGGCACCGGCCTTGAGCCGCGGTTCCACCGCGTTGTAGAGGTCGCGCTTGGCGTCGGGGTTTTCGATGATCGCTTCGATGACGAGGTCTGCATCCGCCACGCCCGCGCCGTCGAGGTCGGATTTCAAGCGCGCCGCCACCGCCGGTCGCTTGCCCGCGTCCTTCACCTTTTTCTCGAACAGCGCCTGCGCACGGGTCATGGCCGCGTCGATGAAG
Source organism: Pseudomonadota bacterium (assembly GCA_018242365.1). Classification (GTDB taxonomy): domain Bacteria; phylum Pseudomonadota; class Gammaproteobacteria; order Xanthomonadales; family Xanthomonadaceae; genus Thermomonas. Next base: position 86,164 of record JAFECB010000031.1, read on the forward strand.
CGCTGCTCGCGGTCCTGCAAGGTCACCTCGAAGCCCTTGTAGGCCGCGAACGCGGCGATGTCGCCGCCCATCACCCCGGCGCCGATCACATGCACATGGCGGATACCGGCATCGCCCTTGCCCAGCGCTTTCATCCGTTCGGTCAGGAAGAAGATGCGGATCAGGTTGCGTGCGGTACTGCTGCCGGCGAGTTTGACCACCGCCTTGCGCTCAGCCGCCAGCCGTGCGCCGATGCCCTTGCCGGCGCTGCGCTGCCAAGTGGAGATCAGCGCATAAGGCGCGGGATAGAACGCCTTCGGCGCCTTTCGCGCCACTTGCTTGGCCATCTGCGGTGCCAGCAGTTTGCGGGCCGCGAAGGTGTTGGTGCTCCAAGCGAGCATGCGCTGCTTGAGCGGGCGCTTGGTTCCCTTGAGTGCCAGCGCTGCCGCCGTGTCGATCAGCGCAGCCGGCTCGGCCAGCTTGTCCACCAAGCCAATCCCGCGTGCGGCCTTCGCCGACAGCGCACGACCGGTCAGCATCATGTCCATCGCCGCCGGTGCGCCGACCAGCTGCGGCAGGCGGGCACTGCCGCCCCAGCCGGGGAAGATGCCCAGTTGCACTTCCGGCAGGCCGATGCGGGTGGAGGCGTCGCTGCTGGCCACGCGATACCGGCAAGCCAGTGAAATCTCGGTGCCGCCCCCCATGCAGAAGCCGTGGATGGCGGCGACCGTGGGGCAGCGCAGTTCAGCCAGTCTCTGGAAGGTACGCTGGCCACGGGCGATGGCGTCATTGACGGTGCCCTTGCGGTCGAACTCCTGGAATTCCTTCAGGTCGGCGCCGGCAATGAATCCGGAGGCCTTGCCCGAGGCAATCACCAGCGCCTTCGGCAGCTCCAGCGCGATCCGTTCCAGCGCGCCACCCAGTTCGATCAGCGCATCCTGCGAGAACGCATTGACCGCCGCATCGGCGCGATCGAAATACAACACCAGCACGCCGTCATCGCGTTGTTGCGGTCGCCAATGGCGCAGGCCAAGCCCGGCGAAACGGTCCATCGTCGTTGCAGCCATGCGTCAGTCATCCGCAGCAAGGGAGTTGGCGGTATCGTAGCCCGCAAGAATCTGAATATTTGTCCAGTTTTGTTCAGGTACAGGGGCTCCGGCAGGCGCTGGAGGCGGTTCGCGGTCGTCGGCGGATGGAACTTTCGCTGTGGCGACGTGTCACAAGCCCGGAAGCAACCGGGTGATGGTTCAAGGACACCGGGTGCAGGCAATGGAGGATCGGGTGTCGCAAGCGCTGGATCAGGACCTGGTGGCACGCGTGCAACGCGGCGATTCCGCTGCCTTCGATTTGCTCGTGCGCAAATACCAGAACCGGGTGGCGGCGCTGATCTCGCGCTACATCCGCGACTGGGCAGAAGTGCAGGACGTGGCCCAAGACACCTTCATCCGCGCCTATCGCGCGATCGGCAGCTTCCGTGGTGATGCGCTGTTCTCCACCTGGTTGCACCGGATCGCGGTGAACACCGCGAAGAATCATCTGGCCGCCAGCAACCGCCGGCCGCCGACCGATGCGGTCGAGCTGGAAGACGCCGAGTTGTTCGAGTCCGGCCTGCGCCTGCGTGACAACGACACCCCGGAACGCGAGCTGATGCGCCAGCAGCTGGAACAAACCGTGCTGGCTGCGGTCGAAGAATTGCCGCAGGACCTGCGCGATGCGATCACCCTCCGCGAAGTGGAGGGGCTCAGTTACGAGGAGATCGCCGAGCGCATGGACTGCCCGATCGGAACGGTGCGTTCGCGCATCTTCCGCGCCCGCGACGCGATCGACGCGCGTATGCGCCCCCTGCTGGACCACGACGACTTGCCGAAGCGTTCCCGCGCATGAACAACGACACCGACCGCCACTGCAACGACCTCACCCAACTGTGCAGCCGCGAGCAGCTGTCCGCGCTGATGGATGGCGCATTGCCGGAAGACCAGACCCGCTTCCTGTTGCGCCGCTTGCAGCACGATGCGGCGCTGGCCGGCTGCTGGGAACGATGGCGCATCGCCGCCGACACGATGCGCGGGACCACGCCGAGCCGGCGCCTGCCCGCCGACTTCGCCAGCCGGGTGGCCGCAGCGTTGCAGGAAGATGCCCCCCTTGATGCGGCTGCACGCGCTTCGGCGCGCACGGCCCAGCGCCGGCGGTTGGGCGGTGGCGCGGCGCTGGCGGCAGCGCTGGCGGCCATGGCGATCCTCGGGCTTCCGGTGGGTGAAACCACCGCACCGACGCATGCGCCTGCACTCACCACGCAGATGGGTGCGCATGCTTCCGGGCAAGCGACACGGATTGCGCACGCAGGCACACCCACACCCACACCGCACGCACCCGCCAGTTCGAATCCTGCACCTGCGGCCGCGCTCCCGGAAGCGTTCGCCAGTCTCGCGGCGGCCACCGCGACACGGGTCAATCGCCGCAAATCGCAACGTGAGGCAGTCACCACATCCAACCTCGCGCCGGCGTCGGCCAATGCAACGGCACCGGTGGAATTCGCGGTGTCTGCACCGACGACGGGTGAGGTCACCGCGCGTCCGTGGCCGCGTTCGATCCTGCCGCAATACGGCAATGCCAACTTGACCGTGGGCTTTGGCGTGCTGCCGGGACAAGCGCAGGATGCCGCGACCTATCGCGCATCCCCGGCGTTCGCCACGCCGCCGAAGTTCCTGAAGGCGCAAGCGCCGGAGTCTGCTGACAACACGGCGGCTGCGGACGATTCAGCGTCCCCGCACAAGGGCAAGCTCGTTGACGACGGCGACGCACAGCCCTGACTCTCGCATACCGATGGCGTCGGAACTTCGCCGATGCCGCAACCACATTCCTTCCGCGATCACGAGGAGCCTTCCCCATGCGTGACTACCCCCTTCCCGCGCTGCGCCCGATCGTGCTGGCCGTTGCCTTGGCCGTCACCGGCATTGGTGCTTGCAGTGGCCAGACCACGGCCACGGCACAGACGCCGGCTGCCGCCGCCGCGCCGATGCCACCGCCGCCGCAACTGGTCGCAGGCTTGCCGGATTTCACCGTGCTGGTCGATCAAGTCGGGCCGGCCGTGGTCAGCGTGCAGGCCGAAATCGGTGGTGGCGCGCCACGTGCGCAGCGCACGCGCCAGGACCAGCAGGAACGTCGTGATTCGCCCAATCGCCAAAGCGTCCCCGACGATGGCGACGATTACGGCGATGAGGACGGGATGCCGGAAATCTTCCGTCGCTTCTTCGGGCCGGGTGGCCCTGGTATGGGGCAGGGCATGCCCAACCAGCGCCCGCAGGGCACCTCGTTGGGCACCGGCTTCATCATTTCCAGCGATGGCTATGTGCTGACCAATCGTCACGTCATCGATGGTGCCAGCAGCGTACGCATCCGCCTGTCCGACCGACGCGAACTCACCGCGCGGATCGTCGGCAGCGACGAGCAGTCCGACATCGCCCTGTTGAAAGTGGATGCCAAGGACCTGCCGACCGTGCGGATCGGCCAGTCCAGCCACCTCAAGCCGGGGCAATGGGTGGTGGCGATCGGGTCGCCCTTCGGCCTCGATCATTCGGTCACCGCCGGTATCGTCAGTGCGGTGGGTCGCGCCAATCCGGGTGCCGACCAGCGCTACGTACCCTTCATCCAGACCGACGTGGCGATCAATCGCGGCAATTCCGGTGGCCCGCTGCTGGACACCCGCGGGCAAGTGGTCGGCATCAATTCGCAGATCTTCAGCAATTCCGGCGGCTACATGGGCGTGAGCTTCGCCATCCCGATTGACGTCGCGATGAACGCGGTCAACCAGCTCAAGGCGACCGGCCGGGTGACGCGTGGCCAGCTCGGCATCCAGATCCAGCCCTTGACCCGTGATGCGGCGAAGGCGCTGGGCCTGGGTGATGAAGCCGCGGGAGCGCTGGTGGCGGCAGTGGAACCGGGCAGCGCCGCCGAACGCGCCGGCATCCAGCGTCAGGACGTGGTGCGCAGCGTCAATGGCAAGCCGGTGTACGACGCCAGCGACCTGCCGCCGATCATCGGTGCGATGACGCCGGGTTCGCGGGTCAGTCTCGAGATCATCCGCGACGGCCGCCCGCGCACGGTCAGTGCCACCCTGGGTGCGCTCAACGATGCCACTGCAAACAACGACGGCCAGCGCGATGCGCCGGGCGGCAAGTCCGCGCCCGATGCGGCACCGGGCAATCGCCTCGGCATTCTCGGGCGCGACCTCAGCGAGCAGCAACGCAGCCGTCTCGGCCTGCAGGCGGGCGAAGGCGTGCTGGTGGCGGGCGTCGAGGGTGATGCCGCGCGCGATGCCGGCCTGCGACCGGGCGACGTGATCCTCGCGGTCGGTCGCAACGATGTCGGCAGCCCGCGTGAACTCGACGCGCAATTGCGTGGCATCACTTCCGGCAAGCCGGTGATGCTGCTGGTCCAGCGCAATGGCGTCAGCCAATATGTGGCTGTGGATACCAGCGAAGGTTGAGCCGGAGCCTGATCGTTGCATCCGATGCCGCGGCGACGCGTATCCCGCGCCGCCCGCGTGCGCCGGGACCGATCGCGGCGCGGCGCTGTGCGATAATCGCCGGCTTGTCTTCGACCCGCCGCCGCACCGACGGCCACGCCGCCATGCAGTCCGACCCGATGCGGTTCATCCGCAACTTCTCCATCATTGCCCATGTCGACCACGGCAAGTCGACTCTGGCCGATCGCATCATCCAGCTGTGCGGCGGCCTGTCCGAGCGCGAGATGGAAGCGCAGGTGCTCGACAACAATCCGATCGAGCGCGAGCGCGGCATCACCATCAAGGCGCAGTCGGTGTCCCTGCCGTACACGGCGAAGGACGGGCAGACCTATTTCCTGAACTTCATCGACACCCCCGGCCACGTCGACTTCAGTTACGAGGTCAGCCGCTCGCTGGCCGCCTGTGAAGGCGCGCTGCTGGTGGTGGACGCCGCGCAAGGCGTGGAAGCGCAATCGGTCGCCAATTGCTACACCGCGGTGGAGCAGGGGCTGGAAGTGGTGCCGGTGCTCAACAAGATCGACCTGCCCACCGCCGACATCGACAAGGTGAAGGAAGAAATCGAAGCCGTGATCGGCATCGATGCCGAGGATGCAGTGGCGATTTCCGCCAAGACCGGGCTCAACGTCGGCGACGTGCTTGAGGCCATCGTCCAGCGCATCCCGCCACCTGCACCGCGCGACACCGACAAGCTGCAAGCGCTGATCATCGATTCCTGGTTCGACAACTACCTCGGCGTGGTCTCGCTGGTGCGGGTGATGCAGGGCGCGCTCAAGCCCGGCGAGAAGATGCTGGTGATGAGTACCGGCCGCACCCATCAGGTCGATGCGGTCGGCGTGTTCACGCCCAAGCGCAAGGTGATGCCGAAGCTTTCAGCCGGCGAAGTGGGCTGGATCACCGCCAGCATCAAGGACGTGCACGGCGCGCCGGTGGGCGACACGCTGACCTTGGCGGGCGATCCTGCACCCGCGCCTTTGCCGGGCTTCCAGGAAATGCAGCCGCGCGTGTTCGCCGGCCTGTTCCCGGTCGATGCCGAGGATTTTCCCGACCTGCGCGAAGCGCTGGACAAGCTGCGCCTGAACGATGCCGCGCTGCGCTTCGAACCGGAATCGTCCGAGGCGATGGGCTTCGGTTTCCGCTGCGGCTTCCTCGGCATGCTGCACATGGAAATCGTGCAGGAGCGGCTGGAGCGCGAATACAACCTCAACCTCGTCACCACCGCGCCGACCGTCGTCTATGAAGTGCTCAAGACCGACGGCAGCATCGTCAACATGGACAACCCGGCCAAGCTGCCGCCGGTCAACCAGGTCGAGGAAGTGCGCGAGCCGATCATCCGCGCCAATATCCTGACCCCGCCCGACTATGTCGGCGGCATCATCAAGCTTTGCGAGGACAAGCGCGGCGTGCAGGTGGGCATTACCTACATGGCGAGCCAGGTGCAGATCAGCTACGAGCTGCCGATGGCCGAGGTGGTGCTGGATTTCTTCGACAAGCTGAAGTCGGTCAGCCGCGGCTATGCCTCGCTCGACTACCACTTCCTGCGATTCGACGCCGGCCCGTTCGTGCGCGTGGATACCTTGATCAACGGCGATCGCGTCGATGCGCTGTCGATCATCGTCCACCGCAGCCACGCCGATCGCCGTGGCCGCGAATTGTGCGACAAGATGAAGGAATTGATCCCGCGGCAGATGTTCGATGTCGCGATCCAGGCCGCGATCGGCGGCCAGATCATCGCCCGCACCACGGTCAAGGCGCTGCGCAAGAACGTGCTGGCCAAGTGCTACGGCGGCGACGCCACACGCAAGAAGAAGTTGCTGGAGAAACAGAAGGAAGGCAAGAAGCGGATGAAGATGGTGGGTCGCGTCGAGATCCCGCAGGAAGCCTTCCTCGCCGTATTGCAGGTCGATGACAAGTAGGAGCGCACCGAAGGGGCGCGATGTATGTGGCAGGTCGCACCCCTGCGGTGTGCTCCCACAGGAAATTGGACGTCCGCCGCAGAGGCGGGATGAGGTATGTAGGAGCGCACCAAAGGGGCGCGATGTATGTGGCAGGTCGCACCCCTGTGGTGTGCTCCCACAGGGAATTGGACGTCCGCCGCAGGGGCGGGATGAGGTATGTAGGAGCGCACCGAAGGGGCGCGATGATATGTGACAGGTCGCACCCCTGCGGCGTGCTCCCACAGGGAATTGGACGTCCGCCGCAGGGCAGGATGAGGTATGTAGGAGCGCACCGAAGGGGCGCGATGTTATGTGGCAGGTCGCACCCCTGTGGTGTGCTCCCACAGGGAATTGGACGTCCGCCGCAGGGGCGGGATGAGGTTTGTAGGAGCGCACCGAAGGGGCGCGATGATATGTGACAGCTCGCACCCCTTCGGTGTGCTCCTACAGGGGGATTGAGCGCAACGCAGAGGCACCGCAAGCCAATCTGGAGACAAACGCATGATGGTGTGGTTCGAAACGATCCTGGTCCTGGCGACCCTGTTGACCGGTCTGGTCTGGCTGATCGACAAGCTGTTCTTCGCCAAGAAACGCTCGGCCGATGCGATCGGCGACGAGCCGCCCAAGGACCCGCCTCTGGTCGATTATTCCAAGGCGTTCTTCCCGGTGCTGGCCCTGATGCTGGGCCTGCGCAGTTTCGTCGCCGAGCCGTTCCGGATTCCCTCAGGCTCGATGATGCCGACCTTGTTGATCGGTGATTTCATCCTGGTCAACAAGTACGACTACGGCCTGCGCTGGCCGATCACAAACAAGAAATTCCTGTCCATCGGCGAGCCGCAGCGTGGTGATGTGGTGGTGTTCCACCCGCCGGGCAACCCGCGCGAGGACTGGATCAAGCGCGTGATCGGCCTGCCGGGCGATGTGATCTCCTATCGCGAGCACAAGGTCAGCATCAATGGCCGCGAACTGCCGTATCGGGTCGATGGCGTCTACACCGGTGTCGGCCAGGGCCTCGGCGAAACCGGCGATGCCCTGTTGACCGAGGCGCTGCCCGGTCACCCGCATCATGTGCTGGAGCGGGTGGAGAGCATCGGCGAAGGCAATTGGACGGTGCCGGCCGGCCAGTATTTCGTCATGGGCGACAACCGCGGCAACAGCGAAGACAGTCGCTTCTGGGGTTTCCTGCCGGAGGCCAACCTGCGCGGGCGGGCCATGATCGTGTGGCTGAACGTCGATTTCAGCGCCGATCGCAAGGTGGATTGGTCGCGAATCGGTACCCGCATCCCGTGATCTGCTTCCGGCCTGGGATGGGGCTTTTCCCACCGAGCCGGAAAGCGTGCACAATCGCCTCAATTATTCAGGCCCCAGCAGCGGGGCGGCCACGTTGGAGGATTCCCGAATGAAGCGGACACAAAGCGGATTGTCGATGGTGGGCTTCCTGATCACGCTGACGCTCGCGATCTTTTTCCTGTTCTGCGGCATGAAGATCGTGCCGATGTACATCGAGTACTACTCGGTCAAGGAAGCGCTGAAGGACATTGCCAATACCACCGAGTCCACGCCGGCGACCAAGGACCAGATCCGGACGATGTTCGCCAAGCATCTGGAAATGAGCTATGCGAATTACGTCAAGACCTTGAATGTGCTGCGCTTCGAAAGCGATGGTCAGAACGGCAAGAAGATGGTCGTGGACTACGAGCGCCGTGAGCCGTTGTTCTTCAATCTCGACGTCGTCGGCAAGTTCCATGCGGAGCAGGTCCTGGCCCACGGCACCTCCGGCAGCGATGCGGAGTAAACAGTCCTGGTGGAGTTCGCAGGTCATCGTTTCACGGATCCGGCGCTGCTGGCGCAGGCGCTGACCCATCGCAGCGCCGGCAGTCCGCACAACGAGCGGCTCGAATTTCTAGGCGATTCGCTGGTCAACCAGTTCATCGCCGAGACCCTGTATCGCCATTGGCCCAAGGCGGACGAAGGTGCATTGACGCGTGCGCGCGCTGAACTGGTACGCGAATCCGCGTTGGCTGCGATTGCCAGGACCCTGGCGATCGGTGATCGGCTCGTGCTCGGGCCGGGCGAGATGAAATCGGGCGGACGGCATCGAGACTCGATCCTTGCCGACACGGTCGAGGCTTTGGTCGCCGCGATCTATCTGGATGCGGGTTTCGACGTCTGTCGGGTGGTGGTGATGCCTTGGTTTGCACCATTGCTTGATGCGCTGCCGCCGCCGAACAAAGTCGGTAAGGATGCCAAGACCCGCCTGCAGGAATGGTTGCAGGCGCGGCAATATCCGCTCCCGGTCTATGCCCTGTTGCACGAGGGCGGCGAAGACCATGCGCGGGTGTTCCGCGTCAGTTGCAGCTTGGTGCAGCCCGCCATCCGCAGTGAAGGCGAGGGCAGTTCGCGGCGCGCGGCGGAACAACAGGCGGCGGACGCCGCACTCAAGGAAATCGAAGGATGAGCAGTCCCAAGCGTAGCGGCGCGGTGGCCGTGATCGGCCGGCCCAACGTCGGCAAATCCACTCTGGTCAACGCCCTGGTCGGAGCCAAGATCAGCATTACCTCCAACCGCCCGCAAACCACCCGCCACCGTTTGCTGGGGATCGCCACTTTTCCGGAAGGGCAATTGCAACTGGTCGATACGCCTGGCATCCATGGCGAACAGGGCCGGCGCTCCGGCAAGGCCATGAACCGGATGATGAACCGCGCGGCGCGCGGCGCGCTGGAAGGTGTGGATGCGGCCGTGTTGGTGATCGAAGCCGGACGCTGGGATGTGGAAGACGGCCTCGCCCATGACGCACTGCGCGATGCCGGGCTGCCGGTGGTGCTGGTGGTCAACCAGGTGGATCGCCAGAAGGACAAGACCGTGTTGCTGCCGTTCATCGCCAAGGTGGCCGAAGGACGGCAGTTCGCCGCCGTGCACCCATTGTCGGCGCTCAAGCACAGCGGGCTTGAGCCATTGGTCGCCACCCTGCTCGGGTTGATGCCCGAGGGCGCCCCCGCATTCGGCGAAGACGAGATCACCGACAAGAGCCAGCGTTTCCTCGCTGGCGAGCTGGTACGCGAGCAATTGATGCGCCGGCTGGGCGAAGAACTGCCTTATGCGACCACGGTGGAAGTCGAGAAGTTCGAGGAAGAGCCTTCGCCCAAGACCGGCGTGATGTACCGGATCGACGCGGTGATCTGGGTCGAGCGCGAGGGCCAGAAAGCCATCGTGATCGGCAAGGGCGGCGAGCGCCTGCGCGAGATCGGCAAGCATGCCCGCCAGCAGATGGAACGCCTGTTCGACGCCAAGGTGTTCCTGCAGACCTGGGTGCGCGTACGCGAAGGCTGGAGTGACGACGAGGCTGCGTTGCGGGCATTGGGCTATCACGACTGAAGCAAGCTGAATGGGGGAATCTCAACTTTCCCTCGTATTCAGGTTATAGCCAGGCCTGTCCTGTTCTGGCCCCCACATGCGTTTGTGTTTAACATGGGATTCACATGCCCCCAATCTTGGGGGGTCTTTTCGTGACGGAATTCCACTCCGTTGCGTGCACGCGTCACGGATTTCGAATCAGCAGCAACACATCCATCAGGGAGCCAGGAATCACATGAACGACAACCGGAACGTCAATCGCACTGCAAACACCGCCCGCCAGATCAAGCTGGCCCCGATGACCCGCGCCGTGCGCTCGGTCCTCGCCGCTTCGGCCTTGACCTTGGCGCTGGGCGCTACCAGCGGTACCGCCGCAGCCGCTGCGCACCGGGTGCCGGTGGCGCATGCCCTGCAACTGCAACGCGCAGCGATCGATTTCGCGCCGGTGCATGACCCGTCGCTGGTTGTGGGTGGCGGCATGGGCGCGCCGGTGATGTCGCTGGTGTCGGGTGGCGGCGTGGGCTCGGTCGGTGGCGATGTCACCGGAACCGTCGGCACGACGGTCCACACCTACAGCAATACCGATAACGTGGCGGCTTACTACGTCAGCACCACCGGTGATGTCGATATCACCAACACCGGCCACCAGCATGGTAACTCCGGCGGTGTCTACAATGCCACTGGCATCCTCGTGTACGCGGGCGGCACGGCCACTGTGGATAGCTATCAGGCACGTGCTTACGCCTTTGGTGACGGCAATGCCACCGGTATCCACGTTGATGGGGCTGCCGGTGCCAGCGTGACTGTCACTGACTACGCAGATGCGTATACCTTTGGCAATGGTACTGCCACCGGCGTCAACGTCTACAGCTATGCCGGCGACGCCGCGGCGACCGTGTCCGCGGGCGGGAGGGTGGCTGCATACGGCGAGGCCGGTGGCAATGCGGTTGGCATCGTCGCCGGCAGCTACTACGGCAACGCCAGCATCACCAACAGTGGCACCGTGAATGCCACCGCGTACGACGGCAATGCCATCGGCATGGTGGCGTCGAGCACCTACGGCGATGCCAGTGTCAGCACCAGTGGTCAGGTCAATGTGTCGTCCACGTACGGCAACGCGACCGGTGTAGGCGCCTACAGCACCTACGGCTCGGTGACGGTGACCAACAGCGGCGATTCCGGGATCTACGTCAGCGCCGGTGGCTCCGCGACCGGTATTTCCGTTTACGGAGCTACGGGCGCAACCGTCACCAACTCGGCCGACATCGAGGTAACCAGCAACGTCGAGGGCGGTGGCGAGGGCGGCCAGTATTACGGGTTTGCCACGCTGGTCCCCGGTGACGCAGCAGGCATGTACATCGTTTCAGGGGGAAATATTTCCACCGGAAATCTCGGCAACCTCAATATCACCTCGCTCGCCGGCAACGCGTACGGCATCTACGCCTTGTCACTCGGCGGCACCACCACCGTGACCAATTCGGGCACCATCTACAGCTACGCCATGGGAAATGGCGATGCTACCGGTATCTTTGCTGCGGGTGATCAGGGCGCTACGGTCACCAACAGCAACATCGTCTACGCCTACACCGCCGGCAATGGCGATGCCACCGGCATCAATGCCTACGGCAATAACGGCGATGCCAACGTCACCAATAGCAGCACCGGCGATGTGAGTGTCGTTGCCTTCTTCAACGGCGATGGCACAGGCATTTTGGCGCAAAGTCACTACGACAATGCCAGCATCGACAACAGCGGGTCCGTCGATGCTTATGCCTACAATGGCGATGCCATCGGTGCCATGGCGGTCAGTGGCGGTGGCAATGCCAGCAATGACAACAGCGGCACAATAAGCGTCGAGTCGCAGTATGGCTATGCAGCTGGCATGGTTGTCGCCAGCGCCGACGGCAACGCCAGCGCCATCAATAGCGGCGATGTTGAAGTCCATGCCTATCTCAATGGCTTTGGCGTGTTTGCGCAAAGCACGTCTGGCGATGCTTCCATCGACAACAGCAACATCGTCTACGTCGAGTCCGCGTTCGGCAACGCGTTTGGCCTGTATGCCAATTCCGGCGGTACCACCACGGTCACCAATTCCGGTGCCGTTGGTGCATACGCTCCCACCCACGGCTATTTTGCCGACGGCATCTTCGCTTAC
>JAFECB010000032.1 GCA_018242365.1 Pseudomonadota bacterium
CTCCAGGAGGAACTGGTCAGGCAGCGCCGGGAGGTGGTGACGCCACTCACAAACCCGAGGGCCGCGGCATGAGTGAGGAACGCGTGAGCCCGTCCAATGTGCTCGCAACGCCCGCGGGCTTTGCCAGTGGGATCCTTGGCCTCAAACTCTATCCCTGGCAACGGGAGGAGCTGAATGCCCTCGAGGTCCAGGGAACAAAGCTCTCGACTGTCTGCTGCAACGAGGCTGGCAAGACCTCCTATCTCGCGGGCCCGGCGATCCTTTGGGTGATGGCGCTGTTCCCTGGCTCCCAGGTGGTCGTCACGTCCGGATCCTGGCGGCAGGTGCGCGAGCAACTGTTCCCGAGCCTGAAGCGGTTCGCGCCTATCTTTCACGGCTGGACGTTCCATGACACGGCGATCACCTCGCCCGATGGCAGCCGCTGCGTGGGATTCTCGACCGACGATGCGGGACTCTTCGAGGGGTTCCACGTGGGACCAGGAAGCCACCGCGAGACGCCGCTGCTCATCATCGCCGACGAGGCGAAGTCCATTCCGGAGCCGATATTCGAGGCGATCGACCGCTGCCGGGCGACCTGGGTATGGCTCATGTCCTCACCAGGCAATGCGGCCGGCACGTTCTACAAGAGTCAGACCGAGCAGCGCGCGGCCTACCGCTGCCGCGCGGTGACCGTAGCGGACTGCCCGCACATCCTGCAGTCAGCCATTGACGACATCATCCAGCGGTACGGCCCGGAGCATCCCTTTACGCGTTCCAGTCTCTATGCGGAATTTACCGGGGAGGATGGATCTGGAGTAGTGTGCACGCTGGCGCAGGTGAATATGTGCATCGCGGAGCCACCGGCGCACACGACCGGGGACACGTCATGCTGGATAGACTTTGCCGCGGGAGGGGACGAGAACGTGATCGCGCTACGCCGGGGGAATAAGATCACACTCGAACGCTGCTGGAGGGAGACGGACACCATGCGTGCCCTGGGGGAATTCATCATGGAGTTTCGCCGGCTGAGGCTGAAGGCTGAGCAGATCACTGGCGACGAAGGCGGCCTGGGTAAACCGATGCTGGATCGTCTCCGGGAAATGGGCTGGGAGGTGAACCGGTTCAATTCAGGCGCGCGCGCGCAGGAGCCGGAGGCATATTTCAACCGCGGGGCGGAAATCTGGGACAAGGGATCACGCAGGATCGACCGGCGCACGATCATCCTGCCCAACGATCCGCTGCTAATCGAGCAACTGACGACGCGGCGTTGGAAACGCTACTCGGACGGCCGACTGCAACTGGAGTCGAAGGAGGAGATGAGGAAGCGCGGACTTAAATCACCCGACCGCGCGGATGCCGTTCTAGGCTGCATGCAGGACCTGCATCATTTCCGGCCGCAGAGCTACCTGGCGAACGATCCCTTTGAGCAGTTTGATCGCCTCGAGCGGTACCGCGAGAACGCGGTTCTGGCGGGGCTGGATGCCGGAGGCTGAAGCCGATGATAGCCAACCCAAGCATTTCCGAGACTGTCGAGCGCGGACAATTCGCGCCACCACCCCTGCAGGCGTCGCTGGGATTCCGGCGCATGCGGTTTGTCGTGGAGCGCAAGGAGGAGGAGAGTGACGGGTATCGGCGGGTGCGCTGCACGCTGCATCTGCGCCCGCTCGAGGCCCAGTATCAGCGGACCCAGGATGGTTACCTCAGGAACGAACGCCTCCCCGGCGAGAATGACAACACCTGGGGAAGGCGGGAACCGATGGGCCGCTTGGTCCTGACAGCCGTACTGCCGGAGGTCGCGGCGCAATACGCCGTCAACCAGGTGGTGTTTCTCGATCTTGTCCCGACAAAGTAGCGAATCATGTCACGCGAACTAGCCAAACTTGTCCTCGAGGACCTTGCCGACCGCAAAGCGGGCTGGGAAGGAAAGCAGCGCGTGTTTTACGAGATGCGCCATCAGGGCGTGCGCCGGAAGTCCAAACCATTCCCCGAGGCTGCCGATCTCCACTATCCGCTGGGAGACGGTATAATCGACAAGCTGAAGCCGTTCTACTTTGCCCAGGTGTTCGGCAATGAGATGCTCGCAACCTTTGCGGCGGAGTCGACTCAGGCCGACGCACTGACGCGCGGGGCCGCGGCCGTATTCGACGATCACTTAAAGGAGAAGACCAATTTCTTTGAGGAGATAAACGCTGCGATCGACAACATGACCATGGCCGGCGGTGCGCCGATCAAGTGCTGGTACGATGTCGCCGCGGAACGGCTCGAATTCGACGCGATTGATCCCATCTTCCTTGTGGTGCCACCTGGCACCAAAGACCTGCAGCGCGCAACGCGCGTGACGCACATCATCCAGATGAGTGTCGAGGAATACCGCCTCGACGATCGCTACAATCAGGACGAGGAGACCATCCGGCGGATCAAGGGGAAGGGGACAAGCGAGAATGACAGCGGAGGCAAACTTGAGGCCAAATACTCACGTGAAGGCCTGACGCACGGGCAGGACAACGATCAGATTGTCCTGTGGGAAACCTACGTCCGGACAAAGGACGGGATCCGCGTCACGACATTCTCGCCCGTGGCTCCGGACATCGAGATCCGGAAGAGCTTCATGTTGATCGCGGAGGCGTATCCCGAAATTCCGATCTACCAATTCAAGATGGAGATCAAGGACAAGGGCTACTATGCGCCGCGCGGAGTGATGGAACGCATCGGCCCGCACGAGGCCTATCTGTCCCGCCTGTGGAACGAGAAGGCTGACTCGATGACCTTCCTCAACAAGCCGATCTTCACGCACGACGGATCGGCACTGAATCTCCAGAATATCCGCCTTGTGCCAGGACAGATTGTGCCGAACAACCTGCGCAAGGTCGACATGGGCACAACGCCCTTTGACTTCGATGCGGAAATGAATGGCACCCGCCTGACGGCGGAGTACCAGATCGGCATGCCGGACTTTGGCACGGGCCAGCGCCTGAACACCAAGGAGCGCAAGACCGCGACCGAGGTGGCACAGATTGCGAACGTGATGGGCCAGTCCAATGACCTGCGCGCGTGGATATTCCGGAGGGATCTCGCGAAACTGTACCGGTGCGCGTGGAGACTCCTGGTCCACTTTGCCAAGTCCGATCTCCGACAATGGGTCAGCGAGAGTGGTGCCGAGTCAGTGGATGCCGCGGCCCTCGCGGCGCAGTACCGGATCCAACCCTCCGGCACGGCGGACGGCTGGAACCGGCCGCTGCGAGCGATGCGGGCCGAACAGCGGTACAACTCACTCAAAGGCGACCCCGCAATCAATCAGCCCGAACTCACCCGCCACAGGCTGGAGGAGGACGATCCCCGGCTAGTCCGCACACTCTGGCAGGATCCAGGCACCGCGCAGGAGGATCAGATCGAGGATCAGGCCGATGAAATCGGCACACTACTACTCGGATTCCCCGCGCGCGTGAAGCCCGTGGACGTCCATCCGCTGCATATCCAGACGATCATGGGCTACGTGCAGGCGCAGCTCGCCATGCAGCGGCCGATCGATCCCTTGGGGCTCCAGAAACTGGCGGAGCACGTGCAGAAACACTTGCAGGCATTCCATCAGCAGGATGCCCGCGCTGCCAATGAACTGGGCAAACAGGTGGAGGCCTTGATGGCGCCACTCATGCAGCAGGTGCAGGCCATGCAGCAACAGCAACAGGCGCAGGTGGCACAGGCGCAACCAGGAGGCCCGATGGGGATGGCCGCATGAAGCGCATGATCTCACGACTAAGGCAGGGACCTGCCGGCGTGCGCGCCTGGTATGGCTTCTGGCGTTGGAGGCGCGCATGGGCGCGGCAGGTGGCCATGCCGTGGCCGGTGCCACCACAGTTGCCAGAGGGCGAGCAGTGGACCAACGCAGACGCCGCGGTGGTCGATGCATTCTTTCGGACAGATACCGGCCGGCGCGCCCTGCAGTCACTCCAACGCATGGAGTACGACACCGCGCTGCAGGCCTGTACCGCACGGCAGCCAGGCACGACACGGGAGTACGCCGCGGGATATGCCTGCGGGTTCCGGTGCTGCGCGGCGTACCTGATGACACTTTCGGCCGAGCGGACCGACTCCGCTCAACCCGTGGAGGGCGACTCGAGCGAGGCTGCCATCCGCGATCGCTACTCGCTCTGACCAGATATGGACAACACAGAACAACAGACCGACAGCCAGCTCGAATCCGATCTCCTCAACCTTGCGGGGATGGTCGATCGCGGCGAAGCCCTGCCCGAACAGAAATCCGAAGGCAATCAGGGCGCCTCGGAATCGGTCAAAACCGCAACCACGCAGGGACAAGATAGGCAGACGCAACCACAGACGGGCACCGCTCCGGCCTCACAGCCGACGGATGCCGCGAAGCAGGAGGCTCAGCCCGACCAGGAGGGCCAGCAGAAACGCGAGAGCGAATTCACCAGGTTCCAAAAGGAGAAGGCGCGCTTCGCGAAAAACTGGCAGGGACTCCAGGAGGAACGGCAGCGTTTCGAACAGGAGAAAGCCCAGATCGCTCAGGCGAGGCAGCAACTCCAACAGCTCCGCAATACGCAGACGGTCAACCTACAGCAGCCACAGGCCGACCCAGGGAACCCCCTGGCGAAGTACACCGATCAGCAACTGCTCGACAGCGCGGAGACCTTCGAGGAGGAGGGGAAGTCGCAATATGCGGCGCTCGCCCGCACCGAGATCCAGCGCAGGCGGGAGGCCTTGGCGGCCCAGCAGCAGCGGCAGGCATTGCCGGTGCTGCAGCAGCAGGGAGACCCCAATGCGCAGCGTGAGCAGTTCCTGGCAGAGTGGACCGGACACCGCAAGGCCCTCGAGGCCCAGTTGCCCGATCTCACCAAGCCGGAATCGGCCTTATTCAAGGAAGTGCAGCTCCTGCTGACGCAGGTGCCGTATTTCTCGCGAAATCCCAGTGGCATCAAGGAGGCGGTCGAGGCGGCACAGGTGCGCCTCGAGGCCAGAGCCGTGCCCGAGCTAAGGAAGCGTCTGGAAGCACAAGACAAAGAACTGACTACACTCCGCAAGGCGACATCGCCCGGCAGTGGATCGATCGAAAGCCGCGGTGCGGCCAACAAGCCGTTCACGGAAATGACCGAGAGCGAGCAGATCGACTACATCCGCCGTGAGGCGGCGCTGGCCGACGGAAGCTAGCCATCAACCCGCTCACAGGAGCATTAGACCATCATGGCAGTCACAGATACAGGCACACTAACCAACACATACCAGACTTACTTTTCGAAGAAGCTGCTCGATCACGCAGTCCAGGAACTGCGCTTGAATGAATTCGCGATGGAAGCCGAGCTTCCGCGCAACGTTGGATCCAAGGAGATCCAATGGTACCGGCCCGGCGTGGGCGATGCCACGCAGGTGCAGACCCTCAGCGAGGGCACGCCCATCAGTACCTTCCGCAATGTCACGTACACGCCGGTGACCGCAACACTGGTACAGTACGGCGAAGCGGCCAAGATCACTGACGTCGTAACGATGACGGGGCTTTTCGATGCGCTGAAGCAGAACATCGACACCATGGGCGAGGATTGCGCGCTCCAGGCGGACACGCTCACACGCGGGGCCCTGACGCATGCCAGCACAGGACTGACGAAGATGTATGCCCAGGGGCAGACGACATTCGCGGGCCTGATCGGGCAGACGGTCGCCGCCTCGAAACTGACCGGTACGGATCTCCTGAGGGCCGCCACTCGGCTGAAGATCAATCGCGCGCCACGGATCGGCGGCAACTATGTCGCAATCATTCCACCGCAGTGCTCGTTTGACATCATGCGGGATGGAGACTTCCTGGACACGGCGAAGTACTCCAACTCGCAGGCGCTCTACAAGGGCGAGATCGGAAGCCTGTGGGGCGTGCGGTGCGTCGAGGCGACCAATCCGCACCAGGAGGACGAAACCGAGGGCACGCACACGGACACCTTCAACGTCGCGGGCTCGAATACTCTCGGCCTCGTGTACTCTACAATCGTTACCGGGCGCGCATCGTACGGTGTCCCAAAACTCGCGGGCACGCAGTCGCCGAGCAAGCCGACCGTCATCATCAACAACAAGGCGGACAAGGCCGATCCGCTGAACCAGTTCATCACGGCCGGCTGGAAAGCATTTTGGGCGGCGAAGGTGCTCAATCCCGCATTCGGCATCTGCCTGCGCGCCCGCTCTGCCTTTGCCGGCTGAGGAAGCGGCAATATTGCATGTGGACAACGGGCGGCCGGGTTAGGGTTTTCCCCGGCCGCCTTTCCTCCACCAAGCCCACATAATCCATTTTCCCATGAAAGAATTCTGCATAGCGAAGGAGGCGATTGCGCCGGACGGCCCAGTGCCGGAACCGGGGGACGCCGTGACTGTTGAGCTCGCCGGAGCGGTCGATCGCATCGACGGCGACCGGATCTACCTGCGCGAAGTGACCACCAATGGTGTCCCGGTGCCTCAGGAGGCCCCAGAAGTGCCGGAGGAGGAGCGCGTGCGCGAAATGGCCGCCGCGGCCGACAGGGAGGATACACTATGAGTGTCCACACGGACCGGGCGGAGGACATCATGTCCGGCGGGGCGGGCGGGTTGTACATCACGGACACAGCGGCCAAGACCGGTGACTGGGTGTGCATCAAAGCGATCACGGCGACGACTTTCACGACGCTCACCAGCACAGGGGAAGGTGCCATAACTGGACCCAACCTGAACACGATCACGCTCGCCGCAGGCGACACGCTGCATGGCCGTTTCCAGGCCATCACGCTCGCAAGCGGGAAGGTGATCGCCTACAACCGCCCTGGCGGGAGACCCTGACCATGCCGACCCTCGGACTGCATCTCGCGATCACGGTCACGCGCCGGCTCGGAGGCACACCACCCCCGCCGCCGGTATTTGCGGAGCTACCCATCACCTGGGATGACAATTCCGCGATCGAGCTCGGCTACCGCGTGAAGTACGAGCCCACGTCCGGGGGCGTGGAACTCCAGATCGAACTGCCGGCCAATTCCACGGCGGCCACGATCGACGGGCTCGCGTTCAATACACAGTACGACATCCAGGTGGTGGCATACAATGCGGAGGGCGAATCGCTGGCGCTGGGACCGGTGGCGATCTACACGCCGCCACCGCAGGCACCGACAGGATGCACGGCGACCGCCACCGGCACAACGACGGCGACTATCGACTGGACGCTGCCGGCAGTGGAGCCGGTGAAGGGGTATCGCATCTACCGTTCACCCGCGGGGACGGGGACCTGGGCGGCAGTTGGCACGGTGCTCGCAGGCGTGCACACGTTTGGCGACACCGGTCTAACCGCGGCGACCGAATACGACTGGCGCGTGGTTGGGTATAATGACAACAGCGCAGTCTCGCAGCCGGATGCGGAGACGGAGCCGAGCAACACGGCGACGGATGAGACCGATGGTGGTGGCGGATCCCCTCAGTGGTACGACTCTGCCGCTATCGGTGATCTCACATCTGGCAGCTCCCAAATTATTCCCGACTCGCTTTACGGCGCAAAGGTTACGGTAAGCACTGGTGGCAACGCGACGAAGCTTCGTTTCTACGCGGAGACGGTAGTTGTCGGCTCAAAGAAATTCAAATTTGGCCTCTATAATTCCAGCAAGAATCTTGTTGTTGGTTCTACCGAGCAGACATCGACACAGAATTTTTCACCCCACTACGTGGAGGTGTCTATTGCCAGTACAGCTATCAGTGCCGGCGACTACTATGTTGCGCTTGTTGCTGACAGCGCGAATGACCCGAATTTCTACAATAAAAGAAAATCATCCGGGTCCGACGGATTTTACAAAAGCAGCAGCTACTCAGGGGCTATGCCCGCAGCGTTTAGCGGAGAGACAACCCAGACAGCAGGACTGTTCGGGGTCTACGTCGAATAACCATGGCTGACTACGCACTTCCATCTTCCCGATCGACAAGCTGGGCCGCTGGTACCTACACCGGCGTAATTGGTGGCATTGCGCAATATCGGCCAGGCGGATCAAACCAGCGCACGACGCTGATCGACGTCACTCAGAGCCCCTACAATGCGGACAACACGGGCGTAACGAGTGCTCACTCCGCCATTCAATCCGCGATCAACGCGGCCTCCGCCGGGCAGGTGGTCTACCTCCCCGCCGGCACCTACCGACTCACGAGCGGCTTCGACTTCGGCGGGCTCGGAGGGAAAAAGAACATCACGCTTCGTGGCGCTGGCATCGGCGTCACGACGCTCGTTTTCGATGGGAACGTGAGAATAGCAGTCGGTACTGGCGCGGACTACCAGTGGAACTACCCGGCATCGGGTAACACGATCACCGCTGGTCTCACGCAGGGCAGCACCTCACTGACCATAGCCGACACATCAGCGTTTAGCACTGGCAAGATCCTCAACATTGCGTTCGAGAACCAGACGGACAACACGGCGATTGCGGCAGGCGGTGTGCCAGTGCTCTCCGTGTCTGGCTACTCAAATATGCGCAGGCAGAAATCCCGGCTGGTCTCGAAAGACTCCTCAACGCTGACGATCTCACCGCCGATCTATCACGCGCCGCAGTCCGGGTTGAGCGCCCGTGTGGTCACGGCAAACTACAACGGCGAGGGTGTCGGGCTGGAGGATTTCTCCGTCAACCTGGACGACGGCACCAATGCAATCCCGATCGCATTTGAGCAGTGCTACAACTGCTGGGCCTATCGGATCAAGTCGACAAACACGCCGAACTACCACATCTACATTTCCGACTCCCTCAACTGCGAGGTGCGCCAGTGCTGGCTGGATGGTCGGCAGGTCGGTGGGTCCAACGGCGCGGCACTGCTCATGGGAGCGTCAAGCGGGTGCTTGATCGAGCACAATGTCCTGGCGAGGACTCCTCCGTGCACGGAGATAAACTCCGCCTGTTGCGGAAATGTATTCCGTTACAATGTCGTTGAGGACGGCGCTGGCACGGCCTCGATGAACACCAATCACGGGCCGCACAATTCCCACAACCTCTACGAGGGGAATATTGTTACAGGGCAGCAGAGTGATGGTTATTTCGGCAGTTGCTCGGATGACACATGGCTGCGCAATTGGATGGTGGGGCAGCTCTATAACCACACATCCAACCGCCACGCGTTTGTCTTCAATCGACTCAATCGCAACCACTCACTGATCGGCAATGTGATTGGATGGTCTGGGTATCAGACTGGCCAAGTCTCATGCGGCAACCCGAACATGGGGAATGGTGCATACACCGGTACCGCCGAACCCACAACGGGGGATTTCTGGAACGACTGGAAAGCTACCGCGACACTGACTACTCGGACGAACGACACTGACGGCACGATCACACTTGCAAGCGGATCGGCGTTCACCGGGCAGCTCATGTCTATCTGGTGGGACAGCCACTCAAAGATGATGCAGTTCACGGCAGGCACTGTCACAGGAAGCGCCGTACCCTTCACGGGAGCAACCGGCTACGGTGTTGTTCTCCCTGCCGCATCCACGACGGTCGAAGTGTTCTTTGGTCCGGGCGGTTATCAGGAGCTGGATCTCGATGTCGAAAACTCCCTGCTCCGCAAAGGCAACTACGTCGCGCAGTCCGCTGGTGGCGGGGAAATCCCGGCTGGCGAATCCCTCGGATCCGACACGCTTCCGAACTCATGGTCTGGTGGTCAACCCTACGACTGGCCGAGCGGCTTCACCTATCCACCATTCGACCCGTCGAATGCCGCAACCTCACAGAACTACACGCGACTTCCAGCGGGATCTTGGTTCGTCAACGGCTACTGGCCCGGCGAAGGTAGTCCAACTGAGGCCGGCGGAAAGCCCTACGCACCGACCAATCTGGAGTACGTGCCATGAAATCCCGCGGAGAAGCAGCAACCATCGTCCTGATCACTCTCGCCGCTGCGGGTTTGATCGCGTGGTTCGTGCCAAAACTGTGGCACAAGAACACGCGCAATGCGGAAGCATCCACGCAGGCCACCGAACAGGTGGACACCGCCATGCGGGACCGGCTCGCGGCAAACATTGCGAAGGCCGCCAGTGCGGCCGCGGGCGTGGCGACAATCGGACGTGCGACCTCAGACCTGCCGGCGTCACCCGCCACGGAATTCGTCCGCGCGGAGGTGCCGGCCGTCTTGGCTAAACTTCCGGCACCGGATCCAGCGGCACTGCTTGAGGCCGAAAAGCGGCGCGTGGCCGTTATGGAGGGCAAGCTGCAGCTCGCGCAGAAACTTTACCAGGAGGAGGGCGACCGCGCAGCGAAGCTGGAGCGGGACCTCGCGGAGAAACAGCACGCGTTGGAGAAAGCCATGGAAGAGCGTCGGGCTGTTGACACGCGGCTTGTCGCGACGGCGGCCGCACAGGTGGCGCAATCGCGCCAGAAGTGGATCTTCGTTGGCACAACGATTGTTGCCCTGGCACTCGGACTCTGGATCAAGCTGAACGGCATCTCGATCGGCACCCTTGGCATGATGGCGGCTGACATCAGAATGGGCGAGCAGCCCATGGAGGTTGTGAATCGGTACGTGCCCGTTCGCCTTTGGCCGAAGGTGAACCGGAAGGCCAGGTTGCACACAGACTTGCCGGACAAATCCGCGTCACAGCCACCGCGCGCCTGACGAATCTCCAACCGCAACCGCCCCACATTGCATCTCTCGCATGACTATCACAGACAAAACAATGGTGTCCTTGTCATTGGCGGGCGTGCTCGCCCTCGTCTGGGGTGGGTGGGCCTGTGCCAATTTCGTCCGGGACATTCGCGACGAGGTGCGCGTAGGCCTGGCCGATACGCGCCACGAGATCGAAGCGCTGAAGCGCGAGAATGCAGCCCGATTCGGGGCGTTATGGACGACGGAAGACCAGCAGGAGTGGATCTGGTTGTTTCAAGACAAGAACAGGGAGAGCCGCGTGATTGTGCCAACAGTACGGGATGTGCGCGCCGCCAACCCAGCGAAGTGATTCTCTAGCCACGGATACCAGCATGCCCTCCTACGACTACGAACTCCCCGAACTTGGCGGGATGCGCGTTACACTTATCAGGCCCGTCGCCGAGCGCGATGATCCCATCCGCGTCATTCGCCGCACAGTGCCCGACCGCGTCAGCGTGTCCGGCTCCGCGCAGAATCCCGTCGACTTCGATGTGCAATACAAGCGGGGCCTGCAGCAGGCCGAGGCGCGCGGGCAACTGCCGCGGGATTTCAGCGCGGGGCAGCTTAAGCGCGCGGCGGCAATCAAGGTCGACTAAACGCCATGCCGGACTTCCCAGACCTCGAACTGTTCACTGGCGAACAGCAGCACACCACCAAACTGAAGCACCGCGCGGTGCAGGTGGAGATCCAGAACCCGCTCGATGGACCGATCACGATCCGCTACCACCAAGAGACTGTCGACTACCTGGACGGCGCACCGGGCAAGCGCACACCCGCGGGCTCGATCGAGTTCACGCTCGACCAGACGGCCGCGGCAAAGAGTTTTGACCTCAACGGCAAAAGCGTCACCGGCGCGGACGTCGCACAGTGGATCACGCGTGACTACATCGACCGCCGCACCGCCCAACTGAACGGATAACCATGCCCATCACCTGCACACTCACACCAGGCTACAACTACGGTCTGACCGACACTCTGACGGGCACCAACCTGAACCAGCTCGGAGCGCCAACGGTAGCAGTCCCAGACGGCGGGAGCCTCCAATTTGAGCAGGCGATCCTTGAGGATGGCAAGACCGACGCCCCGTCGCTGGCGTTTGTCAATTCGCCCTACACCGGCTTTCGCCGCGAGGCCGCAGGGGTGATTGACTGGGTGGAGAACAAGCAGGACGTGTTCTCGTTTACGACCGACGGAATCAGGATGAAGAGCGGCAAGCACCACCTGGGGCCCATATGGGCCACGGATGGATCGGCCGGCGCGCCTTCAATCGGGTTTGAGGCGCATCAAACCAGCGGTCTATGGTACAATGCTGGTGTCTGGATCGGCGACGATGGCATTGCGGGAATACAGGTCCGCAACAACGGCATTTCCCTGGTGAGGGATACGCTCTTTAGTGAGAGCGTCACCATAAGCAAGCACCTCGTGGTCTCCGGCGACCTTGCAGTGAGCGGGAAGTTCTCAGGGTCAGCCACGAATTTCGCGGTTGGCACACAGGCCGCACCAGGCCTGCCGATTGCGGGCAACAGCGACTCAGGCCTGTACGGCCCGCCCATCGGCACGGAGAGCACTGACCGCATAGGTATCGCGGCGGGCGGCAAGATGGTTGCAGCCTTCCAGCGGAACGGACTCAACGAGCCCCACATGGTGCTTTCCTACCGGGACGATGACGTGAACCGTAGCACGTCGCCGGCTATACTGCACCTCGAGCCAGCCAGTGCACAGGCGGCGGTGGCGTTCGCCAGCGGCGAGGTGTCGTCGGGCGCGGGAACCATAAATACCAGCAATGCGCCCACGACCGGATCTTTCAGGTGGGTCAAGGCGTACATCGGGACAACCAAAGTCGTGATCCCCTGCCTGCCGCACAACTGGAGCTGACATGACACTCTACGAACTCGCAGACTTCTGCAGCCAGGCGGTCGGGATCGCCGACAACATCACCCGCGACCAGGCGAAGACGTTCATCCGGCACCGCTGGCGGATGCTGTGGGGTTCGCGCACATGGAAACAGGCGCTTGTGACGCACACCCAGAGCGTGCCGGCTGGCACGCATGAGGTGACACTCACGGATCCTATCCTCGATCGCATGATAAATGCGCGCTGGGGTGAATCCCAGGCACTGGAGGGCGTTGCCCCGGATCTCGCCTTCCGCACCGATCCTCGAGCGTGGGATCAGCAGGGGCAGATTGTGGGCTACACCGAGTGGCAGAAAGCCGCGGACGGGCTGCTCGTCATCCGGCTCATGTACGCACCGATTGAGACGAAGGATCTCCTGTGCCTGTGCAAGCGGAAGTGCCCCGAGCTCTTGACGGACAGCTCCGTGCCACAGCTCACCGCAGTCGATCAAGCCCTGATGGCCTATGGCCAGGGCGATCTCTACCGCTGGCTCCGGCAGTTTTCCAAAGCCAATCAGCTCTTCGAAGAAGGTGCAGCCCACGTGGCGCAGATGATCTCAATCGACACCGATCAATCCGCCACAAGCCAGCGCCTGGTGCCCGGCGGATCCGCCGATGCGTATCCAGGTGCAGCGCCCTGGGAATAGCCGATGTACAACGACCAGATAGACGACCCCCTGCAGCCAGCCGGCACACTCTCATTCATTGGAGTGCGCGAGGGGCTGACGCCGTCGCTCCTGGATGACAACCTGTGCACGCACGCAACAGACATCGTATTTGACACGTCAGCCCGGTGTAATTCCCGCCCGGGCACATCCTGGGTGGCGAGACCGCAGGCGGCCGCCGTGCAGGGGCAGTGGTATTACGACATCCCCGGATTCGAGCGCCTGCTCGTCGTCTCCAATGGGAAACTGTACCACCTCTCCGCGGTCGGGATCAATTCAACCGCCACCGAAATCACCGGAATAACTCCGGCCCTTTCCACCACGCATGCGGTGGTCTTCTCCCAACTGGTCGACACCGTCTATTTTGCCGACGGCTCGAACTACTACTCGATCAAGTGGGACGGCGTTGCGTGGGTGATCGCCAATATTCCGAACTTCTCCGGGGGCAGCCCGCTGGCGGATTTCACGATCCTGCTCACATGTGCAGTCGGGGGAGCGTCTTTCCGCGTGATCGCCTCGGGCGTCAATACGACTGACAACGACCTGCTCTACGTGTCGAACCCGCTCGACGGCGCGACATTCAACTCCGCCAACAATGTCCGCGTCGGCAAAGGCGACGGCGACCCGATCCGCGGAGTCGTCTCAGGCCAGGCGGGCCAGATGTTTGTCGCGAAGGAAAACAGTGTGTGGGTGGTGAGTCCCGTGTCCGCCACGCTGGCGGACTGGGAAATCCGCGCGATAACCGAGGACTTGGGATGCGTTGCCGGCGCCACGATGCGCATGGTAGGCCAGGATGTGCTGATGCTGACGCCGCGCGGCGTGGTGAGCCTGGCACGGCTGCAGCAGTCCGACACCGTGAACGAGGCGGTCTTTATTTCGAGCGACATCAAGCGCACGATCGCGCGGATCAACTGGGAGCACGCAGGCACCGCGCACGCGTTCGCCTGGGATGACTTCTACCTCGTGGCCGTGCCGCTCGATGACGCGACGACCCCGAACGCCATTCTCGCCTACAATACGATCTCCGGGCGGTGGAGTGGATACTGGACCGGGCTCCAGCCGCGGTGCGCGGTCGAGACACGGTTCGCCGGGCGACGAGACACCGTGATGGGCGACAACGAAGGCAAGCTGCTGCGCATCAATCCTGACGTCTCGCGGGACCAGACTTCGCTTGGCACCTATGCCGCGATCGCATCAGTGATGGAGACCAAGGCCTGGAACTTTGGCGCGCCGGAGAACTGGAAGCAGCTTTTCACCGTGGCCGTGCAGTTCGAGGAGGCGACCGGAACCGTGGACGTGGAACTGATCTGCGACGGCCGTGCGGCCGCCATGATCGAGGAGGATGCACGCACGAACCAATTGCCGCAACTGCCGGTGCAACTGCCGGTCTCGCTTGCGGCAGACACCCACCTGCGGCGGAGCTGGCACATCCGCACCCAGCCGCGCACACGCGAGGTGCGGCTCAGGCTCACATCGACCGGCGGCATCCTGCGCGTGCGCGAGATCCGCTTTCAGGCATGGCTCGATACCGTGGAGGTCCTGCGATGAAGCCATGGGCCCCACTAGTCGAGAGTGTCGCAGCATATGCCCGGCGGAAGATGAGCCTGGAGGCATGGTCCGACCAACTCCTGCTCGACTGGATCGAGTGGTACCACCTCCACAAGCTCCTGATCGTGATCCACGACGGCCGGGAGAACGTGATCGCATTCGCGGCCGCGCGGCCCACGACAAAAGAGGGAGCGCGAGATCACAATGCCATGGACTGGGAGGGCGACGTCCTGGCGGTGGATTTCTTCGCGGCCAACAACGCCGCAGCCCGTGCAGCTCTGTGGAAACTCATGCTGAACGCCATGCGGCCGCGTGAATGGATCGGCTACTGCCGCAATAAATACAGGGACCGAGTGCACCTTTGCCCGTTCGAGCGATTCACCCGCACCGTAACTAAACTACCTTGAGCCATGGGCAAGCAAAGCGCACCTCCGCAACCAGTCTATCAAGACAGCTACGCTGAAGGCGTCAAAGCGGACGCCGCATCGATCCCGGTCCGCCTGATGGCCGAACGCGCATCGCGCGAGGGCGGCAAGTGGGTTATGGGCGATGACGGCATGCTGACCCGCGTGCCTGTGGCACCGACACTGGATCCGCAATACGATGCAGCGTGGAAAGCGTCGGTCGCTGAGGGTGATCAGCGCAATTTCCGGACCTGGCTTGGCGACCATGCGATGGAAACCGGCCTCAAGGATGAGACGGTGCAGCAGTACCTAAATACGCCCGACGCCCCTCAGGGCAAGATGATGGACTTTGGCGGCGGCGACAAATCGCGGATCGATCAGGATATTGCGGCGCAAACGCAACTGCTCACGGCGGGATCGAAACTCGCACAGGATTTCGAGACGGAGCGGCTCAAGCAGTCCCTTAGTCTGCTGCCTCAGTTCAACGACCTGAACCTCGACATGCAGCGCAAGAGCTACCAGGCGCAGCTCGATGCAGCCAAGGCCGGGGAGCAGGAGCGGCTCGACATGGAGCTGGGCTACCGCGGGAAGTTCACGGACTCGGAACTCGCCGCCCAGCAAAAGGCCTGGGAACAGTCGCTGGGGCAGTCGAAGATCGGCACAAAGGCCATTGCCGATATTCAGGCGGAACTCATGCCGCAGATGAACAAGCTGGGAATAGACTCCCAGGCGGCGGCATACCTCGCGAGCCTCGGCCTCACCTCGCAATCCGCCGAGGCCGCTGACGCCCTCTACGACCGCCTGGGGATCAACAAGAAGACGCTCGCCGACCAGCAGGCGGCCTTCGATCAGAATCTTGCCCAGAATAAGCAGGGAGCCCAGCAGCTGACCGATCTGCAGCGGCAGCTCCTGCCCGTCCTAAACAGCCTCGGGATCGACCTCACATCAGCGGCCAATGCGGCATCACGCGCCGACTCGAAGACCGCCGCCCTCGAACAGGCTGGCATTCAGGAGCAGCTCCTGCCGCTGCTAAACAATCTGCAACTGCGCATGCAGGGAGATGCCCAGTCTGCCAACGATGCTGCCGACGTGCGG
Organism: Pseudomonadota bacterium; assembly: GCA_018242365.1. Classification (GTDB taxonomy): domain Bacteria; phylum Pseudomonadota; class Gammaproteobacteria; order Xanthomonadales; family Xanthomonadaceae; genus Thermomonas. The sequence goes on from JAFECB010000032.1 coordinate 16,210, forward strand.
GCGTTCGAAACGAACCTTGGACAGAACACCAAGGCGACGAACACCGCGGCGGGACTTACCCAGCAACTGAATCCCCTGATGGCAAAGCTGCAGCGGGACAACGCTGCCGACGCAAACGCGCAGTCACGCAGCGATGCCGCGGCCGCCACCGCGCAGCAGATGGCGCTCATGGAGCGCTTCAACCCGGCAGTGCAGGCCATGGGGATGGCGAACCAGAAGCAGGCGAATACGGCGAGCCTCGCGGATGCAAGCGAGGCATACCGCACCGGATCGGCATTGATGCGCGAGACGGGCGATCAGATCGCAGCGACCAATCTCGCACGCCAGGTGCAGGCGGACAACCTATCGCAGGGCCAGAGCGAGAACGCGATGCGCCGAAGCGCGTCCCTGCAACAGGAGCTTCTGCCACAGCTAAACGAGACAGGCCTCGCCAATCAGGCGGCAGGACGCAGGGCGGCACTGGAGAGCCTGAAGGAGACCGACGCCACGCGGTACAATACGCGCGAGCAGCTCGGAGCGCAGGTCATGGGAGATCTGGCCTTGGGAGACCAATTGTCCGACGCCCAGCGGACCCGCATGCAAAATCAGGTGCGGAGTGCGCAGGCCGCCCGCGGCAATGTCCTTGGAGGTGCGCCGGCCGTCCAGGAGATGCTGGCGGAGACCGACTACCAGGACCGCATGAAGGCCCAGCGGCAGCAGGCCGCGAGGGACTTCATCAATACCGGCGACCTCCTGCCACAGTTTGCGACCCTGGGCACCAACGACCCAACCGCCAGCTTCAACGTGAACCGCAACATCGCAGCTTCACTCCAAGAAGATCAGGCGGCCAGGCTCTTTAATCCGCAGACGGGCTACCAGGGCGCTGCAGTGGCCAATCCTGCCATGGGCTACAATGCCCAGACGGGCGTTCAGACGTACGGTGTGGCGGATCCCATGGCAGCATTCGACCCGAACGCAAACACTGCGCGCGGCGGGCAGTTTGGATCCATGCAGGTCGGGAACTCCGCGGCGCTCTACAATCCGAATTCAGCGCACTCCGCAGTGGGCGTGAATGCCAATCTGAACCAGGTGGCGCCGAACGCTTCGGCTGCAACCCGCGGCAATCCGCAGAGCATGTTCACCGGGGCCGCGATCAGCGCCGCGCAGCCGGTCAATCCACTGATGCCCAATTTTTCGGCAGGCGGGTATTCGCCGAATATCCCGAACTTCCAGGCGACAACAACGCAGGGGCCACAGCTCAATCCGATGCAGCTCACCCAGTCGAACCCCTTCCAGTTCACGAACGGCCAGGCAGGGACGAACAGTGCAAACTTCGCAATGCAGGGCTACCAGCAGAATTCCGCGAATGTGAACGCGAAAAATCAGCAGACCGGATCCATGATCGGGGCAGGAGCGGGCATGATGGCAATGTTCATGTAAGGGAATCAATCACGCGAAAGGACTTATGGGATTTGCAGACTCATTCAGTGCGGTGGCGGGTACGATCCTCGATGCCAAACGCCTCAAGGCTCAGCGCGAGGAAGCGGACTGGCGCAAAAAACAGATCGCGAAGGAGGCGGAGGACGCCATAGGGCGCGAAGAGCGGCAGCAGGCGTTTCAGAAGCAGATGCTCGCGGATCGCATGGCCGGCGATGTAGCGCGTGACAAGCAACAGCGCCTCTGGAAAATGGAGGATGACTTCCAGGGGATTATCGACCGAAGCCAGGACCGCAGCCTCAAGGAGAAATTGATCAACGCCCAGGTGGACGCCGCCAACCGCAGCTACCGGCCGGCGGAGCCAAAGCCAGCGCCGCCAAAGCCGCAAACGCCGTTTGAACACGAATTGGCTAATATTGAGTCCTACGATCAGGCGCAGAAGCGCGCCGTGGCAGCAGCCATCGAGGCGCTAGGATCAGGCGATATGACGCGCATCCTTCCGACCCAGGAACGGATGGCTCAACTGTCGAGAATGAATCCAGCCAACCAGCCGGCACCAACGCCAATGGCCTCAGTCGAGAGGCCGTATGTCCCGCCAGGCGTTGACCCGCAGGCGACAGACATGCGCGGTACGGCCAAGTATCAGGTGCCGTTGGCAGCGCTGGAGCAGGATCTGGCGCAGAGCGCAATGATGCGGCCCGGCCAAGCGCAGGGAGCCGGAGACAGCAATGCGCAGGCGCTCGCATGGGCGAGAGCCAACCCGAACGATCCGCGCGCCGCTATGATCCTTAAGAAGCTCGGAATGCAATGACTTTCGATCCGGACGCCTATCTCGCGGGCAGACCGCAGGCGGAAGCGTTCGACCCGGACAAATGGCTCCGTGAGAACGCACCGGCCGGGCAGTCCACCTGGAAGAATGTCGCGAACACGCTGCTGACCGCGGCGAATGAAGCCCTGGCAGGCAGCGTGGAGGGTGGCATGCGCTCGGTTGCGTCCATGCCACAGATGGCGGCGGAGGTCGCGGAACTCTACACGGGACTCGACCAGAATCAGACCGAGGACGAAAAGAAGGCAAAGCTGGCAACGATCCGCGCGAACACAGCACAGATGGGAGACGCCCTGCGGGCCGAGGGCCTGCGCGGCCGCGTGGTAGCCGGCGGGCTGGAGGCGCTTGGCCAGGGCGCGGACCGCGTGCAGGATTACCGCGACACGGTGCGGAAGGCCTTGCCGGTTGCCACGGAGTTTGCGAACAGCATTCCCGGTGGAGTCATAAGCGGAATCGGCCAGGTGGCGGCGCAGGCACCCTTGTATCTCACAGGCATTGGTCTGCCGGCCACTGTAGCCCAGATGTACGATCAAGGCTACCAGGATGCCAAGGCGCACGGGAGCGACGAGGGAACGGCCGCACTGGCGGGCCTTGGCAACATGCCAGGTGCTGCGCTGGAATTTGCGGCGGACAAGCTGCAACTGGGGCCACTGCTCAAACTCGTGAAGAAAGGCAGGGGAGTCGCCAAACCAATCCTGTCCCGCGCAGGGGAAGTCGTGAAGGTCGCCGGCACGGAGGGCCTGACCGAGATGGCCCAGCAAGTGGAGCAGAACCTGGTCGCGGGCGGGCTCTATGACAAGGACCGGAAGGCCACGGAGGGGATGGGGCGGGCGGGCGTAGTGGGTGCATTGACGGGAGGAATGGTGCGCGGCGGACTCGAGGGAGCAGATGCTCTCACCAGCCGGCCCGCCATAGATGACACGGGCCAGAATATCCCGGAGCCCAGTGCGACGCTGAAGGCCCAGCAGGAGCAAATGCGTGAAGGCCGCCGTCCGGCCATGATGTTCCCCAAGGGTACGCCTGAATCCCTGGCAGTGCCGGAGGGATTCGAACGCGTGGAGACGCCGCGCGGCATTTTCCATTTTGACCCCAGCCAGGTGACGGCGGACACGGTCCGCGAACTTAGCGGCGCCGGCCGCGAGAATGAAATTCTGGGGCTCGGCTCGCAGTCGAAACCGGATGCCATGAAGCGCGCGATGGCGGGAGATCCACCAACGGTCGTTACCGAGCGCACGCCCGGAGGTGTCGAGGTGAAGGGGGCGGTCAGCACACAATCGACCACACCAAAGACGGTGGCGGAGCTGGATGCCCTGAAGACGCCGGGCAACACGGTGGCTGTGGAGACACCACAGCAGACCCTGCTGGCACGCCTGGCTGCAGACCTCGAGGACAACGATCGACGGCAACAGGAGGCGCGCCAGAAAGAGGAACAGGCGCGTGCCCAGCGACAGGCGGAGTTGCAGGCCAAGCGGGATCAGTTCGAATCTTCGCTTGCGGCCGCGCAATCGCTCGCAGCGGACAAGGATGCGGATTACCCACGACTGTCGGCAGCAGTCAAGACGCTCAGCTATTACGCGGAGGACAACTCCCTGGGGCTGAACCTCGAGCAGCGACAGAAAGCCCTGGCGGAGATTGCGCGCCTCGCTCCCCGTGCCGACGCCGCAAGAGAGGCGTACGACGCACGGCAGGCCGATGCCCGAGCAGAGGCCAAGCGCATGGCGGAGGCCGAGCGCCTGCAGCAACTGGGGAGACGCCGTGCCGAGCGGGAGGCATTTGACGCGCAGGCAAAAGCCGGGATTGGTGCGGATGGCCGGATCAATTACGGGAGACTCGATGATGTGGACCTCGAAGCCAGAGCGAATGCAGGTGATGAGCAGGCCGGCCGCGAACTTGTGAGGAGAGCGGAGCAGGCGGATGACCCGCGGGAGTCGCTGCTCGACGCTCTGGCCAAGGTGAAGCTGCCAGCAACGGATTCTGGGCTCGCGGCCGAACTGAAAATCCTCCGGGAGGACATGTCGCCCAAGCAGCGCATGACGCTGATCAGCCGGCAGAAGGACAGTCTCGACCGGACAGCCGAGGAATTACGGGGCCGGGGGTTCACGGAAATCGTGACGCCCGATGATGTCATTACCTTCACCCAGCGAGCGCTGCGCGGAGAGGATATCCGGGCTGAACCCGCCGAAGATCAGGTGGAGGGCGTTAACTTTGCGACGGAAAACCGCCTGCGAATCCGCCCGATGGAGGGACTGAGCCCCGAGGAGCGCGAACATGAGACCAGGTTCGCCGAGCAGCTCAATAACGCGACCGATGCCGAGAATGACGCGCTCTATGCGTCGCTGCCAGAAAGCCGCGGGGGTTCGGTGCTTAATACCGACATTGGACGGGAAATGGATCCCGAATTCAGGGGGGCAAAGCGCGCCACGCTTAGCCAGGCAACCCATCGGCCAGCCAGTCGTTACATTCGGGATCTGCTGTCGAGACTCCTGCGCCGCGAGCCGCAGGAAAGTCCGGTCTTAAACATCCTGGCGGGAGGTAGTGGCAGCGGGAAATCGACAACCCTGAATGCCATCCACCGGCCCGGCAGTCTGGTATATGACACGACATTTTCCAATACGGCCGAGGCGATCGCCGACGTCCAGGAGGCGCTCGATTCAGGGCGGATGGTGAAGATAGACTACGTTCACAGGCCGATTGAGCGGGCGATTGCAGGGGCTGTGGGCCGAGCCAAGGATCCACAGGACGGTCGCACGGTGCCTGTGAGTGTAATTGCCCGATCGCACTATGGCGCACAGCAGACCGCAATTGCCGTGGCGCAACATTTCGGGAGCGACCCGCGAGTGGCGCTCCGGGTGTGGGATAATTCCGGAGCGCCAGGAGCGGCTTATGTGGTCTCCAATCCTATTGACTTTCTGAAGGCAGAAGGGGTACGCTATGACAGTGAAAACGCAGTCATTAGACGGGCTGAAAATGAATTCAGCCAGCACCGGGACGGGCTCAGCGAAGCCCAGCGTCAAGCGTTCGAGCCCAATGACCGTCGAGGAATTTCTGGCGTGGTGTACGGAACACGACAAGGTGTTCCTCGAGGCCATGAATCGAGGGGCGCTCGCGAATCCGGCTCCGCCGGCGATCACGCTGCCGTACGAAACGAGCACGCGCCGCGCATCCTGACGGATGCCGAGGTCGAGCAGCAATGGGCGGGACTCAAGTCCGCATTGGGGCCCATCGCTGACGCGTTCGAGTTAAAGGTCGGCATGGTTGCCGACGTCCTGGAGGCCGAGGGGTACGGCGAGGAAGCCCGCCGCCTACGAGCGGGCAAGTTGGGCCGGATCGCCGCCGCAACCGCGCCAAAGGTGCGGGAGGACGTGAATGGCGTGGCGGCGGACCGCCAATTCATCGTCGTGGCGGCCGCGGCCGCCAAACGCGGCAAGGCGCCAGGGCTCCTGCTCCACGAGCTGGCGCACCCGTTCTTTGACGGCCTGCCGGCACATGTGCGCGAAGCCTTGCGCGAGTTGCACACGGAGGAAACCACGCGGAGAACCGGGCCGCTCTACCAGGACGGACGCCTCGTGACCGACATCGCGATCACGGTCGGGCAACTGCCCGCCGCACGGGTCAAGGCTGATCCGGATCTGCCGGTTAAAGAATGGTTCGCTGAACGCGTGCGCAGGCTCAATGAGGACTGGCTGAAGGGCCGGATGGCAGTGGGTGACGAGCCACTCCTGATCCGCGTCGCGCGTCAGCTGATGGACAGGCTGCGCCGCATCTTTGCCCAGATCCGCGGCATCGATCGCGATGGCGATCTATTCACCCAGACGTTCCGCGAGTGGCTCGGAAGTGGCACGCGCGCAAACATCGCGCCACAGGCCACGGCATACGCGCAGCGCATGCGTGCGCAGTTGGCGACCGAACGGACTGACGGCGGCCGGGGCGAGCCGGCAACCCGCGCCGAGCGGGAGACCGAGGCGAATATTTCAGACGGGGCGAAGGACATGAAGCACGCGGCCGCGGTCGGCACACCCGCGCCCGGTGCCACATGGGTGAAGCTCGCCAGGATGACGCCGGAGCAGATCGAGGAGGAGCAAGCAGCGATCAAGAAATGGTTCAACGACTCACCTGACGCACCGCAGATGGAAAAGGCCCTGGTGCACGCCAGGCTCGACGGTCTGCGCGGGGAGGTGGAGCGGCGCGCTCAGGCCGCGCACACCAAGGCGACAGGGATCCGACCAGTGGTGGACCGCAAGGCCGCACTGCTCGCACAATGGATGGAGGGGAAACGTCTCCGCGACGAGGGCCTGAAGTACGGCATCAAAATCAGCGAGACCGAGGGGCAGGCCGCCGTCTCACGGGCAAAGGCCATGCTCGACGAGGAATTTCCCGGCTGGGAAGAGCAGGCCTACCGGGATTTCAAGACGTGGCGTCAGCGGTCGGAAGGCGTCGCCCAGCCAAGGCGCGGGGATCCGGAGGACGACGGCAGAAACATGCCCACCGAGCCGGCACCGGAGCCGACGGACACGGCCGGGGTGTTCGACGACCCGCCGCCGCCCGTGCGCCAAGGCAAGGCCAACGAACTCCACGGCCACACGGCCCATGTGCCGACCCGCACGGAGAAGGCCATGGGCTACATTCGGGATGCGCTCGCAGGCTTCCGCGGAGCCCTGCCGGAACTGCCGACATTTCCGGTGCTCGCGGCGAAGACAGATCGCTTCATTCGCGAGAAGGGGGGGCAATTCTACAACAATCTCAAGGTGTTCCACCGCATCCTGACCGGAGCAAACGATGGAATCCAGCGCGAGGCCGAGGAGCAGGTCGCACAAATCGTCAAGCCCCTGCTCGACGTCGACACGCAGTTTTCACCGGAAAACCGCAAGCGCCTGCAGCAATTGCAGGAGCGCTTCCGGCGACTCCGAGCGGAGGGCGGGCGCATCCCCGCCGACTTGACTGCGGAGATAAACGGTTTGCAGGCCAAGGCAGAGCAGAGCCCTTACGTGCTCTTTGAGCGGCTCATGCTGGCGCTCGATCTCGACTGGCGGCAGAAACATTTGCTCGATGACCAGGGAAATCCCATCGCCCTGCCGTTTGGCGTGAACACCTCGGAAGTGGCGGCGAATCTGCAATCGCTAGGGCAGAAGGTCGAAGCCTCGCCGCACAAGGCGCTGATCGAGCAGGCCGTGCGCGAACACATGGCGCTCGTCAAGCGCATCGCCGACGATCTCAAGGCGCGCGAACTGCTCGCCAGCGATCACCTCAGCAACCCTTACTACTTTCCACACATCACCCTCCAGGTGAAGAAGGGCGCAACAACCGAGGAGCGGGAGCTGCGGGTTGAACGCGTGCGCGCCGACATGGAGGCGGATTTTCGGGGCTACTTGATTGCGCCGATCGGCTCGCGAACACCGATCGAAACCGACTACGTGCGGGCAATGTATTACCACCTGGTGCAGGTGGGGGCCCACAACCAGAAGGCCGACGCCATCCGCCGCTACGTCCGGCCCTACAATATCCGTGAACAGGTGGAGGAGGAAGCCCGGCGCATGTCCAAGGAACGCGGGCAGACAGTATCCTGGCAGCAGGCCTTTCATGAGCGCTATGAGCAGGACGATTACGTCCTCTACAGCCCGGAGGAAGGGGACATGTTTTCGGCCATCCAGCTCGACCGCGATCTATTGGCGCGCCGGCTGGGTGTCATGCTGACATCCGGCGACCTGCATCAGCAGTTGCGCGACCTGGGGCTCAAGGGAATCACACTGCGCCCTGAGGACGTGAAGGAGGTTCTGGTCCAGGGTTCGCGGGAGACGTGGGTTGTCCCGGCCCGCGTGGCGGAGACCCTGCGAGGGATTTCGAGCCGGCAGCAGCGATCGGATGTGGCGATCGAAAGAGCGATGTCCAAGGCGGTGGCTGCCTGGAAAAAGTGGAAACTATTCATGCCGCACAACCATATCCGCTACGAGTACGGAAACATTGTGGCGGACCTGGAGAAGATTTTCAGCGCCACACCAGGCACATTCAAATACATGCCACAGGCCGCGCGAGAGATGCGGGAATTCTTCCTGGGAGGCAAACCCAGTGCGGACCTGCGCGCAGCCCTGGAGGACGGGGCCATCAATGCCATCACGGCCGCTGAGGTGGGACAATTGCAGCGCTTGCGGGCCTTCGAGAAATTCGAGACGCGGAGCGAGGCGGCATGGAGGCAGGTCAAGGCGCGCGCGAGTTCGCTCGGATTCCAGCCGATCACCAATTTGCTGGGGATCGGGGACCTCGCGAGCGTGGAGCTGTCCGCTCTGCGCGAAGGGATCACCCGCTATGCCAACTTTCTCCACAACCTGAACGCCATTCGAAACGGCGCGCGACCGGACTATGGCGGAGCGTACTGGAAGGACATCGAGGCCATGGGCGACAGCGAGCCCGGAGCCAATGATCGCGCCCAGCGGCAGGCGGCGCAGATCTCCAAGGCGACGTTTGGCGACTACAACGATCTCTCAGTCAATGGCCAGTGGCTGCGCAGCAAACTCATCCCCTTCTACTCCTGGATGGAGGTGAACTGGAAATATCACGCTAACCTCCTGCGCAACCTGCGCGACATGGTGACCGATAGGGAAATGTCCCGCGGCCGGGCCACGGCAAAGGGTGCCAGGGCGCTCGCCTCTTTTGCCGTGGGCACGGGCTCCCGCGTTGCCGGCGCTACACTCGTGCGCCTGGCGCTGCCGTATCTCGCCATGGCGATCTGGAACAACACGGGCGACCGCGAGGAGCTGGAGGACCAGCTCTCCGAAGAGGACCGCCGCCGCGCTCACATCATTGTTGGCCGAAACAAGGAGGGAAAGATCGACGTGATCTACGCGAACACGGCGCTCGCCGATGTCGCGAAGTGGTTTTCCGGAAATAAATTCATGCATCAGATGGGTGCATGGATGGCCGGCAAGACAGACTTTGTGACCGCAATGGGCGCATGGGCGCAGGAGATACCGGGCGACCTCCTGAACAACACGGTCGGCTCGATCGGCCCGCTGGCCAAGGTGCCGGTGACGATATTGAGCCGGAAGGCGTACTTCCCCGATGTACTCGATGCTCGCACGATCCCTGCGTACGACCTGAAGCGAAATATCTTGGCACAGATGACGGATGATTTCACGGCGGATATGGTGTGGCGCTTGGTTGGCAAGGACTACATGGCATCGCGCGACCTGGGAAGCTGGGCGAAGCAGATCATCCTGCAGATGCGTATGCGCGATCCGGATCAATGGGCGTTCTACTCTGTGCGCGACCGGGCAGATGCGTTTATCCAGCAGAGAACTGGCAGGACGCGCAGCGACTTTGACGGCGACTCACCAGACATGCAGGCACTGCGCAACTTCCGGCGTGCCATCTACACGGGCGACCCGGCGCAAGCCGTGCGGTTCTACAACCGCCTGCTCGAATACGGCTACACGGCCGAGCGATTCGCGGCCTCACTGCGCGCTCAGGACCCTTTGAGTGCACTCCCGAAGAAAGACGGAACACGAAAGGCGTTCATCGACAGCCTGGATGAAACCGGCCGGGCCGAGTTGCGGCGTGCCTATCAATACGCATCGCGCCTCACGGGTGCGCGAGGCACGGAACGCATGCTTTTCCCCTCGGAGAAGGGTGGCAAGTTTGCGCTCGAAGCATTCCGCGCCGCGCCACGCACACAAGTACTGGAAGGGGTCATCGACCGCCAGCGCGGCCGCAGTGATGAGCAGCTCGTGCGCGACGTCGAGCAGGACCTCGCACGCAGCCTGCGCGTGCGCTAGTAGTTGAGTTTCGGATACGAAAAAAAACACCTTCGCCGGCGAGCTGCTGTCAGAGGTGAATTGCGCGCATTCTATAGGTTGCTAGAGCCCGTGTAACGGATCAATGGATACGTCATACGCGGCCGGGCTAGGGGAGATCTCGGACCCAGAGCGCGATCCGCTGCGCTGATCGCGGACCCGGCACATGACGCCCGGAGAGCCAGCGCGTAATGGTCTTGCTGGACACGCCGACAAACTTCGCAAGCTCCCTCCGACTGATCTTGCCCGGCTCGTGGCGGGTGACGATGGCGCGTTTTGCGGCCGCTAGCGCAGCCTTCTGGTCGGCCGTTCGCCGGCGCGAACTTGCGCCCACAGGGCGCGCATGGATCGGGAGAGGTTCGGATTGCGTGTGCGTTTCATAGGGAAGGGAGGTTAGCGATCGCGTTCGCGATCACCTCGCCGGGCCGCAGCCCGGTGGCGTGAGAGTGCTGGAGGACGCGCTCGACCGTGGCCGGATAGCGGTCGATCGGTATCCGATACGGGAGACTCTTGCCCGTCTCAGGGCGAGCTTTCGGCGGCCGGCCCGCCCGCTTGCGCGGGCCACCCCATGTTCCTGCTTTGGCCTTCATTGTAGGTTACTAGGTTACCTGTAGTCGGCCGATCCCGGGAATTGCACGGTGCCGGCTGGCACCTGATCGATCATGTCCCGGACCACTACCAGTGCTTGCTGTGTACCGCGAAGCAGACGGCCATCCTTACCGCGGCCAACGTGGATATCATGCCGCCAATCCCAGTCGACCCCCTGCTCCCCATCAGCGGACAAGACGAGATTGCCAACTTCGGGCGCGAGTGCCGCCACTGCGGCCTCGATCGAGGTGTAGCCGCGGACTGACGGGGTGTGTGGGTGCAGTGCGCGGACTTGGCCTCCATCGACGTAGATTGTGGCCGAAATTGCGGGCCACTTTGGGGCGGGGAGTCCTACTGCGAGCGCTGGAGCAAGTGCCTTTGCGGCGGTGATTGTGAGGGTTTTCATTGCGGGTCTTTCTTTTGATTTTGAGCGGGATTGCTCTGATGCGGAAGAGTTCAGTTGATTATTTGATTGCGTGCAATCAAATAATTAGTGTCGACACATAATTACTTTGTATACCAATAGTTTACATGTGCTTTTTTTCGGCTATTCTGGACGGCCTACGATGTCCCCGCAATAGAGGCATCAGCCCGCGAGGTACAAACCGCGCGGAGAGGTGCGCCGAATGGTCGGTCAACTATGGTCAACTGTTGGAGGTTTCTCCTCTGAAAGTCGACGGTCTTGAAAACCGTTGGGGCGAAAGCTCCCGGGGGTTCGAATCCCTCCCTCTCCGCCACTTAACCTACTGGAAATAGGTGGCTTAGGGAACAGCAATGAGGGGTCATTGACAGACTCGCGGAACACGCCTAACAAGCCAAAACCCGCTTATTTTGGTCAACTATTGGTCAACTAAAAGACCCCTCCATGACTCCCAGAATATACAAAACCGCCCACCCGGTGGCACCCTGGCAGGTGGTGTATCGGGATCCTACCCGGCGGGACAGGCGGGGCGCGTCCCGGAAATTCAGGAGGCATTTCGCGGATGAGGCGCGCGCACGGGAGTATCTGCGGGAGCTCACAGCGGCCGCGCACCTGGAGGGCGTGACGGGGATCTCGTTCGATGCGAACCTGAGGGCGGACGCTATCGGAGCGCGGCGGGTGCTGGACGCTGCGGGACACACGGGGCTGACACTGCTGGAGCTGGCGCGGGAGGCAGCGAGGAAGCCCGCGGTCGACCAGCGGAGCCGTGTGCTGATGGCTCCCTTGGTGGAGGATTTCCTCGAGTCCCAGCGGCGCGACAATCGGGCGGGGAGCACGGTGCGGAATCTTGCGGTGCGGATAGCTGCCTGGATCACGCGGGAGCGCATTGGCACGCTCGCAGATGTGACCGACGCCACGTTGCTCGCCCTCAAGCAGAGGCGTAATGTGTCGGCCCAAACCCGAATCAATGACATGGCGGCCGTGTCGAGTCTGCTGTCGTGGGTCGTCAATGAGCGGCGGCTCCTGCCCGTGAACCCCCTGACATCGATCTCGCGGCCGACGGTCGATGTGCGCGTGCCGCGCGTTCTGGAGCCGGAGCAGGCCCGCGCGCTCCTGGAGGCGGCACGGACGCAAGGGGAGGGGCGGTTGCTGCGCTACTTTGTACTCTGTCTCCTTGCCGGGCTCCGGCCGAGTGAGGCGGCGCGGGTCAATCCGCAGGATGTCATGACCGGCCGCGACGGGTTTGTGCGGGTCATCAAGTCGAAACGGCGGCGGCGGCTCCGGCAGGTGGCGATCAGTGCGGCATTCCGCGCGTGGTGGAAGGCGGCACCCGAGACACCGATGCCGCTCTACGACCAGGACCGCGACCGGGCGCTATTCGACGCAATCCGGGAGAGCGCCGGGTTGATCCAGCGCGGCCGGGGCGGCGACAGAAAGCGATTGGTCGGCAACCGGTGGCAGAACGACATCTGCCGGCACACATGGATCTCCCTGCGCTTGCATCAGACGAAGGACGAGGCCGCCGTCGCACTCGAGGCCGGGACATCCGTGCAGCAGATCCATGAGCATTACCTCGACTGGCTCACACCCGCCGCCGCGCGTGCACTCGCGGCACTCCGGCCGCAGGCGCTCGGATCAAAGGTTGACCAACAGGGGTAAGGTCTTCGTAAACTGAGGCATGCGTCCCTTCCTCATCGCCCTCACCCTGCTCGTCGCCTCCACCCTCGCCGCCCAGACAAGTTACCGCGGCGCCTACCTTGGAACCGTCTATATCGGCGGCCAGCAAACGCAGTCGATCGTGGTGGTGGACGTTTTCAGCAACAACTTGGTGCTGGGATTGGTGTACGACTATGCGACTCAATCCTTTCTCTATGTGCCGCAAATGCCCCTGGCGGCTGATGGGTCATTCAAGATCACGGCAGAAGGGATCGTTTATTCCGGGCGCATCCAAGGTGATTCGATAAGTGCCGTGGGTGCTGGCGGTTCGATTGTCGTCCTTGGCTCGAAGGCTCCTGCCACCGGGCTCGCAAAAGCCTACGCGGGGGCGTACGCGGGGATGCTGGTGACGCCGGTATCCACGCGTGATCACGGCCTGCTGATCACCGCGGATGGCTGGATCATGACGTATTCGCTGATCACCGCAACGGTCGCCGAAGGTGGAGTCGGCCGCATCAGTGCGGACGGAACATTTACCCTGTCATTTGTGGGCGGCGGGACCGCGGTCGGTCAGGTGGTGCTGAATCCGGTGACGCCATTAATCACCGGGAGCTATCTGCGCAATGGAGTGCTGTACAGGTTCAATGGTGCGCGCGAGGCGGCGGTGAACGACCTGATCAACATCTCCACGCGTGGATTTGTGGGATCGGGGGCCAGCGTGATGATCGCGGGATTCATCATCCAGCCGCACGCGAAGACTGTCTACATCCGGGCGCTTGGACCGGCGCTCACCTCGTTTGGCGTGGACAACGCCCTGGCGGATCCGGTCATCGAGCTCTACTCCGGCGCGAACATGATCGCCTCGAATGACAACTGGCAGAGCGGACCGGACGCGGCAAAGATCAGCGTGCGGCCGGACAAACCCCTCGATGCCAGAGAGCCTGCGTTGATGGCGACCCTGGAGCCGGGCGCGTACACCGTTATTCTGAAGGGCAAGAATAACACCACCGGCAATGCGCTGATCGAGGTCAATCAGGCGGATTAGAGTCTACGCCGCTCATGCTGATGCGCACGCGAACACTGGTTATCGGGATAGCAGTTGCAGTAAGTGTGGCCGGCTATTGGCTTGGAGGGATCAACCGCTATACGGTGCACGTGACTGGGAACGGCGTGTTGGTGCGTTGGGATAAGCGGACTGGAGAAACGTGGTGGGCTCGTTTAGGGGCTGAAGCGTGGACCAAGGTCCAAGAGCCCCGGCGGATGAAGGTGTTCGATCCAGATGAATTTCTGCACAATCCGTAGCGCAATTGCTGCGGAAGCAGGCGGATTAATCCGCCGCTCTGATGGATGAAGAGGCACACTGGGAGTTAGTGGCGGTGTATAGGCCCATCAGGCAACACCACGTAAAGTCTTATGATGCCGTTTTTTTGGCACCGCCAACGGTAGTTTTCGACGTGGACGGTTTGCTTGCGCTCGGAAATTTAACGAGCTCAGGATTCGAGCGGCTATCCACCTTTACTCGAGTCGCGGCAGGCTGGGCACCAACAAAAGTGAGGGGGCTCAGCGGGTCCTTGTGGTCTCGAGGGCGGGGCAGCAGCGATGCGGTCTCAAGATTGTTCACGGGGTGAGCGCCGGCCTCATACCACCGAATCAGCACTTCGGCGGCGTACTGACTTTTACTCCACCCAAGCAAGGCCGCGCGCCGGACAATTTCCTCAATGATGAAATTATCTAGGTGCACACCCAAGGTGGAGGAATTCTTAGATTTCCCCATGAGTCATTAGAATCCTAAGGAAAAAGCAGTTGACAAGCAAGATTTACCACAGAACGCTAAGAGTCTTAAGACACCTAGTGTTCTATGGAAATACCATTTGGAAAAGAGACGCTAGGCGTCTATATCCCGAACGCAGTCCGTGACGCCCTGCTGGAAGCGGCGCGCCGGGAGGACCGATCGGTGAGTTATATCGCCGGCCGCATCCTGCGCCAAACCATGCTGGATGCGATCGCCAATGACGCGCCACCACCCGCCGCAGTCAACTTCGCCACGGAGTGCGACCCAGAGGCCAACGCGGACAGCGAGAAAGGCGAGGGCCATGTCGACTGACATCATCCCACCGCCCAGCCTCAAGTTCGCCGCCCTGGTGCGCGGCGATGACGGCGGCCTGGCAGTCCGCTGGTTCCGCACCCCGCAGGAAGCGGCGGATGCGTGTTGCGCCCACGAGGAAACCGCGCCGCGCCCACAGGTGGCGCTGCGCGATACGCGCGCCACGACGCCGACGCATATCCTGGCGCGGGAGCTTGGCATGCGGGCCGAGACGTGCCGCCGGAACGTGATCAAGTACCGGATTCCGTCGATCCCCCAGGGCCCGCGGTCGCTGATGGTGCCGAACCGGATCTGCATCCTCCTGAAACTCTACGGCTTCCTCGGAGTGCGCGGCATGATCGTCCGCGGGGAACTCTGACACCTCTCCATGAATGACCCGCAAAACCCAACCCGCGGAGGTGTCGCATGAGCATCTCCCTATCGCAGCGCTCCGTCATCGGAGCGATCCTCGACACGTGCCTGATGGCGAATGAACCTGAGGAGGGGCCGATTTTCGCCGTGGAAATCAACGGCTTTGATGAGATCCTAAAGGTTTCGTGCTGGCTGGCCAGAGGTGAGCTGCCGAAGGAATGGCTCATCCACCTGTGCGCACGGAATGCACGCGAGGAGGCGGAGCGCGTCAAGGTGGCCCTCAGTGAGATAGTGATTCAGCATTTCGCGGAGCGCCGCGCGAAGCGCAAGGAGCTGCGCAAGCGACCCAGACAGCCGGCCTGCGCGCCAGCGACGCCACAAGTTGAACTTCCAGCGGAGGTGACGCCATGAGCACGGCCAATCCCGCCGACGGCATGACGGACGCCGAACGCATCGAGCGCATCGAGCAGTTGCAGCAAGAGACCAAGCTCAAGCTCGATCAGCTCGCCCTGGAGGAACGGATCCAGGGGCGATCCATGGAGATCAGCATCCTGCGCGCCGAACTGGAAAAGCGTATCCTGAAACTGCGCTCAGGCAACCTCGAGTCACCCAGCATATGACGACACCGGAGCGCACCTGCGCCACCTGTGCGCACTTCGAGCCGCCGCCCTCAGACGTGGTGTCCGCCGCCGGCACATGCCGCGCCTCGCCGCCGGTGACGCACTACACGTGGCCGAAGGTGATGCCGGATGGCTGGTGCGCCCGGTGGACTGCCCGCACTTCCGTGCCCAGGTGCCCGCGGCCGGACAAACCCGATGCAGCCGCACGCGCGCGCAAGCCGAAGGTGGCGGCCGATCCGGAGCGCGCGCCCAGTGAACCGCCGCTCAATCTCGCAGCCATACTGACCAGCGATCAACCCAACGACAACGATGACACACCCGATGCCCACTGACGCAACGCCCCCAAACCTCCACGGCCGTGCCGCCGCGGCTCCGTCCGCCCATCAAATCCGTCCGCCGGAAGGCCATTTCATCGCCATGCTGACCGGCAAATCCGGCGGTGTGACGCTGCATGATCTCGACATCAAGCTGGCAGCGGCCGTGCGCGCGTGCCTGGAGACGGGACGGCCGGCGACACTGACCTACACGGTGAAGATCAAGCAAAACGCCCGGCGCGGGGTCAAGGTCCTCGACGAGGCAAAACTCAAGCTCCCCGAGGAGGAGAAAGGGGAGAGTTTCTTTTTTGCGAACGCGTTTGGATGCCTCATGCGCAACAACCCCGAGGGGCCGGATCTGCCGGGCCTTGTGGTGGTGGTGCCCGAGGACCAGGCGACACCCATCAAGATAAGCTAACCCACACCCATCAAGATAAGCTAACCCACAATCACCATGCCACTAGAGAATGCGCCCGTTAGGCCCATCACCTCCAACGCGCCGACCGAAGCGGCGGCGATCGCC
The DNA here is from genome assembly GCA_018242365.1 of Pseudomonadota bacterium. Taxonomy (GTDB): domain Bacteria; phylum Pseudomonadota; class Gammaproteobacteria; order Xanthomonadales; family Xanthomonadaceae; genus Thermomonas. Next base: position 32,813 of record JAFECB010000032.1, read on the forward strand.
GAGGTTGTCCAGAAATCGACCGCGCCAATCCTGATCGACCACGAAGACGCGCGGCTCATCATATGGCCGCAGTCGGGCAGGATCGAATCGCTCGAAGAGCACGGCAACAGGCCGCGCCGAAAGCGGGGGCAGGCAGTCTTCTATGACATCGAGAGTTTCTGCCGTTACGTGCGCGCGCACGCGACGTGCGGGACGATCATCACCGGAGCCTCGGAGATCGACGGCGGGTTTAAGGCGACCTTCGACTGGCACCTGCCGGCGGTCGCGTACGAGGACGCGGAGATTGCAGCGGCGGCGGCCGTTGGCGGCGTCACCCTGTCGGATGCGGGCTGGGGGGAGCACTACGCATTGCTGCCACTCAGGCCGACGAAGGAGTGGCTAGCATGGAGTGAGAATAACGGCGCGGGGAGGGCCCGCGGTCAGTTCGAGTTTGCTCAGTTCATCGAGGACAATGCGGATGACATCTATGCGCCCCAGCAGACCCCCGGGCAACCGCCCTGGCCCAATGCGGCGGACATGCTGCAGGTCGCGACGACATTGTCCGCCCGCAATGACACCGTATTCCACTCGGGAGTGCGCCTCCAGAATGGCCAGGTGCAGCTCAGCTATACCGAGCGGATCGATACGACGGCGGGAGCCGACGGGAAAATGCTCGTTCCGGAACGGTTCGCAATCCGCGTGGCGCCGTTCCGCGGTGCCGCACTCTACGAGGTCCGCGCACGCCTCCGGTACCGGATCGCATCGAGTAAGCTGGCGATGTGGTACGAGCTCGAACGCCCGTGGCGGGTGACGGAGCACGCTTTCAACGATGTCAAGGCCGGCATCAGCAAGGAGACAGGGCATGCGGTGCTGTGCGGTGCAGTGTCGCAGATGAACACACTGGGTGTGCGCCCACTGGCACGATGAGGCGTGCGGGCCAGGCGAAGGGATGAGGATGAGGATGAGATGATGAATGAGGTTATAAGGCAGATTGAGCGGCGAACGGCTAGCGTGAGAATACACGGAGAAAAATATGTGACGCACATGGCGCTGGTACTTGAGCATGTGAGGAGGCAGGCGGTGGAGTGGTATTGTTGGGACAGGGAGACGCCATGAAAACACGACCGATCCTGTTCAGCGGATATATGGTGCGCGCGATACTAGTGGGGCGAAAGACGCAGACGCGCCGGGTGGTGAAACCCAAACGACGTACTGACATATTCGATCATGTGTGTCCCTACGGACAGCCTGGAGACCGGCTCTGGGTGAGAGAGACTCACGCGATGGACGATGACGGGCGCTGTCATTATGCCGCAACAGAAACCGAGCATCCCGACTGGCCCAACGGGTGGACGCCGTCGATTTTCATGCGCCGCAAGTTCAGCCGGATCACGCTGGAGATCACGAGCGTCCGCCTGCAACGAGTCCAATGCATCAGAGAAGCTGACGCCATTGCCGAGGGAGTGGAGTCCGTGACTGAGTTCCGGAAGCTTTGGGAGACGATCAACGGACGCGGATCCTGGGAGGCGGACCCTTGGGTGTGGGTTGTCGGCTTCAGGATGTAGGAGATTTTGGAACAGCGAAACAATCAAACAAAGGAAAGCCATGAGCTTCAACAAACCCCTCCCGCCGGAAGTCTTCGGCGAGGATCCAAACTACATCGCGATACGCCTCGATGTACCGACCGCACGCGCACCGCTGACCGGGATGGCACTGCACAAAATCGACCAGGGATTCCCCGGTACATGGACCTACATCGCAACGCATGAGCTGATCGCGATGCTCAATGCACCGCAGCCAAAGCCGGACGTGCCCGCGCCGGTCACACCGCAGGCCGATGGCGAAACGAGCCCGATCAATGACCTGGCCGCGGCGCTGCTTAGGCTGGCAAAGGCGATTGAAGCTGGTGAGTTAAGGCCGAAGCAATAGCTCGCGAGACGCGATGAACGCCGTAGTCTGCACAGGGTGGCTCCAGAAGGCCGCGACAGTGGCCTACACGCCGCAGCAGCAGCGGAAGCTGACGTTCTGTCTGATGCTGGCGGGAACGGGCCATGACGGCGACCCAACGCCCTGGCAGTGCGAAGTGACGGACCAGCCGCTAATCGAGCGCGTGGAGCCACTCATGACGCCGGGGCGGCCGCTGATTGTGCAGGCCCAGCTGTGCGGCCGGGCGTTTGCGGACAAGGGAGTGCAGAAGGGATTTGTGCGGTACCTCCTGGTGACCGCGATTGAATTTGCCCGCATCGACCGAGGTGGTGGTGCGGGACAATCCTCCGAAGAGGAGGAGACGCCATAGCCGGCCAGAATCGACATGGCGCAAAAAAAAGATTTCTGGATGAAGTTCGAGCCAGCCCTGTGGCTGGCGGATACGCGGCCGCTCTCACCGGCTGCTAAGGGCGCGTGGATAGACACAATATGCCAAATGGTGCACTCCGTGACGCGGGGTAACCTGCGACTGCCGATACCCGGCTGGTCGCGACTGTGGAGCATGACGTGTGAGCAGGCGAAGGCAGTTGTGGATGAACTCGACACCATGGGCGTTGCGGCAGTGATACGCGACAGTAACGGCGATGTAACGCTGATCTGTCGACGGCTCGCCCGCGAGGCCCACGAACGACACCAGAGCATGGAACGTGTGGCGAGACATCGAGGGAGGAAGGGCCTAACGGCCGGGGGTGACGCCTCCGGTGCAGCGACCCCTTCCGAACTCCGTGCACACGGGAGTAACGGTGATGTAACGCTAATGAAACGGCATAGTAACGCTGTAGAGTTAGAGTTAGAGTTAGATAAGAATACAAATACAACCCCCCTAACCCCCCTGCCGGGGGGAGGGGTTCCGGTACCCGAGGGGTTGCGTGACCAGGCTTTCATCGCCGCCTGGCACGAACGGCTCGCAGAGCGTAAACGACGGCGAAAATCGCTGACGCCAGAGATGGCGGCTCTGCAACTTAAACGGCTGGAGGGCTGGGGTTTGGCTGCGGCCATCGAGGCGGTCCGACGATCCACCGAATTCGGGTGGGCCGGGCTCTTCGACCCGCGGAAAAAAAGCGCTCGAAAACGGGCGGGAAATGGAGCGCCGATGCGATGAGCGACATGCCGAAAACCATCGCGGAACTGACCGCTGAGTGGCGGTCAGCTGGGCTGCTGCCTGACCCGGCGACGGCACCCCCGCCGCCGACGCAGGAGGAGCTCGACCAGCGAACCCGCGAAATTGTGCGAGCGCAGCGGCTTGCGCGGTTTGCCGAGGTCTGCCCGAGGCAGTTCCGAGCGCGGATCCAGCGCGAGCTCCTGCCGAACCTCGAAGCGTGGGACAAGGCCGATGCCTGGGACGGCACCTCGCCGGGCCTGTGGCTATGGAGCCACGAGACCGGCCGCGGCAAAACGCGCATGGCCTGGCGACACTACGGCCGGCAGCATGTCGAGCGAGGCCGAAACGTCATCAAGGCGTCCGGCCAGGCGCTGGCGGAGGAGTACTTCCGTTACCACATGGACGGGGAGCCGCGCGGCTTCTACCGCTGGCTCCACCACGGGCAGGTGCTGGTCCTGGACGACCTCGACAAGGTCGACTACGAGGAACCCCGGTACGCGCGCATGATGCGGGAACTGTGGGACGAAATCTACGCGCACCAGTGGCCGGTGCTCGTGACGGCGAACGAACCCATCAGTTACTTCCGCGACATCCTGGGGGCGAGCTGTGTGCGCAGGATGACGGAGGCGACACGGGAGGTGCAGTTCTGATGAACGGCATGACTGACGACCAGATCCTCGAGGCCCTGTGCCGGCAGTGCGGTGTCGGATCCCGTGCACTCCGCGGCGATGCCCGCGACAGCAAGACCGTGGGAGCACGGCGCGCGATCGCCGTTGCGCTGCGCAAGCAGGCCGGATGGATCGTGGCACGCATAGCGCGTGTCATGGAGCGCCCGGAGCGGACCGTCTACCGCATGCTGTCACGCTGAATCTGCGGAAAGCCGCAGAAAAGTGGTCCTAGTGTCAGGGTATGACATGACCTAACTGCCAAATAGGTATTGGCGACACCGCTCCGGCGACTCGTTATTGTCGCCGTGGCACCGCAATCCCAGCAGCAACCCGAGCTATTTGCGATTGAGCAGGTGCAGGGCTATGCGCAGTTGGACCGCCGCACGCGGCTCTTTACGCAGGCGATCTTCGATGGCTGCAGTCAGGCGGAAGCGGCCCGGCGTGCCGGATACGAGGGTACGGAGGCAAACCTTTACGCCGCGGCCTCGCGACAAATGAGGACAGCCAAGGTTCAGAAAGTCCTCAATCAAGCCTGGGTAAAATCCGGGGCATCGATCGATCTCACTTTGCGACAGGCGGCAGAGGCGCAAGCCAGGGCGTTCAACGCATGGCGCCACTGCACGGACCGCAAGGATCGCAAGCAGTACTTCGATGAATGGCAGAAGACATCGACCCTGATCGCGATGATCCACGGGAAGATCGGCTTCAAGATCGAGAACCACGCGACCACGATCAATCACGTGATCCTGACACCATCCCTCCAGGAGGAACTGGTCAGGCAGCGCCGGGAGGTGGTGACGCCACTCACAAACCCGAGGGCCGCGGCATGAGTGAGGAACGCGTGAGCCCGTCCAATGTGCTCGCAACGCCCGCGGGCTTTGCC
>JAFECB010000033.1 GCA_018242365.1 Pseudomonadota bacterium
CGCGCGCCAGGCAATAGCGGTGGACCTATTTGCTTGATCGCTTACGGCGAGGAGAATGCGCGCTCGCTGGCTGCATCCGGCATCAAGGGCGCGCTCGTGCGCGTGCAGCGCTGGGGCGGTTAGCGAGGCAGGATCTCTACCACCATCCCGTATTCCTTCGGCTCGCCCTTGCGCTGGGCATAGCGCCACTCCACGCGCGGGTCATTGTCTTTCACGCCCAGGCGGTCGGCGATGCCGTCACGGACATTTTTCATCGCAGAACTGAGATTGTCCGTGTCCAGGGGCCGCGGCGCGACGCGCGTGAGCGTGACGATGCACGGCAGATCGTTGCGCGGCACCGCGATCATGGCTAAACGGTGAGCCTTCGCGCGCTTCGCCTTTTTCGTCCAGTGCTCGCGCAGGTTGGCGACGGACTCAATCCGCAGCGGTAGGTACGTCGTCGACACTTTCCAGATCCTCCGGCGCGATGCCGTACACATCATGCCCGACGAGGCCTGGAATAGGCGGATCGGTCAGCACGCGGAAGGTAATAGGCGGCCCGTCGCTGATGGAGTAGATGCGGCACGTCTGTCCGGTCTGCCTGATTCGCCACTTCTGCCACGGCGGAAACCGTCGCATGACGGCGGCGGTCTCCGGCGGCAGCGTTTTGCACCAGCGCTCCAGTTCGGCCTCGCGCTCGGCGTCGGTCAGTAGCTGGACACGAGGCTTGCTCATCGACTCGTCATTCGCTGCAGCTGAGAAATGGTCGTGCTGGCCGTGTCCTTGCTCAACCTGTCCAGCCAATGCGCCACGGGCTGCCCGATCAGATGATCGGGACAGCCGATGGTCTTGTGCATGGCCGTGAGTGTGTTCGGATCCATCTCGGCGCGCTTCATCAGCCGCTCGATCAGTTCCCGCTGTGCGTTCGTCGGCTTGGCCATGGCGCGATCAACCCCAGGTGACGATGGTGCCCTTGAGGGCGAAATACAGCTTGCCGGCGGCCAGCGCGTCCTGCTTCGCACCGTGGGCGCCTTCCAGCGGCCGGCCGAAGAAGTGCTGGTAGGCCTCGCTCAGGGTCGGCCACTTGTAGAAGCCGGGGCGCTTGCCGGGCAGCTTGCAGTGGTCGGTCATCGCTCGCATGGTGCAGAACGCGGGCGCGGCCTTGAAGGCCTCGGCGGCCTCGTCGTCGCGGTAGCGCTTGTGGGCGATGCGCATGATGCGCGCGTCGAACGACTCGTTGTGGCCGACGCGTTCCTTCGCCCGCGCGTGCATCTGGAGGAAGCGGGTGAACACCAGCGCCTCGGGCTGGCCTTCCAGGGTGGCGCGCTCCTCGGTGATGCCGTGCACGGCGACGGCCTCGGGATGGAACTTCCAGCCCTCCGGCTTCACCAGCGCGTGCAGTTCGTCGACGATGTGGCCGGTCTGCGCGTCGGCCAGGGCGGCGTATAGCTCGACGATGTGGGGCTGCTGTTCGCCGCCGCTAGGATTACGCCAGTCGATCATGGATGATGTCTCCGCATCGTACAGGAGGACCAGTTCACGCTCGACGGGGACGGCGGTCGCGGTGTCGGCGACGGTTGCGGTTGCTTCGGGTGCTGCGGTTTCCACGGCTGTTCTCCTGCTCTGGTGAAGATGATGGGTTAGCGTGGTGCCCCAGGCACCACGATGCGCGGCCGGTTCGCATCCTCCAAGGCCTTGATGACCAGCCGCTCCAGCGCCGGCCACGAGAAGCACACCTGCACGTCAGCGGCGCGCGACTTCGGAACGGTCGCAGGGTCGACGAACTCGCCATCGACCATCGAGGACACCTCGAGCACGCCGTTGTGCACCAGGCCTTCGACGACGCCCATGATTTCGCCCTCGCTCACGCCCAGCAGCTGTGGGCAATGCGCCAGGAGGGTGATGTCGGCCGGCAGGAGCGAGCCTTGCAGCCGGAAGGCTGCGACCGTCACCAGCACCTTCTGCTCGGTCTGGGTCAGCGCCGGCAGCGTGTGCTCGAAGGCCTCGGCGATCTGGTGGCCGACGCGCAGGATGTGCAGGAAGTTGCGCGTGCGCGGCGGGACGGCCATGTATTGGCCAAGATCGAGGATGTTCAGGTCGGTCATGGAGCAGGCCTCAGAGGTAGTCGTCAGGATCATCGTGGCGGCCATCGCAGTCCGTTTGCTTGCCGCACTTCGCGCACTCTAGGTAGCACCAGCTGCGCGTGCCGTTGATGACGCCGGGATCGCCGTCGGAGTCCTCGTGGTGTTCCCACTCGTGCTCGTCGTCGGGGCATTCCGGTGGATTGGGTTGCTCACTCATGCCAGCCTCCGGAATGTGATCGCCCACACAAACGGATTCGCCGACCACGGCGCGCGCTTGGCGTTGATCGAGTCCCACAACGCCATGAACTTCGGGCGCTTGCAGTCGCGCGTGATGGGGCTGAAGCCTTCGGCGGTCGCGTCGTGCTCTGTGATGTCCTGCAATCGCTGCACGCGCACGTCGGTCACTTCGAGGACGAGGCGGCAGGCCCAACGCGGCATGTGGATGGACGGACGCCAGCGGGCGCCGTATCTGGCAATGCCCCACGTGTGGCTCGGCGTCTTGAAGCTATCGCGATAGCCTGGCGCTTCTAGGATGTAGCCGTGCGGAGTGAATGTCTGGCCGCCGTTGCCATCACCCATCCATGCGCCGCATTGACCGTCCGCGGCGTAGCCGACAAGCCATTTCTCCGGCGAGCACCACGTCTCCCGCACCCACAGCCGATCACCGGGCTGGCCGTATGGACATGGATAAGGGCCACTCAGTGCCGCTGTTGAAAGGTAATGAAACGACCCGTCATCGAAGCGCAAGATTTCCTCGCTTGGCGATGTGATCGCATAGCGCGTTCCCTTAACGCAGCCTGGGACCATGAATAAACGCCGCGTCTGCGTCTTGCGGCCTTCGAGGATCGCGCGGACCATTGCGCCGGAAAACAGGATGGGACGCTCTTTCACTTCGCCGCATCCTGCGCCTGTGGGCAGATATCGACCGCCTTGATCGCCAGGTGCTTGGGCCGCAGCTTGAGCAGCGGTTCCACATGCAGGAACGGGACGGAGCCGCGGCGCATCCAGCTGTAGGGCGTGGCGCGCGACG
>JAFECB010000034.1 GCA_018242365.1 Pseudomonadota bacterium
GCGGTGATCAAGGTCGGTGCGGCGACCGAAGTGGAAATGAAGGAAAAGAAGGCACGCGTGGAAGACGCCCTGCACGCCACCCGCGCCGCGGTGGAAGAAGGCATTGTCCCCGGCGGCGGCGTGGCCCTGATCCGTGCCAAGGCCGCGATCAAGGATCTCAAGGGTGCCAACGAAGACCAGAACCACGGCATCGCGATTGCGCTGCGCGCGATGGAAGCCCCGCTGCGCGAAATCGTCACCAATGCCGGCGAAGAGCCGTCGGTGGTGCTGAACCGCGTCGTCGAAGGTTCCGGCGCGTTCGGCTACAACGCCGCCAACGGCGAGTTCGGCGACATGATCGAATTCGGCATCCTGGATCCGACCAAGGTCACGCGTACTGCGCTGCAGAACGCGGCATCCATCGCCGGCCTGATGATCACCACCGAAGCGATGGTGGCCGAAGCGCCGAAGAAGGACGAACCGGCGATGCCGCCGGGCGGTGGCATGGGCGGCATGGGCGGGATGGATTTCTGATTTCGCAGTAGCTGCTTCAATGCAAGAACAGAACCCCCGCAGCGATGCGGGGGTTTTTGTTTGTCTCGGGATTCGATAGCTCGCGACGCAAAATCCATGTGACCCAACGCCGCGCACCCGCCAGAGCTTTCCAGCCGCTAGACTCACCTGCTGCGACTGGTTGCCTGCATCCTTGATGAAAGGGGAGGGGGTGGCCCCGATCAGGAGGGTTGAATGCACGTCAGGGAAAGCACCAACGAGCAGGGACTGATCAAATTGACCCCCTGCCTTGGAGATCTACCCGGATAGCACGAACCGCGCCTTGTCCAACACGGTTTCGCCGTTCCAGCGATAAGCCACCAAAGGCCCGTTCCTGGCGGCGGAGTAGTCCAGGCAGGCGATGTTTGCTGCCAGCGGCTGCGGCGTGCCGCTCAACCAATAGTGGCCGATGAACACCGGGGTTCCCGGGGTTGACCGAATCACGAGTTCTGGTGGCAACCGCGTGTCGGGGATCTGCATGCGCTGGCTGTCCGAGACGACTGCGGCATCGCGAAAGGTCGTGGCCGAATCCAGCCACCAGCGCACGCGCGTCACGCCACGTGTCACGCCGGCGTGATCGATGAAAGTGCAGCCATCGGGAAGGTGAATCTCCTGGCCCTTGGTCAGGCCTTCCATGGCGGCGAATTCTTGCGTGCCCTGCTTGCAGGCACGCCGCAGGAACTCGCCATCCAGCTTGGCGTGTTGCTGGAGCGAGGCGCGGACGAAGTCAACGAGTGGTTGGTGCCACCATGCGTGCACGATCCGGATGCCACCCAGGTCGAGCATCGGCGGCAGTCGCTTGAACCATTCGATCAACTCAAGGTGGCGGGACGACCCTTCACCGACCTGGTGCAGGAATTCTGCATGCAGCTTCAGGTTCTTTGCGCTATGGCGGCGCAGGAACGCGCCCGGCGCATCCGGATCAGGTGTGGCCCAGGCGATCGCGTTGAACTCGTGGTTCCCCATCACGGCGTGGGCGTGACCGGCATCGATCATCGCGCGCACGGTATCGACCACGCGCAGTTGCTCAGGGCCACGATCGATCAGGTCCCCTACGAATACCGCCTGCCTGCCGGGTGGAGGAACCCAATGGATGCCGGACCGCACATACCCCAACCTGTTGAACAACGCATCCAGCTTGTCGGCGTGCCCGTGGATGTCGCCGATGATGTCGTAGCTGCAGGGTTCCATATCAGGCCTCTTAGTTGCACATAACCACTAAGTCAAGTGTCCGCTACTTAGTAGTAATATGCAACTATCAAGGTTGGTGAGGTGCAAAATCGCAACCATGGCCGATTCGTTGCTGCACCCGATGCCCTTCACGCGGATGGAAATCGCGGTGCTGGGTCTCGTTGACAAGCGTTTGCAGGTTCTGCTGGTACGCAGGGAACACGCGCCGCATCCGGGTCAGTGGGCACTTCCTGGGGGGGTGCTGCGCATTGATCTGGATGCCAGTCTGGAGGCTGCGGCACGGCGCGTACTGCACGAGCGTCTGGGTTTGGAGCTGCCCTTCCTGCGCCAGCTATGCGCGGTTGGTGGACCTCACCGTGATCCGCGAGCACCGTGGGCGTTGAGCGTGGTGTATCGGGCGATGGTGATGGCCAGTCAGCTCGCGCCCTTGGCGGGCAAGCGCGTCAAACAAGTGACCTGGCGCCCGGTTGAGGACGTCATGAAGGATCGAGCGCTGGCGTTCGATCATGCCGCGCTGGTTGCGATGGCCGTGGAGGCGACCCGACAGGAAATCGAACAACTGGAGCTTCCGGCCGGCATACTTCCACCGCAGTTCACGTTGTCGGAGTTGCAGGCCGATTGCGAGCAATTGCTGGGACGCCGCCTCGACAAATCCTCGTTCAGGCGTCGCCTGGCGGATCGTGCGCTGGTGGAGCCCGTGCATGGCGTGACGCGCGCGGGTGCCAATCGGCCCGCGCAGGTTTATCGGTTGCGCCGCGATCCGGAGCCTCAAGGCAAAAAGGCGTAATTCCAGAGGTCACCATGCAGCAAGACGATGTTCTGATCCTCGGCGGTGGCCATAACGCGTTGGTGTGCGCGGCGTATCTTGCGGCGGCGAAGCTCAAGGTGCGGGTGCTGGAGCGGCGTGGCATCGTCGGTGGCGCGGCCGTCACCGAGGAATTTCACCCCGGTTTTCGCAATTCGCTCGCGAGCTACACGGTCAGCTTGCTGAACCCGAAGGTCATCCGCGAGCTGCGCTTGCATGAGCACGGCCTGCGGATTGTCGAACGACCGTATTCCAACTTCCTTCCGTTGCCGGACGGTCACAGTTTCCGCTTCGGCGGCGAGCACACCCTGGCGGAAATCGCGAAGTGGTCCAAGCGCGATGCGCAGCGCTTCCCCGAATACACCGCGATGCTCGACCGGATCGTGGTGGTGCTGCGCGAGTTGATCCAGCGCACCCCGCCGAACGTGTCCGATCACTTCGTGCTGGCCGACTGGATCCACTCGATCGCGGTCGGCAAGCAATTGCAGTCGCTGGACATGCGCGGTCGTCGCGACCTGCTCGACCTGTTCACCAAATCTGCCGGCGAGCTGCTCGACGACTGGTTCGAAAGCGAACCGTTGAAGGCGGTGCTGGGCTGGGATTCGGTGGTCGGCAATTTCGCCAGCCCTTACACGCCGGGCAGCGCCTACGTGCTGCTGCACCACCTGTTTGGCGAGGTCAACGGCAAGCAGGGCAGTTGGGGCCATGCGATCGGTGGCATGGGCGCGATTACCCAGGCGATGCGCAAGGAGTGCGAAGCGCGTGGGGTGGTGATCGAAACCGAGGCCGAGGTCGCGCGCTTGCTGGTCGAGGACGGCAAGGCGGTGGGTACCCAGCTTGCCGATGGCCGCGAATTCCGCGCGCGCACCGTGGTCAGTGGCGTCAATCCAAAATTGCTCTACACGCAACTGGTCGAGCCCGGCGCGCTGGATGCCGATACCGCGACCCGGATGCGTCGCTACCGTTGCGGTTCGGGCACCTTCCGGATGAACGTGGCGCTGTCCGAATTGCCGGATTTCACCGCGCTGCCGGGCAAGAAACTGCAGCCGCACCACCAGAGCGGGATCCTGATCGGGCCATCGCTGCAGTATTTCGAGCAGGCCTACTTCGATGCCAAGTCGAAGGCGTACAACCCCGGCTGGGCGCGGCAACCCATCGTCGAAGTGGTGATCTCCTCGACCCTCGACGATACCCTGGCACCGAAGGGCAAGCACGTCGCCAGCCTGTTCTGCCAGCAGGTCAACCCCGAGGTCGACGGCGGCTGGGAGGCGCATCGCGATACGGTCGCCAAGCTGATGATCGACACGGTCAACACCTATGCGCCGAACTTCAAGGCCAGCGTGCTCGGCTATGAGGCGCTGTCGCCGCTGGATCTGGAGCAGCGGCTGGGTCTGATCGGCGGCGACATCTTCCACGGCGCACTCGGCCTCGACCAGATGTTCAGCGCCCGCCCGCTGCTCGGCCAGAGCAATTATCGCGGCGTGTTCAAGGGCTTGTACCTGTGCGGCTCCGGCAGTCATCCCGGCGGCGGCGTCACCGGCCTGCCGGGGCGCAACGCGGCGCGGGAAATCCTCAGCGACCTGCGGCGTCGACCGCGGCCGGATTGAGACGTCATTCGCATACCGACAAGTATCGTTTTGCACTGCAGCGTGCATCGATCATAACGACTCCTTCACGATACCCGCGCGTCCCGACGTGGGGGAGGGAGCAGGCCCGCTGAGACTTCGGTCGAAGCGGGCTTTTTTTTTGGGACCCGGGACCCGGGATTCGGGATTCGGGATTCGGGATTCGGGATTCGGGATTCGGGATTCGGGATTCGGGATTCGGGATTCGGGATTCGGGATTCGGGATTCGGGATTCGGGATTCGGGAGCGCAGAGGCTTATGCTCCAATCCGGTCCCCGGTCCCCGGTCCCCGGTCCCCGGTCCCCGTCCTCCGGCAAGCTATTCCGCCGGCACGGTCCGCGGCAGTGCCCATTCGCGCAGGGCTTGCACCTGCTCGGCCATCAGTACCGACAGCGGGCGGGTGGTGTGGATTTCCTGCAGCAGCAACGCGGTGCCCAGCGGGGTCTTGGCCGCGTAGGCGGCATACAGGGCGCTGACGATGGCCTGTTCGATCTCGGCACCGGAAAAGCCTTCGGCTGCAGCGGCCAGTGTGTCGAGGTCGATGGCTTCACGGGCGATCTTCCGCTTGTCCAGATGCAGGGCGAAGATCGCGGCGCGGGTGGCCGGGGTGGGGAGATCGACGAAGAAGATTTCATCGAAGCGACCCTTGCGCAGCAGTTCGGCGGGCAGGCGTTCGACCTGGTTGGCGGTGGCGACGAGAAAGACCCGCGACTTGCGTTCGGCCATCCACGTCAACAGGTAGCCGAGCACGCGCTGCGACAGACCGCCATCGCCGTTGCCGGCATCGACCGCCAAGCCCTTTTCGATTTCGTCGATCCACAGCACGCAGGGCGCGAGCTGTTCGGTCGACGCCAAGGCCTCGCGCAGGTTCTTCTCGGTTTCGCCGTGGTACTTGTCGTACAGGGTGCCGAAATCCAGCCGCACCAAGGGCACGCCAAAGCCGCCGGCCACGGCCTTGGCCACCATCGATTTGCCGCAGCCTTGCACGCCCAGCAACAGCATGCCCTTGGGCGGCTCCAGCCCGGCCGGTGGCGGGTCCTGCAGGAACGGCAGGCGCCGCTGCTCCACCCATTGCTTCAGCCGGGCAGCGCCGGCGACATCGGAGAAATGCGCGGTGTCGTATTCGTAATGCAGGTGGCCGCTCTTGTTGAGCAGATCGAACTTCAACCGTGCCAGCTCCGGCAGGTCGTGCGGGCCCAGCGCGCCGTCGCGCCAGATCAAATGGCGGGCGATCCGGCGTGCGTCGGTGGCGCTCATGCCCTGCAGGTTGCGCACGATCTGGCGCACCGCGTCGGCATCCACTTCGACCCGGCGACCGCCATTCTGCTTGGCGTATTCGGTGGCTTCTTCCTTGACGATCTTCAGCAACGCATTCGGGTCCGGCAGTTGCAGCGCGAAACGCACCGCGAACGGTTCCAGCGCCGCCGGCAGCTCGATCCTGGCGCCGGCCAGCACGATCACATGGGGCTGGCAGCCACGGCGTTCGATCAGGTCGCGCAGGGCACGTTGGTAGCTGGCATAACCGAGGTAGGGCGTGGCATCCAGCAAGACATAAATGCCGCGTTGGCTGGCGGCGCGGATGTCCTGCAGGGTGGCGCTGAGGTCCGGCGCGATCGTGCTGTCATCCTCGCTGTCCATGTCGACCCGGCGCAGGCCTTCGGTCACGCTCCAGCGCCACAGCGCGCGCCAGGCGTGCATCAACGATTGCCGGAACAGCGCCATCACCCGCGCTTCATCGGGGGTTTCGATGACCAGCAGCGGGGTTTCGGCGCGGATCAGCGCGACCAAGTCTTGCAGTTCACTCATGCCGGCAACGATAACGGCCAGCCGGGGATGCCACAATCGAGGCATGGATGGAGCGAATCAGGCGGCGTTGGATGCACTTGCCAAGCGTGCACTTGATCGGCTGCGCGCGGCGGGCTGTTCGATCGCGCCGGAATGGGTGCCGAAGTTGTCTCGGCTGGCAATCGCCAGTGATTTCGCGATCGACACGTTGACGCGACAGCCGTCCCTGCTGGCCCGGTTGCACGACGATCCAGGCACGCCGATTCCGCTGCCGGTGCTGGAGCCCGATCAGCGCGAGGCATGGCCGCAGCGGTTGCGCCAGTTCCGTCATGCCGAGTCAACGCGCCTGATCTGGCGAGACGTGATCGATGGCGAGGACGTGGAGGCCATCCTGGCGGGCAGTTCCGCGCTGGCCGACCACTGCCTGCAACTGGCACTGGAGGCGCTGGAGGGGGAATTCGCACAACGCTTTGGTGTGGTGCGCGATGGCGACGGTCGTCGGCAGCGGCTGGTGGTGTTCGGCCTCGGCAAGTTGGGTGGCCACGAGCTGAATTTCAGCTCGGACATCGATCTGGTCTATGCCTACGAGAACGAGGGCGAGTCCGATGGCGCACGCTCGCTGTCTGCGCAGGACTACTTCGCGCGGCTGGGCCAGCAACTGGCCAAATTGCTCGACGAAGTGACCGCCGATGGCTTCTGCCATCGCGTCGACCTGCGCCTGCGCCCGTTCGGCAGCGCCGGGCGGGTGGCCCTGTCGTTCGCGGCGATGGAGCAATATTTCCAGCGCGAAGGCCGCGACTGGGAACGCTATGCCTGGCAGAAGGCGCGTCCGGTGGCGGGCGATCTGGAGGCGGGCGAGCGCCTGCTGAAGCTGTTGCAGCCCTTTGTCTATCGCCGCTATCTGGACTATGGCGCGCTCGACGGCTTGCGCGCGATGAAGGCCTTGATCGTGGCGGAAGTGGCGCGCAAGGAGATGGCGGGCGACATCAAGCGCGGGCCGGGTGGGATCCGCGAGATCGAATTCCTTGCGCAAGCCCTGCAACTGATCCGTGGTGGGCGAGAGCCCGGCCTGCGCCTGCGTGGCTTGCTGACATCGCTGCAGGCGCTGGTGCTGGCCGGACACATCGAACCTGCAACCGCGAGCGACCTGCGCGCGGCGTATCGCTTCCTGCGGCGGCTCGAAAATCGCCTGCAGATGCTGGCCGATGCGCAAACCTATGCCGTGCCGGAAAGCGCCTCGGCACGCGAGCGGATTGCACGCGGTTTGGGCGCCTCCGACTGGGCCGCACTGGAGCAGCTGCTCGCCGTGCATCGCGCCCGGGTGGCGGAAGAATTCTCGGCCTTGCTGGCACCTCGACGGCGTGGCGTAGCCGCCCCGGACGGCCTCGCAAGCTATTGGCGCGCGCTACCGGACCATGCCGAGGCGGCGCAACTGGAAGCGGAAGGTTTCGCCCACGCAAACGAACTGCATGCATTGCTGCGCGATTTCGCACGCGCCCCCGGCGTGCGCGAGCTTTCGGATGTGGCGCGTGCGCGATTGGATCGAGTGGTGCCAGCGCTGTTGCAGCACGCGGCGGCATCCACGGAACCGGATGTGGTGCTGCGGCGCGTGCTGCCGCTGCTGCACAACATCCTGCGCCGGACCAGTTATCTGGCCTTGCTCGATGAGCAGCCGGCGGCGGTTGCGAGGCTGGTCGATGCGCTGGCGCGCAGCGCGCTGCTGGGCGAACGGCTGGCCGCGCATCCGTTGTTGCTGGACGAGTTGCTGGATGTGCGCGTGAGTGGCGAGTTGCCGGATCGTGCCGGCGTGCATGCGCAGTGTTTGGCAACACGAATCGAGGGTGATACGGAGGCATCGCTGGATGCCTTGAACGAGGTGCGGCAGGCGCTGAGTTTCCGCTTCGCATTGGCGCTGCTGGATGCGCGGATGACAGCGGAGGATTGCGCGCGTCGGTTGGCTTGGTTGGCAGAAGCGGTGGTCGAGTGCGTGCTGGCACTGTCCGAGGCGGAGTTGAGTGCGGCGCATGGCGTCATTCCCGGTGGACGATTCGCCGTGCTGGGTTATGGCTCGCTGGGTGCGCAGGAGCTGGGCTTCGGCTCCGATCTCGATCTGGTATTCCTGTTCGATGCACCACTGGACGCACAGTCGAATGGTGCAAGGCCGCTGGATGCGCCGCGCTGGTATGCACGACTGGGTCAGAAGATCGTGTCCCTGCTGGGTGTGCGCACGAGCGCGGGGCGCTTGTTCGATGTCGATGTGCGGCTGCGCCCGGATGGGGCCAAGGGCTTGCTGGTGTCCAGCCTTGCCAGCTTCGGCGAGTATCAGCGCCAGCGCGCCTGGACCTGGGAGCATCAAGCCCTGGTGCGCGCGCGAGGGATCGTGGGGGATGCCGGCTTGCTCGCAGCATTTGACGCACTGCGCGGCGAGGTGCTGGCTGTGCCACGCGATGCCACGCAACTCAGCATCGATGTGGCGACGATGCGGCGGAAGATGCGCACCGAACTCGACCGCAGCGATGCCGCGTGGTTCGATCTCAAGCAGGGTGATGGCGGACTGGTCGATCTGGAATTCCTGCTGCAATGCCTCGTCTTGCGCGACGCCCATGCCTGTCCGCGCTTGCTGGAGGCGCGCGGCACGCCGGCTTTGCTCGAGATCGTGCGCGAGATCGGCAGTCTGGATTCAGGCTGTGTCGATGCGTTGCGCGAAGCGCATGCGCTGCTGCTGGATAAAGGCTTGCGCTGCACGCTGGATCGGCGGCCACGCGGTGCGCCGCAGGACGACGCGCCGCTTGCATCCGCACGTGAGGCGGTTCGTTCGGCGCTGGGGTCGATCGGGTTGGTCTGAAAAGGGGTCAGAGAACATTTCCCGTGCCTGCCATCAGGCCGGGAGATGATGCAAACGGAAATGCTCTCTGCCCCCTTTTCACCTCCGTTTCGCCTTCCATCAACCAAGCAAGCGCTCACGCACGACACGCGCGATCCGCGCAGTCTCCCGCAGTGGTTGCACATCGAAGCGCTGCGGTGCGCCGTCCCAGGGCTTGGCGCGACCACTCGCAAGCAGGCCATCGATGAATTTGCGCAAGCGTCCGCCAACGTGATCGGGCGACCACAGGTACAGCGGTGCCCAGGTGGCCGCAGCTTCACTGAGCATATTGGTCGAATCGGGCGTGCAGACGAGGCGGTCGGCATACGCCAGCAAACCGGCGAACGGGTTGGGACCATCGCCGGTGTCGCGCCAGCGCACGCCGGGCAGGTCCGCTTCGATATCGACCAAGGCCTGTCGCCATTCCGGCGGGGTGCGTCGCGAGGCGATCACACTCAGGCTGCCGGTCTCGTTGCGCACGCAGGCGGCGACCTGGCGCAGCAGTGCGATCAAGTCCGCCAGCTGCATGGGCGCATGTCGGGTCGGGCCACCGACCAGGACCACGCTATGTGGTTCGGGCAGCAGCGCCAGCGCCGGGAAGGCCGAGAGCGCCCGCATCAGGTAGTCGTCATCGACCGGATGCAGGCTGCCGCGCAGGGTCAGCACGTTCTCGCCGCGCAGAGCATCGTGCTCCGGTACGATCACCAGGTTCCACAGCCTCGGGTCCAGCCGGGGATCGAGGATCTGCGCGACCTGCGTGCCACGTTGGCGCAGCAGGCGGGTGGCCAGTGCGGCCTGGCGGCCACAGCCGATGGCGATTTGTGGTGGCGCGGCCAGCAGGGCATCGAATGCGGCACCATACGGATGCTGGATGTGCGGCCAGCGGTGTGGGGCGAATGCCCGCGCCAGCAAGCCGGGCTGCAGCACGCATTCGTCGATCCGGCCCGCCAGCGCATGCGCCAGGGCCGTGGCTTGGCGCGCGTTGCCGGCGCGGCCGTCGTGGCAGGCGGTCAGCTGCACCTGCTGGATTGTTGCAGGGTTGATTGTTTCAAAAACAGCATGATCCGTTCCGATAAAAGTTAATTAATCGCGCTAACAGAACGATACACTACGTCCATCCCCAACTGACCTCGTGATGATGCCATGCGCAATGTGCTTGCCGATTCGGCGCTCGATCAGCTCTTCCGCACCGCACGCACCTACAACGCCTTCGGTGGCGAGGTGTCGGACGCAACCCTGCACCAGCTCTATGACCTGCTGAAGTTCGGCCCGACCGAAGCCAACACCACGCCGGCGCGAATCGTGTTCGTGAAATCGCCGGAGGCCAAGGCCAAGCTCGGCCCGGCGCTGTCGGAAGGCAACCACGGCAAGACCATGGCTGCGCCGGTCGTCGCCATCGTCGGTTACGACATGCGCTTCTTCGACAAGCTGCCGGTGCTGTTCCCGCACACCGATGCCAAGGCCTGGTTCGAACACCGCGAGCAGGACAATCTGGCGTGGGTGGCGATGCGCAGCAGCGCCCTGCAGACCGCCTACCTGATCCTCGCCGCGCGTTCGCTGGGGCTGGATTGCGGGCCGATGACCGGTTTCGACAATGCCAAGGTCGACGCGGCGTTCTTCGCCGGCACCTCGATCCGTTCCAATATCCTCGTCAATCTCGGCGTCGGCGATCCGGCCAGCATCTTCCCGCGCTCGCCGCGGCTGGGCTTCGATGAAGCCTGCCGCATTGAATGATCACGTGCCAGCACAGCTGTCCATCGACGAACACTTTCCGGAGCCCGCCATGACCACGATCCGTCCCTTGACCACTGCATTGGTTCTTACCCTTGCACTGGCTGCCTGCAGTCAGGCCGGTGCGCCGGCGGCAGCGCCCGTCACCACCGCGACACCTGCGCCCGCTGCGGCACCCGTTGCCCCGGCGGTCACCGAGATCAAGATCGCCGCAGGCAGCTACCAGCTCGATCCCGACCACAGTGGCGTGTTGGCGACGTGGAGCCACTTCGGCTTCTCGCATCCCAGCGCACACTTCCGCATCAGCGCGGGCACCGTGGTCTGGGATGCGGCCGATCCCGGCAAGTCCAGCGTTGAGGTCACCTTGCCGATCGCGCAGATCGATACCTTCGTGCCGGCGCTGGATACGCATTTGAAGAGCGCCGATTTCTTCGATGCCGGCAAATTCCCCAATGCCACGTTCAAGAGTACGGGTGTCCAGCTTGCCGGGCCCAATCACTACACCGTCACCGGCAACCTGACGATCAAGGACAAGACCCATCCTGTCACCCTCGATGTCACCCTCAACGGTGCCGGCAAGCACGCCATGACCGGCCTGGAAACCCTGGGCTTCTCGGCCACCGCCGAGGTCAAGCGCAGCGACTTCGGCGTGGCCGCGTTCGCGCCCAATGTCAGCGACGAGGTGCAGTTGAGCATCACCGGCGAAGGCTCGATCTCCGCGCCCGCTGCCGCGCCTGCCGCAGCGGGGAAGTAAGCGCGCCATGATCCTTGAACGTCCGGCTGCCGCGCGCGGTGCCGTCAACCTGGGCTGGTTGCATAGCCGCCACACGTTCTCGTTCGGTCATTACTACGACCCGGACTGGATGGGCTTCGGCGTGCTGCGGGTCGTCAATGACGACACCGTGGCTCCCGGAGGTGGCTTTTCGCCGCACAGCCACGCCAACATGGAAATCATCAGCGTGGTGCTCGACGGTGCGCTGGCGCACAAGGACAGTGCAGGAAACGCTGGCGTGATCCGTGCCGGCGACGTGCAGTGGATGAGCGCAGGGCGTGGCATCGAGCACAGCGAATTCAACGGGTCGCAAACCGAGCCCGTGCACTTCCTGCAGATCTGGTTGCAGACCGACCGCCTGAACGCGGTACCGGCCTACGACCAGAAACATTTCGATCCCGATACGCGACGCGCACGCTGGGTAGCACTGGCCACGCCTGACGGTGCCGATGGTTCGATCGCGATCCGGCAACAGGCGCGGTTGCTGGCCACGCGGCTGGAGCCAGGCGATCGGGTTGAATTCACGCTGGATGCGGCGCGGCACTATTGGCTGCATGTTGCACGTGGCGAAGTGCAACTGGACGGACGCAAGCTGGTGACGGGCGATGCGCTGGGCTTCGTCGAGGAATCCGGTGTCCGCACGCTGGCGGGCGTGGGTGACGCCTCCGACGTGCTGTGGTTCGAATTGCCGCAGGCCTGAGGGCCTGGCCGCGAACCGGGCGGCGCGAACAAGCCGTCGTCCATCGACAGCCTTCAAAGCCTTTGCCTTGTGCCGGACGCCCGGGCCTTCTATAATTCCCGGTTCCGTACTGACTGTTGCGCGGCCCGCAGGCCGCAGGATGCCCATGGCCCGTATCACCGTCGAGGACTGCCTGCAGGTGGTCGACAATCGTTTCGAGCTCGTGATGATGGCCGCCAAGCGCGCGCGCCAGCTCGCCGGCGGCGTCGAATCGAAGCTGGACAACAACGAATCCAACGACAAGCCCACCGTTCTGGCACTGCGCGAGATCGCCGCGCGTGTGATCGATGCCGATTTCGTTGCGGCGGTCGAGAAAGCCGAGAAGGAGCGCAAGGAGCGCGAGGCGCTGGAGTGGGCCGCGGCCGATGTGGTCGCCGGCGACGACGACATGAAGGGCGAAGACTGAGCCTGCGTTGCTCGGGTTCCACGATCAAACGGCCCCGCGGGGCCGTTTTCGTTTGTGGGCCGAGCACTCGGATTTTGTTTGCGGGCACGCCACTGCGAGGTTAGGCTCGCCAGATGAATCCCGGCGAGCCTGCGATCGTCCAGCTTCCCGCGTCCGATGCCGACGCGGTGCCGGACTATGTGCGCGCGCTGGAACGGGACGCCCGTTACCTCGGCCCGGAGCAGTGCGCGTTGTTGCGCAAGGCGTGGGCGGTCGGTGCGGCGGCGCATGAGGGCCAGATCCGGCAATCCGGCGAGCCCTACATCACCCACCCTGTCGCGGTGGCACGGATCCTCGCCACGCTCGGGCTGGACGTCGAAACCCTGGTCGCGGCGATCCTGCACGACACCATCGAGGACACCCCGATCACCCGTGACGACGTCGCCGCGCAATTCGGCGAGACGGTGGCGGAACTGGTCGATGGCGTCACCAAGCTGGAAAAGCTGCGCTTCGCCAATCGTCAGGAAGCGGCGGCCGAGAGTTTCCGCAAGATGCTGCTGGCGATGTCGCGCGACCTGCGCGTCATCCTGATCAAGCTGGCCGACCGCCTGCACAACATGCGCACGCTGGGGGCCAAGACCGTCGAAGCGCGGCGGCGGATCGCGGTCGAGACCCTGGACATCTACGCGCCGATCGCGCAGCGGCTGGGCATGAACCTGATCCGCGCCGAATTGCAGGATCTCGGTTTCCGCGCCCTGCACCCGTGGCGGCACGCGGTGATCGCCAAGCGCATCTCCTCCCGCCCGCAGGCGCGCCGCGACTCGCTGGCCCAGATCGAGGCCAGCCTCGCGCAGCGGCTGGCGCTGGAGAAGCTCGACCACGATCTGGTCAGCCGGATCAAGGCCCCCTGGAGCGTGTATTCGAAGATGCGTGCGCAGCGCCGCAGCTTTACCCAGGTGATGGACGTGTTCGGTTTCCGGGTGGTGGTCGATTCGGTGGCCGACTGTTACCACGCACTCGGCGTTGTCCACTCGGTCTACAAGCCGCTGGATGGCCGCTTCCGCGACTTCATCGCGATCCCCAAGGCGAACGGCTATCAGTCACTGCACACGGTGCTGTTCGGCCCGTATGGCTCGCCGATCGAAGTGCAGATCCGCACCCGCGAGATGCATCTGGTCGCCGAGCGCGGTGTCGCCGCGCACTGGGCCTACAAGCTGGGCAGCGAGGCCGGCAACAATGCGCAATTGCGCGCCGCGAACTGGATCGCCAATCTGGTCGAAAGCCAGCGCGGGACCGGCTCGTCGCTGGAGTTTCTCGAAAACGTCAAGGCCGACCTGTTCCCGGACGAGGTCTATCTGTTCACGCCCAAGGGCGACATCCTGTCCTTGCCGCGCAATGCGACCGCGCTGGATTTCGCTTACGCGGTGCACACCGATGTCGGCAACCATGCGGTCGCGGCGCGCGTCGACAAGCGTTTCGCGCCGCTGCGGGTCAAATTGGTCAGCGGGCAGAATGTCGAAATCATCACCGCGAAAGCGGCTGCGCCCAGCACCCAGTGGCTGGAGTTCGTCGCCACCAGCAAGGCGCGCACGGCGATCCGGCAGGCGCTCAAGCAGCTCCAGCACGAGGATGCGGTGCAACTCGGCCACTACATGCTGGACCGTGCCCTGATCGGAATGGGCACCTCGCTCGACCGTGTGCCGATGGAGCGGATCGAAGCCTGCCTCGCGGAGAATCGCTATCCCCGGCTGGAGGCGCTGCTGGCCGATATCGCCTTGGGCAACCGGATGCCCATGCAGGTGGCCGCACTGCTCGCGCAGCAGGTGGCCAAGCCGAAGCGTGGCGAGGGCAAGAAGGCACCGCTGGCCACCGTGGCGCGCGAGCCGATCCTGATCTCGGGCTCGCAACGCGGCGTCATCAGCTTCGCGCAGTGCTGCATGCCGATCCCGCGCGACGAGATCATGGGCTACCACACCGCCGGCAAGGGCGTGGTCGTGCATCGCATGGACTGTCCGAACGTCGCCGACTACCGCAAATCGCCCGAGCGCTGGGTGCCGGTGGCCTGGGATCGGCAAGTGTCCGGCGATTTCAACGTGGCGATCCGGATCGAGGTCGAGAACCATCCGGGCGTGCTGGCGCAGGTCGCTGCGGCGATTGCCAATGCTGGCTCCAATATCGAGCGGGTCGAATACCTCGAACGCGACAGCAATATCGCGGTGCTGCGTTTCGCCATCGAGATCACCGACGGCCGCCATCTCGACGAGGTGATCCGCGGCGTGCGCAAGCTGAGCGTGGTGCAGCAGGTGCAGCGCGCGTGAGCCACCCGCTGCATGCGCAGTAAAATCACCAGAACCCTCGACAAACCGGAGTCACCATGCCGCGTACTGCCATCCACACCGACCACGCGCCCGCCGCCATCGGGCCGTATTCGCAGGCCACCCGCGCCGGCAACCTGGTGTTCCTCAGTGGCCAGATTCCGCTCGACCCTGCCACCGGGACGGTCGTCGGCGAAGGCAATATCGAAGCGCAGGCGCGGCGCGCATTCGACAACCTGAAGGCGGTCTGCGAAGCCGCCGGCGGCTCGCTGGCCGACGTGGTGCGGGTGGGCCTGTACCTGACCGATCTGTCGCAGTTCGCCGCAGTCAACGCGGTGATGGGCGAGTATTTCGCGCAGCCCTATCCGGCGCGTTCCACCATCGAAGTGTCTGCCTTGCCCAAGGGCGTTGCCTTCGAGGTGGACGCGATCCTGGCGCTGGCCTGAGGCTGGCGCGTCACCACGCCACGGGCCATGCCGGCACCGCATTTCCACGCTGCAGCAGGTGCGGATGCGTCGCTGGGCGTGTTGTCGGGTGTCGGGCCGGTGCTGCGCGAGAAACTCGCGGCGCGCGGGCTTTCGACCCTGCAGGACCTGTGGCTGCACCTGCCGCGCGGCTACGAGGATCGGACCACGCTGACCGCGATCCGTGATCTGCGCCCCGGCGAGCCGGCGCAGGTGGAAGGTCGGGTGGAGGCGGTGGAGCGTGGCTTCCGCTACCGGCCCTTGCTGCGGGTGGCGATTGCCGATGGCTCGCGCGCTTCACTGGTCTTGCGCTTCTTTCATTTCCGTGCCCAGCAGGTCGCGCAATTCGCCGTCGGTGCGCGCGTTCGCGCGTTCGGGACACCGCGGCCGGGACAGGTCGGGCTGGAGATCGTCCATCCGAGCTACCGTGTGCTGGGTGACGGCGAGCAGGTACTGAGCGAGGCCCTGGATCCGGTCTACCCGGTGATCGAGGGTGTCGGCCCGGTCAGCCTGCGCAAATTGATCGTGCAGGCGTTGTCGAAATTGCCGGACGATGCGACCCTGGAATTGCTGCCGCGCGAGCACCTGCGCAAGCTTCAGCTTCCTTCGCTGCGTGAAGCGATCCTGTTGCTGCATGCACCACCGCCCGATGCCGATGTGATGGCACTGCAGAACGGCGTGCATCCGGCGCAGCGGCGACTGGCGCTGGAAGAACTGCTGGCGCATCAGCTGGGCCTGCGTCGGCAGCGGCTGGCGCTGCAGGCGGAAGGCACGCGTGCGTTGCGTGGTGACGAGGCTCTGGTCGAGCGCCTGCTGGCGACGCTGCCGTTCACACTGACCGCGGCACAGCAGCGGGTGTATGCGCAGGTGCGCGAAGACCTGCGCAAGCCGCGACCGATGCTGCGGCTGGTGCAGGGGGATGTCGGCAGCGGCAAGACCGTGGTGGCAGCGATGGCCGCGCTGCTGGCCGTGGCCGATGGTCGCCAGGCGGCGCTGATGGCGCCGACCGAACTGCTGGCCGAGCAGCATTGCCACGGCCTGCGTGGCTGGCTGGAACCGCTGGGCGTGCGGGTGTGCTGGCTGGCTGGCAAGGTCACCGGCAAGGCACGGGCGAAGGCGCTGGCTGAAGTGGCTGCGGGCACGGCGCACGTCGTTGTCGGCACCCATGCGTTGATGCAGGAAGGCGTCGAATTCCAGGACCTGGCCCTGGCCATCGTCGATGAGCAACATCGCTTCGGCGTGCACCAGCGGCTGGCGTTGCGCGACAAGGGGCGCGGCAGCGTGCCGCATCAACTGGTGATGACCGCCACGCCCATTCCGCGCACGCTGGCGATGAGTGCCTATGCCGATCTTGATGTGTCGGCCATTGATGAATTGCCGCCGGGGCGCACACCGGTGACCACGGTGGCGCTGTCGGTGGATCGTCGCGATGAATTGATCGAACGCATCCGCTTTGCCTGTGCCGAGGGCAGGCAGGCGTACTGGGTGTGCACCCTGATCGACGAGTCCGACGAGGTGGAAGCACAGGCCGCGCAGACCACCTTCGAGACCTTGCAGGCGGCGGTCAAGGAGCACCGGATCGGCCTGGTGCACGGCCGCATGAAACCCGCCGACAAGCAGGCCACCATGCTGGCGTTCAAGGCCGGCGAACTCGACCTGCTGGTGGCGACCACGGTCATTGAAGTTGGCGTGGATGTGCCCAATGCCTCGCTGATGGTGATCGAAAACGCCGAGCGCCTGGGGCTGGCGCAATTGCATCAGCTGCGCGGGCGGGTCGGGCGTGGCAGTGCCGCGTCCAGTTGCGTGCTGCTGTACCAAGGCCCGCTGTCGGCGCTTGCAAGGCAGCGGTTGGACACCTTGCGGCAGACCAATGATGGATTCGCCATCGCCGAAAAGGATCTGCAATTGCGTGGCCCGGGCGAATTGTTGGGTACGCGTCAGACCGGGCTTGCCGGCTTCCGCATTGCCGATCTGGTGCGCGATGCCGACTTGCTGCCGCAGGTGCATGCGTTGGCGGATCGGTTGCTGGCCAGTGCGCCGGACACTGCGGATCGGATCGTCGAGCGCTGGGTTGGCGGTGCTGCCCGCTATGCGTCAGCCTGAGCCGGTGTGCGTCAATCGATCTGATTGAGTGGCAGCTTGAGGTAGCGCACGCCATTGTCGTCGGCGTCCGGTAACGCTCCTGCCCGGATGTTCACCTGTATCGCCGGCAGCAGCAATGCGGGTATCGCCAGTGTGGCGTCGCGTGCTTCGCGCATCGCCACGAATTCGTCTTCGGTGATACCGGCGCGCACATGGATATTGCCCCGTTTCTGTTCGCCGATGCTGGTCTGGCAGGCGAATGCGCGTCCGCCCGGGCCGTAGTCGTGGCAGACGAAGACCCGCGTGCTGTCCGGCAAGGTGTACAGGCGCTGGATCGAGCGGTACAGGGTGGCGGCATTCCCGCCGGGGAAGTCGCAGCGTGCGCTGCCACCGTCCGGCATGAACAGCGAATCGCCGGTGAACAGCGCATCGCCGATCAAGTAGGCGCAGCTGTCGCTGGTATGGCCGGGCACGGCAATCACGCGGGCGTTGATCCTGCCGATGGGAAAACACTCGTCGTCCGCGAACAGATGGTCGAACTGCGAGCCGTCGACCGGGAACTGTTGATCGAGATTGAAGATCGGGTGGAACGTGTGTTGCACGGCACGGATACCGGCACCGATGGCCAGCTTGGCGTGCGGAAAATGAGAGGCTTTCAGGCTGTGCGCGGCGCTGAGATGGTCGGCATGGGCATGGGTCTCCAGCAGCCAGTGCACGTCCAGCTGCTCGGCTGCGACATGCGCCAGCAATGCTTGCGCGGAGGCCGTGGAGGTGCGCGCGGCCTTGGCATCGAAGTCCAGCACCGGATCGATGATGGCGGCGGCCCGCGTCCTTGGATCGTGGACCACGTAGCTCCAGGTGTTGCTGTCCGCATGGAAGAACGGGGCGACGTGGGGAAGATCGGGCATGGCGGTGCTCTCAGGCGGCGCGGTTGCCGCAATAGAGGCAGTGCAGGGTCTCGAGGATACGCTGGGCCGGACCGTCGGCGATCGCGTAGTAAATCGTCTGCGCCTCGCGCCGGGTGCTGACCAGACACTCTTCGCGCAGCACCGCCAAGTGCTGCGACAGTGCCGACTGGCTCAAGTCGACCTTGGCATTCAACTCACCCACCGAGAGCTCGCCCTCCACCAGCAGGCACAGCAGCATCAACCGTTTGTCGTTGGCCAATACGCGCAGCAGGCGCGCCGCCTCGCCGGCGTGCGCACGCATCGCTTCCGGGTCCATGGCTGGGGCCGGTGAGCCGGAGTTGCGCGTGCGTGCGGGCCTGTGCGCTGCGGCGGCGCGGGTGCGGGCGGTCGTGTCCATGGTCGGAATTATATTAGTTGACATGAATATAAGCAAGTGCTAATGTAGAGCTGCGCCCGGTCAATTCCGGAGCGGGGAGCAGGCAAATGGCCAGGATCGTGGTGATGGGAGCAGGGCTGGGCGGGATGAGCGCGGCCTACGAGCTGCGCGAAACGCTGGGCAAGGCGCACGAGGTCGTGCTGGTGGGCCAGGGTGAAAGCTTCGGCTTCACGCCCTCGAATCCGTGGCTGGCGGTGGGCTGGCGCAAGCAGGACGACATCAGCGTCGAGATCGCCAGGCACGTCGGCAAGCGGGGCATCCGCTACGACGGCAGCGGGGTGGAGCGGATCGATGCCGAAGCCAGTGCCATCGTCACCGGCAAGGGCGAGCGCTTCGACTACGACTATCTGTTGATCTGCACCGGCCCCAAGCTGGCCTTCGAGGAAGTGCCCGGCTCCGGCCCGGACGGCGGCTTCACCCAATCGGTCTGTACCACACCGCACGCGGCGCAGGCATGGCAGGCGTATCAGGCGTTCCTGGAAGAACCCGGCCCGGTGGTGGTCGGCGCGGCGGCCGGGGCCAGCTGCTTCGGGCCGGCGTATGAATTCGCGATGATCGTCGATGCCGACCTTCGCAAGCGCAAGCTGCGCGACCGGGTGCCGATGACCTTCGTCTCCAGCGAGCCCTATGTGGGCCACATGGGCCTCGGCGGCGTCGGCGACTCCAGGGGCCTGATGGAAGCCGAGCTGCGCCAGCGCCACATCAAGTGGATCGTCAACAGCAAGGTCACGGAAGTGCGCGACGGCGAGATGACCGTGGTCGAGCACGACGGCAAGGGCCAGCCCGGCGAGGCGCATGCGCTGCCGTTCAAGTTCGCCATGCTGCTGCCCGCCTTCAAGGGCGTGGACGCGGTGGCGGCAGTCGAGGGGCTGTGCAATCCGCGCGGCTTCGTGATCGTAGACAAGCACCAGCGCAGCCCGAAGTACCCGAAGATCTTCTCGGCCGGAGTGTGCGTGGCGATTCCGCCGGTGGAGGCAACGCCGGTGCCGACCGGCGCGCCCAAGACCGGCTTCATGATCGAGTCGATGGTGACGACCATCGTGCGCAACATCCGGGCCGAGTTGCAGGGCGAGACGCCGGATTACCAAGGCACCTGGAACGCGGTCTGCCTGGCCGACATGGGCGACACCGGCGCGGCCTTCGTGGCGCTGCCGCAGATCCCGCCGCGCAATGTGACATGGACGAAGATCGGCAAGTGGGTGCATCTGGCCAAGATCGGCTTCGAGAAGTATTTCCTCTACAAGATGCGCCACGGCACCAGCGAGCCGATCTACGAAAAACACATCCTCGGCCTGCTCGGCATCGAGCGGCTCAAGGACGTGAAGCGTTCTTCCTGATATCAACCACAACCCAAGGAGATTCCCATGACCCTCGACAACGCGGTGCGTGCCTTTGCCGGCACGATGGTGCTGATCAGCGTGGCGCTGACCTACTTCGTGCATCCGTATTTCGTCTGGCTGACCGTGTTCATCGGTTTCAACTTGATCCAGTCGTCGTTCACCGGAATCTGTCCGGCGGCGATGGTGATGAAGAAGCTGGGCATCGGGCGCGGTGACGGCGCGTCGTGCAGTCGCTGCTGAGCACATGATGATGCGCCGATCCCTGCAACCCCTCCTCCTGCCTGCGCTGCTGGCGCTGGCCGCCTGCGGTGGCAATCAACCGGACGCGCTGCCGGCGCTGCCGAAGGATCTGGCCACGGTCACGGTGTCGGACCGGAGTGCCCTGCCCGGACGCGGATGGGACGGAGTGGTGGAAGCGGTGCGCCGTGCTGATCTGGCCGCGCAGACGGCGGGCCGGGTCAGCGCGGTGGCGGTCGATGTGAACGACCACGTCCGGGCCGGCGATGTGCTGCTGCGGATCACCGCGGTGGAGCAGGACGCCGGCGCCAACGCCGCGCGCGCGCAGCTGGCGGCGGCGCAGGCGGCGGCGACCGAAGCCGAACAGAACTACCGTCGCTACGCTGCCCTGGCCGGCGGCCAGTACGTTTCCAGGGCGCAGGTCGATCAGGCCCGCGCCGCGCGCGATGCCGCCACCGCGGCGCGCAACGCCGCCGCGGCGCAGCTGGCGCAGGCGAACCAGCAAAGCGCCTACACCGTGGTGCGCGCGCCGTTCGACGGGGTGGTGGCGCGGCGCGACGTCGAGCCGGGCGAAACCGTGGCGCCGGGGATGCCGCTGCTGAGCGTGTACGCGCCGGATGCGCTGCGGATCGAAGTGGCGCTGCCGCAGACCCGCGCCGAAGCGATCCGCCGCCAGACTGCGGCGCATGTGACGTTGGGCGATGGCCGCGTGCTCACGCCCGCCGCCGTGACCGTGTTCCCGGCCGCCGATCCGCGCAGCCACAGCGTCAACGTGCGGGTGCTGCTGCCGGCGGTCACACCGGCGCCGGCGCCGGGCACCACCGCCAAGGTGGTGTTCGCCGCCGACGCCGGCGACTCCGGTGCGAGCGCCGCGCTGCGCATTCCCGCCGCCAGCGTTGCCCAGCGCGGTGAACTGTCCGGCGTCTATGTCGTGCAAGACGGCCGTTTGCTGCTGCGCCAGCTGCGGCTGGGCGCGCGCGTGGGCGAAGAGGTGGAGGTCATTGCTGGCCTGAAACCGGGTGAAGTGGTGGCTCGCGATCCGGCCAAGGCGCTGCAGGTGATTGCCGAACAGCGCAAGGCGGCGGAGAACGACCGTGACTGAGCCTCGCCTCGGCATTTCCGGACGCTTGGCGGCGGCATTCCAGAACAACCCGCTGACGCCGATTCTGGCCATCGTCGGCCTGCTGCTGGGGCTGCTGGCGGTGGCCATCACTCCGCGCGAGGAAGAGCCGCAGATCGACGTGACGATGGCCAACGTGATGGTGCCATTCGACGGCGCCAGCAGCCGCGACGTCGAGCAGTGGGTGGCTGTGCCGCTGGAACAGAAGCTCTCCGAGATCGAAGGCGTCAAGCACGTCTATTCGATCAGCCGCCCCGGCATGGCGGTGCTGACGGTGGAATTCGAGGTCGGCGTGGCGCGCCAGCCGGCGCTGGTGCGGCTCTACAATCAGGTGTTCTCGAACGCCGATTTCCTGCCGCCGCGCGCCGGGGTGGGCCAGCCGATCGTCAAGCCCAAAGGCATCGACGACGTGCCGGTGATGGCGCTGACCCTGTGGAGCGACGATCCGCACACCGATGCCAGCGCGCTGGCCGAAGTGGCGCACACGCTGGAGGCCGAACTCAAGCGCATCCCCGGCACCCGCGACATCTACACCATCGGCGCGCCCGACCGCGCCGTGCTGGTGACGCTGGACGCGGCAAAATTGGCTGCCTACGGCATGGGCGTGGATGAACTGGCGCAGACGCTTGCGGCCGCCAACGTGGTGCGCCAGCCCGGCGAACGGGTGGATGCCGGCGGTCGCGCGATCCCGGTGACGGCGGGCAGCTATCTGGCCAGCGCCGAGGATGTTGCCAATCTCGTGATCGGCAGTCACGACGGCAAGCCGCTGCTGCTGACGGACGTGGCAGCGGTCGCACCGCGCGGCGATCTGGCCAGCCGCTACGTCTGGTACGGCGCGCCGCCTGGACGCGCCGGCCCCCGTGCCGGCACCGCGCCGGCGGTGACGATCGCCATCGCGAAAAAACCGGGCAGCAATGCGTCCGACATCACCGCCGCGATTGACCGACGCATCGCGCAATTGCGCGGAGAGCTGATCCCGCAGGGCGTGCACGTCAGCGTGACCCGCGACTACGGCGCCACCGCCTCCGACAAAGCGCAAAAGCTCATCCAGAAGCTGGTGTTTGCCACCTTCAGCGTGGTGGTGCTGGTGCTGTTCGCACTGGGTTGGCGCGAGGCGATCGTGATCGGCAGCGCGGTGATCCTGACCTTGGCCGTCACCTTGTTCGCGTCGGAAATGCTGGGTTTCACCCTCAACCGGGTGTCGCTGTTCGCGCTGATCTTCTCGATCGGCATTCTGGTCGACGACGCCATCGTGGTGGTCGAAAACATCCATCGGCATATGACGCAGGATGGCCGGTCGCTGCGTGAGGCGATCCCGCCGGCGGTGGACGAAGTGGGCGGGCCGACCATCCTGGCCACCTTTACCGTGATCGCTGCGCTGATGCCGATGGCCTTCGTCTCCGGCCTGATGGGGCCGTACATGCGGCCGATCCCGATCAACGCTTCGGTGGGCATGCTGCTGTCGCTGGCGATCGCACTCACGGTGACCCCGTGGCTGGCGCTGAAGCTGCTGGCGCGGCATGGGCAGGCAATTCCCCCCTCACCATCCGGAAGAGAGGACGATCCCCTTCCCTCCTCTCCCTCCGGGAGAGGGGCCGGGGGTGAGGGCCGGTCGGCCGATGGTGCTGATTCGCAACCCCAACCTTCACCCCAACCCCTCTTCCGCGAGGAGGGGGGCTCAAACAGACTGCACCGCCTGTTCGAACGCCTGATGACGCCCTTCCTCGTCGGCGCCGGCGCCGGCAGGAAGCGCGGCCTGCTGTTCGCGGCGATGGCAGCGCTGGTCGTGCTGGCGGCCTCGCTGGCCGTGTTCAAGCTGGTGGTGCTGAAGATGCTGCCGCTGGACAACAAATCGGAAATCCAGGTGGTGGTGGACCTGCCCGAAGGCAGCACGCTGGAGCGCACCAATGCGCTGCTGACGGAACTTGCGGCCAAGCTCGACACGGTGCCCGAGGTTCTCGATTACCAAGGCTACGCCGGCACCGCCGCGCCGATCAATTTCAACGGCCTGGTGCGGCAGTATTTCCTGCGCAGCGGCAGCAACGTCGGCGACCTGCAGGTCAATCTGGTCGACAAGCACCAGCGCAGCCGCCAGAGCCACGCCATCGCGCGGGCGATCCGGCCGGTGCTGGCCGAGGTCGGCAAGCGCTACGGCGCGTCGGTAAAAGTGGTGGAAGTGCCGCCCGGCCCGCCGGTGCTGGCGCCGATCGTGGCCGAAGTCTACGGGCCCGATTACGCCGGCCAGCGTGCGCTGGCGTTGGCGCTGGCCAGCGAGCGCTTCGCCACAACGCAAGGCATCGTGGATCTGGATACCAGCGTGGAAGCGAACGCGCCGCGCGAACAGATCCTGATCGATCGCGAACGCGCTGCGCGGCTGGGCGTGTCGCAAGCGACGATTGTCGACGCCATCGCCATGGGCGTCGCCGGCTTCGATGCCACCTATGTCCACGATGGTGCTTCGAAATACCCGCGCCCGCTGCGGCTGCGGCTGCCGGCGCAGGATCAGGCCGCGTTGTCGTCGCTGCTGGCATTGAAGGTGCGCAGCGCGCAAGGGGCGCTGGTACCACTATCGGAGTTGGTGCGTGTGGTGGACGCGCGATGGGACGGCGCCATCCACCACAAGGACGGTCTGCCTGTGGTCTATGTGACGGCCGACGAGGCCGGTGAATTCGACAGCCCGCTGTACGGCATGTTCGATCTGGTGGGGCAGC
Source organism: Pseudomonadota bacterium (assembly GCA_018242365.1). Classification (GTDB taxonomy): domain Bacteria; phylum Pseudomonadota; class Gammaproteobacteria; order Xanthomonadales; family Xanthomonadaceae; genus Thermomonas. Next base: position 24,041 of record JAFECB010000034.1, read on the forward strand.
TGGACGCGGGGCCGGTGGGCGGGCACCGGCTTGCCCAGAGCTTCATCCGGCAGCCCGCCGATACAAGTGGCTATGCGGTGAAATGGGATGGCGAATGGCAGATCACCTACGAGACCTTCCGCGACATGGGGCTGGCCTACGCCGCCGGGATGGTGCTGATCTACCTGCTGGTGGTGGCGCACTTCCGCAGCTATCTGGTGCCGCTGGTGATCATGGCGCCGATCCCGCTGACTGTCATTGGCGTCATGCCCGGGCACGCCCTACTCGGCAAGCAGTTCACCGCCACCAGCATGATCGGGATGATCGCGCTGGCCGGCATCATCGTTCGCAATTCCATTTTGCTGGTCGATTTCATCCAGCAGGAAACCGCGCGCGGGGTGCCGCTGACGGACGCGGTGATCGACGCCTGTGCGGTGCGCGCCAAACCCATCGTGCTCACCGGGGTGGCGGCGATGCTCGGCGCGCTGTTCATCCTCGACGACCCGATCTTCAACGGGCTGGCCATTTCGCTGATCTTCGGCATTCTGGTGAGCACCGCGCTCACATTGGTCGTGATTCCATTGCTGTATGTCACGCTGCTGTCCCGCCCGCAGGGCGGCCACGAGGAGGCTGCACCATGAGTGGTGAACATCCGCTGCGCGTCACCCTGGAACAGCAGGGTCCGTATGCATTTCGCATCGACTTCGAGGGCGCCGCATTCGCCTCGCTGCGCAGCGATGAGCCGGCGCCGCTGGGCTCGGGCGAAGGGCCCAACCCGAGTGAACTGCTGCTGGCCAGCATCGCCAATTGCCTGTCGGCCAGCCTATTGTTCGCCCTGCGCAAGTTCAAGAACGCGCCGGGGCCGATCCACGCCGAGATCAGCGCGAGTACCGAACGCAATGCACAAGGCCGGCTGCGGATCCCGCGCGCGAAGGTGACGATCCGGCTGTCCGAACCGGCGGCGCGTCTGGAGCGCTTTGATCGCGTGTTGGCGCAGTTCGAGCAGTTCTGCACGGTCACCCAGAGCGTGCGCGATGGCATTGCGGTGGACGTGGAGGTCATCGATGGTGACGGCGTATCGCACGTACCGGGTGCACCTGCTTGAGGGCGGGCGTGTCCGATCATGTGCGCTGGGTACGTGATTCCAACTATCGGAGGGTGAGGGCCATGATTTCATCGAGGACGACAAGCGCCGCAGGTGCCAGCACGGGGCTTGCAGGGCGTGGTTTGCTTGGCGTCGTGGTGCTTGTGTGGGCGGCGCTGTCGATCATCGGGTGCGCCCATGCACCGTCCGCGACGCCGGCAGCCCACGCCGCCGAGGTCGCCGCCCCACCGCCCAGCGCAGCACCCTTGCAGTTGTTCGAACCCCTGCCGGGATTGCTGACGTCCGGCCAGCCGGCGCCGCAGGACTGGGCGCAGATCCGCGCCCGGGGTGTGACCACGGTCATCAACCTGCGCACGCCGGGTGAACTGGCAGGCCGCGACGAGAAGGCCGAGGTCGAGGCGGCCGGGATGCGATACATCGACATTCCGGTCGCGCATGCCGACGGCATCAATGGCGACAATGCCCGCCTGCTGCATGATGCGCTCGCGCCCAGCCATGGCCGTGGCGTGCTGGTGCATTGCGCCACCGGCAACCGCGCGGGTTCCTTGCTGGCGCTGGAGCAGCGTGATTTTGATGGGCTGGCGCCGCAAGCAGCGCTGGAATTGGGGCGCAAGGCGGGCGTGACCAGGATGGAGCCGGTGTTGAAGAAGGCATTGGGCATCGCACCCTGAGGAACAGCGGGATGGACGGAGCGCGCATCACCGTGGTCGGTGCCGGCTTTGCCGGCCTGACCGCCTTGCGCACACTGCGTCGGCATGCCCGCGCTGCCGAACTGACCTTGGTCGCGCCGCAGGCGGAGCTGCATTACCTGCCAGGGTCGATCTGGATTCCCTCTGGCAAGCGCAAGCGCGAGGATCTGGTGGTGCCGCTCGACGGTTTCCTGCGGCGCAAGCGCATCCACTTCCATCGCGCGCATGCCACCGGGCTTTCCGCGGACGGTCGAGTGCTGCATACCGATGCGGGTGATATCGAGAACGATGGCCTGATTCTCGCCAGTGGTGCCCGTTTCATGCGCGGATTGCCGGGCATCGAGCACGCGATCATTCCCTGCGATGGCATCGCGGCGGGCGAGGTGATCCGCGACCGCTTGGCCGCGCTCGATGGCGGCAGCCTGTGCTTCGGCTTCGGCACCAATCCCAACGAACCGATCGCCATGCGCGGCGGCCCGGTGTTCGAATTCGTGTTCGGGATCGACACCCTGCTGCGTCGCCAGCGCCGGCGCGGCAAGTTCCGGCTGGTGTTCTTCAGCCGTTCACAAACGCCCGGCCAGCGGCTTGGCGAGCGCGCGGTCGAATTGATTCTGGAGGAAATGCACCGACGAGACATCGCGACCGTGCTCGGCGAAAAAGTCCAACGCATCGAACCCAAGGCGGTGGTGCTGGAGCGCACGCGTATCGACAGCGATATGACCCTGTTCATGCCCGGATTGACCGGCCCGGCGTGGCTGGACAGCACCGCGTTGCCGCGTTCACCTGGCGGGCTGGTGCAGGGCGACGCCCAGTGTCGGGTGCCGGGGTTTTCCTGCACCTTTGTCGCCGGCGACGGCGGCAGCTTCCCCGGCCCCGACTGGATGCCCAAGCAGGCGCATCAGGCCGATCTGCAGGCCGAAGTCGCAGCGCGCAACCTGCTGCACGCGCTGGCCGGCGAGGCGGTCGAGGAAGGTTTCAAGTCGGAATTGATGTGCATCATCGATTCGCTCGACCGCGGTCTGTTGGTGTCGCGCAGCGAGGGCAAGGTGCGCGCACTGCGGCCGAACGTGCTCGCGCACTGGGCCAAGGCGGCGTTCGAGAAGCGCTATCTGCGGCGCTATCGTTGAGGCAGGCAGCAATATCGCCATAATGCGGTGATGACCGAAGCCCGCATTCCCCTGCTGATCGATACCGACCCCGGCGTGGACGACGCGCTGGCCCTGCTGATGGCCTTCAATGACATGCACCACGCCGTCGTTGGCCTGACCATCGCTGCCGGCAATGTGGGCCTGGAGCACACCGTCGCCAATGCGTTGAAGCTGTGCGAAGTCTGCGGTGTCGATGTGCCGGTGTACGCCGGAGCCGAGGCGCCGCTGGTGTTCCCGGCCCGCGATGCGGCCTATGTGCACGGGCGCGACGGCTTCGGTGATACCGGCTATGCCAAGGCCTCGCGCCGTGCCGATGCCGAGCACGCCGCACTGGCGATCCTGCGGCTGTCGCACGAACATGCGGGCAAGCTGGTACTGGTGGCGCTGGGGCCGCTGACCAATCTGGCGCTGGCGCTGAAACTCGATCCGACCCTGCCGTCACGGCTCGCGCGCTGCGTGGTGATGGGCGCGTCGGTGACCGCCCACGGCAACATTACCCCGGCGGCGGAATTCAACATCGCTTTCGATCCGGAAGCCGCGCATATCGTGTTTTCCGCGTTTCCGAGAATTGAATTGGCCGATTGGGAGGCGGTGCTGGCGCACGGATTCCTGCACGACGATGCCGAGCGCTGGCTGGCCGCCGATTCCCCGCGCGCCCGCTTCTACGCCGGCATCTCTGCGCATACCCGGGCCTGGGCCAAGGCAGGACGTGGCGCCCGCTGGCATGCCGCCGATGCGCTGGCGATGGCGCTGGCCTTGCAGCCGGAGGGTGCGCTGGAGCTGCTGGAGCGGCCATTGGCGGTGGAAACCGCCGGCCAGTTTGCGCGCGGGGCCACGATCGTCGATTGGAATCGGCAGACCGGTGCGGCGGACAATGTCGTCATCCTGATGCGCTACGACCAGCAGCGGTTCGAACGCATGATCGAGGCGGCATTGGCTGCGACGGTGGCCTGAATGGCCGAGCTTGCGCCACTGCCGGACAGGCGTCTATAATGCCCGGCTCACACATGTTTTCTTGCAGGGTTGCACCATGAAAGCCGGCATCCATCCCGATTACCGCGACGTCGTGTTCCAGGACGTGACTTCGGATTTCAAGATCCTGACCCGCTCGACGATGTCCACCAAGGACACCATCAAGTGGGAAGACGGCAACGAATACCCGCTGATCAAGGTGGACGTGTCCTCGTCGACCCATCCGTTCTACACGGGTCAGAACAAGATCATGGACACCACCGGTCGCGTGGACAGGTTCCGCAAGCGCTACCAGAAGTAAGCCCGAAGCGCCCCGGCAGCACCCGTGCCGGAGCCTCGATGCCGCGGCCGCCCCTTGGGCGGCCGTCGTCGTTTCTGGCGTATGCGCAGGGCGTGGCTTTGCGACTTTGGTCGCGGATGATCGTGGCGGGGCCTATGCGATAATGGGCGTTCGACATGCGCAGGCGCATGGCCCTCAAGACCACGCCGCCGGCGCTCCCCCCACAGGAGTTGCACCGTGTCCGATTTCGACCAGATGAACCTGACCGCCGGCGACAAGTCGGTGGTCCTGCCCGTGCTGCACCCCACCGTGGGCCAGTCCTGCCTCGACATCGCAAAGTTGCCGAAGGAAACCGGCTGTTTCACCTACGACCCCGGTTTCGGTGCCACCGCCAGCTGCAAGTCGGCGATCACCTATATCGACGGCAACGCCGGCGTGCTGCTGTATCGCGGTTATCCGATCGAGCAACTGGCCGCCAGTTCGAGTTTCACCGAAGTGGCCTATCTGCTGATGCACGGCGAGTTGCCGAATGCGGCGCAGCTGGCCGAATTCGAGGGCGAAGTCACCCACCACACGATGATGCACGAGGCCTTCCGTACCTTCCTGTACGGCTTCCGCCACGACGCGCATCCGATGGCGATGCTGACCGGGATGCTGGGTTCGTTGTCCAGCTTCTACCACAAGGATCTCAACCTCGAGGACGGCGAACAGCGCCGGCTGGCCGCGATCCGCCTGATCGCCAAGGTGCCGACCATTGCCGCCGCCTGCTACCGCTATTCGATCGGCTGGCCGATGCGCTACCCGCGCAACAACCTTGGTTTCACTGATCGCTTCGTGCACATGATGTGGGAAGTGCCGAGCGAGCCGCTGGCGCTGAACCCGGTGGTCGCCAAGGCACTGGACCTGCTGTTCATCCTGCACGCCGACCACGAGCAGAACGCCTCGACCTCGACCGTGCGCCTGGTCGGCTCGACCGGCGCCAATCCCTATGTCAGCGTCGCCGCCGGCGTGGCCGCGCTGTGGGGCCCGGCGCATGGCGGTGCCAACGAGGCAGTGCTGAAGATGCTGGCCGAGATCGGACGGCCGGAAAACGTCTCCTCGGCGATCGACAAGGCCAAGGACAAGGAATCCGGCTTCCGCCTGATGGGCTTCGGCCACCGCGTCTACAAGAACTACGACCCGCGCGCCGCGCTGGTGCGCAAGATGACCCACGACGTGCTGGGCGCACTCAAGGTCAACGATCCGCTGCTGGAAGTCGCGTTGAAGCTGGAAGAGGCGGCGCTGAAGGACGAGTATTTCATCGAGCGCAAGCTGTATCCGAACGTCGATTTCTACAGCGGCATCATCTACAAGGCACTCGGCATCCCGGTCGAGATGTTCACCGTGATGTTCGCGATCGCGCGCACCGCGGGCTGGGTCAGCCACTGGCTGGAGCAGCAGAACGATCCGGAAAACCGCATCGGCCGTCCGCGCCAGATCTACACCGGCGCCGCCCAGCGCGATTACGTCGGAATCGACGCGCGCTGATGCCGTTTAGCGGGGTCGTATAACGGGGTCAGGTTCACTTCCGCGGCGGAAGTGAATCTGACCCCAGCGACCTCGTTGCCTCGTCGTAGTCGGCGATTTCTGCCTCGACCATCAAGGCGCGCAGCTGCGAGGCTGACGCACGCCGCTGCGGTCGCTCGTCGATCCCGGACAGCGGTGCCTGGCGCGCGCAGGACGCCGGCAGCACGGTGAGATCGAAGCTCAGGTCTTCCGCCGCAAACAGCCAGACCTGGGCATCGAGGTCGCGCTGGCGGTCCAGCCGCAGCCGCCGGCTGCGTGATTGCGCGGGAATGGCATGCTCGGCCAGCCAGCGCGGCACCGCTTCGGGATCGTCGCTGTGCAGGTGCAGGGCCACCGACGCGTGGCCGTCAGCGGTGCCCTCCAGTACCGAGCCGACCAGGCGCGGGTCGAACGGCGCGAAGAACTCCAGTGCCCGCAACGCGGCTTCACGACGGCGCTGCAACTCGACAGGTTGCTGATCGGCATGGAACAGGCGCTGGTACTGGCGCAGCGCGTCCTCGATCTCGCGATTGCGCGGCAGCGACGCGTCATCGAGGATGCCCAGCCGGCGCGCCGCTTTCAGCTTGGCTTGGTGGAAGTCGCGGATGCCGTCTTCCGCCATCAGCCGCGCCGCCTCGTGGGCCAGCCGCTGGCGGCGCTCACGGGTCCGGGTCTGGGCGTGGACCTGGGCGTGCGCCAATGCTTGGGTTCCCGGCATCGCCACTCCCTCCCTGCGTCCACTGGGAGCGACTGTACCCGAGCCGCAGGCAGTGCGCACCTGCTGGGCGACCTGGCCCGTCTGGAGCGTGCAGCCCGCAAATGCGGGGTGCCACGCATCCTGCGATCGCCGGACGCGTGGGGTTTGCTCAGAAGATGTCGAACGACTCTTCGGTCGGCGCCGCGTTCGAGTCGTAGGACTCGGCGTCGGTCTCGTTTTCCATCTGCTGCAAGTCTTCGACCTTCACCCATTCGGTGATGCCGCCGCTGCCGCCGGGGATCAGCCGGCCACCGGCGCTGACACTGACTTCAACCATGCCGGCGGGCGGGTCGACCACGCGCTGCGGTTGGTCCTTCAGTGCCACCCGCATGTAGCCGATCCAGATCGGCAGGGCAGCGCGGCCGCCGTATTCGCCATGGCCCAGCGTCTTGAAATCGTCGCGGCCGACCCAGACGGTGGTGACGTAGGGGCCGCCGTAGCCGGAGAACCAGGCGTCGCGATAATTGTTGGTCGAGCCGGTCTTGCCGCCGATGTCATCGCGGTTCAGCACGCGCGCGGCGGTGGCGGTGCCGCGCTGGATCACGTCGTGCATGATCGAACGCATCTGCCAAGCCACGCGCGGATCGATGGCCAGTGGCGCGACAGTCGCGCCGACGGGCGGCGCGGTCGGCGTTGCCGGTGCGGCGCTGGTGGTCGGTGTTTTTGCACCGGCGCGGCTGCCGGGCTTGGCCGCGACCGTGGCGGATACCGCCGGGGCATCCGCTTGTGCGGGGCCGAGGTCGAAACCATCGACATTGGACGGCTGCGCAACAGTGGCAGCGGTGGCGGCCGGCTGAGCACCGCCGCTGGCGCCAATCCCGGCGCAGCCCGGGCAGGCAATCGGCGGATTGGCCTTGAAGATTTCCTTGCCGTCGCGGTCACGCACGCTTTCGATGAACCACGGCGTGGTCAAAAAGCCGCCGTTGGCGAAGGTTGTGTAGCCACGCGCCACTGATAGCGGCGTCAGCGAGGCGGTGCCCAGCGACATCGACAGATTGGGCGGCAGGCTGGCTTCGTCGAAACCGAAATGGGTGATCGCCTTGCGCGCGTAGTCCACCCCGATCGCATCCAGCAGGCGCACCGACACCAGATTCTTCGAACGCACCAGCGCTTCGCGCAGGCGCATCGGGCCGGAGAATGAGCCGCCGTCGTTTTGTGGACGCCAGACGTGGCCGGCGCGATCCTTGAACACCACCGGCGCGTCCAGCACGATCGAGGCCGGATTGAAGCCGCGTTCGAACGCCACCGAATACAGGAACGGCTTGAAGCTCGAGCCGGGTTGGCGCTTGGCCTGAGTGGCGCGATTGAACTTGTTGACGGCAAAACTGAACCCGCCGATCAGCGCACGCAGCGCCCCGGTGTTCGCATCCAGCGAGACCAGGGCGGACTGCGCTACCGGGACCTGGTCCAGCTCCCACACCGGGGGTGCGTCCGGGTTGTCGGAAGGCAGTTTGCGCACTCGCACCACGTCGCCGGGTTTGGCCAGCGCGGAAGCCGAACGGCTGGTCCAGGCAATGGCCTTGCCCGAAAGCGCCAGCGGCGTTCCATCCGCCAGCACCACATTCAAAGCACCACCGCTGCTGCCGGTGACGACCGCCGGGAACAGCCCACCTTGTACCGGCGTGGCGTGCAGGAGCAGGCCGATGGCGGCATTGTCGGCACCAGCCGGAATCACCACGGTGTGGGTCGGCGTGCGCCAGCCGTGGCGATGGTCGTATTCGCGCAGTCCGTTGATCACCGCGGCCTGCGCGGCCGCCTGCAACACGGGATCGATGGTGGTGGTGACGTGGTAGCCGCGATCCAGCACGTCCTCGCCGTAGCGGTCGACCATCTCCTTGCGCACCATTTCCGCGACATAGGGCGCATACACCTCGATCGGACGCTCGTGCGGGGCGGCGTGCATCGGCGCGGCGCGTGCGGTATCCAGTTCGCTGCGGGAAATGAAGCCGAGCGAGAACATCCGCGGCAGGATGTAATTGTCACGACGCTGGCGCGCGCGAACCGGATTGGTGATCGGGTTGCCGCTGGTCGGGAATTTCGGGATACCGGCCAGGGTGGCGGCCTCGTCGACGCTGAGCTGGTCGAGCGACTTGCCGTAGTAGTACTCGGCGGCCGCTGCGATCCCGTAGGCGCGGTTGCCGAAGAAGCTCTTGTTCAGGTACAGCGCGAAGATCTCCTCCTTGCTGAGCTCGCGCTCCATCTTCATCGCCAGCAGCATTTCCTCGAATTTGCGGCTGAAGCTGTATTCGGAGCTGAGGAAGAACTGCTTGGCGACCTGCTGGGTGATGGTGGAGCCACCGGCCACACGTTGCTGCCCGCGGGTTTCGATCAGCAACCAGACGGCGCGGGTGATGCCCTTCACATCGACGCCGTGGTGCTCGTAGAAGTGGGCGTCCTCGGCGGCCAGGAAGGCTTGCCGGACGCGCTGTGGAACCTGATTGATTTCAACGGGATAGCGACGCTTTTCGCCGAACAGGCCGATCAGCTTGCCATCGCGCGAGTAGACGTACATCGGCTCTTGCAGCTCGATGTGACGCAGCACCTGCACGTCGGGTAGACGGGCATTGACGGTGTAGACCAGCGCAGCCAAGGCGGCGACGCCGAGCAGGCCAAGCACGAAGGAAATCAGCAGGAGCCTGCGCAGCAGGCGAAAAAAACGGGCCATCGTGGCGGGGGTGGATTGCAGCGGACGATGCTGCGGAGTATAGAGTAGGCATGGCAGCGGCTGTCATCGGGGCGGGATGACCCTGCTGGCCATGGCGGGAGGGGTGGCGAAGGGGCGCTTCCTGGTCTCGGGCCGGAGGAAATTTTCCGGCATGGGTTGCCAATACGTGAAAAGTCCGTTATTCATGTAATACAGCGCATGGTGCTTGCAAGCACCCGTGGGAAGGGGAGATACCGTGGGTCTGGGGACGAAAACGCAAACGCCGTTGATCGGCATCGACATCAGTTCCACCGCCGTCAAGCTGCTTCAGCTGGCGAGGACCGGTGACCGCTACCGCGTGGAGCACTACGCGGTCGAGCCGTTGCCGCCCAATGCGGTGGTCGAGAAAAATCTGGTCCAGGTCGAGGCCGTGGGCGAAGCCATCCGCCGCGCGGTCGCGCGCTCGGGCAGCCGGCTCAAGAACGCGGCGGCGGCGGTGTCCGGCTCGTCGGTGATCACCAAGCTGATCAACATGCCGGCTTCGCTCAGCGAGGAAGACCTGGAATCGCAGATCGAGCTGGAGGCGGTGAACTACATCCCGTATCCGGTCGAGGAAGTGAACCTCGATTTCGAGGTGCTGGGGCCGGTGGCTGGCAACGGCGAGATGGTGCAGGTCTTGCTGGCCGCCTCGCGTTCGGAAAACGTTGAAATGCGTGCGTCGGCGCTGGAACTGGGCGGTTTGACCGCCAAGGTCATCGACGTCGAGGCCTTCGCGATCGAAAACGCCTTCTCGCTGATGGCCGGCTCGGTCAATACGCCCAAGGATGGCTTGGTGGCGCTGGTGGACGTTGGCGCAACCATGACCACGCTCAATGTCCTGCGTGGTGGCCGCAGCCTGTACACCCGCGAAAATGTGTTCGGCGGCAAGCAGCTCACCGACGAGGTGATGCGCCGTTACAGCCTGAGCTACGAAGAAGCCGGCTTGGCCAAGCGCCAGGGCGGGCTGCCGGAAAGTTACGAGGTCGAAGTGCTGGATCCGTTCAAGGAAGCCATGGTCCAGCAAGTCAGCCGCCTGCTGCAGTTCTTCTACGCCGGCAGCGAGTTCAACCGCGTCGACCAGATCGTGCTGGCCGGTGGTTGCGCCTCGATCCCGGGCATTGCGGCGATGGTGGAAGAGCAGCTCGGGATCCCGAGCACGGTGGCCAATCCGTTGGCGCAGATGACACTTGGGCCACGCGTGCAGGCGCATGCGCTGGCGCAGGACGCGCCGGCGCTCATGATCGCCTGCGGGCTCGCACTGAGGAGCTTTGACTGATGGCAAGGATCAATCTCCTCCCGTGGCGCGAGGAACGTCGCAAGGCGCGCCAGAAAGAATTCGTCGGCATGCTGGTGCTGTCGGCGCTGGCCGGTGTCCTGCTGACGGGCCTGATCTACACCCTGTACAGCGGGCGTATTGCAAACCAGAACAGCCGCAACGAGTACCTGCAGGCGCAAATCACGGACGTCGACGGCAAGATCGCCGACATCAAGCGGCTCGACGACGAGAAGGCAAACCTGCTGCAACGCAAGCAGGTCATCGAGCAATTGCAGGCCAATCGTTCGCAGATGGTGCACCTGTTCGATTCGCTGGTGCGCACCATCCCGGATGGGGTGGCGCTGACCGCGATCAAGCAGGAAGGCAACATCCTGACCTTGACCGGGCGTTCGCAGTCGAATGCGCGCGTGTCGACCTATATGCGTACGTTGGAAGGCTCCGGCTGGATGACCCATCCCGATCTCGACGTGATCGAGGCCAAGGACGGCAACCCCGGCCTGCCTTACGAGTTCACCCTCAAGGTGACCTTGGTCGATCCCAACGCACCCAAGGACGAGGATAGCCAAGGCGGGGCTCCGGCTGCGCCTGGCGCTGCCGCACCCGCTGCCGCGCCTGCTGCAGGAGGGAACGCATCGTGAGCGACAAGCAACTCAAACTCAGCGAGCTGGATTTCAGCAATATTGGCGCTTGGCCGCGCCAGGCACATCTGATTTTCTGTGCATTGGTGGCCTTGGTCATCGTGGTGATCGGCTGGGCGCTGATGGTGCGAGGCCAGCAAAGGGAGCTTGGACTGCTGCAGGCGAAAGAAGCCGACCTGAAGTCCGAGTTCGAGACCAAGCAGGGTCGTGCCGCCAACCTCGAACCACTCAAGCAGCAGCTGGCGCAAATGAAGCAGCAGCTCCAGCAGATGTTGCGGCAGTTGCCCAGCAAGACCGAAATGCCCGACCTGATCGTGGACATCTCGCAAACGGCATTGGCGACTGGCATCCAGACCGACTTGTTCCAGCCCGGCCAGGAAACCAGAAAAGAGTTCTATGCCGAAAAGCCCATCACCTTGCGGATGGTCGGCACCTACCACCAGTTCGGTGCTTTCGTGAGCGGCGTGGCCTCGCTGCCGCGGGTGGTGATCATGACCATGCACGACATCTCGCTGAAGCCGAAGAACGTGCCGCCAGGTGGACGCATCGGTGCCAACACGGCCCTGGAACTGTCCGGTACCGTCAAGACCTACCGCTATCTGGATGAAGAAGAAGCGGCGGAAGCCCAGGCGGCTGCGGCTGCTCCGGCGGGATCGGCAGCACCTACAGCGCCTGCAGCGCCTGCTGCCCCGGCTCAGGGAGGGCACTGACATGCGCACGACAATGCTCAAGGGGCGCGCAACCGGGTTTCTGGTGATCGCATTGGCCTGTGCCGCGCTGACCTCCTGCGGGATCGGGCGTGGCGATCTTGAAAAGTGGGTGGCCGAGGTCAAGGCCAAGCCGGCACCGCCGTTGCAGCCCTTGCCGGTGATGAAGCAGTTCGAAACCTTCGAATACGCCGCGCAGAACATGCGCGACCCGTTTGACCAGGCCTTCAGTGGCGAAGGTGGCAGCGGGCCGCGACCGGATCCGAATCGCCGGCGCCAGACCCTGGAAGGTTTCACGCTGGATACCCTCAAGATGGTGGGGACGCTGGGTAGCGGCAACAGTCTGACCGGGCTGGTGATGGCACCCGACCGGGTCACCTACAAGGTGGTACCTGGCAACTACATGGGGCAAAGCGACGGTCGCGTGACCGCCGTGCATGAAGACCGGATCGACCTTGTCGAACTGGTTCCAGATGGTGCAGGTGGCTGGCTGGAACGTCCTGCCAAGCTGTCTCTCGAAGCAAATTGATTGGGGAATAGACCGATGACCGTCACCAACGCCAAGCAAACGCTGCCCGCACGGCGCCGCCAGCCCTTCGGAGTGCTCGCGGCAGGCATTGCCGTGGGCCTGTACGCCGCCGGCGCCGGCGCATTCCCCGCCGTCGCTTTCACGACCGGCATGGGGCAAGCCGCTACCGGTGCATTGGCCGACCCGGCCAAACGCACGCCCGACGCCGTCACGGTGTCGGCGATCGACTTCAAGCGCGGTGACGGCGGCTCCGGCAAGCTGATCCTGCGCTTCTCCGGCAGCGGTGCCGCGCCCGATCTGCGGACCACGGGCTCACGCGTGGTCGTGGACATCGGCAATGCACAACTGCCCGCAGCACTGCAGCGCCCGATCGACGTGCGCGATTTCGCCACCCCGGTGCAGAATGTCGAAGCCCATGCCACCAGCAGCGGTACCGAATTGGTGCTGGGCATGAACGGCGCGTTCGAGCCGATGGCTTACCAGAGCGGTAACGAATACATCGTCGAAATCGTGCCGCGCGCACAGACGACGGCACCGGCAGTTGGTGCGGTGTCATCAGGTACGGCGTCCAGTGATGCCGGCGTGCGCTATACCGGTAAGCCGGTCACCTTCAACTTCCAGGACGTGCCGGTACGCACCGTCCTGCAGCTGATCGCAGACGAATCCAAGCTCAATATCGTGGCCGCCGACACCGTCTCCGGCAACGTCACCCTGCGCTTGATCAACGTACCCTGGGATCAGGCACTGGATCTGATCCTGCAGGCCAAGCAGCTCGACAAGCGCCGTAGCGGGAATGTGGTCTGGGTTGCGCCGCAGAAGGAAATCGCCGCGTTCGAGCAGGCCAAGGAAGACGCCCGCATCAGCCTCGAAGAGCGCGCAGAGAAGGTGACCGAATACATTCCGGTCAACTATGCGAATGCCGAAGATATTGCCAAGCTTCTGACTGAAGAGAGCAAGGGCAACCAAGCTGGGGGCGGTGGCGGCGGGGGGCAGTCGGGTGGATCAAGCTCGCAAGATCGCGGCTTCCTGTCGTCGCGCGGCAGCATCAGCTTCGACCGACGCACCAATACCCTGCTGGTGGTTGATATCCCCAACCGCGTCGAAGCAATCAAGAATCTGGTCCGTCAGCTCGACAAACCGGTCGATCAGGTCGTGATCGAAGCCCGGATCGTGATCGCGAATGAGAGCGTGGCACGCGACTTGGGCGCGCGCTTCGGCATCACCGGCTCGGCGCGCGATGGTCGGACCCAATACGGCAACAGTCTCGAAAACACCATTTCGAACCAGAATTCGGCCAACACCACCAACAATGCGAACGCTGTTCTGTACCAGAACGCGTTGAGCACCTATCTGACGGGTTGCGTGACCTGTACGGCCACCGATCCGGGCGCTCCGCGCGCACCTGGCATGGGCTGGAGCCCGACCACCCCGAACTACGGCGTCAATACCGTCACCCGCGGTCTGATGAGCAACCTGCCGGCATTCCTGACCGGTGCCAATCCGGGTTCGCTGGCGCTGTCGATCCTCAATGCCGGCTATGCGCTCGACATGGAACTGTCTGCAGTCCAGCAACAGGGTCGTGGCGAGGTGATTTCCAACCCGCGCATCGTCACCAGCAACCAGAAGGAAGCGGTGATCCGCCAGGGCAAGGAAATCGGCTACCTCACCGTATCCGGTGGACAGGGCGGCAACGTGCCGACCGTGCAGTTCAAGGAAGCCTTGCTTGAACTCAAGGTCACACCGACCATCACCAATGATGGGCGCGTGTTCCTCAACATGGCGGTGAAGAAGGACGAGCTGGACAGCTGGATCAGCCTCGGTGCCTTCGGTCAGGTCCCGCAGATTGCTCGCCGTGAAGTCAACACTGCGGTCTTGATCGACGACGGTCAGACCGTGGTCATCGGTGGTGTCTACGAGTTCTCGGATCGTTCCGATATCACCAAGGTCCCTTTCCTCGGTGACATCCCGATCCTTGGCAACCTGTTCCGCAACAAGAGCCGTGGCAAGAGCAAGGCGGAGTTGCTGATCTTCGTGACGCCCAGAGTCATGCGCGTCAGCCAGCGTTGATCGGCGACAAGACGCTTCAATGTGCAGGAACGGGGGCCGCAAGGCCCCCGTTTCGTTGCTGGCGTCGACATGACGACCGAACCTTTGTCGGCGGCCAAGGTCTGAGTGCACGACGCATGCGCGATATCGATACGCAGCAAGAGTGATGAATGGATAGCCAGACCGTGGATGAAGCAGGCCTGAGGGCACGATTCGATGCATTACGCACCGAGTTGGTGAAAGAAGTCGTCGGACAGGACCGCCTGATCGAGCGCCTGCTGATCACTCTGCTCGCCAACGGGCATCTGCTGGTGGAAGGCGCGCCGGGACTGGCCAAGACCACCGCCATCCGTGCACTGGCGCAGCGGCTGGAAGCGGACTTCGCGCGCATCCAGTTCACCCCCGACCTGCTGCCCGCGGATGTCACCGGCAGCGATGTCTGGCGGCCGCAGGATGGTCATTTCGAATTCCAGCCTGGGCCGATCTTCCATTCGATCCTGCTCGCCGACGAGATCAATCGTGCGCCGGCCAAGGTGCAATCGGCCCTGCTGGAGGCGATGGGTGAGCGTCAGGTAACGGTCGGCAAGCGCACCTGGCCGTTGCCCGAGCTGTTCCTGGTGATGGCGACGCAGAACCCGATCGAGCAGGAAGGCACATTCCCGTTGCCCGAAGCGCAGCTTGACCGCTTCCTCATGTACGTGAGGATCGGCTATCCGCAGGCGGACACCGAGTCCGAAATCCTGCGGCTTGCACGCGAGCGCGCCCGGACCGGAGGAGCGTCGCCGGTTGCGGCTTCGACGCAGCTGAGCCGGCAGGAGGTGTTTGCGGCGCGCCGTGCCGTGCTGGACCTCCACATGGCAACGGCGCTCGAGCGTTATCTGGTCGAACTGGTATTGGCTTCGCGCGAGCCGGCACGCTACGACGCCGGACTGGCACGGAAGATCGCGTGGGGTGCCAGTCCGCGCGGCTCGATCGCATTGGAGCGTTGTGCGCGTGCCCGCGCCTGGCTGTCGGGGCGCGATTTCGTGACTCCGGAGGACGTGCGTGAGGTCGCCACGGACGTGCTCGGCCATCGGGTCCTGCCCAGTTTCGAGGCCAGTGCCGAAGGTTGGGACGGTCCGCGGCTGGTGGCGGAACTGCTGCGGCTGGTGCCGCTGCCTTGAGGGTGACGATCAAGACGTCGTTCGAATCATGAGTGAGGCGCATTCCAACACCGGCACGATTCCGACGCTTCCGGAGCTGATCGAGTTGCGGGCGATGACCCACACGCGAACCGGAGCGAAACAGGGCCGGCATGGGTTGTTGGCACAAGCGTCCTCACGATTGCTGGGGCGTGGGATGGAATATGCCGAGTCGCGCCGGTATGTTCCCGGTGACGATGCACGCTTGATCGATTGGCGGCTGACCGCGCGCACCGGCCACACACACACCAAATTGTTCCAGGCCGAGCGTGAGCGGCTGACCCTGATCGTCGCCGACACCGCGCCTTCGTTGTATTTCGGCACCCGGGTGCGTTTCAAGTCGGTGCAGGCGGCGCGCGCCGGCGCGCTGGCGGCGTGGCAGGCGATGCGCGATGGCGATCGGATCGCGGCGCTGCGTGGCAGCCAGCGCGAGCCGCCGGTCGCCCCCGCGGCCGGCCAGCGCGGTGCACTGCGCACACTGGACGCCTTGGTGCGTTGGTATACGAAGCCGCCAGATGAGGATGCCGGCTTGTCGCTGGCGCTGGATCATGCGCGGCGGTTGCTGCGGCCGGGCTCGCGCCTGCTGGTGCTGGCCGATCCGGCGAGCATTGCCAGCGTCCCCGACTTGCTCTGGCCCGAATTGGCACGCCACCACGACGCACGCGTGCTGCTACTGACCGATCCGCTGGAACACCGCCCGCCGGTGGCGCGGCTGCCGTTCGCACTCGGCGATGGCCGATTGGAGCTGGGGCTGGACCAGGCTGCTGTGCGCCAGCGCTGGAAACAGGCCTTCGATGGCGTGCTGGAGCAGGCGCTGGCGTGCCTGTCGAGCCACGGACTGGCGGCTGCGTCGCTGTCCAGCGACACGCCCACCGATATCGTGCGGAACCTGTTGCGCCATCCCCCTGCGAGGCGTGCGTCGTGATCGCGCCGTTGCCGCTCAAGCCGATGCATCCGGGCGTGCCACCAAGTTGGTGGCCACCGGCACCGGGCTGGTGGTTGGTGACGGTCGTACTGCTGGTGGTCGTGCTCGTAATCATGCTGTGGCGACGGCGCAGGGCGCGCCGGCATGCAGCGTGGGCGCGATTGTTCGATCAAAGCATCGACGCGGCGATGACGCCCACCGCCAAGCTCGCGGCGGTGTCGCAACTGCTGCGTCGCGCGGCGCGCCGGATCGATCCGCAGGCCGATCGCCTGCTGGGCGAGGATTGGCTGCGCTTCCTGGATGCCGGGATGAAGCAGCCGGTATTCCAGTCCGCATCGGGGGCATTGCTGGTCGAGGGTGCGTTCCGCCCGCAGGTCGACGCGGACGCGGTGGATGCGCTGTGCGTGGCGGCACGGCAGCGCTATCTCGACTGGATGCGGCGAGCATGAGCCTGTTCCCGCAAGCCTTGCTGGTCGATGGCTTTGCGTGGCCCTGGGTGCTGGTGGGCATCGTGTTGCCGATTGCCATGCAGCTGTTGCCAGCACGATCCACCCAAGGCTCGGCGCTGAAGGTGCCGTGGACACAGCGCTTGCAGGCGATCGCCATGGGTGCGCCCGGCGTCGGCAAGGCCGTGCGGTTTCCGTGGCTGTTGCTGTGCGCCTGGATGCTTCTCTGCCTTGCCGCTGCGCGGCCGCAGCGGCTGGGGCCGGAAATCGCGCCAGCGCAGGCCGGGCGTGATCTGCAATTGGTGCTGGACCTGTCCGCCAGCATGGGCCAGGAGGACATGCAACTCGGTGGCGGCGCGGTGGATCGACTGACTGCGGCCAAGGCGGTGCTGTCCGATTTCATCGACCGTCGCGCGGGAGACCGGCTTGGCCTGATCGTGTTCGGTGATCGCGCCTTCGCGTTGACACCGTTGACCGCGGATCGTGACAGCGTGCGCCAGCAGCTCAACGACACCCAGCTCGGGCTGGTGGGGCGTTCGACCGCACTCGGTGATGCCATGGGCCTTGCGACCAAGCGATTGCAGGCGCAGCCGGCCAAGCAGCGGGTGGTGATCGTGCTCACCGACGGCGTGAGCAATTCCGGCATCCTCGATCCGCAGCGCGCGGCGCAGATCGCCCACGATGCGGGCGTGCGCATCTACACGATTGCCTTTGGGGGCGATGGCCAGGGTGTGTCGCTGTTCGGCTTCCAACTGCCGATGGGTGGTGGCGATGAGGTGGATGAAGACGGCCTGCGCAAGATCGCCGAGACCACCGGCGGCCGCTTCTATCGTGCGCGCGATGCCGACGAACTGGCGGGCATTTATTCCCAGATCGATCGGCTTGAGCCGACCCGCCACGCTGGTCTGCCGCTGCGGCCGCGCATCGAGCTGTATCCGTGGCCGTTGGGCATGGCGATCGGTATTGGCCTGCTGGCGCTGTTGTTGCGCGGGAGGCGGCGATGAGCGCCTTGATCGACACCCTCGGCCAGCTGCATTTCCTGCGCCCGTGGTGGTTGCTGGCGCTGCTACCCTTGCTGGCATGGGCGATCCTGTTGAAAGCACGCGCGCGGCGTCGCTCGGTTTGGCAGGACGCGGTCGATCCGCACCTGTTGCCGCATCTCCTCAACGATGAAAACCACAGCGCGGGATCGTCGAACTGGCCACGGCTGAGGGCATTGCTGGCGGGTGTGCTGGCCGTGTTGACGCTGTCCGGGCCGAGCCTGCGCAAGCTGGAGCAGCCATTGCTGCAAACCCGCGAGCCCTTGGTGGTGGCGCTGGATCTGTCACAGGCGACACTGGCGAATGACCTGCCACCAAATCGGTTGGCGCAAGCGCGGGCAAAGCTCGCTGATCTGCTGCGCCTGCGTGATGGTGGGCAGATTGCACTGGTTGCGTTTGCCGACGATGCCTACACCGTTGCCCCGCTGACACCCGATGCCGCGAATGTGGCGTTGTATCTCGACGCGCTGTCACCCGAGGTGATGCCGGCTGATGGCCACCATGTCGATCGTGCGATCACGTGGTCGATGTCACTGCTGCGCCAAGCCGGTTTTGCACATGGCACGATCCTGCTGATCACCGACCATGCCGACGCCAGTGCGATTGCCGAGGCGCAACGCGCCCATGCGCAAGGGGACCGGGTGATGGTGCTTGGATTGGGCAGTCCGCGCGGTGGTGTCTATCGAAACGGAGGCACGCTCGAATCCGCCAAGCTGGATGTCGATTCGTTGCAACGCCTGGCCGCTGCCGGTGGCGGACGTTATGCATCGATCACGCTGGACGCGTCCGACCTGCGTGCGCTGGGCGTCCTCGATCCGCAGCAGGACGTGGCATGCACGGCGCGTGGCGAGACCGCGGCGCTGTGGCAAGACGATGGTTACTGGCTGATTCCGCTGGTGATGTTGCTGGTGCTGCCGTGGTTCCGCCGTGGCAGTGCGCTGGCCGTGGTCCTCGTTTGCACCCTGTGGCTGCCGACGGCGCGTGCGCAGCAGGCCGCACCGCAAGCCGCGCCGCAACGCAGCTTGTGGCAACGCGCAGACCAGGCGGGCTGGGCACGGATGCAGCAAGGTATCGCCGATTACCGGCGTGGCGATTACGCAGCTGCGATCGCCAAGCTCTCCGGGCTGCCCGGTGCCGAAGTGCAATACAACCTCGGCAATGCGCTGGCACAGTCCGGGCGCTATCCCGAGGCGATCGCCGCCTACGACCGCGCACTGCAACTGCAGCCGGGCATGGCTGACGCACGCTATAACCGTGACCTGGTGCACGCCGCCCAGCGTCAGCAGCAGAATCAGCAGCAGAACCAGCAGCAGAACCAGCAGCAGAACCAGCAGCAGAACCAGCAGCAGAACCAGCAGCAGAACCAGCAGCAGAACCAGCAGCAGAACCAGCAGCAGAACCAGCAGCAGA
>JAFECB010000003.1 GCA_018242365.1 Pseudomonadota bacterium
GCAGCAGGCGATGCTGCGCAGTCGGCTGCTGGAGTATGACGCATGACCGCGCCGACTGAGGATCGTGTCGCAGCACTGGAGGGGCAGTCCGGGGTCACGGCGCACCGGCTCGACAGCATCGACGCGCAGCTTGGCTCGATGCGGGAGACGATGACGCGGATCTTCGACAAGCTGGACAATATCACCAGGTTGCAGGAGACGGATGCACGGCATGCCGAGGCAATCGCAACGGCGATGGGTGAGATCGCCGCGCTGCGCAGGGATGCGAAAGAGGACGCGCAGGTATCGCAGAGCCGGTGGGACGCGCAGGCGACGCTGTCGGCGGATCGCTGTCGGCGGATCGACATGCAACACCAGACAGCGCGGCGGCAGATCGACGACGACATTCACAGGATCAATTTGAAACTGGCTTGGGCGACGGGGATGTTGGCGGCGATACAGGTTGCGGCAAGCGTGGTGGGGGTTTTCTACGTCAGGAATCTCGACGATATGTCGCAGACGGACAAAGCGCAGTGGGCAGAGTTGGCGGCGACGGAAAAAGACATGCGCGCGCTGTCGCAACGGTTGCAGGCGATCGAGACGTGGGCATCGGACAAGAGGGACATGCCATGAGCGAGTTCGTGTTCGGCAAGCAGTCAGTGGCGTTGCTTGCCACCGTCAAGCCGGAGTTGCAGGCGCTGGCGCGCCGTGCGCTGAGCCTGTCCGAGGTGGACTTCGGCATCGTGCAGGGGAACCGCACGCTGGATGAACAGATGCGGCTGTACGGGCAGGGGCGCGATGCGGAGCGCTGCGCGGTGATGGGCGTGCCGCCGGCCTATGCGCAGCCGGACAAGCAGAAGGTGACGTGGACGCTCAAGTCGAACCATATCGGCGGCAACGCGATCGACGTATGTCCGTGGGTCGATGGGCACTACGAGTGGGACAACGATGGCAAGCTCGGGCTGTGGCCGAAGATCGCCGATGCGTTCAAGCGTGCAAGCGGGACGCTCGGAACGCCCGTGTACTGGGGTGGCGACTGGACGACCAAGAAAGACCGTCCGCACTTTTCGTTGGTGAAGGGATGAGCACCGAGCTGCACATCGAGATCAAGCGCGATCCAGAGCGGCAGCCGTCATGGACGGACGTGGACGAGATCGTGCAGAAGGTTGCGGCACAGTGTTTCCGCGAAGGCTACGAGGCGGCCCTTGCGGACATGCGCGCATGCTTACCAACGGATGAGAGGGTCGTCCAGTGATGCCGGCCAGCACCAACACCAGCCCAACAGCGACGATGCTGGCAGTCAGTGGCTCGGTGCTGGCTGGCGTGACCGCTGCGCTGGGCCGCTTGCGCTATGGCCGTCAGGAGGCTGCCAAGGGCTACCGCAACGGCCACCTGGAGCGCGAACTGGAGGGCACGGTGAAGGCCTTGCACCAGCGATTCGACCAGTCGCACACACAGCACGGGAAACAGTCATGACCACGCCGACCAACGCCCAGCTCCAGGCGCAGCTGCGCTCGATCACCGGCAACGGACTGCTGGCCTTGCTCATCACTGCGGCGAGCCTGCACCATCTCCCGGTGGCATTTGTGGTGGCCATCGCCAGCCGCGAGACCAACTGCGTCAACATGCTTGGCGACTACCAGCACACCGGCCCTGGAGGCGCGCTCGAGGCGCACGGCGTCGGCATCATGCAGCGCGACATCCAGCATGCCGACGCCCGCGCGGCGCGCGATGACGGCAGCTGGCGCACGCACCCGGAGGTGATGATCGAGGCCGACTGCCTCGAGCTCGCCCAGGCGCTGGCCGCGGTCAAGGCGCGCTTCCCGAACCTGTCGGCATCCGACCAGCTGCAGGTAACCGCCGACGCCTACAACTCCGGCCAGCACAACGCTTTCATCGGCGAACTGGCCGGCAATCCCGACGGCCGAACCACCGGCCACGACTACGGCGCCGACGTGATGCGGCGCATGGCTGTGTTCCAGTCGCTGGGACAGTGGACGTGATCGCCAGGCTGCGCGAGGTCATCATGATCGGCTCGATCATGCTGATCGCCGGGCAGCTTGCACTCATCGTCTTCTTGGCCTACGCGCTCATCTACCGCGAGGTGCCGCTGGCCAACAAGGAAATGGTGCTGATGTTGCTGACCAACACCACTGGCAACATCACGATGATAATCGGCTCGATCTTCAACTTCGGGCAGCCGCACAATGCCAAGCAGCCAGTGACCATGACCGGCGACGTCGATACGCAAGTCATCCAGACCGGCGACAAGACCTGACCACATGAAGCGCAAGCCCAGCAAGCGGCCCCACAAGCACGGCACCCACAGCCTGGCCGCGCCTTCCAGCAAGAAGCCGGCCCTGCCGGTCGGGCACTTCAAGCTCGAGGACGGGCAGGAGGTCATCACCGGCGCCGTGCTGGCCAAGTACCAGCTTTTCGTCAACGGCGTGCTGTCGCACGGCAACCTGACCCAGGCCAGCATTGAGGCCGGGTTCGTCTGCCCGAGCAAGGGCGCGCAGCGATTGTTCGCCCAGAAGCTGATGACCGTGCCGCGCGTGCGCGAGATGCTGCGCGACCAGTACCAGAGCCTCACGGTCAAGTCCGGGGTGACCGTCGAGCGCGTCTGGGCCGAACTGGCCCGCATCGCGTTCTCCGACATCGGCAACTGTTCGGACGAGGTTGGCATCCGCGCGCTGCACGAGATGCCCGAGGACGTGCGCCGCGCGATCGTGGGCTACAAGTCCAAGCGCACGATCATCCCCGGCGAGGATGGCGATACCGTCACCGAGGAGCGCGAGGTCAAACTGTTCTCCAAGACCGACGCGATCGAAAAACTCATGCGCCTGCTCAACATCGGACAGGCCGCCCAGGCTTCCGTGATCGTGTCGCCGGAAGCCTTCCTGCAAGCCATGGAGGAGGGACGACGCCGTGCCATCGAGCACCGCAGCACGGGCTGACCTGTCGCTGGCCGACCTGGACCTGGCGAAAGACCTCAATCGCTTCTACTGCGATCCGCTGGGGTTCGTGCTCTACGTCTACCCGTGGGGCAAGGAAGGCACGCGCCTGGCCAAGCAGACCGGCCCGGACGAGTGGCAGGTGAAGTTCCTCGATGACCTCGGCAAGGCAGTCGCCGCAGGCGTGAGCGTAGCCGATGCCCTGCCGGTCATGTTCGCGGTCGCCGCCGGCAACGGCGTGGGCAAGTCTGCGCTCATCTCGTGGATCATCCACTGGTTCATGTCCACCCGGCAGCACCCGCAGATCGTGGTCACCGCGGGCAAGAAGGAGCAGCTGCAGACCAAGACCTGGCGCGAACTTGCGAAGTGGAATCACCTGGCGCTGATGAAACACTGGTTCAAGTGGACCGCGACCAAGCTATCGCACGTCCTGTTCCCGGACACCTGGAACGCCAACGCGATAGCGTGGAGCAAGCAGGCGGCCGACAACTTCGCCGGCACCCACGAGGAAAACGTCCTCATCATCTACGACGAGGCCTCGGCGATCGACGACGCCATCTGGGAAGCCACCGACGGCGCGATGACCACCCCGGGCGCCATGTGGATCGCCTTCGGCAACCCGACCCGCAACGGCGGCCGGTTCGCCCAGTGCTTCGGCAAGTTCGCAGCGCTCTGGAACACCCGCCACGTCGACAGCCGCACGGCCAAGATGGCCAACAAACGCCTGTTCGACGCGTGGATCCAACTGTGGGGCGAGGATTCGGACTTTGTGCGCGTGCACGTCCGCGGCGTGTTCCCGCGCGCCGGCGACATCCAGTTCATCGCCAACGACGTGGTCACCCGGGCGATGAAGCGCCAGGCCGAGGGCTACCACGACTTCGGCAAGGTCATGTCCGTCGACGTCGCCAGGCACGGCATGGATCGGTCGGTCATCTGCAAGCGGCAGGGCGCCAAGGTGCTGCCGTTCCAGAAACTGCGCATCCCCGACTTGATGCAGCTGGCCGCGCGCATCGCCGAGGAAATCGACGCCTGGAAGCCTGACGCGGTGTTCATCGACGCCACCGGCATCGGCTGGGGCGTGGTCGACCGCCTGCACCAGATGGGTTACACCTTCGTCATCGGCATCCAGACCGGCGAGAAAGCCTACAAGCCAGAGACCTTCCGCGACCGCCGCGCCGAACTGTGGTATCTGATGCGCGAGTTCATCACCGACCTGGGAGACCTGCCAGAGGGAGACTCCGAACTGGAGACCGAGCTCACCTCGGTCGAGTACGGGTTCGACGACTCCCAGCGCTACGTCCTGGAGTCCAAGCGGGCAATCAAGGAGCGGGAGGGCTGGTCCCCGGACGTGGCCGACGCCCTTGCGCTATCCTTTGCCGCGCCAGTCGCCCCGACCAAGACCCAACGGGACACCTGGCGCAACCGCCTCAAGCGCCGCAAGAACCGCCCATCTGCCATGGCCGCCTGATAGGAGATTCCCGTGAACCTCGACCAGGCCAACACCACGACATCCGCCACCGACATGAACGGCCCCGGCCCGACGGGCGTGGACGCCGACGCACAGGCCATCGCCAAGCAGGCCTGGTTCCGCTACGAGTATGTCCGCCAGCGTGGCCACATCCAGTATTGCAAGCAGGCGCGCAAGTGCGACAACTTCTACTTGGGCGGCGGCCTCCAGTGGGACCAGGACGACATCGACTACCTCGAGCAGCAGGGCCGCAAGCCCATCGAGTTCAACGAGGTCATGGACGCGGTCAACACCGCGCTTGGCTACCAGATCCAGAACCGGGTGGACATCACCTATCGGCCGCGCGGCAACGGTGCCGACAACGAGATTGCGGCCACGCTCACCAAGCTGGCCATGCAGTTCGCCGACGACAACGACCTGAAACACGCCGAGACGCAGGTCTTTTCGGACGGGTTGATCGAGCAGCGTGGCTACTACGAGCTACGGCTCAACTTCGACATGAACCTGCGCGGCAAGATCGTGCTGGGCACGCTCGATCCGATGGACGTCATTCCTGACCCCGAGGGGCGCCAGTACGACCCGGACACCTGGGCGGACGTGCACATCACCAGGTTCATGAACATGGACCAGATCGAGACCAACTATGGCCTCGAGGCGCGCACCCAGATCGAGCAATACTACGGCGTTACCGGCGACACGACGGAGATGATCTCCTCGATCGACGAGATCCCGCGCTCCACGTTCGCCGGCTCCGACGACGACACCCTCAACGGCCGCCCGCTGGGCGCCATGTACGACTCGGCCTACCGCGACGGCTCGATGCTGTACGTCCGCGTGATCGAGCGCCAGTTCTGGAAGAACGTAGTGTGCAAGATCGCGGTCTACCCGACCGGCGACATCCGCGTAATCGAGGATGCGACCGAATCGCAGATCCAGCACGCCATCGGCCAGGGCGCGATGCTGCTCAACCGGCCGATGCGGCGCGTGCGCTGGCGCGTGACAACGCAGAACACCGTGCTCCACGACGACTGGTCGCCGTTCAAGCACTTCACGATCATCCCCTACTTCCCCTACTTCCGCCGCGGGCGCACGCGCGGCATCGTCGACAACGCGATCGGCCCGCAGGAAATGACCAACAAGGCCATTTCCCAGTACCTGCACATCATCAACTCCATCGCCAACGCCGGATGGGTGGTCGAGCAAAACTCGCTGACCAACATGACCACGGAGGACTTGGAGACCGAGGGCGCCAAGACCGGCCTGGTCATCGAGTTCAAGAAGGGCGCCACGCCGCCGTCGAAGATCGAGGCCAACCAGATCCCCAGCGGCATCGACAAGCTGGTGGAACTGGGTAGCGCGAAGATTCGCGTGGTGATGGGCACGAACGACGCCATGTCCGGCAACGGCAGCCCCGACGCCAGCGGCCTCAAGACCCAGGTCGACCAGTTCGCCGGGCAGATGTCGCTGGCCGTTCCGCTGGACAACCTGGGCCTGACCCGCCACATGCTGGCCAACCGGCTGCTGGAGATGTTCCAGTCGTTCCTGACCGAGCCGCAGGTGGTGCAAATCAGCCACCGCGACGCGGCCGGCAACCTCACGACCACGCCGCTGCCCATCAACGTCGAGCAGGCCGACGGCTCGATCCTCAACGACCTCACGATCGGCGAGTACGCCGCCGTGGTCAGCGAGCAACCCTCGCAGATCACGTTCCAGAACAGCCAGTTCGAGCAATGCGTGCGGATGATCCAGGACTTGAAAATCCCGATCCCGCCCGACGTCGTGCTGCGCTACTCCAACCTCGCCGACAAGGACGAAATCGCCAAGCGCATCGCAGCCCAGCCCACGGCCACCCCGCTCGAGGAGGCCAAGACCGCGCTCACGCAGGCGCAGACCTCGGTCGCCGCGGCACAGGCGGCCAACCTGCAGGCGCAGGCCATCTCCAACCAGGCGACCGCGGTGATGAACAAGGTCACCGCCCTGTTCGAGGGCATCCGCACCTCGGCCCTGCTGCGCGCCGATCCGGCCCTGGCCGCGATCGCCGACGAAATCGTGGCCAGTGCGGGGTTTGTGGACGCCAACAAGCCGCCGATTTATCCTGCCAATGTTGCACCGGCACCCAGCCCGGCACTTCCGCCACCGGGCACGGGCCTACAACCGGACCACCCTGGAGTCGGCGCCGCCGCCGGCCACCAGATCGGGATTCGCGGCGGCGGAACACCCACCCCTGGAGCGTAGTGCCATGGCCAACGCCAAGAGCAAGAAGAAGCCCACGCCGCGCAACGCTGCTGCGGGAAACCTCGTCGGCGCATCCGAAAAGTACGTCCCAGCGCACCTGCGCAAGAACGGCCCGTTCTCCGACTACGAGGTGCGCGACGCCCTGGACACCCTCGGCAAGGCGCACCACATCAAGAAGAACCGCAAGCTCATGTCGCACGTCCGCAAGGAAATCGCGCGGCAGGACAAGGAACACCGGATGATTCTCGCCAAGCCCACGCGCGGCGATTCGGGTGAACCGGCAGGCAACACCGGCACCGACGATCACGACGGCGACGAGAACTGAGATCCGCGCGCCGACCGCGCGCACCCACGACTTCACCACCACCGGAGCCACCCATGCCGCGCAACTCCCATTTTGACGACGAAGATCCCCGCGACGCAGCCGCCCGTGGTGACCGCGAGGACGACGACAACGACGACGTGCGCGACGACGAGGAGGAAATGAACCTCGACGACGCCGACCGCGGCGACGCTGTGGCCGAGGAGGAGGAAGAAGCCGAGGAGGAGGAACTGGTCGACACCGAAACCCTGCGCGCCGCTGCGGCCGAAGCCGCCGAGGACGAGGAAATGGTCCCGCGCGCGCGCCTGAACGAGGTGCTCGAGCGCGAGCGCCAGCTGGTGGACAAGGTACTCGAGCGCGGCGCGCCAGCCGCGCGCCAGCAGGAGGAGCAGCGGCCGCCGCCGTTCGACCTCAAGGCCAAGCGCAAGGAGCACACGCGCCTGCTGATGGAAGGCAAGGAGGACGAGGCCGACGAACTAGCCGAAGCGATCGACGCTCACCTCATCGCCGTGGCGCAGGCCAACGCCGTCGAGCAGATGCGCCAGGAACGGCTGGCCGATGAAGTCGCCGCGGCATCATCGCAGGTCACCCGCCTGTTCCCGGTCCTCGATCCGAAGAACAAGGCGTTCGACGAGGAAGCGGTCGACATGGTCGTGGCCCGCCGCGATCGCCTGATCCGGTCGGGCATGCCGGCCGGCGAGGCGATCATCAAGGCCTCCAAGAGCGTGTGCAAGCGCCTGGGCATTGAGGCGGTCGACGAGGACGACGACGCGCCGCGCCGCCGGACGCCCGCGCGCGAGGAGGGCGATGACGGCAAGCAGGTCCGCGGCCGCGATGGCAAGGTGACCCCGATCATCCCCAAGCGCACGCCCGAGCAGATCCGCCGCGCCGCCGACATCGCCAAGCGCATCCCGCCGCGCACCGGCGCCGAAGGCCTCGGCCAGCGCGCCGCTCGCCGCGACGAGGAAATCGACCCGTCCGACATGACCGAGGCGCAGCTGGAAGCCCTCGAGAAGTCCGATCCGGCAGCCTTCAAGCGCCTGCGCGGCGACGACGTGCCGGCCACCCAGCGCCGCCGCTGACCCGGTCGCGGTTCCCTGAAACCCCGGTCCCCTCACGGGGCCGGGGTTTTTCTTGGGAGATGGTGGTTGTTCCGCGCGAAACCCCCTTGCAAACCCGAAAATGCCGGAGCATGATCGCCGGCAGCGAGGTAGAGCAGTCCGGTAGCTCGACTGGCTCATAACCAGTAGGTCGCGCGTTCAAATCGCGCCCTCGCTACCAGCTTCAACGGGTAGACACGCCCGCAAGTGTCGGGTCGCTCCCCTCGCGCCTTAGCCCTGCCACCGGCGTCAAGCGTGGCCGCGCCGACCGATTCGGCAGTCCGTCCAGGGCCACCGGCCCGAATCCTTCCTTTCGTTTCCGTCCATTCCGTGCGTTCGCGCGCACGTCCAGGAGAGCAGCCATGGGTGCCACCAACTTTGCCGGCCTGACCCCCGAACAGAAGATCGTCTGGTCGCGCACCGTCTGGTCCGCGGCGCGCGACATGATGTTCGTCAAGCGCTTCATCGGCACGTCGACCAATTCGATGATCCAGCGCATCACCGAACTCACGCCGACCGAGCGTGGCGAGCGCGTGCTCATGCAGCTGGTCGCCGACTTGGTCGAGGACGGCGTGATCGACGACAACGAGCGTGAAGGCCACGAGGAGGCGATGCAGTCCTACTCGCAGGAAATCACGATCGGCCTCATCAGCCACCAGGTCAAGAACAAGGGCAAGCTGGCCAACCAGAAAACGGTCATCAACTTCCGCGAGCAGGCGCGCGACAAGCTCGCGTACTGGCTCGCCGACCGCATCGACCAGTTGGTGTTCCTGACCCTGTCGGGCGTCTCCTACGCCTTCCAGTGCAATGGCGCCCCGCGCGTCAACTCGCCGTTCCCGAACCTCGCGTTCGCCGCTGACGTGGCCCCGCACACGGCGGCGCGCGCGCTGCGCTGGGATTCCTCGCTGGGCCTGCAGGCTGGCGACACCACGGCGGTCGACAACACCGACATCCTGACGTACTCGGCCATCGTCGACATCATGGCCTACGCCAAGGACCACTACATCCGCCCGCTGATGGCCGACGGCAAGGAGTATTACGTCCTGCTGGTCAAGCCGGGCACGATGGCCCAGCTGAAAAAGGATCCCGACTACATCCGCGCGGTCACCAACGCGCTGCCGCGGTCCAAGGACAATCCGTTCTTCACCGGCGCGACCGTGACGGTGGACGGCGCCGTGCTCCAGGAGCATCGTAAGGTCTACTCGACCACGGGCGCCGCCAGCGGCAGCAAGTGGGGTTCGGGCGGCACCATCAACGGCACCCGCACGCTGCTGTGCGGTGCGCAGGCGCTTGGCATGGCCGACATCATGCCGCCGGACTGGGTCGAAAAGCTGTTCGACTACGACACCAAGCAGGGTATCTCGGTCGACAAGATGTTCGGCCTGCTGGCGCCGCAGTTCTACAGCATCTACGACAAGGCGGTGGAAACCTTCGGCTCGATCGCCCTGGACCACGCGCTGCCCGGCGGCTCGCTCTAATCCGCGCGCGCCTCCGGGCGCGTAGCGGTTTCCACCCACCGGCCACCCCTTTCACGCAGCACGCAGCAGGAGCACGACCATGACCTCCCAGATCAACGGCCAGAACCCCGTCGTCCCGAACCTCGACGGCCGCCAGTATCTCAAGTACCTGTACGTCCAGGTCACCCTGGCGTTGTGGCAGGCCAACGGCAACCAGCTGAACGTGTCGATGCCGGACAACTCCGAAGTCGTCGGCGGCCACGTCAACGTGGACACCGCTTCGGACGACGCCAGCACCGACACGCTCTCGGTCGGCGACTCCGGCAACGCGACCCGCTACTACGCCGCGATCGACCTCAAGACCGCCGCGCGCACGTCGCTCACCGCCACCGGCTACAAATACACCTCGGCGAACGACAAGATCATCCTCAAGCGCACGGTGGGCGACAGCCCGGAGACGGCGACCGTCGGCACCCAGACCATCGCCATCGGCTACCTGCAGCTGGGCGAGTCGAAGTTCACCCAGGGTTGACCCTGGGCGACGGGCAACTGGCAGCCGTGCGAGGTACACTCGCCTGGCTGTTTTTTTGATCCCTCCAGAACCCGAGGCCTGACATGTCTCCGACTCCCGCTCCTGCTGCCATCAAGCCCAAGCTCAAGCTCAAGTTCTACTCCCCGGACAGCACTCCGATCCGCGTGAATCTGCCGGATGGTCGCCGCCTCGTCGTGAACGAGCCGCGCGAGATCCCGGCCGCGTTCAATCGCGCCGCCATGAAGGCCGGCTGCCTGACCACCGACATGCCCGACGCCGTCACCATGGCCGGTCCCACGACCGCGGCCAGCGATGACCCGATCACGCGCGCAGGCCTGCTCGAAAAGGCCATCCGCGACGCCTTCAACGCCAACGATGTCGAGGACGAGAGCACCATCGACGCGCGGTTCGCCGACGCCTTCACCCGCAACGGCATCCCCAACGTGCTCTGGCTGTCCACCTACCTCGGCTTCAAGATCGACGCCGCCGAACGCGATGCCGCGTGGGGCAAGATCCAGAAGGAAATCGAGGACGAGGACGAGCCGGAAACCACCGACGTCGAGTAATCCCGCCCGAAGGAGGGCTGCCCCGTGGATGTCGCCGCACTGATCGCACGCTTCCGCGTCCTGGCCGGCGACAAGCGCACCCCTCCGCTGTGGGCCGACGAGACGGTGGTGGACTGGCTCAACGAGGCCGAGCGCGAGGCCTGCATCCGCGCTCACCTGCTTGAGGACGACACGACCGCGGCCATCGTGAATATCACGGTGGTCCCCGGTCAGTTCGCCTACCGGCTCCATCCACTGGTGCAGGACGTCAAGCGCCTGCGCATCTACTACCCGGCGATCGACGATGCGCCGGCGTGCTTCCACAAGATCGACCTCGGCGACGAGGAAACCGACATCCGGGCGAAGTGGGACGAGTGCCCGAATGCCGACGGTCGGCCGTGCTTCTACGCCGTGTTCGGCGATGGCGACGAGAACACCGGACGCACCCTGATCCTGGACAAGGTGCCCTCGGCACCGGCCACGACGTTGCAGATGGTCGTTGACCGCTTCCCGTTGCAGCCGATGGATGCGGCCTCCGGCTCCGACACCCCGGAGATCCACCCGAACCATCACCCGCACCTGCTGCACTGGGCGCTCCACGTGGCCTACCAGGTGCGCGACATCGAAGGGTCGGCCAAGGATCGCGTGGACGTGCACGAGCAGCGTTTCATCAACGCCTTCGGCGAGCGCCCCGACGCCAACGTGCGCCGCAAGCGCCTGCGCCATCGCGCCACCATCTGCCGTCCGATTCCCTGCTGACCATGCCCGATCCGGCTGCCAACAAGGTCACCATTGCCGCGTTCGAGGGCATCAAGAACCTTTCCAAGGAATCCTCGAACACGCCGCAGACACTGCGCGAAGCGGTCAACGTCGACCTGGACAAGGAAGGCAAGCCGTCCACCCGCGCCGGCCGGACGCTGGTGGCGACGTGCGTCCAGGGCGGCTCGCTATGGGGCGACCCGCGCGTGCCGTTCGCGCTGTTCGTCGACGGTGGCGAGATCAAGGCGCTGTTCCCGGACCTGCACACCGAGACCATCCGCTCCGGCATCGCCGTCGGCCTGCCGGTTTCCTACGCGCTGCTCGCCGACCGCGTGCTGTGGTCAAACCGGATCCAGTGCGGCGCGATCGACATGGGGTTGCAGGCCTCGGACTGGGCGACCCAGAACCCCTCGGGGCAGCCGACCCTGTCAACCGTGGCCAACACCGGCACCATCGGCCAGGGAACCGTGCAGATCGCAATCACCTTCATCGACGCCAGCGGCCGCGAGTCCGGCTCGACG
Source organism: Pseudomonadota bacterium (assembly GCA_018242365.1). Lineage (GTDB taxonomy): Bacteria > Pseudomonadota > Gammaproteobacteria > Xanthomonadales > Xanthomonadaceae > Thermomonas. The sequence continues at coordinate 11,873 of JAFECB010000003.1, forward strand.
CTGGCCACGATGATCGAGGTGGATGGCACCCAAGCGGTCATGCTGGCCGACATCCCGCAGCCCTACGATCCCAGCGCGGTGCCGACCATCGCCATCTACGCGACCGCGCCCGGCGACGCGGTGCTGGCGCGCGTGGCCACGATTCCGGCCGGCGTGAGCACGTTCCTCATCACCGAACCTCCGCCAGGCCGCCCGCTGCGCACCCAGTTCCTCGAGCCGCTACCGCCCGGGCAACTGGTCGCCGCCTTCAATGGCCGCCAGCTGGTCGCCCGCGGCAAGCATCTGCTCTGGTCGCCATCGCTGCGCTACGGCCTGTTCGACCGTGCGGAGAACTCCACCCGCTTCGCCGCCGACATCGACGCCATCGGCCCGGTCGGCGAGGGCACGACGTCGTCCGGGGTGTACGTCGGCGCGGGCGAGCGCACCTACTACCTCGACGGCGCGGACCCTGCGACGTGGCGCCAGGCGATCAAGTATCCATACGGCATCGTCGCTGGAACGCTGGTGCAGACGCCGGCCGAACACTGGGGCATCGAAAGCAAGGAACTGGTGCCGGCGTGGCTGGCCAAGAACGGCCTGTTCTGCGTCGGCCTGTCCGGTGGCCGCGTGGTCTCGTTCAAGGGCGGCGACGCCGTGGCCGAATCGGGCGACTCCGGTGCCAGCCTGTTCCGCGAAATCAACGGCATCCGCCAGTTCCTGACCGCCTTGCGCGCGCCCATGGCCACCGGGCTGCGGATCACCGACAAGGCGACCGTCATCACCTACAACCACGAGAGCGGGACGTGAAGCACCTGCTGGCCAGCGCCGAAGTTCGCGCGACGCGCCGGAAGGTGTGCGATCATTGCCCGCACCGCAAGGGGGCGTTCTGCGGCCTGTGCCGATGCCCCATCGTGATGAAAACCCTTGGACGCGAGGCATCGTGCCCCGCGCAAAAATGGTGAGGAGAACGTCATGCTGCGCCTGAATCTCGTCGAGCGGCTGCGGGCCGCGATCTTCGCCTTCAAGAGCGCGAACACGCCGGGCCAGCAGGCCATGCTGATGCGTGACGCCGCGCGCGCCTTCATGAACCGCCAGTTTGAGCTCAGTCCCGGGGGCGTGCTGTTCCCGAAGCTGGGCCTGTTCATCGGCGGCGCCTTCCACCACCGCGCCTGCCCTGCCGGAGGCCAGTGGGAACCGTGGGCGGTCGACCCCAACGTGTTCACCAACCAGGGTCTCAACAACCTGCTCAACGCCGCGTTCGGCGCGCAGTCGGCGGTCTCGACCTGGTACATCGCCCCGTTCCGCGGCGACGTGACCCCGGACAGCAGCTGGACCGGCGCCAACTTCACCGCCAACTCCACCGAGTTCACCGCGTACACGCCGTCCACGCGCCCGCTGTGGGATCTGACCGGCAACACGCCGACCTCGAGCGAGTCGATCGGCAACACCGGCAACGAGGCGGTCATCACTTTCACCTCCGGCGGCCCGTACAACCTCTACGGCCTGGGCCTGCTGTCGAGCTCCGTGAAGTCGGCCACGACCTCCTCGATCGTGTGCGCCGCGGCCACGCGCTTCGACAACCCGCGCCTGAACCAGAACAGCGGCGACCGGCTGGGGTTCGGCTACGTCATCACCGCCGCCGACGGCAGCTGACGTGGCATGCCCGGCCCGCGCTATCTGGGCTGGATGCACAAGCGGTTCCGGGGGGACGTGGACAAGGCGCCCGCGTACCTCCCGGAAGCGCGCAAAGTGCTCGGCTTCGTCGTCCAGGAGGCCGAACGCCTCGGGTTGATGACGTACACGCTGCGCCGCACGCTGGCCAACGGCGTGCAGATCATCGGCGAACTGTTCGGCGGCCAACCGCGCGTGACCATCACCGTGCCGTTTGTGCCACCCAATCCGCTCGAGGTGGTGCCCCCTGAGGGTTTCGTGACCTGGCCGCGCGACGATGACCACGTCGACGGCATCGACGACACCTACCCGCAGGTGCTGCTCACGCCGACCTGGACCACGTCGTTCTACAACTCGACCATCGCCGCCCGGGTGACGGTCCCCAAGCAGCCGAAGTTCTACGGTGCCGAGTACCCTGCCGGCTTGAAGTTCGCCGGCAATGTGGACTGGCGGCGTGACGATGGCGTGCGCGTGTCGTGGTACGGACCTTGCGCCCGCTACTGGTACGACCGTTGGCGCCAGCCCTCGGCGCAGTACGGCAAGTTCGTGTTTCTGCTGGGCGTGAAACTTCTGGATATTGACGCCTACTGCACGGAATCGTCGGTAGACTTCGCCGAACGTCTGGTCTTGGGAGCCGCGCTGGGCTACGACAACCACCTGTATGTGCTGCAGGCCAAGATCGACGATCAACCCGATCCCGATGCGCCGTTTGGACGCCCTGGCGACGTGTTCTCGACCACGTCCTACCCGACCGACCCGGTCCAGCTGCGGCTGGTGCGCTACAGCGCGCCCTTCGACGGCAGCCAGCCCTTCGCGCAGCGCGTGGGCATCGCGCCGCACAGTCACGTCACCCTCTGGAGCGGCACGCTGGCCGGCGCGGTCAACCCATGGGTGTTCGATCCGAAAATCCGCACCCTGGAGACTTTCGCGCTGCCCGACGAGGCCGACATCCGCCGCTACCGCAACAGCGACGACACGCTTTCCTACGACCTTCCTTCGACGCACCACGCGCATCACACGCTGACGATCGACAAGGCGACCTCGACCGCGGCGCTGGCCAGCGCGAATCAGTCGATGCCGGTCAACGTCACCGGCGGCAGCTGCCCTATCGCGGCCGACTGGACCGAAAAGGGCGTGCGCGTGGAACTGAGCCTGGCGTTCGAGGCCTTCGCCGCCATCCCGACCATCCCCATTGCGGAGATCCCCTACGTCGCGGCTTGGGCGGCCTGGTCGCTGCAATCGAGCACCGGCAAGTCGTGGCCCCTGCTGACGGCCGAAACCCCGGGTTCCAGCTACGGCGACAGCGCGTGGTACGTCCCGCTGGCGTTCGACATCCGCTGCGGCGCCGCGGCGTTCGTCAAGCGCCAGCAGGTCAGCGCGGACTGGCTGTTCAAGGAGCAACTGGCGTTCTACAACAACTGGAAGCTGGAAAAGGAGGTGGACACCCAGAGCTCCACCCGGGTCAACGACCATCCGCCATTCCATGGCATGTGGATGCCGATGCTGCAGGCGGCAGGACAGTCCACCGTGTCGCCTTTCAGCTGGTTCTACGGCGCGGCGCTGTTCGGCGACTACGATCACAACCCGGGTTACCTCGTACCGCCGCAGGGCACCTATCTGGGCGCTTTCAGCCTGCCCTACTACTACCAGGACAGCACGCAGGCTTTCGGCTGCTTGGTGACCTACAACCGCCTCGATGGCACCACGGCGCTATCGTTCGTGGCCATCTCCGATTTCATCGTTCCCGACCAGTTCGTGAGCAACCGCGCCGACGGGCTAGGATTCAAGTACCCGCTGGCGATGGCAGCGCGCGACGGCGTCCTGCTGTATTCTGGCCCCGCTGGATTCAGCGCCTGGAACACCGGCACTTTCACCTGCAACGAGTACGCGACCAAGTCATCGCTGAAAACGCTCACGGGCGTCACGGGCACGGAAGCGCGTTTCCATCCCATCTGGCTGCTCGGGCAGCCGCCACGTCACTAGGACTACTGCCATGCTCAAGTATTCGGTTGCCTGCAAGAACGGCGTGCTGAACTCGACGGGCCTCAAGACCCAGTTCAACCTCGCCAAGCTCTACATCTTCGCCGGGGCAATCCCCGACACCGCCGAGGAAGCGCTGGACATGGTGGCCACGCACACCGAATGCGTGCCGATCACCAACAACAGCACCGGCACCGGCCTGACCTTCGACTCCCCTTCGGGCGGCGTGCTCTACAAGGCCGCGGCAGAGACATGGTCGGGCGTCGTCGCCACCGACGGATTCGACACCTCCAACCCGATCACGCCGACGTTCTACCGGCTGTGCGCTGCTGGCGACAACGGACGCGGCGTGGCCGATGGCTCGACCGGCTACCGCATCCAGGGAACGGTGGGCGGACCCGGCAGCGGTGCGGATCTGCGCCTGGGAACCGACACCTTGACCAACGGCAACACCCAGCCGATCGGCGACTACAGCATCAACGTGGAGTAGGTCATGGGCGCCCTGGTCAAGACCCCGATCATCACGGTGGTCTCGCCGGCCGTGCCGGCGCAGGGGCCAATCCCTCCCATTCCCGTCCTGTTCTTCGCCACCCCGCCGCCGCTGGGGTATTCCTATACCCCGGTGCCGACCACGCCGGCAGGCTTCGCCAACTGGGTGCAGCTGTTCCAGCCGCCGCTCGTCTGGGTGAACGAGGTGGATGGCTACACCTTCCATCCCCTCTCGGGGTTCCTGCCCGATGGCGAGGGCAGCGTGGAATTGCCGCCCGGCGCGGAACCGGTCTATGGCATGGTGCCGGCAACACCGCCGGCCGTGGGCGACGAGCTCGCCGTGATCGGCTACGTCCTGCCCAACATCGTCAGCCGCCCGCTGCCGCCGCAATGGTGGGGTCGGGTGCACGGCATGATCTACGTCGAGTTCGACGGCGACACCGCGCCCAACGGCTACCCGCTGGGCGATGGCCCGTTCACCGGCCATTTCGATGTCCCGCTGGCCGGCGGCGGCTACCAGCACATCACGCGCACGTACATCAAGGCCTCGCTGGGTATCCTCGTGCCGACCGACCACATGACGCTGCCGCCGTACTGCGTCCAGGGCGGCGCGTGCAAGGTGGTGATGCTGTCCGGGTTCCCCGGGGCGCCGGCCATCCCCGCGCAGCCGGAGGTGGACTCGATCGACTACCGGGAAGGCTGGAATGCTGGCGCCACCAGCATCGACGCGCTCGACGGTGACGTGCACACGGTCTTTTCGGTCGACATCCATGCCGCAGCCATCGTCGGGTTCTGCGCGAGCCGTCCCGACGTCACCGACTACACCCAGATCACGCACGGCTTCTATTTCGACCGCGATCCCATGATCGGAGCGCGCCGCTGCGCGATCATGGAGTCCGGCGGCGTGGTCGGCGCGTGGTTCGCGTGCGCGGTGGACGACGTGTTCGAGATCCGCCGCCAAACCGCCGATGGCACGGTCACCTACAACGTGAACGCCACCGACATCTACACCTCGGCCCGGCCGCTGTTCGGCGTCATCCAGGTCGGCACGTCCCTCTACATGGCCGGCGATGAGGTGTTCTGATGGACTGGAAACCCATCAATGACATGGACAGCCCGCTTAGCCTGACGCCGGATGGCGGCCTGCCGTCGGGCGTGTCGTGGTCGGGCAGCACGCTGATCGCCTCGAGCGCAGTTGCGCCGGCCATTTCGTGGCACGTCACCGGAACCGCGGGTGCCTACATCCGCGTGACCGTGCTGGCCTTCCATGCGACCAACCCCAGTCCTGGCTCGACCTACTGGGCCGCGTTCTTCTACGACAACGTCGATGCCGCGATCGACCTGTTCGCCAATACCGAACCGCCCGCGCCGGCATCCGTGTGGAGCGCGAGCGACTGCGTGGCGTTCTCGCCGTCGCCCATGGTGTTCACCATGGACGGCTATGGGTTCGCTCGCGAAGGCATTGAGCTCTTCAACTACCAGAGCACGTTGAGCGATACCGACGTGACCGAGTCGTGGCAGTTCTACATCGAGGCCGCGCTGCCTGACGCGCCCGTGCCGTGCTTCTGGCAGGATGGCGTGGGCGTCGTGGAGGCCTGCACGCCATGACCGATACCATCATCTTCGAGTCGATCGGTGGCGGTTCCACCCCGCCGCCTCCGGCTGTCGGTTCGGGCACGCTGTTCCTGTTCGCGCGTGGCGAGCAAGGCACGCTGGAGTCGCTGGGCGGCATCGGTTCGGGCATCCTGCGCCTGCTGCAGCACGATGGCGGGCCGCCGCCGCCCCCGCCGACCTACGGCATCGGTTCGGGAACGCTGCGGATCCTTCCCGGGTACGCCTACGGTCCAGGCACCTATCCGCCGGCCACGGGCGCCGGCACGTTGCGCCTTGGCGCGCTGGGCTACTTCACGCCGAACTACGGCATCGGCTCGCTGCACCTGCGCACGTTTGCGGTCGTGCCGCCGCCGGTCGTGCCGCCTATCCCACCGGACACTTCGATGATCGGCGTGAACGAAACCGTGGACGTGTCGCAGTCGCTGGCCTCGCAGATGACGTGGGTCATCGCCGAGTCGCTGCGGTTGCGCACGCGCATGCAGCACCGCTCCACCGCGAGCGTATCGGCGATCGCGCGCCTGGAACTGTCGGCGCGGTATGACGCCATCTACTACATGCTCGTCGACGAGTCGCTGCACCTGAATGCGACCGTGACGCTGGACGCGCTGGCCATCCAGCGGGTGATGGACGCGCTCGTGCTGACCGGCGTGGTCAGTTCGGCGGCCGATGCGCTGGCGGCCGTCGTGGTGTCGCTGGCCATGAAGGGCATGGCCGACTCGATGATGCGCGACGGCGTCACCGAGAATCTGGTGATGAGCGCCACCATCACCAATCTGCTGACGATCGCCAAGGCCATCGTGGAGCAGCTGCTGGTCTCGGCGCAGCAGACCAACACCCTGACCATGATGGTGTTGGCCAGCGACCAGCTGGCGCTGTCGGCGACGCTGTCGAGCGCGGCCGACGCGATGACCGTGGTGCGCGAAAGCCTCGCGCTGGGCCTGCGCCTGACGCTAGACACCGGCGAGTACGTCGCCTACGTCCTGAACACCGAAAGCAAGCACCTGAGCCGCTACGAGCAGTTCCCGTTCAATTCGTTCGCGCAGATCGGCGGTTCCGGCCCCTACTTCGGCATGACCGACGGCGGCCTTTACACCCTCGACGGCCCGGACGACGCCGGCACCGCGATCGCCTCGCGCGTGCGCCTGGCGATGACCAACCTCGGCACGTCGCTGGCCAAGCGGATGATGTCCGGCTACCTGGGCTACACCTCGACCGGCGAACTGCGCCTCAAGGTGTTCGTGATGGAGCAGCAGGTCATCGACGGCGTGCCGACCGGCGTCAAGGTGGCGCACACTTACCGCCTGCGCGCGCAGCCTTCGGACGTGCCGCTCGAGGGCCGCTTGCAGGTGGGGCAGGGCATCAAGTCCACCTACTGGGGTTTCGAGATTGAGGCCATCGACGGCGCCCAGTTCATGATCGACCTGCTGGAGATGGTCCCCATCATCCTCGACCAGCGCCTGACGGGACAGAACGGAGGAGACGCCTGACCATGGACACCTTCTGCCCTACCTTGTCGTCCGATCCTGCCATCGTTTTCGCCGAGGGCGGCTACGACCTGTTCATGACGCTGGGCAAGGAGCTCTACCAGCTGGCCGAACAGGAATTGCAGGCTCTGTCGGCGGTCTACATCCAGCCCATCACCTTCAATGCCGATTTCGATTTCGACGGGCAGCTGACGCCGTTCCAGCGGCCGCCGACGCCGGACATCGACTGGTCGCAGTTCGGCTTCCGGGATCCCGGAGGCGTGGTCGCGCCGCCGACGTTCACGCCCAACGACATTTCGCTCGACCCGGCCCCCGATGCCAGCGACCTGACGCCGCCGACCATCACGTTCGCGCCGCCGCCGGATACGCCGGTGGTCGCCGAACCGGTGCAGCCAACCCCGGCCGCCCCTATCGTGGTGCCGGATGCGCCGGCGTATACGCTGCCGGATCTGCCGACCCTCAACCCCATTTCGCTGCCGCCGGTGCCGGCCATCACCATCCCGACGTTCGCAGGCGAGCGCCCCACGTTCATCGAGCCGCCGCTGGACCTGACGTTCCAGTACACCCCCGGCACGTATGCCAGCGCCCTGCTGGACAAGCTCAAGACGCAGATTTCCTCGATGATGGACGGTGGCACCGGCCTGCCGCCGGCCATCGAGCAGGCGTTGTTCGATCGCGGGCGCTCGCGCATCACCGTGGAGGTCGAGCGCAACATCGAGGGCGTCTACGATGAGGTTTCGGCCCGCGGGTTCACCGAGCCGAACGGAATCCTCGCCGCGCGCGTGCGCAAGGCCAAGCAGGACGGCCAGGACAAGGTGGCCGAGATCAACCGCGACCTGACGATCCAGTTCCACCAGGAGCAGCTGCAGAACCTGCGGTTCGCCGTGACGCAGGGCATCGCGCTCGAGGGCGTGACCATCGCCCTGTTCAACGCCGAGCAGCAGCTGGCGTTGCAGGTCGCGCAATACACCCGCGAGACCGTCATCGCCCTGTTCAACGCGCGCATTCAGGTGTTCAACGCCGAACTGGCAGCCTTCCAGACCGACGCGCAGGTGTTCGCCACCCTGATTCAGGCCGAGATGGCCAAGGTCGAGCTCTACCGCGCCCAGATCGAGGCGCAGCAGGCGATCGGCGAGGTCAACCAGCAGCTGGTGGCCATCTACACCGCGCAGGTGCAGACCGTCGGCGTCATGGCCGAGTTCTACAAGGCGCAGATCGCCGGCGTGCAGGCCAAGGTCGACGCCAACCGTGGCGTGATCGAGAACTACCGGGCGACCGTGGACGCCCTCACCGCCCGCTGGCAGGCCTACACCGCGCAGGTGCAGGGCTACACCGCCTCGACCGAGGTCCAGAACGTCAAGGCCGGCGTCTACCGCACCGTCGTCGATGCCTACGGGACGCGCGTGAGCGCGTGGAACACCCAGCAAACGGCCAAGTTCGAGACCGAGCGCCTGCGCATCGCCGACAACGGCCAGCGCATCGAGACCTGGAAGGCGCTGCTGGAGCAGAACCAGAACCGGCTGGAAACCGAGCGCGCGCGCCTGGTGGCGGTCGCCTCGTCGGCAGACGCTATGGTGCGTTTGTACGCTGCGCGCACGGGCCTCGAGCAGGCTGCCAGCGCGGCGACCGACCGCACGTTCGAGCTGGGGCTGGAAAAGGCCAAGGCGATGGTGGACGTGGAATTGAAGTCCGCCGAGATCCGCATTCAGGAAAACAACCAGCTTCTGAGCCTGATGGTGGACATCCGCAAGACCCTGGCGCAGGTCAGTGCGCAGCTGGCGGCCTCGATCCACAGCACCATGTCGTTCTCCACGGGTATCAGCAGCAGCCGCGGCGACAGCAAGTCGTGCAGCACCTCGCTGTCCTACCAGGGCAACGCCCCCGATTTGGACTCATAATCCGCGAACTTCCGGGAGTACGCGCATGTCCACGACCGCCGACGATGTTGCCAGCCGACTCAAGGCAGGGCAGAAACTGCTGCCGCCTCCGTCCTCGACCCCGGAGATCCCGACACCCAGCGCGCCGGCCTCGCGCGTCCCGGGCGCGACGGTGCGGCCAGCGGTCCCCGCGAAGCCGACCATCTACGTCAACCGCGCGGGCGAGGGCGGCGTCGGCATCGACCCGAACCCGGACACGCAGGGCGTCGCCAGCCGCCTGCAGCAGCTGCGGCAGGAGTCCACGAACCGGCTGGCGCAGGTGCCGGAAACCAACACGGCGAGGGCCGTTGCCGGCCGCGCAGGCCCGGTTCCCGAGGCGGCCGCGCCCGCCGCAGCGCCGGCGGCGACCAATGCCGCGGCCGCCGCCGAAGCGACGCCTGGCGTGTTCTCTCGCATCGGCGGCGTGCTGCGCGGCGTCGGCAGCCGCCTGCCGCTGATCCAGGCGGTCTACGAGACCGCTCACAACCTGTCCGACCCGCGCTACGTGCAGGCGGCCAGTGCCGGCACCGGTGGCGCGAACGACGTGGCCGAAACGGTCGCCCGCGGCCTGGCGACCGTGGGCACGCTGGGCATGGCTGGCACGCCGACCGAGCAGCGCCGCAGCGAGGCGGCCGAGAGCGGCCAGATGGGAAAGGCATTCGCCCTGCTGCACGCCAACCCGGACGAGTACCAGTCCTACGTCACCGCGCGCGGCGCGGCGCTGCGCAGCGCGTACGGCGCGCAGCTGCCGGACCCGTCCTTGTTCCTGTCGCCCGACGAGCGCGCGCAGGCGCAGGCGGCCGGCAGCGCCGCCGCCTCGGGCGAGATCCGCCGGCAAACCGCGGCGCTGGGCCAACCCAACGACGTGGCCTACGGCGTACCCGGCAGCCGCGGCGTGGCCAGCAGCGTGATGTCGGGCCTGAACGCCATCATGCCGTCGCGCATCGGCGCGGTGCCAGCAGCCGCACCTGTGGCGACTGCTCCCACGGCTGGCGCGCCGGCGCAGTCCTCCTCGACTCCTCCTCCGGTCCTCCCCAGTGGTCCGCAGGCCGAACAGCTGGCCGGCACGATCAACCGCGGCCTAGCCGCGATCGGATTGGGTGGTGGCGCAGCGGCACCTAGCGGGCCGGACTCGACCGGCGGCACGAAAACCTCCGGCAGCGGCCGCGATGCGCTGGGCGCGTTCACGATCGACGGGCAGGGCCGCATCATCCGCAACGGCAAGGTGGACACCGCAGGCAACGTCAACATCATCCCCGGTGCGCCGCAGAACGTGGCCAGCGGCCTGCCGAAGATGCCGACCGGATCGCCGGTGGCCTACGCGCCCGACAACGGCTCGAGCGACTTCCGCGACCTCATCAAGACCACCATCGCCGGCCTGGGCAAGCTCAACAACGCCTCCAAGCGCGCGCTCGCGGGCGAACTGCTGTCGGCCTACGGCGGCAACGTCAATGCGGGCGTGGGTGCCGGCGCGCAGACCTCGGCCGAGAGCGCGCGCCTGGCGCAGCAGGCCGCCGAGTTCCCGATCACGCAGCGCACCGCGCTCGAACAGGCACAGATCGGCCGCTACGGCCTACAGCCGCAGGAAGGCGAGGACGGCCGCCAGTACCTGATGCGCGACGGCGTCATGCGTCCGGTGATGACCGACCAGGGCAAGCCGTTCGTCGGTATGTTGCAGCGCGATGCGGCCAAACAGGAACAGGTCGACGAGGGCGTTGCCCAGAAACTCTATGCGGCAGCCCTGAGCAGCGGCGAGCCGTCGGCCAGCTACAGCGACATCCTTGAGGAGGTGCGCGCCTCGCACGGTGCCAATTCGGTCGGCGCTGGCGCCGGCGGACCGACGGCGACCTCGCCGGCCGCTCCGAAGGTGCCGAAGGTCGGTGCCGTGGTACGCGGCTACCGCTTCAAGGGTGGCGATCCTTCCGACCAGGCGAACTGGGAAAAGGCGAACTGACCATGGCCGACGGTCCCTGGGACGACTTCAAGCCGGCCGCGCCCGCGGGCGAGCCGGATGGCCCGTGGAAGGCCTACAAGCCGAAGGCGCCCAAGGCCAGCGGCGGCGTGGTCGACACCCTGTCGGACCTGTACCAGGTCGGC
>JAFECB010000004.1 GCA_018242365.1 Pseudomonadota bacterium
CTAACGCTTGAGTTAAGCCGACCGGCGTAGCGGCGGCAAATAAGAACGACCCAACCTTAGCACATTGCCGCCGCGAAGCTGGGTCGGCTTGAACGAATTGTTAGCTGTCAACGACGAGCTGCAAGAGCTAAGCCGGTGAGGCTTGGTGCGAGAATTAAAATTCTTTTCTGGAACTCGATGTCGAGGAAGTAGGATGCACAAATGCCAAGTACTGCCAGGCCGAACAACACTCGGGAAAAGACTACTCGCTCTTTGCGTGTCAGTGCGCGCGGCTGGGTAAGTACTGCGCGAGCGAACATAAATGATGAGAGAACAAAAAGAAGGACGAGGACAGTCATGCCCACTGCGGCGCCGGCCTCGGTTGGCTCGAACCTAGATGCTGAGACCCACAGGACGAAACCAAAGAAGATGGTTGCAACAAGTGATAGAGCTGCTGCAACCGTGGTTTGCGTTCTTGTTGGCTTCTGTGCGTATGGCAAACCTGATCTCCAGTTGACAGCTAACGGCTGAGTTAAGCCGGCCCGCTGCCGGCGCACATCACTTACCACGAGGCCGCGAAGCGGGCTCGGCTTGAACGAATTGTTAGGCGGCTGCGCCTGACACAACTGCAACCACCACAGAAGGATCATAGCAATGGGAATCTTGACTGTTTCACTGCGCGGTAGCTTTGGCGAAGCGCGTATGCAGAACTTTACCGCCATGACTGGCGGGCACGCGCAGGCTGTTGCCGAGGCCATCAAGTACCTGTCCGAAGTGGAATTGCCGAAAGCGATACGCAACGACCACGAATGCCACCGCGACGGGATCGAGCCGAGCGAGGGGTTTGGAAAGCTAGGGAAGGTGCTTGTGCCGGGAGCCACAACTGCCGCCTAACGCCTGAGTTAAGCCGCTGCGCTGCGGCTGAACACAAACCACGATCAAGCCACGAAGCGCAGTCGGCTTGAATGAATTGTTAGGGCGCATGCCCCAACGGAGGGAATATGAAGTACCACGCGCCAACGAAAAGCTTTGTTGTGAACGGCGATTCCTACGAAATGGCCGCGCTGAATATGAAGTGTGCGATCAGGCACATTCGCACCTTGGCCGGCCTGCCGCTTGAGCCGCACAAGGGCAAAGTTGTAATGGGTGACGCTGAGTTTGCTGAGGCCGCCATCATTGGCATTGCCAATGCGCTTGGAATTGACCTTGGCACGCAACGGCACGGCCACCTAGACGTGCGTGATGCGCCCTAACGCCTGAGTTAAGCCGGCCCGCTGCCGGCACACACAAACCGCACCGAGACCGCGAAGCGGGCTCGGCTTGAACGAATTGTTATGCCACAACTAACCGGAGGCGACATGGACATTGATACAGGCGACACGGTGAAGCACAAACCTACCGGCGAAGAATGGCTGGTGGCTGGCGTGAAGGGTGACCGCTTGATGTGGTGTGGATGGCCCGAAGGATGGGCGGCGCTGACCGATTGCGAACTGGTGGAGAAGGCCACCCCGGAAGCGCGAGACAAGCTGCTGCACGAATTGGCTGCGATGACTGGGCACGACATGCGAAAGAGCTACGCGATGCAGCGACTGGGGCATAACACCTGAATTAAGCCGCGCCGCGAAGCGGCGTCGGCTTGAATGAATTGTTAGGGCTCATGCTTTTCGACATTTGTGATGGAGTCGATTTGCAATGTTGGCCTGAACCCATGCTCTGGCCAATCATATTCTAGATTGACAATCCGACCCTTGAAGCGTGCCTTGATTGAGCCAAACGGAATTTTATTGGGGCCGAAAGCGGCGGGTAGCAAATCTCGAGGATCGTCCGCCAGGGTGATTTGATGCCAGTCGTGCTTGGTGCAGGGGCCTATTTGCATTCCGTGATGGTGAATATAGATACAACCGTCAACTTGTAGGTTCTTGCCTATCAGGGAGTTCTTGCTTTGGGCAAGTGCTTCAGGCGTAAGAACAGCCGTTTGCTCCGAGGCAAGGCACGGCGTAGAGATCAGAAGAGCGGCGCATGTCGCGATAATTTTGGTCATGAGCCCTAACAAGTAATACACAGAGCGCGCAAGGTCTGCCATGACATATCGTCGATCAAATCGCTACCGACAACGCATCGCGCATCACCAGCGCGCGATGCAGGAAGGCCGCGCGCGCGCGCGCATGGCCCGCGAGCCAGTGCAACGATGGCACCCGCCAGATCTTCGCCGCCGCCTGATCGTCGAGGATTACGACACCGGCGCAGTCGTCCGCACAATCATCGACATGCACGCAACAACGCGCATCGACAGCTATCGCGTAGTCGTCAACGGCAACACCCAACCAGGACGCGTCGGCTGGTCACGAATCCTAAGCGTGTTGCGCGCAGCCATCCCAAGAAAATGCAGTTCGAGGTGGGCAACCGAATGACCTCAGATGTTGGACACGCACTGACCACACTAGCGGCGCTGGTTGAAGGCAACCGCGCGCTCGGCGTCGAGGCCTCCGCTTTGCTGCTGGCTGTCCCAGTCGGCACGTTCCGGCAAATCGCCGCGCGTCCAGGCTTCCCGCGACCTGTCAAGATCGGCAAACGCCTGACTTATCTCCGCAGCGAGCTGCTGGAATGGTGGGAGGCAGAGCGCGGGCGGCAAAATCGTGGCAAGAAAGCGGCCTGACTCCGACAAAATTACGCCACGCCGCAGGGGAGCTAAGCGTGGCGCATAACCTTGGTGCCCAGGAGAGGACTCGAACCTCCACGGTTTTACCCGCTAGTACCTGAAACTAGTGCGTCTACCAATTCCGCCACCTGGGCAGGTGGTGAGCTGCGCATTGTCCGGTTCGAATGGGGCGCTGTCAACGACGAATTGTCGAATGCGACGAAAGATTCCCACCGGGCTGGCATCGAGCCGCACACGACCACCCTGTATCATCGAGGCATGACCAAATCCTCCGGCAAGCGCGGCGGTGGCCGCGGCAAGGGCGCGACCACGCGTGGCGATGGCAAGGCGACGCAGCGCGGCCACACCGGCAAGTCGGAACCGGGCAAGCGACCGGGCCAGGGCGGGGGCAAGCCGACATCGCTGCCACCGTGGATGCCACAGGCCACGGCGATGTCCGCGCCACGCAAAGGTGGCCGCGTGGATACCCATCCCACTGCGCCACGCTTCGATCCCCATGCCCAGCGCGAGGCGCAGCGCTACGAGTATCCGATCGCCAGCCGCGAGATGATCCTGCAGGTCTTGGCCGCGCAGGACGGGCCGATGGATGCGGATGCACTGGCGCAGAAATTGGGGCTGACCGCCGATGACCGCTACGCCGCACTGGAAAAGCGCCTGCAGGCAATGCTGCGCGACGGCCAGCTGCTGCAGAACCGGCGCGGTGGCTTCGTGCCGGCGTCGAAGACCGCATTGATTCCTGGCACCGTGATCGCCAATCCCGACGGCTTCGGCTTCCTGCGCCCGGAAGCCGGTGGCGACGATCTGTTCCTGCCGCCATTCGAGATGCGCAAGGTCAGCCACGGTGACCGCGTGCTGGCCAGCCTCACCGGCATGGATCGGCGCGGGCGTGGCGAGGCCAGCATCGTTGAAGTGCTGGAGCGTCGCCTGACCCGCCTGCTCGGGCGCTACGTGGAAGAGCTTGGCATCGCCTACGTGGTGCCGGACGACAAGCGCATTCAGCGCAACGTGATGATCCCGCAGGACGCCCGCAGCGACGCCAAGGCCGGGCAATTGGTGGTCGCCGAGATCACCACGCCGCAGGACGCGCATCGGCCGCCGATCGGCAAGGTGCTGGCGGTGCTTGGCGACAAGCTCACCGCCTCGCAGGCGGTGGAAGCGGCGATCCACGGGCACGACATCCCGCACGAATTCCCACCGGAGGTGCTGGCACAGGCCACGGCGGTGCCGCTCACGTTACAAAATGCCGACATCACCGGGCGCGTGGACCTGCGCGCCATCCCGCTGGTCACCATCGACGGCGAGGACGCCAAGGATTTCGACGATGCGGTGTGGTGCGAACCCAATGCAGACGGCTTCCGGCTGATCGTCGCGATTGCCGATGTTTCGCACTATGTGCGGCCCGGCACGCCACTGGACGAGGAAGCGCAACTGCGGGCGACCTCGGTCTATTTCCCGGGCTTCGTGGTGCCGATGCTGCCGGAGACCCTGAGCAACAGCATCTGCTCGCTGATGCCGAAGGTGGATCGATTGTGCTTCGTCTGCGACATGCAGGTCGGTCGCGATGGCATCGTCACCCACGCCAGCTTCCACGAAGCGGTGATGCATTCGCACGCACGCCTGACCTATACCGACGTGTGGAATGCGGTGGGCGATGGCATTCCCGAGGACGAGCACCAGGCCGCGCTGGCGAAGATCGGCCCGCTGCTGCCGCAAATCCAGCGCCTGCACCAGCTCTACAAGGTGCTGGACAAGGCGCGCGCCAAGCGCGGCGCGATCGAGTTCGAAAGCAGCGAAGTGCGCTTCGTGCTGGATGCGCAGGGCGCGGTGGCGCAGGCAGGAATGCTCCAGCGCAACGATGCCCACAAGCTGATCGAAGAGTGCATGATCGCGGCCAATGTGCAGGCCGCCCTGCACCTGCTGCAGGCACGCATCCCCGCGCCCTACCGCGACCACGACAAGCCGCCGGAATCCAAGTACGCCGATCTGGAGGAATTCCTCAAGGAATTCAAGCTGCGCCTGCCGCCGTGGGCCAAGGTCAAGCCGAAGGACTTCCGCACGCTGCTGGCCACCATCCGCGAACGCTCCGACGCGGCCCTGCTGGAATCGGTGATCCTGCGCAGCCAGTCACTTGCGGTGTACGCGCCGGACAACATCGGCCACTTCGGGCTGGCGTTGGAAGCCTACGCGCATTTCACCTCGCCGATCCGCCGCTATCCCGACCTGCTGGTGCATCGCGCAATCAAGCACGCATTGACTGGCGGCCGCCCGGACACCTACACCTACTCGCCGCATGAAATGGCCAGCCTGTCGCTGCAATGCTCGGAACGCTCGCGCCGTGCCGACGAGGCCCAGCGCGAAGTCGACGAACGCTACCGCGCGGCGTGGATGGAAGGCCACGTCGGCAAGGAATTCGACGGCGTGATCAGCGGCGTGACCAGCTTTGGCCTGTTCGTCGAACTCGACGAATCCAAGGTGAATGGTTTAGTGCACGTCACTCAATTGCCGCGTGACTTCTACCACTTCGACGCCGTCCGCAAGACCCTCAGTGGCGAACGCCGTGGCCTGGAATACCGGCTGGGTGACCGCGTCCGCATCGTGGTGCTCAAGGCCAGCGTGGAAGACCGCAAGATCGACTTCCGTCTGGTCGAGGTGGACGAGGGCTTCGCCCGTGGCGTGAAGCCCTTGCCCGAACGCGGCAAGCCCGCAAATCGGGTGAAGCAGAAGCATTAGCGCTTCGCTGCACCTGCCATCCACGGAACGAGCCCGCGGCAGGCGCTGGACTTGTCAGCGAAAGCAGCGTGACTAGCCCGGACCTGGCTCAGCGCAACCAGCGGCACGAAAAAGCAAAAGGGCCAACAGGCGCTAGCCCATTGACCCTTGTGCTTTTTTGGTGGCGCGCCCGGAGAGATTCGAACTCCCGACCCCCAAGTTCGTAGCCTGGTGCTCTATCCAGCTGAGCTACGGGCGCAGAAACGCAATTGTGATGCATTGCAGCGCAGTGCGTCAACGCAAACGTTGGTGCATTTTGCTGTCGCACAGCGGAACTGGCGGAGACTGAGGGATTCGAACCCTCGATGGAGCTTTTGACCCCATACTCCCTTAGCAGGGGAGCCCCTTCGGCCTCTCGGGCAAGTCTCCGGGTCGCGCAGTGCGAGCGCGCAAGGATACAGGCAAGGCCCGATTCGGGCAAACCTTTTCAGTCGTCGGATGGGTCCGGCTCGCCTGTTGCCGCCGATGCTTCCGGCCTGCCGCCGCCCTGGATGCGTTGGTAGATCTCTTCGCGGTGGACGGCCACGTCCTTCGGCGCAGTGATGCCGATGCGCACCTGGTTGCCCTTCACGCCGAGCACGGTGACGGTGATCGCATCACCGATCATCAGGGTTTCGCCTACGCGTCTGGTCAGGATCAACATCGCAACTCCCTTGCCGCGGTGGTACGCACGATCGTGTGCACGCGGTCACGTCCGGTTCATGGATGATACCGTCGGCGGTCCCCGCGCAACAAGTCGGCCGTCACGGTTCGCGAAACCGATTTACGACACAGCTTTCTGCACCCAGCCCGCCACCTCGGCGAGCGCTGCCTGCAATGCCGGGCCGTCCTCACCACCACCCTGGGCCATGTCCGGACGGCCGCCACCCTTGCCATTGCTCTTGCGGGCGACCTCGCCCAGCACCTCGCCGGCCTTGATCTTCCCCAGCGCCGCGCCGGACACGCCTGCCACCAATGCGGCCTTGCCGTCCTGCACGCCGGCCAGCACGATCACCGCATCGCCGAGCTGCTGCTTGAGCCGATCCATCGCATCGCGCAGGGCCTTGGCATCGAAGCCTTCCAGGCGTGCGGCCAGCACCTTGATGCCGGCCACGTCCTGCGCCTGCGCGCCGAGGTCGCCGGTGGCATTGGAGGCCGCCTTGGCTTTCATCGCCTCCAGTTCGCGTTCGAGCTTCTTTTGCCGGTCCAGCAGCGCGTGCAGCTTGTGCGCCAGTTCCGCCGGATTGCCGCCCAGCATTTGCGCGGCTTCGTGCAGGCGTTGTTCTTCTTCGCCAACGAAGTCCAGCGCGCCCTGCCCGGTCACCGCTTCGATGCGGCGCACACCGGCCGACACGCCGCCTTCACTGACCAGCTTGAACAGGCCGATATCGCCCGTGCGTCCCGCGTGGGTACCGCCGCACAGCTCGGTGGAGGTGGGACCAAAGCGCAGCACCCGCACGTTTTCGCCGTATTTCTCGCCAAACAGCGCCATCGCACCGAAATCCAAGGCCTCCTGCATCGCCATGTGGCGCACTTCGCCTTCATGGTTGGCGCGCACTTCGGCATTGACCCGCCGTTCGACCTCGGCCAGTTCCTGCGCCGTCATCGGCTGGAAGTGGGAGAAGTCGAAACGCAGGCGATCAGGCGCGACCAGCGAGCCTTTCTGCTGGACATGGGTACCGAGCACGTTGCGCAGCGCTGCGTGCAGCAGGTGCGTAGCGCTGTGGTTGAGCACGATGGCCTTGCGGCGCGCCGCGTCCACCGCGCCGTGCAGCACGTCGCCCTTCTTCAGCGCACCGGCCGTCAACGCGCCGCGATGACCGTGGAACTGGCCGGCCAGTTTCAGCGTATCGCTGACGGCAAAGGCCACGCCCGCCGCCGACAAGGCACCGGTATCGCCAACCTGGCCACCGGATTCGCCATAGAACGGCGTGCGATCGAGCAGGACGATGGCGTCATCGCCGGCGGCAATCGCATCCACCGGCTTGCCGTCCTTCAATAGCGCCAGCACGGTCAGGCCGTCAGCCGATAGCGCCTCGTATCCGAGGAATTGGGTGGATGACAGTGTCGCCACCAAATCCGCTGGCAATTGCACGCCGCCACCGAACTTGCCGGCCGCACGCGCGGTTTCCTTCTGCTGATCCATCGCTGCATCGAAGCCGGCCACGTCCACCGACATGCCGCGTTCGCGTGCCATGTCCTGGGTGAGATCCAGCGGGAAGCCGTAGGTGTCGTACAGGCGAAACACATCGCCGCCGGGGATGATCTGGTCGCTGACGCGCGCGGCCACGTCTTCGAAAATTTTCATGCCCGAATCCAGCGTTTCGGCAAAACGCTCCTCTTCGGCTTTCAGCGCACGCTCGGTGGTGGCGCGGCCTTCGCGCAGCACCGGATAGGCTTCGCCCATCAGCGCATCCAGCGTCGCCACCAGCTTGTGGAAGAACGGCTGGCGCACGCCCAGCATCCAACCGTGGCGCAGGGCGCGGCGGATGATCCGGCGCAGCACATAGCCACGGCCTTCGTTGGACGGCAGCACGCCATCGACGATCAGGAACGCGCAGGCGCGGATATGGTCGGCGATCACGCGCAGGGATTTGTTTTCCAGATCGGCGGTCGACGTGAGTTCGGCGGCGTGCTTGATCAGCGCCTGGAACAGGTCGATTTCGTAATTGGAATGCACGTGCTGCAGGATCGCGGTGATGCGCTCCAGGCCCATGCCGGTGTCCACGCAGGGCGCGGGCAGCGGCGTCAGCGTGCCGTCGGCGGCACGGTCGAACTGCATGAACACGTTGTTCCAGATTTCGATGTAGCGATCACCATCCTCGTCGGGCGAACCGGGCGGGCCGCCGAAATGCTCGGGGCCGTGGTCGTAAAAAATCTCGCTGCACGGCCCGCAGGGGCCGGTATCGGCCATCTGCCAGAAGTTGTCGGAGGCGAACGGCGCGCCCTTGTTGTCGCCAATTCGGATGATCCGCTCCGGCGGCAGGCCGATGTCGTTCAACCAGATGCCATAGGCTTCGTCATCGGTGTGATACACCGTGGCCAGCAGGCGCTCCTTGGGCAGCTGCCAGACTTCGGTCAGGAGCTCCCATGCCCATGCAATCGCCTCTTTCTTGAAGTAATCGCCGAACGACCAATTGCCCAGCATCTCGAAGAAGGTGTGATGGCGTGCGGTGTAGCCCACCGAATCCAGATCGTTGTGCTTGCCGCCGGCGCGCAGGCAGCGCTGCACATCGGCCGCGCGCACGTAGCTGCGCTTTTCCGCACCGAGGAACACGTCCTTGAACTGGACCATGCCGGAATTGGTGAACAGCAAGGTCGGGTCATTGCCCGGTACCAGTGGTGCCGACGGCACGATGGTGTGGCCCTTGGCGGCGAAGAAATCGAGGAAGTCGCGGCGGATGTCGGCGGTGGTTTTCATGCGGGCAAACAGGGATGGGAGGAGGCGGGCATGACACGCCCGCAGGCCGCTCACGATGTGGCCGCAGAGTCGAGTCGACAACCCAAACCGGGAAGTTTACAGGGCCGGAGCCAGTACGACCCGAACCGGTGCAGGCCTGCTTTGCCGAACGCCACGGACTGTGGTTTGATCCGATTTGCTGACGCCACATCGCCAGTGGGCTGGAGTGCATCTTGGACGAATGGATCCTGCTGGGCCTCTTGCTCGCTCTCGTTGTGCTGCTGGGGCCCATCCTCGGCATCACCGCCTTGTTCAAAGCCTCCCGCCTGCGCCAGCAACTGGGCAGGCTGGAAAACGAACTTGAACAGCTGAAGACACAGCAAGCCGACCGGCCTGCCATGGCGACCGCTACCGCCCGCGCGTACGCCGCTTCCGAATCGAAGCCTGCGCAGACGTCCGATTTCCGTGGACCTGCGGAAGCGGTGGATCGCTGGACGGCTCCGTCTGAACCAGTACCGACGCCCACAACCAGCGCAGCGCCTGCGCCTCCACCGCTACCGGACTGGGATCGGGTGCTGGGCGCGAACAGGGCACCGCTGGGTGATACGCCGGCGGAGCCCGCATCGCCGCGCCTGCCGGACGCTCCCAGTGCGGTCGAGATCGGCATCGCCCGGGTCAAGCAATGGTTCGCCAGCGGCAACGTGCCGGTCAAGATCGGCATGCTGGTGTTGCTGGTCGGCGTGGCCTCCCTGCTGCGCTACGCCAGCAACCAGGGCTGGCTGCATGTCCCGGTCGAGCTGAAGCTGGCCGGGATCAGCGCAACAGCCATTGCGGCGCTGGCCTTCGCCTGGCGCAAGCGCGAGAGTCATCGCAGCTTCGCTCTCGCACTGCAAGGTGGCGCGATTGGCGTGCTGCTGCTGGTCGCGTTCGCCGCGTTCAAGACCTATCACCTGATCGGTGCCGGTTCGGCATTCGGCTTCAGCGTCCTGTTGATTGCGGGGCTGGCGGTCATGGCGGTGCTGCAGGATTCGCGCACCTTGGCCATCCTCGGCACCCTTGCCGGCTTCATGGCGCCGATCTGGCTGTCCGATGGCAGCGGCAACCATGTCGCGCTGTTCTCCTACTACGCCGTGCTCAATGCCGGCATCCTCGCGATGGCGTGGATGCGGCCGTGGCGCATCCTCAACCTGCTCGGGTTCGGCTTCACCTGGGGGATCGCAACAGCCTGGGGCGTGCTGGACTATGCGCCGGAGAAATTCGCCAGTACCGAACCCTTCCTGCTGCTGTTCTTCGCCTTCTACCTCGCCCTGCCCTTGCTGTATGCGCGCAAGGCGAGCACACCGGGCGGGGCGCGAATTGACGGCTGCCTGCTGTTCGGCACGCCGCTGATCGCGTTCTCGCTGCAGGCGGGGCTGTTGCAGGGCGAGCGCATGCCGTTGGCGCTGTGCGCCTTAGGGCTAGCGGCCCTGTATGCCGTGTTGGCGCGACTCTTGATCGGGCGTGAACGGATGCAATTGCTGGCGCAGGGATTTGCAATCCTCGCGGTGGGTTTTGCCACCTTGTCGATCCCGTTGGCGTTGTCGGCCCGGGCCACCGCTTCGGTCTTTGCGCTGGAAGGTGCCGGGTTGGTCTGGCTGGGTATGCAGCAGCAACGCCGGCTGGCGCGTTGGACCGGCGTGGCCCTGCAACTGGCCGCGGCCTATGCGCTGGGCATCGGCGCGACCGGGCTTGCCACCCCCGACGCCATCGCCGTTGCCAACCCTGGTTTCATGGGCGCGCTGCTGATCGCCCTCGCCGGCTTCATGACGGCATGGCTGTATCGCAAGGCCGGATCGATGGCAGTTGCAGGCGTGTTCTATGGCTGGGGCCTGCTGTGGTGGCTGGGCGATGGCTTGGGTGAAATCGCCCGCTTCGCACCGCACGAAAACACGCTGCATCTTGACTTGCTGCTATTTGGCATCTCGGCCTGGCTGGCGTCGGAATTCCATCGCCGCGACCCGGCGCGTGGACCGGCATGGACGACCTTGGGCGGATTGCTGCTGGCCCTGCCGCTGGCGTTCGCCCAGACCGTGACGCAGGACCAGCCATTCGCGCAGGCCGGCATCTGGACCTGGCCAGTGTTCGCGGTGCTCGCCCTGCGCAGCCTGGTTTGTTTGCGCGCGAGCGGAACCGCAACCGCCGGGTGGGCGCAACTGGTCTGGTGGATGCTGTGGCCGACGGTGCTGTCGCTGCTCGCCTGGCATGTCGGCGATGTCTACGACCTTGCCGATGGCTGGGTGTGGATGTTGCTGGCGCTGCCGTGGTTGGTACTCGCGGCCACTGCCCTGCTCCGCTGGGACTGGCTGACACCGCCGCTGGGTGCCCTGTTCGACGACAAGCGCCTGCCGCTGCAAGTGCTGGCATCGGTGGCCCTGATCCTCTGGTGGGGCCTGGCCTTGACCGACCCCGGCAACAGCGCCCCGCTGCCGTGGCTGCCGCTGCTGAATCCACTCGATCTGGCACAGGCCGCGCTGCTGGTATTGCTGGCGCAGACGCTGCGTGACCACGGCCTGCCCGCCAGCTCGCCCTGGCGCCTCGCCGTGCTGCTGGCGGCGCTGCTGCTGGTTTCGGTGATGACCCTGCGCGGCGTCCATCACTGGGGCGGCAAGGCTTGGGATGTCGATCTGCTTCCGAGCATGCAGGCGCAAACCAGCCTCGCCGTGGTCTGGAGCTTGCTGGGCGTGATCGGCTGGGTGCTGGGCTCGCGACGCGGCCAATGGGGGCTGTGGCTGTCGGGTGCCATCCTGATGGGCATCGTGCTGCTGAAGCTGCTCTTGGTCGATCGCACCAATCTGGGCGACCTGCTCGGCATCGGCGCCTTCATCGCCTATGGCCTTCTGTGCACGCTGGTCGGCTGGATGGCGCCGGTACCGCCACGGCGCACGCTGCCGCCGCCCACACCCGCCGCAGCCGATGGAGTCGAGGCATGAAACCGAATGCACGAGGGCTGGTGATCACTGCGCTTGCCCTGTTGTTCCTTACCGGTGCACAAGCGCCGCCGCAATTCGCGCGGCAATGGCCGATCAGCCTGTCACGGCCCGATGCCGGGGCCTATCGGATCGCGCTGGATGCCGATGTCTACGCCGCCACCTACTGGCGTGACCTGCGCGACGTGCAGGTGATCGACGCCGACGGCAAGCCGGTCGCCAGCACGGCTTATGCGGCGGCCACTCCTGCCGCTGACTCGAAACGGCAGGTGGCGCTGCACTGGTTCGCCTTGCCTGCGACCGCCACCGTCGACAGCAGCGACCTCGCGCTGATGGTCGAACGCACGACCGATGGCACGGTGGTGTCCGTGCATGCGCCGACTGCATTCCCTGCGGCCAGCAGCAATGCACCGACACCCTGGCTGATCGATCGCGGCAGCGACAAGGACACCCTGACCCGGCTCATCGTCGACTGGGCCGATTCCGACGCGGCGCTAGATGCCAGTTATCGGCTGGAAGGCAGCGACGATCTGCGCAACTGGGAGCTGCTGGACCCGCAACTGCACTTGCTGCAATTGCGCAACCAAGGTCAGCAACTGCGGATGGACAGCGTGCGCCTGGACACATCGCTGCGCTACCTGCGGATGATTCCGATGAAGGTTCAGGGCGCGCTGGTGCCGACGGGCTTTCGTGGCGAAGTCAGTGCGCCAGCGATCGACGCGGATTGGCAGTGGATCAACGCATCGCTCACTGCGGCCGGAAATCAGGAGTTCAGCTATGCCCTGCGCGGACGATTCCCGATCCAGCGCGTGGACGTAGTCATGCCGGGAAATAGTTCTGCACGCTGGAGCGTCTCCAGCCGTGACACGGCGGTGTCAGGGAGTTCGATGTCCGGGAGCGCACAACCCCGTTGGCAAGCCCGAATCGACAATCTGGCCAGTTGGAGTCTCGAAGAGGCCGGCAAACCATTGCATTCCGCCCCTGTTACCTTCGATGAGGCCGTGACCGATCCGCAATGGAAACTGCATCAGGACTCGGGCGCACCATTGGCTACGGCACCCGTCCTGCGACTGGGTTACCGCAGCGGCAGCGTGATCTTCCTCGCGCAAGGGCGCGCACCGTATCGCCTGGTTGCAGGCAGCGCCGATGCCACAGCGAACACTGCGGCGCTGGAGCCGTTGCTGGATGACCTTCGCGCACGCCATGGCCAGCAATGGCAACCGGCATCCGCAACACTTGGTGCCGGAGCTGACTTGGCGGGAGCCGCCGCGTACCAGCCTGCCCCGAAGCCGCGCGACTGGAAATCGCTGACCCTTTGGGCAGTGCTGGTCGTGGGGGCATTGCTGGTCGGTGGACTCTCCCTCAGCCTGCTGCGCGGGAAACCGACAGCGTGATGCGTTGCCCAAGGCAACCAGCAGGCATTCCCACGCGATCCAGACAAGGCCCACTGCCGGGGTTCGAATGGAAACGCTGACATTGTTGGACGGCTCCGAGCCATTCGATGTGTCGGCCCATGCCGCATCTGCAGGCAAGCCCGCCGTCCTGTTCGCGGTGGGCGCAGGCGGCGACCCGTTGCGCTACGGCACCCTGCTTGCGGCGTTGGCCAACGCCGGCTGCACCGTGATCGCGCCGCATTTCCAGCGCTTGGCAGCGACCACGCCCAGCGAAGGTGAGTTGATGCGCAGGGCACGCCGGTTGCGACTTGCCATGAATTCCTTGACCGAGGCCAGCGCCACCGTGACGGCAATCGGCCATTCCATTGGTGGTGCCACCTTGCTCGCCCTCGCCGGAGGCCAGCTCTGGCTGGGGCCCGGACAGCACATCGAGATCCCGACGGCGCCACGCATCCGGAAACTCGCACTGCTGGCGACCCCAACCGGGTTCTTCCGCGCACCCGGCGCGCTTGATACGGTGCACGCGCCGCTGCTGGCATGGGCAGGCAGCGAGGATCACATCACTCCGCCGGCGCAAAGCGAATGGCTTGTGCAGACCTTGCAAATGCAGGCCCTGCAAACAGCGCGAACCGCGCAGACCACGAAACTTCACATCACCCGCGGCGCTGGCCACTTCTCATGCATGGACCAGCCGCCGCCGCACACCGTTGAGCCACTGCAGGACAAGCACGCGTTTCTGGAAGGGTTGGCCGGGACGCTCTGCAGGTTCGTGGTCGGGACGGACTGACGACAACCAACCGAGGCGCTCATTCCTCGACGCGCAACGCGCCCCTGACCTGCTCCATTGAAAACCCGCGGCGGAGCAGGAAATCGGCGGCCTTGCGGCGCGCCTGCCGATCACCTTCACCGACCAGCGAAAATCGCCGCCGCACCAGATCACCAGCACGTTCGATCCAATCGCCATCGTAGTTTTCGAGCGCGACGGCAATTTCCTCGGCGCCCAAGCCATGCGTCGCCAGTTCCGCGCGGATATAGCCCGGCCCGTAGCCACCGCTGGCTCGCGCACGTACCAATGATTCGGCAAAGCGCGCATCGCTCTGCCAGCCCGCTGACTCCAACGCGTCTGCCGCCTGCTGCGCCTGCTCGACACTGACGCCGCGCGCCTGCAGTTTTCGCTGCAATTCCTTGCGCGAGTGCTCACGCCGCGTCAGCAGGGCGAGCGCGCGTTGGGTCGGGGTTGGCTCGGGGCGGCGCGGCTTGCCGCGAAAACTGCCTGGCGCCAGACCGGCGGAATCTCCAGCGCGGGAGTCGGCATCTCCATTGCATGCTGCCGTGGCGGTTTGATCGGATGTCATCGTGCTGGTTTGTCCGTACGCTTCCGCGGCGCTTTCGCCGCCCCGCGCTGAACCGCACGCCTGGATGCCTTCGGCTTCGGCTTCGGCATCGGCACCGCATCCGCCGTGGCCTGCAACAACCGGCGCAGCAGATCGCTGTCATCCAGGTACTCGTCAAGGACGAAGTAATCCTTGGCTTCCGGATAGGGTTTGCCCGGCGTGACCGTGGGCAGCAGCACGCGCGCCGCATCGGTGGGCTTCAGGAACAAGCTGTTATCGCAAGCGAATGCGACCACCTTCCCATCCAGATAGATCCCGTACTCGCCGAACATGCGCTTGTGGGTCAGGCGTTCTTCCAGGCCCGCCTGTTCGTGAATGTAGCCGATGAAATCTGAGTCCGTGGCCATCAGGGCCTCCGAGCGATGGCCGCAACGCGTGAACGAAGATCATCCACCCCCTGCATGCCAAATCCTGACCCGGGCGACAATGACGGCACCATACTGACGAGGACAAGGTGCCGCCACCGTCACCCGGACCCATCAATCGACGCTGCCTTCGCCTTCGTCGCGCGCAGCCTCTTCCGGCACGAACTGCTCACGTAACGCGGCTTCGAGCTTGGCTGCTGCCTGCGGATTTTCCTTCAGGAACTGGCGTGCATTTTCCTTGCCCTGGCCGATGCGCTCGCCGTCATAGCTGTACCAGGCACCGGCCTTGTCCACCAGCTTGGCATTCACGCCCATCTCGATCAGCTCGCCTTCGCGCGAGATGCCCTCGCCGTAGAGGATCTCGGTGATGACCTGCTTGAACGGCGGCGCCAGCTTGTTCTTGACCACCTTGATCCGGGTCTGGTTGCCGATGATGTCCTCGCCCTTCTTGATGCTGCCGATGCGGCGAATATCCAGCCGCACCGAGGCATAGAACTTCAGCGCATTGCCGCCAGTGGTGACCTCCGGGCTCTGGCCCGGCATCATCACGCCGATCTTCATGCGCAGCTGGTTGATGAAGATCACCAGGCAATTGCTGCGCTTGATGTTGCCGGTCAGCTTGCGCAGGGCCTGGCTCATCAGGCGGGCCTGCAGACCGGGCAACTGGTCGCCCATCTCGCCTTCGATCTCGGCCTTGGGCGTGAGCGCGGCCACCGAATCGACCACCACCATGTCCACGGCGTTGGAGCGCACCAGCATGTCGGCGATTTCCAGTGCCTGCTCGCCGGTGTCTGGCTGCGACAAATAAAGATCATCGAGGTTGACGCCCAGCTTCTGTGCGTACACCGGATCGAGCGCATGCTCGGCATCGATGAAGGCGCAGGTGCCACCGGCCTTCTGGCATTCGGCGATGGCCTGCAGGGTCAGGGTGGTCTTGCCAGAGGATTCCGGGCCGTAGACCTCGACCACGCGGCCCTTGGGCAGACCGCCGATGCCGAGCGCGATATCCAGCATCAGCGAGCCGGTGCCGATGGTTTCCACCGCTTCCACGGTGCGATCGCCCATCCGCATCACCGAACCCTTGCCGAACTGGCGCTCGATCTGGGTCAGGGCCGCGGCCAGCGCGCGCTTCTTGTTTTCGTCCATCGGGGTGCTCCTTGAAGGGTGAAAGCGGGGAATGGGTTGATCAATCGGGTACGTGGACAGGCTAGATCGGGTCAGTCGCACAGGCTGCGACAGCGCCAGTCCTCAGGGAAAATTTCGCACTCGTTGCTGGTGGCGCATATCGGACAACACCGCAATACAACTCGGAATTGCACCCGACCGTCCTGCAGAGAGGCTCACGCATGCGGGCGCACCAGTCCGCAGTACAAGCCTTCGATGGCGAAGTCCTGGCCCGGCTGGACTTCGATCGGCGCATGATCGGGATTGCGCGGCAATAGGCGTATCCGGTCGCGCGTCGGTTTGAACAGCTTGACCGTGATTTCATCGTCGATCCGCGCGATCACCACCTGCCCGCTGCGTGCTTCATTGGTGCGATGCACGCCGATCAGGTCACCATCGAAGATGCCCTCATCGCACATCGAATCCCCCTTGACCCGCAGCAGGTAATCCGGGGTGAGGGTGAACAGGGTGCGATCCATCAGCACCACCTGCTCGCTGCCGATGTCGGCGCCGATCGGAATGCCGGCCGCCACCTGGCCCAGCACCGGCAGTTGCAGTGCATCGTCATTGGCTGCCAGTTGCAGTTGCTGCGGCCGATCCGGCCATTGCAGCAGGCGCAGGCTGCGCGCGCGACCGGGGCTGCGCTCGATCACCCCGGCCGCCTCCAGCGCTTCCAGGTGGTACTGCGCGGCGCGCACGCCCTTGAAGCCGAAGGCACGGGCTATTTCCGTCTGCGAGGGCGCGAAGCCATCGGCCTCGATGCGTTCGGCGAGGAAGGTGTGGATGGCACGTTGGGTGTCGGTCAGGCTCATGGTTAGTAGTAATACTACTAACTCATATCCGGGTCAACACCCTTCCCCTCGTCTCAGTCCAGCAACCGCTTCAGACCGTGCAGGGCCGCCGCCACGGTCTGTCGCCGCACCGCGTCACGGTCACCATCGAAATGGAAGACCTCGGCATGGGCATAGCCACCACGCCGCTTCCAGCCGATCCAGACCGTCCCCACCGGCTTGTCCTCGCTGCCACCGCCCGGCCCGGCGATGCCGGTCACGGCCACCGCCACCGTTGCGCCCGAATGCACCAGCGCCCCGGACACCATCTCCACCACGGTCTCGCGACTGACCGCGCCGAATTGCTCGAGAGTCTGCGGACGCACTCCCAATAACGCCTGCTTGGCCTCGTAGCTGTAGGCCGCCATGCCGCAGTCGAACCATCCCGACGAACCCGGCACATCGGTCATGCACTTGGCGATCCAGCCACCGGTGCAGCTTTCCGCCGTCACCAGCATCTGCCGCGCCGCGAGCAGGCGCTGGCCCAGCTGCGTGGACAGGGCATCCAGTTCAACATCGGTGGGAACGTTCATCGGCAACCCGTTCGGAGGCGTGAGCGCGTTGTAGCGCATTCGGGTGGTGAAGACAAAACCACGGGGCGTGTCGGGGGCAAGCACTTGCAGCGCTTCGTCGCTTACTGCTTTGCAATGCCCATGTGGTTCATCAACGCCGCCAATTGCGGCACCCGTTCCCGGGCTTCATCCAGCACAGCGCGAGTGAGCTGCACCATCCAATCGGGCTCGTGTGCTTCACAGCCGGTTGCCGCCTTGAATGCCCGCTTCATGTGCCGGGTGTCACCCTCGGTTTCAACACCGAGGATTTTCAACAGCCACGCCTCAAGGCATGGCTCGGACTCGATGACATCCAGCTTTCCTCGTCTACCGACGCTACTCCTGCGCGTCCTGGCACGCTCGTCGTCACCCCAATCCGTATCGATATCCAGCAGCAACACCACCTTGTCGTGATCGCGATTGTTCGCGCGACGCCGGGCGGTATCCAGGACATGCTTGCCGCCCTTGCCGTGCGCGTTGATCTCCTGAACCGAGCGCCCCAGAACGTCGCCACAAGTTCGCTTCACATGACGAACGAAGGCGACTTCGGCGTCGCCTTCGCCGACGACCAGCAAGGTCTCCCGGGCCGCACGATTCCTGGCGACCGGACTCGGCGTCATATCCGAGGGACGGCTCCATAGGCGCCACTCATGTATTTCGCATACAGATTGTCTTGCGTGCGCACACCCTCCATCGTGTCCAGGCGCCAGGCTTCGCTGACGCAATCGTTCTTTTCCACCAGGACCACCTGCGACCTGCCGAGCAGACTGATCACTTCGATCGAATGGCTGGTGAAGATGATCTGTGCATGGTGCGGGTTGGTATGCGGGCTGGCGAACAGATCGAGCAAGGGCGCGATCATGTGCGGGTGCATGTCGCTTTCCAGTTCATCGATGACGGCAATGCCGCCATTGGCCAGCACGCTCAATAGATACGAGAGTTGCGTGAATGCCGTGCGCGTACCGCTGGACTCCTCCAGCATGTGCAGTTCGTGCCTGGAGCCGTCCTTCAACGTATGAACGCCAAGCACCTGGTATTGGGGTGGTAGCTTCACGCCATCCGGTAGCTTCATCTCTGGCGGAGCAACGAGGTCCAGTTTGCGGATCTCAACACCTGACAAACCGAAGTCCAGATCGCGCAACAGGGTTTCCATCTGCTGCTTCAGCGCAGAATTCTCATGGAAGAAGATGGATGCATGCTGGAAGCCGCGATTGGGATCGACACGGCCTACCTGCATGATGTTGCTGGCGACATTCGCGCCCACCAGACGCTGCGCGACTTCCACGCCATACTGCGCCGCAGTCGAAATCAACGAGGCATTCTGGCGCACCTTCTTCGCTTCGGCCGGGCTGAGGTCAAAGTCGCCATCCTGCTTGATGACGTACTGCTTCGCGGCCGCGTCCCAGTCGCGCTCGAACAGATAGGAGAACTTCGCACGCTTCCGGTTCGGGCGCCGGTAGACCGCCTCGTGCAGCACGCGCTCCGGCGTGAGCCGCAACACATAGCGCCAGAGCGTGCCTTCCTGATCGTCGGCATGCAGTTCGAACTCGATCGGAGCGTTCTGCGCGGCAAAATGCGGCTTGACCGGAATGTGCGCAGTCGGCTGGCTCTGAAATGAGTGGACGATGAACCAGTTCAGGAACGCCAAGGGCTTGATCAGCGAGGTCTTGCCCGCGCCATTGGCGCCGATCACGGCCAGGGCCGTGGCTAGGCGCTGGCCGGACGGCGAGACCGCGTCCCAGCCGTGCGCAGCGGCCTTTTTGGTCAAGGCAAAAGACACTTCGGTGCGTTCCCTGAACGAATGGAAGTTCTTGAACGCGTAGGAGTGGAGCATGGTCGTCCCCCGCTTGAACGGCCAGATTTCGACCGTGAAACGCATTTTAGGACAATTTATTGTCTGTTATCAAGTTTCACGACAGAATTTGCAGGCGATTCGACTGGACCGTCGCCCAGCCGTTCAGCCGCCCAAGGGCGGGATCAGTCGGGCTGGCGGCAGGCGAAGGACTGATGAAGCAAGGCGTCGAACGTTGCCTGCGCGGTCGCCAACGCGGCTGCTTGCTGGGTGGCTATGCCGCGAACGGCCTCGGCCTTGGCAGCAAATTGGCGCTGCAGTTCGATCGGAGGAACTGGCAATTCCAGGGTCTTCAACTTGGCTTGCGAGATGTTCTTCATCGAGCCGCCGGTGCCAGAAGCAAGCCGGCTCAACTTGCTTCGCATTGCGGGCTGTTGGAGCAAATGCAGCGCAAACCTCGGTTCGATAGTTGCGTCGCCGCGCCATACGAAACGCCAAATTTTGTCGGGGAGCAATGCCCTGCCGTCAGTGATCTCCACGATTGCAGTTGCGCCAACCAACGCTTCCGTATTCGCACGGGAAATCAGCAAGTCGCCCGTGCCGATGAAATGCGATTCTGCTGGAACCAAGTCGTTCGGGGCAGGCTTTGATTCGCTTTCGATATAGCGGCCTGAGGTCACTGCGCTGATTTTCAGGATTCGATATGTTGCCGACTCATCATCCCCTGCTTGTACGTTCTTACCACCCTCGAATCGCTCGACGAGTTCGTCTATGCGACGTACCGGCCACCCCTTCGGGTTGCTAGCCGGGTCACCGAACATTTCCCGGAACAGCGCGGGCACCAGTTCGGCGGCCTTGCGCTGGGCTTCGAGGCGCAGTCGGACAATGCCTTCGGCGCGGGAGAGCAGATCCACAATTCGGCGCTGTTCTGGGAGCGTCGGCAACGGAATGCTCAACCCCAGCAAGTGATTCATGTCAGCACGCGGCATTCGCGCGCCAGCAGTGCGCGCGACAATCGCGTCAACAGTTGCCTTCCTTCGCAGGAAGTAGGCTAAATACTGACGATCCAGAGATTCTCCCGGCAACAATGGGATAAGTTCAGTTGAACACTTTCCTTCGAAGTTTGGCGCAACAACCTTATTGAGATACGGGCGTAACTTCCCGTAAAGAACATGTCGCGTATCGAAGTGAAAACTTACGGCGCGCGGATCTTCTGGCGTCTTCGACAATTCGCCATCAACAAAGGCCCCCGTACCAGCCTCAACAGATTCGAGGCCGACATACTTCAAGTCAGTACGTTCGCCTGGGCGAATCTGCTCGCGAGCCTGTGAGCACACATCGCGCAACAAAACCTGCGTCATGCTGCGTCTTCCGCTAGAGCCTCACGCAAGGCTTCAACCTCGCTAGCAATCTCCGCCTCCAGCGCTGCCAACTCGTCCAACAGCTCGCGAGGGTCACGGTGATCCACCTGGGCCGCACTCAACGGCCGGTACTTGCTGGCGCTCAAGTTGTAGTCATTGCCACGCAAGGCCTCCGCCGTGGCGAACCACCAGTTCTTCGTCCACTCGAAGTTGGTAGCGGGGGCAGGATTTGAACCTGCAGCCTGCCACTCGGCCCAACGATCATCACGGGTACGGAACGCCTCGATCAGGCCCGACAGATCGTCCGCCTCTATCGGCTGATCGTGGTTCGCGTCCAGCTTGTAGCCGTCATTGTCCGCGTGCAGGAACAACACCCGATCCGTGCTGCCGCCCTTGCGGAAAAACAACGCAGAAGTCTTCACCCCCGAATACGGCTGGAACACACCACCCGGGAAGGACAGCACTGCCTCCACCGTATTGTTTTCCGCCAGCAACCGGCGGATTTCCTTGTGCGCGCCCGTCGAGCCGAACAACACGCCTTCCGGCACGATTACCCCGCAGCGGCCACCCGGCTTCAACGAGTCCAGCATGTATTTCAGGAACAGGATCTCTGTGGCGCCGGTGTTCCCTACCCGCACGTCCTCCACGATCCGGTCGCGGTCCACGCGCCCGGAGAATGGCGGATTGGCCAGCACCACGTCGTAGGCGTCCGGCAACCCCAGGTCAGCACGCTGCTGCACGTCCAAGGTGCTGGTCAGCGCATTGCGGCGCAAA
The DNA here is from genome assembly GCA_018242365.1 of Pseudomonadota bacterium. Lineage (GTDB taxonomy): Bacteria > Pseudomonadota > Gammaproteobacteria > Xanthomonadales > Xanthomonadaceae > Thermomonas. The sequence continues at coordinate 21,378 of JAFECB010000004.1, forward strand.
ATCCGCACGTTCGGCAAGCCACGCAGGGTCAGGTTCATCGTCGCCAGGCGCACCATCTTCGGGTCGACGTCGTTGCCGTAGAAGGTGCGGTTGGCCAGTTGGCTTTGCTGCGCCTGGTTGAGCCGATCGCCCAGCCCGCGCCGTTGCTGCTTGCCGTCGGACTCGACGGTCTCGATGGCCGCCTCCGATGAGTTGGCCAGGCGAATATGGTTGTAGGCCGCCGCCAGGAAGCCGGCGGTACCGGCAGCCGGGTCGTAGACGGTTTCGCCGATCTGCGGATTCACGATGTCCACGATGGCGCGGATGATGTGGCGCGGCGTGCGGAACTGGCCCAGTTCACCGGCCTGCTTGATCTGGCGCAGCACATGCTCGAACAGATCGCCCTTGGTGTCGGCGTCGGCCTCGTCCAGGCGCAGTCCGTCCACGTCGGTGACCAGCTTCGATAGAACGGCCGGGTCATCGATACCCAGACGGGCACCATCCATGAAGTTCACCGCACTGTCGGCAGCGATATCGGCGAAGAACGGGAAGACCTCGTCACGCACGAAACGCACCAGATTTTCACCGGACAAGCCACGCGCCCACAGCGACCAGCGCAGGCGCTCGGCCGGGATCGCCGTATCGCCCTTGTTCGGCGCGTTGAGTGGATTGCGCAGCGTCCACTCGCCCGCGAACAGGCTGGTGTAGGGCTGCCTCAGCACCCGGGCGCGGGCCGCATTCTGCTTGTCGATGCCTTCGATCAGGTAGAAGAAGAACAGGAATGCCAGTTGTTCGGCATTGCTCACCGGGTCGGGATAGCCACCACCAAACAGGTCGTCGCGAATGCGATCCACCTTCTGGCGGAGTTCGGGAGTCATCGGCATGGGCAGAACCTAGTGAAGGAAAGCGGAGACGGCGTCGCCAGCATGGCCGGGGCCCGTCGCTTCAGGTGAGAACACGGCAAGACTCAGGCTGGACAGCATATTTTCCAGCGCCTGCGCGCCGCCGAACAGGCGGATCGCCGCAGCTTGGCCGCCCAGCGCCGTGAAAGACTGGAAGAAGTCCAGGTGATCGGCGGTGAAGTCGTCCAGCGTGTCGGCATTGGCGCGCAGGGTGTTACCGATCAGGCGCAGCCAGCGCAGCTGTTCCGGGTTGAATTGTGCTTCCCGCGGCAACAGCCAGGACTCGAAGCGCGCACCGATGGCCTGCGCCAGTGCCTCAACCGCTTCCGGCTGCACCAGATTGCCGTCGGCGTCCATGGTGAGCCAGGCACGCGTGGTCGGATCGATCTGATCGTCGATATCCAAGGCCAGCAGGCGCCGAGGCTGCTGCGGGCGGGGTTTGGGTTCTCTCACGCGGACGGCACCACCCTCGACCGGGCGATCGTCGCCTTCGTGCATGTCCGTCACGCCGACAAAGTCGAACATCGTAAACAAGGCTTTGCCCGGCGCCTTGCGCGCGCCGCGGCCGCGCATTTGCCGGTAAAGGATGGCGGACTTGGTGTAGCGGGCGAAGATCAGATTCTGCAGTTCCGGGAAATCGAAGCCGGTATCCAGCATGTTCACGGATACCAGGATCTGCGGGTACTTCTCTTTCTTGAACGCGCGGATCCTCGTCATGCCGTCGCGGGTGTCGTCGCCACCGGTGTCGGACACGACATAGTCGGCATAGCGCACGGCAGGATGTGGCTTTTCGTCGGCAAAAGCGTCGTCGAACAAGCGCGCCAACGTTTCCGCGTGGCGCCTGGTCACGGCAAACACGATGGTCTTGCCGGGTACGGGCTTGCGCTGAATCCCCTTGGCATCCAGATAGCCATTGCGCATGACTTCACGGAACTCGCGCACGATGGCGCGGTTGCGTTCGGGAATAGTGAAACGGCGTTCCAGGGCATTGGGATCGACGGTAATGCTCTTGCCGGCGCCGAATGCGTCGCGCAACTCGGCGGCAGTGGCCTCGTCCATCGCCGACCAGTCGAGCTCATCCTTGTTGACCTCGAAGCCGCATTCGGCAGCCGTCTTGACGGTCTTTGCCTTGTAGATCTGATACGGCACCAGATATCCGTCATCGATGGCCTGGCCGATTCCGTAGCTGAAGGTGGGCTTGTCCACGCCGAAGAAGCGCAGCGTGTCGCGCACGAAGGCCCTGTCGTCCTCGGCCTGATCCTCGCCCGCAACGCAAGGCGTAGCCGTCAGGCCCAACTGGATCCCGTCGAAGTGCCGCAGCACGCCCGACCATTGCCCGTAAATGCTGCGATGGCATTCGTCGGTGATGATCAGATCGAAATAACCCGCCGAATAATCGCGGTAGATGTTCACCATGCTTTGCAGGGTGGCGATGGTGATCCGCTTGGCGTCATCGAAGCGCCTGCCCGCTCGCAACACGTAGCAAGGCAACTCTGGCAGGTAGTCGATGAAGTTTTCTTCGGTCTGCCCGGCCAAGGTGATCCGGTCCACCAGGAACAGCACGCGGGTGGCGGCATTGGCCTCGAACATGCGCTTGATGAAAGCGGCGGCGGTGCGGGTCTTGCCGGTGCCCGTGGCCATTTCCACCAACAGGCTGCGTCGGCCCTGCCTTACTTCGGTGGACAGCGCGTCGATACAGGCATGCTGGTAGTCGCGACCGGCAATGCGCTTGTCGATGGGCACCGACAGCAGGTCCCGGCGCTGGATGGCCGTTGCAATCCGCCGTTCCAGGTCAACCTGCGAATAGAACGTGGAGACCAAGCGGGGATGCGCTTCGTTGCGCCAATCCCAGAACCAGATTTCACGGCCATTGGCCAGAAAGATGAAGGGGACATCGGCCAGTTCGGCGTAATGCCGGGCCTGGTCGGCAGCAGTCGGGGCATGGACGCTGCTGCGCTTGGCTTCCACCACCGCCAAGCCGCGGCCGTTGCGGTCGCACAGCAGGTAGTCGGCCTTGGTGCCGTCCGCCAGCAGGTATTCGAAGTGTGTGCTTACGCCATCACTGATCTTCCATCCGGCGTCGCCGAGCTGGGCGTCGATCAATGTCCGCGAAAAGGCTTCATTCGTTGCCATGGGCTCCCCTTGCCCGACAAGGATAGGCGAAACGCCCCCCAGAGGACCTCTCCAACCCACTATCATTCCGATCCATTGGACTGTGTGCGGCAGGCATGCCCCCGTATTGCGACCGCAGCTCCCCTCCACAAGCGCACAAGAGACACAACGCTTTGAATATCAGGGAATCAACAAGTGCGCCAGAACACACACCCCTGATGCGCCAATTCTTCGCCGCCAAGGCGGAGCATCCGGACGTGCTGCTGTTCTTCCGCATGGGCGATTTCTACGAGCTGTTCTACGACGATGCGCGCAAGGCGGCGCGGCTGCTGGACATCACCCTGACCCAGCGCGGCAATTCTGCAGGCGCACCGATCCCGATGGCGGGCGTGCCGCACCATGCGTATGAGAGCTATCTGGCGCGGCTGGTGGCACTGGGTGAGTCGGTCGCGATTTGCGAGCAGATCGGCGATCCGGCCACCAGCAAGGGACTGGTGGAACGCAAGGTGGTGCGCATCGTCACCCCCGGCACGGTGACGGATGAGGCGTTGCTGGACGAGCGTCGCGACACCCTGTTGCTGGCGATCTCCCGCGGCAAGCATGGCTACGGTCTTGCGTGGGCGGATCTGGCCAGTGGCCGGCTGCGGGCGAATGAAGTGGCCGGCATCGATGCACTGGAAGCCGAGCTGGCGCGGCTGCAGCCGGTGGAAACGTTGATTGCCGATGAAGACGGCTGGGCGAACAGCGTGCTGGAACTGCGCGGCCTGCGCCGGCGTGCGCCGTGGCTGTTCGATGCCGATTCTGGCCGCCGCCAGCTGCTGCAGTTTTTCCAGGTCCACGACCTGACCGCGTTCGGGATCGACGACAAATCGCTGGCCACCGCCGCATCCGCCGCGCTATTGGGCTATATCGAAGAAACCCAAAAGCAGCGCCTGCCGCATCTGCGTGCGATCGCGCTGGAAACCAGCGACGAGGCGGTGGCGATGAATGCCGCCACCCGTCGCCATCTGGAACTGGATTCGCGTGTCGATGGCGATGTGAAAGCCACCTTGCTGGGCGTGCTGGATTCCACCGTCAGCCCGATGGGCGGCCGCCTGCTGCGGCGCTGGCTGCATCGCCCACTGCGCGATCGCAGCGTGGTGGGGCAGCGCCACCATGCGGTGCAGACACTCATTGAGCAGCGCGCTGACAATGCACTGCGCGAGGCGTTCCGCAGCCTCGGCGACATGGAGCGCATCCTCTCGCGGGTGGCGCTGCGCAGCGCCCGCCCGCGTGACCTGTCCACCTTGCGCGACGGGCTGGCGATGTTGCCCGCCCTGCGCGGCATCCTTGCACCGCTGGATTCGCCGCGTCTTGCGGCCCTGCATGCGGAGCTAGGCGAGCACGATGCCACCGCCGCGCAGCTACGCAGTGCCATCGTCGAACAACCGCCGCTGCTGGCACGCGATGGCGGCGTGATTGCAGAAGGGTTTGATGCCGAACTCGACGAGCTGCGCCAGCTGTCCACCCATGCCGATCAATTCCTGATTGACCTGGAAGCCCGCGAGCGCGCCGCCACCGGGATCGCCACGCTGAAAGTCGGCTACAACCGCGTGCACGGCTATTTCATCGAAATCAGCAAGGGCCAGGCCGACAAGGCTCCGGTGCACTACACCCGCCGGCAAACCCTGACCGGTGCCGAGCGCTATATCACCGAAGAACTGAAAGGTTTCGAGGACAAAGTGCTGTCCGCACGCGAGCGCTCGCTGGCGCGGGAAAAGCTCTTGTATGAAGGTGTGCTGGATGCATTGAACACCGTGCTGGAGCCGCTGCGCCGCTGCGCCTTGGCGCTGGCCGAACTCGACGTGCTGGCCAGCTTTGCCGAACGCGCACAAACGCTGGACTGGAGCTGCCCGCAGCTGCGCGAGGAACCGGGAATCACCATCGAACGTGGTCGCCATCCGGTGGTGGAAGCACTGCGCGATGCGCCGTTCGAGCCGAACGATCTGCACTTCGATGCAGACACGCGCATGTATGTGATCACCGGCCCGAACATGGGCGGCAAGTCCACCTTCATGCGCCAGAACGCGCTGATCGTGTTGCTGGCGTTGATTGGCAGCTTCGTGCCCGCCGCGCGTGCGCAGATCGGCCCGATCGACCGCATCCTCACCCGCATCGGTGCCGGCGATGACCTTGCCCGCGGCCAGTCCACCTTCATGGTGGAAATGAGCGAGACCGCCTACATCCTGCACCACGCCAGCGAACAATCACTGGTGTTGATGGACGAGATCGGCCGCGGCACCTCCACCTATGACGGCCTTGCACTCGCCGATGCGGTGGCGCGCCAGCTCGCCGCCAGCAATCGCAGCTACACGCTGTTTGCCACGCACTATTTCGAACTGACCCAACTGGCCGAACCCGGCAGCGGCATTGCCAATCTGCATCTGGATGCGGTGGAGCATGGCGATGCCTTGGTGTTCATGCACGCAGTGCGGCCGGGGCCGGCCAATCGCAGCTTCGGCCTGCAGGTCGCGGCACTGGCCGGATTGCCAAAACCCGCGCTGCAACAAGCACGCGCAAGGCTTGCAGAGCTGGAAGCGCATAGCCGCGATACGCCGGTTGCGCCACTGAGTGCGCCGGCACTGGATGCGCCGCAGCAGTTCGGCTTGTTCGCATCCAACTCTGCCGCACTCGACGCACTGGCCGGGATTGACCCCGATGAGCTCACGCCGAAACAGGCATTGGAAGCGCTGTATCGCTTGAAGGCGTTGACGTGAGTCTTGCGCACTCGGTGCGGGTGGATGCGCTACTGACCGGCAAGGCGGTGCCGTACACCCGTCCCGATTCTCGCAGCGGCATCGACAAACACCCGCGTGCAGGCCTGATTCGCATCACCGAATTGGGACTCTCCGGTGACGAGCAAGGCGATTTGCGCGTACATGGCGGCATCGACAAAGCCGTGCATCACTACCCGTTCGAACACTATGCCAGCTGGCGCGACGAGATGGGGGCGCATCCCATGCTGGAAGCCCCCGGCGCGTTCGGCGAAAACATCAGCACGCAAGGACTGACCGAAGCGACGGTCTGCCTCGGTGATCGCTTCGAACTGGGCGATGTGCTGCTGGAAGTCAGCCAAGGTCGCCAGCCCTGCTGGAAGCTCAATGACCGTTTCGATGTGCCGGACATGGCGCGACGCGTGCAAGATACTGGCCGCAGCGGCTGGTACTACCGCGTGCTGCACGCCGGCCACGCACAAGCCGGCGACACCCTCACCCTGATTGAACGCCCGCATCCCGGCTGGCCACTGGCGCGACTGGCCACCCTGCTCTACCAGCGCATATTGGATCCGAAGCATCTGGAGCCCGCACTGGCGCTGCCGCTGGTGCCGTCGTGGCGAAAAATCATTGAACGTCGGTTGCAGCAGAGTGCGGTCGAGGATTGGAGCAAGCGTATCGACGGACCGGGGACAGGCTGATTCCCGGCGCATCCGATAGCCAGAGGAAATCAAGGATATTCAATCAATCAATTTCCATTGATCGACTGCAGTCCCTAACGTTGGCGCACCACCCATCCTCCGGAGCCCGCCATGCGCAAGCCGACCGACACGCCGACCCACCTGACCACCGACTTCGGCGCGCCCGTGCCGGACAACCAGAACAGCCTGACCGCCGGCCCGCGCGGCCCGCTGCTGGCGCAAGACGTGTGGCTCAACGAGAAGCTGGCCAATTTCGTGCGCGAAGTGATCCCGGAGCGGCGCATGCACGCCAAGGGTTCCGGCGCATTCGGCACCTTCACCGTCACGCACGACATCAGCAAATACACGCGCGCAAAAATCTTCAGCGAAGTCGGCAAGAAAACGGAGCTGTTCGCCCGCTTCACCACCGTCGCCGGCGAACGCGGTGCGGCCGACGCCGAGCGCGACATTCGCGGCTTCGCGCTGAAGTTCTACACCGAGGAAGGCAACTGGGACATGGTGGGCAACAATACGCCCGTCTTCTTCATCCGCGACCCGCTCAAGTTCCCCGACCTCAACAAGGCGGTGAAGCGCTGCCCGCACACCAACCTGCGCAGCGCCACCTACAACTGGGACTACTGGACGCTGCTGCCCGAGGCGCTGCACCAGGTGACGGTGGTGATGAGCGACCGCGGCATCCCCGCCAGCTACCGCCACATGCATGGCTTCGGCTCGCACACCTATAGTTTCTGGAACGAAGCCGGCGAGCGCTTCTGGGTGAAGTTCCATTTCCGCACCCGGCAGGGCATCAAGAACCTGACCGACGCCGAAGCCGCCACGCTGATCGGCCACGACCGCGAAAGCCACCAGCGCGACCTGTTCGACGCCATCGAACGCGGCGACTTCCCGAAGTGGACGATGTACGTGCAGGTAATGCCGGAAGCCGACGCCGAGAAAGTCAGCTACCACCCGTTCGACCTGACCAAGGTGTGGCCGCACGCCGACTATCCGCTGATCGAAGTCGGCGAGTTCGAGCTGAACCGCAACCCGGAAAACTTCTTCGCCGACGTGGAGCAAAGCGCGTTCGCGCCGAGCAATCTCGTGCCGGGGATTGGTGTATCGCCCGACAAGATGCTGCAAGCACGCCTGTTCAACTACGCCGACGCGCAGCGCTACCGCCTCGGCACCAACTACCAGCAAATCCCGGTCAACGCCGCGCGCTGCCCGGTGCACAGCAACCACCGCGACGGCATCGGCCGCGTCGATGGCAACTACGGCAGCCGCCCGCATTACGAACCCAACAGCTTCCACCAGTGGCAGCAGCAACCGCAGTACCGCGAGCCGCCGCTGAAGATCGACGGCAACGCCGACCACTGGGATTTCCGTCAGGACGATGCCGATTACTACAAGCAACCCGGTGACCTGTTCCGGCTGATGACGCCCGCGCAGCAGCAGGCGCTGTTCGACAACACCGCCCGCGCGATGGGCGATGCACCGGACTTCATCAAGCAGCGCCATATCGACAATTGCACCAAGGCCGATCCCGCTTACGGCGCGGGTGTTGCCGCCGCGCTGGCGAAGCTGTCCAGCTGAACCATTCCCGTGCCTGCGCGGGCGCGTCGGGAAATCCTGTCGCACCCGCACAAGTTTGTTATGTTGGCCGCACCGAAACTCGCGCATCCATGCAGGATTCCCCCATGCCATCCCTGACCGACGACATCTTGTCCCACCTCTCCGGCCCCTCGCTGCAGCAAATCGCCAGCCAACTCGGCATCGATCCGCAGCAAGCGTCGAGCGCGATCAATACCGCCTTGCCATTGTTGATGGGCAAATTGGGTGCCAACGCGTCACAGCCGCAAGGTGCGCAGGCACTGCTCGGTGCCCTGCAGAACAACCATAGCGGGCTGGACACCGGCAGCGTCCTGAGCGACGTGCTCGGCGGCGGCGGCGGTGCCGCCAGCAATGGCGCCGGCATCCTTGACCATATCTTCGGTGGCCAGCAGGGTGCTGCGCAGGCGGGCGTGGCGCAGGCCAGCGGCCTGCAGTCCGGCCAGGCCGGCCAGTTGCTGCAAGTGCTGGCCCCGATCGTGATGGCGCACCTCGGCAACCATGCCGCCACCAGTGGCGGCGCGGACGCCCTCAGCAGCCTGCTGGGACAGGAGCACACCGCCATTCGTCAACAAGGTGGCGCCGCAGGCGGCCTGCTCGGATCGATGCTCGATCAGGACGGTGACGGCCAGCTTGGGCTGGGCGATTTACTGAAGGCGGGCGAGGGTTTCCTCGGTGGCGGCGGGCGCTAAGGGGGTCTGAACAACTCCATCCAGGAGTTGTCAGCCCACGTCGAGTCCGGTACAGGGCCGGACTCGTCTCGCACGAATCAATCACTTGCATGATTGATTCGTGGCCAGCCATCCTTGCTCTTCAAAAGATGGCGGGCGGGAACCTCTGGGAACCTGTTCACGATCCCGACACATGTCACACCGAGGCCGACAAGGGTCAGGGCAAGGAATCGCGAGGGAGTGTATGTCGATACACGACCGAGCGATGACGCCGCACTGGGCCTTGTCGGCCCGGCGCGAAGGGTGGCCGCGTCAGCGGCCATGTGGCGTGTGTCGAGATCGTGAACAGGTTCTGTGTAAAGAGGCTCCCTAAACTCCCTACTGCAGCGCAACAACCGTTCAACCCGCGATTGCGCCCGTTCATCCCGTGAATGCCGGGATCGGCGCCATCGGCGACCGGTTCAAGCCGGGCACTACGTCTATGATGACAACCGGGCGCGTGTTGGGGATTCCAGCGCTGAGATGCACTGTCACAGCGAGCCGGATGGCATCACCATCCCGCTCCGGTTCCTGTCAGGAGGCACCACTTGAGCAATTGGTTCTCAACGCTGCTCCAAGGCTTGTTCGCGGGCGGCAAGTCCAAATCGAACAGACCGGCCATGTCGGCAAGCGTCGATGATGAGATGCGCGAGGTATTCCTCGCCGAATTGACCGAGATCGTGCAGAACGTCGAGAAAGCCTTGGTGGCCTGGCGCTCGGACTACGCCAATCCCGCCTACACGCGTTCGTTGACCCGTGGCTTCCACACCTTGAAAGGCTCCGCGCCGGTGGTGGGTGCGCCGTTGCTGGCGGAACTCGGGCTCGCCGCCGAGCAGACCGCCAAGCGAGCCGGCCGCAAGCGCAATCCGGACATGGCGCAGATCGAGGCGATCGAGGCTGCGGTCGCGCTGTTGCCGCAGTGGCTCGCCGCGATGCGCGACAACCTGCCGGTTCCCGAGACCACGCGCAACGTGATCAGTGCGCTGAAGCGTTCGGGAAGCTGAGATCAAGCGGTCGCGATCCGCTGCGTCATCGGTGCGCCGATTGTGACCGACGCGCTGCTTGTCCGATCCTGTTTCGAGTGACGAAAGCGAAAACCGGATCCCGGCATTCGCCGGGATGAAAAGCAGCCCTCATATGCCGCTGGATCGCTCCACCGGCGATGCAACGGCTCAGCCCATCGCCTGCACGAGATCGTCCCACAGATCCTCGACGTCCTCGATGCCGACCGACAGCCGCAGCAGTCCCGGGGTGATGCCGGTGGCCAGCTTGACGTCGTCGGGCACCATCCGGTGGGTCAAGCCTGCCGGATGCTGGATCAGGCTGTCGACCGAACCCAGGCTCACCGCCGAGGTCATCACCTGCACCTTGGCCATGACGTTGGCCGCGGCTTCGTGCCCGCCACGCATTTCGAAGGCCATCAACGAACCCGGGCCGGACATCTGGGTACCGACCAGATGGGCGTTGGGCGAATCGGCCAAGCCCGGGTAATGCACCTTCGCCACCGCCGGGTGTTCGGCCAGCCGCTGCGCCAGCACCTTGGCATTGGCCTGCGCGGCCTCGACCCGCATCTTCAGGGTCGGCAGGCCGCGATGCAGCAGATAGGCCGCCAGCGGATGCAGCAACGCACCGGTCGCCGCGCGCATGGTGCGCAGCGGGGCCGCGCGGGCCTCGCTACAGCACACCACCCCGGCGATCACGTCGCCATGACCGCCGAGGAACTTGGTGGCGCTGTGCCAGACATAGGCCGCACCGAGTTCGATCGGTCGCTGCAGCACGGGCGTCGCGAACGTCGAATCCACCGCCACCGGCACCGCGCCGGCGGCCTGCACCGCGGCGCGGATGTCGATCAGGTTCAGGGTCGGGTTGGACGGGGTTTCGATGATCACCAGCGCGGTGTCGGGACGCAGATGCGCCGCGATCTGGCCGGCGTCGGTGATGAACTCGGCCTGCACGCCACAGAGGCCGCTTTCCAGCAGATGGTCCGAGGTGCCGTACAGCGGCCGCACCACCAGCACGTGCTTGCCGTGCTGGGCGCGGTCCATCAGCAGCGCGGTCAGCGCGGCCATGCCCGAGGAATAGGCGACGCATGCTTCGGTGCCTTCGAGCACGGCAATGGCCTTTTCCGCACGCGCCACGGTCGGGTTGTGCAGGCGCGCGTAGATCGGGTTGGCGGCATCGGCGGCGCCGCCGATCAGCGCATCGAAACTGGCACTGCCGGTGCCGAGATCGGTGATCGGATAGGTGGTGGACAGATCCAGCGGCGGCGCGTGCACGCACAGCGTGTTGAAATCCTCGCGCCCGGCGTGGACGGCGGTGGTCTGGAAACGGGTCATGGCACACCTATGATCGGCTGTAAACCCGTATCCTAGAACGCAGTTCGACAAGGAACCATCACGTCGAACAATATTTCTTGATCGAGACCCATTTCCATGCTCGACCGAACCGATTACGCGCTGTTGCGCCTGCTGCGAAAGAATGCGCGCCTCGCCAACAAGGACCTGGCCGCGAAAACCGGGATCGCGCCATCGACCGCGCTGGAACGGATCCGCCGGATGCGCGAAGCGCATGTGCTGCTCGGCTATCACGCCGAGATCGCGCCGGAGGCCATCGGCATCGGTTTGCAGGCGATGGTATCGGTGCGATTGGCGCGGCATTCACGCGCCTTGGTCGACAGCTTCCATCGCCATGTGCTGGCGCTGCCGGAAGCGCTGGCCTGCTATCACGTCGCCGGTGCCGACGACTTTCTTGTCCACGTCGGCGTGCGCGACAGCGAGCACCTGCGCAATTTCACCCTGACCGCGTTCACCGAACGCGAAGAAGTGGCGCATATCGAGACCCGCCTGATCTTCGAATACCAGCGCAATGTCGAGCTGCCGCCGCAGCCGGCATGACGACAGAAGCCATCAGCACGGATGGCGTGTCGCGCGCCTGCCACAATCCCCTGGTCACTGAACCGCGGATACTCCGATGAACGATCCGGCCAATCTTGAATTCCCGCCCGAAACCATGCGCGCGATGGGCCACGCGGTCGTCGATCGCGCAGTCACGCATCTGGCGGCGCTGGGTGATGCTCCGTCGTGTGGCGACTTCGAGGGCATCGAGGACCTGTGCCGCGCGCTGGTCGAACCCGAGCCGCTGGACGGCACCTCGCTGGAGGCGGTGCTCGATCCCCTGTTCGAGCAATGGATCCCGCGCTCGTTCGGCACGCCCGGCCCCGGCTATCTGGCGTACATTCCCGGCGGCGGCATCTATCCGGCCGCATTGGCGGATTTCATTGCCGACACCTGCAATCGCTACACCGGCATCTGGCAGGCCTCGCCAGCACTGGTGCAACTGGAAGCCAATGCGCTGGACTGGATGCGCGAGTGGATGCAGTTCCCGAAATCGGCGCGCGGCCTGTTCACGACGGGTGGCTCGATGGCGATGTTCAACGCCATCGCCGCCGCGCGCGAGCAGCGATTGGGCACCGATATCCGAAGCGGCGTGCTGTACGTATCGTCGCAATCGCACCACTCGATCAGCAAGGCGGCGCGGCTGGCCGGGATTGCACATGACCGCGTGCGCACGATTGCCGTCGATGACGATTTCCGCATGCGTGTGGACGCGCTGCAGGCCGCGATTGCGTCTGACCGAGCGGCCGGACTGAAACCCTTCATGGTGTTCTCCACCGCCGGAACCACCAATACCGGCGCAGTCGATCCGATCGACGCCATCGCCGACCTGTGCGCACGCGAAGGGCTGTGGCATCACGTCGATGGTGCCTATGGCGCGTTCTTCCACATGGTGCCGGGGCTGCGCCCGCTGCTGGCCGGATTGCCGCGCGCCGATTCGCTGACCCTGGATCCGCACAAGGGCCTGTTCCTGCCCTACGGCACCGGCGCCCTGCTGGTGCGCGACGGCGAGGCGCTGCGCGCGCTGCACGGCTCCGAAGCCGGCTATCTGCCTGCCAATCAAAACGAGTTCTACGACCCGGCGCAGTACGGCCCCGAGTTGTCGCGCGGCTTCCCGGGCCTGCGGGTGTGGCTGACGATGAAGCTGCTGGGCACCGACCGTTATCGCGCCGCGCTGTCGGAAAAACGCGGCCTCGCGCTGTGGGCCGCCGATGAAATCGCGAAGATTCCCGGCATCGTGATGGACGCCGCGCCACAACTGTCGCTGTTCGCTTTCCATCTCGAACATCCGAACTTGCCGACGCTGGAAGCACAGAATGCCGCGACCCGCGCACTGATGCAGCGCGTGACCGCCCGCGGCAGGGTGATGGTGACCGGCGCGCAAATCGGTGATCGCTTCCTCGGCCGCGTCTGCGTGCTCAGCTTCCGTACTCGCCGCGCGCAGATCGAGGCCTGTGTCGAGGACATCGCCAGCGAAACCGCAGTGCTGATTGCTGGCGATCAGGCGATCTGAGTCGCCGGCAATCAGCGCCCCGGCATCGGATGCGCCGGCAGCAAGGCCTCGTCACGGGCGGTAGCCCGCAGGAACGCCGGCCGCGCGGCATGCCGCTTGGCGAACTCGACGAAGGCCGGGCGCGGCGCAATCGCACCGATGCGCATGTAGTAACCGAGGCACGCCGCGACATAGAGATCGGCGGCGGTGAAGGCATCACCGGCCAGGAATTCACGCCCGCTCACCGCTTGCTCCAAGGCATGCAGGGTGTCGTCCGGATTTCCGTAGCCGGCAGTGAATGCCGACGCCAGGCTGCCACTGGCCTTGGCGGTGAGCATCGCTTCCAGCGGGCCCGAGGTGAAGAACAGCCAGCGATAGTAGCTGCCGCGCTCAGGCGATCCGGCCGGTGGTGCCAAGCCTGCCTGCGGTACCAGCTCGGCGAGGTAGGCACAGATCGCCGCGTTCTCGGTCACCACCACATCGCCGTGCATCAGCGCCGGCACCTTGCCCATCGGATTGATCGCGAGATAGTCGGGCGATTTCATCGAGGTGCCGTAATCGAGGATCACCTCGTCATACGGCAGGCCGGTTTCCTCCAGCATCCAGCGCGCGACCCGGCCGCGCGACATCGGGTGGGTGTAGAAGGTGATCGAACCGTGGCTTGGCGTATTCATGCGGACTCCGTTGCGCTGTGTGGGCAGCCAGTGTGCGCGGGGCTGCTGTCAGGTTCTGTCAGCAGTGACGCAGTCGGTTCACGGCGCTGACGTTGCCGTTCGTGTTCACGCCAGCGCTTGAGCAATTGGTGCCGCCGCTGCGGGTAGCGTTGTCCGGTGGCTGCGAGGCTCAGCACACGGTCGGCGCGGAAGTGACGGAACTCGTGGCGCAGCTCGCACCACGCTGCCAACAGACGAACCTCAGCCAGGAAGGCCATCGCGAACGGCCAGATCACCCGCTCGCTGGCGCGTCCGCCGGCATCGGCATAACGCAGCAGCAGTGCCTGCTCTTCACGAATGGCGGTACGCAGCAAGGGCAGCCAAGGCTCGGCGGTCGTCTGGCCCCAATACGGCGCAAACAATCCGGACGTTTCCACTTGCAGGCGCAGGCTGTCCGGCAACACGCCAGCGATGCGATCCATCGCCTTGCTGGCCGACGTCGCAAGATCCGGGTCCGCATGCGCGGCCACCCAGCACGCACCCAGGGCCAGCGCTTCGAGTTCCTCGGTGGTGAACATCATCGACGGCAACAGGAAGCCCGGGCGCAGCTGGTAACCCACGCCGGGATCGCCCGCGATATCGGCGCCCTGACCGCGCAATACCTCGATGTCGCGATACAGGGTGCGCAAGCTGACGCCGAACAATTCCGCCAATACCGCGCCTTGCACCGGCTTGCGGCGACGGCGCAGCTCGTCCAGCAATGTCAGCAATCGGGTGGCACGCATGGGCATCAGCACCGACGAAAGGCAGCACAGGATAGCGGCCTATGCCGAAGCTGCTGCGCATCAAAGTGCGTCGAGATCACCCAGTGCACGAATCAGGCGGCGCGCGCGCTTGTCGGGCTTGCCTTCTGGTGGCTGGTAGCCGGCGCGTTCGGCTGCTCGCTGTGCGCGCAGGCGTTCGCGTGCGGCCTGCGACTCTGGCGATTCCCGATACAGTGCCTGCGCCACGCTGGCCGGGCCGCGGGCACTGGACAGCGCCAGCACTTCGATCTCGAAGCGCTCACCGGCCTGTTCGACGACCAGCGATTCGCCGGGACGGAGCAGTCGCGCCGGCTTGGCGTGCTGGCCGCCGACCTCGACCTTGCCGGTTTCGACTGCGGTCTTGGCGAGGGCGCGGGTCTTGAAGAACCGCGCCGCCCACAACCACAGGTCAAGGCGCACGCCGGCGACAGCAGGTTGGATGGCTTGCGGCATCGGTCGTCCCTGAAACGCAAACGGCCACCCGGAGGTGGCCGTCGTGCGCATCCGGATCGGATGGCTTACTCGGCAGCCGCTTCGGCTGCGGCCTTGGCACGCGCCTTGGCGTTGCCGGCGAGGTCTTCCTTGATGCGCGCCTTCTTGCCTTCGAGGCCACGCAGGTAGTACAGCTTGCTGGCGCGCACGGCGCCACGGCGCTTGACCTCGACCGAATCGATCGCGGCGCTGTGGGTCTGGAACACGCGCTCGACGCCGAAGCCGTGGGAAATCTTGCGGACGGTGAAGGCCGAGTTCAGGCCGGCATTCTTGATGCCGATGACGACGCCTTCATAGGCCTGCACGCGCTCGCGATTGCCTTCCTTGACCTTGACGTTGACGATGACGGTATCGCCGGGGCCGAAGTCGGGCAGCGTGCGCGAAACCTGGGCGGCTTCGAAACCTTGGAGAAGGGTATGGATCGAGGGCTTGTTCATGGGATCAACCTGCTGAAATGATGTGCGTGTCGTGCACGCGCCTGTTGGTGGTGTTGTTGCGCGAGTGCACGTGGACCCGCGTCATGGCTCTGGTGTTGCAACGTCAGGGCATGGCCCAGCCGCGCATTGTAGCGGTTTTTTCCTGACTGCGCGGGGATTTACGCTGGATCACCCGGGCTGTCGGCATGTTTTGCGCGAAACTCGGCCAGCAGCGCCCGATCCTGCTTGGACAACACCGCCTCGTCCAGCAAATCCGGACGCCGCTGCCAGGTCCTGCCCAGCGCCTGCATCCGCCGCCATCGGGCGATCTGCGCGTGGTTGCCGGACAGCAGCACCTCCGGCACCGCGCCCAGCGCGTGCTCCACCGGACGGGTGTAGTGCGGACAGTCCAGCAGGCCGTCCGGGCCAAAACTGTCCTGCTCGTGCGACTGCGCATCGTTCAAGGTGCCGTCGAGCAATCGCGCCACCGCATCGATCAAGACCGCGGCCGCCAGCTCGCCGCCGGAGAGGATGTAGTCTCCGATCGACAGCTCTTCATCGATTTCGGCACGCAACAAGCGCTCATCGACGCCTTCATAGCGTCCACACAGCAGGATCAGACGCGGCTCGGTCGAAAGCGCACGCACCTTGGTCTGGTCGAGTCGGCGGCCTTGCGGACTGAGATAGACCACCTTGGCCGGTGCCGGATCATCCGCGCGCGCGGATGCAATTGCAGTGCGCAGCGGTTCGATCAGCATCACCATGCCGGGACCGCCGCCAAACGGACGATCATCCACGCGCCGGTAATTGCCCTCGGCATGGTCGCGTGGATTCCAGCCGTGGATGTCGATCAGCCCGCGCTCACCTGCCCGTCCCACCACGCCATGGGCTGCAAGGTTGGCGACGAATTCGGGAAACAGGCTGATGATGTCGAAGCGCATGGTCCCTCCGAAATGCAGTGGCGGCTTGTCTGTGGGAGCGCACCGCAGGGGCGCGATTGAAGCTCCGCGGGAAAGAGCTTTCGCGCCCCTGCGGTGCGCTCCCACAATGCTCGGATCCGTCAGAAATCCGCGTCCCAATCAACCCGGATGATGCCCGCATCGAAATCCGCCTCGCGCACGTATTCGGGCTGCACGAACGGGATCATCCACGCGCCGGCAATTGCCCTCGGCATGATCGCGCGGATTCCAGCCGTGGATATCGATCAGCCCGCGCTCACCTGCCCGTCCCACCACGCCATGGGCTGCAAGGTTGGCGACGAATTCGGGAAACAGGCTGATGATGTCGAAGCGCATGGCCCCTCCGAAATGCAATGGCGGCTTGTCCGTGGGAGCGCACCGCAGGGGCGCGATTGAAGCTCCGCGGGAAAGAGCTTTCGCGCCCCTGCGGTGCGCTCCCACAATGCTCGGATCCGTCAGAACTCCGCATCCCAATCGACGGTGATGACGCCCGCAGTGAAATCAACGCCCTGCACGTAATCCGGTTGCACGAACGGAATCATCCGCTCGCGCTCGCCGATGACGACCAGCACCAGGTTGGCGCCGGTGTCGAACAGATGCGAGACGGTGCCGAACTCGACGCCTTCCAGATTGACCACCCGCAGGCCTTCCAGGTCCACCCAGTAGTACTCTCCAGGCCCCGGTGGCGGCAGCACCGAACGCGGCACCAGCACCTCGGTTCCGCGCAGGGCTTCGGCACTGTCGCGATCCACGACATCAGGCAAGGTCGCGATCAAGCCCTTGCCGCCAGTGCGCACACGCACACCCTCGACGCTGCGCTCGCCGCCACGGCCATCGCGCAGGATCCACGGCTGGTAACGCGCGATCGAGAGTTCAGGATCGGTGTAGCTTTCCAGCTTCACTTCGCCGCGCACGCCGAACGCACCGTGCAACCGCCCCACGGCAATCATCCGCTGGTCGGTGTCCGGTGCGCTCATGGGGATTCGCTCGCCATGTTCGGCGCATCAACGCCGAACGCAGCAGGTGTTGTTCAAGCGGCCTTGCTGGCCTGCTTGTAGAGGTCGGCAACCTTGTCGGTGAACTGGGCACCACGCTCGAGCCAGAACTTCACGCGCTCGGCTTCGAACTGGACGCGCTGCTCGCCGCCCTGCGCCACCGGGTTGTAGAAGCCGACGCGCTCGATGTTGCGGCCGTCACGGGCGCTGCGGCCGTCGGTCACGATGATGTGGTAGAAGGGGCGCTTCTTGGCGCCGCCACGGGTAAGGCGGATCTTGACCATTGCAGTTTCTCGGTGTTGCCCAGCGGTCGGAATGACCGGGTAAGCCCGCAAGTATATCGGGATTCAGGCAGCGACACCAACCTGTGCCGTCGCATGATCCAAGTGCCTATTTCGCGCCGTGCGGGCTGGTGTAATCGTGCACCGTGGTCCGGAAGGCAATGTTTAAGCGGTTCCAGCCATTGATGGCGATGATGGCGAGGGTCAGGTCCACCAGTTGTTTCTCGTCGAAGTGCTTGCGCGCTTCGTTGTAGGCCGCATCGGAGACATCCTGGGTGCTGGCCACGCGGGTCACTTCTTCCGTCCACGCCAGCGCGGCGCGTTCCTTGGGCGTGTAGCAATGGGCATCGCGCCACGCCGCCAGCAGGTACAAGCGCTGCTCGGTTTCGCCCATCGCCCGTGCATCCTTGGTGTGCATCTCCAGGCACCAGGCGCAGCCGTTGATTTGCGAGGCGCGGGATTTGACCAGTTCCAGCAGGGGCTCCTCCAGCCCGAAGGTATGAACCTGCTGCTCCAGATGGAGCATGGCCTTGAACGCTTCCGGAGACGCGGTTTGGTAGGCAAGACGCTGTGACATGGGAGTTTCCTGTGAATCGTCAGGAGGGCGGGAACGTCTGTTGTAACGCGTCGTAGCTCATGCGCGCGTCAAGGCCGTCGAAACGGCCGCTGTCACGCACCGATTGCGCCGCCTCACGCGCCGCCGCCAACGCCACCATCGCCAGTCGCGTCGCCGTACTCACCCGCGCCACGCCCAGCCGGCCCAAGGCAGCAAGATCCGGCAGTCCGGCACGCGCGCCGACGTTCACCGGCGCAGGGACTGCGGCACAGAAGCGCCGGATCGTGTCGGGATCCGCCAGCGCGATCGGATAGATGCCATCAGCGCCCGCATCCAGATAGGCACGGGCACGCTGTACGGCGTCATCGAACAGCGCGTCTCCATCCGCACCACCGACGATCCAGTTGTCGACGCGGGCATTGATGAAGGCCGGGACTGCCGCTGCATCCGCGGCCTTGCGTGCCGCAGCGATGCGGGCGGCGGCTTCGTCCAGCGGCCGCAAGGACGCATGCGCGATGCCGTCTTCCAGATTCAATCCGACCGCGCCGGTATCCAGCAGGGCGCGCACGCTTTCACCGACCAGCACGGGCGTCACGCCGAATCCGGCTTCGAAATCGACGGTGACCGGCACATCGACGACACGCACGATCCGCCGCACCACCGTCAGCAACTCTGCCAGCGGCACGCATTCGCCATCGGGGTAGCCCAGTGACCACGCCACCCCGCCACTGGTGGTGGCGATGGCCTTGAAACCGAGGCTGGCAAATAGCGCTGCACTGCCGGCATCCCAGGCATTGGACAGGAGCAGCGGCTGGCCAGTCTGGTGCAGTTCGCGGAAATGCTGCGCCAATGCCTGCCCCATTGGCCTGCCCGCGGCCTGCATCAGCGCATCATCGGCGGCATCCCGCCGCGGCCACCCATCATCCCGGACAGGCCGCGCATCATGCCCTTCATGCCGCCACGGCCGAGCTTGCCCATCATCTTTTCCATCTGCTGATACTGCTTCATCAGCTTGTTGATGTCGGCCGGGGTCAGGCCGGAGCCGCGGGCGATGCGGGCGCGCCGCGAGCCGTTGAGGAGGTCGGGGTTGCGGCGCTCTTTCTTGGTCATCGAATTGATGATCGCGATCATCCGCGGCACTTCCTTGCCGGTGACCTGCTGCTTGACCGACTCCGGCAGTTGCCCCATGCCCGGCAGCTTGTCCATCAGGCCGTGCAGGCCGCCCATGTTCTGCATCTGCTCGAGCTGGTCGCGCATGTCATTGAGGTCGAAACGCTTGCCCTTGGCGACTTTCTCGGCGAGCTTTTTCGCCTTGTCCTGATCGACCTGCGATTCCACCTGCTCGACCAGCGACAGCACGTCGCCCATGTCGAGGATACGGCCGGCGGCGCGCTCGGGATGGAACACGTCCAGCCCATCGGGCTTCTCTCCGACGCCGATGAACTTGATCGGCTTGCCGGTGATGTAGCGCACCGACAGCGCCGCGCCACCGCGGGCATCGCCGTCGGTCTTGGTCAGCACCACGCCGGTCAGTGGCAGGGCCTCGCCGAAGTGCTTGGCGGTGACGGCCGCGTCCTGGCCGGTCATCGAATCGACCACAAACAGGGTCTCGACCGGATGCACGGCGGCGTGCAGGGCCTTGATCTCGGCCATCATGGCATCGTCGATCGAGGTGCGGCCGGCGGTGTCGACGATCAGCACGTCAGCAAAGGTTTTCTTCGCCTCGTCGATCGCCGCCCTGACGATGGCCTCGGGCTTCTGCGCGGCATCGGAGGGGAAGAAGATCGCGCCCACCTGCCCGGCAAGGGTCTGCAACTGTTCGATCGCGGCCGGACGATAGACGTCGGCGCTGACCACCATAACCTTCTTCTTGCGCTTGTCCTTCAAGTGCTTGGCGAGCTTTGCCACGGTGGTGGTCTTGCCGGCGCCTTGCAGGCCGGCCATCAGGATGACGGCGGGCGCCGGCACGTTGAGATTCAGGTCAGTCGCCTGCGAACCCATCACCGCCGCGAGTTCGTCGCGCACGATCCGCACCAGCACCTGGCCGGGGGTCAGCGAGCGCAGCACCTCCTGGCCGAGTGCGCGCACCTTGATGCGCTGGACCAGCGCCTGCACCACCGGCAAGGCCACGTCGGCTTCCAGCAGGGCGATGCGCACCTCGCGCATGGCTTCGCTGATGTTGGATTCGGTCAGGCGGCCACGGCCACGCAGGCGCTCGATGGTGCCGGAAAGGCGCTGGGTCAGGGATTCGAACACGCGGGGATGGCCGGTTTGTGATGGATTTTCCGGATTATAAAGGGCACGGCCCATCGACCGAGGCGAATCGCTAAACTGCGAGGCCGAATCGGTGCCCGCGACAGCCAGACCGAACCCAGCCGATCCACCACATCCACATTCGAGAGGACAACTCGCGATGACCCGCATTCGATGGATCGCACGGGCTTGGCTGGCTTTGGCGGCGACCGCGGTGTTCGCGATGCTGCCGGCGCTGGCCGCGACGCCCGCCCCATCATCGACCAAACCCAAACCAGCACCGGTCACCGCACGCATCGCGGTGGCGGCGAATTTCGCCGATGTCGCGCGCATGCTGGCTGCCGAGTACGGCAGGCGCAGCGGCAACCGCATCACGATTTCATCCGCCTCGACCGGCAAGCTCTACGCGCAGATCCACAACGGCGCGCCGTTCGATGCCCTGCTGTCGGCCGATGCGTCGACGCCGCGGCTGCTGGTGAACGAAGGCTTGGCCGAAGGCAATACGCTTCAGGACTACGCCACCGGTCGGTTGGTGCTGTGGAGCCGCGATCCGGCCTTGGTCCGCGACGGCGAGGCACTGTTGCGCCAAGGCAGCATCAGCAAGCTCGCCATCGCCAATCCGGAATTGGCACCCTACGGCGCAGCCGCCCGCGAAACACTGCAATACCTGCGCCGCTGGACCGAGCTGCAACCCAACTTGGTGATCGGCGAGAACGTCGGACAAGCGGCACAGTTCGTCGCCAGCGGTGCCGCGCCGCTGGGCCTGCTGCCGGCATCGCTGGTGCTTCCGGCACGCGGGCGGCCCGCAGGCTCGTCCTGGACCGTGCCTGCCGCATGGCATGCGCCGATCGTGCAGAGTGCGGTACTGCTGCGACACGGACGCGGCAACGCGGCTGCGCGTGGCTTCCTGCAATACCTGCAAAGCCCCGGCGTGCGCGCCAAGATCCGCACCCTCGGCTACGACTGAGGCGACCATGCCGCTTGAACCCACCACGCCGGCTTGGCTGATGGCTGCGTGGGTGTCGTTCAAACTCGCCGGCCTCACCACCCTGATCCTGCTGGTTCTCGGCACGCCGTTGGCATGGTGGCTGGCGCGCACACGTTCGCGCTGGCGTGCACCGATTGGCGCGGTGGTGGCCTTGCCGATGGTGCTGCCGCCGACCGTGCTCGGCTTCTACCTGCTGGTCGCATTCGCACCCTCCGGCCCGATCGGGCAACTGACGGCGACGCTCGGCCTCGACACGCTGGCGTTCACCTTCAACGGACTGCTGGTGGCCTCGGTGCTGTACTCGTTGCCGTTCGTGGTGCAGCCGCTGCAGGCCGGGTTCAGTGCCATTCCGCAGGCCACGCTCGACGCAGCCTCCACCCTGCGCGCATCGCCAGTGGATCGCTTCCTCACCGTGGCCTTGCCACTGGCCAAGCCGTCCCTGCTCGCTGGCGCCCTGCTCGGCTTCGCGCACACCATCGGCGAGTTCGGCGTGGTGTTGATGGTGGGCGGCAACATCGAGGGCGAGACCCGGGTGCTGTCGGTGCTGCTGTACGACCAGGTCGAAAGCATGGCCTATGGCGACGCGCATCGGCTGGCGGCCGGGCTGCTGGTGTTTTCCTTCGCGCTGCTGCTGTTGATGCAGTGGCTGGGCCGACGCACGGCGATGGTCAATGACTGAGCACGACGCAAGCGTCGAGATCGCGCTGCGACTGGCGCGCGGCGAGTTCGTGCTGGAGGTCGACCTGCGTCTGACGGCGCACGGCACCAGCGTAGTGTTCGGCCCCTCGGGCTGCGGCAAGAGCACCCTGCTGCGTGCGATTGCAGGCCTGGAACCGACCAGCACCGGCACGCTGCGGGTGGCCGGCCAGACCTGGCAGGACGCCAGCACCTGCGTGCCCGCGCATCGGCGCGCGGTCGGCATGGTGTTCCAGCACAGCGCCCTGCTGCCGCACCTGCGCGTGCTGGACAACCTGCGCTATGGCTGGAAGCGCGCCGGCGCGAGCGCCGACCTGCTCGAGCGCTGGATCGACCGACTGGCGCTGAAACCCTTGCTGGCGCGCAAACCGGATTCGCTGTCCGGTGGCGAACGCCAGCGGGTGGCGCTGGCGCGGGCGCTGGCCTGCGCACCCGAATTGCTGTTGCTGGACGAACCCTTGAGCGCGCTGGATGCCCCGCGGCGCGCCGAGATCCTGCCCTTCATTGAAGCGGTGCGGCGTGAGGCCGGCATTCCGCTGCTGTACGTCACCCATTCGGTGGAGGAAGTGGCGCGGCTGGCCGATCATCTGGTACTGCTGGACGCAGGCAAGGTGGTGGCGCACGGGCCCGCGCTGGAGTTGCTGAACCGCCCCGACATCCCGCTGGTGCTGCGCGACGATGCCGGCGTGGTGCTGGAGGCACAGGTCATCGAACGTGATCGCCATGGCCTGCTGCGCTTGCGCACCGCCGCCGGCGTGCTGCATGCGCACGGCCCGGAGTATCCGGCCGGGACACCCTTGCGCGTGCGCATCCAGGCCCGCGATGTCAGCCTGGCCCTGCAGCAACACGAGGACACCAGCCTGCTCAATCTGCTGCCCGCCACGCTGGTGGAACTGACCGAGCTTGCCGGTGGCCAGGTGCAGGCGCGACTGGACGCCGGCGGCACGCTGCTGCTGGCGCGCATCTCGCATCGCAGCGTCGAACGCTTGCAGCTGCGACCCGGCATGGCCTTGTGGGCGCAGATCAAGGCGGTGGCACTGCTGGTGTGAGCCCGCAGATCTGATTTCGATCAAACCGGACGCGTCCGGGCGGCGCTAGCCTCGATGGAATCCTGTCACTCCGCGCCCGCAGCACGCAGGCGGCGCGTCGTTTGCCTGCCTACGGGGCCGCCAATGTCACGCTTGCTCGATCACGTCCGCGCCTCGATCGAAACGATGTCACCCGGCTATTTCAGCATGGTAATGGCCACCGGCATCCTGTCGCTGGCGGCGCACCTGCTGTCCATTCCCTACCTGCCGCAGGGCCTGTTCGCGCTGAATTGGCTGCTGTTCGCGGTGATCGGTGTATTGGCCCTCGCCCGCCTGCGCTGGCATACCAGGCTGGTGCTGCTGGACCTGCAGGATCACATCAAATCCTTCGGCTTCTTCACTTTCGTCGCTGCCTGCTCGATCCTCGGCGGACAGACCCTCCTGCTCGGCGGCAGCCTCGCCATCGCCGTGGCCCTCGGCATCGCCGGACTGCTGGCGTGGGTGCTGCTGACCTACGCCATCTTCACCACCCTCACCATCAAGCAGGACAAGCCCGGCCTGGAAACGGGCATCAACGGCGGCTGGCTGCTTGCGGTGGTAGCCACCCAATCCATGGCAGTGCTGGCCGCGCTGATATCGCAATCGGCCGGCCAGCCGCTGCGGATGGAGATGAACTTCTTCGCCCTGTCGATGTGGCTATGGGGCGGGATGCTCTACATCTGGATGATGTCGCTGATCTTCTACCGCTACACCTTCTTCGCGTTCTCGCCCGCGGATTTGTCGCCGCCGTACTGGATCAACATGGGCGCGATGGCCATCTCCACCCTGGCCGGCTCGCTGTTGATCCTGAACGCCGCGCACGCCCCCTTCCTGCAGTCGATCCTGCCCTTCATCAAGGGCTTCACCGTGTTCTATTGGGCGACCGGCACCTGGTGGCTGCCGATGCTGATCCTGCTGGCGATCTGGCGCCACGGCGTGCGCCGATTCCCGTATCGCTACGATCCGATGTACTGGGGCGCGGTGTTCCCGGTCGGCATGTACGCGGCCTGCACGATCCGCCTGGAACACGCGATGGACCTGCACTTCTTCGGCTGGCTGCCGCATGTGATGCTGTGGGCCGGCCTGCTGGCGTGGGCTGTCCTGTTTGCCGGGCAATTGCAGGCAGTTGGCCGGTTCTGGAAGAGCCGCCTGCGCAGCTGAGGCCCCTTCACACCGGCCTCATCGCGCAGGCTACCAAGCCTCTGCATCCTTGGGCTGGCCGGATGACAGCTACGCCTTGAGCTTGCGCGCCGCATCGGCCGCCGCAGCCGCCGCCTGCGCAGCCTGCTGCGCGGCATCGGCCGCGACCTTGGCATGGCGCGCGGCTTCCTGCGCGGCCATGATTTCCGGCAGGTCGGTGTCAGCCATGAGTTCGGGGTGACGGTCGCGATTCATCTTCAGGATCGAGAAATGCATCCACAGCAGGTTGGTCAGCGCGATCCCGAACAGCAGCATGAAGCAACTGCTCCAGATGCCGACGAGGTCATTCATCACGCCGAAGGCAATCGGCAGGATGAAGCCGCCGAGGCCGCCGATCATGCCGACCACGCCGCCGACCGCGCCGACGTGCTGCGGATAGTAGGTCGGGATGTGCTTGAACACGGCCGCCATGCCGAACGCCATCACCATGCCGAGCAGGCACAGCACGATCGCGCGTTCCGCCAGTGACGGCGCAATGGTGAAGGCGATCGGGCCGCGGATGCCGTCGACGACATAGTGGGTGCTCGGGTAGGACAGCAGGAACAGCCCGACCATGCACACCGAGAACGCGATGTACATCATCCGCCTTGCACCGAAACGGTCTGCCAACGCGCCACCCACCGCGCGGAACAGGGTGGCCGGCAAGGCGAAGCTGGCCGCCAGCATGCCGGCCTCGGCCAGATCGACGCCGTACACGCCCATGTAGTAGCGCGGCAACCACGAGGCCAGCGCGACGAAGCCGCCGAACACCAGGAAGTAATAGGTCGAGAACCGCCAGACCTGCAGGTTGCGCAAGGGTGCGAGGCGCACCGCCAGCGGCGCCGGCCGCTCGCCGCTGGCGCGGCGCTGCAGCAGCAGCGGATCGGGCTGCGCGAACAGCAACAACAGGACGGCGGTCACCAGTGCCGCCAGCGCGTAAATCTGCGCCACCTTCTGCCATTCCATGATCAGCAGCAACTGCGGCGCGATGAATCCGGTCAGTGCGGTGCCGGCGTTGCCCATGCCGAACAGGCCCAGCGCCGTGCCCTGCTTCTCACGCGGGAACCAGGCCGAGACATAGACAATCCCGACTGCGAACGAGCCACCGGCCAGCCCCAGCCCGAGCCCGAACAACAGCAGCAAGCTGTAGGAATGCGCCGCATACGGCAGCGCGAAGGTGAAGCCGGCGACGACCAGCATCAGCAGCGCGTAAATGCGATGCCCACCGAGAGTCTCGGTCCAGATGCCCAGCAAGGGGCGGCTGATGGAGCCGGTCAGAATCGGGGTGGCCACCAGCAGGCCGAACTGCGAGTCGCTGAGGCCGAGGTCTTGCTTGAGCTTCACGCCGATGATCGAAAAGATCACCCAGATCGCGAAACACACGCCCATTGCGAACGTGCTGAGCCATAACGCCCGCTGCTGGCGGGCCGGGGTGACGGGGGTGATGTCCTGCATGGACGCGCTTCCAGTCTTGGTCAAGAAACCGAATGCCGGCGGCGCGCCTGCTGCGCGGTTCAGGCGGCTTCGGCCTCGATGGCCGCCAGCCCCCGTACCTCGTAGCGCTCCTGCAACCCTTGCAGGTATTGCTGGAGTTCGCGCTGCCGAACTTGCAGCTCAAGGTAATCGGAAATGCGCTGGCGGACTTGATCAAACGCAAGTTTCTCGCCGGTTTCCAGCGCATCCACGGTGACCACGTGATAGCCCCAGCGCGACTCCACCGGGAAGGCCGCAAGACCCTCGCGCAGGCGGAAGATCTGGCGGTCGAATTCCGGCGTGGTCTGTCCATGTTCCAGCCAGCCCAAGTCGCCGCCTTCGGTTTTCGACGGGCAATCGGAATGGCGCAGCGCGAAATCGGCGAACAGGTGCGGCTGTGCCTTCAGTTCGACGATGAGCTTCTCGCCCTGCTCGCGTGCGCTGAATCGGCCGTTGACATCATCCACCTCCGCCGCCAGCAGGATATGGCGCAGGCGGATCCGATCCGGCGCATGGAAGCGCTCCGGGTTCTGATCGAAATAGCGCCGGCAGTCGTCTTCGCTGGGCACGCGGTTTTCCACTTCGCGCTCCAGCAACACGCGAATGCAGGCTTCCTCGCCGGCCTCGCCGCCGTTGGTTTCCACCTCGCCTTGCAGTCCGAGGCGCTCGATCTCGCGTCGCAGCAGCTCGCGCACCACCAGCGCCCGTGCTGCATCGGCGCGCGACTGCTCCGGCTTCATCGCGCGATGGAATTGCATCTCGCGGGCGATTTCGGCCTCGCTGATCGCGGTATCGGCGACGAACAGGAAATTCGGTGCCGGCCGGCCGAGGCTGCGCGGCCCTTCGTCGGCATGATCGTGGTGGTCGGCGCGGGCGTCTTCCGCCACCGGCTTGCCGGAATCGATCACCGTGATCGGCAATACTCTTTTGTCGCGCTGCTGGCTGGCCATGCCGTCAGTCCCTCGGCCCGTAGTTCAGTGTGCGCTGGCGACGACGCACGACTTGATAAGGCCGCCACAGGTAGCTGAGCGGGATGCTCCAGATGTGCACCAGGCGAGTGAACGGCGTCACCAGGAACAAGGTCAGGCCGAGCACGATGTGCGCCTTGTAGACCCAGTGCACCGGCGCGACCAGTTCGGCCGCACCCGGGCGGAAGGTGATCAGGCGCTGCGCCCAATCGGCCAGCGCGGTCATCACGCTGCCATCCATGTGGTGGGTGGACTGCACGATGGTGTACAGGCCCAGCAGCAACTGCGCCATCAGCAGCGCCAGCAGCAACACGTTGCGCCAGTTGTCGGTGGCGCGGATGCGCGGATTGAACAGGTGCCGCCACATCAGGATGCACATGCCGATCAGGCAGATCACGCCGAAGGTGCCGCCGACCACCATCGCCATCAGCTGCTTGTGTTCCTGGCTGATGAAGATCGTGTAGATCGAGTGCGGTGTCAGCAGGCCGACGATATGGCCGCCCAGCACCACCAGGATGCCGACGTGGAACATGTTGCTGCCGATCCGCATGCCACGGCTGGACAGCAGCTGGCTGGAGCCGCTGCGCCATGTGTACATCGAATGGTCGAAGCGGACCAGGCTGCCGATGAAGAACACCGACAGGGCGACGTAGGGGTAGATCTGGAACAGCAATTCGTTGATGAAGTTCATGGCTGCACCTGACGGGGAGCGGAGCGTGCGGGCAAACGGGTGGGCGGGGCGCAGTCTTCGCCGGGGGCTTCCGGGCCGAAGCGCACGGCCTCCTCTTCCCACAACTGGTCCATCGCCTCGGGGGTGTCGTCGCGTGGTTCCTGGCTGGCGCGCTGGCGCAAGGCGGCGAGATCGAGCTTGCCTTCGGCCAGCTCGACCAACAGTTCAAACAACGGCGCGTAAGGGCTTTGGCGTTCACCGGCACGCGCGGCCAGCAGGCCGACGATATGGCTGACGTGCTTGAGCCAGTCACGGGCCTCCTCGGCCGGACGCTGGCTGAGGTATTCCAGCAACAACGGCAGGTAGTCCGGCAACTCCTTGGCCGACAACTCGTAACCGTGCTTGCGGTAGGCCTCGATCAGATCGACCATGGCCTGGCCGCGATCGCGCGACTCGCCGTGGATGTGTTCGAACAGCAACAGACTCATTGCCCGTCCACGATCGAAGGTGGACAGCCAGCGATCCTGTGCCTCCAGCGAATCGGTCGCCAGCAGTTCGCGCACGAAGGCCACCAGCGTGGCGCGTCTCGCCGGTGCAAGCTCCGCCGCCTGCGCGGCTTGCAGCAATTCGTCGCCGTGCTGCCAGAGCGCATCCTGCGGATAGTCGAGCAGCACGCTGACCAGTTTGAGCAGGCTCATTCGAGCACCTCGAATTTTTCCTGCCGGTTCGGATGCACCGAATAGGTCGCGGTCTTGCGCTGGGTGAACAGGTCGGCCGGGGAATCGCTGCTGCAGCCATTGCCCCAGGTGAAGCCGCAACCGCCACGCTCGCCGAAGGCATCGTTGGCATATTCGCGGTGCGCGGTGGGGATGACGAAACGATCCTCGTAATTGGCAATGGCGAGATAGCGATACATGTCCTCGGCCTGCGCCACGGTCAGCCCGGCCTGCTCCAGCACCTTGGTGTCCTCGATGCCATCGACATTGCGGGCGCGACGCCACGCGCGCATCGCCATCATCCGTTCCAGCGCGCGCACCACCGGCGCTTCATCGCCGGCGGTGAGCATGTTGGCCAGATAGCGCACCGGGATGCGCAAGGACGCCACGTCCGGCAATTCGCCGTTCATGCCGACACGGCCGCGCTCGGCGGCGGACTGGATCGGCGACAGCGGCGGCACGTACCAGACCATCGGCAAGGTGCGGTATTCGGGGTGCAGCGGCAGCGCCAGCTTCCAGTCGATGGCGAGCTTGTAGGTGGGCGAAATCTTCGCCGCTTCCAGCCAGTTGTCGGGGATGCCTTCCTTGCGCGCGGCTTCGATCACCTTGGGGTCGAACGGGTCGAGGAAGATGTCCAGATGGGCCTGATAGAGGTCTTTTTCCGCCGGCGTGGATGCCGCTTCCTGGATGCGGTCGGCGTCGTAGAGCAGCACGCCGAGGTAGCGGATGCGGCCCACGCAGGTTTCCGAACACACCGTCGGCTCGCCCATCTCGATGCGCGGGAAGCAGAAGATGCACTTCTCGGATTTGCCCGACTTCCAGTTGTAGTAGATCTTCTTGTACGGGCAGGCCGACACGCACATGCGCCAGCCACGGCACTTGTCCTGATCGATCAGGACGATGCCGTCCTCCTCGCGCTTGTAGATCGCGCCCGACGGGCAGGCCGAGACGCAGGCCGGGTTCAGGCAGTGCTCGCACAGGCGCGGCAGGTACATCATGAAGGTCTTTTCGAAGGCGCCGTAAATCTCTTTCTGCACGCCGTCGAAATTGCGATCCTTGGCGCGCTTGGCGAACTCGGTGCCGAGGATTTCCTCCCAGTTCGGGCCCCATTCGATCTTCTGCATGCGCTGGCCGGAAATCAGCGAACGCGGGCGCGCGGTCGGCTGGTGCTTGCCGTCTGGCGCTTCGTGCAGGTGCTGGTAATCGAAATCGAACGGCTCGTAGTAGTCGTCGATCTGCGGCAGGTCGGGATTGGCGAAGATCTTGGACAGCATGCGGAAGCGCCCACCGGCCTTCGGCACCAGCTTGCCGGCCTTGGTGCGTACCCAGCCGCCGTTCCACTTGTCCTGATTCTCCCATTCCTTGGGATAGCCGATGCCGGGCTTGGTCTCGACGTTGTTGAACCAGGCGTATTCGACGCCCTCGCGGCTGGTCCAGACGTTCTTGCAGGTGATCGAGCAGGTGTGGCAGCCGATGCACTTGTCCAGGTTCAGCACCATCGCGATTTGTGCACGGACCTTCATCACGCCACCTCCTGTGCATTGGCGGGCACTGGCTCGCCATCCAGCCAATCGATCTTCTTCATCTTGCGCACGATCACGAACTCGTCGCGGTTGCTGCCCACCGTGCCGTAGTAGTTGAAGCCGTAGGCGAACTGGGCATAGCCGCCGATCATGTGGGTCGGCTTCTGCACGATGCGCGTCACCGAATTGTGGATGCCGCCACGGGTGCCGGAGATCTCCGATCCGGGCACGTTGATGATGCGTTCCTGCGCGTGGTACATCATCGCCATCCCGCTCATCACACGTTGGCTGACCACCGCGCGGGCGGCAATCGCACCGTTGACGTTGAACAGCTCGATCCAGTCGTTGTCCTCGATCCCGGCCTCTTTCGCGTCGGGCTCGCTGATCCACACGATCGGGCCGCCACGCGACAGGGTCTGCATCAGCAGATTGTCGGAATAGGTGCTGTGGATGCCCCACTTCTGGTGCGGGGTGATCCAGTTCAGCACGATCTCCTTGTTGCCGTTGCTGCGCTGGTTGTGCAGCGGCGCGATGGTCTTGGTGTCGACCGGCGGCCGGTACTGCATGAAGCCTTCGCCGAAGGCACGCATCCATTCGTGATCCATGTAGAACTGCTGGCGACCGGTGACGGTGCGCCACGGGATCAGCTCGTGGACATTGGTGTAGCCGGCGTTGTAGCTGACGTGCTCGTCTTCCAGCCCCGACCACGTGGGCGAGGAAATGATCTTGCGCGGCTGCGCCTGGATATCACGGAAGCGGATCGCCTCGTGCTCCTTGCCTTCGGCGAGGTGGGTATGGTCGCGGCCGGTGAACTTGCCCAGCGCCTGCCATGCCTTCACCGCGACGTGGCCATTGGTCTCCGGCGCCAGATGCATCACGCATTCGGCCGCATCGATCGCCGAAAGCATGTTCGGCCGGCCCTGGCTCACGCCTTCCTCGCGCACGCGATGGTTGAGATCACCGAGGAATTTCACCTCATCCTTGGTATCCCAATTGATGCCTTTGCCGCCGTTACCCTGCTTGTCCAGCAGAGGGCCGAGCGAGGTGAATTTCTTGTAGATCGCGCTGTAGTCGCGTTCGACCACATGGATCGAGGGCATGGTCCGGCCCGGGATCGGCTCGCACTCGCCCTTCTTCCAGTCGGTGACGCCGAGCGGCATCGACAACTCGCCGGGGGTGTCGTGCAGGGTTGGCAGCAGCACCACGTCCTGTTCGACCCCGAGCACGCCCGGCGCCATCGCGCTGACCGTTTTCGCCACGCCCTTGAAGATATCCCAGTCGCTGCGCGCTTCCCATGCTGGATCCACCGCCTTCGACAGCGGGTGGATGAACGGATGCATGTCGGAAGTATTGAGGTCGTTCTTCTCGTACCAGGTCGCGGTCGGCAGCACCACGTCGGAATACAGCGCGGTGGTGCACATGCGGAAATCGAGCGTCACCAGCAGGTCGAGCTTGCCTTCCGGCGCTTCGTCGCGCCACTTCACTTCCTCGGGCTTGACCGCGCCGCGCTCGCCCAGATCCTTGCCCTGCAAGCCATGCCGCGTGCCCAGCAGGTGGCGCAGCATGTATTCGTGGCCCTTGCCGGAACTGCCGAGCAGGTTCGAGCGCCAGATGAACATCACGCGCGGGAAGTTCTGCGGCGCATCCGGATCGGCATAGGCGAAATCCATCGCCCCGCTCTTGAGCTGGGACACCACATAGTCCTGCGTGCTGAGGCCAAGCTCCTTGGCCGACTTGGCGATGCCCAGTGGATTGCGGTCCAGCTGCGGCGCGCTGGGCAACCAGCCCATGCGGATCGCCTGCACATTGCAATCGGCCTGGCTGCCACTGAACTTGGACGCATCGGCCAAGGGTGAGAGCAATTCGCTCATCTCGACCTTTTCATAGCGCCACTGGTCGGACATGAAATAGAAGTACGAGGTGCCGTTCATGTGCCGCGGCGGCTTGCTCCAATCCAGCCCGAACGCCACCGGCAGCCAGCCGGTCTGCGGCCGCAGCTTTTCCTGCCCCACGTAATGCGCCCAGCCGCCACCGGTCTGGCCCACGCAGCCGCACATCACCAGCATGTTGATGAGGCCGCGGTAGTTCATGTCGTTGTGGAACCAGTGGTTCATCCCGGCGCCGACAATGATCATGCTGCGGCCGCGGGTCTTGGCCGCGGTGCTGGCGAATTCGCGGGCGATCTCGATGACCTCCGCGCGCGGCACGCCGGTGATCTTTTCCTGCCACGCCGGGGTGCCCGGCACGTTGTCGTCGAAGCTAGATGCGACATTGCCGCCGCCAAAGCCGCGATCGACGCCGTATTGCGCCAGTTGCAGGTCATAGACGGTGGCGACCAGCCATTCCTTGCCATCGGCCAGAGTCAGCTTGCGCACCGGGATGTTGCGTTCGAGGATGTCGTCGAACTTGGACGCGGTGAAGCGGTCGTGCTCGACCCCGCCGAAATACGGGAAGCTGACCGAGGCGATGCCGTCGTTACCGTCCTTGAACGACAGCAGCAGGCGGGTTTCGCGGCCGGCGGCGTCTTTCTCCTCGATGTTCCACTTGCCCTGCTCGCCCCAGCGGAAGCCGATCGAGCCGTTTGGCACCGTAATCGCGCCGCTGGCCTCATCGAAAGCCAGCGTCTTCCACTCGGGATTGTTGGCCTCGCCCAGGCCGCCAAGGTCGGACGCACGCAGGAAACGCTCGGGCACGATGCGGCCGTCGGCGCGTTGTTCGAGGCGCACCAGCATCGGCATGTCGGTGTACTGGCGGCAGTAGTCGACGAAGTACGGCGCCGGGTTGTCGACGTGGAATTCCTTCAGGATCACATGCCCGAAGGCGAACGCCAGCGCGGCATCGGTGCCCTGCTGCGGGTGCAGCCAGTGGTCGGTGAGTTTGGCCACTTCCGCATAGTCGGGCGTGATTGCCACCGTCTTGGTGCCGTTGTAGCGGGCTTCGGTGAAGAAATGCGCATCCGGCGTGCGGGTCTGCGGGACATTGCTGCCCCAGGCGATGATGTAGCGGCTGTTGTACCAATCGGCCGATTCAGGCACGTCAGTCTGCTCGCCCCAGACCTGCGGGCTGGACGGCGGCAGGTCGCAATACCAATCGTAGAAGCTCAGGCAGGCGCCACCGATCAGCGACAGGTAGCGCGCGCCGGAGGCATAGGAAATCATCGACATCGCCGGGATCGGCGAGAACCCGATCACCCGATCCGGGCCGTGTTGCTTGATGGTGTGCAGGTTGGAGGCGGCGATAATCTCATTCGCCTCGTCCCAATGCACCCGCGCAAAGCCGCCCATGCCGCGGCGGGACTTGTAGTCCTTGGCCTTGGCCGGATCGTTGACAATGCTGGCCCAGGCATCGACCGGTGACATGGTCTTGCGCGCCTGCCGCCACATCCGCAGCAGCGCGCCACGCACCAGCGGGTACTTCACCCGGTTGGCGCTGTACAGATACCAGGAATAGCTGGCACCGCGCGGGCAGCCACGCGGCTCGTGGTTGGGCAGGTCCGGGCGCGTGCGCGGGTAGTCGGTCTGCTGGGTTTCCCACGTCACCAGCCCGTTCTTGACGTAGATCTTCCAACTGCACGAACCGGTGCAGTTCACGCCGTGGGTGGAACGCACGATCTTGTCGTACTGCCAGCGCGCCCGGTAGGTGTTCTCCCAATCCCGGTTCTCGGTCTTGGTGAAGCCGTGGCCATCGGCGAACGGCTCCGGGTTGCGCTTGAAGAATTGCAGGCGATCGAGGAAGTAGCTCATGGTGCCAGCCCTCCAAAGGGTGCGCAGGCCCGCATCGCGGGCTGCAAGCGTGTGGATGGGAATGCCGTCACTACCGTCTGGATCGCCATGGACTGCCTGCCTCGTTCGAGTGGGTCGGTTCCGGGGTGACCAATGTCGGCCGCCACCGTCTCCACGCATACAAGATGCGCCCCATCCAGCGGGTCCACTTTGATCGGCGTCAAAATCCGCCCACAGGGATTGAAAAGCCTCGTACAGGCTCGACTGGCCGCGATCTCAGCGTCGCGCCTTGCCCCGCACCCGCGCGCTGTCACGGACATCGACCTCGACATCGATCCGCAGCGCCTCGCCACCAGCAGCGGCCAAATCGAAGCCCAGCCCGTCCTTGCAGGGCAGCCGTCCAACATAGGCCTCAACTTCCGCCCGCGGCAGGACCAGACACCAGTCATTGACCGTGCCGGTCATCGCCGCCGAGCCCGCCCCGTCCAAACGCAGCCGCTGCACGCAATCATCGCCCAGCGGCAGACGGCTACGATTTTCGACCTCGCCTCCGTCGCGCAGGCGTTGCAGTTCGGCCTCATCGATGCGCAAGCGCAGGCTCTGGCCTTGCCATTGGACCTTCATCCGTGCCCGCCTTCGCCATCCGCATGCACGCACAGCGAGCAGCCTTCGCTCCAGACGCTGTCGCCGTCGGCGTAGTGCTCCTGCTTCCAGACCGGGCTTTCGTGCTTGACCGCTTCAATGGCCATCCGGCAGGCGCGGAAGGCTTCATCGCGATGCGGTGTGCCGGCGGCCACCACCACCGCCAGATCGCCGATCCCGAGCCGGCCCTTGGCGTGGGCGATGTAGAGCTTGAGCTGCGGCCCGAACTGCGCCTCGCCGCGGGCTGCGATATCGGTAAACCCGTTCAGCGCCAGCACGTCGAACATGTCGTAGCTGACGCCGGTGACGACACGGCCGTGGTTGAGGTCGCGGACTCGGCCGACGAACATGGTGATGCCGCCGAAACCCGGATCGGACACGAACTCCAGTGCGGCAGCCGGATCAAGCCGGGCCTGCGCGATATCGACGACAGCGCAATGATGTCGCTCCATCTCAACCTCCACTGACCGGCGGCAGCACGGCCATCTGGCCGTCTGCGGGGATCGGATCACCCTCGCGCAACACCGCGCGCTCACTGGCAAAGGCCGAGTGCGCCAGCAGTGCGGGCCGGAAATTCGGCCAATGTACGGTTGCGTGGGACGCCAGCGCGCTGCGCACGTCCGCCACGGTCGCCTCGGGCGTCAATTCCAGCCGCACCCGCGCATCCGCCTCGTAGTCACGGAAGGCACCAAACAGCTTGATTTCCACGTTCATGCATGCACTCCGGCAAGGCTTGGGGCCTGCAAATGTCCCAGCCCGTAAACATCCACCGATGCGCCCGCCGCCAAATCCTGCGCGTCTTCGTCGAGGACGATCCAGGCATTGCTGCGCGCCATCGGTGCGATCTTGAAGGACTCCTGCCCCGGCAGGATCCGCGCGTGCAGCCGGCCTTGCGTGTCCACCGCCAACGCGCCCTTGAGATGAAAGCGCAGTGGATGGCGCTTGCGATAGCCGTCCGCCAACGGCAACCGCAGTGGAGCCTCGACCGGCAGGCCGAGCATGCGCCGCAGCACCGGCTCGACGAAAAAACGCAGCCCGACCGCACTCGACACCGGATTACCCGGCAAGCCGAAGAACAGCTGCCCATCCGGCAGAGTGGCGAACAACAGGGGTTTGCCGGGACGGATCTTCACCTTGTGGAAATGCAAGTTCGCGCCCAGCCCGCGCAGGGCATCGGGGATGAAGTCGTAACGCCCCATCGACACCGCGCCGGTGCTCAGCACCACCTGTGCACCGGCATCCAACGCGCGCTGCAAGGCGGCGAGGAATGCCGCCTCGTCATCGCTGACGGTCTCGCGCAATACCAGTTCCGCACCGGCATCGTTGATGCGCTGCGCCAGATACGATCCATTGCTGTTGCGAATCTGCCCGGAGGCCAGCGGCTGGCGCGGATCGTCCACCAATTCGCGGCCGGTGTTGATCAGGGCCACGCGCGGCGGGGCAGCCGCCGCGACCTCGGCCACACCCAGCGCCGCCAGCAGCATCATTTGTGCCGCTTCCAGACGGGTGCCCGCCGTCAGCACCGCCTCGCCCTGAGCCACGTCCTCGCCGCAGCGGCGGATGTGTTGCGCATGCGGCACATCGGCATTCAAACGGATGCGCTGCGGGCGATCATCCGCATGACGCACCAGCACCTCGACCTGCTCCACCGGAATCACCGCATCGAAGCCTTGCGGAAGGCGTGCGCCGGTCATGATTTCCCAGCAGCCGGCCCCGGCTTCGGCGGCGTCATCACCGGCGGCCTGTGCGCCGCACACGTCGTACTCCATCCCGCCGCGCGCACCTTCGGCACCGACGCGCAGGGCAAACCCGTCCATCGCCGAATTGTCGAACGGCGGCAGGTCTTCACCGCTGACGACCGCCTCCGCCAGCACCTGCCCGACTGCCGGCATCTCTCGCAGTTTCTGCATCGCAGGCGCTTCGCGTAACAGAATCTCCAGCGCTTCCGCATACCTGATCATGCGTGCGGCCGTCCGTCCATCATCGCCAAGGCGTGCGCCAGCAGCGGTGCAAGGATGTCCATGCACTGCCGCGCCGCGCGCGGGCTGCCGGGCAAGGCGAACACCAGCATCCCGCCCACCTGCACGACCTCGGCGCGACTGAGCCAGGCCAGCGGCGTGTGCTTGGCGCTTTCACTACGCAGCATCTCGGCCAGGCCTTCCACCTGCCGATCCGCCACCATCCGCAGCGCCTCGGGCGTGACATCTCGTGGCCCCAGCCCGGTGCCGCCGGTGCACAGACACAGCCGCACGCCCTTGGCGGCCAAGGCGCGCAGGCGTTCGGCCAGCGGATCGAGGCCATCGGGCAACACCTCGACGTGCGTCAGTTCGGCACCGAGTCTTTTCAGCCCCGCCACCAATTCCGGGCCGGACCTGTCTTCGTAGTCGCCTGCGCTGGCACGGTCGCTCAGGGTGAGCACCGCGCAGGCCACGCCGTCCAGCCGCGCCAGATCGCGCGGGCGATAGTGCTCGCGCTCTGCGTCATCCATGCCCTCGGGATGGATCCACAAGCCCTTCTTTCCGCCTTCCTTGAACAGCAGGCGCACGCCGCTGATCGTCAATGCCGGCTGCACCGGCTTGGTCAGGTCGTACAGGGTCAACAGGGCCGCATTGACTCCTGCCAGCGCCTCCATTTCGACGCCGGTGCGGGCTTCCAGCGCGCATTCGCAATACACGCGGATGACATGTCGCTCGACCACTGGCACGCAGCGTACGCGCACCAGTTCCAGTGAAATCGGATGGCAGAGTGGCATCAATTGCGAGGCCATCTTGGCGCCCTGCAAGCCGGCGATTTCCGCCATCACCAGCGCATCGCCCTTGGGCAAGCGGCGCTCGATGATGGTCTGGAAGGCCTCAGTGCCCGGATGGAACTCGCCCACCGCCACCGCGCGCCGACGGGTGGGTCGCTTGTCGCGGATATCGGCCATGTGGAAGGCCGCGGCCTGTTGTTCATTCATGCGTTCAACCACCGATCGACGCCAGATGCGGAGTGATCCCGCTATTGCCTTGGTGCAGGCCGTGCCCGGCCGCCTTCAAGCCGAGTTGGGTGGCGATGCGGCCCATCAGGGCTTCGTGGTCGGCATCGGATTGCAGCAAAGGCCGGAGCGGGATACCGAACTCGCCGAACAGGCACAGCCGCAGATCGCCGCGTGCGGTGACGCGCAGGCGATTGCAGCCGGCGCAGAAGTCTTTCGAATACGGCGCGATGATGCCGATCCGGCCGCGATACGCGGGGTGCGCATACTCGCGCGCAGGCCCGGCGTCGGCGGCCCGCGGTGTCAACATCCATCCTGCCTGCTGCAACTGTTGCTCCAGCACCTCGGCGCGGACGTGGTGGCGTTCGAAATAGGCCTTGTTGTCGCCGGTGCGCATCAGTTCGATGAAGCGAATGGAAATATCGCGCTCGCGCAGGTAATCCATCCACGCCGGCAGTTCGTCGTCGTTGCGGCCGCGCAGCAGCACCGCATTGAGCTTGACCGCATCGAAGCCCAGGCCCAGTGCCAGCTCGACGCCCTCGATGACCTCGTCGAAGCGGTCGTGCCCGGTGATCGCGTGGAATCGCTGCGGATCGAGGCTGTCGACGCTGACGTTGAGCGCGGTCAGGCCGGCCTCGCGCCACTGCCGCACCTTGTTCAGCAGCAGGCAGCCATTGGTGGTCATCGCCACCTTGCGCACGCCGGGGGTACTGGCGGCGATGGCGATGATTTCAGGAAGATCCTTGCGCAGGCTGGGCTCGCCGCCGGTCAGGCGCACCTTGCGCATGCCGAGGCCGGCGAAGGCGTGCAGCAGGCGGCGGATTTCATCGCGGTCGAGGAAGATCGGGCGGCCATTGGCCTGATAGCCGTCGGGCAGGCAATAACTGCAACGGAAATTGCAGGCTTCCGTCAATGACAGCCGCAGATAGGGGAATTTCCGGCCGAAGCCGTCGACGAGGATTGCCATGTTGTCCACTCGCTCCATTCCAAGCACGGGAGATCGGCCCGTTTCCAGTGCCGACCCGGTGACCCCCGCACATGCAGGGGCCACGGCCCAAGCGCCATCTCCGCGAGGAATTAGGCGCAAGGGCTTGGAGATACCACCACCGCAGGATAGTGCGAATTCGCCGGCGGCATTTGATCGCGATCAAGAATCACCAAAATCCCGTGCCACCACCTGCGAGGGCATGCTACGGTCGCGCCCTGCCTGAACAGCCAATGCATCCATGACCACGGAACTCTCCAGCTTCGACGACCTGCTCGTGGCCGCCCGCCAGCAGGCCGAACCGCAACGCCTGCTGTTCGTGTTCGCCCGGGTCGAGCTTCCGGCCAATGCCACCGACGCCCAGCGCGAACGCTTTGATAAGCGCGAGGGCGGCACGATCTCCCCGTGCCTTTGCGTGGACAAGGCACCGGATGAGATCGCCGATTTCGCCGCGCTGAAAGCCGAATCGGAAGCCACCGGACAGCCTTGGGACATGGTCTTTGTCGGCAGTCTCGACGGTCGCGGCGGCATCGCGCCCAGCGCCGACGAAGCGGCCCAGCCGCTGCGCTTCATGGTCAATGCGATCAACGATGGCCGGGTGTCGGATTTTGCCGCCTTCGATCGTGACGGTTCCGTACTGCGCTTCGCCTGAGGCAACGCTGGCGTTGACAGTGCCTGCCAACCCT
Organism: Pseudomonadota bacterium; assembly: GCA_018242365.1. Classification (GTDB taxonomy): domain Bacteria; phylum Pseudomonadota; class Gammaproteobacteria; order Xanthomonadales; family Xanthomonadaceae; genus Thermomonas. Next base: position 60,205 of record JAFECB010000004.1, read on the forward strand.
GCGCGCATGCGCAAGGGCCGCAGCCCAATGGGCGGCTGTGCGACACTTCCAGCATGAGCCTCAGCGTCATTTCCGCCCTGCTGTACGCGCTTGCGACCTTCCTGCTGGCGCGCGGCGTCCGTGCCGACAGCCCCGGCCGTCACTGGTTATGGGCGGCGATCCCGGCGATCGCCCTGCACGCGGCGGTGCATTGGCAGGGCTGGCAGTTCACCGGCACCACCGACCTGCACTTCTTCGCCGCACTCTCGCTGGTGGGCTTGGGCATGGCTACCCTGACCGTCGCCGGCACCGCCACCGGCACCGCACGCGCACTGGGCGTGGTCGTGTTTCCACTGGCAGCCGTGATGCTGCTGGCCTACGGCGTCTACGGCCACACCATTCGCCCCGAGCCGCTGCGCTGGCAATTGCTGATGCATGCCTGGCTGGCCCTGCTCAGCTACGCGACCTTGTCACTGGCGGCGGTACTGGCGATTTTCCTGTGGGCGCAGGAGCGCGCCCTGCGCCGGCGCGACTTCCACGCCTGGCTGCGCGCCCTGCCGCCGCTGACCGAGCTGGAGACCCTGCTGTTCCGCACGATTACCGTGGGCTTCGTCCTGCTCACCGGCACTCTGCTGACCGGCGCACTGTATGTCGAGAACCTGCTCGCCCAGCACATCGTCCACCACACCGTGCTCAGCATCCTGAGCTGGTTGGCCTTCGGCGCGCTATTGCTGGGCCGCTGGCGGCGCGGCTGGCGCGGCGCGCTGGCGGTGCGCTGGACGCTGACCGCAATGGCCTTGCTGGCGCTGGCCCTGTTCGGCAGCAAATATGTGCTGGAGCTTGTGCTTGGGCGCACGGGATAGCGATTTCCCAGTGCAGCTTAATTTGCATATGCGATATTTGCATTGACAACTATTGCATGGGCTAGCAAAATGCCGCCCATGACGCCCGCCCCGCTCGAACAGGCCTGCAGCGGTTCTGCGCTCGGCCTGCTGTTCCGCCAGGTCCGCGATGCCATGTGGGCGCGGATGGAGCGCGAACTTGCCGCCGCCGGCCATGAGCTGACCTTCAGCCAGTTCATCACCATCAAATACCTGGCCAAGGGCAGCGCCGGGGTCACCGATCTCGCCCGTCTCGCCGATCTCAACCCGGGGGCGATGACCCGCCTGCTGGACAAGCTCGAGGCACGCGGACTGCTGGTGCGCAATGCCGATCCGAACGACCGCCGCGCGATCAATATCCAGCTCACCGAGGCCGGCCTGGCCATCTGGCGCGACATCGACCAGTGCGGCACGCGGGTGCGCGAATGCGCCCTGCACGGCATGGACGACGCCACCCGCATCCAGCTCACCCGTCTGCTGGAACAAGCCCGCGACAACCTCCTTTCCACGGACTGAACCCATGTCCAAACCCCTTCCCCTCGCTGCCGCCCTCGCCGGCGCTTTGCTGGTTTCCGCCTGCGCCAGCACCCGTGGTTTGCAGCCGGCAAGCACGCCGAACGACCCCGCCAGCCTCCCGGTCGCGCACAGCCTCGCCGGGATCCCACTGAGCGATGCCGCCTTCCCGCGGCAGGACTGGTGGCGTGCGCTCGGCGATCCACAACTCGATGGCTTGATCGATGAGGCCTTGCGCGGCACGCCGTCGCTGGCGGCGGCCGACGCCCGCGTGCGCAAGGCGCAAGCACAGGCGGGCCTCGCCGATGCCGCACGCAAGCCGACCATTGGTGCCAGTGGGCAATACGCCCTGGCCGAACTGCCGGAGGGCCTGGCCGGCGACGAGATCGGCGGCAAGCTGCTGCGCAATGCCGTGCTGATGATGAAGTTCGATCTTCCGCTGGATGTCTGGGGCGGCAAGCGCGCGCAGTACGAGGCGGCGCTCGACCAGGTCCATGCCAGCCAGATCGAAGCCCAGGCTGCGCGCCTGACCTTGGCCGCGAATATCGCCCGGGCTTATGTCGCCTTGGCACAAGCCTTCGACACCCAGCAACTCATCCAGCGCGAACAGGCCCGCAGCGCGCAGCTGCAGCGGCTGGCACAGCAGCGCGTCGATGCCGGCATCGACAACCGCATGACCCTGCGCAATACCGAAGCGGCGGTCGCAAGCGCCAAGGCGCAGGCCGACGCCGCGCAGCAGCAGATCGACACCCTGCGCAACACGCTGGCGGTCCTTTTGGGACAAGGACCGGATCGCGGCCTCGCGATCCAGCGTCCGCATCTGTTGCAGGCGGCCGCTCCCGCGCTGCCGTCGGTCCTGCCAAGCGAATTGCTGGGGCATCGCCCCGATGTGGTCGCCGCACGCTGGCGGGTGGAAGCGGCCGCGCAGGGGATTGCCTTGGCCAAGGCCAGCTTCAAGCCCAGCATCGATTTGAGTGCACTGGTCGGCCTGGCCTCGACCGGATTCTCCGATCTGTTCCGCAGCGACGCCCTGCTCGGATTCGGCGGCCCGGCAATCAGCCTGCCGATCTTCGACGGTGGCCGCCTGCGCAACAACCTGTCCGCGCGCGACGCCGACTACGACCTCGCCGTTGCCGATTACGACGCCACCGCCGTACAAGCCCTGCGCGAGGTCGTCGACGCGCTGCAGACGATCCGCGCGCTCGACGCACAACGCGCAGCACTGGAGCAAGCCGATTCGGCAGCCCGCGCCGCGTTCGATCTCGTCAATGCCCGCCACCAGGCCGGCATGAGCAGCACGATCGATGTCCTGGCCGCACAGAAGCCCGTGCTGCAGATCCAACAGCAACTGGCGACCCTGCGCGCACAACGCTACGCCGCCGGCATCGACCTGAACCGCGCACTCGGCGGCGGCCTCGCCGTCGATGCCCCCAATCCCACCGCGTCCACCGACGCCGCCAAGCACTGACGCCGCCATGACCACCGAAACCACTCCGAACACGTCCGCTGGCCAAGGCGCACCGCTGCCGGCCTCGCAAAGCCCGAACAAGCCCAACGGCAAGCGCAAGCGTGCATTGTTGATCCTGCTCGCCATCGTGCTGCTGCTGGGCTGTGCATGGCTTGCCTGGTACCTGCTGGTCGGACGCTGGCACCAGGACACCGACGACGCCTATGTGCAGGGCAATGTCGTCAGCATCACCGCGCAAACGCCGGGCACGGTGGTGGCGATCAATGCCGACGACGGCATGCGTGTGCGCGCCGGGCAGGTGCTGGTGCAACTCGACCCCAACGATGCCAAGGTGGCGTTGGACCAGGCCGAGGCCAACCTCGCCGCCACCGTGCGCCAGGTCCGCGGCCTGTACAGCAGCGTGGAATCCGCACAGGCCGACATCGCCGCGCGCGAAGTGGCCTTGCAACAGGCCCGTGCCGACGTTGCACGGCGCAGTGGCCTGGTTGCCAGCGGCGCAGTCTCGCCCGAGGAATTGGCGCACGCACAGACGCAGCTGAAGGCCGCGGAAGCAGCGCTATCCGGCTCGCGCGGGCAGCTCTCGCGCAGCCGCGCCTTGATCGACGCCACCACGGTCGCCAGCCAACCACAGGTGCAGGCTGCCGCCGCGCAGCTGCGCCAGGCCTATCTCAACCTGCAACGTGCGGCCATCGTTGCGCCGGTCGATGGCTATGTCGCCCGCCGCAGCGTGCAGCTCGGCCAGCGCGTGCAGCCGGGCGGCCCGTTGATGGCGGTGATCCCGCTGGAGCAGGTCTGGGTTGATGCCAATTTCAAGGAAACCCAATTGCACAACCTGCGCCTCGGCCAGCCGGTCACGCTGACCGCCGACCTGTACGGCAGCAACGTCACCTTCAACGGCACCCTGGACAGCCTCGGCATGGGGACCGGCAGCGCGTTCGCCCTGCTGCCCGCGCAGAACGCCAGCGGCAACTGGATCAAGATCGTGCAACGCGTGCCGGTGCGCATCCAGCTCGATCCCCGTCAGTTGCGCGAACACCCGTTACGGCTGGGCATGAGCATGGCCGTGGACGTCGACGTGCATTCGCAGGACGGTGCGGTACTGCCCTCCACGCCGCCCAGCAAGCCGGTGTTGGCCACTGACGCCTATTCGAAGCAATTGCACGATGCCGACGCGCTGATCGAATCGATCATCAACGACAACCTGCCGCAAGGCCACGCAGCTTGATCCGCACCCAGTTGCTTGACGCGGATGGCCTGCCGTCCGCGCCATCGCACACTCGGCAGCAAGCCTGAACTCGACGCCACATGGCCAACACGATTGCTCAACAGGAAGAATCGATGGGCTTGCCGCCCGGCCGCGAGGCCGTGGCCAATCCCGCCGATTTCCGTCCGCCCAATGTCGCCCTGACCACACTCGGCCTGGCGATGGCCAGCTTCATGCAGGTGCTGGATACCACGATTGCCAATGTCTCCTTGCCCGCCATCTCGGGCAACCTCGGCGGCAGCGCGAATCAAGCCACCTGGGTCATCACCTCGTTCGCGGTCAGCAACGCGATTGCCCTGCCGCTGACCGGCTGGCTGACGCGCAAGTACGGCGAACGCAAGTTGTTCATGTGGTCCACCCTGGCCTTCGTGACCGCCTCGTTCCTGTGCGGCATGGCCCACAGCATGGGCCTGCTGGTGGTGGCACGTGCACTGCAGGGCTTCATGGCCGGACCGATGTATCCGGTCACACAGGCGCTGCTGCTGTCGATCTATCCACCCGCACGGCGCGGGCAGGCGATCGCCCTGCTGGCGATGGTGACCGTGGTCGCGCCGATCGCCGGGCCGATCCTCGGTGGCTGGATCACCGACAGCTACAGCTGGGAATGGATCTTCTTCATCAACATCCCGATCGGCATCTTCGCCAGCACGGTGGTGGGCCGGCAGTTGAAGGGCCGCCCTGAGCGGCTGGAAACGCCGAAGATGGACTACATCGGCCTGGCCACGCTGGTGCTGGGCGTGGGCGCCTTGCAGATCATGCTCGACCTCGGCAATGACGAGGACTGGTTCTCCTCGCCGTTGATCGTCGCCCTCGCGATTATTGCCACTGTCGGGCTTGCGGTGTTCGTGATCTGGGAGCTGACCGACAAGGACCCCATCGTCAACCTGCGCCTGTTCCGCCACCGCAACTTCCGCTCCGGCACCATAGCAATGACCGTGGCCTACGCAGCCTTCTTCAGCGTCGGCATCCTGGTGCCGCTGTGGTTGCAACGCAATCTCGGCTACACCGCCATCTGGGCCGGGTTCGCCACCGCACCCATCGGCATCTTGCCGGTAATCCTGACCCCGTTCGTCGGCAAATACGCCAACCGCTTCGACCTGCGCCTGCTGGCCAGCTTCGCCTTCGTGGCGATGTCGATGACCAGCTTCGCGCGCTCCTGGTTCAACCTCGACGTCGACTTCGAACACGTCGCCATGGTGCAGCTGTTCCAGGGCCTCGGTGTCGCACTGTTCTTCATGCCGGTGTTGCAGATCCTGCTTTCCGACCTGGAGACACACGAGATCGCGGCCGGGTCGGGCCTTGCCACCTTCGTGCGCTCGCTGGGTGGCAGCTTCGCCGCCTCGCTGACCACCTATGCATGGACCGAACGCGGCGCGATCCACCACGCCCACATGACCGAGCACATCTCCCGACTCGATCCCGCCGCCATGCAGACGGTGGCGCAATACGGTGGCGGCGACCTCCAGCGCGGCGCGGCCGTGCTGGAACGGATGATTTCCAACCAGGCCGCCCAACTCGGCTTCAACGAAATCTTCCACCTGCTCGGGATCATCTTCCTCGGCGTGATCCTGTTCGTGTGGCTGGCCAAACCGCCGTTCGGCGCCAAGATGGGCGGTGCGCCGGGTGGCGGGCATTGATGCCACTACGGGGAATTGCATCCGTCTCCCTATGCGCATAGCATGCGCATGATCGTGACCCCTCGAGGCATCCCCCATGAGCATGACGTTCGACCCCGTCGCGCCCAAGCGTCCGGTCAACCTGTCCCTCAATGCAGCACTGGTCGAACAGGCGCGTGCGCTGACCGGAAATCTGTCCGCCGAAGTCGAAAGCCTGCTGACCGCTTTCGTGCAGCAGCGCCTTCGCGAACGTGATGCGCAGGCTGAACGCTTGCGTTGCAGCGCCACGGCATGGAATGCCTACACCGACCGACACGGTTCGTTCGCCGACGAATTCTCCACACTCTGACGGCGACGCCTGCGCATGGCGCAATTCGAAGTCCACCGCAATCCTGGCCGCACTCGCGACAGCATTCCCTTTGTGGTGGTGTTGCAGTCCGCCATTTTCGACGGCTACCAACGCCGCGTGGTGATTCCGCTGGTGCGCAAGTCCCATTTCGGCACGATCCATCACGCGGGTTTCAACCCGAGCTTCACGATCAAGGGCACGCAAGTGGTGCTGCATCCGCTGGAAATCGCTTCGATCCCGGCCAGCGCGCTTGGGGATCCGGTTGCGTCATTGTCCGCTCATGGCGACAAAATCATCGCCGCGATGGATGAATTGACGACCCAAGCCTACGGCTGATGGCTCGCCATCACGCCTGCTCCAGCGCATCCGCCAACCGCTCCACCGCGATCACATCCATGTCCTTGTAACGGCCCGACTTGGGCGCGTTGGCCTTGGCCACGATCGCGCGCTTGAATCCGTGCGTAGCCGCTTCCTTCAGCCGTTCCTCGCCGTTGGGCACCGGGCGGATTTCGCCGGACAGGCCGACTTCGCCGAACGCTATGGTCTTTTCAGGCAACGGTGCATCGCGCAGCGAGGACAGCACCGCCAGCAGCACCGGCAGGTCGGCGGCGGTTTCCTGCACGCGGATGCCACCGACCACGTTCACGAACACGTCCTGGTCGCCCACCATCACCCCACCGTGGCGGTGCAGCACCGCCAGCAGCATGGCGAGGCGATTGCCCTCCAGACCCACCACCACGCGCCGCGGATTGGACAAGGGTGACGCATCCACCAGCGCCTGCACTTCCACCAGCAGTGGCCGGGTGCCTTCGCGGGTCACCATCACGCAACTGCCTGGCTGCGGCGTGCCGCTGCCGGACAGGAAGATGGCTGATGGGTTCGACACTTCGCGCAGTCCGCCATCGGACATCGCGAACACACCCAACTCGTTGACCGCGCCAAAGCGATTCTTGAACGCACGCAGCACGCGGAAGCGGCTGCCGGAATCACCTTCGAAATACAGCACTGCATCGACCATGTGCTCGAGCACACGCGGGCCGGCGATGCCGCCCTCCTTGGTGACGTGCCCGACCAGGAACACCGCGGTGCCGGTTTCCTTGGCATAGCGCACCAGTCGCGCCGCCGATTCACGCACTTGCGACACCGAACCGGGCGCGGCAGTCAGGGTCTCGGTCCACAGGGTCTGGATGGAATCGGCCACCAACAGCCGTGGCTTGGCGGCAATGGTGTGTTCGAGGATGCGCTCCACGCAGGTCTCGGCCAGTGCCTGCAAGCCCGCCAGCGGCAAGCCCAGCCGTTGTGCGCGGCCAGCGACCTGCGCCAGTGATTCTTCGCCGGTGACATACAACCCCGGCAAGGCCGGCGCCATCTGCGCCAGGGCTTGCAACAACAGGGTGGACTTGCCGATCCCCGGATCGCCGCCGACCAGCACCACCGCACCTTCGGCCAGACCGCCACCGAGCACACGATCAAACTCGCCGATGCCGGTGCTGGCACGCTGCTGCGCATCGAGGCGCACATCGGCCAGTGCGGTGATCTTCGGTGCATCCACCTTGCCGGCCCAGCCGCTGCGCCGCGATGCCGGTGAGGCCGCCTGCGCCGCTGTTTCCAGCGCAATCTCGGACAAGGTATTCCACGCCCCGCAGGCATCGCACTGGCCCTGCCACTTCGGGTAGTCGGCCCCGCATTCGCTGCAGACAAAGGCAGTACGTCGTTTTTGTGAGGAAGGGCTGGCAGGCTTGGCCATTGCGCGGCTCGGATTGCGTTGCTTGCATCGTAAAGGATCGCGCCAACAAGCCCGTCAGGAAATTGATGCCGAACTGGGACGAAATTGGCTTGCATTCGCCGGCAAGCGGCAGTAGAAACGAAGCAGGCGTTCAGGGGGGGACGCGACGCCGGCAACACGGATCGCCCTGCGTGCCCGTCCGCGTGACCATCATCCATGCCTGACACCACGCCTGACCCGCCACCGTCTGCACAGGCCTCGATCGCGGGGCGGCACATCCGCGCACTGTTCCTTGCCGACAACTTCACCCAGGTGGTGCGGGTGGCTGAAGCAATGCTGGAAACCGTCGTGTCCGGCGCGCAAGTAGCCCTGTGGTGGACGCTGCGGCCAGGCAGCCCGCAGGCATCCAGACTGCATTGCGCACCGCGCGGCCTGCGCCCGTGGGCCGATCCGCAGCAGGCCTGCGCGGCCATGCTCGCAAAAACCATGCTGCGAGGCGCGCCGGATGATGCGGGCAAAGCCGTCTGGGCGCTGCCCGTGCAGGGCCATGGTGGCGGCCAGGCCGTGCTGCAGTTGCAGGCCAACGTCGCCGATTTCCCGCGCATGGAAAACGATGCCACGCTGGTGCAATCCGTGGAACTGGTCGCCCGTCGCGTCGCCACCCTGATCGAACTGCGCCTGCTCAAGCGATCGGTACGCCGCCATGAACGTTCGGAACGGGTGCAGAAAGCCTTGTTCCACATCGCGGACCTGTCCAGCAGTGAGATCGGCCTCGACGCGTTTTACGCCGCCGTCCATGCCGAGATCGGGCAACTGTTGTACGCACGGAACTTCATCGTCGCCCTGCTGACGGATGACGGCAAGGCGTTTGACTATCCGTATTCCGTGGATGAGCGCGACGACCGCGAGACCATGTTCCAGCGCCGTCCGCTGGCGCGCGGCCTCTCCGAATACGTGTTGCGCACCGGCAAGCCACTTCTGCTGGATGCCAACGTTCGCGAACAACTGATTGCTGCGGGCGAGATCCAGCCCATCGGCTCGCCATCGGTGGCCTGGATGGGCGTGCCGCTGGCAGTGAACGGCCGCAACGAAGGCGTGCTGGTGGTGCAAAGCTATACCAAGGGCATTGGCTACGGATCGCTGGAGCTTGAATTGCTCGCGTTCGTTGCCCAGCACATCGCCGCCGCCTTGCAGCGCAAAAAGGTCGCAGAGTCGTTGAAAGCAGCCTATGCCGACCTGCAAGCGCAGATCGAGGAATTGCATCGCACCCAAGGCGAATTGATCGAGAACGAAAAAATGGCCTCGCTCGGACGGCTGGTCGCCGGCGTGGCCCACGAGATCAATACGCCGCTGGGCATCGGCGTGACTGCCGCTTCCCATCTGGACGAAATCTTCGTCAAGATCGAACGCAGCACGCAGGCGCAGGAGTCGCCAGCAACCACCAAGTCACTGGCCAGCGCACGCCGCTGCATCCAGCTGATCCTCAACAATCTCGGCAAGGCGGCCCAGCTTGTCCGCAGCTTCAAGCAGGTGGCGGTCGATCAGACCAACGAAGTCCGCAGACGCATAGGCATGCGTGCCTTCCTCGACGATGTGCTGATTTCCCTGCATCCGCGCCTGAAGACCACGCCGCATCGCGTCGAGATCGAGTGCGACCCGTTGATCGAATTGGTCACCCTCCCTGGCGCGCTGTACCAGATCGTTTCCAACATCGTGCTCAATGCGGTGTTGCATGCATTCGATGACGCTGACGCCGGTCTGGTCCGTATCCGCGTTTCGATCACCGATGGCATGCTCGACCTCAGCATTGCCGACAACGGCAAGGGCATGCCCGAGGATGTCCGCAAGCGCGTGTTCGAACCCTTCTTCACGACCCGTCGTGGCAGCGGCGGCACCGGCCTCGGCCTGCATCTGGTATATAACCTCGTGACCCAGTTGCTGGGTGGTTCGATCCTCTGCGCGAGTGTGCCCGGCCAAGGCACCACCTTCACCATCCGCCTGCCGCTCGCGGCCGGTGCCACCGGGCCCGGCGAGCCCGACAACAAGCCCACGCTTTCCAAGCCCACGGCTTCCGCGCAGGATTGAACCACGCATGAGCAGCAACGCACACTGGAAGGTGCTGGTCGTCGATGACGAACCGGAAGTCCGCGAAGTCACCCGCATCGTGCTGGAGGATATGCAGTTCGAAGGACAGGACCTCGAGATCCTGGAAGCCGCCTCCGGCAGCGAGGGTCTTGAACGCTTGCAGGCCAATCCAGACGTCGCGTTGATGATCGTCGATGTCGTCATGGAGACCGAGCACGCCGGCCTGGATCTGGTCCGGCGTGTACGCGAGGAGCTCGGCAATCGTCTGGTCCGCATCGTGCTGCGCACCGGCCATCCGGGGCAGGCGCCGGAGCGCGAGGTGATCCGCGCCTACGACATCAATGACTACAAGGAAAAGACCGAGCTCACCGCGCGCAAGCTCGAAACCACGGTGTACGTGGCCCTGCGCGGTTATCGCGATCTTGCGATGATCGATGCGGCGCGGCACGGGCTGGAGCGGGTGGCGGAAGCCTCGACCAAGATCCACTCGCGCCACAAGAGTCACGAATTCGCCTCCGCCGTCCTGACCCAATTGGCCGCGTTGACCGGCCTGCAGGACGGCGCGCTGTATTGCACGGTGCCGAAATCCAACCACGCGGCCATTGCGCCAATCCGGGTCGCCGCCGCCACCGGCAACTTCGCGCCCTACGTCAGCAATGCGATCGAATCCAGCCTGCCGGACAAGATGCTGGACAGCTTCCATGCCGCCTACGACGGCAAGCACCATGTCTTCCAGGCCGATCATTACGTCCTGTATTTCACCGACTCGCGCGATTCGGAAAACCTGCTGTTCGTCGCCGGCTCGGCCGAGCTGTCGGACATGGAGCTGCACCTGATCCAGGTGTTCTGCACCAATGTCGGCATCGCCTTCGAGAACCTGCACCTGCACCAGGACCTGATGGAAGCGCAGCTGGAGATGGTCTACCTGCTCGCCGGCGCGGTGGAAACCCGTTCGAAGGAAACCGCCAACCACGTCAAACGGGTTGGCTTGCTCGCGAACTATCTGGCACGCGGGCTGGGACTGGATGAACGCAAGGCCGATGAATTGCGCTACGCGGCACCGCTGCACGACATCGGCAAGATCGCCATTCCCGATGCCATTCTCAACAAACCCGGCGCGCACACGCCCGAAGAGACTGTCATCATGCGCACCCACGCCGAGCGCGGCGCGCAGATGCTGGCCGGTTCGAATCTTCGGATGATCCGGCTCGCCGCCGAAATCGCCGCCACCCACCACGAAAACTGGGACGGCAGCGGCTATCCGAATGGTCTCGAAGGCGAGGACATCCCGATAAGTGGCCGTATCACAGCCTTGGCCGATGTCTTCGATGCGCTCGGCAGCAAGCGGTGCTACAAGGAGCCGTGGCCGCGCGAGAAGATCATCGAATTCATCCGGGGTGAGAGCGGGCGGAAATTCGATCCGCGAATGGTCGATTTCCTGATCGAAAACCTCGATGGTGCCGAACAGATCCGGGTGGATCTGCCGGATTGAAAGTCCGCTGGCGTCAATTAACGACGACAGTAACGATCTGTGCAGCTTGCCTCAGACCACCGGGTGGCGGCTTGCGCGCATTCGCGCGCCTTCAAACGGCCTGAGCATCTGGCTGGGGCAGGCTTGATGCGAATTGCATAGCCTTGACCCCATCGCCAAAGTTCGTGCGTTCGCTCCTGTGAAGTTCATGCACGCCACCCTGCCCCGAGGACAACGATGAAGACCACGCCGACTCTTTCCGCCCTCGCCCTTGCGATCGCCTGCACGATGGTCACCCACTCCGCCCATGCGCAAACCCAGCGCATCCGCGTCGATGGCGAGGTCCAGACCCGCGTTACCCAGCTCGGCTGGACCGTCGATGGCCCGTTCGCCCTGCGCACGATCGAATTGGTGGTGCGCAATCCGCACGATCGGCCGCTGGAGGCCACGGTCCGCCTGCCGCTGGCCGCCAACGAGCGCCTGCGCGGCTACGCGCTGGACATCAATGGACGGATGCGCGACGCGGTGCCGGTGGAACGGGTGCAGGCGCGGGTCGCCTTCGAGGAAGTCGAGCGTCGTGGCGTCGATCCAGCGTTGGCGGAAAAGGACGCCGGCAACAGCTATCGCATCCGCGTATTCCCGGTACCGGCCCACGGCGAACGTCGGGTGCGCGTCGAAGTGGCCAGCCTCGGCGAACGCCGTGCCTGCGGCTGGGAGCACACACTCGATGGCGGCCTGCCGACTGGGACTGCGCTGCAGGCCACGGCGACAACAAGCTCCTACCTCGCCCACGGCGGCGATGCCGGCCTGGGATGGACACGCAACGGCGACCACTACACCACGCATTGGGCCGCATCCGGTGCGCGGACGACCCGCAACATCTGCATACAAGCGCCTGCAGGCGACGCAGCCTTCGTGGCGCGCTTCGACGACGGACTGCAGATGCATTGGCTGGAAGTGCCGGTCGGCGCGCAACCAGCACGCGCCGCAACCGCCTTCCCCAAACGCATCGAAGTGGTCTGGGACGCGTCCTACAGCATGCTCGGCAAGGATCGCCACGCTGAACTCGCCTTGCTGTCGGATTACCTGCGTGGCCATCCGGTCGACGTCACCCTGACGATCCTGCGCAATGATCTGCACCGCGAGCAGCTGCACATCGCGACGGCAGCCGATCTCGACCGACTCATCGCACGCCTGCTGGCCGAACAGGCCGATGGTGCCACCGCGCTTGCCGCGTGGCAGGCCGACCCACGCGTCGAGCGCGCATTGGTGTTCAGCGATGCCATCGCCACCCTGCCCGGCCCGATGGTGGCGACCACCGACGCACCGGTGGTCGTTATCGCCCGCGGCATCGGCGATCCGGCGCTGGCGCGCTGGCTCACCCGCTCAGGTGGCCAGGTGCTGGATCTTTCCACCACATCCGGCAACGCGGCCTTGAGCGCCCTGACCCAAGCGCCGGCGTTGTCGGCCCGCCTCAGGCCACTGGATGGCGACTGGCACCTGGAGTACGTCGCCGCCAACAACGGCGCGCTGCGCGGCTGCCATGTCGCAAACGCACCGACCACGCCGCCACAACTCCGGCTCATGCAGCGCGGTGCAACCGGCTCGACGATTCGCAGCCACGGCACCACCCATGCACGCGCCTCCGAGCTGGCGGCGTTCTGGTGTGCCACCTGGCAGGCCGAGGATCTGGAAGCCCAGCCTGAGCGCAATCGCAGTGCACTGGCCGAACTGGGCCAGCGCTTCGGAGTGCCAAATCGTGAGACCAGCTTGCTGGTTCTGGAAACCGACGCGGACTACGTGCGCTACGGCATCCTGCCGCCCGCGGCCGACCCGGCGCTGCGCGATGCCATCCTCGCCGCACGCGCGGCGGCCGAGGCGACCAAGGCAGCAGATTGGGCGGCCAACCTCGAGGCGGTGCGGCGTGGCTGGCAGCAGCGCATCGCCTGGTGGAATACCCGCTTTCCGAAGGATGCGCCGCACTCCGCGCTGAAAGTTGCCGGGCGGGAAGATGACGAGCACCGGGCGGGTGCCGCCATGATGAGCCGCTCGGAACGCGCCGTGAGCGCGACTCCTCCGCCACCACCGCCCTCGCCCGCACCGCCTGCGATGGAAGTCGCCGACAGCCCCGCCGCGGATGCCGTGGCCCTGTTGGGATCGGTATCCGTCGCCCGTGACGCAAATGCCGCCGCACCCACCATCGCCATGCAACTGCGCGCGGTGGCGATGGATTCCCCCTATGTTGCGCAACTGCAGACCGCGCAGGATGCCGCCACGCTGTACCAGCGTTACCTCGACCTGCGCAGCCAGTACGGGCAGAGCCCGGCCTTCCATTTCGACGTGGCCCAACGACTGTTCGAATTGAACGACCCGGTGCTGGGCTGGCGTGTACTCAGCAATATCGTGGAGTTGATGCCCACCCAGCAGGCCGCACTGCGACTGGTTGCCTACCGACTGCAGGAAACGGGCATGCAAGCAGACGCCATCGCCCTGCTGCGCCGGATCGTCCTGATTGCACCGGACGAACCACAGTCCTACCGCGATCTCGCCCTCGCCCTGTCAGCCCCGGCCTCCTGCCGCGAAGCGCTGGACCTGTTCCAGCATGTTGCCGACGCCCCGTGGGACTCGCGGTTTGCCGACATCGGCCTGATCGCACTGGCCGAGCGCAACGACTTGCGCACGCGCTGTCCGAATGCCGTCGTCAATGATGCTAGCGATCCCACGGCACAGACCTTGCCGGTCGGCTTGCGCGTCACCCTGCGCTGGGACCTCAACGACACCGACATCGACCTGCACGTCACCGATCCGAACAACGAAGAGGTCTATTACGCCCACCGCAGCAGTTACCAGGGCGGCGCGCTGTCGCGCGATTTCACCGGCGGCTACGGGCCGGAGGAATTCGTCCTGCGCGATCCCAAGCCCGGCGATTACCAGGTCTCGGTGGTGTATTTCGGCAGTCGCATGGCGCAGCTGGCGCGCGGCGCCACCATCAACGTCAGCCTGCAAACCGGTTTCGGCACACCGAATGCGAAGCAGCAGACGATCAGCATGCGCTTGCTGGAACGCACCGGGAATGTGCTGATCGGCCACTTCCACGTCGCCGCCAATGGCCGTCTCGAGGTGGCGCCGGTGGCCAGCGGACAGGCCGACACAGAGTGATGGTTTGCGCACTCGCCGCCCCGACGCTCGGGGCGGTGAGTCGCCTCACCCGAACGGCAATTCGATCGACGGACTCTGCGCCGTGAACCAGCGTCCACCGTTGTCGGTGGTCACCATGCAATCCTCCAGCCGCACGCCGAATTCGCCCGGGATGTAGATGCCGGGCTCGTCGCTCATGGTCATGTTGGGGACGATGGGCTGCTCGCTGCCACCGACCGCGTAGTACCACTCGTGCATGTCCATGCCGATGCCGTGGCCGAGCCGATGGCTGAAATACTGGTAGCCGGGGCCGAAGCCGGCATCAGCGATCACCTTGCGCGCAGCCTTGTCGATATCGCCCATCTTGCCACCCGTGCGCGCCGCGTCGCGGGCGGCGATCTGCGCTTTCTGCACGATCGAGAACACCCGCTTCATCTTGTCGCTGGCCTTGCCGAGCACGAAGGTGCGGGTGATGTCGCTGGTATAGCCATGCACCTGGCAACCATCGTCGAGGATGACCACGGTGCCTTCGTCGATCTTCTGCGGCTCGATCGAACCGTGCGGCTGCGCGGTGTACTTGCCGACATTGATATCGACATCGCCGCGCACACCCAGCCGCCCATAAGCCAGCGCGACCAGAGCCTGCACGTCCTGCTGGGTCATGCCCGGCTGCAGCGCCTGCCAGACCGCGTGGTAGCACGCCAACGTGGCGTCGTTGGCAATCTGCAGCAATGCCAGCTCCGCCTCCGACTTCACCGAGCGGCAGCCGGCCGTCACCGGCGTGCCATTCACCAGGTGCAGCTGCGGCGCGGCCTTGGCAATGCCGTCGGCCATGAAGTACGGCACCTTTTCCTCGATGCCGAGGGTACCGGTGGCGACGCCCTTGTCGCGCAGGGTCTGCGCGATCAGCGCATACGGGCTTTCGTCCTCCTGCCAGGTGCGCACCTCGCTGCCGAAGCGGATCTGCTCCAGCGCGCGACTGCGTTCGAACGCAGGGGTGATGTAGATCGGATCGCCGCTGCGGGTGAGCAGCACGCCAGCGGTACGCTCGCTGCCCCACCATTGCAGGTCGACGAAATATTTCAGCGTGGTGCCCGAGGCGATGAACACCGCATCCATTCCGTGCTCGCCGAGCAGCCGCTGCCCCTTGCCGAGCCGCGCGCGGTACTCGTCATCGCCAATGGGCTTGGCCTTGCCCGTCACCGGCTGCAGCGCGGCAATCGAAGGCGGCAACGATGAAGTCGCGCGGCCTTGTGCAAGGCTGCGCCCCAACGGCGCAAAACCGAGCCCCAGGCTTGCCGCACCGGCCGCAGAAAGTCCGAGAAAGCGCCGACGATCCACCCCGCGATGCCCGTTATTCGACATGCTGTTTCTCCGCTCGCCATGAAGACAATCACGACATTGCAGCACGACAGCACGATCCTGAGCTATCCGCCGAACGTCACGACGGCCAGGGATCACGGCGCGGGGCGGCGGCTTGTTCGACGCGACCTGTGTCCGCGCGGGCGCTGAAAAGCAAAAGGCCCGGACTGGCCGGGCCTCTGATGATCAATCACCACGCGGATTGCGCGTGGTGGGCGGTACAGGGTTCGAACCTGTGACCCCTACCATGTCAAGGTAGTGCTCTACCGCTGAGCTAACCGCCCGAATACCCCTCTCGGGGGCGCGAATTGTAGCCCGGCCGGGGCCGGATGAACAAGCGGGGGCGAATACCTGCCGTTAAGAGCGGCTCACACCGGCGATCCAGCCGGCACGAACGGCCTTGCGGGCAGCCCGCCTCACATCGCCGCCTCGCGCAGCCTGCGGATCTGATCGCGCACCCGCGCCGCGTCCTCGAATTCCAGATCGCGGGCGTGGCGGTGCATCGTCTGCTCCAGCTCCTTGATCCGCGCTTCCTGCTGGGCCTGGCTGAGCCGCTGGTATTCCAGCTCGGGTTCGGCCACGCGCTTCTGTCGGCCGCGTCCTTTCAACTCACCCGGCTCGGCACGCGCGCCTTCCATCACGTCACGCACGGCGCGCCGAATCGATTGCGGGACGATGCCGTGTTCGGCGTTGTGGGCCTGCTGGCGGTTGCGTCGGCGGTCGGTTTCATCTATGGCGACCTTCATCGAACTGGTAATGCTGTCTGCATACAGGATCGCCTTGCCGCGCAGGTTGCGCGCGGCGCGGCCAATGGTCTGGATCAGCGCGCCGCTGCTGCGCAGGAAGCCCTCCTTGTCGGCATCGAGGATGGCGACCAGCGACACCTCGGGCATGTCCAGGCCTTCGCGCAGCAGGTTGATGCCGACCAGCACGTCGAACAGCCCGAGCCGCAGGTCGCGGATGATCTCCACCCGTTCAACCGTCTCGACGTCGGAATGCAGATAGCGCACCTTGACGTCGTGCTCGCCGAGATACTCGGTGAGGTTCTCGGCCATGCGCTTGGTCAGCGTCGTCACCAGCACGCGATCGCCCATCGCCACCCGCTCGTGGATTTCCCCGAGCAGGTCATCGACCTGGGTCGCCACCGGACGGATCTCGACCTCGGGATCGACCAGCCCGGTCGGGCGCACCACCAGCTCGACGATCTCATCCCCGGCCTCACGCAATTCATACGGCCCGGGCGTGGCCGAGACATAGACGCTGCGCGGCGCGCGCGCCTCCCATTCCTCGAACTTGAGCGGCCGGTTGTCCAGCGCCGACGGCAGCCGGAAACCGAACTCGACCAGCGTTTCCTTGCGCGAACGGTCGCCCTTGTACATCGCGCCGATCTGCGGAATCGTCACATGCGATTCATCGACCACCAGCAGCGCATCGGTGGGTAAATAGTCGAACAGGGTCGGTGGCGGCTCGCCGGGCGCACGCCGTGTCAGGTGGCGCGAATAATTTTCAATTCCGCTGAAGAAACCAACTTCGGCCATCATCTCCAGATCGAACTGGGTGCGCTGGCTCAACCGCTGCACCTCCACCAGTTTGTTCGCCGAATACAGCTGTTCCTGACGCTCGCGCAATTCTTCCTTGATCGTGCCGACCGCCGCGAGGATGCGTTCACGCGGTGTCGCATAGTGGGTCTTGGGATACACGACGTAGCGCGGCAGCCGGCGCAGGATTTGCCCCGTCAATGGATCGAACATCGACAACTGCTCGACCTCGCCATCGAACAATTCGATCCGCAGCGCTTCCAGATCGGATTCGGCCGGGAACACGTCCACGGTCTCACCGCGCACGCGAAAGGTGCCGCGATCCAGCACCAGTTCATTGCGTGTGTATTGCAGCGTAGTGAGATGACGCAGCAACTCGCGCTGGTCGATGCGCTCACCACGCGACAGGATCAAGCGCATCGCCAGATAATCTTCCGGCGCACCGAGGCCGTAGATCGCCGACACCGAGGCCACCACAATGGTGTCGCGGCGCGACAGCAGCGCCTTGGTCGCCGCCAGCCGCATCTGCTCGATGTGGTCGTTGATCGAGCTGTCCTTCTCGATGAAGGTGTCGGTGGACGGGACGTAGGCTTCGGGCTGGTAGTAGTCGTAATAGCTGACGAAGTATTCGACCGCGTTGTGCGGGAAGAACGCCTTGAACTCGCCGTACAGCTGTGCGGCCAGAGTCTTGTTGTGCGCCATCACCAAGGTCGGCTTCTGCACCTGCTGGATGACATTGGCCATGGTGAAGGTCTTGCCGGAGCCGGTGACGCCCAGCAACACCTGCTTGGCCAGCCCGTTCTCGAACCCGGCGACGAGCTTCCTGATCGCCTGCGGCTGGTCGCCGGCGGGCTGGTAAGGCGCGACTAGCTGGAAACGGTCGGAATGGATCGCCAGCTCGACGTCGGTGGGCGTGGTTTCGGTCATTTCGTGCGCATGCAATGCAACAGTGAAGTGTAGCGCGACGGTCGCGACGAGCGCCTGCGGGGCAATGCCCGAGGTGATCACGGGGAAAAGTCCGATGCCCGCGTGAGGCAGCCGCCGATCGGCAACGCGATGCGCCACGCCTAGCCTGATCCCATGCCATCGGGAGCCTCGCCATGCGCCACCGCCAAACCGGATTCACCCTGATCGAGCTGTCCGTCACCACCGCCGTGATCGGCATCCTCGCCAGCGTCTCGATCAGCCCGTTCGCCGGCCTGCTGGAGCATCGCCGCACCACCGCAGCGATCGAATCATTGGAATCGCATCTTGCACTGGCGCGAATGGCGGCGATCTCGCGCAATCACGCCGCCATCCTGTGCCCGAGCCGGGATGGCATGACCTGCACCGACACCGTGGATTGGAGCGGCGGCTGGATGCTGTTCGTCGACGCCAATCGCAATCGTCGGCCCGATGCCGGAGATGACATCCTGCGCACCGATCTACGCCCCGACGACGGCAGCCTGCGCATCGCCAGCAGCAATGGCCGTCGGCAGTTGGTCTACCGCAGCGACGGCACCAGCGGCGGCAGCAACATCACGATCTCGATCTGCGGCCACGGCAACGCCCTGCTCGGCCAGGTGATCGTCAACAACATCGGCCGCGTCCGCAGCCTCCGCCCGACCTCGCCCACACTCTGCCCGGCACGAGACTAACCCGGCGCGGAGCCACCTATGCGCGGGAAATCAGCCGCCTGTGCCAGCCTCGGCCCGCCGCAGCGCCCGCAAGCAAGTCAATGGAAGAGGCGACGCTTGCCTGCACGCCATCCCATCCACTAGACTTTGCGTCCCCTTGGGGCCATAGCTCAGCTGGGAGAGCGCGTCGTTCGCAATGACGAGGTCGGGAGTTCGATCCTCCCTGGCTCCACCAAGTTCACTTACCAGGATTCCCCCGGAATTACCTTAAACCCCTGAGAAATCAGGGGTTTTTTGCTGCATAGCCCAATGCACCATCCCGGGAATTCCCTTATGTACCGCCAAGCATGGCGGTACGTTTGGCGGTACGCGAAGCGTCGGAGGCGCTTTCCCCTGCTCCGTACCGCCAAAACCGGAGCCGGGCCCATGCCAAAGCGCGGTTTTTTTGCCAACGTCTATTTGTCCGGTTTTTCGGGGCACGTCAGCGGTCGAGCAAGCCGCACAGCACCAGATCGACGATACGTTCGGCAATATCCTTATCAAGTGCGCACCTACGAGCAAGGATGCGAAAGTGCAGGGTGCCGATCAACGCCTCATAGGCCAGCTGCGCAGCGTCGGCACTTGCAATCTCGCCACGCGAAACAGCACGCTCGAAGATGGCCTGCGCCTTGACAAAGCGATCCGCCCAGAACGCCTCACGCAGCGCCGTTGTGGTGGCATCCACTCCAGTTGCGCCCATATAGGCCAGTGAATAGCCCGCTGGCGTACCTAGAAAGGCGGCAACTCTACTGATGACTTGCAGCAGATCACCCCGCAGCGAACCCGTATCGGTCATCACCAGGCGCTCGGCCGACAGCGTCAATAAGGCGTCTGTGAACAACGCCTCTTTAGTACCCCACTTTCGATAAATCGTGGTTTCGTTGACCCCCGCTCGGGAGGCAATCTGGGCTGCTGTCACATCAGCGGGCGATGCTTCGGCCAGCAACGCTGCTGCCGCCTCCAGGACAGCGTGACGGGTGCGCGCAGTGCGCCCGCCAGGGCGCGTTCGGGGAGAACGATCTTGAGAAATTTCTTTCATACCACTAACATAAATGCAAGTAGCAATTGCATTACTAGCCCCCTATTTCTTGACTTTGCGCATGACAATTTATCAACAGCAGCCCGAGTGGCGCCGCATCCAGGCGTTTCTACCCGCCCGCTATCAACTCAGCCCAGAGACTGAGCCCACCGAGGAGTGGTGGCCGCACCGTGGCCATCACATTCACCTCGATTGTTACCGCAACCCCCATGCGCCGGCAAAGGTGATTCTCTTGCATGGCGTTGGCACCAATGGCCGCCAGATGAGCACCATTCTCGGACACCCGCTGTCGCAGCGTGGCTATGAGGTGATCGCCATCGACATGCCGACCTTTGGCCTGACCGAGGTCGCCCCAGGCGCCCTGGTGACCTATGACGATTGGGTGCAGATCGGTTCTGAGCTCGTCGATAGCGAACTGGCCCGCGACAGTCGACCGGTCATTCTCTATGGCCTGTCCGCTGGCGGCATGGAGACTTATCACATCGCGGCGCTGAATCCGCACGTCAAAGGCGTGGTCGGCATGACGTTTCTCGACACCAGCCTGTTTGCTGTACGCCTTGAAACGGCCTTCGATCCACTCACCGGCATGCTGGGAGCGGCGGCCATGCGCTTTCTCAACGCCATTGGCCTAGGGCGGGTTCGCATTCCGATGCGGATGGTTAGCAAGATGCGCGCACTGGTCAACCATCCTGAGGCGAAGAAGGCCTGTTACGCCGACCAGACCTCAGCGGGTAACAGCGTCACCATTGCCTTTCTGAATTCCTGGTTGTCCTATCGCCCCCGCATCACCCCTGAAGCGTTTTCTGTCTGCCCCGTGCTGTTAACCCAGCCGGCGGCGGATCGCTGGACACCGCTGCATTTGTCCGAACCCTTTCTTAAACGCCTCACGCAGGTACCGGTGACCACGGTGCTGCTTGAAAACGGGGGGCACTACCCGCTGGAGCTGCCCGCACTGGATCAGCTGGCGGAAGCGGTCACGACTTTCGTAGCCGAATGCACGGGCACCAACTCATAAATCAGGGGCCAACAAAATTGCCCGTCACGATAATCGCCGCCCACCAGTCCGCGATTTTCTGAGTACTTGGCACTAATTTTCCTGCATCGGATGGGCTTTCCGGCCCAAGGGGTGCCCCGGCGGCAGTGACGGCACAGGCCAGATCGTCAAATCCGCGCCCGCAAAGCCAAGGCCTTACAATCTGGCTCGGATTACGGACGCAGGGTCGGTTCGTGCTCCACCACCAAGATCAAAAACCAACCTTTCATGGTTGGTTTTTTTTCGCCTGCGCTTCGCGCGCGGCCAACATCCTGCGCGCGATACTGCTTGCCCGATGCAATGGCTGGGATTCGAAACTATCCAATAGTTCCATTTCTGGAACGATATGGAAGGAAATCCCCCCTTTATCCCGTCATGTCCGCCTCCATACCTTAGGCCATCGAAAACCGGGCCCAACGCCCGCGACAGGAGACAGGCCATGACCACCCCTTCCCGCAAGACCGTGTTGTCCACCCGCAGCGCACCCGGTCGCCATTGGGTCGGCAACGGCTTCCCGGTGCATGGGATGTTCGGCTACGACGGCCCCGGTGTGGCCGAGCGCAGTCCGTTCCTGCTGCTGGATTACGCGGCGCCGACCGAGTTTTCACCCACCACCGAGCGACGTGGCGTCGGCAGTCATCCGCATCGTGGATTCGAGACCGTCACCATCGTCTATGAGGGCGAGGTCGAACATCGTGATTCCACCGGCGCCGGCGGCGTGATCCGTCGCGGCGACGTGCAGTGGATGACCGCGGCAGGCGGCATCATTCATGAGGAATTCCACTCGACCGACTACGCCGCCCGCGGCGGCCCGTTCGAAATGGTACAGCTGTGGGTCAACCTGCCCGCCAGGGACAAGATGACGCCGGCGCACTACCAGGGGATCACCGACGCGCAGATCCCGGTGGTCGCGCTGCCTGACGACGCCGGCAAGGTGCGGGTGATCGCAGGCGGTTTTGGCGACGCCCGTGGCCCCGCACGGACGTTCACCCCGATGCATGTGCTGGACGTGCGCATCAACGCCGGTCGCGCGGTGGATTTGCCGCAGCCGGACGGTTGGAACACGCTATTGGTCGTGTTGGCCGGCACCATCGAGATCAATGGCGAAACCGTCCTGCGCGCCGCGGAAATGGCCACGCTTTCGGCCGGCGGCGAGGGCCTGTCGATCGAAGCCAGTGGTGACGCCAAACTGCTGCTGCTTTCCGGCGAACCCATCGACGAGCCGGTGGCGGGATATGGTCCTTTCGTGATGAACAGCCAGCAGGAAATTTCCCGGGCCATCATGGACTTCAACAGCGGGCATTTCGGGCAAATCGAACCACGCTGAAGCGCTGCACAATCGGGGCGATGCCTGCCCGCAGTGAAAATCAAGGAATCCAGCCATGTCAGCCATCGCCCCAGAACGCATTGCCTCTCGTGCAGCCATCGTCGGCGAGGACACCCGCATCACCCGTGCGCTGCCGCATCGACAGCGGCGCACGGTCGGGGCCTGGTGCTTTCTCGATCATCTCGGCCCGGTGCAGTTCGCGCCTGGTGCCGGCATGCACGTGGGTGCGCACCCGCATATCGGCCTGCAAACCTTTACCTGGATGATCGAAGGCGATGTGGTGCATCGCGACTCGCTCGGCAACGAACAGGTGATCCGCCCCGGCCAGGTCAACCTGATGACCGCGGGCCGCGGGATAGCTCACACCGAGGATTCGCTGCACGACGGCGCGCGGATGCATGCCGCGCAATTGTGGATCGCGCTGCCTGAATCCGAATGCCGCTGCGAGCCCTGGTTCGAGAACTATCCGCAATTGCCCACTGCCGACGTGGGCGGATTTCGCGCAACTCTGCTGGCCGGCAGCGCCTTCGGGCAAACCGCGCCCACCCGCGTCTACAGCCCGCTGCTGGGCATCGACCTCGTGGCCGACGACGCAGCGACTGCGACCCTGCCACTTCGTACTGACTTCGAATACGCAGCGATGATGCTGCGCGGCACCGCGAGTGTGGCGGGCGAAACCATCGCACCCGGCGAATGGTTGTATTTCGCGCCAGGCCGGGATGCGCTCGACATCGCAAGCGATGCTGCGACGCAGTTGCTGGTGCTGGGCGGCACACCGATGCACGAAGACATCATCATCTGGTGGAATCTGGTGGCACGCAGCCAAGCCGAGATCGAGGCCGCACTGGCCGACTGGAACGCCGGCCGTTTTGCGCCCGTGCGCGCTGGCAGCACGGCGGAACGGCTCGTTGCACCCAGTCTGGATGGCGTGCAATTGCGGGCGGGGCGATAAGTCGCACCGCGACCGTCAGCCGCAGACGTCAACCGCCTGAAAATCGTGCGCAACTGGCCATCACGGCTACCGCATCCGCACGATGCTGGTCATGCGATCGACATAGGACACCCCGTCCTCACCCAACAGCGGCAGCAAGGGCGTGACCGCGACCGAGTTCAACTTGATCCTCGCGATGCCGCCGTCCACGCGTCGATAACGCAGATCGACCACGTCGTGGATGACATAGGGCTGGCCGTGCAATCGGCCGATCACCAGCAAGACATGGCCGGGGATATAGACCCGATCGCCGACCTGCAACGCCCGCGCAGCGGCGAGCCGGGCCGCGTGGCTGTCGCCCGCATCGAACAGGTGATGTGCAAAGCCAGTCCCCCTCGCCTGATCGCCGGTGTTGCGCGGCAGCAGCAGGCCCATGCTGCCGAACACTTCGGAGATGAAACCCGAACAATCGCGACCACCGTGCAGATGGCCCCAGCCGTAGCGCTCCCCGAGGAACTTGAACGCCTGTCGGATCAGATCGGCACGCGTGTATGGCAGGTAGCCCGCATGGGTGTCGGCATTCTTCTGGATCAGCGCGGGCTGGAAACCCAGCGTGCCGTCCTCCTTGCGAATCGGCAACTCGACCATCCATCCTGCATAGGCGGCCTGCCCGTTCACTGGCTGCTCCGGTGCAAGCGGCATTGCCAGTGGTACCCGCGAAGTCATGTCGAGTTCGCGCCGCGATACCTGTGGCGCTTCCGGTGTTTCGACCGTCTCCACTCGCGCTCCGGTGACGACGCGAAACGGTGTACGCGCGGCATAGGCGAGCACCTCGGCACGCGTACCGAGCGCGACATGCGCGCGCCGCGTCCACGCCGCATAGCGCGGGCTGATCACGAACAGCCATTGCCCATCCGCAGTTTCATGCACCACCGCCACCGGCGTTCCCGGAAATTCCGCGGTTTCCTGGAAGCGATCGATATCGATATCGCCACGGGTCGTGAACGCACCCAACTCGGTCGGCAGCGCGCGCAGCGAGGCGCGATCGACGATCAGTCCGAAACGCGGCATCACCTGTTCCGGCACCCGATCCAGCACCAGCCCGTCCAGCAAGGACGCAAGGGTCGAATCCGGGATCGGTTGGCCGTGCATATCGAACACGGGCACACGCGGAAGCCTGGAGACGCGACCGATCAGATCAAGGACAGCTCTGCGCGAAAGCGCATCCGGGAGCGCGGCAAGATCGTGCAGCGAAGGTTCCAGCCGCAGCCTCTGCCCGTTGGCCGCGTGAAGTTCGGCACGGGTCATGATCGACGCGTTCGCGTTGGGCAAACGTGCGATCCAGAAGTCCGGCGACAACTGCGCATCGGTGACACCGATGACGCCCGATGCCGGCACCTGCAGCGACGAGGCTTGCGTGGACGGGGCAGCATCCACCGAGCCAAGGCCCAGCACCAGGGCGAACAAGACTGGCCATAGCACCGCGTTCCGCATTCATCCACCTCCAGACTGCGCGCTTCAAACGCCGGGCAACGCCCACGCCGACATGATCGCCGCCATCATCAATCCAAATCCTGTCCCCAGCACATAACCCAGCAAGGCCAACAGGATGCCGACCGGCACCAGCGCCTCGGCATAGCTCGCAGCCAGTACCGGCGTGGCGGCGACGCCACCGACATGCGCCAGCGAAGCAATCCCGCACAGGTACAGATCGAAATGGAACAGCCGCGCCAGCACGATCAATACCACCGCATGCACCAGCAGGATGCAGGCCCCGGCCAGGATATACATCGGCGCCGACGCGATGCCGTGAAAGTTGCTTTGCGAGGCCAGACCCGCGACCACGAAGATCAGCAGCGCCGAGGACACTTGATTGGTCCCGGGGAACCGCGCCAATGGCGTGTGCGCCACGACCAGACCCATGCCCGTTGCCAACAGGATCGTCCAGGTGGAGGCATTGATGACACCGGACACCGGCAGCACGCCAGCCATCTGCCGCGACGACAGCGCCACCAGCAGCGCCGCGCCGAGCCAAAGCAGCACGCCATCCCAATGCAATACACCGCTTTCGCGCATCTCGACCTTGGGCAATTCGCCGGAATTCTTCGCCTTGGTCCAGCGATTGAACGCCGGCGCCAGTGGCGCGACCGAGAACAACACGACCACCCACACCGAGTAACACAGCGCGTCGGTCAGCAGCGACATCCCGAGCAAGTCATCCGACATGCCGATCGCCTGCTTGACCGCGATCTGGTTGGCGGTGCCACCCACCCAACTTCCCGACAATGCCGCCAGCGGCTGCCACGCATGGCCCGCCAGCCATGGGCGGAACAACAGGAACACCAGCAGGAAGGCAACGAACAGGCTGAAGGTGGTGGCGAAGAACACGCCCAGCACGCGCGGTCCGAGTCGGGCGAACACGCGCAGGTCGCAGCGGATCATCAGCAGGAACAACAAGGCGGGCACGCTCTGCCCGACCAGCACGCCCTGCGCTTGCTTGATCTCGGGAATCAGGGTCCAGGCCCCGAACGCCGCCAGCGCGGTGATCGTCAGGTACACCAGCACGATGGGTGGCAGCAGCTTGAACAGCTTCCAGCCCGTGCGCCGCTCCAGCGCCGGGAACGCGCCGGACAGCAGCAACATCAGCGCGAGATAGGGCCAGACGGTGGTGATCAATGCGCAGTCCTGAAGGTGATGGAGTGATTGCCGATAGCCGCTGCCAACCGATGGCAACTTACCGCAGCTACGAGGATCCTGCGACGATCATGGTATCGGCTGGCGTGCCTGTCTCCTCGACGCCTGGGCTACCCTGCTGCCTTGCCTTGACCAAACGTCAGCCATGTCCATCGTTCTGACCGAATTCGCCCGCACCCGCCTGTTTCCGCGCGACGGCCGTCGCACGGCCGTCCTCGACAGCACGCCGGAGGCCTTCATCGCACGTCTCAACCACGAGCCGCCGCTGCGAGTGCTCGATGGCTACGCGTCGTTCTGCAAACTCCATGTCCATCGCAATTGGACACCGACACGCTGCTCCGTCATCGCCATCACCGATGCCAATCGCCATCTGCTGCGCAGCGGCTACGAGGCGCGCACGCGTGAGGAGCTGCCGGTGCTGGTGCGTTGGTTCGAGGGGCTGGAACCGCCGCTGGCCAACTACCTGATCCCGATTCTCTACGACCGCGAACAACTGGCCAGGGAAGGCACGAGGATCGCTGCCGACTGGGGCGTGGTCGGCTGCCTGTACACACAGGATCCCGAGGAAATTCCGATGGTGCCGATCACCGCGATGCGCAATGCGCTGGGCGTCGCCGAAGGCGGTTCCGGCGTGACCCTGGATCGCGAAAGTTATCGCCGCGCCGTCGCATTCTGGGATCAGCATGCCAACTGGCGATAAGCTCAGCACTCACCGAAACCTCGACTCGATCATGCCCGCACCCGCCAAGTCCGTCCGCCATGCCCTCACCGGCTTGCTCGCCATCCTGCTTGCCGCCTGCGCCCACCAACCCTCCGGCATGACGAACGATGCACGGGCCTGGGCCAACGCCGAACAGCTGGTACTGGTGACGAGTCCTGACTGGGATGCCACGCAAGGCGAACTGCGCCGCTTCGAACGCGTCGATGGCCGCTGGGTGCAAGTCGGTGATGCCGCCGATGTCGTGCTGGGTCGCAGTGGCAGCGCCTGGGGCGTGGGCTTGAACGCAGCCCGCAGCGACGGCCCGGTCAAGCGTGAAGGTGACGGCCGCGCGCCGGCCGGCGTGTTCACCATCGGCACCGCGTTCGGTTACGCCGAGCACGCGACCACCGGCCTGCACTATCAACCGATGACCACCAACGATTGGTGCATCGACGTGCCGGATTCGGCCTACTACAACCGGATCGTTGATCGCAGTGTGGTCAAAGCACCCCTGCTGGATCAAAGCAGCGAGCCGATGCGGCGCGACCTGCATGTCGACGGCGACCAGCGCTATCGCGAAGGCTTCGTGATCGAACACAACCTCGACGGCCAGCAGCGCCAGGGCGGCAGCTGCATCTTCGCGCACCTGTGGAAAGACCCGCAGACCACCACTGCCGGCTGCACCGCGATGGCACCGGCGAGCATGGACGCGCTGCTGGCCTGGCTCGATCAGCGCAAGCGACCGGTGTTCGTGTTGCTGCCGAGGCCGCAGTACAACGCTCTGAAAACCGACTGGCAGCTCCCGGAGATCGCCCGATGAGCCAGACCGTGCGCGTCCTGCTCGGCCTCGTCGCCGGTATTGCCTTCGGAATCCTGCTGGCTTGGCAGGCCCCCGACACCGGCTTGCAGGTCGCAGGCATCGTCGAACCGTTCGGCAAGCTCTGGCTCAACGCGCTGCAGATGACCGTGGTGCCCTTGGTCTTCTCGCTGGTGGTGGTCGGCATCAATCAGGCCAGTGACGCCGCGCATTCCGGACGGATCGCCAAGCAGGCCATCGCGGTCTTCGTGATCCTGCTGGCCGCTGCCGCCGCGCTGACCGCCGTGCTGGCCCCGCTGGCGTTGTCGCTGCTGCAGCCCGACCCCGCCGTCGCCACCGCCCTGCAAGCGCACGCCGAAGCCGTGCCGGCGGCCAACGGCGGCTGGGCGGCGGCACTGACCGCGATCATCCCCAGCAATGCCCTCGCCGCTGCCGTCTCCAGCGCGATGCTGCCGCTGGTCACCTTCGCCCTGTTCTTCGGCTTCGCCCTGACCCGGATCGAGCCGGCCGGTCGTGCCCAGGTGGTCGGCTTCTTCAAGGCGATTGCCGATGCCATGATCGTGATCGTGCACTGGGTGCTGTGGGCCGCGCCGGTGGGCATCTTCGCCCTGGTGCTGGCCTTGACCGCCCGCGCCGGACTGGGCGTGCTGCAAGCGCTGGGCATCTACATCCTGCTCGAATGCGCACTGTACGCCTTGGCGTCGGTGCTGCTGATCGCCATCGCAATCACCTTCGGCCGCCGCAAGCTTCACGAATTCATGACCGCTTTGATTCCGGTGCAAGCGGTGGCCGCCAGCACGCAATCCTCACTCGCTACCTTGCCCGCCATGCTCGATAGCGCGCAGAACCGGCTCGGCATTCCCGCCCGCATTTCCGGCCTGGTATTGCCGATGGCGGTCTCGCTGTTCCGCATCACCTCGCCGATCCAGTACATCGCCACCGCCTGCTTCATCGCCTGGGCATTGGGCGCGTCCCTCACGCCCGCGCAATTGGCCACCGGCGTGGCACTGAGCGTGCTGGTCAGCATGGGCTCGGTGGGCTTGCCCGGTCAGGCCATCTTCCTCGCCACCAACCTGCCGATCACCGCAGCAATGGGCCTGCCGATCGCACCGCTGCCGGTGCTGATGGCGGTGGACGCCATCCCCGACGTGCTGGCCACGGTCGGCAATGTCACCGGCGACATGACCGCAACGGCGGTGGTGGCGGGGCGGAGCGGAGAACACGCGACAACTCCGTGAGTGAAGGTGCGCGTGATGACGGACGATGTCCGGCATCAGTACGGCAAACTCCTGCTCGTTTCAAAGCCATTCACTGACTGCACTCATCAGGGCCTCGCGGCAGACTGGCCAGATGAACATGCCCACCTGCCCGATCCCGATCCAGAGCCGTTCTCGCTCGCCTTTTGCACGCTTCCGGAGTAATGTAGTGTTAAACACTACTTTCATGGAAACCGTCATGGCCACCGTCTCTGCATCCGACGCCAACCGCAACTTCTCTGCCCTACTGCGTGATGTCGCACAAGGACGCAGCTACACCGTGTTGTCACGCGGCAAGCCCGTGGCCACCCTGGGGCCTGTGCAGGACGATGCCAAGGCACGCAAGGCGGCGCGCAAGACGCTGCTGGCGCGCCTGCATGCACAGCCCGCAACCGGCACGCGCGGCTGGAGCCGCGACGAGTTGTACGAGCGTTGAGCATGGAAATTGCACTCGACACCAATGTGCTGGCCTATGCCGAAGGCGTGGGCGATGCGTCGCGCCAGGCCACCGCACTGGCGTTGATCGAGCGTCTGCCCGCCGCGCAGGTTCGATTGCCGGCACAGGTATTGGGCGAGCTGGTGCGCGTGCTGTACGGCAAGGCCGGGCGCAGCCGCAACGAGGCACGGCAGGCCGCGCTGGGTTGGGCCGATGGCTTTGCCGTGCTGGATTCAAGCTGGCCGGCGATGCTGGGCGCGCTGGACCTGTGCGTGGATCACCAGCTGTCGATCTGGGATGCGCTGATTTTGTCGGTGGCCGCTGACGCCGGCTGCCGCCTGCTGCTCAGCGAAGACCTGCAACACGGTTTCACCTGGCGCGGCGTGACGGTGGTCAACCCATTCCTGTCGCCTGCGCCGGAGTTGTTGCAAGCCGTGCTGGCTTGAGTACGCGGCCCGCTCAGCCGGGCAAGCTCAGCCGCGCCAGCTCAGCCGCGTCAGCTCAACAACGCCAGCTCAGCAGCGCATTGACGACGCTTCGCGGATGCCTTCGACGATCACCGGATCCAGGCCGACGCGTTCGAGACCGACGTTGTTGTGTTCCAGCACCTGTTCGGCGCGGTAGCTGGAGCGCACCAGCGGGCCGGCGACGACTTCGAGGAAGCCCTTCGCCAGCCCCATCTCGCGGTACTGGTTGAACTGCTCGGGCGTGACAAAGCGCTCCACCGGCAAATGATTCTTTGTCGGTCGCATGTACTGGCCCATCGTCACCACGTCCACGTTGGCGGCGCGCAAGTCATCGAGGGTGCGCTCGATTTCGTCGTCGGTCTCGCCCAGGCCCAGCATCAGGCTGGTCTTGATCACCGTTTGCGGCGCGTGCTGCTTGGCGAACTTGAGCAGATTGATCGTGCGCCAGTAGCCGGCGCGCGGATCGCGCACCGGATGGGTCAGCCGTTCCACCGTCTCGACGTTCTGCGCGAAGGTGGCGAGCCCGGCATCCAGCACCTGCGCAACGAGTTCTTCGCGACCACCGAAATCCGGCGTCAGCGCTTCCACCGCGGTCTGCGGCATGCGCCCGTGGATGGCGCGGATGCAGGCGGCGTAATGTGCGGCGCCGCCATCGGGCAAGTCATCACGGTCGACCGAGGTCAGTACCACGTACTTCAATTGCATGAGCGCAACTGCATCAGCGACGTTGGCCGGCTCCAGCGGGTCCAGCCAGCCGTTGGGATTGCCGGTCGACACCGAGCAGAACTTGCAGGCGCGGGTGCAGACCGAACCCATCAGCATCAGGGTGGCGGTCCCGCGACCCCAGCATTCGGCGATGTTCGGGCATTTGGATTCCGCGCACACGGTCGAGAGCTTGTGGCTCTGCACGATCTCGCGGATTTCCTGGAATCGCGCGCCGGTCGGCAGCTTGACCCGCAGCCACGACGGCTTGCGATCGACATCCGGCACTTCAGCCAGCTTGTTCGGCTTGATCCCGTCCTTGATCGCCGGCGTGCCCTGCGGGCTGACGAACTTGCTGCCTGGAAGCGGGCGGAGGCTGTCGCTGCTGGAATCGTTCATGGTGTCCTGTGGCTTGCTGTCGCCGCGCCGGGCGTGCTGCCTCCGGCATGTACCTTCGAATGCGCATGATAGCAATCGCGCACCTTCGACATTTTCTCCGGGCGATACCTGCACCGCGCGGATCAGCGCTCGAATTTCGCTGACAGGATGATCGAGGTATTGGTGCGCTCCACCCCGTCGATCGCACCGATGCGATCGGTCAGCACGTCCATCTCGCCGACGCTGGTGGTGGTGGCCAGCGCGATCAGGTCGTGGCCACCGCTGATCGAATACAGCACGCGGACCTCGTTCATGGATTGCAATGCCTTCACCACCATCGGCATCTGCTTCGGCCGCAGGGTGATCAGGATGTGGGCGCGGATACGGCTGCGCTCCAGCTCGTCATCGATCCGCACGGTGTAGCCACGAATCACCCCTTGAGCTTCCAGCCGCGAAATGCGGTTCTGCACCGTGGTCCGCGACAGCCCGAGCTTGCGGGCGATGTCGGCGGTGGAGGCACGCGCGTTCTCGCGCAATACACAGAGCAGCTGTTCGTCGGCGGGCGAAATCGGCATATCGGCGAAGCATACCGGCGAATCGCCCGGTTTGTTCGGCGAATCAGGCGAATCCCACCTTCCGATTGACCGCAAACCAGCGATAATTGTGAGTTTTCCGGCCGCGCAAGCGCGCGGCCTCAGGTTCATCGGGAGAATCCGCCATGCAACTCATCGACACCCTCGCCCCCCTGCGCGCGCACGGCAAGGCCCGCACCACCGGCCTCGACGACGCCACCGTGCTCGAATTCGCCGCCCGTGATCCGCAGTTGGGTGAGGCCATTGCCGCGGCCGCGGAAGAATACGCTCGCATCCGCACCGAATTCCCCGACCTGTTGGAGCTGGACGAATCCGCGCAAGCCCACGAAGTCCAGTCCGGCTTCGTCAATTTCTACGCCGAAGATGCCGCCAATCCCTATGTGGCGCTGACCGCGCGTGGTCCGTGGATCGTCACCCTCAAGGGCGCGGTGCTGTACGACACCGGCGGTTACGGCATGCTCGGCTTTGGCCACACGCCGGAGGCGGTGACCGCGGCGATGGCCAAGCCGCAGGCGATGGCCAACATCATGACCCCGAATGTCTCGCAGCTGCGCTTCGCGCGGGCGATGCAGAAGGAAATCGGCCAGACCCGCGGCGGTTGCCCCTACGTGTCCTTCATGTGCCTGAACTCCGGTTCCGAATCTGTTTCGCTGGCCTCGCGCATTGTCGATGCCAATGCCAAGACCATGACCGACCCGGGTGCCCGCCACGCCGGCAAGACGATCAAGCGCCTGGTGGTCAAGGGCGCCTTCCACGGCCGCACCGAGCGTCCGGCGCTGTATTCCGATTCCAGCCGCAAGAACTACGTGCAGCACTTGGCCAGTTACCGCGGCGAGGATTCGGTGCTGACCGTGGCACCGTATGACATGGACGCGCTGCGCAAGGTGTATGCAGATGCCGACGCCAACGGCTGGTTCATCGAGGCCATGTTCCTCGAGCCGGTGATGGGCGAAGGCGACCCGGGCCGCAGCGTGCCGGTGGCCTTCTACAACCTCGCCCGCGAGCTGACCGCCGAACATGGCAGCCTGCTGCTGGTGGATTCGATCCAGGCCGGCCTGCGCGCCACCGGCTACCTGTCGATCGTCGACTATCCCGGCTTCGAGGGCATCACCCCGCCGGACATGGAAACCTATTCCAAGGCGCTCAATGCCGGCCAGTACCCGCTGTCGGTGGTGGCAGTCACCCCGAAGGCCGCCGCCTGCTACAAGCGCGGCCTGTACGGCAACACCATGACCGCCAACCCGCGTGCGCTGGACGTGGCCTGCACCGTGCTCGGCCAGATCACCCCGGCCCTGCGCAGCAATATCCAGCAGCGTGGCCGCGAGGCCCTTGCCCTGCTCGAGGCACTGAAGGTCGAACTGGGCGGCCAGATCACCAAGGTGCAGGGCACCGGCCTGCTGTTCTCCTGCGAATTGACCAAGCAGTTCAAGGGCTACGGCGCGGGCTCCACCGAGGAATGGATGCGTGAGCGCGGCATCGGCGTGATCCACGGCGGTGAAAATTCGCTCCGTTTCACCCCGCAGTTCGGCGTGACTTCGGACGAATTGAAGCTGGTGGTGGCGATGGTCAAGCGCGCCCTGCTGGAAGGCCCGCGGGTGGAGCAGGCCGAAGCGGCCTGAGTTTCGGGAAATTGCTGGACCGAACCAAGGGTTCGGCGTGTCGCTCCGGTCGGGAGGACATGCCGGCCCTTGTTTTTTCCGGAATCTTACCGAAGTTTCATCCTCGGGCCACACGGTGGTGAGGTGACGACGCGGAACATGGGAAACACCCCAAGTGTTCCGAGGACAATGTCATGAGCTTTCCGACCCGCTCCGCCGCCTGCTTGCTGATTGCCCTGGTCAGCGCACCGCTGTTCGCCGCCACCGCAGCCGCGCCTGCCACCACCCGCGCGCCTACCGCGCAGCAACAGCGCATGGCGCAATGCGCCGCGCAAAACAAAGGCAAGACCGGCGAGGCTTACAAAGCCGCGCAGAAAGCCTGTCTGAGTGGCAAGCCCGCACCAGCCGCAACGGCAGTCGCGGCAGCGATGACACCACAGCAGCGGATGGCGCACTGCGCCGCCCAGAACAAGGGCAAGAAGGGCGCGGAGTACAAGGCCGCCCAGAGCGCCTGCCTGAAGGCCAGGTAAGCCGATCCTGATAACGCGAAATTGATCGAACGGCGCGGGCTTCCTTCGGGAGGCCTGCGTTCGATGCCGACAAGATCCACTGATCCCCGGGATCAATGCAGCACCGATGCGGAATTGTCGGCGGCGTCTGTTGCCGCTAGCCTGCACGGATGAAAACCATCGTCGTCGATCATCCACTGGTTCGTCACAAGCTCGGCAAGCTCCGCGATATCCAGACAGATCCGGTGCATTTCCGCCAGTTCGCCGGCGAGATCGCCGCCCTGCTCGCTTTCGAGGCGACTCGCGACCTGCCCACCGAAACCGACCAGGTACAGACCTGGGCCGGGCCACTGCAGGTGCAGCGCGTGCGCGGCGACGAGCTGACCCTGGTCCCGATCCTGCGCGCCGGCCTCGGCTTTCTGCCCGGCGTGCAGGCGCTGCTACCGTCCGCACCGGTGAGCGTGATCGGCCTGCGTCGCAACGAGGCCACCCATCGACCGGAAAGCTATTACCAACGCTTCGCCGACCGCATGGATCAGCGCACCGCCCTGCTGATCGACCCGATGCTCGCCACCGGCGGCAGCGCGGTGGCGGCCATCCAATTGCTCAAGGACGCCGGCTGCAAGCGGATCAAATGCATCTTCCTGGTCGCCGCCCCGGAAGGCCTGGCGGCGCTGGAAGCTGCACACCCCGACATCGAAGTCTATGTCGCCGCGGTCGACGAGCGACTGGACGAAAACGCCTACATCCGCCCCGGCCTCGGTGATGCCGGAGATCGCCTGTTCGGCACCCCGGTGGATTGATCAGGCGCCGAGTTCCAGCCCGCACAGCCGGGCACGTACGTCGGTGCTGCCAAAGCGACCCTTGTCATCGCGGCTCACCTGCGCCATCGCCACCGCGGCGTCATGGGTGAAGAACAGCGCGACCTCACGCGACAGCTTGTCTTCGAGGAATGCCTTCTTCTCGTCGATCAGCAGTTCCGCATTGCGGTCGTATCCCATGGTGATCGGCACATGCACCCACGGCCGACCGGGGATCAGGTCGGCGCAGAACACCACGCCGCCGTGCGGCTGACCATCGACAATACACGGACCGGTGACTTCAGCCAGCATCAGTCCCGGCGTATGGCCATCGCTGTGGTGGAATCGCACCGCATCACCCAATGTCCGCGAATAATCGCCTTCGACCAATTCCAATCGCCCGCTGGCTTCCAGCAAGCCGGGCAGTTCCGGGATGAAGCTGGCACGGTCACGCGGATGCGGGTGCAAGGCGCGCTGCCAATGCTGCGCACCGACCACGAAGGTCGCGTTCGGGAACAGCAAGCGCGGTGGCTGCCCTTCCTGCCAGGCGGCGAACAAGCCACCGACATGGTCGAAGTGCAGATGCGAGAGCACCACCACGTCGATGTCCTCATGGCGGAAGCCGGCCTCGCGCAGAGAATCCAGCAGCACGTGCCGATCTTCCTGCACGCCGTAACGCTGCCGCAGTTTCGGCTCGAAGAAAGCACCAATTCCGGTTTCGAACAGGACGGTCTTGCCATTCAGTGGCGTCGCCAGCAATGCGCGACAGGCCAGCTCGATGCGATTCTCGCCGTCGACCTGCGCCCAGTGTTCCCACATGGCTTTCGGCGCGTTGCCGAACATCGCACCGCCATCGAGCTTCTGCGTATTTCCCGCGATCGACCAGAGTTTCATGCAGTCAGTCTAGCGCTGACCGCGTGCAGAGTCCCTCACGGGCTGGCGACGACTTCCGCCTTGCCCACCGGATTGCGCGGATCGCTGCCGCCGAGCAGGACATTCCGGCGTCGATCCCATTCCACCGTCTGCAGATTGCCCCAGACGTAGCTGGAGCCGCGTCCGCCCGCGGCTTCATCCGGTGGCAGCTCCAGCGTGTGGCCCATCGCGCGCAGCTGCGCGGCGGCGTCCGCCGAGATCGCGCCTGGCTCGGCGTCGATCACGTCGGGTAACCACTGATGGTGGTAGCGAGGCAAGGCCGCGACTTGCTGCGCATCGAGGCCTTGGTCGTAACCGAGGATGCCGAGCAGGACCATGGTGATGATCCGGCTGCCGCCCGGCGTGCCCAGCACCACCACCTTGTCCGGCGATTCCATGAAGGTCGGTGTCATCGAGCTGAGCATGCGCTTGCCCGGCTTGGGCGCGTTCGCCGCATAGCCCATCACGCCGAACGCATTGGGCGTGCCGGGCTTGAGCGCGAAATCGTCCATCTCGTCGTTGAGCAACACGCCCGTACCCGGTGCGACCAGGCCGGAACCGTACAGAAGGTTCACCGTCTGGGTGGCACCGACGCGATTGCCCTCGGCATCGATGATCGAAAAATGTGTGGTCTCGTCGTCTTCCAGCGGCGTCGGCTGGCCCGACAGCAGGTTGCTCGGTGTGGCCGTGTCGGGATTGATCGACGCACGCAGACCCGCGGCGTAGGCCGGGCTGGTCAGCAGCGCCTGCGGCACCTGCACGAAATCCGGATCGCCCAGATAGAACGTCCGATCACGATAGGCGCGGCGCATCGATTCGACCACCAGATGCACCCGCCGCGCTTCCGGCATCGCTTTCAGATCATACGGTTCGAGGATCTGCAGCATCTGCGCCAGCGCGATCCCGCCCGATGACACCGGCGGCGCCGTCAAGATGTTCCAATCGTGATAGCGAAATTGAATCGGCTCGCG
The DNA here is from genome assembly GCA_018242365.1 of Pseudomonadota bacterium. Lineage (GTDB taxonomy): Bacteria > Pseudomonadota > Gammaproteobacteria > Xanthomonadales > Xanthomonadaceae > Thermomonas. The sequence goes on from JAFECB010000004.1 coordinate 96,413, forward strand.
CTCTTTCACCGAGTAACCGGCCAGTTCTGCCTGCGTCCACTGCCCGCCTTCGGCATTGACCGCCGCGACCAACTGACGCCCGACCCGCCCTCGATAGAACCCATCGAAACCCTGTTCCGCCAGCAATTCCAGCGTTGACGCCAACTGCGGCTGGCGGAACAGATCGCCTTCTGCAATGGGTTTGCCATTCGGCGAGAACAGCGCACGGGTGCCCGGATAGCGATCCATGACCGCGCGCTTCTGCTGGTAGCCGCGCGCCATTCGCGCATAGACCGGGAAGCCCTCGCGGGCGATACGGATCGCCGGTGCCAGTGATTGCTTCAGCGGCAGCCGTCCGTACTTCTGCGCGACGTGGACCAGCAGCGCCGGCAGACCGGGAATACCCGCCGACCACGGGCCGTTCTGCGAACGCTCGGGATCGAGCTTGCCATTGCGGTCGAGGAATCGATCCGGGGTGGCCGACGCCGGCGAGGTTTCGCGGCCATCCACGAAAATGTCACGGCCACTTTTCGCATCGTGCAGCAGCCACAGGCCACCACCGCCGAGGCCCGAGCTGATCGGTTCGACCACCGACAACACCGCCGACACCGCCACCGCGGCATCAAACGCATTGCCGCCTTCGCGGATGATCTGCGCGCCTGCGTCGGTGGCCGCTGCGTGGGCGCTGGCGATGGCCGCGCCCGGCGGGTGCGCCGCGAGCGTGCGCGTCGGCACCGTTGCTGCTGATGCCAGGATCGGCAACAGCAGCGCCATCGCTGCCGTCGCCAGTCGCAAGCCGAGCCGAACCTTGCGGCAGGCGTTCAACGAGGTGCACATCGACAAATCAGGCCGAAGGGCGGATCGACCGCCCGGCAACCGTCACTTGGCTTCGACGAAGATGTAATTGACGCCAGCCGGTGTCACCGCCGCCTTGACCCGGTCATTGAGGTTGGAAGGGCCGATGAAGACCACCTTGACGTCCTTCATCGAGCCCGGCGGAACCGCCGGGAACGCCGCCTCGATCATCTCGACTTCCTTGTCCGAGGCCGGCGAGGCGAACACCAGCATATTGCCCTGGATGATGCCGCGGCCGAGGTCTTCCTTCAGCTTGTCGAGCTGGCGGCTGTACGCGCCATCGAAATCCGCGGTGCTGGCCGACGGCAGGAAATACACGAACGGGCTGCCGGTGATCCCTTCCATGTAGGGCAGCAGCTTGTAATTCAGGTAGGCGATCCAATCGGCCTGCTTGTCGCTGCTCGGCAGAGCGACCGCCACCGGGGCTGCCGCTTGCGGGGCTTCGTGCTTCTTGCAAGCCGCGAACGGCATCAGCAGGACGGAGACGAGCAACAGGCGCGTCAACATGTTCATGGCATTTCCCCAGGTTTGTTGATGGTGAACGGTGCGAGACACAGGTGGCGGAAGGGAATCACGCGTGGCCCTCCCGCCGTGCTTCGAGCGCAGCCGATACCGCTGCAGGTACGAAGCCGGACACGTCGCCGCCGAGCCGGGAGATTTCCCGCACCAGCGATGACGAGATGAAACCGTATTGTTCGGCCGGGGTCAGGAACAGGGTCTCGACCTCCGGGATCAGGTGGCGATTCATGCTCGCCATCTGGAATTCGTATTCGAAATCCGACACCGCGCGCAGCCCGCGCAACAACACGCCGCCGCCGACTTCGCGCACGAAATGCGCGAGCAAGGTGGAAAATCCGCGCACCTCGACATTGGCGTGATGACCCAGCGCTTGCTTGGCCAGGGACACACGCACATCCAGCGGCAGCGCCGGCCCTTTCGAGGGACTGGTGGCGACCCCGACGATCAGCCGCTCGAACAGCGGCGCGGCCCGATTCACGAGGTCGATATGCCCGTTGGTTATCGGATCGAACGTGCCGGGATAAACCGCAATGCGGGATGCCGCTGTCATGGTGCCCTTATTCACCCGAGTTCTGGCTCGGCTCGATTTTACCCCGTCTGAACAGTGCATAGCGCACTTCGCGGGTGCGGTTTTCGCGATGCAGTGCCCATTCCAGGCCAGGATCCGGGGCCAAATCGGCCGGACTTTCGACGTAAAGCCAGCCATCGGCCGTCATCTGCCCCATCAGCAGCGGCAGCACCTCGGACCATAGCCCGGCGGCAAACGGCGGATCGACAAAAGCGATATCGAACTTCGGTCCAGTCCAATCCGCGAGAAACCGGCGCGCATCGACGCCGTGGATCGCCACCTGTTCGGCAGCATTCAGCCGTTGCGTCGCCACCCGCAACGCCTGCGCCAGGCCCTGATCCATTTCGACCAATTGCGCCTGCGCCGCGCCGCGCGAGACCGCCTCCAGCCCCAATGCCCCGCTGCCGGCAAACAGGTCAAGCACCTGCGCTCCTGGCAGTTGCATCTGCAGCCAATTGAACAGGGTCTCGCGGACCCGATCCGAGGTCGGCCGCAGGCCCGGCTTGTCCGGCACCGGCAGGCGCGTGCCACGCCAGCGACCGCCGATGATGCGCACGCTTCCAGGGCTGGCGTTGCGGCCTGCGTTCATCGAGGGGTCGAGGGGTCGAGTGTTACCATGCGCGCCATTCTCCGACATTCGCGCATGCCTATGGTCAGTTGGTTTCGCCGCAAGACGCCCGATGCGCCCGCGAGCGCGCCGATGGTGGCCCAGGCGGATATGCAACCCGTGGCAGCGACGGATGCACCGTCGACCGACCCGACACCCGCGGCTGCCGGCAAACTCGGCTGGATGCAGCGGATCGGCAAGCTGCTCAATACCGACGTGGCCGAACTGCTGGGCCGCAATCCCATCCTCGACGATGATCTGCTCGACGAGATCGAAACCGCCCTGATCAGCGCCGATGTCGGCGTGACCGCCAGCAGCGACGTGGTGGAAGCGCTGCGCAAGCGGATGAAGGCGCGTGAATTCGCCGATGCCCGCGCCTTGCTGGAGGCACTGCGCGCCGAGCTCGTCAGCCTGTTGCTGCCGGTGACGAAGCCACTGCTGATCGACACCAGTCGCAAGCCCTTCGTGATCCTCACCATCGGCGTCAACGGGGTCGGCAAGACCACCACCATCGGCAAATTGGCGCGCCGCTTCAAGGACGAGGGCTGCGGCCTGATGCTGGCGGCCGGCGACACCTTCCGCGCCGCAGCGGTGGCTCAATTGCAGGCCTGGGGCGAACGCAACGGGGTGGCGGTAGTCGCCCAGGGCCAGAACGCGGACGCCGCCTCGGTCGCCTACGATGCCCTGCAGGCTGCGAAATCGCGCGGCACCGAGGTATTGATCGCCGATACCGCCGGCCGCCTGCATACCCAGGGTGGCCTGATGGATGAATTGGCGAAAGTCGCCCGCGTGCTGAAGAAGCTGGATGCCGATGCGCCGCACGAAGTGCTGATGGTGATCGACGGTACCACCGGCCAGAACGCGATCAACCAATTGCGCAAATTCAACGAAAAGATCCCGGTGACCGGCCTCGTGGTCACCAAGCTCGATGGCACTGCCAAGGGCGGGGTGGTGTTTGCGCTGGCGCGTGAATTCGGTATCCCCATAAGATTTGCCGGCATCGGCGAACGCCCGGAAGATCTGCGGGTGTTCGATGCCGAAGCATTCGTCGATGCCATGCTGCCGGAGTCACTCGGCGGGTGAACGCCAAGGCCGCGCCAAGGCCCGTCTGGCGACGCTTGCTGCGGCTGGCCGTGAAGGTTGGCGCTGTCCTGATTGTCCTGTCCCTGATCACAGGCTGGCTGTTGCAACCGCAGCGTGCAGGCCGGTATTTGCTGCATCTGGCAGGTGATTCGCTCGGGCTTGAAATCAATGCTGGCGCAATCGATTACCGCCTGCGCGGTACGCCGCAGTTGGTGCTGAACGACGTCGTGGCCACACGTCACGGCGATGCACCCTTGCTGGCTGCACGCCGGATTTTCGTTTCCCTGCCGTGGCGAACCCTGCGCACGCGCGGGGACGACCTCAAGGTGACGCGGGTCGAACTGGACGCGCCACGATTGAATCTCCCGGCCCTGCAACGCTGGCTGGCCACGCGACCTCCCAGCGGCCCGATCCGCATCCCCGTATTGAGCGATGGCCTGCGTGTGCGTGATGGCCGCATCGACAATGACGATTGGCGCATCGATGGCCTGTCCATCGACCTGCCGTCCCTGCACCCAAGCCAGCCCATGCGCATGCGGGTGCGCGGGCGCTATGTCGATGCCCCGCTCTCGATCCCGGCCGATCTCGCAATCACGGTGGCGAACCCGAACGACATGCTGGCCGGTGTCGCCACCGATGTATCCGGTGCCGGCACCTTGAGCTTGATCGATACCGGCGGTTGGCGCATTCCTGCGCAGGTGCTGCTCGCCGGGCCGTTGCGGATCGGCAAGGATTCGGCCTTGATGAAACCCGCCAGGCTCGGCATCGCCGCGCGCTATGAATCGGGCAAGACTTCGCTCCCCTTCCAGCTCGGCCTGCATGGGCCGATGGCCTTCAACAACGCGACCTGGCGCTTCGTTCCGGTCACCCTCGTGCTGATGGGCGAAGGCACGATCCCGTCAGCGCAGGCACGTGGCAGCCTTTCAGTCGGGCGCAGCCTGGGTCTGCATCTGGATGGCTCGCTTGCGGGTTGGCCGAAGGACTGGCCGACCTTGCCCCGGCCGCTGTCGGCTTCGAAATCGGCCCTGCCGTTTTCGCTGGACTACAAAGGCGTTGTCGCGTTTGCCGATACCGCATCGCTGTCCCTGCGCCGGGACACCACGACACTCGCGACGCAGTTCCGATTGCCGGATGTGCTGACATGGCTGGATGCCGGCAATGCCAGCTCGCCCCTGCCCCCACTGACCGGAAAACTGTCGACACCAAGGGTTGATCTCGACGGTACCACGCTGGAAGGCGTCGAAATCGAATTGGGTGGGGAATGAGCGCGCGACCAGCCACTCGCCAACCAGGCACACGCAGGCTGTCCGCGCGCAACAAGCCTGAAACGCCTTCGTCATCGTCATCGCGCACGACTTCCGATGCCCTGGATTCCCGCATCGCCGAACGTATGCTGGCCTGGTTCGACCAGCACGGCCGCAGCGACCTGCCCTGGCAGCATCCGCGCACGCCGTATCGCGTCTGGCTGAGCGAGATCATGCTGCAACAGACGCAGGTCACCGTCGTTTGCGGCTACTTTGATCGCTTCGTCACCGCATTGCCCGATCTGCCCGCCCTCGCTGCGGCTCCACTCGATCAGGTTCTCGCGCTCTGGTCGGGCCTTGGCTACTACGCCCGCGCCCGCAACCTGCATGCTGCGGCGAAACTCTGCGTCGAACGTCACGACGGGGAGCTGCCGCGCGAGCTCGACGCGCTGATGGCCCTGCCCGGTATCGGCCGCAGTACCGCCGGTGCGATCCTGTCGCAGGCGTGGGACGATCCGGCACCCATCCTCGATGGCAATGTCAAACGCGTGCTTTGTCGATTGTTCGGCATCGAGGGCTGGCCGGGTGCACCTGCGATCGAGAAACAACTCTGGTCGATTGCCGAACGGCTACTGCCACGCAATCGATTGGCGGATTGGACACAGGCACAAATGGATTTCGGTGCCACCTCGTGCACGCGTGCCAATCCGGATTGTGCCGACTGTCCATTGCAGGACGAATGCACGGCTTATCGTCAGGGCCGCACAAGCGAACTGCCCTCGCCCAAGCCCGGCAAGCCATTGCCACAGCGTGCAACGCATATGCTGATCATCACCGATGACGCGGGTCGGGTGCTGTTGCAGCGACGGCCACCAAGCGGCGTCTGGGCGTCGTTATGGTCATTGCCGGAACATGCCGAACTCGATGAGGCGCGCCGCTGGTTCAGGCGACATGTCGATGGTGAATTCGCAAGCGCACGCGCGATGGACGAACTCAACCATGGCTTCAGCCATTTCCGCCTGCGGATCCGACCCAGCCATATTGCCGCGCATGGCCCACGCGCATGCGTGAGTGACGCTCCCGACATGCACTGGGCCAGCCGCAACGAGCTTGCCTCGCTCGGCCTGCCGGCACCGGTACGCAAGCTGCTGCAACGACCGGACGTGTTCGAGGACGCAGAAGCATGACCCGCACGATCCACTGCATGGTCGATGACATCGACACCGAGGGGCTGGATTTCCCGCCTTGGCCGAGTGAAGCCGGACTGCGCGTCTATCGTGAAGTCGGCAAGCCGGCGTGGCGGCGTTGGCTGGCGCACCAAACCATGCTGATCAACGAATACCGGATCTCACCGATGAACCCGGAACAGCGCGCCTTCCTCGAGCGGGAAATGGTCAAGTTCCTGTTCGAGAATTGCGCGCAGAAGCCGCCTGGCTATGTGCCCAGGGACGGGTAATCCCCTCCGCAAAAGCCACGACGCGGCGACCTGCAATGCAGGGCTGTCTGGTCAGCGCTTGTCGATCAGTGCTTGCTCGGCGACACGGAATCCCTGCACATCGATCGGACGGATTTCCTCGATCCGGCAACTCACGCCGGAACCGGGTGTCCGCACAAGGTCGAACTTCGACAGCACCATCCCGCCGATTGGCTCCAGCACCAACGCCTGCGCTCCCGAGTCCCATCGCAGGCATGGCCCCGACAAGGTCAGCAGCCAACGCTCACTCGGACGCATGTCGAGCGCGACATGCTGGTCGTCGACCCGGGTCCAACCGATGGGTGTCCGATAATCGATACGCAGCACGGGCGCACCAGCATGGGCCTGGTACAAGGCCAGTCGCTCGCCGTCATTGAGGTTGTAGGTGGCGCAAGAGGCAAGCCCCAAGACCATCAATCCGGCAACGATCACGGTTTTCATGTCAGCCCCTAGTCCATGCATCGCTTGCATCATCCACCCATCAACCCCAACGGCAGCTTAGCCAGATTGCAGCCAAGCATCCGGGGCGTGGGCAAGGGACAAGCCTGCCGCCGATCTGCGGCAGAACCGGGCGGCCAGACCCGTGAGTTTCTGCGATGCAGGGACGGAGTAGGGATTTTTGCCGTTCGATCCGAAGCACGGCCCACAAACGAAAAACCCCGCATCGGCCAAAATCGTTGCAGGGCTTGCGATTGAGGATGGTGGCTCGGGACGGAATCGAACCGCCGACACGGGGATTTTCAATCCCCTGCTCTACCAACTGAGCTACCGAGCCAGTGCGTGATGCACAAGCCGCGAATGATACGTTGCTGCAGCGCGGCAGACAAGACCTGGCCCTGTCCAACTACAAGTGAGCCTGAGCGGGAACGAGGCATCCTCGGCGAGTGCTCGCGTTACTCAATACCGAAGCACTGGAACCTCAAGCAAACGCGCAAGATCAGTGGGAGGCCATCGCCCCGACGCGGACATCGTCCACCCACAGGTCACCGGATAACCTTGCGCCTGCGCCGCTCCAGACCTGGTTCAGGCGCAGCCATTGACCAGGGCAGCCGGAAGGGGGAACTCGAACGATGATTTCGGCGGTTTGCCAATCGGCGCTGCCGATCAAGGGGTCGCCGGCTCCGATCACGGTGCCGTTGGGGCAAGCCACCTGGAATGTCACGCCTTCCGCGCTGGACAAGCTGCGTGTACGGATGCGCATCTGCAGGATGTGGTCACCGGCACCCAGTCGCAGGGCATGCTCCAGCAATGCGGCATTGATGGTTTGGCCGAAGAAATGCAGGTGCAATGTTCGCCGTCGGGTACCTGCCACCGGTTCGAACTCGGTGGACATCGCCGCGCCGACGGGTAGCCGCCAATCGAATCCGTGATTGGAGGGATCGCTGGAAAAGTCGCCGTTGTAGGGCTGTGCCCCACCCGGCCGGCCGCCCTGCATCTTTGCAACCCAGCGCATATGGGCCTCGTCCCACTGGCCTGCGGTGATCAGCCCATCGATCCACCCGGAATATTCCTCAGGCCGCAATGCGTGTTCACGTTCGAGCTGCCCGTAGACCCGGGCTGCCGCCGTCGGGATGATACGCAGTGCCGTCATCATGTCGCCACGCCACGGCGGATCCTGACGAAGGACGCCGACCAGCGCACTGGCGAACTTGCCATCCAATGCCAGGGGCACGAGTCCGGGCAATACACGCGAGCTGGTTGCAGCCCTGCCCGTCGATGTACGCAAATAGAAATCGATCCAATGCATCGCATCGGAATAGTCTTCGCGCTGCAATTCCATCTGCACCAGGCCATTGATGGCCTGGGGATCGCGCGGCGCGCGATGCACCGCGATTCCGTAGAGGCGCAATGCCTCATCGGCATGACCCGCACGCGCCGCAATATCCGCCAGCGTACCGAATGCCCGCCCCTGCAATGGTTCCTGTGCCAGCAACGCACGCGCCGCGCTGGCAGCACCCGCGTCATCGCCAGCATCCAGCATGGTCTTGGTGCGGCTCCAAAGCGCCTCGGGTTCGCCCGGGTTCCGACGCAAGGCCTGCTCAGGATCGCTGTGGGCAAGTTGTTCCGCACGCATCAGCGCGAACACCCGCCATCCAGCCAATAGCGCGAACACCAGCGTGACCGCGAACACCAGCACGCGCATGCTGCGCATCATGGATTGGCATCCAGATTGATCGACGACACCAGCCAGCGGTTGTCACGCCACACCACGGCTACCGACAAGGTGCCACGGTTGCGGCCGGCAACGCTGTAGTCCGATTCGAACGAGGCAGAGGTCTTGCCGATCCGCCACCGCGGCGCACTCAGGCGCGCAACCCCGTCCCGGTGCATGTCATGGCGCAGGCCATCGGCGCGATTGATGGTCGATGCACTGCTCCAGATCGGTGGCGGCGTGGCGCTTTCCGATGCCAGATACTGCAGGAGCCTGCTGCCTACTTGCCGAACCTGCTGGATGCGCTCGTAGTCCACGTCGCCACTCACGCCGAGGTCCGCCGATTCGGCCTGCGGTTGGCGTCGGGTGAATGCACGACGCAGGCGATCAAGCAGACTCGGGTCGCTTGCCCGTTGATCCACGTCCTGTCGCGCCGCCTGCGCGGTGCCTGTATCCGCAACCGGACGAACGCTTTCTGCGGCCGAAGCGACTGGCTCGGGATTGCGTGCCACGGTGCGCGTCGAGGTTTGTGTTGCAGCCGCCGCGACCGGTGCACGTGTCGGAGAAACCGCAGTTGCATTCCGATTGCTCGCTACCCGCGCGGGTTCCGTCGGCACATTGCGCTCCGCCTTTCCGGGCTTCCGTACGTCGGGCGCAATCGCGACGCGAGTTTCCGGGCTTCGCTCAGGCGAATGTCGGGGTGCCACCACGACGTCAACGGCCGGACGCGCCGTTGGCTCGCCGTGCTCGACGGCGACTGCCGACGATGTCGGTGCCGCGTCCGACATTCGCGATTCATGCTTCACGGGCTTGCTCGGCTGGGCCGCGAATGCCGGTGGGCTTTCACTGGCGATGGGTGCGGCGGGCGCTTCGGTTTCGACTGGCTTGGCCGCATCGAACCGCCACGGTTCAGGCGCACGTTCACTCTGGCGGACGACCAGCCAGCCGAGCACCGCGCATACTCCCAGCAATGCCACCACCAGCACCCGGTGCCGTTTGCGACCGACCACCGGCGTACCGGCCGGGACCGGGTGCCAGCTCCCCGTTGTGATCGGGCGTGTGTCCGCGCTTTCCGGCACCCGTGGCCGCAGCCGCTCTTCCAATCCCCGCGCACCGGAGCGTTCGAGATCATAGGCACGTCGTCGATCATCGCTTCGCAGTTGGTTCCAGGCCTGATTGACGCGTGCCGCAAACACGGAGTCGTCGCCGCTTTGCTGACGGTCCGGGTGCAACCAGATTTGCAGCCACCGGAAGTGGGCCTTGATCTGGTCGGTCGAGGCCTCTTCCGTCACACCGAGCGTGCGATAGGCATCGGCTTCGGCATGGAACAGGATTTCGCGTGCATAAAAGCGTGCAGCTTCCAGCACCTTGCCGGCAGGTTCACGCAACCTCGTTGCGGCAGTTTCGAGCTCCTCCGGTGCGACATTGGCCGCAATGGCCAACACTTCCCCGACACCCGGCGGCAAGGGTTTCTGCCTGAGCCGGTGGCGCTCTGCAGGTGCATGCAGGAGCGCCAGCGCCCATTCCAACGCGGTGCCAGCCGCACCGTTCATTTAATCAACCCTTGGTCAGCTTCAGTTTCCCTTCGCGGGAGCCGCGACCGTAGTCGTAGCCATACCCGTAGGCCGCCTGCTTGGTGTCATAGCCGGACAGCAGTGCGCCGACCACGCGCGCGCGCGCAGCCACCAGACGCTTGAGTGCCATTTGTGCAGTACGGATCTTGGTGCGGCCTGCATCGACGATCAGCACCGTACCGTCGACCGAGTTGGACAGGATCGGCGCGTCCGCCAAGCCAAGCACCGGCGGGCCATCGATGATGATCTGGTCGTAGCGTTCCACCGCCACGGTCAGCATCGAGACCAGCTTGGAACCGGACAGCAATTCGGCAGGATTCGGCGGCAACGGCCCCGCGAGGATGACCTGCAAGCCCGCTTCGCCACTGGGCTGGACTACCGCTGACAGGGTGTCCGACCCGGACAGCAATCCACTCAAGCCGGACGCTGCGGTCTTCAGGCCGAGGTTGCGATGCATCGACGGGTTGCGCAGATCACCTTCGACCAACAACACGTTCTTGCCGAGTCGCGCAAAGTTGCGCGCCAATGCCAGCGACGCGGTCGATTTGCCCTCGCCTGCCCCGGCGCTGGTCACCAGCAAGGTGCGCGGCACGCCGTGGTCGGTGGAGAACTGCAAGGCCGCCCGCACCGAACGGTAGGACTCCGAGAACGCCGATGTCGGATCCGCGGCAACATCGGCGATCCGCTTGCCGTCATCGACCTTCGGCACCACGCCAAGCACGGCCAGCCGCAGCTTCTGCTCGATGTCCTGCGGCGACTTCAGGGTGTCGTCGAGGTATTCCAGCAGGAACGCGGCGAGTACGCCGAGCAGCAAGCCGAACAACACGCCGCGGGTCAGATCCTGGCGCACGTTCGGCTGGAAGCGACCGGCGTCGATCGCGGGATCGACCACGCTGATGTTGTTGGCCGTCGATTCGCTGGTCGCGCCGATTTCCTTGTAGCGCTGCAGCAGGCCGTTGTAGAGCTCGCGATTGGTATCGACATCGCGCTTGAGGATGTTGTATTCGATGCTGCTGCTGCTGGCCACGAACGCCTGCGAGCGCAACTGCTCGACCTTGGCCGACAACGCCGATTCTTCCGCAACCGCGGCTTCGTATTCGGCCCGGACCGAACCACCGACGCGGCCGCGCTCGGCACCGATCTGCTTGTCGATCTCGTCGATCTGCTGCTTCAGCTGGACCATCTCCGGATAGTCCGGCTTGAAGGTCGCAAGCTTCTGCTGGTATTGCGACATCAACACGGCGCGCTGCTGCTGCAGCGGACCGATCGCCGAGGCGTTGAGCTGATCCGCCGAAGTCGCATTGTTGCGGTAACGCGCTTCCGCACGAATACGCTCCTGCTGTGCCTGCGCCAATGCGGTACTGAGCTGGGTCAGGCTTTCGAGGGCGAGCGTGCGGCCGTCCTCGTCGGTGATCGTCAGGCCTTGCGCGCGCGCGTACTCGACCATCTTGCGCTCGGAGGCCTCGAGCTTGGCCTTGGTGGCTGCAAGCTGCTCTTCGAGGTAGGTCTTGGCGAAGTTCGAGCGACCGCTGTAGTGCTCCTGATTCGAGGCGATGAACTCCTCCGCCACCGCATTGGCAACGCGCACCGCGAAATCCGGCGACGGGCTGTCATATCGAATCCAGACCAGCCGCGTGTTGTCCACGCGCGACACGCTCAAGCCGCCACTCACCTCGCCCGCCACGGCATCGCGAATCGCGTTGGCCTGTGCGGTCGGCACATTCCTCGTTCTCGCCGTAGTCGGGGCAGCCGGTCGCGGGCGAATCATCCCCATCAAGCGCGACATCCAACCCGGATCGCCGAGGCTGTCGAGCGCGCCCTGATCGAGATTCAGGCGCGTGGCCACGCGCTCGGCAAGGCTCCGGCTCTTGAGCAGTTCGAGCTGGGTCTGCAGGTACTCATCGTCCCAGGTGACGTCGGTCGCCGTCTGTGAACCAGTGACGGTCGAGACTTCCAACGGCTTGGTGTCGATCTGCACCAAGGCCTGGGCGCTGTACATCGGCGTCGTCGTCAAGGTCTTGAACAGGGCCAGCGCGGTGACAGCAGCAGCGATACTGATCACCAGCCAGCGCCACTTGAGCAGGATGTGCCAGTACTTGCGCAGGTCGAACTCGCTGGCCTCGTCTTCGGCCTCGGCCTCGAACAGGCTCAGTGCCCCGTGCCCGTGCATCGGTGCAAGCGCACGCTGGCCAACCGGCTCGTGTCGCGCCGGAAGCCGCTCACCACCCTGCACCGGCTCGACCGGCAGGTTGTCATCAGTCATTCGGAAATCACTCTAGAGCGTATGGAATGTCAGAACTCAGAACATCGTGAAGATGCCGAGGATCGGCATGGCCTGCAGGAACTTGCGCATCGCCGACTTGCTGCCCGATTCCTCGACCACAACGATGTCATCGCCATACAGCTGCGGATCATCGATGGTGCCGTTGCGCAGCATCCGGATGTCGTAGGCAGCCGCCATCCTGCGCCCGTTGACCTGGCGCATGATCACGATGCCACGCGGGTCCGCCTTCGCCTCATCCACACCACCGGCAAGCGCAAGCGCCTGCAGCAGGGTGATCTTGCCGGTGATCGGGAAGATGCCCGGATGTCCAAGCGCCCCCTCCAGGGTGACCTTCTGGCTGGAGAACTCCTTGACGAACACGCTGACTTGCGGGTTCTGCAGGTAGTTCGCCGAGTACAGCTGCTTCAACTCGGCCTCGAGTTGCTGGGTAGTGCGCCCGCCTGCATTCACGGTACCGATCAGCGGAAGCGAAATCTGACCCTTGGCGTTGACGCGCACGTCCTTGCTCAAGGCATCCACGCCGAACACGCTGATCGTCAGCATGTCCATCGCACCGATGTGGTAATCGGTTGCCTCCTGGAATGCCTGTTCCATGTTGTTGGAATCCGGCGGCGGCAAGGGCGCGGCCCCGGCACCGGCACGCGGAATGCCGTGCGTGCTTCCGCCGCTTGCGCAGGCAGTCAACATCAAGCTCAACACCAACATCAGGCAAATCAATGGAAAGCGCCGCATATGCGATCCTCGTCCCTGGACACGCAATTATGCCGTGCGTCACACACAACGCAAGCAATGCCTGTTAGAGGCCGTGTAATCTCGCCCCGGACCTGTTGCCGCGCACGCGCGTTGCTGTAGAATGCGCGCCTCACCGGGCGGTTAGCTCAGCGGTAGAGCATTGCCTTCACACGGCAAGGGTCGCAGGTTCGAACCCTGCACCGCCCACCAGACGAATCAACGGCTTCGGCCGTTTTTTTGTGCCCGCTTTTCGTCGAAACCGGCCTCTGCACGCAGCGCGCTACGCCCGGAATTGACCATTGGCGGGCTTCATCTGCCTCAGCCAACCACCCTGTAACAAGGCTGGTAGTCACCGGAAATCTTCATCCGACGCTGTTCGACGAAGGCGCGCAGCAGCGCATCGAGGGCGCGCATGATGTCGGCATCACCGTGGATTTCGAAAGGCCCCTGTGCTTCGATCCTGCGCATCGCCGCTTCCTTGACATTGCCGGCGACGATCCCCGAGAACGCGCGGCGCAGGTCGGCCGCCAGCTCGTGCGGCTTGCGGCCGTGGTGGAGGTCGAGGCTGGCCATCAATGCGTGGGTCGGCACGAACGGTTGCTGGAACGCCAGCGGCACCTCCAGTCCCCAGTTGAAGAAGAACGAATCGCGTTGGGCCACGCGCTGCTCCTTCACCTTGTGGATGCCGGCCCCCATGCGTTTGGCCACCTGCACGGGATCGGCCACGATGATTTCGTAGCGGCTGGCCGCGTCGTCGCCCAGGGTCAGGCGGATGAATTTGTCGATCTGCTCGAAGTACGGCGCGGCACTGGCTGGCCCGGTCAGGATCAGCGGAAAACGCAGATGCGCATTTTCCTCGCGCAGCAGGATGCCCAGCAGATAGAGGATCTCTTCGGCGGTGCCGACGCCGCCGGGAAACACGATGATGCCGTGGCCCATGCGGACGAAGGCTTCGAGGCGCTTCTCGATGTCCGGCATGATCACCAGGTGATTGACGATCGGGTTCGGCGATTCGGCGGCGATGATCCCCGGCTCGGTGATGCCGATGTAACGGGCGCGACGACGACGCTGCTTGGCATGGGCAATCGTCGCCCCCTTCATCGGCCCCTTCATCGCCCCCGGGCCGCAGCCGGTGCAGATGTCCAGCCCGCGCAGGCCCAGCTCATAACCGACCTGCTTGGTGTACTTGTATTCCTCCTGCCCGATCGAATGCCCGCCCCAGCACACCACCAGGTTGGGATCGGCCGGGTGCAGCACGCGCGCATTGCGCAGCAACCGGAACACGGCATCGGTGATCCCGGACGAGGACGTCAGTTCTTCATCGTCACGCAGGTCGATGGCGGTGAAGGCGAGATCACGCACCACCGCGAACAACAGGTCGGCCACACCGGCAATGACCTGTCCATCGACGAACGCCATCGCTGGCGCATTCTTCAGTTCGATGCGGACGCCGCGATCCTGCTGGCGCACCTCGATGTCGAAATCCGGGTACAGCTCCTGCGCCGCGCGCGGGTCGTCGGAGGCGCTGCCCGATGTCAACACCGCCAGCGCACAGCAGCGCAGCAGCTCATGCAGGCCACCGCTGGAGGCATCGCGCAGACGCGCGACTTCCTCGCGCGAAAGAACGTCCAGCGCGCCCTTGGGGTAGATGTGGGTGGAGACGGTGGGGAGGACGGAGGTGGTGGATGGCGTGGCAGCGTCTTGAGCAGCGGATGTCGATTCGTGATTCATGCGGGAAGTCTAGCGCACTGACAGGGATCATCGACGGACTTCCAGACACCGTAATGTCCAGCCAGACCTTGCGCGCATGTCGTGTCCGCGCCGGCGCTGCACAAACAGAACGGCCCGGATCACTCCGGGCCGTTCTGGCATCACGTGATTGCGCCGGATCAGAACGTGTAACGCAGGGTCACGCGCATGGCCCAGCGTTGCGACGGGTTGAACGACTCGTTCACGTTGAGATCATCAGGCTGGTAAACGCCACCCTTGTTGTACAGGGAATTGGAAATATCGTAAATGTACTTCCCGATATCCGCCGAGGTGCAGGTCGCGTTGACCACGGTGCAAACGCCCGCGTAATTCGCCAACTGGCGAACCAACGGGAAATCGGCGCGGTATTCGACGCCCCACTTCTTGTTGAGCAGGTTCAGGAAGTTGAAGACGTCGAAGCGAACTTCGCCCTTGTGCCCGGCCATGAAACCCGGGATTTCCTGGGAGAAGCTCAAGTCCAGCTGGTTGACCCAGGGTGCACGTGCATGGTTGCGTCCGAAGATGTTGCCTCGACTTCCACGCAGGCTGGAATCACCGTTGACATACTCCCAGAACGAACCCGCCATCGCGGCCGAGGTCGGGTTCGCCCAGACGATGTCGCCCGGGCCATCCGGCACATAGGCGAGGGAACGCGAACTCAAGTTGATGCCCTGCGCATCGTTGCCGAATACCCAGCTGTACGGCGAACCGCTATGACCGTCGAAAATGGCGGAAACACGGGTCGAGTAGTCGCCAAAGAAATTGTGTTGCCAGCTCAGGCGGGCCAGCACGCGATTGGGAATCGCATAGTTCGAACGCCCGACTTCCTCGTCGCCCGGGTTGACGAACGCACGGTACTGGTAGCTGCTGTAAGCAACGCTGGAGGTGCCGGGATTGACGTCCGTCGCGCGTGAATGGGTATAGGAGAACGACCCGCTCCAGGTGCCGTTGAAGGGCTTCTTCAAGGACAGGGTGAGGTTGTCGGAACCGCCGTGGCTCGTGTTGCTCAACAGGATGGTGTTGCTGAACGAGGGATTGCGGTTCCAGAACGTGGTGTTGCTGCTGCCCGGCGCCGAGTACGGGTTCTTGGCATAGCTGTATCGACCGTCAGGCAGGGTACCGGTGGGTGCACCCATGTTGATGTCGGAGTAGCGGATGCCATTGATGACGGAGAGATGCTGGTATTCGGCAGTGGCAATCAAGCCCCACCACGGCAGCTCATGGTCCACGGCAAGCGTGAACTTCGCCACCGTCGGCAGCTTGAAATCAGGATCGACGACATTGACCGTCATCGACGATGTACCCAGACCCGGCGGCGTCAGCACCCCACCCGGAATATTCTGATTGTCCCCGTCAGGGCTGAACAATGGGTCGGTCGGCAAGCGGTAGTGGTTGATGTTCCAGGTCGCCACCGCGACGCCGTTGTTGGAATATGGGTTGGCGACCCACACGGCCGGCGTGTTGGACATGAACATGCCGGCACCGCCACGCAACTGGGTCGGGCGCTCGGTATCGAAGCTGTAGTTGAACGAGAAGCGCGGCTGCAGGATGCCGCTGTCGATCGTGGTGGCGTTGGTAAAGCCGAAACCACCGATCGCAGCATTCGGGTTGCCCGGATTGTTGCGCAAACCGCAAGGGCCGAGGTTACCCAGCGTCCCCGGAGCAGCCGCGAAGCAAGGGTTGTAGGTCGGTGCGGTGTTCACCCGTGGCATGTCATAGCGCAGGCCAAACTGGACTGACAGGCGATCCGTCGCCTGCCACGTATCCTGGATGAAGAAGCCGTACTGCTTCAGCTTGAAGCGTGCAGCGACGTTGTCCAGCGAGTAGCCCGGAGCCGGCTGTGCCAACTGGTACTGACGCCAATTGCCGGATGCGAAATCGGCAATCGAATTGAACACATACGCGCCGTTGTAGCGCTGCAGGAACAGGTTGTAGTAATCGTCGGACTGGTAGTCCATACCGGCCTTGATCACGTGGTCACCCGCGTACCAAGTCCCCGCGAAATAGGCATTCCACGTGTTGACGCCGAGGATGTTTGCCTGGCTGGAGTATTCCGTGCCAAGACGAACCTGGGTGCCACTGTCGGTACCGTTCAGGCGAACGGAGATTTCCGGCTGATACCCGCCAACCAAGGGGCCACGAGTCTGGTCGAACTGGCTGTAGCCAACCGAAAACTCGGTCGAGAAATTCTCGGTCCAGTCGTCATACAGGCTGAAGGTGTAGCTGGTCGTCTTCTTGTCGAACACATACCAGTTGCTCGACAGGGTCAACAGGCTTGCGCTGCTGTTGGTAATGATCGGCTCGACTTCGGTCGTGCGGTTCCAGCGGAAGCTGGCGCGGTGGAAATCATTGATGTTCCAGTCCAGCTTGACCAAGGCGCGCTTGGATTCGATGTCCGTGCTGGCCGAGTGGGTATCACCGGGATCCATGCCATAGGACGTTGCGACCGCGATGATCTGGTCCAACTGCGCCTGGGTCAGGCCATTCACGCGCGAGGCTGCGTTGGAATCCGAAGCGCCCCAGAGTGAGCCGGGCGAGGTCTTCTTGCCTTCTTCATAGGACAGGAAGAAGAACAGCTTGTCCTTGACGATCGGGCCACCCAAGGTCACGCCCAGCGTGGTGTCCCGACCATAGCCTGTCCAGTCGGTCAAATAGCTGCGATTGTTCCCGCCCCGGCCAATCATGCCGTCGGCATCCTGGAACACGTAGTACAGCGAGCCGTGGAAGTCATTGGTGCCGGACTTGGTCACCGCGTTCACCCACGCACCCACGCCGCGTCGGGTGGCGACGTCATAGTTGGCGGTGGAGATGTTGTAGCTCTGGATCGCATCCTGCGAGATCGGGGTACCCTTGGTCGGCAGGCCGTTGTCGTTCAGGCCGAAGGGGTCGCCAGCCTGGATGGTATCGACGGTAATGCTGTTGTAGCGGAAGTTCTGGCCCATGGCCGAGAACGCACCGCGGTCGCGGTCGGTGACGACGACGTTCGGATCGGTGCGCACCACGTCCTGGATCGAACGATCCGGCGAAGGATTGCGATCCAGATCGGCGCGCGACAGGTTGGTACCCATGCCACGGTTATCGGAGGCGAAAACTCCTGAACTCGCGGCACCCACCACCGTGACCGTGCCCAGCGTGGTTGCCCCCTCGGAATGGAGCTGCGCATTGACGGTCGCCACCTGGTCCAATCCGAGGAATACATTTTGCTCGGTATCGGTGCCATCGCCTTCCTTGGTCACCGTGACCGTATACGGGCCGCCCACACGCAGGCCGCGAGCGTTGTAGCGACCGGTTGCGTCGGTGGTGGCGCGACTGACCGTGCCGGATTCGACGTGGGTGATGGTCACCTGTGCGCCCGCAACCGGCTGGCCGCTGGCATTCGTCACCAAGCCACCGAGGCCGGAAGACGTGCTCTGTGCGAACACGGGGGCCGCGGCGAGCGCGACGATCAGACCCAGTGACAGCCTCGACAGCCGGACGCGATGCAGGTGATTCATGGCATGACCTCTGATTTTTTGGACATTAAAGACAGGTCTCCCGCATGCCGTCGCCTGAAATCGCAGGCTGGCGCAGCAGGGATGATTCGGAGTGACGCCCCTATGCCGTACGCAGTGGTACGCCATTACGGAAGTTTAACACGGCCTGAAACGTGTAAACGTGCCTTGGGTCATGGATACGCTGCTCGGCGAGCCTGAGGTCACGCTTCATGCAGGCATGCTAACCTCTTGAAATGACTGAATTATGACGACCAAGGTCTCGGCGGGCAGGTCGAATGTATTCCGCCCTCGTCCAACGGTGACGGTCACGGCGGCAGTAGCGAGATGTAACGCTGCTCGTGTCAGCTTCGACGACCTCAGCCAGCCCCATGCAGGTAGCTGGCGACGCCATCGAGGAACATCTGCACCGAGATGGCGACGATCACCATGCCCATCAGGCGTTCCATCGCGGTCAGCACGCGCGCGCCCAACAGGCGTTGCAACCATGGGGCGCACAACAGGATGACTGCGGTGGCAAACCAGGCCATCGCCAGGGCCAGCATCCATTCCCACATCCGGTCCGGCTGCTGCGTTCCCAGCAACATCACCGCCGCCATCCCGGACGGACCGGCGATCATCGGGATCGCCACAGGCACGATGAACGGTTCGCCGCCAGGCACTTCGCCCATCACCCCTTCCGGGGTCGGGAAGATCATCCGCAGCCCGATCAGGAACAAGACAATCCCGCCGGCGATCGACACCGACTCCTGCCGCAGGTGCATGAGGTGGAGGATGTACCGCCCGCCCCACAGGAACAGCAGCAATACCACCAGTGCGATCACCAATTCGCGCACGAGGATGCGGCGCTGGCGCGCAGCCGGAATCCCCTTGAACAGGCTGAGGATGACCGGGATGTTGCCGAGCGGGTCGAGGATGAAGAACAGCAGCAACGCAGCAGAGGCTATCGTCATGGCACCACCTTCGCGAGCAAGGCCGTCCAGAATGCCTCAGGCAGATGCGCCGTGACCGGCACGGCATGCAGCCCAGGCTGGGTGAAGCCGCGGCATTTCACCGCGTCCTTCTCGGTCATCAGGATCGGCAACGCACTGCCGAAGTCGAAATCTTCCGGCACATAAACGTGATGGTCCGGGAAGGCGTGCGGCACCACGCCGATGCCGCGTTCGCGCAGCATCGCGAAGAAGCGCTCCGGCTCGCCGATTCCGGCCACTGCGTGCACGCGTTGGCCGACAAATGCCGACAACGGAATGCCCCGGCCACCGGCAAGGGGCACGACCATGCCGACCTCCAATGACATCGGCCATTCCCGGGCGGGGTCGGCAGTTGCCACGGCCTCCGGCTTCACCACTTCGGTACCTTCCGGCTGACCGAGGTTGAGCACGCGGAATGCGCAGTCGGCCGCGCGTTCCAGCGGTTCACGCAAGGGGCCTGCGGGCATCAAGCGGCCATTGCCGTAGCGACGGCGCACGTCCTGCACTTCGATTTCGATATCGCGGGAAAGTCGGTAGTGCTGCAAGCCGTCATCGCAGACCACCACATTGCAACCTGCTTCGGCCAACGCCTTGGCCGCCGCCACGCGATCGACATCGACGCGGACCTTCGTGCTGGTACGAAGTGCAATCAATAGTGGTTCATCGCCCACCTCGACTGGACTGGAACCTGCCTCGACCCAACGCGGTGTTTGCAGATCCGTGCGGCCGTGGCCACGACTGGCGACACCCGGCACGAGGCCCGCCTGCCGCAGCCGCTCGACCAGTGCGATGGTCAACGGGGTCTTGCCACTGCCGCCAGCAACGAGATTGCCGATCACGACCACCGGCACGCCAGGATGCGTGCGCTTGCGCAGGCCGTGCCGGTAACAGAAACGGCGCAAGGCGGTCGCAGCCGCATACACCGGCGTCAGTAATCGTGCCCACAACGGAACAGGGCTGCCATCGAACCACCAGGGCGGTGTCTGCCGGGACGGTGCACGGCTCACGCGCCGCTCTCACGGAATTGCATGCGGTGCAGCTGGGCGTAGATGCCATCCCTGGCCAGCAATTCGGCATGGCTACCCTGCTCCGCGATCCGGCCCTCATCGAGGACGAGGATCTGGTCGGCGTGCTCCACCGTCGATAGCCGATGCGCGACCACCAGGGTGGTGCGATCCGGCATCAATTGCGTCAGCGCTTCCTGCACCAGTCGTTCGGAGGCGTTGTCGAGGGCGGCGGTCGCTTCATCGAGGATCAGGATTGGCGCATCCTTGAGGACCGCGCGTGCGATCGCCAGCCGCTGCCGCTGGCCACCCGAAAGCGCCCCACCCTTGGTACCGACTTGCGAGGCCATGCCCTCGGGCAAACGCTCGACGAATTCCATTGCATTGGCCGCGCGAACCGCCTGCGCCACTGCCGCCGTATCCGCCTCGCGCAACTCGCCATAGGCCACGTTTGCGGCGACGCTGCCGTCGAACAGCATGACTTGCTGGCCGACCATGGCGATCTGCCGGCGCAGGTCAGCGAGGCGATACTCGGACAACGGGTGCCCATCGAGCAGGACCTGGCCTTCCCCCGGCTCGTAGAAGCGCGGAATCAGCTTGACCAGCGAGGACTTGCCGCTGCCGGAGCGACCGACCAGTGCGGTGACGGTGCCCGGCCTTGCGGTAAAGCTGATGCCATCCAGCGCCGGTGTCTCCCGCCCTTCGTACTGCATCCGCACGTCGCGGAATTCGATCAGGCCGGCGCTGCGGTCGAGCGGACGGGTGCCGGCATCCACTTCATCGGGAGCATCGAGGATCACGAACAGGCGCTCCGCCGAGGCAATGCCACGATGGAGCATGCCCTGCACATTGGTGAGCTGCTTGAGTGCCGGGATGATCGCCATCATCGACATCATCAGCTGCACGAAGCCACCGGCGCTCAAGCGCCCCGCGGCCGCTTCGCGCCCCGCCAGCAACAGCAGCACTGCAAGGCAGATCGCGGCAGTGACCTGGACCACGCCGGAGAACAGCCCGCGCGTGCTTTCGACCTTCAGCGCCAGCTTCAGGTTGTGATTGGCCAGCGCGCCATAGCGCTCCATCTCGGCCTTGCGCGCACCGTAGACCTTGACCTCCTGCTGGCCGGACAAGGCTTGATCGGCGGCCTGCATCAGCTGCGCCGAGGTCTCCTGCACGAGGTGACCGTAGCGGCGATAGCGACGGCCGACCTTGTCCATCATCCACGCCACCAGCGGGCCCAGTAGCAAGACCGCGAGGGTCACCCGCCAGCTCGCGTACAGCATGATCGCGACCATCGCCAGCGCCTGCAGGGTCTGCTGGATCATGACCTTGCCGGAATCGATCACCGCCTGGGCGAGCTGGTCGCTGTCCGAACCCAACCGCACCAGCATCGACGGCACCGGCTCGGTGTCGAAGCGCAGCCCGGGCAGGCGCAGATACTTGTCCATCACCGCGACCCGCATGTCGCGGGCGATCCCGCGTGCAGCCTTGGCCATGTTCAGGTCGGTGGCATAGCCGGCGGCACCACGGACGACGAAGATCGCGATGATCACCAGCGGCAGCCAAAGGCCGAACTGCTGGTTCTTCTGCACGAAGGTTTCATCGACCATGGGCTTGGTGAGCCAGGCGAAGGCACCGGCCGCGCCCGCTTCCACCACCATGCTCAGGGCAGCGACAAACAGCACCGGGCGATAGACCCGCGCCAGCCCGATCAGACGTCGATACACCGCCCACACCGATCCACTCGCACTCACTGCGCGCGGCCCTGTGCTTGCACCTGCGGTGTGGTGGCGTTGGCGATCCGGCGGAACCCGAGTTGCGCCAGCGCTTCGTACGCCGTCACCACGGCCTGCCACGGCGTGCGGGCGTCCGCCCGGATCAACACTACCCGCTCGCGATCGGCACCTGCCACGTCCTGCAAGGCCTGCTTCAGGGATTCGACATCGGTCTTCAACACCTCCCGGTCACCGACGAAATAGCGTCCGTCGGCATTGATCAGGATGCCCAGTGGCTGGCTGGCCGAGGTGGCAGGCTCGCCGCTGGCCTTGGGCAATTCCAGCTTGAGTACCGAACGGGCATCGAAGGTGGTGGTCACGACGAAGAAAATCAGCAGGCACAGCACCACATCGATCAACGGGATCAGGTTGATCTCGGGGTTGTCGTCCTCGCGATGGTCGGCGATCCGCATGCGCCCTGCCTCACTCGGCCTGTCGGCCGGCGGCGGTGTCGAGCACGTCCTGCAACTGCATCGCCTCGTGTTCCATGTCGACGATGTAGCTGGCGATGCGCCCGCGAAAATATCGGTGGAAGGCCAGCGCGGGAATCGCCACGATCATGCCGGTCGCCGTGCACACCAGCGCCTTGCCAATGCCACCGGCGAGTTGGGTGGCGTCACCGATGCCGTGGTCGAGAATGCCGAGGAACAGCTGGATCATGCCGACCACGGTGCCGAACAGGCCCAGCAATGGGCCGGCCGCGGCAATCGTGCCCAGTGAGTTGAGGAAGCGCTCCATTCGATGGACGAGGTGGCGGCCCACGTCCTCGACGCGTTCGCGGATGATCTCGCGGCTGCGATGGCGCACGTCTAGTTCGGCGGCCAGCAGCGCGCCCAGCGGCGAGGTCGCCCGCAGGGACTCGATATGTGAGGGTTCCAGCGCATTTCCGCGCGCCACCCAGGTGCGTACTTCGTCGCCCAATCCGGGCGGCATCACCCGATCCCGACGCAGGCTCCAGAAACGTTCCACCACGATGGCAAGGCCGGCCACGGTCAGCAGCAGCAGCGGGATCATCGGCCAGCCTCCGGCCTTGATCAGTTCCAGCACGGGTCAATCCTCTTGCCCGAAGGCACTCATTGCTCA
This sequence comes from Pseudomonadota bacterium, assembly GCA_018242365.1. Lineage (GTDB taxonomy): Bacteria > Pseudomonadota > Gammaproteobacteria > Xanthomonadales > Xanthomonadaceae > Thermomonas. The sequence continues at coordinate 119,554 of JAFECB010000004.1, forward strand.
GGCGCGTAGCATAGCCCAGCCGACTGTCCGCGCCTGCGCACGGCGTCCCACAGACGCGGCAGGTCGGAACGGCGCTCGCGCACGCGCAGCCCGTCCTGGCCGATCCAGACCCGTAGCGCTCCGGAACGCGAGGTATCCAGCACCTCGGAGCCTGCATCGCACCAACGCCGCACGACCTGCTGGCGCGGATGACGGAAACGGTTGTCGGCACCGGTTGAGACCAGCGCCAACCGTGCACCCACGGCGGTGACGAAGGCCGGATCCGACGACCCCGCACTGCCGTGGTGGGGAACGATCACGACATCGCTGCGCAGCCCAACGCCCTGCGTAGCGACCAGCTTGCGTTCGCTGTAATTGCCGATATCGCCGGCCAACAGAGCGCTTCCCTGCGCGGTTTCGATGTGCAGGACGCAGCTGGATTCATTACCGAGGTAAGGCACGCCTTCATCCGGGCTCAGAATGCGGAAACGCACACCGTCCCATTCCCAGGTTTGACCAGCAATGCAGTCCTTGCTGCCGGGCGAAGGACTGCCGACTGGGGCGAGCACCACCTGCATGGGAAAGGCGGCGGCCACGGCGTTGCGACCGCCAGCGTGATCCATGTCGCCATGGCTGACGATACCCAAATCCAGTTGTCGCACACCGAGCCCGTGCAAGGCCGGAATCACCGCGCGTTCGCCTGCGTCGTAACCATCGGGAACCGCGGGCCCCATGTCGAACAACAGGCTGTGATGGCGGGTGCGCACCAGCACCGACAGCCCCTGCCCGACATCGATCGCCGTCAGTTCAACCTCGCCCGCGTCCGGCAATTCCAAGGGTGGATGCAGCAAGGGCAACCACAGCAGCAGCGCCAGCCATCGTCCCGGCAGACCACGCGGCAACAGCAGCCAGAATGCCGACAACAAGGCCAACGGCAAGGCATACCAGCGCGACTCGGGCAACCACAGCAGCGCCAGCGGGCTGTCGGCAATCCGTGTGAGCGCCGGCCACAGTAGATCGAAGCACCATGCCGAGGCGTGCCAGAACCACGCGCCCCAACCTGCATGGATGGCGTCGACGAGCACGCCAAACAACCCCAGTGGTATTACCACCAGGCTCCACCACGGCACCGCCGCAAGATTGGCCAAGGGGCCGGCTGTCGAAGCCTGCCCGAACAAGACGACACTCAGCGGCAACAAGCCCAGACTGGCCACCGCTTGCGCCGACAGGAAGCCGCGCAACTGACCTCGCCATCCTGCGCCGTCACCTTCCGGGAGGCACCACAGCAACCACGCCACTCCAGCGAAACTGAGCCAGAAGCCCGCACCGAGCACGGCCAACGGATCCATCAACAGGAGGACCCCACAACCCAACGCCAGCGTGTCAGTAAGCCGTTGGCGCCGTCGCAGCCAGCGCGTGGCGACCAGGGCCGCGATCATCACCGCGGTGCGCAGGGTCGGCACCGCCATGCCGGTGACCAAGGCATAACCGAAAGCCCCCGTGATCGCGCCCGCGCCTGCCACAAATTGACGCGGAATCCAGCGACACAGCGACGGCCAAAACCACCAGGCTGCGGCCACCAGCAAAGCGCAAAAGCCCGCCACCAGGCCGACATGGAACCCGGAAATGGCGATCAGGTGGGTCAGGCCCGCAGCTCGAAGCCGGGTCCAGTCCTGTTGATCCAGAAAGCGCGTGTCGCCCAATGCCAATGCGCGCACGTATCGAGATGACGGGTCGGCCACCGCCGCGCCGATGCGCGCACTCATGTGCTCGCGCCAAGCGTCCAGACCGCTGCCGAGGGCCAATTGTTTCGCTTGCGTGGGCTTCACGAGATAGCCAGTTGCCGCGATCCGAGCCGCCAGCGCGTAGCGTTCGGCATCGCTGGCACCGGGATTGCGCAGGCCGCGCGGCGCACGCAGGCGTACCGGCAATTGCCAGCGGCTGCCCGCACGTAGGGCCGCGCGTGGCCGTGGATCGTCGTCGTACCAGCCGAGGCGCAGGGTCTTGCCGCGCAGAGCTGCTGGTTGTCGCTCATCGTCATCGACCACGAATTCGAAGCTGGTCCGCTTCGGATCGCTCACCGGAAGATCGTGGACGCGTCCGCGCAGCGTGAATGGATGGCTCTGCAGGTCTGGCGGGAGCTGCGCATCGAGCGCGCTTGCCGCCTGCATGCCCGCGAAGGCGATCCCGAACAGCAGCGCACCGAGTGGGCGCAGCGGTGAACGCCAGATCGTGCCGGCCACGCCAGCAAGCAGGAGGACCAGCAAAAGCCAATGCGGCGGCAGTGCAGGTAGCAGCAGGCAGGTGCCGACACCGGCCAGCAATGAGGCGACACAGGCCGGGCCGAACAATGTCGGTGCGGCACCCGTGCAGAGGCGCGCAAGACCCGCGCGCATTGGCGTGATCGGAAGAGTGAGGGCGACGACAGCAGCCATGCGGGCAGCATGCCTGCGGGTGTCGTCACGTTGTATCGGTGCACATCTTGATCTTGGCTAGGACTTTGCTGATACGGCGATGACGCGTGGCGGTCACCATGCTGTCCGCTCATCCAACGCAGCGCCACTCATGTCCCCTGTTGAAGCAGCCTCAGAACACGAGGATCAGCGCCAATGCCAGCGCGATGTAGAGGGCAATCGCCCCCCAGAATCCGGTCGGAGCGTCCTCGCGCGTGATCCGCTTTGCCCAGACGCCGGACTTGACCACGACTTCGCCCTGCACGATGGCGTAGGCCACGTAAAGCAGCAACAGTCCACCGAACAGCTTGAACAGCAACACGATCAGACGTCGCTGCTGGCGAGCGCATGCAGGCGCCCGTCACGCAATTCCAGAACACGGTCAAGGCGACGGGCAAGGCGGCGGTCATGGGTCACCAGGACCAGGCTGGTCGCCTTGGCTCGATTGAGTTCCAGCATCTGCTCGAACACCACAGCGGCGGTCTTTTCGTCGAGGTTGCCGGTGGGTTCGTCACCGAGGACACAGGCTGGATCGTTGACCAGGGCGCGTGCGACGGCTGCGCGCTGGCGCTCGCCGCCGGAAAGCTCGCCGGGCTTGTGCGCCAATCGATGGCCCAGCCCGACTGACTCCAGCAGGGCTTGTGCACGCTGCCGCGCCTCGCGGGTCGAACGCCCCGCCAGCAGGACCGGCATCATCACGTTTTCCAGCGCGGTGAATTCCGGCAGCAGGTGGTGGAACTGGTAGATGAAGCCGAGCGAGGCATTGCGCAGTCGACCGCGAGCGGCATCGGAGAGGCCGCTCATCTTCTGGTCTGCGACGTAGACCTCGCCTGACGAAGGGACATCCAATCCGCCAAGCAGGTGCAACAAGGTGCTCTTGCCGGCACCGGATGCGCCGACAATCGCCACGGTTTCACCACGCATCACCGAAAAATCCAGCCACTCGAATACCTTGGTGCGCAGCGCTCCCTCGGCATAGGTTTTGCTGAGGCGCTCAGCCCGAACCACTGCGCTGGAAGCCGCCGCCATCGCCACCGTGTCTCCATTCATGGCGTCATTCATAGCGCAGCGCCTCCGCCGGTGCCGTGCGCGCCGCACGCCAGGCCGGGTACAGGGTGGCAAGGAAGGCCATGCCCAGCGCCGAAGCAGCGATCTTCAGCACATCGGCGGCCTGCAGGTCAGTCGGCAGGCCGGTGATGTAGTAGACGTCCTCGGGTAGCAGCTTCACGTGCAGCAGCATCTCGATGCCGTGCAGGATGGCATCGAGGTTCAGGGTCAACAGGATGCCGCCGATCACACCGGTGACCGTGCCGATCACGCCGATCAGGCTGCCTTGCACCATGAACACCTGCATCACCTTGCCCGGCGTCAGCCCCAGCGTGCGCAGGATGGCGATGTCGGCCTGCTTGTCGGTGACCAGCATCACCTGCGAGGACACCAGGTTGAACGCCCCCATCGCCACCAGCAGCGACAGCAGGATCGCCATCACCGTCTTTTCCATCTTGAGCGCACGGAACAGGTTGGCATTGTCCTGGGTCCAATCGCTGACGCTGTAGGGGCCACGCAGTTTCAACGCCAGATCGCGCGCGACATTGAAGGCCTGGTCCATGTCATGCATGCGCAGGCGCACGCCGGTGACGCCGTCACCCATGCGCAGGATGCGCTGCAGGTCGCCCATGTTGACGACGGCCAGACCCTTGTCGAATTCGTTGTAGCCGGCCTCGAAAATGCCGCTGACACGAAAGCGCTTCATCGTCTGCACGCCACCGACCGGCGTACTGCGGAACTCGGCGAAGGTGACAATCACGTCATCACCCACGCCCACGCCCAGCCAAAGCGCCAATTCACGCCCGAGCACGATGTTGAAACTACCCGGCGTCAGGTCCGACAACTTGCCCTGCACCATCTTGCTGGCCAGCACCGAGACTTTCGGCTCCTCGGCGGGCAGCACGCCACGCACCATCGCGGGCTGATTGTTGGCCCCCGAGATCAAGGCTTCCTTTTCGATATAGGGTGCGGCCCCGGCGACCCGGCGATCGCGCACCGCCACCGCCACCGCGCGTCGCCAATCGGTCAACGGCTCGCCATAGCCGCTGACCGTGGCATGTGCGGCCATGCCGAGCATGCGATCGCGAATCTCCTTCTGGAATCCGCTCATCACCGCCAGCGTAGTGATCAGCGCGGTCACGCCCAGCGCAATACCCAGAATCGAGGCCAGCGAGATAAAGGAGATGAAGCCGTTGCGACGTTTTGCGCGCAAATAGCGCAGGCCGATGGCGACGGGAACGGGTTTGTACATCGGGGGCCCTTGCAGTGACCGCCTATCGTGCCACCGATGCGCGGCCCAGTGCAGCCTCGCGGGCACGCATGGCCAGCCGCAGTTCACGTCGCGCGCGGACGTCCAGCACATCCGGCCAGAACACCAGGCGTCGTCGAGGCCCACCGGCGTGCCCGCGCCATTCGAGGAAGGCCAAGGGACCACGCCAGCGCACGCGCAGCTCGATCATCGGATCACCATCGCAACGCGCTTCAGCACCCGACCCCGGGATCAGCAAGTCGCGAGCGACAGACCGGCGGTAGGTTCGAACGATACGCACGCCGTGGACGGCGGCCAACAGCGCCAGTGGACAGGCCACGCCCGGAGCCAGCCCGCTTGCGAGCACGGATAAAGGGGCAAGCAGGGTCAATAGCGCCAGTGTCAACGTGCAGATGCGCGATGGTCGCCATTGGTAGTGTCCCGGCAGCGGTACCGCGCAGGGTTCAAGCCCGGATCGGCAGATTGCGGATGTGTTCGACGAGGTCGGCAAGTGCATAATCGGCAGGTTTCTCGAGACCGGAGAGCCAGCGCCAGAGGATGTCGTCCTCGCACGCCAACAGCCTCAGGAAAACATCCCGCTGCTCACTCGGACTTTGCCGCCATCGCTGATCCAGCCAACGCCCCAGCAGGATGTCCAGCTCCATCATCCCGCGCCGACAGCGCCAGCGCAGTTTCTTCAGTTCGACGTCCTGGTCCATCATGTTCAGTGGGCCGAATCGGCCCGCATCACAGCCTGCGCGCCAACATCAACTTCTTGATCTCGGCAATTGCCTTCGCCGGATTCAGTCCCTTCGGGCAGGTGCGGGTGCAGTTCATGATGGTGTGACAGCGGTAGAGCTTGAACGGATCTTCCAGCTCGTCCAGTCGCGTACCGGTGTCCTCGTCGCGGCTGTCGGCGATCCAGCGATACGCCTGCAGCAGGATGGCCGGACCGAGGTAGCGGTCGCCATTCCACCAGTAGCTCGGGCAGGAGGTCGAGCAGCATGCGCAAAGGATGCACTCGTACAAGCCATCGAGCTTCTTGCGATCTTCCGGCGACTGCAGCCGCTCGCGATCCGCCGGCGGCTGCGACTGGGTGCGGATCCATGGCCGGATGCTGGCGTACTGGGCGTAGAAATGAGTCAGGTCCGGGACCAGATCCTTCACCACCGGCATGTGCGGCAGCGGATGCACCTTTACGTGGCCCTTGTCGACCGAATCGATCGCGCAGATGCAGGCCAGCGTGTTGGTGCCGTCGATGTTCATCGCGCAGGAGCCGCAGATGCCCTCGCGGCAGGAACGGCGGAAGGTCAGGGTCGGGTCGATCTCGTTCTTGATCTTGATCAGCGCGTCCAGGACCATCGGGCCGCAAGCGGCCATGTCCACCTCGTAGGTGTCCATGCGCGGATTGGCGTCGTCGTCCGGCGACCAGCGATAGACGTGGAAGGTGCGTGGCTTCTTCGCGCCCGGCGCTGGCCAGTGCTTGCCCTTCTGGATCTTCGAGTTTTTCGGCAGCGAAAATTCGGCCATTGCGTTCTCGGGATGCGTGTTCGTGGATCAGGTACGGAGCTGGCAGTGCATGCCGGGCGTCAGTAGACGCGCTTCTTCGGCGGCACCGTCTCGACCTCGTCGGTCAGGGTCTGGGTGTGCACCGGGCGGAAGTCGAAACCGGTGCGTCCATCGGCATCGATGGTGACCAGGGTGTGCTTCATCCATTCGGCGTCGTTGCGGTCCGGGAAATCCTCGTGGGCATGGGCACCGCGGCTCTCATGGCGCTGCTCGGCCGAATGCATGGTGACGACGGCCTGATCGAGCAGGTTGTCCAGCTCGAGCGTTTCAATCAGGTCCGAATTCCATACCAGCGAACGGTCGCTGACTTTGACCTTCTCGAACGACTTGCGCACCGCGTCGATCTTCGTGCAACCGTCCTTGAGCGACGCCGATGTGCGGAACACCGCCGCATCAGCCTGCATGGTGCGTTGCATATCGAGCCGGATCTGCGCTGTGGACAGCTCGCCATTGGCATTGCGGAGGCGATCGAAACGGTCCAGCGCCTTGTCCAGCACGTCGCCCGGCAAGTCCTTGTGCGGCGCATCCGCCGTGTGGGTTTCGGCGCAGCGGTTGGCGACCGCGCGTCCGAACACCACCAGATCCAGCAGCGAATTCGAGCCGAGCCGGTTGCCGCCGTGCACCGATACGCAGGCTGCCTCGCCGATGGCGTACAGCCCATGCACCTGGGCATCGTTGTCGCTACCGCGCTTCTGCACCACTTCGCCGTGGTAATTGGTCGGGATGCCGCCCATGTTGTAGTGCACGGTCGGCAGCACCGGGATCGGTTCCTTGGTGACATCGACGCCGGCGAAGATGCGCGCCGATTCGGCGATGCCCGGCAGGCGCTCGTGGATGACCTCGGGGCCGAGGTGCATCAGATTGAGGAAGGCGTGGTCCTTGTGTTCGCCGACACCGCGGCCTTCGCGCACTTCGATGGTAATGGCGCGGCTGACCACGTCGCGCGAGGCGAGGTCCTTGGCGCTGGGCGCGTAGCGCTCCATGAAGCGTTCGCCGGCCGAGTTGGTGAGGTAGCCGCCCTCGCCGCGCACGCCTTCGGTGATCAGGCAGCCGGCGCCGTAGATGCCGGTGGGATGGAACTGCACGAATTCCATGTCCTGCATCTGCAGGCCCGCGCGCAGCGCCATGCCGCCGCCGTCACCGGTGCAGGTATGCGCCGAAGTGCAGCTGAAATAGGCGCGGCCGTAGCCGCCGGTCGCCAGCACCACGCCGTGGGCGCGGAAGAAATGCAGGGTACCTTCGTTCATGTCGAGCGTGAGCACACCGACGCAGGTGCCTTCGTTGTCGAAGATCAGGTCGATGGCGAAGTATTCGACGAAGACCGTCGCGCCGTGCGCCAGCGACTGCTGGTACAGCGTATGCAGCATGGCGTGGCCGGTGCGGTCGGCGGCGGCGCAGGTGCGCTGCGCGGTACCCTGCCCGTAGCGCGTGGTCATGCCGCCGAACGGACGCTGGTAGATGTGCCCGTCCTCGGTGCGCGAGAACGGCACGCCGTAGTGTTCAAGCTCGATCACCGCCTGCGGGGCGTTCTTGCACATGTACTCGATGGCGTCCTGGTCACCCAGCCAGTCGCCGCCCTTGACGGTGTCGTAGAAGTGGTAGCGCCAGTCGTCCTCGCCCATGTTGCCGAGCGCCGCGGCGATGCCACCCTGCGCCGCCACGGTGTGGCTGCGGGTGGGGAAGACCTTGCTGATGCACGCGGTCTTCAGCCCCTTCTCGGCGAGGCCGAAGGTGGCACGCAGGCCGGCGCCACCGGCACCGACCACCAGCATGTCGAACTTGTGTTCCTGGATCTTGTAGGCAGGCATCGACGATCAACTCCCGAGCGCGATGCGCAGCACCGCAAGCACGCTGGCGATTCCGGCCAGCGCGCAGAAAATGAGGGTGGCAAGCTGCAGCACGACCGCGTTGAACGGCGTGTGCACGTAGTCTTCGATCACGACCTGCACGCCCAGCCGTGCGTGCCAGAACATCGCGATCAGGAACAACACGAGAACCGAGGCGTTGATCGGGTCGGCGACCAGGCCGTGGATGATCGAATAGTCCGCGCTGCGCAGCGTGAGCAGGATCCCGAGCAGCCACAACGCACACAGGCCGATAGTGACGGCCGTGACGCGCTGCCAGATGAAGTGGTGGACACCATCCTTGGCCGAACCGAGGCCACGGGCACGCTTGGTCGGCGTGCGCAGATCGTCGATGCGATTGCTCATGGCTGCCCCCAACGTGCCAGCAGGATGCCCCAGACGGTCGCGGTCAGGACCACGCTGCCGATCATCGAGATCAGGCTGCTGCGCACGAACTGCGGGATCGCAAAACCCAGCCCCCCGTCCTGCAGCAAATGGCGGACACCGTTGATGAGGTGGTAGGACAGTGCCCACGTGAAGGCCAGCAGCACGAACAGGCCGGGAATCGAACCTGCAAGCTTGGTGAAGAAGGCCCAGCGATCAGGGCCCATCGACAGCGACACCAGCCCGCAGACCAGCAACAGCGAACCCGCCGCCAAAGCCATGCCGGTGGCGCGGTGCAGGATCGAGGACAGCATCTGCGCCTGCCATTTGTAGATCTGCAGGTGCGGTGAAAGTGGTCGTTCGCGGGTCGCCATGGGCGGTCGCTTCTCGGTTGGGCGGCCTGGGCCGCGTGGAGGTCAGTCAGAAGTCGATGCAGCGGCCGTCTTTTTCCCAATCACCGTAGCGTGTGGGTTCCAGACCCTTCTCGCGCCCGCCGAACTCAGGGGGCAGGCCCGGGTTCCCCGAGGTCGGCGTGACCGGCTTGTGGTCGCCCTGCGCAGGTCCCTGCGGGGCCTTGCTGGCGTCGGAAGCGCTTGCCTGTGGTGCATTCATGACTGCCAAGTCTACGGCGCAAGGCCTTGTTGCGACAAGCGCGAAGCCCGCACGAAGCCCGTCGCACACGTCGCCCGCGCGCCTTGCGCCCGCGGAAATGGTCTTGCAGCCGGGCGCGCCAGAGGCGAAGCTGCGAACTTGATCGCATATCCTCCGACTGGGGCGCGGAGTCAGGCTGGCGCAGGACGCCGGCACGCGGGATGATGCGGGAAAGGGAGAGTTGACGGATGTCGTCCATGCAAACGCCAGTGGGTTCGCCGGTTCAATCTGACGTGCTGGTCATCGGCGGCGGCCTGGCCGGCATCGTGACGGCGCTCGAGTGCCTGCGTGCCGGCAAGCGCGTGACCCTGGTCGACCGCGATACGCCGGAGCGCTTCGGCGGGCTGGCGCTGTGGGCGTTCGGTGGCATGGCACTGGTCGGCACACCGCTGCAGGAACGCGCCGGCATCCCGGACACGCCCGAGCGTGCGCTACGTGACTGGGTGCGCTTCGGTGAGCTCGACCCCAACGACACCTGGCCCTACCTGTGGGCGCAGCACTATGTGGAACGCTCGCGCAGCGATGTCCACGATTGGCTGGCGGCACACGGCATCGGCTTCCTGCCGGCAGTCAACTGGGTGGAACGTGGCCGCTACGGCGAAGGCAACAGCCTGCCGCGCTACCACATCCTCTGGGGCACCGCGCAGCGGATGATCCAGTGCCTGATCGAAGCACTGCATGAAGCGGGAGCCGGCGGCAAGCTCACCCTCCTGCATCGGCATACCGTGATCGGGCTGGAATACGGCTTCGGTCGCATCGCCGGCGCGGTGGCGCGCAACGAGGATTCCTCGGTGGAAGTGCAACTGGAAGCACCGGTGGTGGTGCTGGCCACCGGCGGCATCAATGGCAGCCTGCCGCAGGCGCGCCGCAATTGGCCGATCCAGCAGCCCTTGCCCAGCGACATGCTCAACGGCGCCAGTCCGCTCTCGGATGGCAAGCTGCACCAGATCGCAACGGGTTTTGGCGCACAGATCACCCATGCCGGCGAGATGTGGAACTACGCCGCCGGCGTGCCGCACCCCAAGCCGCATTTCCCCGGCCACGGCCTGTCGCTGATCCCCTGCAAATCGGCGCTGTGGCTGGATCATCGCGGCCGCCGCATCGGCCCGGAACCCTTGGTCACCGGCTTCGACACCTCGTGGCTGTGCCAACGCGTCGCCGAGCAGGACAAGCCGTGGACCTGGCAGGTATTGAATCGCCGCATCGCGCTGAAGGAGTTCGCGATCTCGGGCGCCGAGCACAATCCGCGCATCCGTGATCGCCAGTTCGTCCAGTTCCTGACCGAAACCCTGTTCGGCAATGCGCGACTGGTCGACCAGATGCACCGCGAAGTCCCGCAGTTCCTGGTCGATGACAGCCTCGCCGGGCTCGCAGTGAAGATGAACGCGCTGGCCGGCACCGACGACATCGATCCGGATGTCCTGCAAGCGACCGTCGACGCCTTCGACACCAATTTCGTCGATGGCAAGACGCTGGAGAACGACGCCCAGATCCGCGCGATCATGCACGCCCGCCAGTGGCGGCCCGATCGTCTGCGCACCTGCAAGCCTGCGCCCTTGCAGAAGCTGGGAGCAGGCCCGTTCATCGCCATCCAGACCCGGCTGATCACCCGCAAGAGCTTGGGTGGCCTGCGCACCGACCTCGACAGCCGCGTGCTGGACGGCAACGACCAGCCGATCGACGGGCTGTACTGCGTCGGCGAAGCGGCCGGCTTCGGTGGCGGCGGTTCCTGCGGCAAGCGCTCGCTGGAGGGCACCTTCCTGCCTGGCTGCATTCTCACCGCACGCGCCGCAGCTCGTTCGATCAGCAAGGGCTGAACGTGCCGAACGGCGCCCAGGCCCTGCTGCAAACCCTGGCCGATGCCGGCATCGACGTCTGCTTCAGCAACCCCGGCACCAGCGAGATGCATTTCGTCGCCGCGCTCGATTCCGAGCCACGGATGCGCGCCGTGTTGTGCCTGTTCGAAGGCGTGGCCACCGGCGCCGCCGATGGCTATGCGCGGATGGCCGGCAAACCGGCCGCTACCCTGCTCCATCTGGGTTGTGGCCTCGGCAATGGCCTTGCCAACCTGCACAACGCCCGCAAGGGCAAGGTGCCGGTGGTCAATATCGTCGGCGACCACGCGACCTTTCATGTGCCGCTGGATGCGCAGTTGCAATCGGATATCGAGACCGTGGCGCGCAATGTCTCGCCCGGGTTCGTGCGCACCTCGAACCACACGGCCGACCTGTGCCGTGACGCGGCAGATGCGATCACCGCCGCACGCGGCCTGCCCGGACAGGTCGCCACCCTGATCCTGCCGGCCGACGTGAGTTGGGGCGACGGTGGCCAGCCCTGCCCGCCGCCGCCATTACCGGCACCCGCGGCACCCGATGATGGGGCGGTGCAGGCGATTGCCGACGCCATACGCAGTGGCGGCAAGGCCGCCCTGCTGTTGGGCGGGCAGGCCTTGCGCGAACCGGCCCTACTGGCCGCGGCAAAGATCGCCGCGCACTGCGGCATGAAGGTGTTCTGCGAGGTGTTCCCGACGCGGTTGGAACGCGGCGCCGGGTTGCCGGCGGTCGAGCGCATTGCCTATCTCGCCGAGATGGCCAGCCTGCAACTTTCCGGCCTCCAGCATCTGGTCCTGGTCGATGCCAAATCACCGGTGTCGTTCTTCGCCTATCCCGGCAAGGCCAGCGATCTGGTGCCGACGGGCTGCACCGTGCACACGCTGGCAACACCCGCGCAGGACGCCGTTGCCGGGCTCGATAAACTTGCCGCTGCGCTGGACGCGACATCGGCCACACCCGTCCTGCAAGCGGCCGCACGTCCATCGCGCCCACGCGGCCGCCTGACCGCCGCCAAAGTCTGCAAGGCCGTTGGCCATCTGTTGCCCGAGCGCGCGATCCTGATCGATGAAGCCATCACCTCGGGCCTGATGCTGGGCGTGATGACCGCCGGCGGCCCGCGCCACGACCTGCTGACCCTGACCGGCGGCGCGATCGGACAAAGCCTGCCCAATGCCGTGGGTGCCGCGATTGCCTGCCCCGATCGCAAGGTGCTTGCATTGGTCGGTGACGGCAGCGCGATGTACACGGTGCAGGCGCTATGGACGATGGCGCGCGAACGCCTCGACGTCATCGCGGTGATCTTCAACAACGCCAGCTACTCGGTGCTCAACGTCGAGCTGGATCGGGTCGGCGCCGGTAGCCGTGGGGGCCCCAAGGCCAAGGCGCAACTCGACCTGCACGGCCCCGTGCTCGATTTCGCATCGCTGGCACGCGGCATGGGCGTGACGGCGACCCGCTGCGACCGTGCCGATGCCTTCTGCACGGCGCTGGAAACCGCGCTGGCGACACCCGGTCCGCACCTCATCGAGGCCGTGGTGCCAGAGTCGTTGAACGCCAGCAAGCGCCGCGTCCTGCCTTGGCTGCTGCGCAGCCTTCCCAACCTGCCGAAGCCGGTGGCATTGGCGCTCAAGCGCAAGATCGCACCGTAGACGGTTCTGCAACGCAGGCCTGCCCTGCTACGAGGCGGCCCCGCGTCGGCGCGATTCCGCGGCCAGGTTCACCGTGCCTTCCGGCACCGTCGCTACGCGCAACGCAGGCTTGACGCTACCCATCCCTGCCAGTGATGCGCGGCATCGGTCGCGCCAGTAATACCTTCTCCGCGAGTTCCGACGGATGCGACCGCATCGCCACACAACGTACGCACGGCGGCGATTGCTATCGATAATCGTTCTCATTATTATTTCCGGCCATTCTCGCTACTCCTGCTCTTCTCCCCCTCGATGACACCCATCAAATCGCGCAAACATCCTGTCCAGCGTACGCACAAACACCTGATGGGCACGGCGCTGGGCGCCGGGCTGGCGCTGGCCCTGCCGGCCGCACATGCCGCGACCGACCCCGCCACCGACGCCACCAAACCCACCGATGCCAAGGTGCTGGAAACCGTCGAGGTCCATGGCATCCCGAGCTTCGTGGTCTCGCCGAAGTTCACCCAGACCCTGCAGGACACCCCGCAGACCATCCAGGTCATCGGCAAGGAACAACTGCAGCAGCAAGGTGCCACCACCCTGAGCGACGCGCTGCGCAACAGCCCCGGCGTGGGCACCTTCTATTCCGGCGAAAACGGCAACACCAGCACCGGCGATGCGCTGTACATGCGCGGCTTCGATGCGTCGTCCAGCATCTTCGTCGACGGCGCGCGCGACCTCGGCAATATTTCGCGTGACCTGTTCAACATCGACCAGGTGGAAGTGGTCAAGGGCCCCGCCAGCACCGATACCGGCCGCAGTGCGCCGACCGGCGCGATCAACATGGTCAGCAAGCAGGCGTACCTGCGGGGCCTGCTGTCCGGCAGCGTCTCCGCCGGCAGCGACGGCCAGGCGCGTGCCAGCCTCGACTGGAATACCCCGCTCGGTGCCACCTCGGCATTGCGCTTGCCGGTGATGTGGCAGGACAGCGACGTACCCGGGCGCGATCACGTCAACAACAAGCGCTTGGGCATTGCCCCCTCGCTGGGCTTCGGCCTGAATACCGACACCCGGCTGTGGCTGAACCTGCTGTACGTGAAACAGGACAACATCCCGGACGGCTTCGTGCCGACCCTCGGGCTGCAGGCCTGGTCGCCACAGACGGGCCTCGAGCATCTCGTCGGCCACCCGGTCGATCCGGAAAACTTCTACGGCACCCGCGCCGACCACGACAACGTCACTGCGCAGATGGCCACGCTGCGCTTCGAACATGACGCCGGCGATACCGTGAAGATCAGCAACACCCTGCGTTGGGGCAAGACCACGCAGGATTACCTGTTGACCTCGTTCATGGGCACCGGCGGCACCACCGCCAACCCACAGGCCGGCAATATCCACTGGACCGACCCGAACGATCTTTCCACCTACACGCTGGCCCGCAGCCAGCCGACCTTCAAGGATCAGGTCAACAGGATCCTCACCGACCAGTTCAACCTGCGTGCGGATGTCAGCACCGGGGCGGTCGATCACTTCATCAGCGCCGGCGCCGAACTGACCCGTGAAGAGCAGCTGGCGTACGGCATCACCCGTACCGGCACGATCCCGGATGCCAAACTGTACGCGCCGGACTGGGACGATGTCGGGACCCTCGGCTGGTACCGCAATGGCGGCCTGGCCCATGGCCGCACCGACACCAGCGCGCTGTATGCCTTCGACACACTCAAGTTCGGCGAGCATTTCCTGCTGACTGCAGGCGTGCGCGCAGATCATTACAACACCCGCTACCACGCCACCGCCGTCTGCGATACCGCCGGCACCAGCGGTGGCAGCAGTCGCGCCGTCCATTGCGGCACGGCCGCCCTCGGCACACTGGTCCAGACCGCCGACCTGCAGGCTTCCGACACCCTGCTGGACTGGAAGATCGGTGCGGTCTACAAGCCGGTGGACACCTTGAGCCTGTACGCCAATGCCGCGCTGTCGCAACAGCCGCCGGGCGGCGCGAATTTCACCCTCAGTACCTCGGCGCGCAGCGCGGACCAGGTCAACAACGCGCCACAGCGCGCCAGGACGTACGAGATTGGCGTGAAGTGGGCGATCAACCCGGCCCTGGCCTTCAACCTGGCCCTGTTCAACACCCGCGTCAGCAATGAAATCAGCGTCGATCCCACCTCGCCGAACGGCTATTCGCAGATCGGCAGGAAAAGCGTCAACGGCGTCGAGACCAGCCTGGTGGGGAATATCAACGACCACTGGAACATCGCGCTGGGCTACCTGCACCAGAACGCCAGCGTGAATGCCGGCGCGGTCGTGTCGGCCGACGGCACCACCAACCTCGCCTACACCCCCGCCGATGCGTTCACGAGTTGGACCGCCTACACCTTCTCCACTGGCCTGACCGTCGGAGGCGGCGTGCGCTACACCAGCGGCCTGCATCGCGGCAGCGATGGCGCGGTCGGCACCCCGACACGCACCGATGGCTGGACCGTGGTGGATGCGGTCGTCTCCTACCCGATCAACGACCACCTCACCCTGCGCCTGAACGGCTACAACCTGTTCAATCGCAGTTACGTGGCCGCGATCAACAAGAGCGGCTACCGCTATACGCCGGGCACGCCGCGCACCTTCCTGCTCTCCGCCGACTTCAACTTCTGATACCCGCCTGCGGCGTGCGACGCCGCCTCGCCCCCTGGATACGCCATGCTGCTGCACGTTCCCGACATCCTCAGCCGCGAGCAAGTCGCCGCGATCCGGCAACGCCTCGACGACACGGCATGGGCCGACGGCCGCGAAACGGTCGGCTCGCTGGGCGCGCAGGTCAAGCGCAACCTGCAATTGCCGGACCAATCGCCGCTGAAGCGCGAACTGGGTGAGACCATCCTCGCCGCATTGGCGCGCAGCCCGTTGTTCTTCAATGCCGCGTTGCCGCTGAAGATCCTGCCCCCGCGCTTCAACTGCTACGTCGCCGGCGGCGAATACGGCTTCCATGTCGACGGAGCGGTGATGGCATTCGTGCGCGGCGAGCAAATGCGCTCGGACGTCTCCTGCACCCTGTTCCTGTCCGACCCGGAGGAATACGAGGGCGGCGAGCTGATCATCCACGACACCTACGGCGAACACGAAGTGAATCTCGCCGCCGGTGACGCCATCGTCTATCCCTCCACCAGCCTGCACCGGGTGACGCCGGTGACCCGGGGCGCCCGCGTCGCCGCGTTCTTCTGGGTGCAGAGCATGGTGCGCGACGAAAGCCAGCGCCGCCTGCTGTTCGAACTCGACGCCTCGATCGAACGCCTGCGCGCCAGTGCTGCCGACGAAGCCGCGATCCTGCAACTGAGCGGCGTCTACCACAACCTGCTGCGGCGCTGGGCGCAGACCTGAGCAAGGCAACCGGGTGCATGCCCGCCGCCGCCCGGTAGCGTGCTGTACAGGGCGAGCCGGCATTGCCGGTGCACCAGCAAGACCAAAGCGACCGCCACCCCAACCTTTCGAGCACCCCCGCATGTCCAGCCAACCCGCTCCCCGCCGCCAACGCAACCTCACCTACCGCTGGGTGCGCCAGCTGCACCTGTGGATCGGCGCATGGGGTGCCCTGGCCGCGATCCTCTATGGCTTGACCGGGCTGGTGCTGAACCATCGCATCGGCGAGGGCGCATGGCCGCAGGGTGAAAGCACCGAAACGGCTCGCGTCACGCTGGCTGTTCCGGCCGAGGCGCGCGCCACACCGGAGCAACTCTCGCTATGGCTGCGGCAACACCAGCAGCTCGATGCCCAGGTCATCCGCAAGGGTGGTCCGGGCGGCAAAGGCAGGGATGCCGGCGCCACGCCGAAGTGGTCGTTCAGCGGCGGCAACGCAGGTCACTCCTGGTCGGTGGAATACGTCCCGGGTGAGGACCAGGCCACCCTCAAGCGCAACGACCACTCCCTGCTCGCGGCATTCAACCGGCTGCACAAGGCCATCGCCGGTGGTGCGTTGTGGACCTTGCTCGCCGACAGCTTCGCCATCGGCATGCTGTTCCTCGGTATCACCGGCATCTGGATGTGGGCGCGTGGCCGCAGCGCCCGCGAGATGGCGATCAGCGTGATGGGCCTGTCGGTCTTGGTGTTCGTGGCGGTCGTGGGCTTGGCCATCGCCTGAAACGGACTGGCAATGCATCCCGGCCCACCCGTGCCGGGATGCATCCGCGCCCCGGCGCGCCTTGCCGCAATGAATCAAGCCAGCTTTGCTGCCGCCGCCACGATGTCCTCGTCCTTCGGGATCACGAGGAAGGCCGCGCCCGCCAGCGGCGTGTAGGTATCGGCGCCGCAGACCCGTTGCAGCGGCTTGCCGCCAAAGCCCGCCTCGGTGATCGCGGTGATCACGCCTTCGCCAATGCCGGCGCTGAAGCGCCCCTCATCGACCACAAGAATGCGCGCGCATTCGCCGGCGTGCCTGGCAATCGCCACGTGATTGAGCGGCACCAGCCAGCGCAGGTCGACCACCCGCACCTTCCAGCCGTGCTTGGCTTCGATCTGCCGCGCCGCGCGCAGGCTCATCGGCATGCCATTGCCGTAGCTGAAGATCACGCAGTCGCTGGCATCGGCGTTGTAGACGCGCTCCTCGCCCAGCGTGAGCGCCTGGTCGGGTGCTGGATACTCGGTCAACCACTGGCCATCACCTGCTTCGTACAGATCCTTGGTCATGTACAGCGCGATCGGTTCGAGGAAGGCGGTGACGCGACCATCCACTTTCGCCAGTGCCGCCAACGTGCGCAGCATCATCGCCGCGTCATCGCCGCGCGAGGGGCAGCCGACCACGAGGCCGGGAATATCGCGCAACGCGGTCACCGAATTGTCGTTGTGAAAATGCCCACCAAAGCCGCGCTGGTAGCCGAGGCCGGCGATGCGCACCAGCATCGGGTTGGCGTATTGGTTGTTGCTGAAGAACTGCAACGAACAGGCCTCGCCGCGAATCTGGTCAATGGCATTGTGCAGATAGGCCAGATATTGAATCTCGGGAATCGGCAGCATCCCCATGTTGGCAAAGCCCTGCGCCATGCCCAGGATCATGGTCTCGTCCAGCAGGGTGTTGAACACGCGGCGGTTACCGAAGGCCTTGTGTAGGCCCTTGGTGACCGTGTACACGCCGCCCTTCTGCGCCACGTCTTCGCCGAACAACATGGTTTCCGGGTATTTGGCGAACAGGTCGTGCAACGCTTGATTGATCTGGATCGCCAGATGCTTCGGCGCCTGCTTTTCCGGCAATTTCTCTTCGCTGCCGAAGGCCCTGATGCGTGCCTCGTGCGTCGGCATGCGGATGGCTTCTGCCGCCACCTTGTCCGGCGTGTACGGCGCCAGCGGCGCCATCACCTGCTCCAAGGTTTCGATGCGCGGACGCCGGTCGGCGTCTTCCGCGGCGGCAAAACACTTCTTCCGGGTCGCTTCGTACAAGTCAAGGATGTCATCCTTGCTCATCGCGCCGGATTCCAGCGCGATGGCCGCACTGCGCAGCAAGGGGTCGGCGGCTTCCACAGCGCACAACTCCTCGAACGAACGCCACTCGATCTCGAAGTCGGTGCCGGCGTGGCCCATGATGCGGTTGGTGCGCAGGTGCAGGAAGGTGGGGCGGCGCGTCTGCCGGCAGTGTTCCACCGCGCGCAACACATCGCCATAGCCGGCGGCAAGGTCCAAGCCATCGGCGAAGAAGTAGTCGAGATCGGGGCGATTCTTGAAGTTCTCCGCGATCCAGCCACCCGGGGTTTTCACCGAGATGCCGATGCCGTTGTCTTCGCATACGTACAGCACCGGCGCCGGCAGCTTTTGATAGGCCGTCCACGACGCCGCATTGAACGCGGTCTGCGCGGTGGCGTGGTTGCTGGAGGCATCGCCAAAACTGCAAATCGCGATGCTGTCATCCGGAATCGGAAGGGCATGGCCGATGCGCTTGGCAGCTTCAATCGCCACTGCCGTACCCAGCGCCTTGGGCAGGTGCGAGGCGATCGTCGAGGTCTGTGGCAGCACCCACAAGGGCTTGCTGCCCCAGACCTTGTGGCGGCCGCCGCTGGCCGGGTCTTCGGCGCTGGCGGCAAAACTCAGCGCCGAATCCATGATCGGGTCCATCCCCGGCAATTTCCTGAACCTTTCCGCCATAAAGCCGCCGCTGCGGTAATGCAGGAACGCCGGATCGGTATGGCGGGCGGCACGCGCCACCATCGCGTTGCCTTCGTGGCCGGAAGAACCAATGGTGTAGAAAACCTTGTTCTGCACCCGCAGCACCCGCGCCATCAGGTCGAGGTGGCGGCTGATCAATTGCGACTCGAACAGTTCGCGGAAACCACGCGCATCGAGCGCACTGCCGTCGAGGATCGCCTCATCGGGTGCGGGCGCAGGTTGCAGCGTGCCGCTCCAGCCCTTCACGAACTCCTGGAAATTGACGTCGCAGATCTCGGCGCGGTTCAAGCCCTTCATGCGGGCCGGGATCGGGTTGGGAACGGTGTTGAACATGGCGATCTCTCATCCGGCGGATTGCAAACCGCCACTAACGGAAAACGTAGGCAAACAAGAGCCTGCCTTGAAGGCAGAGCAGTCAGGTCGTTGCGGTGGCGCGACGCGCGTTCCACTGCGCGACAGTCTGGCCCCACACATCCACCACGACATCCTGAAACGGGGGCGGCAATTGGCCGGGGCCTTGCAAGGTCGAACCGAGTCGCTTGGCCAGATTCTGCGAAGCGGCATTTTCGGGGTCGATGCAATGGATGATGGCATCCCAACCGAGGTTGGCAAACGCCCAATCGACCGCAGCGATGCCGGCCTCGGTGGCGTAGCCCTTGCCCCAGGCGCGCGGGTGAAAGGCGTAGCCAATCTCATTCCCTGGCCAGCCTTCCGGCTTCCACGGCCCGATCTGCCCTAGCCACAAGCCACTGGACTTCTCGACCACGCCGAACATGCCGAAGCCCTGCACCAGCCACGCGCCCGGCTGCCACAGAAAGCGTCGCCACGCCTCGGCGCGCGTCACCGCGCCGCCAATGAAACGGGCCGCATCAGCGTCACCTTGCAGTTCCGCAAAGCCGTCGAAATCCTCGGCACGCGGTGGGCGCAGGATCAGGCGTTCGGTCTCGATGCGGATGTCGGCGATAGACAAGGTGTGGCTCCTAAAGCCCCTCTCCCACCGGGAGAGGGGTTGGGGTGAGGGTCGGTGTGCGCGATGACGTAAACGTGCGGCACCCTCATCCGGCGCTGCGCGCCACATACACTCGGCACATCCCTGTGCCTCGCCCTTCGGGCGGCTTACGCCGTGCAAATCGGCAGTCCTGCCGATTTGTCTCCCGGAGGGAAAATAGACAATCAGAACGCGCTGATACCGGTCAACTCACGGCCGATCACCAGCTGGTGCACGGTCTCGGTGCCTTCGTAGGTGATCACGGATTCGAGATTCAACGCGTGGCGGATCGCGGCGTGCTCGGTGGTGATGCCGGCGCCGCCGAGCAGATCGCGACATTCGCGCGCGATATCGATCGCCATCCGGCAGTTGTTCCACTTCGCCAAGGAAACCTGCTGCGGCGCCATCGTCCCGGCATCCTTCAGCCGACCCAGTTGCAGCACCAGCAGTTGCGCGAGGGTGATGCGCCGGGCCATGTCGGCCATCTTCAGCTGCGCGCTCTGGGTGGCGGCCACCGGGCGATCGAACAGGATGCGCTCCTTGGTGTAGGCGAGCACTTCCTGCAGGCAGGCGATCGCCGCGCCGATCGGACCCCAGGTGATGCCGTAGCGGGCCTGGGTCAGGCAGCCCAGCGGCCCCTTCAAGCCCTTCACGTTCGGCAGGCGGCTGGAATCGGGCACCCGCACGTTGTCGAAGAACAGCGCGCTGGTGACAGAGGCGCGCAGGCTCATCTTGTGCTTGATCTCCTGCGCAGTGAATCCGGGCATGCCCTTTTCCAGCAGGAAGCCCTGGATGCCGTCGTCGGTCTGCGCCCACACGATTGCGATGTCGGCGAGGTTGCCGTTGGTGATCCACATCTTGCTGCCATTGATCACCCAATCATCGCCATCGCGCTTGGCGTGGGTCTTCATGTTGGCCGGGTCAGAGCCGCCGTGCGGTTCGGTCAGGCCGAAGCAGCCGATCACCTTGCCCGCCGCCATGTCCGGCAACCAGCGCTGGCGCTGCTCTTCGCTGCCATAGGCGTAGATGGGATACATGCACAGCGAGCTTTGCACGCTGACGAAACTGCGGATGCCGGAGTCGCCGCGTTCCAGTTCCTGGCAGATCAGGCCGTAGCTCACGCCGTTCAAACCGGCGCAACCGTACTGCTCCGGCAGCGACGAACCGAGCAGGCCCATCTCCGCGATTTCCGGGATCAACTCACGCGGGAAACGACCTTGGTCGAAGGCCTCGCCGATGATCGGGATGACGCGCTCGTCGGTGAATCGGGCAACGCTGTCCTGGATGGCCCGCTCCTCGTCGCTGAGGAGGGAACGGACATCGAACAGATCAACGGGATTGAGGGCCATGGCCGCACTCGGTCTGGTGAAACCGCCATTTTACCCGTGCACTGCGCCCAGCCGGTACATGCGAATCGACCATTGCATCGCGCAAAACGTCGAACCTGCCCGTTGCGGCGTGCGATTCGCAAGCCCGCCGCCGCGTCCACACCACCGTGCGCCAGCCCGTGCTAGTTTTCCGGGATGGCCAATCCCCTGCTCGCCCCGTTGCTCGGCTGGTTCGGCAAACTCAGCTTCCCGCGGCTGTTCGTACTGACCGCCGTGCTGTTCCTGGTCGACCTGCTGATCCCCGATTTCATTCCGTTCGTGGACGAAATCCTGCTGGGTCTGGGCACCTTGCTGCTGGCGCGCTGGAAGAGGCCCGACGACACCGGCAAACCACCCATCGAAGGCGAATCGCATCGGCCGTGATGTGCCGATGCCGGCCATGCGCCTGATCGATAGCCACAGCCATTTCGACGCCGCGGAGTTCGACGCTGATCGCGACGCTGCGTTTGCCCGCGCCGTCGAAGCGGGTGTGGCGATGCAGATCGTCCCCGCCGTGGATGCCGCCAGTTGGCCGAAACTCAAACAGGTCTGCACGGCCTATCCAGGTCTGTTCCCCGCCTACGGCCTGCACCCGATGTTCCTTGCCGCGCATCGCCCCGAGTACCTCGTTGAACTGCGCACGTGGATCGAGCGCGAGCGTCCGCTGGCCCTAGGCGAGTGCGGGCTGGATCATTTCGTCGAAGGCCTGGACCCCGATCTCCAGCAACCGTATTTCGAAGCCCAACTGAAACTTGCGCGTGAATTCGACCTGCCGGTGATCGTGCATGCACGGCGCGCGGTGGATGCGGTGATCGCCTGCATCCGAAACATCGGTGGCCTGCGCGGGGTCATCCACAGCTTTCCCGGCAGCGCCGAACAGGCCGCGCAACTGCACAAGCTCGGCTTCCTGCTCGGTATCGGCGGGCCGGTGACTTACGAACGTGCGAAACGGTTACGCAGCATCGTGGCGAGCGTGCCACTGGAACAATTGCTGCTGGAAACCGACAGCCCTGATCAACCCGGCGCGACACACCGAGGTCAACGCAATGAACCGGCGCATCTCATCGACGTGCTGACCACGGTTGCCGAC
The DNA here is from genome assembly GCA_018242365.1 of Pseudomonadota bacterium. Classification (GTDB taxonomy): domain Bacteria; phylum Pseudomonadota; class Gammaproteobacteria; order Xanthomonadales; family Xanthomonadaceae; genus Thermomonas. Next base: position 141,779 of record JAFECB010000004.1, read on the forward strand.
CTGCGTGGGATGACCCACGACGAACTCGCCGCAGCCACCACGGCAAATGCGGAGCGTATGTTCCGCCTATCCATCGCGTAGGAGCGCACCGCAGGGGCGCGATCCACATCGAAATCGCGCCCCTGCGGTGCGCTCTTACGGTGCTGTACCGATGTGCGCACCCGCGCAAATTGATCCGCCCTCATCCGCATGGTCACCACACGTCACAGCAATCGCCCGCCCTCCAACCGCAGCACGCGATCGGCCAGCGCCAAGCTGGCCGGTCGATGGGTAATCATGATGACCGTGCGCTTGGCGAGGATGTCGCGGCAGGCCTCGATGAACTCGGCCTCGCCCTCGGGATCGAACATCGCGGTCGCTTCATCGAGGATCAGGATGGCCGGATCGCGCAGCAGCGCGCGCGCAAGCGCGATCCGCTGGCGCTGCCCGCCGGACAGCCGCACGCCTTGATCGCCAACCACGGTGGCATAGCCGTCGGGTAGCGCCGCGATGAAATCATGTGCCCGCGCGGCGCGCGCCGCTGCCTCGATGGCCTCGCGCGTGGCGTCGGTACGACCGTACGCGATGTTGTCGGCAATCGTGGCGTTGAACAGCAACACCTGCTGGGCCACCAATCCGATCTGGCTGCGCAGCGCCTGCAACCGATACGCACGCACATCGAACGGCCCAATCACCACCTTGCCACCCTGCGGTTCGACCAAGCGCAGCAGCAGGTGGACGAGGGTGCTCTTGCCTGCGCCGTTGATTCCCGTAAGCGCCACCGTCTCGCCGGCGCGGATGCACAGGTTCAAGCCGCGAAACAGCGGCTCGCGGCCTGGGTACGTGAAATCCACGCCCTCGAAGACGACGTCCGCGTGGGCCGGAATCTGCTCCTGCTCGCCCTCATCGACCTCGGGGCTTGCCGTCATCGCCTCCTGCAAGCGCCGCAAGGAACCCGCCGCCGCCAGCGTGCTGCCAAACACCGATGCCAAGGTGCTGACCGGCGCGATCAGCACCATCCCGTACAGGAACAGGCTCACCAGCTGCCCCATCCGCAACTGTTCTCCCACCACCCAATGCCCGCCAAGCCCGAGCAGCAACAGGATCGCCCCGGCACCGACCACATGCACGACCGGATTGATCACGCCCTCGCGTCGTGCCAGTCGCAGGTCCACGTCGAAAATCGCATCGGCTCGCGCCCGGTAGTTCGCGCGTTCCGCCTGCTCGGTCGCGAACGCCTTGATCAACGGGAGTGATTCCAGGTTCTGTTCCGCCGTCGCGCTCTGGTCCGCCCAAGCCTGCGCGGAGGCATGCGCCAAGGGTCGCAACCCACGCCCGTACAATTTCAGCACGATGAACATCAGCGGCAACAGCGCCGCCACCATTACTGCAATCGCCGGGGCCAGTTGCCACATCATCACCAACGCACCCACCAAGGTGAACAGCAGCGGCAGCAAGGGCAGGACAATCCCGGTCAGATAGCCGGTCAGTCGATGCACATCACCACTGAGCAAGGCCAGCACGTCGCCGCGTTGGCGGGCGTGGTGCCAGGCAAGCGGCAAGGCCTGCAGGTGCGCGTAAAGTTCCGCACTGGCATCGGCGACGAGCTTTCCGGAAACCTTCTGCAACTGGATCGAGGTGATGTAACCCAAGCCCTGCTGGGCGCAGATCAGCCCAAACAGCAGCCACAGCAGGGTGCCGAGGTGCTGGTCGAGCAAGAGGCGGTCGGTCAGCACTCCCGCCAGCCAGGGTTGCACCAGGGTCGCCCCGCTTTGCAACAGCATCAGGCCCAGTGCCAGCAATAGCACTGGCAGGTGCGGACGCAGCCACGCTTTCAGGCGGCCCTGAACCGCCTGTGCCTGCGGCCCCACCTCGCTTTCCCCTTTACCCGGCATCGTCCCTCGCCTACGCTGTCGCACCTGATCCACGAACCCGACAAGCATGACCGCAACGCCCGTCGCCGTCACCCTCGCCAAGCACCTCACGCCCTCCGACGATGTCCTGGCGCAGGAAGTGGGCGACGAAGTCGTGCTATTGGACCTGGCCAGCGAGCGCTATTTCGGACTGGATCCAGTCGGCACCCGGATCTGGACCTTGCTGCCCGACTGCTCGAACCTGGGCGCGGTGTTGACCCAGCTGTGCGCGGAATTCGACGCTCCGCGTGAGCAGATCGAATCCGACCTGCTGGCTCTCGCCAATTCGCTGGCCGAAGCCGGCTTGGTCACGGTGGACTGAAATGGGCCGCCGGCTGGCCGGCTGGCGTGCGTTGGGCTGGGGAGATCGCTGGCGATTGCTTGCCTGCATGGCAGCCCTGCCGCTTTTGCACGCCAGTCTCGCCACGCTGGGCTACAAACGCACCCGGCGCGTCATCGAAGTGCTGAGCCGCCGCCCCGCACCGCGCACCGCCAGCCCCGCTGACGTCGCTGCCGCACAGCGCTTGGCCCGACTGGCCGCCATCGCTGGACGCTACGGGTTTGTGGACGCCACCTGCCTGCGCCAATCCTTGCTGCTGTACTGCTGGCTACGCCGGCGCGGGTTCAACCCGCAGTTGCAATTGGGGATGAAACCGGATCCACAAGCAACCTTCGGTGCCCACGCGTGGGTCGAACTGGATTGCCAGCGGCTGATGCCAGGGGATTCGGGACACAGGGCATTCCAGCGCCCAGGCGATACCCACTGAGGTCCCTCGCGCCCACGGTCGTATGCCTTGAAGAACGCCAACCCTTGTAATTGCGAATGTGACCGAGTTAACTTATCATCGTCACGTCGGTGTCTGGCCGAAGCAACGGTTGACTGACCTCACCACGTGTTTCACCGTCCGGATTCCACTACGATGCCATTTACTCAGGGGACGCCATGGAAAGCTTGAACGCCCAAACGCAATCGCAGAAGCCCTACGCCGCGCCGCGCCTGAAGGTGTATGGCAGCGTGCTCGAGTTGACCTCCGCATCCACCGGCCCGGTCATCGAAGTCGGCAACGCGGGCATGGGCATCATGAGCTGCTACGACGGCCTCAACAACGGCACCAGCATGACCCGCAAGCACTGCGTCTGACGCGGTACGCCAGCGCTCGTCTCCCGTGTGAATCCGGGAGGCGTGGCGATTCATCGAAGAATGCAATGATCGAGCCCGCCGGCCCCGTGTTTGCGGGCTATTTTCTGTCCACCGATATCCCGTTGCCGGCATTGCCCGCAGGCGCGCGGGATGCCTCGCGCCCATGGCTGCGCGTCTACAGGGCCAGTTCCGCATCCGTCCCGATGGCGGAGCCCCTGCACTGGGACCACCAGTGGCGGGGGAACGACGGCAGCATGAACCTGCAAGTGCTGCGCTTACCGCAGGCACGCCACGACGACCCCGCACGCTACTGGCTGCAGGTCCCTGGCTTGTGCGATTTCGTGCTCAGTCCGGCCATCGGCGATGTTGCGGTGGCAGCCCCCGACAACATTGCAGCGAACACGTTGGAGCACCTGTTGCTGGACCAGGCCATCCCGCGCTTGCTCGCCGGAGCTGGCCATCTGGTCGTGCACGCGAGCCTGGTCCGGATTGGCGATCAGGTCATTGCCTTTCTCGGCCACAGCGGCTGGGGAAAATCCACCCTCGCCGCCCTGTTCCACCAACGCCGCTACCCTGCACTGTGCGACGACTGCATCATCCTGGAAACGGACGCCGAGCATACCTCCGCAACCCCGAGCTATCCGGGCCTGCGGCTGTTTTCGGACAGTATCGAACAGGCGCTGGCCAATGCCGGCCCCAGCGACTCGGTTTCCGATTACAGCAACAAGCAGCGCATCATCCGGCTGGGCATTCCACCCGAGGCATTGGGCGCGCATCCACTCGCGGCGATCTTCCTGCTGGATGACCCGCAGCAAGGCGGCGACCGCCTGCGCATCGAACCCATCACTGCCGCGGCAGCGTGCATGGCGATCATCGAGCACGGCTTCCGGCTGAACCCCGCCGAGCCGGCCGAATCCGTTCGTCAACTGCAATCGGCGAGTACGGTGGCGCGCAATACCCCCGCCTACCTGCTGCACAATCCGCGCGACTTCGGCCAGCAGGACGCCTTGGTCGACGGTATCCTCGACCATCTCGCAAATCCGCATCACGCCGCGCGATGAGCTACAACGACAACTATTCCCTCATCGCCTATGGCCAGATGATCGAGGACCTCGGCCGTTTCCAGCCATGGCTGGATGCCCTGCGCCGCCACATCCACGAGGACAGCGTGGTGCTGGATATCGGCTGTGGCCCCGGTGCCATGTCCTTCCTCGCCTGCCGCTTCGGCGCCCGCAAGGTGTATGCCATCGAACCGGACGGCAGCATCGAGGTGGCCAAGCGTTGCGCGGCCGGCATCCCGGGCGCGGATCGGATCGAATGGATCCGAGGGATGTCGACCCAAATCGACCTGCCTGAACAGGCCGACATCGTGGTCGGCGATCTGCACGGCAATCTGCCGTTCTACACCAGCAACATCGCCTCACTGGCCGACGCCCGCAAGCGCCACCTGAAGCCAGGTGGCATCCTGCTACCGCGCCGCGACCAACTGTACGCCGTGCCGGCATCGGCACCGTGGGAGATCGATGCCATCGAAGCCCCGTGGCGCCGCAATGCCCTGGATCTCGATCTGACGCCGGCCCTGTCGATGCTGGTCAACCAATTCTGGCGAGCACGCGGCAAGGAAACCGATGCCGAGAGACTGCTTGCCGAACCGGCCCACTGGGGCACGGTGGACTACCATGCCGCCGAAGAAACGCGCGGCCTGGACAGCACCCTCGACTGGACGCTGGACTGCGGTGGCCGCGTCGATGGACTGTATGTGTGGTTCGACGGCGAAGTGGATACAGGCTTGGGCTTCAGCAACTCGCCCTTGCTGCCGGAGTTGCAGTACGGGCGGGCGTTCTTCCCGCTGGAACATCCGGTGGACGTGCATGCCGGTGATCGCATGCAAACCCGCTTATCGGTTCGACGCATGCTCGATAACTGGGTGTTCCGCTGGGATACCCGGATCACGGATGCGGCATCGGTGACGAAGGCCAGCTTCAAGCAATCCACCTTCCGCATGCAGCCCGAGGATCTGGCGCTGCTGCGCAAATCGGATGCCAGCCACGCACCCGTGCTCGCCGAAGATGGCCAGATCCGCTTGATGGTCCTCTCCATGATGGATGGCCAGCACAGCCTGTCGGACATCGCAAACGTACTGCTTGCCCGCCACCCGAAACAGTTCCGCAATTTCGAAATGGCGCTGGCGGAAGCTGCATCCTGTTCGCGCCGGTTTGGCTGAGCCAAGCGGGTCTTGGTCAACAGGTCAACGCCGTCCATGCACGCGCCGTCGCCGCCTCACGATGGTCTGCGCGCAACGTCACCTGCAACTGCGCCACCCTCGCTGTCAGGACGCCTGCAATTGGTGGCGTTCAATCCAGCCTGAGAGTGTCGCGAGCAACAGCACGCTGTCACCGTTCTCCTGAGCGCAACGTGTCGGATCAGCACGCCAAGCATCGCACAGCCGGCCCAGCGCACCGGCATCGACCACGCCACTCAGGCGCTCGCCCGCAGCGACCAGCAATTCCGAGACACGCGGCTGGGCCGCAGCGAGCAGCCGCTCACCAAGATGCTGACCGACATGCGACTTGCCTGAGTACCACGCAATGTCGTCGCCCAGTTCCGGCGCGCAGGCGGCACGGACGATCCATTTCGTCCAACCATCGCGGGACAGAAGCTCGTCCGGCAGTCTCATGAGCAAATCGATGACGCGTTGATCGCACCAAGGGTGCCAAGCCTCAAGGCCATACTGCGCATAGGTGCGGTCGGTGCCTTCCATCGCACGCATGAATCCCGGATTCCACCAGATCCAAGCCAAGCGATCCTGTCGCAAGTCGTCGCGCCGGAGCTTGCGCGCCGCAAGGGCAGCGTCCAACCGGCGCTCGCGCAAGCGCAATCGCGTCGAAAATCCCGGATCCAGCCACGATTCCGATTCCTGGGCGTGCAGGGCACGCCGCCGATAACGGTGACGCGCCAGCCAGTCCGGCTGCATGTTGGCTGCGACGCCTTGCCAAAGGATGCGCATTGGGGAGACGCCTTGCTGATAGGTATTCACGCGACTGGCCATGCGTGCTTCACGGACCGCGCTGAGCACCCGCCCGGAGATGAACAACTGTGCTGCGCGGCGGTTGGTGGACGCAGTGGCCACATCACCATCCGCGCCATCGATGACCACCCTGCATCCAGCCGCTCTGGCGTGAAAGCAGCTCAGTGTCGCGTAGGACAGGGAATTGTCGATCGGGTGGGCGTGATGCCAGTAGCGTTCCAGCAGGCCTGCGAACCCTGCTTGTCCCTCCAAATCCTCGATCGGGATCTGGATGCCATCACTACCTGCATGAAGGCGTTGGATATTGGCGGTCTCGCTCGACACTGGCTCATGCGTCTCGACCAACGAGATCGGCAACAGCGGCAATGGTGCTCCGTCGTCACGCAGACGTCGCGCAGACGCCAACACGCAGCCGGAATCGATTCCACCGCTGAGCAGCAGCGCCGGTCGCGCCACGCCACGGACACGGCAGGCGACTGCCGCATCGAATGCCTCGCGAAACTCCACGATATGCTCGCGCGGATCGCGGGTCGGTGGCATCGATTGCGTGAGTGGCTGCCAATAGCGGCTTAGCTGCACCCGACCATCCGCCTCGACCTCCAACCGCCACCCAGGCTGCAGCCTGGTCACATCGCGATAGAACGTCCGACTGAAGTCATCGAAATCGAAGCCCGTGGCCAGCAGGTACGCCAAGCCGTCCTCGTCGCAACGGCGCGAGATGCCATCCAGCCCAAGCAGGGCCTCAGGCTCCGATGCAAACGCCAACAAACGACGGGAACGTGCATAGAACAACGGGCGAACGCCGATGCGGTCGCGCATCAAGGTCAAGCGCTGCTCGCGACGATCCCAAGCCGCAAGTGCAAAATCACCTTCGACGTGCCGCCAGAACTCCGCCTGCCAACGGCCCCAGGCCATGCCAAACAGACCGCCATCACTGGTGACCGCAAGCGTGGCCGTATCCACGCCCAGGACTTTGGCAAGTGTGTCGCGATTGTCGATGCGACCATCGACTACCAGCATCCAACGTTCACCCAGCGCAACGGGCTGGCGCTCGAAAGCGGCTTCGGGCGTGACCTGTAGCGCACCATGCCCAAGCCCGACCTGGCGTTCGACCCACGTTGAAACACCATCAGGCGTACGGTGCGCCTGCGCTCCAAGCACCGTCGCCAGATCGTGGTTTGCCGGACCTTGATCCAGCCGCGAAACACCTGCAATCGCCGCCACTCAGCCCGTCCTTGCCATCACAAAAATCACATCGCACGCTTTCGTCGACGCCATTCGGCCCGCAACGATCACTCTCTGGGACAATATACCCATGATGTCGTCATTGCCTCTCACCACATGCCCGTGGGAAGCCACCCACGTTCGCCGCGCCTGCAGCCTCGGCTGACGCGATCGATCATCGGACTCGCATGGATCACTACACATTCCTTGAAGCGCTGCGCCTGATCAACCAACGGGCAAAGGATCGCCCGCGGGAAGCCGCGCAACCGAATGCGGCCGATGCGGACACCACGCCGTGCGATGCCAAAGGATGGCACAAGCGTGCGCTTGAGTGCGCGAATGCGCAGGATGAAGCCGGTGCATTGGCCGCTTGGACACAAGCATTGTCCTGTCCGATTCGCAAGCTGGCGTTGGTGGTGGACATCAGCAAGGCACTGCGGGAGTTCGGGCACGACCCCGCGGACATCCTCAACGCCAGCGCAATGCTGGCACCGCCCGCCGCCGACGCGGAGGGCGGCGCGGATCCGTCTATGTTGCCAGCATCAGTGATCGCCCAAGCACTGCAAGGTGACTGGCGCGCAGCCCTGCCCCATCTTGATGATGACCTTGCCGCGCATCCCAAGAGTCAGCGTCGCGCCGACAACTTGGCCTTGGCTTTGACAGAACTCGGGCAGGAAACAAGGGCTCGTTGCGTGCTCGCGACCACGATGGGCGAACGCGAGGACTGGCACGGTGCGGCAGACGCCTTCCTCACGCTGCCGATAGAAACAGTGATCAAGTGCGAGGCGATGACAATGATGCTGATCGCGCTGCACTATTCTGGCAAAGAGTTGCAGGCGTTGGAGGCTGCGGAAGAAGCCGCCAGACTCGGTAGATGCGATGCGCGCGCACGCATCCAATGGGCATGGATTCTGATGGATCTCGGGCGCACGCCCGAGGCGCTCGCGGTGTTGAAAACTGGCGCGCAAGCTCTAGATGATCCCTATCTAGACATGCAGTCCGGCCTGATCGTTACCCCAGTCCCTGAATCACTGGAGACGGTCGCGTCGGATGATGCCCGGGCCACCGCATTTACCCGGACGCTGCCCGCCCGTCCCCTCCCGGAAACACACGACGCACTTATCAAGCTCGCATCGGTCATGGAACCGAACTTCTACGCGACATATCGCGACCATCCAAATCTAGCACTTCTCCGCGATCACGCAGGGTATGTTTCGCGCGTACTCAACGCTTGTTATGCAACATCTGTACCGCTCAAGAAACCACTACCGCTCGCGGACCGAAGATTGCGGATTGGCTTTGTGTTTCGACAGGCGACAAACCATACCGTGGCTCGGCATTTTGCCGGCTGGTTGAACAGTATGGACACAAGCCAGTTCGAAACCCATCTGTTTCCACTGACCCACAGGCGGGACTGGATGAGCCTGTACTTGCGTGGACAAGTCGATGTTTGCCACCCTGCCACCGAGGATTTCACGACCGCGGTCAATGCCATCCGCGAGGCAAATCTCGACCTTCTCATGCATATCGCCATCGGCATGGATCCGCTGACCCTGCAGATCAGTGCACTGCGGCTCGCACCTGTGCAGTGCGCCACGTGGGGACACCCAGTCAGCACGGGTTTGCCCTCGATCGACTATTTCATTAGTGCGGGTGGCATGGAGCCTGACGACGGGAACACCCACTATTCAGAGCGGCTGGTGACCTTGCCAGGCACCGGCGTGACCATGCCAGAGACGGTGCTACCCAAGGTCACCGCAACTCGCGCCGAACTTGGGATGCCAGAACGCTCTCCTGTCTATGTTTCCGCGCAATCGCTGTTTAAATACATGCCGCAGTACGACGACCTCTACGCACGGATTGCGTGCGAGGTCGACGATGCCGTGTTCGTGTTTGCAGAAGGAGAGATCCCCGCGTGGACGCGCACGTTTCGAAAGCGGATTGAGACGCCGTTCCGGTCGCTCGGCTTATCGCCAGAGAATCACATTCGCGTGTTGCCGCAACGCCAGCTAGAGGAATACTTCGCTCTACTTCGCTGCTGCGATGTAATGCTCGACACGCTAGGCTGGTCCGGGGGACAGACATCTTATGACGCCCTCGCGGTTGACCTGCCGATCGTGACCCTACCCGGCAAGATGATGCGCGGCCGCCAGACACTCGGCATGCTCAGGCAAATCGGCGTCGAAGACACCATCGCAAAGGATCGCGACGATTACATCAGAATCGCGATTCGACTTGGACAGGATCGCGCGTGGCGGGAGGATGTGGCTAGGTGCATTCACGAGCGCAAGCACCTGCTTTACGACAATCAGCTTCCCGTACGTGCGCTCGAGGCGTTTTTCCGCTTCGCAGTCGGCGCTGCAAAACCGGGCGATACCGAACTGTTCAAACTGTGGCCGCCGAATCCCGGCGATTCCTCCCGCGATTCGGCGTAGGAGTGCGCCGAGGCCGTAGGCGGAGGGTCGCGATCGGGGCCCCGAAGTCATCGCACCCCTCGGCCTACGGTCTCAGTATGCTCCTACCGGGAAGGATGACCGAACACGCGCACCACACCCCGACCCAGCCGACGCAGCCACAATCGCCACAGCGGACCATCGCCGTACAAGGCCCGCAATTGCGCCGCACCCGGTAACAGCCGTTGGCGCAGCCAATGCAGGCGTGCGCCAAGCGTCGGCAGTGCGCGTAGATGCTGCCACTGCATGTAACGCCAGTCACCGATACGACGATAGTCCGTTGGCTCTTGGACGGCCAGCGCTTGCAGGCGCTCGGCGACGCTGGGAGGCACAACCGCGCCGACGTCACGCACGGCATCCTGCAAGGAACGCAGGCAGACGCCGGCGATCTTTTTGTCGGCAGCCAGCGCGCACAGTGCTCGCCAGTCCGCGTCCTCGTTGTGGGCGGACATCAAGCGCAGGTCGTAGAGCAACTTGAGCCGATCCGGAATCGCGTTTTGCATATCCAATGCGCGGTTCAAGCAGGCATGCGCCAACGCGTGGGTTGGCGACAATGCGCGCATGCATGGTCCAACGCCGCACAGGTTTTGCGCCTCGACCCAGAGCTCATCGAACGAAAACAACTCCGCATACGCAGCCGCATTGAGCAGGCGCGAGTGCACGTCCAACTCACAGCGCAGGGTATCGTCCACATGCCGCCGCAAGGTCAGCTCGAAATGGGTGTCGCCGGGATCAAATGCACGTACATAACCCATCGGTGCGAGCAACGCCTCCGCCTGGCTTGACGCATCGGCAGATTCCAGCAGCAAGTCGACATCACCGCCCATCCGCAGAAAAGGTTGCGGATAAAGCCACAGCGCAAGCGCACTACCTTTCAATAGCAGCACACGCATGCCGGCGGCAGAGAGCACCTGCTCGATTCGCCGCAATTCGTCGAGACGTAGAAGCCAATGCGCTGCCACCCCGCGCACATGCGACTGCAAGGCATCCCGTTGGCGTTCGGACAGCGCCTCCCAGCCACCTTCCGAGCGCAAACGCGCCTCAAGAAGCGCGGCCACGCCTTCGCGCTCTGCAGCGTCCAGCAACTGTTGCGCTGTCACCGCATCGTCCAGCGGCGGCGGTCGCCCGCTGCGTAATGCGGTGGCGAGCCAATCGCGCAGCGAGGTGGAGTCAGTGGTGCTGGACAAGCAAGGTCCCGGAATTGATCGGAGCGCCACTCACACCCGGTAATACTCCCGATACCACGCGACGAAACGCGCGACGCCCTCCTCTACTGACACGCCTGGCGCGATGCCGATGTCCTCTGCCAGATCCGAGGTATCTGCTTCGGTATCCGGGACATCACCCGCTTGCAGCGGCAGCAGTTCCATCTTCGCCTTGCGGCCGAGGCAGTGTTCAAGGATTTCGATGTAACGCAACAATTCCACCGGCTCGGCATTGCCGATGTTGTAGAGGCGGTACGGCGCCACGCCGCTGGTGGCCGGGTCCGGCGCGGCACTGCGCCAATTCGGGTCGCGCGCGGGCGGATGATCGAGCGCAGCGACCACGCCGGCAGCAACGTCATCGACATAGGTGAAACTGCGCCGATGGTGGCCATGGTTGAACACCTTGATCGGCTCGCCGGCAAGGATCGCCTTGGTGAACAGGAACAGCGCCATGTCCGGGCGGCCCCACGGGCCATAGACGGTGAAGAAACGCAGCCCCGTGCACGGGATGCCGTACAGATGCGCGTAGGCGTGCGCCATCATCTCATTGGATTTCTTTGTCGCCGCGTACAGCGTCAACGGATGCTCGGTGCTGGCGTGTTCGGAGAACGGCATCTTGGTGTTCGCACCATAGACCGAGCTGGTCGAGGCATAGACCAAATGCTCAACGCTGTGCTGGCGGCAGCCTTCCAGCACATGCAGGAAGCCGGTCACATTGCTGGCCACGTACACGTGTGGATTCTCGGCGGCGTAGCGCACGCCTGCCTGCGCGGCCAGGTTGACCACCTTGGCGGGCTTGTGCGTATCGAACACCGCTTCAACCGCAGCGCGATCAGCAAGGTCGACGCGCGCATCGATGAAATTCGGATGATCGATGAAGCGCGCCAACCGCGCCTTCTTCAGCGCGACATCGTAATAGTCATTGAGGCAGTCCAGCCCAACCACGGTTTCGCCACGCTCCAGCAAGCACTGGACGACGTGCGAACCGATGAATCCGGCGCTGCCGGTGACGAGGGTGGTCATGGTTGGCATCTCAAGGGGAATCAGGGCGAGGTCTGGATCGAAGTGAGCATCGTATCCCAGCGTTGGAACGTCGCATCGCGCGTGAAATGCGCATCCAGCAGTCGACGTGCCCGTGCGCCCATGGCGGAAACCAGTTCAGGATCGCCCGCCAGTCGTTCGATGCCTGCGCAAGCGCCATCGACATCGCCAGGAGCCACCGCATGGCCAATTTGGGAGGCGTGCAAGCGCTGCGCGACCTCGCCATCCAGCTTGCCGATGAACAACGACGGTCGACCCGCGGCAAGAATCCCGTACCACTTGCTCGGGAAGATGCAGCCTTCCAGCGCAGGCGCAAGGGTCAGCCAATGCAGGTCCGGTAGCGACAGGCTGTGCGCAAGCGCCTCGCGCGGCTGATACGGCTTCAGGATGACATTGTCCAGCTTCCGCACCGTGGCTTCGTCCGAAAACTCGTGCAGGCCGCGACCGCCTCCGATCAACACGAAACGAATGTCATCGCGATCACGCAAACGCGTGGCGACCTCCAGCATGGTGCGCCAGTCGTGGGCGCGGCCGAGATTGCCGGAATAGCCGATGACGAACTTGCCTTCCAGTCCCCACTCGCGACGCAACGGATTGTCCTGCGCAGCCAAGGGACGGATCGACTCGGCATCGGTCCAGTTCTCGATGACCATGATGCGCTCACGAGGTACACCCAGCGCGGCGATCCGCACCGCCATGCCTTCGGAAATCACCACCACCTGCGCGCTGCGGCGCAGGCCACGGTTGCGCCACCCGCGCAGCGGTGCGGCAGCCATGCGCACGGCACCACCGAACACGGCCTCGGCGACTTCCGGAAACAGATCCTGCAACCAGTGCACGCAATGCGCACCGCGCCGGGCCGCAATCCTGCCCAGCGCAGACCCCAGCAATGGCGGATCGGTCATCGCCACCACCACATCGCCGGGCTGAAGTCGCTCCGTCAATTCACGCCTGACGCCGCGCGAATAATCCAGATAGTCCAGCGCACGCCCGGCCAATCCATCGCGACCGAATCGGCTGTTGCCGACGCGCAGCACATCCACACCGTCGATTCGCTCCGTCTCCGGCAGGGTTGCCTGGGCATCGTCATAGCGCTGCCGGGAACCAACCAGAGTGACCTGCATCCCGCGTGTCGCCAAATGCGTGGACAGATCCGTCAACAGCTGGCTGGTCGCGGACAGGTCGGGCGTAACGTAGCGATTGCAGAAGTAGATACGCACGTCGTGCGTGCTCAGGCTCCGCGCCGTTCGTCGGCGTGCTGCAGGTACCAGGCGTAGGTGTTGCGCACGCCATCCTCCAGCCCGATCCGAGCCTGCCAGCCCAAGGCGTGGATGCGCGAGACGTCCAGCAATTTGCGCGGCGTGCCGTCGGGCTTGCTTGGGTCCGTCGAAATCGTGCCTTCGAAGCCGACCACCCGCGCCACCAACTCGGCCAGTTCGAGGATGGCCAGATCGTCACCGACGCCGACGTTCACGATGGCATCGGAGCTGTAGCCCTGCATCAGGAACACCGCCGCCGCCGCAAGATCATCGACATGCAGGAACTCGCGTCGTGGCGTGCCGGTGCCCCAGATCGTCACCGCTGCATCGCCGCGCAGCTTGGCTTCGTGGAAGCGCCGGATCAGCGCGGGGAGCACGTGTGACGACGTGAGATCGAAATTGTCACCGGGGCCGTACAGATTGGTCGGCATCAAGGAGATGGCATCGAACCCGTATTGCTTGCGATAGGCCTGGCAAAGCTTGATCCCGGCGATCTTGGCGATCGCATACCACTCATTGGTCGGCTCCAGCGCGCCGGTCAGCAGCACATCCTCGTGCATCGGCTGCGGTGCAAACTTCGGATAGATGCAGGAGGAGCCGAGGAAGCACAGCTTGTTCACGCCATGCCGCCACGCCGCGTGGATGACGTTGGTTTCGATCACCAGGTTGTCGCGGATGAACTCGGCCGGGCGGGTGTCGTTGGCATGGATGCCGCCGACTTTCGCGGCTGCCAGATACACCTGATCGGGGCGCTCGCGCTCGAAAAAGCGCTCGACTTGTTCCTGCGAGGTGAGATCGAGCTCGGCGCGCGAAGGCAACAGCAGATCGCCATCACCCTGCGCCTGCAAACGGCGCACGATGGCAGAGCCGACCAGACCGCGGTGGCCTGCAACGTAGATTTTCATTCGAAGATGCCTTGCAATTTCGGTTTCATCTGGAATGCCAATTGGTGATGCTGAGAATGGTCGCGCCCCTGCGGTGCACTCCTACAGGCGTGTGACCCTCGCAGGTGTAACGCAGGGGCGCGATCCACCACAAACCTCCCTCACTCCGCGTGCTTGTACGTGCGGAAACCAGCCTCGCTGACCATGGCGTCGCGACGCGCGTGCGCCAGGTCTTCGGTCACCATTTCATGGACGAGTTGCTCGAACGACGTCTTCAGCGTCCAGCCCAGCTTGGTCTTTGCCTTGGTCGGATCGCCCAGCAGCGTTTCCACCTCGGCGGGGCGGAAATAGCGGCTGTCGACCGCCACGATCCGCTGGCCGGACTTCAGCGGAGAACCTTCCGGCGCACACGCGACAAAGCCTTGCTCATCGACGCCACTGCCGCGCCATTCCAATTCAATCCCCAGTTCGCCCGCTGCCCGGGTCACGAATTCGCGCACCGCGTACTGCTCGCCGGTGGCGATCACGAAGTCCTCTGCCTGTTCCTGCTGCAACATCAACCACTGCGCTTCGACATAGTCGCGTGCATGGCCCCAGTCACGTCGCGCATCAAGATTGCCCAGATACAGGCAATCCTGCAGGCCCAGCGAAATGCGCGCCAGCGCGCGGGTGATCTTGCGGGTGACGAAGGTCTCGCCGCGCAACGGCGACTCATGGTTGAACAGGATGCCGTTGCAAGCATACATGCCGTAGGACTCGCGATAATTCACCACGATCCAGTAGGCATACAACTTGGCCACGCCGTAGGGCGAACGCGGATAGAACGGCGTGGTCTCCTTTTGCGGAATCTCCTGCACCTTGCCGTACAGCTCCGAGGTCGAGGCCTGGTAGAAGCGGGTCTTTTTTTCCAGCCCGAGGATGCGGATCGCCTCCAGCAGCCGCAGCGTGCCCAGCGCATCCGAATTGGCGGTGTATTCCGGGGTCTCGAACGAGACCTGCACATGGCTTTGCGCGCCGAGGTTGTAGACCTCGTCCGGCTGCACCTGCTGGAGGATGCGGATCAGGTTGGTAGCGTCGGTGAGATCGCCGTAATGAAGGAACAGGCGGCGATCCGGCGCGTGCGGATCCTGGTAGAGATGGTCGATGCGATCGGTATTGAACGACGAGGCACGGCGCTTGATGCCATGCACCTCGTAGCCCTTTGCCAACAGCAATTCGGCCAGATAGGCACCGTCCTGGCCGGTGATGCCGGTGATCAGGGCTCGCTTCATGACACTACTCCAATGTTCTGCGCGCCAGTCTCCCTGCGGGGATTGGCGGACGCGGTGAAATACCTTTTCAATGACAGGAACGGGCTTTCGATGAACCGGAAGCTGGCCCATGCGCACAGGAAGCTGAGCCCAACGGCAAGCACGATGTATTGCAGGGTGGTGCCCATTGGAAAGACATCTGCGATGACGGTGTAACACGCTGGATGGAAGACGTAGAGGCCGAAACTGATGCTGCCAACCCAGCGCAGCCAACGCAGTTCGAGCAATCTCCGGATTGGCGCCATTTTCTCATCGATCAGGCAAAGTACGACGAACGCGGCATAGAACAGGGGAATCAACGAGAGCTTGCACGCTTGCAGCAACGCGCCGTGAGAGCCGGAATACATCACGAACAGCGGCAGCAGCAGGCACGGCAGGACGAGGAAGAGCGCTCTTGCCAACCGCAGCAACCAGCCCGGGCCCCCGGTTGGTTGCGCAAGCAGGATGGCCAGCCCCGCCCCGAGGCTCAATCCATCCAGTCGGGTCGGTGTCAGGAAAAAGACGCTTTGACCCTGGCTTGCCACGACGAACCTGAGTATCGGGGACAACACCAGGACCGCGACGACGATGCGCAGCAAGCTGCGTCGAGTGACGCTCGCGACGATGAAGGGCCAGACCAGATAGAAATGCTCTTCGACAGCCAGGGACCAGTAGTGTGCCGGGCCCAGGCTGCCGAGCGACGGAAAGGTCTGGCCCACGTTTTCCAGGAAGAACCATGACCAGACCTGCGTCATGAAATCCGGGGTCTCGCGACCAAGTACGCCCGGAAGAACGAAGAAATAGATGACGAGGAAGACGAAGTACAGGGGGAAAATCCGCAGCACCCGGCGCCCGTAAAACGCGCGGTAGTATCCCTTGGCACCTGCGGTGTCCAGCAGGATGCGGGTAATCAGATACCCGGAAAGGACAAAGAACAGGTCCACGCCGGTTTGACCCACCACCGAGGCTTGCCGAACCCACGCGGGACTGTGTCCACCGAATTGGCCGATGAAGTGAAATCCCATGACCAACAGCGCCGCCAGCGCACGCACGCCGTCCAGCGACGCGACCCGGTTCAATTGGGTCATCCGCCTGCCTTCCGTTCGCTCACCATGAGATCGATGAACTGCTGGTAGATCGCCAGCATGCGTGCGTAGCGCAGGCCAGCCATCCCGTCCAGAAACCCACCGCGCAGGACACCTGCGTAGACGAACCGCAGCCATGGTCGCATGGGCAGGCGACCGGCGAGCCGCTTGAGTGCGCGACGACGCATGGTGGCATCGGCACTGAACAATCCAAGTGGTCGCAGCGGCTGCGCGCGCTCGGCCAGCAGCAGCCGTGCCTCTCGATCCGCATAGCGCAGGTGCCGCGCGAACCAGTCGTTCACGCCCTTGGAGAAATTGTAGTGCTCCAGCGGTTCAATCAGGGTGCCCACCTGCCCGGGCGGCTGCACTTCGCGCTGGCCGTGGCCATGGTCGACGAAGCGCAACGCTTCGGCGCGACCGAAGCGCACCTGGTAGGACGGGTACATGCCTGCGTGCTTCAGCCAGCGGCCCATGAAGATGATCTTCGCCGCCACCCGATAGACCGGGTAGGCCGCCGATGCCGCCTCCGCGATCGCCACCAGTTCATCGCGCAACGCCGGTGTCACCACTTCATCGGCATCCAGATGCAAGACCCATGGATGACGGAAACCCGCGTGCTCCATCGCATGGTTGCGCTGGCCGGCAAACGAATCGAACGCGCGCGTCAGCACTCGCACACCATGCGCCTGTGCGACCTCGACGGTGGCGTCGGTGCTCCCGGAATCAAGCACCACCACGTCGTCCGACCATGCCACGCTGGCGAGGCAGCGCGGCAGGTTGGTCGCCTCGTTCAGGGTCAGGATGACAACCGAGATCACGTCAATCCGCCTGCCGCAGTTCGCGCCGCTTGACCATCCGCGCCGGATTGCCCGCCACCACTGTCCACGGTTCGACGTCACGCATTGCCACCGCCGCCGCGCCGACCACGGCACCTTCGCCGACAGTGACGCCGGGACCGACGAACGCATCACTGCATACCCAGGCATCAGCGCCGACGCACAATCCGGTGCGCTGCAACGGCAGGTTCGGATCGCTGTAATCATGCGTCCCGCCACACAGGTGCGCACGGTGCGACACTGTCGCCCGCGCACCGATGCGGATCGGGCCAAGGCTGTAGACCCACACCCCGGCACCAATCGCCGCGTGATCACCCATTTCCAGATTCCACGGAATCTCGATCCGCGCCCCCGGATCCACGTGCACGCCGTGCCCGAGCCTGGCACCAAACACACGCAGCAGCAGGTTGCGCCAGCCGAACAGCGGTCGCGGGCTGCAGCGGAACAGCGGTGAGACCAACGCCCACAGTGCGCGACCGAGATACTCGCGACGCGAATACGGGCGGGCAGAGCGGGCAGTGGTGATGTCGAGGGTCATGGGGCCGCGTCAAATGAGGTCCAAAGCCATGCCATCGGGCAAGACGTCGCGCCCCTGCGGTGCGCTCCTACAAGTACATATCCAATGTAGGAGCGCACCGCAGGGGCGCGACTGGAGATCGGCATCACCGACTGGCTCCTGCTTCCACGGCCACACGATACGCAGCGCTGGTTTCCCTGGCAAAGCGCTGCATGCCGAACTCTTCCGCACGCAAGCGGACCGCCTCGCTGCAGGAAGCATGCAGCCGGGAATCACGCAGCAGCGCCTCAATTCGACCAACAAAACCGGCGATGTCATCCGGTGCAAAGCAAGGTGCGCTCGCGCCCACCACCTCCGGCAGCGACCCGGCATTGCTGCACACCACCGGAAGCCCGAACGTCATCGCCTCCAGGACCGGCCAGCCGAATCCCTCGTACAGCGATGGGAACACCAGCGCTGAAGCGCGTGCATACCAGTCGGCAACCACCACATCGTCCGCATCCACGACCCATTCGACTACGACCTCGATCCCCAACTCCACGGACAACGCCCGTAGCTCCTCCGAGGGTGGCGCCCCGGCCATCACCAGCCGCCGCGCCAATGTCTTGTCCAATGCCGCAAAGATACGCAATACCTGCTGGCGATTCTTGTAGAAACTGTTGTTGCCGACGTGCAGGATGACACCGTCATCGCGGCGACTGATGGCAGCGCGAGAAGCAAGCGCCGCCAGTTGCGAACGTACCGGCAATGGCACGACTTGCGCCGCCCTGATCGGCCCGACAGTGGCATCCACATCCCGCCGAGTACTCTCGCTGACGCAAATCAACGCCTGCGCCTTGCGAAGTTCAGCGCCATTGCGATGCCACAGCCAGCGTGCTGCGCGACCAACCGGCGGCGCGCCCGGGAATCGACCCTGTTGCTGCAACACCGGAATGATGTCATGGGCCGTGATCACCACCGGAGCGGCATGCAAACCTGCCGCGACGTAGGCGCGGCTTCCATCGAGCACATGCCAGAGATCAGGGTTGAGGCCGCGTGATCGTCGTGCTCGCCAAGGCAGAGCCAATGTGGTCGCCCGCTGGCGCCAACCGCCCATGGGCGGATGCGGTTCCAGCTCAAGCACCTGCACCTCGATCTCCGGCACGTGGCGCGCCAATGCCTGCAACAGCACGTCGGCGTAGGCCCGCATGCTGCCGGGAACCGAAATTGCGGCCGTACTGATCAAGCCGATCCGCATTCCACCCATCAGGCGTAGGCCAGATGCATCGCCCGCGCTTCGGCGCGCGCCCTCGCTGTCGCCTGCAACCGAGGAATCGACAGGACTGTACCCGAGAGGAAGCCGAGGAAGCTGGCGATAAAGGGATCCGCGAGGATCTGCCCGGAAACCGTCAGGCTGCCCACATTGGCCAGGAAGTAGGCGAACAGGCCGGCCGCAACGGGGGCCGCCGTGGTTCGCGCGCGCACTTGGGCCAGGGTTGTCCGCCACATCGCAAGACCCAGGCAGAGCATCACGAACAGGAAGCCCGCCATGCCGGGGACACCCAGTTCGACCATGATCCGGCTGGGTGCGCTTTCCTGCCAGATTCTCGGGTGAGCGGCACTCAGGTTGTGCGCACCGGGCGTTGCGAATCCGATGCCTTCACCGAAGAAGCCGGATTGGCGGAACGTTTCCATCACCGAGGCAAAGCCTTCACCCTGGATGCTTTCGGCTGCATCCATGCGGAGGCCCTTCCCGGAGTAGTAGCGCATGTTGGCCGAATCCTCGGAGATCACGTCGCCGGTGACATACACCGCCAGCAACGGGATCATCAGCAGGCCCAGGATCGCCACCGCACGCGCAGCACGCCCCGCCTGCCAATTGATCCACACCAGGGCAAGCGCGAACACCGGCAGCATGTACACCATTTTGCGGCGTCCGCACAGCAGGAGGGCCACGACTGCGAACGCGCTGAGCGCAGCCCACGCGTATCGCCGGATCCCCTTGCCGCTTGAAAGGGCCAGAATGAACGACAGGATGCAGACCGAAGCCGCATGCCAGCCCATCACGTCGGCCGATCGGTAGAAGCCGGCGATCATGTCCACCGTGTAACCATCGGCCCAACGCACCCACTTGTAGCCGAACATGTCGCTGCCGAGGATGGGCGAGTTCGGGAACCAGTGGTAGAACTGGAGGATGCCACCCGTCAGCATGACGCCATTGATCAGGCAGTACGCCGCCAGCATCGCGCGCAATGCCTTCTCGTCACGCGCGAAATGGAAGCCCGCGATGATCGCCAGCAGGATCAACGAATACGAGAACACGCCGAACAACGTGTACATCCACGACCCAGGCCCGTAGGTTGCGGACAGGATCACCGCCGGGAAGATCAAGGGCAGGAGGATCAGCATCGCCTTGGCGATGCGCGGGTAGGGTTTGCCGAAGCGCTGCCACCAGCCACGCTGGTGCACCATGCTGGAAAAGATCATTGCGATGAAGATCGGCGCCGTGGCCAGCACCAGCCAACCTGCCGTACCGGGCACCATCTTGCGCATCGGATCCTGCACCGCAGCCAGCAGGATCATCAGCACGATGCCCCAGCGCCATTGCGCGAAGGACAGGCAGGCGAACACCAAGGCCAAGCCGAGCAACACATACTGCCAGATCATCGCGGGATCTCCGTAACGCGTTCGAGCGCCGCCATGACACCGTCAACGACACGGTCGAAATTGTAGCCTTCCAGCACCTGTCGCCGTGCGTTTTCCCCCATCGTCGCCAGTGCTGGCCGCTGACCGGCATGGGACACCAGCAGGGCGGCAAGGGCTTCCACATTCGTGCAGGGAAACACCTCGCCGGTGACCCCCGGCTGGATGAGATTGGCGGCGCAGCCCACCTGGTCGCTGACGATGGCCGGCAAACCGCTGGCCATCGCTTCATTGACCACCAGGCCCCAGGTTTCCCCGGCATCGGAGGGCAGCAGCAGGCAATCGCTCGCCGCGTAGGCGGCACCAATTTCAGACTGGTTGAGGAAGCCGGCGAAATGAACCGGAAGCTCCCTCGCCTGTTGCTCCAGTTCAGCGCGCAAGGGGCCATCCCCGACCAGCAGCAACTGGATGCCATCAGCACCCTGCTGCCTGGCCAGGCGCAAGGCCTCGATCAGGTCGCCGGGGCGTTTCTTCTCGACCAGCTTGCCGGAGAACAGGAAGGTGGTGGCCTGCGAATTCATCCCGAATCGTTGGGCGACAAGCTCACGCCCGGGATCGGCACGCGCTGCATCGGCCATCGCGGCAAACCGCTGGTTGTCGACACAGTAAGGCGTGTTGAACAATTTCGCCGCATCCACCCCTTGCTGGATGCAGTAGGTGCGATTGTTGGCGCCAATGGTCAAGACCGCGGCGTATCGCGACAACAGCATGCGATGCCCGAGCCGCTTCCAGCCAACGCGATGGCGCAGCCCGTTGACTTCCCCGCGAACGATGCAGGGCACACCTGCGCGCCTGCACGCCCACAACGCCTGCAGGCAGGTCTTCGAGCCCCAGCCATTGACGATCACGGCATCGAAGCGCCCATCGCGCAGGGCCTTGCCGATCCCCGGCGTATCGCACCCGGCAAACTCGGTCAGCGATGGCCGCTTGGACACGTTCTGCAGCACCGAGTGGTCGTAGCCGCCAAGCAAAGGCACATCCCAATCGAAGGCGACGCCAAATTCCCTGCCTTGCTCCGAGGCGTCCGGGACCATCGCGAAAAACACATGCAGATCGATCCCGGGCTTCTGCCCCAGCAGGCGCAACCACGGCACCTGGTACTGGATCGGGTGCGTGGTGACCATCGCAACGCGCATCAGGCAGTCCTCTTGCCGAAGGCAAAGGCGTCCACAAGCCGGGTGCGACCGGGCCGCCAGATCATGAAGGGTCGCTCGATCAACAGGTAAGGCACGACGCAGGCGGCCAGCACGAGTGGCAAGCCCACGCCTGCCATCAGCCACATCGCGTGGTCAGGATCAACGGGCCAGCCTGCCACCCGGTGAATGATCTTGCCCACCATCGAAACGACGAAGAAATGATAGAGGTAGATCGAGTAACACATTGCGCCGATGCAATGGATCGGCCACCAGCCGAGCACGGCCTTGAGCAAGGGGCCGCGCAATGCTGCGAACAGCAGCAGGGCCACCAGCACCGGCAGCAGGAATTGTCCGCGCGCTTGCAGCAGTATCCACAGGGTCAAGGCAGCGGCGGCGACCCCGAGTACGTCATGCAGCCAAGTGCCTGACGCACGCGGCCAGCGCGCATCGCAGGTCGCCACCCATACACCCGCCACGAAATAGCCGAAGTAGCACAGCACCGACAGCGCCAGGGCATTGGGCAGCGCATGCCCGGAAGCAAACACGAACCCGCCCGCGAGGATCAGGCCCCACAGGCCCGCATGTCGCCAGCCTGAGGGCAGGCGCACGACCAGCAGCAACAGCAGCGGTGCCAGCAGATAGAACTGCCACTCGACCTCAAGCGACCATGCGACACCGTTGACCAGGCTGTGCTCGCCATACACCGCGTTGTGCATGTAGCCGAAACTCGCCAGCAGGTGCGGGAACAAGGCACCTGCCGCCATGCCCAGCACCGCGACCTTCATCGTGAAAACCAGCAAGAGATTGATGAAGTACGGCGGCTCCAGCCGCGTCACCCTGCGCAGCAGGTAGCGCCGCAAGGTCGGTGGCTTCGGCCCGAGGAAGGGCATGGTGATGATGTAGCCGCTCAGCGAGAAGAACAGCGGCACGCCGAATGCGCCCTCGGCAAACAGGCGATGCAGCAAGGTGCTCGGATGCGGCTGGCCGATGGCCGCGGCGATATAGCCCTGCATGTGATAGAAAATGACCGAGCAAATCGCCACGCAGCGAAGACCGTCGATCTGCGGCACGAACACCTGTGCCGGCTGCGGTCGCGCAAGGTGTCGCAGCGACCATTCGCGCATGCGGGCGATCAGTGCGTTCATCATGCGGGACCTTCAGCAGCGAACAAGTCCAGCAATTCGACCAGTGGCTGTGAACAGGCCGGCCAGTGGTAGCGCTCGGCATTCTGACGCGCGGCATTCGAGCGATTGATCCACTCAACATCGTCATCCAACAGGTGCGCCAGTGCGGCGGAAGTGGCCTCGGTATCGCCCTGCGCGACCACGCATCCGCCCTGCCCGATGATTTCCGGTGCCGCCGTTCCCGCCGCCACCACCACCGGCGTCCCTGTGACCTGCGCTTCCACAGCGGGAATCCCGAACGATTCGCAACGGCTTGGCAGGCAGAACACGCGTGCGCGCCGGAAGCTGGCACGCAGCGTCGCAGCGTCGACATGCCCCTGGACCTCGATCCGATCCGCCACGCCGCTTGCGGCAATCCTGGCATCGACCAGCGCGCGGTAGTCGCCATCCGGCCAGCCGCCGATCAGTCGCAGTTTCGCCAGCGGGCGCGTCCTGGCCAGGTTTGCGAATGCATCAACCAGAATTTCTATCCCCTTGTGCGCCGCCATCACCGAGACAGCGAGGATTTCACTCGATCTGCCCGACAGGTCGCCTGCACCCCGCATCGTGAACAGATCTTCATCCACGCCCTGCAGGACCACCACCGATGGTCGCGTCGGCAGGCCGAGTTGCTCTGCATACAGCGTTTGCATGTAGGCCGAGTTGAACGTCATGCGCCAAGCCAGCTGCTGTGCTCGCGCGAACTCGCGCTTTTGCAGGCGCAGGCGCAGCCCCGCAGCAGCAGGCATCAACGGCCATGGATTCTGCGCCAGAACGATCTGCGGCAGCGAGCATCCCGGGCTGAGCATGCCGGCCGGCGACAACACCAGATCGACACCGTTTCTGCGCGCCAAACGATCAAACTGCAGCCGCCCCCAGGCAGCGCGCTGCCACCATGCGCCACCGATGCCCGCTTGCACATGGGTGACGCCCTGCGGGAGATCGGATGCCAGAGAGGCATTGTCACGATGGGTCAGGCAAGTGAACCGCCACCTGCCGGAACGTGCCGCATGCAATTCGCGCAGATGCCCCATCAATACATGCCGGCCCGACAGGTTGTTGACCGAGAGCGCATCGACCAGAAGATGCTTCATGGCCGCGCTCCGCCGACGACATGTGCCGCAGGTGCACTCGATTCCAGCATCGGCAGAAATGCGGGCAGCAAGTGCATGGCACCTGCCACGGTCAGGTGGTGTCGGTCCGAATAGAGCACGGCGTTGCCGGAGACCGCCGGGCAGGCATCACGATCACAAAGCACGCGCATCGGGTCCAGCAGCTGGACGCCCTCCATCCTTGCTGCACGCTGGAGCATTGAGAACGCTGCCTGTCTGTTCGCCTGCGCAGCCACCCGCGTGGTTTCGCACAGCTCCGCAGGTTCGCGGGCCAGGCAGGCGGGCACCTCGTGCGGTTGGTCGACACCCGGGGCGACCAGAACCACGTGCAAGCCCACTTGGCGCAACTGGCTGACGGTGCGCATGAGTGATGTGCTCGCAGAGTGCAATGCTTCCGGCGTGCCGACATACGCCGGCCAATGCGCTTCCAGCACCACCGTGGCAAGCCCATCGTGCTTCAACCGCAGGGCTTCCGCGAGCACATCCGCATTGTAGGCAGCGCAGCCACCATCCTCGCCGCTCCCTCGCGGGAATTGCACGCCTGCAAGCACGGTCGAAAATCCGGGCAGCGGCGGACATTCCGGCGAGTAACGCAAGCGCATCCGGATACCGCGTTGCCGCGCAGCCGCATCCACCATCGCCGCCATGGCATCCGCATGTGAATCGCCCCACAGCAGGATCGACGGCTTGCCGTTGGCCGTCGCAAGATCGCAGCCTTGTTCATTGCGCAAGGTCCGGCTGTAAGGCCGATCCTGCCCGCATGTCGTGCGTGACTTGCGCATCCCGGCCAAGGCCGTCTGCAAGCTTGCCTGTGCGCCATCGCCGCGCCAGCCGACGTGCGCCCAGGCCCCCAATCCCGCCGCCAGCAAGATGACGCCGACACTGCCCGCCACGCCCGTCGCGAACGTGCTGCGCCGCGTGGCCATCAGCGCAATGCGGCGATGACGCAGTGGATTTTCGACAAAGCGATAGGTGAGCCAGGCCAGCACGAACGACAACAGGCAGATTCCTGCAATTCCCCACGGCCCGATTTCGCCCAAGCTGTCCAGGCGCGCCACCACCAGCAGCGGCCAATGCCACAGGTACAGCGAATACGAAATCAGGCCGACGAACACCATCGGCTGCCACGACAGCATCCTCGTGCACAGGCCTTTTGCATCGTGCTCGCCGCCGAGAATGACCAATGCCGCACCCAGCGCAGGAATCCCGGCACGCCATCCCGGAAATGGCGTCGCGGTTTCGGAAAAGCTCGCGCAGGACCACAGGATCGCCGCAAGCCCCGCCCATGACAGCACCTGTGACCACGGCAGTGGCGTGCTTCGTCTGGACACGACGTAGAAGGCCAGTCCGCCGATGGCGAACTCCCAGGCCCGCGTTGGTGCGCCATAGAACGCGAAATCGGGATGCGTCGGTGTAGACGCAATCGACAGCCCCAACGAAGCCAGCCCGACCACGGCCAATACCAGCGCCATGACTCGCGCAGGTTCGCGATCACGACGCGACGCCCAGCGCGTTGCCAACAGCAACAGGCTCGGCCAGACCAGATAAAACTGCTCCTCGACCGACAGCGACCAAGTGTGCAGCAAGGGTTGCGACGCCGCTGGCGCATCGAAATAGCCACCGGTCGCGTGGGCCAACCAGATGTTCGAGGCCAGCAAGACCGTGGCGATGGCGGACTTCGCCAAGCCCTGCTGCTCCCCGCCGATGGGCACGAGGAATACGGCACCCAGCACGAGCGTGACCACCAGCACCAGCAGCAATGCCGGTGCCAGCCGCCGCACGCGGCGCTCGTAGAAGCCGATCAGGGAGATGTCAGCGCGTGTTTCGAATTCCCGCAGCAACAATCCGGTGATCAGGAAGCCGGAAATGACGAAAAAAACATCCACGCCGACATAGCCACCTGGCAGGAATGGCACTCCGGCATGGAATGCGACGACCGCAAGCACGGCGACGGCACGCAGACCGTCGACGTGGCGACGATAACTGATCCCGGCCTGCGTTGGAGGCGCAGGAGTCGCGTCAGCCAAGGGCGCGATCCCCATCCGGACGCGCCCAGCGCCAGGCGTCCGCGCACATCTCGGCCAGCCCACGCCGCGCCGACCAATCAAGCATTCGCCGGGCCTCGCTCACATCTGCAAACAGACTGGCGACGTCGCCCTGCCTGCGCGCTTCGATGGTGTACGGCACATCCACACCGGTGACCTCGGTGAACGTGCGCAACAGCTGAAGCACGCTGGTTCCGCACCCGGTGCCGATGTTCAGCATGGCAGAACCATGGCCGGCGGCGAGGTAGCGCAGTGCGGCCACATGCGCATCGGCAACGTCCGCAACATGGACGTAATCACGCACACCCGTGCCATCCGGCGTGTCGTAGTCGTTGCCGAATATCTGCAGTGGATCGGACTTCCCGGCAGCCGCCAGGCAAATGCGCGGCATCAGATTGCTGGGGGGTGTCGCCGCATCCTCGCCGAGTTTGCCGCTTGCATCCGCGCCGACGGGGTTGAAATAACGCAGCGCCACACAATCGAGCCGACCACTGTTGACGACATCGGAGATGATCTGCTCGGCCATGAGCTTGCTGCGGCCGTAGGGGCTGGCACAGGACAAGCGCCCGGTTTCCGTCACGGGTGACGGCTGACTGGCGTCGTAGACAGTCGCCGAGGAACTGAACACGAGGCGACGAACCCCAGAAACCTCCATCGCCGCGAGCAGGCGCAAGGTTCCGATCAGGTTGCTGTCGTAATAGGCCAGCGGCAGGCGGCACGACTCTTCGACCGACTTTCGCGCCGCGAAATGGATGACGGCCTCGACACCCTGGCTTGCGAGCACGGCCTCGACGGTCGCCTGATCACGCACGTCCGCTTCCACCCACTGCACATCGCCAGCACACAGGCGAGCGACCCGCGTCGGCACATCGCGCTGCGCATTCGAATAGTCATCGAGTGCGATCACCGCGTGTCCTTCCCGCAACAGGGCCAGCACGGTATGTGAACCGATGTAGCCTGCCGCCCCGGTCACCAGAACGGCTCCGCCAGGCTTGCGGAGACTCATCGCACCGTCCCGTTGCCCGACGCCGCCGGAGTCGCCGATGCGGCTTGCACCGCGCCCGCATCGTGCTGTTCGTTCGGGATGAGCCGTGGTCCCTTGCGCAACAAACGCAGTGCAGACACGAATGCGCGCAACTCGCCCAGCAATTTCACCGGGATCCACCACGGATGGCGCAGATGAAAGCGCGTCCGAACCTCGCGCCATGGCCGTCGCAGGATGTAGCGCACCACGTCGCCATGCCATCCCTGCAACAACGCAAAGTAATAGTCACCTGCGCCATGCAGTGGCGACATCGAGGTCAGATGACTGCCAACCGAACGGGTGCCGCCACGCGCGGCGCGCAGGTGGTAAATGCGTGCCTCGGGCACGAAGCGGATGCGTCCTCCGGCGCGCACGAGGCGCTTGCAGAATTCGGTGTCGAATCGATAGGACACCGGCGGCTCGAAGTTCTCGTCGAATCCACCCAGCGTGAGTGCGCGTTCGAGGCGCACCGTCATGTTGCCGGACATGCCGTTCTCGATGAAGGTGCCGGCATTGCTGCGAAACGGAAACGCCAGATCGGCCATGGGACTCGTTGACGCGGGCCGCGCGTAGCCCTCCAGCGGCGATTCCTCCGGCTGCAGCACCTGCCCGATCACCGCCCAGATGGCTGGATCGTCAAAGCCCGCGCAATGCGCCGCGAGAAAACCCGGCTCGATGCGGATGTCATCATCCAGCATCAACAGGAAGGGCTGCGAAGCCGCCTGCATGGCGACATTGAGCGCCCCCGGCTGCGAGGGCTGCTGACGGCGGATCCAGCGAATCCTGCCGTGGTCATGCCATGCCTGCAGCTGCGCCTCGGTTGCAGCGTCGTGGGTCGGTGTCTGGTCGACGATCAGCAACTCGGCCGCCGGCGGCGACTGTTGCAGCAATTGCCCGATGGTATTCGTCAGCACCTCGTCGCGGCCGAAGGTCGGAATGGCGACACTGAGCGGAAGCACGGCAGGATCGGTCATGCGCGACATACCGCCCAGAACGTGTGCTGGACTTCGCCCCGATCGCAGCCTGATACCAATCGCTCACGATCCGCCACCATTCGCAGGGGATCCTTGCCCAGATAGCGTTCCGCGAATTTGTCGGTGAACGTCTTGCCGGCGTCGGGTGCCCACTCGTACAACACGATGGATGCGTAGTGCCGGGCAAGCGAATCGAGGATGCCACGGATGGAGTAGCCGAACTTGCCCACGGTCTGCGGATGCAGTTCGAGGAACATGACCGGGCGGCTGTTGGCGAGCATGTTTTCCGCACCCGAAAGTACCTGCCCTTCGTAACCTTCGACGTCGATCTTGATGAAATCCACGCGCTCGGTGATCAGCGAATCCAGTCGCCGCAGGTCAACGGTGTAGGCGGCACTGCCGACATCCTCGACCCCGCTGTTGATGCCCGTGCGCAAGCCTGTTTCGCCGTCATGGTCTCCGAGGGCAACGGTATGCAGCTCGACATTGCCGAATCGGTTGATCTCGATATTGCGTTGCAACTCGGGCAGGTTCTCGGTCGATGGCTCGATGCAGATGACGCGACCCTGCGGCCCGACTGCCTGCTCGATCAGCAGCAGGTAGTAGCCGATGTTGGCCCCCACATCGACCGCCGTCATTCCCGGCTTCAACAGGGTACGCAGCAGATGGCGCTCCTCGACGAAGCGTTCGCCTTCGACATACAGAAGTTGCTGCGCATTGCTGCGCGAGACATCCAGCTCAAGCGTGTGACCGAACATGGGGCGCTGTTCCCGCGTTCCGGCCGGCACGCCAGCGAATGCGCGCTCGACCCGGCGCAGCATGCCAAACCGATTGACGCCCCCATAACTACGCAGCCATCGATAGTCCATGGTGCCCTATCCCCTGTATTTGATGACGCGCGCCGGCACCCCACCGACGATTGCTCGTGCCTCGACGGAATGGGTCACCACTGCACCCGCTCCGATGACCGCACCCTCCCCGACGCGGACGCCAGGCAAGATCACCGCATTCGCGCCGATCCACACATCGTCGCCAATCTCGACCTCGGCGGCGATGCAGGGCTGCTCGAACATCGGCGTGCCTGTGCCCATCGCATGGTTATGATCCGTGATGTACACCCCCGGGGCAATCAGGCAACCTCGCCCGATCGATACCCGCTGGCTGGCCTCGATTGCGACCCCACGACCAAGGAAGGTGGACGCTCCGATATCGACACTTGCCGTGTCGTTGACGATATTGATCCAGACATCGGGATGAAGCACGCAACGCGCGCCCATGCTGGCCAGCCAGGGACGCTCGATACGGACCCCGCGGCCGAACAGGCACTTTGGATCGATTTTCCGCCCGCCAGACAGTCGGAACGCATGGACACGCAGGCGGCAACCGACGATGCGGCGGACCTCTATCAGCCGATGGATCCACTGGAAGATGTTCATGCCACCTGGCCTTCGGGATACTTGTGTGCAGACAGACGCTCGTAAAACGCTTCGGTGTCACGTGCAACGCGGTCCCACGAATATGCGTTCGCCCGTGCTGCAGCATGTGCCGACAATGCTGCAGCGGCCGCCGGATTGCACCACAAGGCCTCGATGCGCTGCACGATGGCGTCCGCATCGTTGAAGCCGACCAGATACCCGCTGCGGCCGTCCTCGATCACGTCCGGCATGCCACCGGCATGGGTTCCGATCACGCACATCCCGCGCGCCATGGCTTCGATGAAGACCTTGCCGAAGCCCTCGAACAGGGACGGGCTGAGGAAGATTCCATGCTGATCGTAGATACGGCAAAGCTGCTGTTGCGTCACCCAAGCCACCAGCTCAAGGCGATCACGCACGTCCGGTGACAACAGCTGCAGGACGTGTGCTTGCTCTTCCGACCGGCAGACCCAGGTCATGCGCCAATCCACATGACGCCTGGCCAGACGATTCAGGCTCTCGGCGACGGCATGCACGCCCTTCCAATAGGCGAATCCACCTACATGCAGCAACCGCTTCAGCCGCTCGCCACCCATCGGGCTTGCGGGTGTGGCCACAAATGCCGCCGCGGGTGCCTGGGCAATCCTGCCGATTCTCTCCGCTGTGACATGCATCTGATCGCGAAGATAAGCCTCATCGATGCTGCTACTGACGAGCACCCCATCCGCATCGCGGTAGGCGAGGCGATCATGCCGATGCAGCAGACGGTCGATGGCCTCACCTGTCAGCGCCTTCGGGCCGCTGCGCCCACGCACGCCAAGTCGACTGCGCCACGGTTTCAGCACACGCTCCATATGGTCATCGAGACCATGGCTGCGGCAGACAAAGACACCTGGCCGCCGCTCATGCCGATGCCGTGCAGCCGCCAGATAGCAATGCCCCTGATTGACGTGGATGACATCGAAGCGCTTGCTTGCGCAGCGTTCACCGATGACGTCACGATACCGATAGGGCAGTTCGAGCAGGTAATGCAGATTGCCGTGGCGAATCCTGCGCCCCAGGTCGCCAGCCCAGATTTCGTCCACTTCGTGGCCACGCGCACGCAAGGCGTGGATGGTCTGCCATTCCGTCCCGGCCGCGCCGGAATCGGGATCGGGAGGCACGTCGGCGGCGAACAGGATCTTCAGGACAGTCCCAGCCCTTGTGGCTTCCAGAATGGCGCCGCGACCATGGCGATCACATACATCAGCCAGGCCCGCGGATTGCTGCGATCCTGTTGCATCGAGGCACGCAAATATTTCCGTGCACGGGGATCACGGCGTGCCATCAGGCAGCGACCGATGAAATAGTGGGTCATTCCGGACGATGGTTTCGCCTCGCCGGCATTGCCGGCACCCGGCCCCGGCAACACCGCCGCCGCAAGCAATGCGGCATCGTCTTCACCACGCTGACGTGCTGCATGCAAATCATCGATGAGGCGCGCATACGGCAGCTTGCGCGCATGCAATCGACCGCTGATCGAATCGGCCGCCAACCGATAGCGGTAGAGCACGCGCTGGACGTAATCCAACGTGCCGACCTGAGCAAGGCGCAGCCACAGGTCGCTGTCCTGCGCGTAATAGAATTTTTCGCGATAGCCGCCGACCTTCATGTACGCGTCGCGTCGCATCATCACACTGCCATGCCCGGGCGGACCGATGCGATCAACAGTCAGTTGTCGGGTTGCCGCATCCGCACCCGCCGGTCTTCGGTACAGCAGCAGCGGCTCATCCTCCGGCCCCATCACTTCCGACCAGCAGGAGACGAACGCGAGCGTGTCATCGGCATCCAGCATCTCTTTCTGCGCCAGCAAGCGGCCCGGCATCGACAGATCGTCCGCGTCCTGACGCGCGATGTATCGCCCTCGTGCCGCCTCGCAGCCGACGATCAACGCACGCGTCAGTCCGGCATTGGGCTGGGTGATCACGCGCAGCCTGCCGTCGCGCGTCGCGTAGTCCCGCAGGATCGCCGCCGTCGCATCGGTGGAACCATCATCGACCGCGATGACCTCCAGCGCCACGCCTTGCTGCGCAAGGACGCTGTCCAGCGATGCGCGCAGGTAGCGCTCGGCATTGAACACGCCAATGACCACCGAGATGTCGGGCGCCGACATCGTCAGGTCATCCACGACTGCTTGCGGGTGTCATCGCCCACCGACTTGCCCAGCAAGCTCCGCGCCCTCTCGCTCCAGCGGGCCACGCGCGACCAGCCGAGGATGGCAGCGGCTCGTCGATACAGCTTCAATTCGATGGAATCCTTCCCCTGAGCTTGCATGACCAGCCGACACAACGCGTCCGCCGCCTGATCATCGCCAAGCCGCCCGCACTCGCGCACATGTGAAAACACCCAGCGCGCGAAATGGCGCATTTCCGGGGCCTCCGTGGTGACACCTGCCGCCAGCGCACATCGGTGCAAGCTGGTAAAGAAGCGCACGCGATCCGGTGGCGCCAGCCAGCGCCCGTGGCCCGTCTGGCGTGCCTGCGCGTGGTGCCATTGGTCGGTAACGAACTGCGGGCAATACGCCAGGCGGATCCCCAGGGCGCCGGCTCGCGCGTCATAGTCCCAATCCTGCGAATAGCGAAGATCCGACCACGGGCCGACGGCATCACACACCGAGCGTCGCCACAAGGGTGCATCGGTATTCCACCAACGATCCACCAGCAAGGCGGGGAACAGACTGCGCATTTCCCTGCCCGACCATTTGTGTGCCGTTTCGGCGGGTGGTGAATCGGTCCGGCAAAGACGAATCCAGCCATACGCCGCCCCACACTCCGGCTGTGCACGCAAGGCTGCGATCTGCACTTCGAATTTGCGCGACCACAGGGTGTCGTCGCTGTCGAGGTATTGGATGAACTCGCCCCGCGCCAACTGGCGCCCCGCTTCGCGCGCAACACCTGCGCCCCGGCTCGGATTCCAGATGTAGTGGACGACGCCCGGATGCGCCGCCACCAACTCAGGCCCAAGCTCGCGCGTATCGTCATCCGAACCATCGTCGCTGATGATGATTTCGATCGCGCGCCAAGTCTGTGCCAGCACGCTATCGACGGCCCTGCGCAGCATGTCGGCACGATTCTTGACCGGGATGATGGTGGATACCAGGCCGGGCACGATGTCAGTGATGGTTTGTCTCCTGCTGCAACACCCGCACGGCATCCACGAACGGCAACACCTGTACGGACTGCTCGCCTGAGAGCCGCCGCAACAAATGGTCAAGCACATCCAGACCCACCGACAGATGGTGGCCACCGCCAACGCCGTGGAACACGAATGCCGCGAACGCCTTGCGCTCGATGGCCATGTCCAGTGCCTCGTCCAGAGCAGCGATCGTCGCCCCATCGCCATCGATACCGCGCACCCGATGCCAATCACCCGGTCGCGCTGGCAAGTCGACAGCGGCAACACCGCCGCAGCGGGCGGACGGGAATATCTCGCGCACCAATGGCGTGTAATCGACCAGGCGGGAGCCGACGTCGAGGTTGTGGCGGTCCACGAAGCCCATCAAGCGCGTGCGATCCAGCCCCATTTTCGCCAGAATCCGGCGCGGCAAGCCGGGTCTGCCGAGGTTCGGATTGCTGCAGGGAAAGGCGAAGCTACGGGACGTGCGGCCATCCAGCATGTGCAGGATACGATCCGCGGCCAGCAGCTCGATCCGCATCCGGTCGAGATTGTAGGTATCCAGCGCGATCCCTTCGGTCACCCATGGCTTGCTGGACACGCCGGGATGGAACACGGTGTGATTGCCCAGCTCGTGTCCACGCTGTGCGGCGGCAATCCACTCGCCGGATCGTTTGGCGAAGGGTTCGGCTCCCGGGCTGACGTAGAACGTCCCGCGCATGCCATGCGCTTCCAGCATCGGCATGGCGACATCGAGATGGACATCAAGCCCATCGTCGAAGGTCAGGCTGACCAGGGTTTGCGCGGCGTGTTCGGTCATTGTGACGTGTTCCGGCAAGCGTGGATCAGCGGAGGCCGGCCCGACAGGCATGCAGCACTTCCTGCTTCAACGCTGCCTTGCGCACCTGCGCATCCGGAAGACTGGTGGCGCGAACGCATTCCACGATGAATCCGGATGCCTGCAAGCGCTGCTCATAGTCGGCATTGGTGTAACAGCGATAGATGCCATCGTCGGCAAACACGCGCATGCGCTCATCATGCCCTTGGGTTTCGATGGTGTCGTTTGCGGTGCAGAACGCAGGCACCTGCAGGACGGCCACGCCATCCGGGTGCAGGACCCGACGCACCTCGCGCATCGCCGCGCGATCCTCCTGCAGGCTGTTGAGGACGTGGCAGGCGTACAGCATGTGGATGCTGCCGTCCGCGAACGGCAGGGCGAGCAAGTCCAGGTGCGAATCGCCGACGCCTTTGATGTCGCCTGATCGATAGTGCATTCCGCGGCCCCGCGCCAACTGCGCCAGGTACGGCCCCAACCCGGATTCTGGCGCGATGTGGACGAAGGTCCCGCCCTCGCGGTAAATCTCGGGGTGGTCGTTGAAATAGTAGGCGGCCAGCCGGTGCGGCGGCTTCGAGTGGCAAACCGGGCAACGGAAGTCGGTTTCCGGCGGCTCACCGTGGGTGAGGAAACCCTTCAGGCGACTGTCGCAGATCAGGCAATAGCGCTGCCAGCCGAAACTCCGCAGGCGCGTGAATGCGGCCCGGATTCCTGGCCGTAGCCGCTCCGGGACCACGCGCTTCAGTGCATCCTTCACGCTCAAGACGATTGCCCCCGGCCCATGCCTGTCGCTCCTGCAAAACGGATGTCCCGACTGGATTCGCACATCATGTGTAGCGCTCGACCGGATCTGGTCGCGCCGCGTCGCCCCAGGCGCGTGCGTTCAACTGGGCGACCCGATCCTCCCTCGGGATCGCAAACCGCACCGGCAACACGCGTGTCGTATTGATGTTGTCGGCGGCATGACGCTTTGCCTGCGGCGCGTGCCAGAGATGCACGAAGGGCAGGTATCCGGCACGACAATGCCCGACAAGCTGGCAGCGATCGTAGAATTCATCGTCCTCGCCTCCCCAGTCAACGAAGCCCTCGTCGAAGCCGCCAATCGCCTTGAATGCATCCTTGCGGATCGCGATCGTGCCACCTTTCCAGTTCTGGAGGGCCGGGGATGGGACGCCGTCGTCGGGCACCGCATCTCCCACCAGCAGCCGCGCCGTGTCCTCGCAGGTCAAATAGAAAAGCACGCGTTGCAACGAGGCCGCGGTATACCTGCCCTCGCCCATCACCTGCAGCAGTTCACGCGCATACCCGGCCGGGGCGCAGATATCACCGTCGTGGAACACCAGAATATCTGCGCGAGCAAGCCGCGCGCCCACGTTGAATGCCCAGGATTTGCGCCAGCCTGGCGTCATGCCGGATTTGTCGAGGTGGCGATACACGATGCCGTGCGGCAAGCGATCCAGCAGCGGTACGGGCGATTGATCGACCACGATGCATTCGCAGCTGACGCCTTCCTGCGCAAACAAGGAACGCAGGGTCTGGATCAGTTGCGACAGACGTGCTTCGCCGGAATGTGCGATCACGAAGGAAATTCGTGGCTGATCATCGAGCGACGATGGTTGATCTGCAAAACGAATCGGCCACTCGTGCAGCGCCGTCTGCATCAGCTTTCGACCGAGCGACGGCAAGACCAGCGGCGCGTGCAATTCACTGCCCCATTGCCACTGGCATTGGTAGCCCCTGCTTCCTTCCACCTGCAGCAGCGTTTCGTTGCGATTGCACAGCGATGCCCATGCACCCACATGCCCACCAGTAGCCGACAGTGCGACGCGATAGCGCGGCAGGTCGCGCACCAGCACGCCCGGCAAATCATGCAGCCGTCGCAGCAGGTTCATGCGGCCTTCCGCGCCGGATACAGCCAGCGCATCGCCCACTGCTCCATGACGTACAACAGCCACAGCTTCAATGGATGATTGCTGCCCTGTGCGGCCGCCAGCCATGTCGCGAGGGCTTGTCGATCCAGCAGGCCATTGTCCACGAGCACGCCCGTGGAAACCGCGGCAGCCATCTGTTCCGGACGAAGGTAGCGGTGCAAGGGGAACGAGAATCCCTGCTTGGGTTTGTCGAGCAATTCACGTGGCAAACGATTGCCTGCGATCCGCCGCAGCAACAACTTGCCACCCTCCGATGCCGGGTTCAATGCTGCCGGCAAGGCGAGTGCGAGTTCGACGATTCGATGATCCAGCATCGGTACCCGGACTTCGAGCCCATGTGCCATCGAGCCACGATCCATGCGGGCAAGATTGTTGTCGACCAGATAGGTATCGATATCCATCAACTGCCAGTCGCGGACATCGCGTCTCGCGCGTGCAGCGTCGTTTTCCCGATCCGGCGATCCGGCATCGATCGCGTCCCGCCACGCCGGGAACAATGCGTGCAATTCGTCCGAGGAAAACGCCGGGGCCATGAGGAATCGGAAATACTCGCCCGAACCTGCGCAGCCTTGTGGCCATTGACGCCCCAGCCCGAAACGCCGACGCATGGCCTCGACCTGCCACGCCAACCGGCGGCGAGGCGTCGGCATGATCGCCGCGTAGCGCTTGTATCCCGCGAACAATTCGTCGCCACCGTCCCCGGAGAGTGCGACCTTGACATGACGGCTGATCGCACGCGAAAGATGCCAGGTCGGGATGATGGCTTCATCGCCATTGGGTTCGTCATACGCATCGAACACGTCCCCCTCGTCAGCACCGCCGGATCCCGTGAACAGGCCACCGATGTTTTCGACGTGATGGTTCGTCCCCAGCCATTCGGACACGCGTTGCGCATCGCCGCGCTCGGATCCTTGCCATCCCTCGAAATCCGCGAAATAGGTTCGGATTCTCGGCGAATGCGCCGC
Organism: Pseudomonadota bacterium; assembly: GCA_018242365.1. Taxonomy (GTDB): domain Bacteria; phylum Pseudomonadota; class Gammaproteobacteria; order Xanthomonadales; family Xanthomonadaceae; genus Thermomonas. The sequence goes on from JAFECB010000004.1 coordinate 178,068, forward strand.
AGCGAAACTGCTCACCAGCGATGAATCCAGGCTGCCACTGAGGAAGCATCCCACCGGCACATCCGCCACCAGCTCCTCGCGCACGGCGTCGTCGAGCAGTGCCGTGAGCTCCGACAGCGCGTCCGTGGCCGATGTCGATGAATCGATGACGGGCTTGCTCCAATACCGCGTCAGCGTCGTCGCGCCGGTAGCCACGTCGAATGTCATCATCGTCGCGGGTGGCAGCCGATGAATGCCCTGCCATGCACTCTGGCTGCCCTGGATATAGCCGTGGTGCAGGAACTGCACCAGCGCCGACGGACTGGCTGCGCGCAGGCTTGGGCTTGCCGCAAGCAAGGCCCGCGTTTCCGATGCGAACGCCAGCTCGCCGCCACGCAATGCGTAGTACAGCGGCTTGACGCCCAGGCGATCCCGCGCCAGCAGGAGCTTGCCCTTGCGCGAATCCCAGATCGCAAATGCGAAGATCCCGCGGAGCCGCTCGACGATGCCCTCGCCCCATTGCTGGTAGCCGAGGACGATCGTCTCCGTGTCGGTGTGCGACTGAAAGCGATGCCCGGCGGCTTCGAGTTCGGTACGCAGTTCGCGAAAGTTGTAGATCTCGCCGTTGTAGGTGATCTGGATGCTGCCGTCGGCATTGGCCATCGGCTGCCGGCCGGCCTCGCTCAGGTCGATGATCGCAAGACGGCAGTGCGCGAGGTAGACCGGCGCGGTTGCCGATGCCCATTCACCGAAGCCGTCCGGCCCTCGATGCCGCAACGTCAGCGCGGCATCACGCAATCCCGTGTGATCCCGACGTCCCGCGACACCGAAGAGTCCGCACATCAGCGCAGACCCACCCAGCGTGCGACGCGGGAGGCGGCAGCGCGGCATTGGTAACCACCAGGGATCAAGGCACTGATCGGTTGCCGCTTCAGGATGCTCGGGCAGGAAAGTGCAGCGCGCCACAGGCGGCCCGTGCGCGCGATTTCATTGCTCGCAGGGACGTAACGATTCGCCATCAACAACTTGCCTGCGCGAGCTGCTCCGGAAAGCCCCTTTGATGCGAATTGCGGCAGCAGTGAATCGACCATCCCCGAATAGTCGCGCAGGATTTTCTGTCCCTGGGTGTCGCGCTGGGCCTCATGCATGGAGCGTTGTGCCATCAAGCGATCAATCTTGAGGGCCGGATGCTGCAAGGCCATGCGCATCCACAGGTCGGTATCCGCCGCATAGGGATGCGCGTTGCGCCAGCCACCCAGCGTCCTGGCCAAATCCATGCGAAAGAAGGTCGAAGGCTGCGGAATCCATGTTTCCATGGTCAGCACGCCTTTCAACGAATACGGTGCAAGATGCGAGCGCGCCAACTCCACGCCATCGGCATCGACGGTGGCGATATCACCGAACACGAAGGCCAGCGCGGTGTCGGCCTGCAATGCCGCCACGCCCGCGCCGATCGCCCCCGGCAGGTAGAAATCATCGGAACTCTGGATGCCACCGATCACGCCGCGCGCGCACGCGAATCCCTTGTTGACGGCCTCGACCACGCCGCTATCGGGTTCGGAAACCCATTCGAACCCTGGTGTCCCATCAAAGCTACGCAGAACGTCCACGGTTTCATCCGTCGACGCGCCATCGACCACGATGACCTGCAACGGCTGGTAATCCTGCGTGAAGATCGATTCAAGCGTGCGCCGGATGAAACGGCCCTGGTTGTAGCTGGGCACGATGATCGAGACCAGCGGCTGCGCTGCTGCCTGCACTTCAGCCACCTCGACGCGCCTGCGCGAGCCCCGATCGCCACGCGGAGAGCAGGTCGAGTTCGTCGCGGGCAAAGAACGCATGACGCACCAATGCGTCATAGCACCGCTGGAGGTTGTCCTCGACCGCATCGACGCCCGGCAACAGCGGCGTATCGGCCAGCACCTGCGCCAACTCACGATTGCGCTGATAGCCGGGAATCTCGTCGTTGAAATCGCGCATCAGGTCGTGTTCGTTGCGATCCTGCACGACTTCAGCCGCATGGAACACCACGCCCAGCCCCAATTCCCACAGGCAGCGTTGGGCAATGAAGCTGCGCCAGATGTCGGTCATGCGGAAGCTGCAGTGGCTGGGCAGGTACAGCAGCGGAAATGCGTCGGGCCACCACCAGGTGCTCTGGCTGTTGAACGGGCACCAACTGCCCGCCGTCAGCAGCACGCTGGGGCCATCGTCGAAGTCGAACGGTGCATCCAGCACCAGCCGCCACACCGCGTCCACATCAGGCGAACCATTGGCCAGACCCTGCTGGATCGGTGCACGCACCGATTCCGCTTGCGCCGCCATCGGCACCGGCGCATGCATCGATGCCACCACCGAATCCAGCGGCAGGCCGCGCGGCCAGATGCGTTGGTCGCTGAAGCAGCGATAGGCATTGACCCAACCCGTCGCGTCGATGCGGTGGGCCTCCACATGCTCCTCGCGCAGCGACCACGACGTCAGCGGTGCATTGTCGTCGTCGGTTTCGTACAGGCAGGTGGCGCCGCGCCGGATCGCTTCCAGATAGGCGATGTTCTTGCGCGTGTAGTGGCCTACAGGCCCCAGCCGCGCAAGCTCGAACGGCGATGCCAACTGGGCTTGGAGGTCGAGGAATATCGCCCCTTCAGCCTCGAAACGTACCGGCCCCTTGCGGTCGCCCGCCACGATCAGTGGCGCAGCCAACGGCCGGAGGCGATCCAGCAAGGTGTGGACCGCGGCGGTTGGCGGCTGGATCGTGGTGATGATCGAATACAGGCCCGTCATCGACTCGGAACACGCGTCAGCGGACACGCACCACTCCGATCCCGAAGCCATCCTGCTCCGGGTTTTCGACCAAATCCTCGCAGTCGTAGCGTTCCTTCAATTCCTGCCAGAACTGATGCACTTCGCCGGCATAGCAGCCGGTTTCACGACCGTAGCGCGTGCGGTGGTCGGCCACGATGTCATGCAGTGCGATGATGCCACCCGGACGCACCAACGGCGCGTACAGATCGAAGTCGGCCTTCACGCCCTTGTAGCTGTGGTCGCCATCGATGAACAGGAAATCGACTGCGCGCCCACCCAGCTTCGCCTGCACGCGTGCCTTCATCGCCTCGGTCTGCGAATCCCCGTGCAAGGGGTAATAACGCTGTCCCTTGCGGGTGAAGTGAACCAGTTTGTCGCCATTCTGCACGCACAGATCGACCCCGACGACCAACTGCCCGCTGGTCACGGCATTGCAGAACAGGAAGGAGTTGCCGCCCTTGTGGGTACCGACCTCGACGATGACCTGCGGTTGCAGCGCACGCAGGCGATCGATCAGGGCGGAAATCTCGGTGCGCACCTGGGTGATCCCGAATTCGTCCTGGGCCATGCCAAGCAACACGTCGAAATCGGTTTCGCGATGCGCGCGCTCGCGCACCGGCTTCCATTCCGCCGGGGTGGGCGAGGCAGGATTTTCACGCCAGTTTCGCCGCATGGTCTGCCATGTCGGTCGCAGCTGGTTGCGGATGGGCATGGGCAACAGGTTCTTCAACATTGCAGGGGATCCTCAGCGGCGGGACTTACGTTCCATGGTGGCGTGCCAAGCATCAATCAGATCATTGGCCGGGCGCAGGTAACACAGGTAATCGAGCAGTCGTTGTTGGTGGTCGAGGCTGCGTTGATACAGGGCTTGATCATCTTCCATGGCTTGCAGCCTCGTGATCAAGCCATCGAATCCGTCGAAGGAGCAGGCCTTGCCTTGCAGAAACGTGGAGCCGTCATTGCGGGTTTCGACCAGCGCCAGACAACCGGCAGCAATGGCTTCCACTTTCGCGGTGCCGAAGGTTTTCCGGCCATTCCACTTGACGTGGTATTTGCAGCGCATCAATGCTTCGAAGCCCTCCGGCGACATGCTGCGCTCGGGAATGCGCTCGCCGGTCGCAGCATCCGCTTTGTCATCCGCCAGACGCTTGGCATAGACCGGCCCGAACGCCTCCAGCCGCGCCAACTCCGCGTCGGTGGCCTCGCGGGCCGAATGATAGTCAACGAAGACACCCCGCCTCTCCGACCCAGGCCATGCCCTGCCCGCGATCTGGTGGAACAGGCCGGCATGATGGAAGTGGTATGGGAAATCGACGACATGGCGCTTGCCACGCGTGCGACTTGGCATGAAGCCATGGGTCAGGTACAGGTCTTGCCCGCTGATCGGCGCGTCGAACGAAGCCGCGTAACTCGGCATCTTGATCTCGCGCACGTAATAGGCCCAGACCACGCCGGGAAACTGCCGGGTGATCCTCGCCGGGACCGATACATCGATGCTGATCACGATGTCGTATTTGCTCCAGTCCACTTGATCCGCCGCCTGCGCGAACCACGATTGGCCATGGTCCCGGCCTGGCACGTGGTCACGGAAAGACTCGAACCACTCCACCGGGCACCAGCGCAATGGGTCCCACTTCTCACGCCAGATGTTGCACTCGGGATCCGGCTCGGTACGAAGGATGAGAAAATCGGTCTCGAACGTGGTGAACAGGCCAATAGGCCCGGAGCGCAGGAGGGTCGACTGCAGCATCTCGAACGCATCCGTCCCCGGGGCACAGCAATACAGATCCTCGTTGCAGTCCTGCTTGACCAAGGCAATGCGCGGCAGACCACCCTCGCGCTTGAGTCGCTCCAGCCGGCTGCGTGCCTGCCTTGCAGCCGCACGAATACGCCATTGGTCGAACAATCCGATCACCCCGCGAGAACTGCCGCATCACGACGACGGAACACGACATCAACCTGATCCTCCGGCACATTGCCGGCGGCGGCGGAGAACAATGTTCCGACCGGCCCATGCCTGCCGTCCATGATCGAAAGGCACGCATAACCAAGGCCTTCCATGAACTGCACCAGCTCCGTGGCCGACTGCCCGACCTCGCGCAGGAACGCATCGGTCAATTCGCACACCACGACAGGGCCATGGCCCTGGAGCGTCCGCTCCATGCCCCGCAATGCTTCCAGCTCGAATCCTTCCACGTCGATCTTGATGAAATCCGGAACCAGTCCGTGTCGCTCGAAGACATCATCCAGCGCCACCACCATGGCCCGCTGCGATTGCACGGTGCTCATCGGCCGCAAGGTGGCGGCACCGGCATTGTTGTAGGTCGGGAAATTGATGCTCGCCCAGTCTGTGCGACGGCCCGCAGCCACCGACAGCACCGCGACCTGACTGCACTGGTTCATCCACAGGTGTTCGCACAGGCGACCCAGGTTGCGCTGGGTGGGCTCGATGCTGAGCACCTGCCCCGCAGGACCGACCCGGGACGCAGCAAGCAGGCTGAAATAGCCGATGTTCGCGCCGACATCGACAACCGTTGCACCGGGGCCGACCGCATCCATCAGCACACGCGCCACAGACTCGTCCCACTGCCCATGGACGAGCAGATTGCGCTCGATGACATCCACCAGGCCGAGCTTCATCGAGAAACCCGGCCCCAGAGTACGCTTCACCATGAATGGCTGGTCCGAAAAAATTGCCGGCCAGCGCCTGATGAAGTCGGCCCAATCGTCTGCCTGCTGTTCGCTGAGTGGCAACCAGCGCAGACGGGCACTGATGGCATGACGGACGGCCCCTCTCACCATTGCCTTGATCTGCTTGATCATGCGTGCCTGCCCTTGTCGGGATTTGCAGGCCGCGTTCGAGACACGCCATCCCGCAGCAATCCAGTCACTTGCCTGAGTGTCTTCGTCGACAAGAGGAATCTCCATTTGCGGGCATTTGCCATCATGCGCAGCAAGGCCCGCGCTATGTCCGGATGCCCCGCTTCGCGCATGGCGATGATGCTGCGTTCGACGTAGGCAGGCACGCTGTCTTCGAAAGCTGCCAGCCGGTCGCCATCGACTTGATGCAACAACGCCCAATGCCAGGCATCCAGCATCGCCCGCACCATCGCGATCCGGTGCTCCGGACGATAGGTGTAGGTATTGTCGGCATGTCGCCAGTACACGCTGACCGGTTGCTCCAGCGATCCGGAGACCACCTGCCCTGCTGCAGCGATCCGAAACCACAGATCGCAGTCTTCGGCGATTGCCTTGCCCGGATCGAACAAGCCGGTCCGTTCCAGCAGCGATCGCCGCAGGGTAATGGCACTGGTTGCCCAGCAAGTTCCGTTCAGCAATTCCCGCAACAAGGCCGCACCGCAGACATCCACGTCGATCCCGAAACGGGATCGACCGGTTCCGGGAGCAGGCTCGATTCCGTCTGCATCCCCGCGGATTTCGCAGATCTCGTAAAGACCGTCGAATGCCGCATCGGCTTGCTGCCGCCGGATGAAGGCATCAAAACGGTTTGGCAAGAAGAAGTCATCCGCGTCCAGGAAGGCCAGCCATTCCGAATCGCTGGACGCGATCCCGAGATTGCGGCTGGCGCTGACGCCATGATTCCTTCCATCCGCGTGGCGCACCCATCGGCATTTCACGTCCCACCGCTGGCACAGTTGCGCGGCAATGCTCGCCGTGCCATCGGCTGAACCGTCATCAACAATCACGACCTCGATGCCCGGGTAGCCGGTCGCGAATATCGATTCCACTGCACGCCCGAGGAAGCGCTTGGCGTTGTATGCCGGAACCACCACCACGAGCGAGGCGAGTTTCGGGGTCATTGCATGGTCCCGACAGCCCTGTGATAGAGATCGAGGTAATGACCGGTGACGTCGTTCTGATCAAACGACGCGCGCACATGGTCCCGCCCGCCCGCAGCCAGTCGAGTACACAGGTCGGTATCCGTCGCCAGTCGAGACAATGCGGCAGTCAGTGCCGGCGTATCCCGCCGAGGCACGACCAATCCGCCGACGTCATGCCTCACCACTTCCGGTATGCCACCGGAATCGAACGCCACCACCGGCGTGCCGCAGGCCTGCGACTCGGCACCGATGCGGCCGAAGGCTTCGACCTCGGATGTGACGAGGGTGATGTCGGCGGCCTGATAACAACGCGCCATCCCGGTCGGATCGGACTGGAACGGCAGCACGATGGTGGGCACCAGGAGTTGCTCGGCGACCTGCACAGCAGATTTTCCGATCACCAGCGCTTTCAGCCCAGTGACACCACGATTGGCATTGATCGCCGCAACCGCATGATGCGTGGCGATGCCCTGGTGCATGCCTTCCACGGTCTGGCCGGCCAACAGCACGACGACATCGGATGTCTCGATCCCGAGCGACTTGCGGATGTCCTCCCGCTTCACCGCCTCCGCGGATTGGAACACGTCGAGATCGATGCCGTTGTAAATCCGGTTGACGGGCTTTCCCGCGAAAATCGGGCTCGCTTCGACCTGTTGCTTCAGGTCATCGGAAATCGCGACAACGTGCAAGTTGGCGTCGGCAACGGCGCGCTGCTTGCGGCGCCAGTTGAATCGCGTACCGTCCGCCGGCACCGCGGGCTGGATGGACAGGTCCGGGCATTGGCCGCAGCCGGATTTCCAGCGCATGCAATCGAAGTACACGGCGCAATGCCCGGTCAACATCCAGTAGTCGCGCAGCGTGAGCACGCCCGGTACATCACGGGTCAAGGCCGGCAGCGCGGCGATATCCGCGTAACCGGCCGATCCCCACAGGGTATTGAAATGGACGACATCGAAGTTGTCGCGCAGACGTTGACGCAGGGCGCGGAAGCTCGGGTTGTAGATGTCCTGCCAGCCGTACTTGCGCTCCAATGCACGCGCGGCCCGTCGTGTGCCCGGCATGCCGCGCACATAGGGAATCACTTCGACGCCTGGCTCATCGGTGCGTTTCTCGCCGACGAGCAGAGTGGATGCATGGCCGGCAGCCCGCAGCCCGCGGTGCAAGGACACCACGCTGCGCTCGGCTCCGCCGCCCAGATCGGAGGCGTGGACCAGGGCGATGCGCAGCGCCTGTCCGCTCATTCCGCTTCCGCGCTCCGCCATTCGGCCAGTACCAGCAAGGCCCACAGGCGATGGCCGTGGTCACGTCCGCTGCCTTCCGACGCATCGTGCTCGTCGATCAGCTCACGCACCACGTCCATGTCGAACCATTCGGCCAAACCCGCGTCCTCACCCAACAGGCGTTCGCGCAGGAACGGCTTGGCATCGCCATCCAGCCACTTGCCGACAGGGACGGAGAAGCCGCGCTTGGTGGTGGTCAGCATGTCCCAGGGATGGAACTGGCTTGCGACTTTCTTGAGCGCGTATTTGCCACACCAGGCACCGCCCTGCGCTTCATCCAGCTTGCGCAGGCGCAGGTCGGCCGGCATCGAAGCGATGAGTTCCAACAGGCGGTGATCGAGCAGCGGCACGCGCACTTCCAGGCCGTGCGCCATGCTGGCGATATCCACCTTGGCCAGGTTGTCGTTGGTCAGGTAGGTGGCGATATCGACCGATTGTGCGCGGCTCAGGGTATCGCTGCCGCTGGCCTGCGCGAAATGGCGCTCGATCAAGCTGCGTGTCGCCCCCAACCGCCCGCGGTGCTGTTGCAGCCACAGGCGACCACGCAAGCCGTCATCGAAAAAGGGCGACCGTCCGTACCATGCCTGCGGCAGGCCAGGCGCACCTTGAAGCAGGCCGGAGGCGCGCAGCAGGTTGCCTGCGAGGCGGCGCAGGCGACGCGTGCGACCCTGCACCGGCGGATAGGCCTCCACCAATCTCGGGAAGTACGAATACCCGGCAAGCACTTCATCGCCGCCATCGCCGGACAGCACCATCGGCACTTCACGTCTGGCCGCCTCGCATACGCGCCAGGTGCAGACGGCGGAACTGTCGGCGAACGGCTCGCCGTAATGGCGCACCAGCTTCGGCAGCAATTCAATGGCATCCAGCCCGACGATTTCCTCACTGTGCCGGGTTGCGGAGATCTCCGCGAATCGGCGCGCGGGTTCGCGCTCGTCGAACTCGGGGACATCGAAGCCGATCGTGAAGGTCCGCAGCGGCGTCTCAAGCTGGCGCGCCGCATAGGCGACCACCGTGCTCGAATCGACGCCGCCGGACAGGAAAGCCCCGAACGGCACATCGGCCACCAGGTGCGATCCGACCGCATCCTTCAAACCCGCATCGAGCGCAGCCAGCCATTCGGTCTCGCTGCGGTGCGTGTCGGGCCGCCATTCCAGTTTCCAGTATCGACGCGGGCCATCAACCTTGCCGTCCGCATCCACCGAGAGCCAATGACCAGCTTCGAGTTTGCGGATGCCCCGGTAGATGCTCAGCGGTGCCGGAATGTATTGCAGATGGAGATAGTGGTCCAGCGCGTCGAGGTCCACGCCTCTGTCCACGTGTGGCCATGCACGCAATGCCTGCAACTCCGAGGCGAAGGCAATCCCGTCGTGGCCCAGCGCGTAACACAACGGCTTGATGCCGACCCGGTCACGCGCCAGATACAGGCGCTGGTTGCAACCATCCCATAGTGCGAACGCGAACATGCCGCGCAGGCGCTGCAGCACCTCGATGCCCCACTCCTGATAACCCACCAGGATGGTTTCGCAATCGCCATTGGTCGCGAAGGCGTGGCCGCGCGCCACCAGCTCTGCGCGCAGCTCCCGATAGTTGTAGATCTCGCCATTGGCGACCAGTGCGATCCGGCCGTCCCGGCTCAACAGCGGCTGCCTGCCGGTTGCAGGATCGATGATGGCGAGCCGACGATGCGCCAGTGCCAGCGGCCCGTCAACATGGATATCGCCGCCGTCCGGGCCACGATGCAGCAGACGCGCGTTCATCGCCTCCGCGATGCTTCGTTGCGCAGGCTTGCGGTCGAAATTCAGAAAGCCGGAGATGCCACACATGATTTGGGGATGTTTACGGGATTTCTTGACTGGATACCCAGAAAAGCATCCACGGAAGAGTTGAAAACGGACCGGCTGAAATGCAGGCTGGCAACTTTCAATGCGTCCGTACTGGCTGACTCATAGAGGCTTGGCTCAAGAAAAATTCGTTCCAGGGCGGACAGAATTCTCTCCGACTCCAATGAATTGGCCTGTACTCCGATCGGGTTGTTTTCCACGAACTTCGAAAGTGCTCCATCCTCAGGTGCATGCACGAAGACCGGGCGCCCGAGCACGAGGTAGTTAGCGAGTTTGGTCGGGAAGGCATAGCGGCGCAGGTCGCGCAGGTTCGCCGAGAACGGTTGCGGCAAATAGGTCAGGTGACAGCCCGCGAGAATCTCCTGAACCTGTTCCGGTGGTCGGAAGCCGAGATAGTCGATACAAGCTCCATGCCTACCCTGCATCGTGATCTTCCCGGTCAGGAGCCGGATCCGTACTGGTCGCCCAGCCACCTTCCACTCTACCTGGTCGAGTGCATTCAGCAACGCATTCCATGCATCGTTGGCATACATCGAACCTGCAAAACCGATCAACCACTCTTCCTTCGGCAGCCCTGAATCAGACTTTGAACCTGTCGATTCAGGGACGGGGAGCCCGTGTCGCAGGATCTGGATCGGCGCCTTGGTGAAGGCCGCATAGTCGCGCTGCATGGTTTCGGAAACAACCGCGACCCGTTCCGACGCCGCCAAGCTGTGGCGGAACTCGCGCAGCAGGGTATTGCAGCTCCAGCGGTCGTACCTGTGGTTACGCAGCAGATACTCTGGCGGATCCCAGACCAAGATCCGCATCGGAACCTGCAGTCGAGCCGAAACCCGGTGGGCCAGTGCAAAGGTCAAGGGATTTTCCAGCACCGCGAAAACCTGCCCCGCTCCGACCTTTCGCCCCTCATCTACGATTTCTCGCGTACAACGCGCCACTTCGGAGCGAAATCCCGTGTAGCCATTGATCAGCGATCCAGCCGCACCCAGCTTGCCCCGCCCCCACCGCTTCGCCTCCAACTGATCCGTCATCAACGTCCTGACCGACAGGCCCACCAACTCGGGATCAGGTTGGTTCACGTAGTTCGAAGCCACCGGTGCAACACAGTGAAATCGGTCGATACCGACATGCCGAACCACATCTGCAAGGATGATCTCGCCGACATGCCCGGTACCTGGCAACGTCCTCGACAGCAACAGCGTTTTCGGGAACCGCATCGGCTTCAAATGCGGTAAGCGTCCTTCATCCAGGCCACGGTCTTGGCGACGCCTTCCGCCAGACTCACGCTGTCCTGGTGGCCGAGATGATCGCGGGCCTTGGAGGTATCCACCTTCTTGTCGCGGGTTGTCAGGATTTCGGAATTCCGGTATTCCGCCAAGCTCGGGCTTGCCCCGGTAGTGGTCAGCACGATATCCGAAAGTTCCTCGATCGTGTGCAACTGCTGGCCGCCGATGTTGTAGGTTTCGCCCGGCACGAACCGTTCCGCGATGTTCGCCAGCGTCCTGACCGAATCGGACAGGTAGGTCGAGGTGCGCGAGTAGCCGCGAAACACGACCCAGGGCAACCCCATCAGCGCGCAGTAGACGAACCGGGCGTTCACCGATCGATACGGGCTGTAGTACTCGCCCGGGCCGTAGGTATTGAAAATGCGCACGATCACGGACTCGGTGCCGTAGTGCATCCGCGAATTGTGGATCTGCATCTCGTTGACCCACTTGGTCATCGCGTAATCGTTCATCTGGCGGATTTCGTACTGGTCCATGACCGATTCGGCCATGATTTCCGGCCAGTCACCGTAGACCTCGGAAGACGAGAAATGGATCAAACGGAATTTCTGCTCTTCCTGCAGTCGGATCAGGTTCTTGGTTCCGACCGCGTTGGATTTCCACAGCTGTTCGTAGTAGTCCTCGCCATTCCAGCGCCCGAATTCCGCAGCACAGTTGTAGACGTAGTCAAACGGCCCCCAGGTCTTGAACACCCGCTCGATTTGGCGATACTCGCCGATGTCGCAGCGTGCATAACGCGGATCGGCAACATCGGTGCGCAATGAGAACCCGATCTCGTCCTCGCTGTGTCGCAGGTCAACGGAATAGACGTCGTGGCCCTTGCTACGCAACTCGGCGATCAAGCCGCGCCCGATCGTGCCCAGACCCCCGGTCACCAGGATTTTCTTGCTCATGTGTCTGTCCTTGCTGATTTGAAATTGCCAACCATCGATCACTGTTTCAGCCACGCGGCGAGATCGTCCACGATCCGCTCGGCGGCGCGCCCATCCCAATTACGAGGCCGCCGCTCGGCGCTGCGCCCGCGAGACAAGGCTCCCTCGAAAGCGGCCTCGATTGCTGCCGTATCCGTGCCGACCAGCACATTGGTGCCCTCCCGGATGGTGACAGGCCGCTCGGTGTTTTCACGCAGAGTCAGGCAAGGCACGCCAAGCGCCGTGGATTCCTCCTGCAGCCCCCCGGAGTCGGTCAGCACCAAGCGCGTCCCGTCGAGCAACCCAAGCATTTCCAGATACCCCTGCGGCCCAAGCACGGCCACCCGCGATGGCCCGATGATCCCGCCCAGTCCGTATTCCTCGATCCTTGCCTGAGTCCGGGGGTGCATCGGAAACACGAGCGGCAAGCGCTCACTCAATCGCGCGATGGTTGCCAGCAGCCGTTGCAGGGTTTCGGCGTCATCAACGTTCGACGGTCGATGCAGCGTCAACAGGCCATAGCCTCCCTCAAGCCACTTGCTTGCGGCTTCGCCCAAAGCCTGACCCAGCGTTTCCGTAGCTGGAGCCGCATCACTTCGGCAGGCCAGCAGGGTATCGATCATGACGTTGCCCGCGTGAACGATTTTGTCGCCTCGAATCCCTTCCGCGATCAGGTTGCCAATCGCCTCGTCTTCGGTGATGTACAACCGATCCGACAACTGGTCGGTCAGGATGCGGTTGATCTCCTCGGGCATGCTGCGATCGCGCGAACGCAATCCGGCTTCGACATGGACGACACGCACGCCCTTCTTGGCCGCCACCAGCGAACAAGCGATGGTCGAATTCACGTCGCCCACCACCAGCACGGCATCCGGTGCATGCTCGTCCACCACCGGCTCGAACCGCTTCATTATCTCGGCGGTCTGCACGGCGTGCGTGCCCGAACCCACCTCCAGGCTCACGTCCGGGGTCGGGATTCCGAGCTGATTGAAGAACTGCGAGTTCATCTCAACGTCGTAGTGCTGGCCGGTGTGTACCAGTTTGACGTTCAATTCCGGTGCGCGTGCAGCAAACGCCCGCATCAGCGGCATGATCTTCATGAAATTGGGGCGCGCCCCAACCACGCACAACACGCAGCACCGTCCTGGAATGTCGTTCTCCGCGTTCATTTCAAGTTCCCATCATGATCGGCGTTCGCACATCGCCAACAAATGATCCCGCAGCGTCATCGTCCACGGCACCGACTGCATATGCCGCAACGGGTGCAGCCCCGGCAGGGATTGCAGCAGGCGATGTGGCAGCCGCCACGCGCCCTGGCGCTGGCGCAGGCCCCAATAGGTCGCGCGGATCAACTCGCCGAAACGCACCGACGCGCGGTCATGGCGGTGCGGAATTTTTGCGAAATCGCGCACTTCCAATCCGTGGCAGTCTGCCATGCAGCGGAGAAACCGGCGCGAAATGACCGCCAGGTGCTGCGAGGTCTGCAGGTACCAATGGCCGCTGCCGAGCCAACGCCAGGTCCAGGCATCGAGATCGCCGGAGCTGATCAACAGCACCCCGCCCGGCTTGACCAGCCGCGCGGCTTGCGCGATGCCGGCGCCGGGATTGGGCAAGTGCTCGATCACGTCGAACAGGGTGACGGCATCGAATTTTCCCGCCCACATCGTATCGGTGTTTTCGATGCGGTCACCGATGATCGTCACATTCTGTTGTTCGTGTGCGACCCGGCTCGGTTCGCGTGCGCTTTCAATGCCGTGGCGCTGCCACGCTTCCGGTAAACCGCCGAGGAATCGCCCAGTATGGCAGCCGATGTCTAGTACCGCCACGTCCGGTCTGCCGTCGAAGCGTGCGTGCAGCCACTTCCGGGCCAGTGCCCACGCCGCGTTGGCCTCGTAGTCGTAGGCCATCGCTTCCGGCGAGGCATCGTCGTACATGGCGGCAATCGCATCGGCAGTTGGAATGGGATGACGCTGGCCCAGTCCGCAGTGCCGGCAATGCAACAGATGCCCGGGATCGATGCCGGGTTCCGTGGAGACGGAGCGCGCGCAGGGGCCGAGGTCATTCAAATTCTCGTTTCCACAGCTGCGGCAACGCGGCACATCATTCATCCGGCAACGACATCCTTGCCCTTGGCCGCCTCATGAGCCAGCGCCCAGTGGCTCGGTGTTGCCACCAGATAGCGCCGGGAATCGGGCGGCAGCCCCGAGCCGAACACGTCACGTGGTTCGACCCGCAAGCGACACAGGACTTCGTTGCGCCAGACGTATTCGATTCCGGGGATCGCCAAACCGAGATCCAGCATGTACTCGCCGGCGGCCAACGGGAAACGCTCGAATTCGCAATCGATGCCATGCGTCCCGGGTTCAACCGAAAACGGCAGACTTTGATCCGGTGTGGTCGAGGTCAAGAGCAGCGACACACCGTCACTGGTGTTGACCTGCAACACCGCGGAAAAACTCCGGTAGGCCCGCCGGGTTTCAAATCCAATGCGAAAACGCAACCGCTCGAAGGTCGCCGCCGCTTGCACGGGGCGGTCATACGCATCCAGCATCTGCAGGCTGGTGATGCCGGCGTCTTCTGCTTCCGCGATCGACTCGCGCCAATACAGATAGCCGGGGCGAATGGCCTCGCCGCTGGCCTGCTGGCCCGAGGCTTCCAGATAGGCACCGATCACCTCACCAGGCTCGCCGCTGCTGGCCACCTGCCCTTCCCGCATCCAGATCGCCCGTGAGCAGAGCTTCTGCACTGCCGCCATGTTGTGGCTGACGAACAGCACGGTGCGGCCCTGCTTGGCGACGTCGTTCATCTTGCCGAGGCAGCGCTTCTGGAAGTCGGCATCGCCGACGGCCAGCACTTCATCGATGATCAGCACGTCCGGTTCGAGGTGCGCCGCCACGGCGAACGCGAGGCGAACATACATTCCGGAGGAATAGCGCTTGACCGGGGTATCGATGAACTTTTCGACCCCGGAGAAGGCGACGATTTCATCGAACTTGCGCTCCACTTCATGCTTGCGCATGCCAAGAATCGCGCCATTGAGGAACACGTTCTCGCGCCCAGTCAATTCCGGGTGGAAGCCGGTGCCGACCTCCAGCAGGCTGGACAGGCGGCCTTTCACCCGCGCCCGGCCTGCGGTCGGCGGGGTGATCCGCGACAGCACTTTCAGCAAGGTGGATTTACCGGCGCCATTGCCGCCGATGATGCCCAGCACTTCGCCTTCCTTGACTTCGAAATTGACGTCGCGCAGCGCCCAGAACTCTTCGCGCCCAGCCGCGCGCCGCATGCGGCCGCGCAACAGGTCACCGACCCGACTGGACAGGGTGTGTTCGAAGCTTTCACCAAGCAGGAAGCACTTGCCGAGGTTTTCGACTTTGACCGCGATTGTCATCAGATATTGTCCGCGAACTCGCGTTCGGTGCGACGGAAGTACCAGATCCCGCTGACCAGCAGCAGGACCACCACACCGCACGAAACCGCGAGCGGCCCCGTTGCGGGCGCGGCCTTGCCGAGCAGCGCCCAGCGGAAACCTTCGACCACGCCATAGATCGGATTCAGGCTGTACAACCACAACCATTTTTGCGGCACGATCTGGCTGGAATAGGCGATCGGCGACACATACATCCATATCTGGGTGAGGAACGGCACCAGCAGGCCGATGTCGCGATATTTCACGTTCAACGCCGTCAGCCACAGCCCGATCCCAAGCGCGGTGGCCAGCGCCAGCAGGATGAACAGCGGCAACATCAGCACGCCGATGGACGGCATCACCCGGTACACCACCAGCAGCACGATCAGCAGCACGAAGGCCACGGCGAAATCGACCAGGCCGGAGACGGTCTTGCTGATCGGCAGCACCAGCCGCGGGAAATACACCTTGGTGACCATGCCGGACGCACCGACGATACTGCCGCTTGCGCCGGAAAGTGCACGCGAGAAGAACGTCCACGGCACCATCGCGCACATCACGTACAGCGCGTAGGGATAGCCGTCCGATGGCAACTTGGCGAAGCTGCCGAACACCACGGTGAAGATCAGCGTGGTCAACAGCGGCTGCAGGATCGCCCAGCCGATGCCGACTGCACTTTGCTTGTAGCGAATGCTGACATCCCGTTGTATCAGGAGGATCAACAGGTCGCGATACGCCCACAGTTCACGAACCTCGGTGGCCAGCGAGTTGCTGGATGCCGAGATCTCGGTCAGGTGACCGTGGGCGAATTGCTCGTCGCGGGCGTCGGGTGGGTTCATGGATATTTCTGGGATTGAGGCGATTCGCGCCCCTCGGCCTGCGGCCTCGGTGCACTCCTACACGCTGTGGGAGCGCACCGCAGGGGCGCGATGGCTGCGCTGGTGCCAACGCCACGCGGTTTCGATGATGGTTTCGAGGCCGGCGTGCTTCGGCGACCAGCCGAGTTCGGTGCGGATGCGATGGGCATCGCCCACCAGCACCGCCGGATCACCAGGGCGGCGGGCACCTTCGGCGACGGCGATATCGCGACCGGTGACACGCCGGGCACAGTCGATCACTTCGCGCACTGAAAATCCGGCGCCATTGCCAAGGTTGTAGGCGGTTGTCTTCGCCCCGTCGAGCAGGGCACGCATCGCCAGCACATGCGCGTCGGCCAGGTCGCTGACATGTATGTAATCGCGGATGCAGGTGCCGTCCGGAGTGTCGTAATCGCTTCCGTAGACGGCGATATTCGGCCGCTTGCCGGCAGCGGCATCGAGCACCAGCGGAATCAAATGGGTCTCCGGGTCGTGCGACTCGCCGGTCTCGCCCTCGGGATCCGCGCCCGCCGCGTTGAAATAGCGCAGACTGATCGAGCGCAGCCCGTGGGCGGCATCAAAATCGCCCAGCATGCGTTCCACCATCAATTTGCTGGCGCCGTAGGGGTTGATCGGCTGTTGCGGATGATCTTCGGTCAACGGCAGCCTCTGCGGCACGCCGTAGGTGGCGCAGGTGCTCGAAAAGATGCACGCGGCGATGCCATGGTCGCGCAGCGCTTCCAACAGCGTCAGGCTACCGGCGACATTGTTGCGGTAGTACTTGCCCGGATCGCTGACCGATTCACCGACATAGGCATAGGCAGCGAAGTGCATGACCGCGACCGGACGGTGCCGTGTGATGACCTCGTCGAGCCGCGCACGGTCCGCGATGTTGCCCTGCTCCAGCGGCCCCCAGCGCACCGCCTCGGCATGGCCGTGTTCGAGGCTGTCATAGCTGACCGGCAGGTAGCCCGCGTGCGCCAATGCCTTGCAGGCATGACTGCCGATATAACCCGCGCCACCGGTGACAAGGACTGTCTGCATGCGTCAGTGCCCCCCCAGCCTTGGCTGTTGCGCGGGTTCGCCACGCGCGATCTCGCCGCGCAACTCCTCGATCTCGCGCTCCAGCCGCTGGTATTCGTCCTGACGCTGCTGCAGGAAACGCGTGGCTGCGGCGAACTTCGCCTGCAGGCCGCTGGCGGTCAACACATAGGCGTACGCGCGCTTGTTGTCGCTGCTGCGAAAGTTGTTGACCTTGACCCAGCCACGCGCGATCAGGGCACGCAGGCAGTAGTTGGTCTTGCCCAGCGAGAGGCCGAGCGCATGCGCAAGTTCACGCTGGCTCACATCCGGATGCTCGGACAGGATGCGCAGGAGTTGCAGGCGAAGTTCGTCGTTCACGGGTATTCGCGTTTCGCGTTTCGCGTTTCGCGCCTCTCGGCCTACGGCCTCGATGCGCTCCTGCAAAGTATGGGAGTGCACCGCAGGGGCGCGACGTGCCGGTCTCAGGCACGCTACCGCCCTGCGATGTGGGCCGTTCCGCAGGGCCGTTGTTCCTGGTATTTCGCGCCCCTCGGCCTTCGGCCTCGGTGCGCTCCTACAAAAACCCACCTAGGTGACGGGTCAAATCCGTATCGCCACTTGTCGCCGTGGCAACACCACTTCACGCACGCTGCCCAGCAGTTCCACCAGCATCCGCACCCGATCCGCGCCGTCATTGGCAAGGAAAATCGCGGCGATGCCCGAGAGCGGGCCTTCGCTGATCCGCACCGGCGTCCCCGGCGTCCATGCGGGTGCGGCGAGCCGGATCATGCCGTCGACCGGGTCCAACCTAGCTTGTATCTGTTCGATCACCGCGTCCGGAACACGCGCCGGCGCATTGCCGAAGCGCACCAATCCGAGTGCGCCGCGAGTGGAGCGCACGGGCGCCAGGGATTCCTGTTCCGGATCGGCACGCAGGAACAGGTAATTCGGGAACAGGCACTCGATCCGCTCGCGCATGCCACCCTCGCCGCGCAGGCTGCGACGCAGGCGCGGCCACAGGCAGGCATAGCCCTGTCGGCTCAGGTGCTCGTAGGCGATGGCCTCTGATCGAGGCTTGGTATTGACGGCGAACCAGGCTTGCACGCCGCCTTTCCCCTGTGCGTTCAATGCGTGAACGCATCCTAGCGAAGCGTGAAGCCGATCACAAGCCCGTCGACGCGGCGACGTCCTTCCGGCCCGCCAACAGGCCATCGAAATAGGCGATCGTGCGGGTCAGGCCTTCGTTCAGCGCCACCTGCGGCTGCCAGCCCAGTTTCTCGGTGGCGATGGAAATATCCGGCTTGCGCTGCATCGGGTCGTCAGCCGGCAACTGCTTGAACTCCAGCTTCGACGCAGATCCGGTGAGGGCGATCACCTGCTCGGCGAGCTGGCGGATGGTGAACTCACCCGGGTTGCCGAGATTGACCGGGCCGGTGAAGCCGGGCGGCGTGTCCATCAGGCGCAGGAAGCCTTCGACCAGGTCATCGACGTAGCAGAACGAGCGGGTCTGCTGGCCTTCGCCGTAGATGGTGATCGGGTCACCGCGCAGCGCCTGGACGATGAAGTTCGACACCACCCGGCCGTCGTTCGGATGCATCCGCGGGCCGTAGGTGTTGAAGATGCGCGCGACCTTGATGTCCAGCCCGTGTTGGCGGTGGTAGTCGAAGAACAGGGTCTCGGCGCAGCGCTTGCCTTCGTCGTAGCAGCTGCGGATCCCGATCGGATTGACATTCCCCCAATAGCCTTCGGTCTGCGGATGCACGCTGGGATCGCCATAGACTTCGCTGGTCGAAGCCTGGAAGATCCGGCAGCGCAGGCGCTTGGCCAAGCCGAGCATGTTGATCGCGCCATGCACCGAGGTCTTGGTCGTCTGCACCGGATCGTGCTGGTAGTGGATCGGCGAGGCCGGACAGGCGAGATTGAAGATCGCGTCGGCTTCGAGGTAGAGCGGGAAGGTCACGTCGTGGCGGACGAACTCGAAGCGCGGGTGGCCGTGCAGGTGCTCGACGTTGCGCTTGCTGCCGGTAAACAGGTTGTCGACGCAGATCACTTCGTCACCGCGTTCGAGCAGGCGATCGATCAGGTGCGAGCCCAGGAACCCTGCCCCACCGGTCACCAGCACGCGCTGGCGCGCTTCGTAATTGCGCATCCTTACAGCCTCCCGTCCACGGCGTCGCGTGGCAATACCGACTTCACGTCGAAGACCACGCAGTCGGGCTTGCCGAAGGCGCGGATGCCGCTGCTTCCCAATTCGATGAACTGCCGATGGGCGGCGGCAACAATGATCGCATCGTACCGGCCGGGCTCCGGCTGCGCCAGAACCTCCAGCCCGTACTCATGGCGCGCCTCGGCCGCGTCCACCCAAGGATCGTGGATGTCCACCTGCACGTTGTAACCGCGCAAGGTCTCCACGATATCGACCACGCGCGTGTTGCGCAGATCCGGGCAGTTTTCCTTGAAGGCCAGCCCCAGCACCAGCACGCGCGCGCCGATCGGATTGATGCGCTTTGCCAGCATCAGCTTGAGGGTCTGGTCGGCGACGAACGGCCCCATGCTGTCATTGGTGCGGCGACCAGCAAGGATGACCTGCGGGTGGTGGCCGACTTCCTGCGCCTTGTGGGTGAGGTAATACGGATCCACGCCGATGCAATGGCCGCCCACCAGCCCCGGCCGGAACGGCAGGAAGTTCCATTTGGTGCCTGCGGCTTCGAGCACATCGAGGGTATCGATGCCGAGCTTGTGGAACAGGATCGACAGGTCATTGACCAAGGCGATGTTGAGGTCACGTTGGGTGTTCTCGATCACCTTGGCGGCTTCGGCGACCTTGATCGACGGCGCCTTGTGGGTGCCGGCGGTGACGATACTGGCGTAGAGCGCATCGACGAAATCGGCGGTGGCCGGGGTCGACCCGGAGGTCACTTTCTTGATGGTGGTGACGCGATGGGCCTTGTCGCCGGGATTGATGCGTTCGGGGGAGTAGCCGATGGCGAAGGTATTGATGGAGGTCGCGCCCCGTTGGTGCGCTCCTACGGTCAAATCCCGTGCTTCATAACGCAAGCCGGACACGCGCTCCAGGATCGGCACGCAGACTTCCTCGGTACAGCCGGGATAGACGGTGGATTCGAAGATCACCGTGTCGCCTGCGACCAACACGCTGCCGAGGGCCTCGCTGGCCTTGATCAGCGGGGTGAGGTCGGGGCGCTTGGCGGCGTCGATTGGCGTGGGTACGGTGACGATGTAGACATTGCGATCACGCAGGTCATCGAGGCAGGCGGTGTAGCGCAGGTGCGCCGAGGCCGCCAGTTCGTCGGAAGCCACTTCCAGCGTGCGGTCGTGGCCGCGCTGCAATTCCTCGACACGCCCGACATCGAGATCGTAACCAAGCGTGTCGATGTGCTTGCCGAATTCGACCGCCAAGGGCAGGCCGACGTAGCCGAGGCCGACGATGGCGATGCGTGCGTGTTCGATCTGTGGCATCCGATCTTCCATGTGGGTTGTGCGTGCGCGTGGCGCGCATTGTGCGACAGAAACGGGGCTGGCCACGGCCAGTGTGGTTCAGTGTGATGCGTCGGCCTGCATGTCCTTGATCTTGCCGCGCCAAGCCGCACCCGCCCGCGACAACAGTTCCACGCAAACCGCGGCATAGTCCGCCGCCGGCCGCGCATCCGGATCGACATTGAGCTGGTAGGCACGCGAGCGCAGCCCGGTGCGCATCGGACCGGGGCGCAGGCCGCTGATGCGCGGCCCGCTGGCACCCAGCTCCGCTTGCAGCATCGGCACCAAGGTCGCTTGCGCGGATTGTGCGAGGCCGTAGCCGCCCCAGAACGCGCCAGCCGCATCTGCGCTTCCACGCCGCAGCGGATCGTCCAGCACGAACAGCGCCACAGCTGCGTCCGATTTGGCCAGCACGGGCAGGCAGGCTTGCGTGAGCCACCAGCGTGCGGTCAGGTCGACATGGATGGCGCGCGCGAAATCGGCCGGATCGGTATGGGCCAGCGGCGTCAGCGCCTTGAACTCGGCCGCGCAATGCAGCAGGCCATCGAGGTGCCCGTACTCAGCTTCAATGGCCTGCGCGAGTTGGTCGTAATCGTCCGGCGTCGCGCCTTCCAGATCGAGCGGATACAGCATCGGGTCCGGGCCAGCGGCCTTGGCGTCCTCGTACACGCGATTGAGTGCACGCACCTTGCGACCGAGCAGGATCACATTGGCACCGGCCTGCGCGCAGGCCACCGCCGCCGCAGAACCCAGCCCGCCGGCCGCACCGGCGATCAGGATGACGCGATCCTGCAACATCGGCTGACCCATCACGTCCGGTCCCGTCACGGCTTGCCCGCGTCCGCAAGCATCGGTGCCAGCACGCCGGATTCGGCCAGCTCGACGATGATGTCGCAACCGCCGATCAGCTCACCTTGCACATACAACTGCGGGAACGTCGGCCAGTCGGAGAACCGCGGCAGGTTGGCGCGGATCTCCGGATCTTCCAGCACATTGACCGTGCGCAGCGGATTGGCGCCGGCGGCCAGCAATGCCTGCACCGCACGGCTGGAAAAGCCGCACATCGGGTAGTCCACGGTGCCCTTCATGAACAACACCACGGGATGGCGGTCGATTTCAGCGCGGATGCGCTCTTCCACGGTTGGCACCGGTGAAACTCCTCTATGACCTCGACGCGACCACTTCACGGGGCGACGACGGCATCGCCCGCTACAATGGCCCGTCTGCAACCTCCCATTGTAATGCGTCGAGCGGCACCAGCCGCTTTCTTCCTTCCGCTTGAACAGGAGACCCGGCCCATGGCCATCGAACTACCCGCCCTGCCCTATGCCAACAACGCGCTGGAGCCGCATATCTCGGCGGAAACCATCGACTTCCACTACGGCAAGCACCACCAGGCCTATGTCACCAATCTCAACAAGATGACCGAGGGCACCGAGTTCGCCGCACTGGGCCTGGTCGACATCATCAAGAAATCGCAGGGCGGCATGTTCAACAACGCCGCGCAGGTGTGGAACCACAGCTTCTACTGGAATTGCCTGTCGCCCCATGGCGGCGGCGAGCCCAGCGGCAAGCTGCTGGATGCGATCAATGCCGCCTTCGGCAGCTTCGCCAAGTTCAAGGAAGAATTCACCAAGACCGCCATCGGCACCTTCGGCTCCGGTTGGGCTTGGCTGGTGCAGCGCGCGGACGGCTCGCTGGCGCTGGCCAGCACCTCCAACGCGGCCACGCCGATCACCGGCGACGACACCCCGCTGTTGACCTGCGATGTATGGGAACACGCCTATTACATCGATTACCGCAACGCTCGCCCGAAGTATCTGGATGCGTTCTGGAATCTGGTGAACTGGAATTTTGCCGCTGGACAGATGAAGTAAGCCCACGCCTGCAATCAACGCAGTCTGGACGGCCGGGGCGACCCGGCCGTTCGCGCTTTTGAAACCAGCTCAGCGGCTCAGACGAGACTCGCGCGCACCGGCGCCACTTGCGCCTGTCGACCAAGCGCCTCACCAACGCGCTCCAGCGACGCAGCGAGTGCGCCGGGAGACTCGGCCTGAAGATTGGCATGGCCAACCTTGCGCCCCACACGCGCTGCTTTGCCGTAATCGTGCCAATGGCCGCCCGCCTCATGCAGGATCGGCGACGGATCCGGCATCGCGCCGAGCCAGTTGAGCATGCAGGTCATGCCATATGCACCGGTATCCCCCAACGGCAGGCCGAGGCCGGCGCGCAGGTGGTTCTCGAACTGGCTGCACGAGCTGCCGTCCTGGGTCCAGTGCCCGGAATTGTGTACCCGCGGTGCCATCTCGTTGGCCAGCAATTCGCCATCGCGACAGAACAGCTCGAGCGCGAACACACCGACGTAGTCGAGGGTATCGGCCAGCCGCCGCGCGTACTCCAGCGCACGCTGCTGCAGCGGTGCAGGAATGGCGGCAGGCGCCAGGCTCGCGGAGAGCACGCCATCGACATGCCAGTTGCGCGTCACCGGCCAGGCGCGGAACTCGCCATCTCTGCCACGCACGGCGATCACCGACAGCTCGCTCTGGAAGGCGACGAAGCCTTCGAGGATCAGGCCGGTCTTGCCGACCTGCGGCCCGAGTGCCGCCCATGCCAGCGCCACGTCATCGCGGCTGCGGATGCGGAACTGCCCCTTGCCGTCATAACCGAGCCGACGGGTCTTGAGGATGCAGGGGACGCCCAGAGTCGCGACCGCCTCGTTCAAATCATCCGACGAGGTGATGTCCGAAAACGGCGCAACCGGAATCCCGATCTCACCGAACAGGGTTTTCTCCGACAGGCGATCCTGTGCGATCGCAAGCGCGGCGGGCGGCGGGAACACCGGCGCACGTTCCGCTAACCACTCGACCGCGTGTGCGGGCACGTTCTCGAAATCGAAGCTCACCGCATCGACGCCATCGATGAAACGCGCGAGCGCGTCCTTGTCGGCATAGTCGCCCACGGTCAAGGGCGCGAGTTGCCCGGCGCAGGCATCGGCGGCGGGGTCGAGCACCTTGAAGCGCAGGCCCAGCGGCGCACCGGCAAGGATCATCATGCGGGCCAGCTGCCCGCCTCCGAGGATGCCGACCGTCGTCACGTGCGCGGGTCGTCGTTGTCGGCCACGTCGCGCGTCTGCCGTTCGCGGAAGGCGGCGAGTGCGCCCGCGATCGACGGATGCTCGCTCGCCAACATCGCGGCGGCGAACAACGCGGCATTCGCGGCACCGGCATGGCCAATCGCAAAGGTCGCCACCGGGATGCCCGCGGGCATCTGCACGATCGACAGCAGCGAATCCATTCCGTTCAGGGCCTTGCTCTGCACCGGCACGCCCAGCACCGGCACCGCCGTCTTGGATGCGAGCATGCCGGGCAGATGCGCGGCGCCACCGGCACCCGCGATGATCGCGCGCAAGCCACGCGACGCAGCGCTGTGCGCGTAATCGAACAGCAGGTCCGGCGTGCGATGCGCCGACACCACCCGCACCTCATGCGGCACGCCGAGCATGTCCAGCATCTGTGCCGCGCGCTGCATGGTGTCCCAATCGGAGCGCGAGCCCATGACCACGCCCACCAGCGGTGCCTTGTCGGAATGTGCGGGATCGATCATGTCGGTATCGTTCGCCAAACCCGCATTCTAACGCGTCCGCAGCGGCCGGATTCAGGCCTTGCGTGGTGAATGCGCGGCTGGGCGACCCGCCCGATGCTACCCTCTTGTGCAGCCGACCCGCATCCGCACACGCCCGCATTGCCATGGACCGCAAGTTGCTCGACATCCTGGTTTGTCCGTCCACGCGGCAGCCGCTGGCGCTGCTGAATGCCGCGGGTTTGGCGGCGATGAATGAGGCGATCGCCGCACGCCGCGTGCATCGTGGCGACGCCGGCGTGCAGGTCGAGCCGCTGCGCGAAGCCCTGGTGACCCGCGACCGCAAGACCGTGTACCGGATCGATGACGGTATTCCGGTGCTGCTGGCGGACGAGGCCTTGGCGACGTTGCAAGCCGACGGATTCCCCGCGGCATGAACGACTTGCCGACCGCACTGGTCGACGCCATCGCCCGCGATGTCGCCGCCGCTCTGGCCGAAGACCTCGGCCGTGGCGATGCCACCGCCGACTTGCTGGATGATCGCCCGGATCGCGCCCATTTGCTGTGCAAGGAGGATTGCGTCGTCGCCGGACGGCCTTGGTTCGACGCCTGCCATCGCGCACTCGATCCACAGGTGCAGATTCACTGGCGCTGCGCCGAGGGCGACCGGATCGCCGCCGGCACGGTGGTCGCCACGCTGCATGGCCGTAGCCGTGCGCTGGTCAGTGCCGAACGCGCCTCGCTGAATTTCCTGCAAACCCTGTCAGGCACCGCCACCGTCACCGCACGTCATGTCGAAGCCGTGCGCGGTACCGGTACGCGCATCCTCGATACGCGCAAGACCCTGCCCGGCCTGCGTGTCGCGCAGAAATACGCAGTCCGCATCGGTGGCGGTGACAACCATCGTATGGGCCTGTTCGACGCGGTGATGCTGAAGGAAAACCATATCCGCGCATTCGGCTCGGTGGCGGCCGCGGTTGCCAGGGCACGCGAGCTGCACCCGCAACTGCCATTGATTGTCGAAGTGGAAACGCTGGCGCAGCTGCGCGAGGCGCTGGGCACCGACTGCACGCGCATCCTGATCGATGATTTCGATGCCGACAGCCGCCGCGAGGCAGTACGGATCGCCAAGGCTGCGCCCTATTCCGGCCGCATTCCGCTGGAAGTCTCGGGCGGCGTCGATCTGGCCGGACTGCGCGCCATCGCCGAAGACGGCGTCGATTGCATCTCGATCGGCGCGCTGACCAAGCACGTCCACGCGATCGACTTTTCGCTGAAGCTGGTGGATTGAGGCGCAGTGTTCCACACCACGCCGGTGGTGCGCTCAACCTTGCTGTAGGAGCACACCGCAGGGGTGCGACCGCCACGCACGATCGCGCCCCTTAGGTGCGCTCCTGCAGGCTGGCGGTATTTCCCCACTTGCAAGCTCGGGCAGTCGCCACCACAGTAACCCCCATGCCAACGCTGCTCATCCTGATGATCGTTGGTGCGGCGGCGTTTTTCTTCTTCACCGCCGCCCGCGCCGCCGCCGAACGCGCCGCCGAGATCGGCCGCGATGCTTGCGCTGCGGCCGGCGTGCAATGGCTGGACCAGTCGGTGCATGGCGCCGGTCTGCGTCTGCGCCGCAAGGACAATGGCTGGCTGGGACTGGAGCGGCGTTTCCGCTTCGAATATTCGTCGGACGGTCACGACCGCCATATCGGGCAACTGGTCCTGCTGGACGGACGCCTGATCGGTTTCAGCGGCCCGACCCGCGCTGCGCAGTCCGTTGTCCAGCAACTCCCGAACTGACGCTGTTTCGACGCGGATCAAATCCGATCATCGCGGATAACACGTGAGACCAGCTCGCGCCAGCGAAATTCCCCAGAGCTCGATCCGCCCTTTCCGCGCCTATCCGCGTCAAGGATCCTCTCCCGTCTGCCTTCTCCCGAACCCGCTATCATTTCCCCGCCGGACGGCGCACACATGGACGCGCGGTAATTGGGGAAGGACGTGGGACTGGTTTCCGTCGAGTTCGGCCTGTTTTTCGTGTGTTTCTTTGCCCTGTATTGGGCCTTCTGGCGACAGCCACGCGCGCAGTCCGCGCTGCTGACCCTCACCAGCCTCGCGCTGTTGGCGTATTACGCCAGCTGGGTGGCCAGTGCCTGCTTCGTCGCCTTCACCATGTTCGCCTGGCTGGTGTCGCGCGGCATGGATGCATTGCCACGCATCCCGCGCAAGGCATGGTTGTGGATCGGCATCGGCGGAGGCGTGGCCCACCTCGCGTTCTGGAAATATGCCGAGTTCTTCCGCGTGCCGCTGCGCGAAACACTGGCTGCACACGGATTCGGCACCGGCCTGCTGGAATCGACCTGGCTGCTGCCGCTGGGCGTGTCGTACTACACCTTCCAGGGCATCAGCTACCTGCACGCGCGTTACCGCCGCGAGATCGACGGCCCGCTGCGGCTCAGCCTGTTCGACCTGCTCGGCCACTTCGGCCTGTTCCTCACCATCACCTCCGGCCCGATCCTGCGGGCACGCAATGCCAAGCATCTGACCGCCTATGACGGCAGCGAATGCAACGGCCTCGACCAGATCCGCCAGGCCACGCCGCGCAAGGTGCTGGCGCCCACGCTGGCCTTGACCCTGATCCTGCTGGCACTGGCGAAAAAGTGGTGGCTGGCCGGTTGGCTGTCGGAGTCCCTGGTCGATCCGGTGTTCGCCAACCCGTCACAGTTCCAGTCGCTCGACGTGCTGGCGGCGATCTACGGTTACACCCTGCAACTGTTCTTCGATTTTTCCGGATACAGCGACCTCGTGGTTGGGCTGGGCATGTTGCTGGGCCTGCGCATCCCGGTGAACTTTCGCGCACCCTTGCTGGCCAGCAACATCCGCGAGTTCTGGGATCGCTGGCACATCAGCCTGTCGGTGTGGATCCGCGATTACCTCTACATTCCGCTGGGTGGCAGCAAGCACGGATTCAGCCGCACCCAGCTCAACCTGTTCATCGCCCTGGTCCTGTCCGGCCTCTGGCATGGGCAGGGCTGGAACTTCGCGCTGTGGGGCTTCCTGCATGCCAGTGCCCTGGTGTTGTTGAATATCGGTGATCGCGTTTTCGGCGGCCGCGAGAAACTCACGCGCAGTGGATGGCCCGGCAAGGCGCTGGGCGTGTTCGTCACCGTCAATTTCGTCTGCTTCGCCTTCGTGTTCTTCCGTGCCACCCACCTCGCCGACGCCATCGCGGTCTTCCGTGCGCTGTTCGGCAATCTGTTCGACACGCCGATCGCCACCGACGCACCGCTGTGGTTGCTGGCGATGTTGGTGGCCCTGCTCGCCTATCCCAGGCTGGTGCATCTGCCCGCCCGCTATGCAAGCGCGCTGGACGCGATGCCGACGTGGCTGCGTCCGGCACCGCTACTTGCCACCCTGGCCTTGGTCGCCATGTTCGCGCCGTCCGGCGTGCCGGGGTTCATCTATGCGAACTTCTGAGGCTGCGATCCAACCGGCGATCCAACAGGCGATCCGCCCCGGCGCGATCGCCACCGGCCTGATCCTGGCGGCCGTTGCGCTGGGCATGCTGTGGCTGATGCAAGGCTCGATCAACACCTACATCCAGCAGCAATACCACCGCCCGACGCCGCTGCCTGCGCTCCGCGCGAGCCGGGGCTGGGAGGCCGGCGCCAGCCTATGGCGCGGGCTCGAACGCGTGCATGACGGCGTGCGCAAGGGTGCAGGTGCGATCTCGGCCGCATTACGCGATCAGCTCAACGACAGCGTCGTGCTGACCCCACGCTATTGGGACAAGCAGCGGCAGGAACGCGCACGGATCGCTCGCGAAAAGGCGGAGCAGGAACGCCAGTACCGGCTGGCCCTGGCCCGTGATGCCGCCCTTGCCGAACAGGTGCGCATCCGCAACTACCTGACCATCGCCGCACCCGCGAAGGTGCTGTTCGCCGGCGATTCGCTGATGCAGGGCGTTGCCCCGCAACTGCAACGCAGCCTGCACGAGACCTATGGCATCGACAGCATCAACCTGAGCAAGCAGAGCACCGGCCTCGCCTACCCCTCCGCCTTCGACTGGCCGGCGACCATCGAGACTGCACTCGACGGCGATCCGGAAATCAGACTGGTGGTGGTCATGCTCGGCCCCAACGATCCCTGGGACATGGCCGATCCGGCACATCCCGGCCGCACCTACCTGAAGTTCGAGAGCCCGGCATGGGAAGCGGTCTATCGCGCCCGGGTGGCACGCATCCTCGATGCCGCCAAGGCGCATGATGCCAGCGTGCTGTGGATCGGCGCGCCGGGCATGAAGAGGGAACAGCTCGATACCCAGATGGCGTGGCTGATGCCGGTGATTCGCGATGAAGTCACCCGCCACGGCGCGGTGTTCGTCGATACGCGTCCGCTGTTGTCGATGCCCGGCCAGCCCTACAGCGACGCGATCATGGTCGATGGCCAACTGGTCAAGATGCGCAGCGGCGACGGCATCCATTTCTCGCCGTCCGGGCAGGCCTACATCGCCAAGCATGTGCAAGCCATGCTCACGGTAAAATGAGCCATGACCCCACGTCATCCGCAACCGTGACGCTGTTGCCACGCGTCTTCGCGCTCGGCCTCGCCTGTGCGCTGACCCTGTCGCCGCAGTCGGGCAAGGCCAGCGCCAGCGTGGTCTGCAAGCGCACCGGTGCCGACGGCGTGACCGAATACAAGAGCACCAGCCATTGCGGCAAGGGTTGGACCAAGGCCGCGGACTACCAGCCGGACACGCAATCCGCGCCGTCCGTGCCGATGCCGACAACGCCGGATCAGGCGGCACCGATGCCGATGCCTGCGACGCCTTCCACCGCAACGCCAGACGCCCTGCCTGCGCCAACGACGACCCAATCCAGCCTGCAGAATTTCGGCGCTCCCAATGCCGCGGCCGCGCTGGCGAAGCTGCACGGCGGTGCGGGAACATCCTTCCGCTATCTGCAAATCGGCGACTCCCACACCGCAGGCGACTTCCTGACCGAACGCCTGCGCCTGCGCCTGCAACAGCAACTGGGCGACGGCGGCATCGGCTGGGTCACGCCGATGCAGATCCCCGGCCAGCGGATGGCGCGGATGACCTTCATGCAATCGGGCTGGCAGCTCATCAGCAGCCGCAGTTCCGGCCCCGGCAATGACTACCCGTTCGGCGGCTTCATCGCCCAGGTCAGCGCTTCGTTCGCCAGCCTGACCCTGACGCCGCGTTACCAGACCGGTCGCCAGTCGATCACCCTGCTGATCAAGCAAGGCCTGCTGGATGCACCATTGACCGTCACCGATGCCGGCGGCATCCACCTGGCGATCAAGAGCCCGACACCGGATGACCAGTGGCACACGGTCACCTTCGAGGCGGAACTGCCGATCACCCTGAGCGCGACGATCAGCCCGCAAACAGCCATCGGCGGCTGGTGGATGCGCTCGGTCGGGAACAGCGGCGCCATCGTCTCGGCGGCCGGCATCAATGGCTCCGAACTGGAGCAGTGGAATCGCTGGCGCAATGGCTGGATGGACGACCTGGGCGCGGCGAACCCCGACATCATCGCACTGGCCTACGGCACCAACGAAGCCTTCCGCACCACGCTTGATCCGGAAGCGCTGCGCGCGACCTTGACCACGGCCATCAACCAACTGCGCCAACGTTTCCCGAACAGCGCCATCCTGATCATCGGCGCACCGGAATCCCTGAAAAGTTTCGCCGGCGGCCGCTGTGGCACCCGCGCCACTGGCCTCGACGCCGTGCAAGCGGTGCAGCGCGCGGTGGCGCAACAGCAACACACCCTGTATTGGGACTGGCAGCAGGCGATGGGTGGTGCTTGCAGCATGACCGGCTGGGTGTCACGTGGGCTGGCACGGCGCGACGGCGTGCACTTCAGCCGCGAGGGCTACGAGGCGCTGGCCGATGATCTGTATGCGGGATTGGTGCGGTAGGCCAAAACTGATCAGGCGTGGTCATTCCCGCGAAAGCGGGCTGCTTTTGACGGACGCATGTCCAATCCGGGAACCTGGCGTTTACGTCCAGGGATCCGCGCTTTCACGGGGATGACGCACGCACTACGGACAGCTTGGATCGTATTGCCCAGGCGACGCCTCACATCGATCCAAACACACGCAAGCAAACAGTGTCGCCTTACTTGATCACCCGCAGATGCCCGCCACGCTTGGGCGGCTCCGGGACGTCGTCCGGTGGACCGTCCTCGGCAGCAGGACGCTCTGCGGGTTCGGCTGCTGTTGTGGATGCGGGTGCGCCCGACGCACTGGATGCCTCGGCTTGCGGTTCTTCCGGCAGGGCCATGCCGTGCCCGCTCTCGCGCGCGTACAGGGCGATCACCGCACCCATCGGAATCACCACGCTCTGCGAGACGCCGCCGAAGCGCGCGGAAAAGCGCAACCCGTCGTTATCCATGGTCAGCTTGGCCACCGCGCGATCGGCGATGTTGAGCACCACCTGGCCGTCCTTGATCGTATGCGGGGGCACGCGCACGCCAGGATAGCGGGCATTGACCAGTACATGCGGGGTCATGCCGTTGTCGACCACCCACTCATACAGCGCGCGCATCAGGTACGGGCGCTGGCTGGTCATCTGAGGAATCGGCGGTTCCCCGGTCATTGCGCGCTCAAAGCACCAGCTCGCGCAACTTCTTTTCCTGTTCGGTCAGGCTGCGCACGAAGCCGGGATTGCGGAACACGCGATTGCCGTAGTCCTCGATCACCTTGCCGTCCTTCGGCAGGGCCACGCCCAGCGCTTCGAGACGCCAGATGATCGGCGCCATCGCGCAGTCGGCCAGACTCATCTCGGGATTCAGGAAGAACTTGTAGGCCTTGAACAGCGGCACCGACTGCGCCAGCAGTTCCTTCAGCCGCTTGCGGCCGGCCTCGGCCTGCTGCTTGTTGCCGAGCTGGATCGCCTGCACCTGCGGCACCCAATCGTGCTCGATGCGCAGCATCGCCAGTCGCAGTCTCGCGCGTGCCAGCGGCTCCACCGGCATCAACGGCGGATGCGGGTAGCGCTCATCCACATACTCGCTGACCACGCTGGCGGCATACAGCACCAGGTCGCGCTCGACCAGAGTCGGCACCGAGTGGTACGGATTCAGGTCGATCAGGTCCTCGGGCGGGTCCTGCGGATCGACCGCGATGAAGTCGTAGGTCACGCCCTTGGCGGCCAGCACCAGGCGCACCCGGTGGCAGACGACATCATCAGTGGCGGAAAACAGGGTCAGGGCATTACGCATGCGAGGACTCATGGCCGTCATCAGGACTTACTCCAACGTCCGGACAGGCCGAACGCACCCGCGTCACCCGCACCGTGCAGGCAACCTTCACAGCTCCCGTTCCCCTTCGCGGGCGCCGCCAGGACGCGGCGCGTCAGTGAACGTCCCGCCAAAACTCGTTCTTCAGCAGCATGGCGATAAATGCAAAAAAGGCAAGGAACAGGATCACCCAGATGCCGACGCTCTGGCGCTTGAGCGCCGCCGGTTCGCCGGCATATTCGAGGAACGCGGCGATGTCACGCGCGGTCTGGTCGAACTGCTGCGGCGTCTGGCTGCCGGGCTGGCTGATCGTGAAACCCTCGACCGGCGCTTCACCGCTGGCATCCTTCGGCCCGTACTTGGGCTGCTGCATGCCTTGCAGCTCCCAAAGAGGATTGGGCATCGAGGCGTTCGGGAACAGGGTGTTGTTCCAGCCCACCGGGCGGCTCTCGTCCAGGTAGAAGGACTTGAGGTAGGTGTAGATCCAATCCGGGCCGCGCACGCGCGCGATCACGCTCAGATCCGGCGGCGCCTTGCCGAACGCGGCCTTGGCAGTGTCCGCCGGCATCGCCGCCAGCACGTGGTCGCCGATCTTGCCGCCGGTGAAGTTCAGGTTGTGCATCACCTGGTCTTCGCTCAGCCCGAGATCCTCGCCGATGCGCGCATAACGCACGTATTTCAGCGAATGGCAGCCGCTGCAGTAGTTCATGTACAGCGCGGCACCGCGCTGCAGTGAGGCGCGATCATCGAGATCGGTGCCGGATTGCTGGGTATTGCCGCCCTCGTTGGCGAGTGCGCTGAAGCTGAGCAGCAGGCCGGCGGCCACGACCGCCATGCGGGACAGGAAGTTCTTAGTCATGCATGGTCACCCGGTCCGGAACCGGCTTGGTCTTGTCGAGCTTGGACCAGACCGGCATGGTGATGAAGAAGGCGAAGTAGAGGAAGGTCAGCACGCGGCCGATGATCGCTTCGACCGGGTCGGTGCCCGGGCCAGCGCCGATCTTGGCTAGCCAGCAGAAGCAGACCACGAACATCATCAGCATGGTCCAGCTCAGCCAGCCGCGATAGCGGTAGGACTTCACCGGCGACTTGTCGAGCCACGGCACCAGGAACAGGCAGACGATCGCGCCGAACATCACCAGCACGCCCCACAGCTTGATCCCGAAGAACGACGGAATCACCCGCAACATCGCGTAGTACGGGGTGAAGTACCAGACCGGCTTGATGTGCGCGGGCGTCACCAACTGGTTGGCCGCGGTGAAGTTGTCGTGTTCGAGGAACCAGCCACCGAAGGTCGGCGCGAAGAAGATGATGAAGGCCGCAATGAGCAGGAAGCAGGCAACGAAGAACGTGTCCTTCACCGTGTAGTACGGATGGAACGGCACGCCATCGGCGGGCGCGGTCGGCGACCAGCGATTGCCCTTCGGCCCCTTCTTGATCTCGACGCCGTCCGGGTTGTTGGAGCCGACTTCGTGCAGGGCGAAGATGTGCAGGGTCACCAGCAACAACAGCACCAACGGCAGCGCGATCACGTGCAGGGCGAAGAACCGATTCAGGGTGGCATCGCCGGGGTTGAAGTCACCCATGATCCACTGGGTCAGATCGCCGCCGATCACCGGGATCGCGCCGAACAGCGAAATGATGACCTTCGCGCCCCAGTACGACATCTGGCCCCAGGGCAGCACGTAGCCCATGAAGGCTTCGGCCATCAGTACCAGGTAGATCACCATGCCCAGCAGCCACACCAGTTCGCGCGGCTTCTTGTAGCTGCCGTACATCATCCCGCGGAACATGTGCAGGTAGATGACGATGAAGAACATCGACGCGCCGGTCGAGTGCATGTAGCGGATCAGCCAGCCCCAGTCGACATCGCGCATGATGTACTCGACCGAATCGAAGGCTTCCGCCGCGCTCGGCTTGAAGTGCATCGTCAGGAAGATGCCGGTGACGATCTGGTTGACCAGCACCACCGTGGCGAGGATGCCGAAGATGTACCAGATGTTGAAGTTCTTCGGCGCGTAGTACTCCGACATGTGCTTGCGGTAGAACGGCATCAGGCCGTGCGCGCGCTCGTTGACCCAGTCCATGACGCCGGTGGCGGTGGTGCAGGCGAGTTGGGTGATCTTGTTGGTCATGGCTCAGGCCGCCCCTTTCTGGTCGACGCCGATCACGACCGTGTTGTCGTCCGCGAAGTAATACGGCGGCACCGGCAGGTTCAGCGGCGCCGGCATCGACTTGAGCACGCGCCCGGCGATGTCGTAGCGCGACTTGTGGCAGGGGCAGAAATAACCGCCCTTCCAGTTCGGATCGAACGGCTCGGGCTTGATCTCGGCGTACAGTTCAGGTGCGCAGCCAAGGTGGGTGCACACCCCGACCAGCACCAGGATCTCGGGCTTGATCGAGCGGTTCTCGTTCTTGGCGTAAGCCGGTTGCTCGGAAGCGTCCGACTTCGGATCGGCGACCAGCGCATCCATCTGCGGCAGCACTGCCAGCATTTCCTTGGTGCGCTTGGCGATGTAGACCGGCTGGCCACGCCAGGCCACCACCAACTGCTGGCCGTCGGCCAGGGCGCTGATGTCCTGGGTCACCGGGGCACCGGCAAAACGCGCACGTGCGCTGGGGCTCCACGATTTGATGAACGGCACCGCCGCGAACCCCACGCCAACCGCCCCGACCACCGCGGTGCTCGCGGTGAGGAATCGACGGCGGCCGGTGTTGACCTCTTCGTTGGTCATCCCGCACTCCGAAAAATGAATATGAATCAAACGGTTACGGCAAGACAGCGACGCGCTGGCGAACGCTGGCCGGCCGCAAAGGACAGGAAAGTGTAGCGGAATGCTTAACGAGCCGACAATCCGCCTGGCGAAGTCGCCGCCGCCGGGCTCAATGCGCCCCGGTAGCGCTGGGCCAGCAGGGCGACCCGCTGGACGTAGCGCTGGGTCTCGTTGTACGGCGGCACGCCGCCATATCTGTCCACCGCCCCTTCGCCGGCGTTGTAACCGGCCGCCGCCAGCGACAGGTCACCTCGATAGCGCTTCAACAACCACGCCAGGTACTGCACGCCCCCGGCAATGTTCTGGCTGGCGTTGAAGGCATCGGTCACCCCGAATCGACGCGCAGTCGCCGGCATCAACTGCATCAAGCCCTGCGCCCCGGCGCGAGACAGCGCCAGTGGGTTGAACGCGGATTCGGCATGGATGATCGCGCGCACCACCGCCTCCTCCACCCCGTTGGCGGCGGCAGCGGCACGGATCTCGGCGTCATAGGCACTGGTGTTCAACCGCAAGGTGCCGAAATTCACCCCCGGCAGGTTGCCGCAGGCGTAGCAGGTCTGGATGTAGCTGTAGGCAATCGTGCGCACGGCCGAGGTCGGCACGCCACGCGGCCGCACGCTGGTGTAATTGCGCACGCCATCGGCACCGATGAAGGAATACACCTGCCCGCGCACCACCCGCGGCCCGGTCGCTGCCGGGACGGGTGCGGCTGCGGGTGCGGCAATCACCGTTGCCGGGGCTTGCGCGGGCATGGCGGTGTGGCTTGCGGCGGCATTGCCGGCCGGCGGCAGGCCGCCAGGCGCCGCGGTGGTCGCGGTCACCCCGGACACCGGCGCGATCCCGCCACGCGGGGCGACGGCCAGCGACGGAGCGGGCGAAAGGTTGACTGGTACCGCGACCGGGCGGCTCGATGCCTGCGCGGGACGGGGGCGTTCGGCGCGATAGTTGCCGATCTGCTTGCATGTCGCGCCCGGCACGCGCTTGCTGACATAACTGACGCTGCCGTCCGCACCTTCACACTTGTAAAGACGCCCAGCCCAGCCCGGCGCGGCCAGCGCAAGCAACACCACGACGAAGACGAGTCTCCCCAACATGGGGCCGAGTCTCGACCCTTCGATGGGGGATGGCAAGTGCCGGGGCCATACCGGCGTTGACGAACGGGCCGCGGCGCTGGCCCGCGCATGCCCTAAAATGCACGGCTCACACCCGGCCCGGATTCCCCGCCGCGCCCCGGAGATCGCCATGTCCGACCTGCTTCCGTTGCCATCCCTGCACGCCAAGCCCACGCCCCGCCCCGGCGCAAAAAAATTCTTCATTCAGACCTACGGCTGCCAGATGAACGAGTACGACTCGGCGCGGATGGCCGATCTGCTGGCCGTCAACGAAGGAATGGAACCGACCACGATCGTGGAAGAAGCCGACGTGATCCTGGTCAATACCTGCTCGATCCGCGAAAAAGCGCAGGAGAAGGTGTTCAGCCAGCTGGGCCGCTGGAAGCACCTGAAGCAAGGCGAACGCCCGGTCATCATCGGCGTGGCCGGCTGCGTCGCCTCGCAGGAAGGCGCCGCCATCCTCGACCGCGCGCCCTACGTCGACCTGGTATTCGGGCCACAAACGCTGCACCGGCTACCGGAGATGCTTCGCGCACGCCGCGAACAGGACGCGCCGCAGGTCGATATCAGTTTCCCGGAAATCGAAAAGTTCGACCGCTTGCCCGAGCCACGCGCGGAAGGCCCGACCGCTTTCGTTTCGATCATGGAAGGCTGCTCGAAATACTGCTCCTACTGCGTGGTGCCCTACACCCGTGGCGAGGAAATCAGTCGCCCGTTCGAGTCGGTCTTGACCGAAGTCGCCGAGCTCGCTGCACAGGGCGTGCGCGAGGTCAACCTGCTGGGCCAGAACGTCAATGCCTACCGCGGCCCGCTGGGCGACTCGGGCGATACCGCCGACCTGGGCCTGCTGATCCGCGCGATCGCCGAGATCGATGGCATCGGCCGCATCCGCTTCACCACCTCGCACCCGCTGGAGTTCTCCGACGCGCTGATCGAGGCCTATCGCGACGTACCCAAGCTCGCCAACTACCTGCACCTGCCGGTGCAGGCCGGCAGTGATCGCATCCTGTCGGCGATGAAGCGCGGCTACACCACGCTGGAGTTCAAGCAGAAGATCCGCAAGCTGCGCGCGGTGCGACCGGACATCTCGGTGTCCTCGGACTTCATCGTCGGTTTCCCCGGCGAAACCGACGCCGATTTCGAGAAGACGATGAAGCTGATCGAGGATATCGGCTTCGACCAGAGTTTTTCCTTCATCTATTCGCGCCGCCCCGGCACGCCCGCGGCCGACCTTGAAGACACCCTCTCCAAGGACGCGAAGCAGGCGCGATTGGAACGCCTGCAGAAGCACATCAGCGCCCACGCGGCGACGATTTCGCAGGCGATGGTGGGTAGCGTGCAGCGCGTGTTGGTGGAAGGCCCGTCGCGCAAGGACGCCAGCGAGCTGACCGGCAAGACCGAGAACATGCGCTCGGTCAACTTCCCCGCCCCGGCGCGACTGGTCGGCCAATTCGTCGATGTCGAGATCACCGCCGCGCTGAGTAATTCACTGCGTGGACGAGTGGTGACCGCAGCTCTGTAGGAGCACACCGCAGGGGTGCGACCTGTGTGCATTCAACACATACCCGTCGCGCCCTTTCAGTGCGCTCCCACAAGCATTCTTCGCGCCCCTTCGGTGCGCTCCCACAAGCGCTTCGGTGTGCCTACGGAGATGCCTGATACACCGGCTTGCCGTCGACGTAGGTGGCTTCCACCGTCAGCGTGCGCAAGGCCGCGTCCGGCACGGCCAGCGGGTCCTGCGCCAGCACCACGAAATCGGCGCGTTTGCCGGGCGCGAGGCTGCCGATCTCGTTATCGGCGAATCCGGCATACGCAGCGCCGAGGGTGAAGCCGCGCAGGGCTTCGAAGGCGGTCAGCTTTTCATCCGGATACCAACCGCCGACCGGATTGCCTTGCGCATCTTCGCGGGTGACGGCGGCGTACAGCCCCAGACGCGGATCCGGCGATTCGACCGGGAAATCCGAGCCCAGCGCCAGCGGCACGCCGGCATCGCGCACCTTGCGCCAGGCATAGGCCCAGACCACCCGCTGCGGCCCCAGCCGGGCTTCTGCCCACGGCATGTCGGAAGTGGCGTGGGTGGGCTGCATCGAGGCCACCAGGTGCAGCTGCGCCAAGCGCGGCAGGTCCTCGGGCGACAGTACTTGCACGTGTTCGATGCGCCAGCGATGGTCGCTATTGCTGGCGTTGCCGAGGGCGTGGGCGTAGGCATCGAGGGTCATGCGGATGGCGCGATCGCCGATCGCGTGGGTGGCCACCTGCACCCCGCAGCGACGTGCCTTCGCGGTTGCCGCCGCCATCGCCTCGGGACTGGTGACGAACAGCCCGCGGTTGCCGGGATCGTCGCTGTAATCCTGCAACAGGGCGGCGCCGCGGCTGCCGAGCGCGCCGTCGGCAAACAGCTTCAGCGTGCGCATCTGCAAACGACCGGACGGGTGCCGGTACAACCCGTTGGCGCATAGCCAGTCCAGTGCCGGACCATCACCCATGGCCATGGCATAGACCCGCAGCGGCAGCTTTCCCTGGTCCGCCAAGTGCTGGTATGCGTGGAACTCTTCGAGGGTGATTCCGGCATCGTGCACGCCGGTCAACCCATCGGCGACGGCAGCGTGCATCGCCAGTTCCAAGGCATGTTCCAGCGTGGCCGCATCCGGTGCCGGGACAGTCGCATCCATCAACTCCATCGCGTTGTCGATGAGCACGCCACTGGGGCGGCCCTGTGCATCACGCCGGATCACCCCGCCATCCGGCTGCCAGGTGCCGCTGAGGTCGCGCTTGACCGCGCGCAATGCCGCCGAATTGGCCCAGCCGGCGTGGCCATCGACACGCCGCAGCCAGATCGGGCGGTCGGGAAAAGCAGCATCCAGATCGGCCGCTGTGGGGAAGGCCTGCTCGGGCCAGTCGTTCTGGTCCCAGCCGCGTCCGGTCAGCCATGCGCCCGGTGGCAGCTTGGCGGCGAATGCCTGTAGCCGGGCGAGGATTTCCGCCTTGCCGCGGGTGCCGTCGAGATCCACCTGCAGAAAACTCATTCCCAGCGACGGCAGGTGACCGTGGGCGTCGATCAGTCCCGGCACCACGGTGGCGTTGCCGACGTCAAGCCGCTGCGCACCGGGATAGCGCTGCGCCAATGTCGCTGCATCACCCAGCGCGAGGATCTTGCCGGACGCGTCATAGGCCATCGCCTGCGCCTGCGGCTGGTTCGTGTCCATGGTGTGGATGCGATGCGCGCTGAGGATGGTGACCTCGGCGGCGGTCGCTGAGCCGACGGCCAGTGCCAGCAGTGCGGCAAGCAGCAGTTTGCGCATGGTCCGATCCTTTACGAATGGGATGTCACGATGCGGCAAACCTGCCGCATCGGCAAGTCAGCAGCCTGTCGCACGCATTGGTAGCGGCCACGCGGGAATGCGCGTGGACACTCACGCCAGAAACTCAATCCAGCCGCTTGCGGAAGCGCAGGGTCGCGAAGCTCATCATCGCCACGGTGAACTC
Source organism: Pseudomonadota bacterium (assembly GCA_018242365.1). Lineage (GTDB taxonomy): Bacteria > Pseudomonadota > Gammaproteobacteria > Xanthomonadales > Xanthomonadaceae > Thermomonas. The sequence goes on from JAFECB010000004.1 coordinate 217,000, forward strand.
CAGCAGGGCCAGCAGGTCCGACCACATCGATGCCATGTCGGAACCGCGCAACATCACCCCGCGGATCAAGCGCATGAAATGGGTCAAGGGCAAGACTTCGGCGATCCACTGCACGATGATCGGCATGCCATCGAACGGGAACATGAAACCGGACAGCAGGATCGACGGCAGGAACAGGAAAAACGCCATCTGCATGGCCTGAAACTGGGTCTTGGCCAGGGTCGAAATCAGCAGGCCAAGGCTGAGGTTGGCGACCACCAGCAAAGCCGAGACGACGTAGACATCGAGCAAGCCGCCGCGGATCGGCACCTGGAACAACAGCGCGCCCAGCAACAGGACCAGCGTCACCTGCACCAACCCGGCCACGATGTAGGGCAACACCTTGCCGACCATCAAGGCCGCGCTCGACACCGGCGTGGTGATCAGCAGTTCGAGGTTGCCGCGCTCGCGTTCGCGCACGATCGACATCGCGGTGAACATCACCATCGTCATCGTCAGGATCACGCCGATCAGCCCCGGCACCACATTGATCGCGGAGATGCGCTCCGGGTTGTACAGCGGCAACACCGCGATCTGCGTTGCCGGAATTGCCGTACCCCCGTCCAGCGGCATCAGCGCGAGCTGGCGCGCGGCTGCCTGCACGGATGTGTCGCTGCCATCGACCAGCACTTGCACCGCTTCCCTGCCCTCGGCGCGCCGGCGCTCGAAATCCGCCGGTATGACCACGCCGACCTTGATCGTCCCCGCGTGCAGCAGCGCTTGCAGGTCCTGCGGCAGCTGCGCGCTGGCCACCGGCCGCACCACGCCGGTGGCAAACAGATCCTGCACGAACGTGCGCGAGCCACTGGTATCGGCCATGTCGGCCACCGCCGCCGGCAGGTTGCGTACATCGAGGTTGATCGCATACCCGAACAGCAGCAATTGCATGGTCGGGATACCGATCATCATCGCCACCGTCATCCGGTCGCGCGCCATCTGCCGCACTTCCTTCCACATCACCGCGAGGACCTGCTGCAGGTTCATGCCGCGCGCGCCTCCACCTGCCTGTGGGTGGCGGACACGAACACGTCCTCCAGGTTCGGCTCGATTTCGCTGACCTCGGCGTCGATGGCCTGCGCCCGCAGTGCGTCGCGCAGATGGCTGGCGGGATCGGCAAGATCGGGCGCGCACAGCACGCGCAATTCGTTGCCGATCTGAGCCACGCTGAGGATGCCCTCGATGCCATGCAATGCCAGCTGCGCGCGGCGCGGTTGCTGCGCCAGCACACCCAGCGTGCGTCCGGACAAGCGCGCGGCCAGCGCCGCCGGCGCGCCATCGGCGACCAGGCGGCCACGATCGAGGATGGCGAGCCGGTGGCAGCGTTCGGCCTCATCCATGTAATGGGTGGAAACCAGGATGGTGGTGCCGGCGTCAACGAGGTCGAAGAGTTTTTCCCAGAATGCACGGCGCGACTCCGGATCGACCGCGCTGGTCGGCTCGTCGAGGAACAGCAGTTCAGGCCTGTGCACCACCGCACCGGCCAAGGCCAGCCGCTGTTTCTGGCCGCCACTCATGGTGCCGGCCAATTGCCGCGCTCGATCTGCGAGATCGTAGGTCTGCAGCAACTCATCCACGCGCCGCCGGCGTGCGCTACGCGGCAAGCCCTGCACGGTGGCGAGGAAATCGAGGTTCTCGCGCACGCTGAGGTCTTCGTACAACGAGAACTTCTGGGTCATGTAGCCGATTCGCCGACGCAGCGCCTCCGCCTGCTTCGGAATGTCGAGGCCCAGGACTTCGATCGTGCCTTCGCTCGGCATCAACAGGCCGCACAGCATGCGGATGGTGGTGGACTTGCCGGACCCATTGGGGCCGAGGAAGCCGTACACGCAGGCGCGCGGCACGGCAAGATCGACGTGATCCACCGCCAGCAGCGCACCGAAACGCTTGCTGATGCCGCGGGCACGGATCGCGATGTCGCCATCAGCGCGCATGCGCGATTCCCGCGAACTCGACCCGCACCGGCAACCCGGCCGGCAAATCGCCGGGTTGATCGAGCACGATTTCTGCGATGTAGCTCAAGCGCGCGGCGTCATCGCCACTCAGGGCGTAGTACGGGGTGAACACCGGCTCACTGCGCACCATCCGCACGTGGCCGGCAAAGCTTCCGTCGCGGCCATCGACGAATACCCGCGCCACCATCCCGGGCTTCACGCCCGCGCGCATGCGCTCCGGCACGTACACGCGGGCATGCGGTGCGGCACCCACCAGCAGGATGGCCAAGGGCGCACCGACCGGGGCCTGATCACCGAGCTTGTACGGCAGACTGTCGACTCGTCCCGCGCGCGGCGCGGTGATGTCGAGCTTGCCCAGCGTCGCCGTCTGCGCCGCAGCCTCTGCCTGTGCGGCAGCGGCGGCGGCTTCGCCCTGCGCGATGTCCTCGCTGCGCGTGCCATGCAGCAATTCGGCCAGCGCCGCTTGGGCGGCACGTACCTGGCCATCGGCATTGCCGGCGGCGGCACGGGCGCGGTCAACTTCAGCGGCGGCCACCAGCTTGCGTTGGCCGAGCGGCCGCAGTCGCGCGTAATAGGCGCGCGCATCCACGGCCTGCGCCCGCGCGGAGGCCAACATCGCCCGCGCCTGCGCGATCTGTTCGCTGCGCGGCCCGGCGCGCAATTCCGCCAGCGCCGCATCTCCCTGCCGCGCCAATGCCCGCGCGGCATCCAGCTGCGCCTGCGTGCGGGTCAGCTCCAGTTGCAACAAGCGCGTGCCTGCGGCGACCTGCTGGCCTTCGTGCACATCGATGGCGACGATCTTCTCCGCCGCCGGAGCCGGCAAGCTGATCCGATCCCATTCCAGCGTTCCCGATACCTGCGGCGTCGATTGACTGCATGCAGTCAGCGAAAACGCCAGCGCGATGCCCAGCAGCGCCTTGTTATTCATGGTTTGAGCTCCAGTCCGCGATCGAGCAAGGCCAAGGCGTGCCGGCGCACGTCGTCCATGCCGAGGTCATCGGCTTCGAACATCTGTCGCCAGATCGGCGCACCGGCAGCCGGAAACAGGGTCAACCCGATCAGCGTCGGCAACAGCAGGCGCGGGTCGAGATCGGCGTTGAGTCGTCCTTGCGCCTGCGCCGTGGCAAAGCGTTGCGCCAGCATCCGCGCCAGCTCCGGGGCGATCCGGGTCAGCAGCAGGTCACGCAGTGCGCCGCCTTCGCACAGCACTTCCCGCACCCACAACTGCGGCCACCACGGATAACGCTTGACCGCCTCGGTGACACCGAACACGAAGGCAGCCACCACGTCGGCAACATCGTCGCCGGCTGCGGCCACACGTTCGCGCACCTGCAGGAAGGCCGGCATCGCACGCGTCTCGATCACCGCCTCCAGCAGTTGCGCCTTGTCGCCGAAGTAGTAATGCGCCAGCGCCGGCGTCACCCCCGATTCGGCGGCGATATCGCGCAAGCTGGTGGCGGCAATGCCCTTGCGGACGAAGCAGGCAAGTGCAGCGTCGAGCAGGCGCTCGCGCTGGTCGGGAGCATCGGTCCGTGGACGCCCGGGTGTCCGCTTGCGTGGCTTGGTCGCGCTCTTTCGCTCGGGCTTGGCCGCACTCTTCGATGCGATCCTGGACGCGTTCCTGGACGCAGTCACTGCCCGTCCGGACCGAGGCTTGTTTGGGCTTGTCATGCACCATATTTAATTCATTGCTTAATTAAATGCAACCATGACGCAAGAATGCGGCATTGCCGGACAAACGCGCTACCCTTTCGCGATGCCCACACAACACGATTTCACCCTCGAACCCGACGACATCGAACGGCTGGCCAACCTGTCCGGCCCGTTCGACGCCCACCTTCGCCTGATCGAGCTTCGCCTCGGGGTGGAGATCGCCAATCGCGGCTGCGTGTTCCGGATCAGTGGCGATGACAAGGCGGTGGCACAGGCCGAACGCCTGTTGCGCCAGCTTTGGGACGAGACCGAACACGAAGCCTTCGACGACCACGCCGTGCACCTGCGGTTGGGGGTGTTCGCGGGCGATGGCGCGGTCGATGGCGCGACCGCCGATGCCGCCGGTAGCGTCACCGCCCAGGACATGGCGGTGCGGGTCAAGCGCGGCACCCTGCGCGGGCGCGGCGACAATCAGCGGCATTACCTGCAGCGCATCGCCAGCCACGACATCAACTTCGGAGTCGGTCCGGCCGGTACCGGCAAGACCTTCCTCGCCGTTGCCATGGCCGTGGAAGCGCTGAACCAGTCACGCGTGCAGCGCTTGATCCTGGTGCGACCCGCCGTCGAAGCCGGCGAAAAGCTCGGCTTCCTGCCTGGCGACCTGACCCAGAAGGTCGATCCCTACCTGCGCCCGTTGTATGACGCGCTCTACGAGATGCTCGGCGTCGACAAGGTGGCGCGCCTGCTGGAACGCAACGTGATCGAGATTGCCCCGCTGGCCTACATGCGTGGCCGGACCCTGAACGATGCCTTCGTGATTCTCGACGAAGCGCAGAACACCAGCATCGAGCAGATGAAGATGTTCCTCACCCGATTGGGCTTCGGCAGCACCGCGGTGATCACCGGCGACCTCACCCAGATCGACTTGCCCAAGCACCAGAAATCCGGCCTGAAGGATGCGGTGGAGGTATTGCGCGGGGTGGAGGGCGTGAGCTTCACCTACTTCGAAGCCCGCGACGTGGTGCGGCATCCGCTGGTGGCGCGTATCGTCAATGCCTACGAAGCCCGTGATGCCCGCGATGCCCAGTCCTGAGGACTCTGCGCTGCATGGAGGGACAAGATATTTTTGACGCGGATTGGCGCGGAGGAACGCAAATAGATCGGAAGGAATTCAAGGGCAAATGGGTTGCCAGTGCTACCCCGCATCGGTCCTTTTTCAAATCATCTTCACTTCCCCATCCGTGTCATCCGCGCCAATCCGCGCCAATCCGCGTCAAGAATCTTTTCAATAGGCCACCACGTCCAGAGGCAAGCAGCATGACCCAAGGCCCCGTCCATCTTGAAGTCGCCGTCGGCTATGCGCTGCCGCGAAAGGGCGTGCCCGCGGCGGTCAGTTTCCGCAAGTGGGTCGCTGCCGCGTTGGAAGGCCGCATCCGAGAGGCCGATCTTGCCATCCGCATCGTCGGCGCCCGGGAAGGGCGATCACTCAACCAGCACTACCGCGGCAAGGACTATGCCACCAATGTGCTCAGCTTCCCGGCCGAACTGCCGGAAGGGCTGCCGAAAGGCGTGAAACTGCCCCTGCTCGGTGACTTGGTGCTCTGCGCGCCGGTGGTGGCGCGCGAGGCAAAGGAACAGGACAAGGACCTGCGCGCGCACTACGCGCATCTGACCGTCCATGGCTGCCTGCACCTGCTCGGCTGGGACCACGAGGAACCGCGCGAAGCCGAGGCGATGGAAGGGCTGGAGCGCGTCATCCTCGCCGGATTGGGCTTGCCGGATCCGTATCAGGACGAGTGATGGGTCATCACGGCTCGGCACGAGCCATACGAACAACATGGCCCTGATAGCCAACACGGCGCGAGCCAAGACCCACGTAACGCAGGTTGCGCAGGTTCATCGGCACTCACGGTGACAGAGTGTGCCCGGCATCGGCATTGCGGATCCCGCGCCTGGACTGCATCTTCGCCTCCAGAACGAGAGCACGGTCGAAGGTGCTGTCTGCAGCTTCCTGCTGCCCCTGCCTGTGGTATGCATCGGCAAGGGTGCGATAGAAGCTTGGCTCTTCCGGCAACATCCGGATTGCGGTGCGCAGCAGTGGAATCGCATCCTCCTCCTTGCCATTCTTCATCAACGCTTGTGCCCGGATGAACTGCGAAAAGGGGTCGCGCTCCTGCGCACGCTGCAAGCGCGCCTTGTACTGCAGCGCTTTTTCCTGCGATCCATTTGCCTCGTACAGAAGCACCAGATTCCCCAAGGCCGTGATGTTGCGGCTGGACAGCGACAGCGCACGCAAATACATGCGTTCCGCCAGGTCCTGACGACCACCGCGCTGCTCGACGATACCGGCATTGCTCCACAGGATCGCGTTGCGGGAATCCAGCGCCAACGCCGAATCAACCTCGGAGTGCGCCCCCGAAATATCTCCATGCGCCAAATGCTCCATCGCGAGATTGTTGTGCAACAAGGCCACGGCCTGACGATCATTGATCACCCGCGGCGAACGCTCGGCAACGACGTTGCGCCAGCCCACGTCAACCACATAAGAGCCGAAATCCCCTTCGACCACGGCATTCACATGGGCAGACCGGAACACCAGATCACTGGCTGTCCAGGCCTCCAGCACCACGTCACTGGCCTGGACGCGCGCGCGCATCCCCGAGGCCCGCGCAAGCGCCACGAACATCAGCGTGAATGACAGGCAGTTCACGCGCCGACGGGCATAACTCTCTGCCAGTCCGTAGGTCGGCTGTTCCTGATAACGCAAGGCCAGGCCTTCCTCACCCAGCATGAAGTCGATCAATTTCTGGATCTGCTCCCGCTGCGGGGCGCTGCGGTCATACGCCGACACCATCAATGCCTGCCGCAGTGGAGCAGGCAAGGCCATCGCCTCCTTGACCTCCACATCGCCGCTGCGGGAATCGACCGGCAAGCCTTGCGCTTGCCCGGCAAAGGGACAGACCAGCAGCACGCATATCAGCAGAAACCGTCGCACCGTCCCGCCTTGCGGAGTTCAGCAGCACTCCGCGCCGTGGAGTCGAGTGCAGTATGCGCTTTTGTTGCAACGAAGCCAGCCCGGCGCGAACCCGAGTCGCGGGCGTCATCGGCGCTCAGATAGTGAATCGCGGATCGGTTGCCACACCGCGCGGGTCAAGACCCGCCCAATGCCGGAAGGCGCAGGGCGGGTTTTAACCCGCCTTGCGCGGGTTTTTCACATACCGCCGCAGGATCAATCGGCAGCCCGCCGCAAGAACAGCGATGAACACCAGGGAAACCGCAACCGCGCCCCACTCGCCCATCCGACCCTTGAAGCCTTGATAAAAATGGAACACAAGGGCCAATCCGATCACCTCGATCAAGAAAACGATTGTCCTGACCACGTTACACGTGCCCCCTGCGATTCACGAACCACCTGCGAGATGTTGCTGAACTCGCCCTCTACCTCGCCTGCGCACTCCCCGATCCCGCAATATCCAGGTCGCGCAGGATCGCCTTGAACCTGGGATCGTCGGCATAGCGTGCCACGAAGGGCATGTAGCGGATCTCGACGATGCCGGGGTCACCGCTGCGTTGTGCGACGCCGAGCCAATGGAACAGGGCATCGCGGTTGTCACGCTGGGCGTAGACGCCGGCGATCTGGGTCGGCGCATCGCCGGCGTGCTCGCGGATCAACGACTGCAATTCGGCTTCGGACAGGTCACGTTGGCCATTGGCCCAGTACGCCATCGCCAGTGCGTAGTTGCGCCAGAGCGGGATCGGCTCCTGCCTGGCCTCGTCGATCGCGTCCTGGGTGCGGTTTTGCTGGAACAGGGCCACGGCGAGGAAGGCGTGCACCAGCGGCATGCTCGGTTCGAGGTCGCGCGCGCGCCGCAGCGCATCCTCGGCCTGCGGGTAATCGGCAAGGCCAAGATTCACATAGCCCAGTTGGTACAGCATCGGCGCGGACAGCGGATCGAGTTCCAGGGCATGCCGCAGGGTGGCCGCTGCTTCATCGAGTTTCGCGAAGCCGGTCTGCCGCACCGCCAGCATGCCGAGCAGAGCCGGATCGTCCGGACGCAGCGCCAGCCCGCGATGGACTTCGTCCTCGGCGCTGACCGCATCGAGCGCGACCTCGCCCAACCAGGTCGCCTGCGCACGGTGCGCCACCGGGTCGTCCGAATCCAGCCGCAGGGCGGCATCGGCATCGATCCGTGCCTTCTCACGCAGGGCATCCGCCAGTGCTGGCTGCAGCGCCGCCATACGCAATCGCACCAATGCCAACAGCGCGCGTGGTCGCGCCCATTGCGGGTCCACACTGGTCGCCTGCGTGAATGCATCAATGGCCTTCTGGATCGAAACCGCATCACCGCGCTCTACCGCCGCCTCACCCTGCAGCAGCGCATCAAAGGCCACCGCACTGCCACCCGGTGGACGGTCTGGCGTCGGTCGGCTGCCGAATGTCATGCCCATCGCTTGCTCGATGGCCTCGGCCGCGGTTTCCGCCAGCCCGGCCACTTCGGTCGCCGGTCGTTCGGCCTGACCATGCCATATCGATTTGCCATCGCTGGCCTGCATCAGATCCAGTTCAAGGATTACCCGGTCATCGCGCTCCACCAGCTTGCCGCGCAACAGATGGGTCGCACCGAGGCGCTTGCCGATTACGGTGGCGGGCTCATCGCTGCGACGCAGCCGAAAGCTGGAATCGGGCGCGATCGCAGTCAGTGTCGGCGGGCGTGACAACGCGGCGATCAGGTGACGTGCGATGCCATCAGCCCGATAGACCGCCACGTCATCACCCGGCGTGAACGGGAGGATGGCGATCCGCGCGCTGGCGACCTGCGGCACCGGCTTCGCGGTCTGTGCCGATCCCTGTGCCGCCGGTTGCGGTTCCGATGCGGAACAGGCGACCAAGGCCGCTGCGAGCATGACCGGCAACAGAACGACACGCCGGGCATGGTGCATGGCCTTGCTGATCATCGACCCATCCAGCCGCATCCGGAACCTTCGATCCTCATGTCAGGCCACATTATGGGGTCTGCGCAGCCCGTGCCACGGCCCTCGGCCGTAGATGCAGCAGGCCAGGTGGCCGCCCTGTCCGCCGCGATTCGTTAGACTGGCGGTGTTCCAGTACAAGCACCGAACCTGACGATGTCCGAGGACGAACACCGAAACCCCGCCGATGCCGATGAAAAGGTGCCGGAGAAAACCCATCGCTCATGGCTGGACCGGATCAGCGCCGCACTGTCCGGTGAGCCGACCAGCCCCGAGGACCTGATCGAGCTGCTGCGCGACGTGCAGGCCGACGGCGTGATCGGCGCGGACACGCTGCGGATGATGGAAGGCGCGATTGGCGTGGCCGACATGACCGTCGGCGACGTGATGGTGGCGCGCGCGCAGATGGTCACCCTGTCCGCCGACGCCAGCCTGGCGGAGTTGATCGCCCAGGTGGTCGAATCCGGCCATTCGCGTTTTCCGGTGCATGGCGAGGACAAGGACGAGATCCTCGGTATCCTGCTGGCCAAGGACCTGCTGCGGGGCACCAGCGCCGACCATTCCCCGGCGAATGTCCATGCGCTGCTGCGCCCGGCTGTATTGATCCCGGAATCGAAGAACCTCAACGTGCTGCTGCGCGAGTTTCGCCAGTCGCGCAACCACATGGCCATCGTGATCGACGAATACGGTGGCGTGGCGGGCCTCGTCACCATCGAGGATGTGCTGGAGCAGATCGTCGGCGAGATCGACGACGAGCACGACGATGCCGCCGATGAAGGCGTATTGATCGCGGCACAGGCGGACGGCCAGTTCGTGGTCGATGCGCTGACCCCGATCGACGATTTCAACGAACGCTTCGGCGCGGATTTCCCGGACGACGACTACGACACCATTGGCGGCCTCGTCACCGACGCGATCGGCCATCTGCCCGAGGCCGGCGAGGAGTTGACGCTGGGGCGCTTCAAGTTCCGCGTCGCCAATGCCGATGCACGTCGCCTGATCGCCTTGCTGGTGAGTGTCGATGCCGAGCACGCGTGATCGGCTGGACGCTGGGTCGGCGATGAATCCTGCGCAGGCCCACCAGCTGACGCGACTGATGGCTCGATTCGCCGCGCTGGTACTGCTGCTTGCCTGTTGCGGCCTGGCCTCGGCCTCGACGCCGACCACGCCGACCGTGGTTCCGCGCATCGGCGTGCTGACCATGGGCCCGGGCGAAGTGTTCTGGGAACGCTTCGGTCACGATGCCATCGTGGTCGATGATCCCACCCAGGCCGAGCCGACCAGCTACAACTTCGGTTACTTCGACATGGAAGAACCCGGCTTCATCCCGCGCTTCCTGCGCGGCCGGATGGAGTACATGCTGGTGGCGCTGCCGCTGTCGCAGGACCTCGATTACTACCGACAGGTCGGTCGCGGCGTGCATCTGCAGTGGCTGGATCTCGATCCCGCGCAAGCGACCGCGCTGGCCGCGGCACTGGCCGAGAACGCCAAGCCCGAGCACGCGCGCTATCGCTACGACTACTTCACCAGCAATTGCACGACCAAGGTGCGCGATGCCCTGAACCATGCCTTGGGTGGGCTGTTGCTGCAACAGACAGAGAGCCGCTCCACCGGCGACACCTATCGCAGCGAATCGCTGCGACTGGCCTCGCCGGCGCCGTGGATGTGGCTGGGTTTCGATATCGCCCTTGGACCATCCAATGATCGCGCGCTGACCCGCTGGCAGCAGGATTTCCTGCCGCGTCGCCTTGCCGATGACCTGCGCACGATCCGTCGCCCCGATGGCCGCCCGCTGGTGTCATCGGAAATCGAATTGCTGCCGCAGAAGCAGGCAGCCGAGCCGACCGGCGGCGGCGTCACCTTGTGGGCATGGCTGCTTGCAGGCGTGGTGTCGGCCTTGGTCGTGGCCAATATCCACCGTCGCCACGATCGTCCGCTGGCGGCGCTGGCGGGCCTGTTCTGGCTGCTCTGCGGCCTGCCTGGGATGGTGCTGGCCCTGGCCTGGGCCTGCACCGACCACCACGCCCTGTGGGCCAATCGCAATCTGCTGTTGTTGAACCCGCTGTGCCTGCTGCTGTTGCCGGGCGCGCTGTCTGTCCTGCGTGGTCGCCTGCCATCGCACTCGTTCAAGGCCTTGTTGCTCGCCGTGGTCGTCATCGCCGGGCTGGCCTGCCTGCCGCTGTGGCTGCAGGTGTATCCGCAGCGCAATGCGCACTGGATTGCCCTGCTCCTGCCCCTGCACGCCGCCTTCGCCTGGCGCTGGGTGCGTGACCCACGGCCCGCACGGGCTTGAACCTCAACCCTCGTACAGCGCAGGATTGGCCGATGGACCAGACTCCCCTTCCCAAATGCGTGGTCAATTGCGCCGCTTACGACCGCAATGGCCAGCGCAAGGACATCAGCCTCGATGCCATCAGCGACGTGCTGGCCGAGGACGACGACAGCTTCGTCTGGGTCGGCCTGAACGAGCCGGAAGCGCACCTGCTCGACAAACTGCAGGAAGAATTCGCCTTGCACGATCTCGCGGTGGAGGACGCGCAAAGCGCCCACCAGCGCCCCAAGATCGAGGCCTATGGCAACAGCCTGTTCCTCGCCGTGCATACCGCGCAGAAGGTCGATGGCCACGTGGCGTTCGGTGAAACCCATGTCTTCATCGGCCCGCGCTTCCTGATCACGGTGCGCCATGGCGCGTCGCTGAGCTATTCCAGCGTGCGTGCGCGGCTGGAACGCGAACCGGTCACCCTGGCCCGCGGCCCGACCGCCGCGCTGCATGCGGTGCTCGATTTCGTGGTCGATAACTACCAGCCGATCGCGGTCGATTTCGAGAACGAACTGGATGCACTGGAACAGGACGTGTTCGCGGAAGCCTACAAGCGCGGCACCATCCAGCGCCTGTACGAACTGCGCAAGGAATTGACCCGGATGCGTCTGGCGGTAGCACCGATGCAGGACATCCTTTCGCAACTCACGCGTTCGCCATCGTTCCAGATCCCGGAAGCCGTTCGCCCTTACTTCCGCGATGTCTCCGACCACGCGGTACGCGTCGGTGACACCATCGATACCCTGCGCGAAATGGTCTCGGCGGCGATGAGCGTGAACCTGTCACTGGTGACCGTGGCGCAGGGCGAGATCGTCAAGAAACTGGCCGGCTGGGCCGGCCTGCTCGCAGCCCCGACCCTGATCGCCAGTTGGTACGGGATGAACTTCGTGCACATGCCCGAACTGGCGGGGCAGTACAGCTACGCCGTCCTGATCGGGATGGTGGCTCTGGTCTGCGTGGCCCTGTATCTGTATCTCAAGAAGATTGATTGGTTGTAGCGGGCGCGTCCGGATCGCGCCCCTGCGGTGCGCTCCTACGAAGAGCCGCAGGAGCTATTCGCCACGGATTGACGCGGATAAATGCGGATCAATGTTTGATGTGTCGTTGCCTGCCTGGCATGCGGCACAGCGGCGTGATCGATCAGGTCATGTGGGAGCGCACCGAAGGGGGCGCGACGGGGGCGCAAGGATACATCGCGCGCCCGCGGTGCGCGCCTACTGCCCGATATGCACGCGCAGCCAGTCGTTGACCGTGTTGTGCCAGAGCAGGCTGTTCTGCGGCTTCAACACCCAGTGATTCTCGTCCGGGAAATACAGGAACTTCGATTCGATGCCACGGCGCTGCGCGGCGGTGAAGGCGGCGATGCCCTGCTCGACCGGGATACGGAAATCCTGCTGGCCGTGGATCACCAGGATTGGCGAACGCCAGTTCTTGACGAAGTTGGCCGGGTTGTAACGCTGGTAGCCTTCCGGGTTGTCATAGGGCGTGCCGCCGTTCTCCCATTGCGAGAACCACAGCTCCTCGGTGGCGTAGCCCATCATGAAATTGTCGAACACGCCGTCGTGGGCGACGATGCATTTCCACGGTGTGTTCCAGTTGCCGGCAATCCAGTAGGCCATGAAGCCACCGTAGCTCGCACCCAGCGCGCAGGCGCGGTCGCCATTGAGGAAGCCGTACTTCGCCAGCGCCGCGGCCCAGCCTTTTTGCAGATCTTCCAGCGGGCGGTCGCCCCAGTGCTGGCTGATCGCATCGGTGAAGGCCTGGCCATAGCCGGTGCTGCCGTGGAAATCGATCATCACCACCGCATAGCCCTGCCCCGCATAGGTCTGCGGATTCCAGCGATAGCTCCAGCCGTCGCCGAAACTGCCCTGCGGACCGCCGTGGATCAGGAAGGCCACCGGGTATTTCTTGCCGGCTTCGTAGTTCCACGGCTTGACCACGTAGCCATGCACGGTCTCGTTGTTCCAGCCGGTGAAGCTGAATTGCTCGTACTCGCCCCAGGCCACGTTCGGCAGCATGTCCTGTGCGCTCGGGGTGATCTGGCGCAATGAGGAATGGCCATCGGTGCCGGTGGTGTAGATCACGTCGCCGCTGCGCATCGAGTTGCGTGAAATCGCCAGCGTGTCGCCAGCAAGGGCGACGCTGGACACGCTGCCGTCACCGACGACCTTGCGCGTCGCGCCGGTGGTCACGTCCACTGCGAACAACGGATGCTGGCCCATGTCGGAGGCGGTGGTATAAATCGTCCCGCCATCGGCCGACAGGGTGATGCCATCGGCGCTGCGGTCCCACTGCGGATCGATTTCGCGAATCTTTCCGGTGGTCAGATCCATCGCCATCAGCGCGAAGCGATCCGCCTCGAAGCCCGGGCGCTTCATCGCGCGGTAGTACAGGGTCTTGCCGTCGGCGGAGAACACCGGGCCGGCGTCCCAGGCCTTGTTGGCCGCGGTCAGGTTGCGCGCATTGCTGCCGTCCGCATTGACCAGCCAGACGTCGAAATTGGTGCTCCACGGCTCTTCACCATTGGACTGGCGCACGCTCATGGCGACGGTCTTGCCATCCGGCGACCATGCGAAATCGGAGAGATCGCCGAACGGTTTCGAGGGGATGTCGCCATGGATGCCGCCGCTGAGCAGGCTGGCGGTGGTCAGTTGCGCGCTGCCACCCAACGGGGCCGAGAACACGCGATTCAGGCGACCATCGCTCCAGGTATCCCAGTGGCGAATGAACAGGTGATCGAAGGTGACGCCGGTGGCCTTGCGCGCTTCGATGTCGGCGAGTTTCTTCCTGGTGCAGTCGAGATCGGCATTGCACTCCGGGAAGGTGGCGAATGCCAGCGCGACGTGGCTGCCATCGGGCGAGAGCTTGTAGCCATCGACATCGACCGCGAAGTTACTGAGCTGGCGCGGTTCGCCGCCGGCCACCGGCATCGCGTACAACTGGCTGGAACCGGACTTGCCGCTGAGGAAATACAGGGTCTTGCCATCCGGCGAGAACGCCGGTGAATTCACGTTCCAGCCGTCCGGGCTGATCTGGTGCGGCGGCACGTTGTCGCGGGTGACGAGGTTGCGCATCCACAACGAAGAAGTAGCCTTGTTGGTGTCCCGATTCACCACCCGCTTGGCGAACACGATCACCCGCCCGTCCGGCGACAGCGTCGGCGCGGAATAGCGGTCGAGGTAGATCATCTCCTGCGGCGACAGGCCGTGGCGGGCCGGCGGCGTGGCCGCAGTCGCCAAGGTCGGCAACGACAGCGCGAGTGCAAGGGGAAGCAGGGCGTGGCGGAGTTTCATCGGGATCTCCTTGGAACCGGGAACATGGGAACTTGCGTGAACGAGGATGACGCGTCATCCCGGCGAACAGCGGGATGACGAGCATGCACCGCGTCGCGTTACGCGAAGGTCTTGCGGGCCATCCGCTCCACCCAGCGGTACAGCAGGAAGATGGCGACCACGAAGGCCACGCCACCCAACCAGGCGGCCGGGCCGCTGGCGAACTCATCACCGACCAACTGCAGCGGCAGCAGCTTGAACGCGACGATACCGGCGATCAACACGCCGATCAGGCCTTCGCCGACGATCATGCCCGACGCCAGCAGCACGCCCAGTTGCTTGGTCGAATCCGGCTTCGCGCTGCGTTCGGCGCGCTTGTCGAACCACCAGCCGACGATCGCGCCAACCACCACCATCAGAGTCGATGAGGTCGGCAGATAGATGCCGAGACCCACGGCCAGCGGCGACAGGTGCACCTTGCCCTTGCTCGCACCGCGCAGCAGCTCGTCGATCACGATCAGCACAACGCCAATCCCGGCACCAATGGTGATCAGGCTCCAATCGATGTTGTTCTGGATCACGCCCTGCGCCAGCGCCGAGATCAGGCCGGCCTGCGGTGCCGCCAAGGCTTCCTTGCCGGCCCCCGGCGCACCGACGAAGCCATAGGCCTGGTTCACGATGTCGAGGATCGGCGGAATGATCGCCGAGCCGGCAATCACGCCCACCACCAGCGCCCACTGCTGCTTGGACGGAGTGGCATCGACCAGCTGCCCGGTCTTCAAGTCCTGCAGGTTGTTGTTGGCGATCGCCGCCACCGTGAACACCACCGAAGTCACCAGCAGCGCGAACGCGACCAGCCCCTGCTGCTGGCTGGCTTCGACCTGCGACTTGATGCCCAGCACCAGCAGCAAGGCCGCGCCGATCACCACCAGGATGCCGATGCCCGACAGCGGGCTGTTGGAAGAACCGATCAAGCCGGCCATGTAGCCGCAGACGGTGGAGACCAGGAAGCCCATCACCACGATGTAGAGCAGGCTGCCCAGCACCAGCGGCAACCAGTGCGCGCCCAGCCCGGTGGCGGAACTGAAGTGGAACAGCAGGAACGCCAGCGGCACGAAGCAGGCCAGCATCACCAGCCCGACCACGCCGATCGGGATGTCGTGCTCGGTGCGCGGCAGCATGTGCAAGGTGCCGCCCTTGCGCGCCTTGTTCGCCGCCATCGCCGACATCAGGCCGGACACCACCGGCTTGACCAGTTTGCCCAGAGTCCAGATCGCAGCCACGCCAATGGTGCCGGCACCGACGAAGCGCACGTTGTGGCTCCAGGTGGCCCCCGCCATGTCCTCGAAACTGCCGGTCAGGCCGGCGGTCAAGGCCGAGAAATGCGGCACGCCCCAACCCCAGCCGATGACCGCGCCCAGCAACATCGCGATCCCGACCCACAGGCCGACCAGATGGCCGACCGCAAACAGCGCCATCGACATGCCGAAGTCGAAGCCGGTGACGCCATCGCCCACCTTGAAATAGCCCTTCACGTCACTGGCAAAGGTCTTGGTCGCCACCACCAGCGCGAACCCTGCCGCCACCAGCGCGCCCCAGGTCACCGCCAGCAGGCCGGCGCGGCTTTCCTCCGCACCCTCCGCCGTGGCCGACTCGCCCGGACTGCCCACCTTCAGCACTTCGGCGCAGGCCACGCCTTCCGGATACGGCAGATCGGAATTGGTGACCAGCGCCCGCCGCAGCGGGATCGAATACATCACCCCGAGGATGCCGCCGAGGGCGCAGATCAGGAACGAAACCCAGTACGGAAAGCCGGTCCACCAGCCGATGATGACCAGGCCCGGCAACACGAAGATGATCGAGGACAGCGTGCCCGCGGCCGAGGCCACGGTCTGCACGATGTTGTTTTCCTGGATCGTCGAATTCTTGAACCCGCGCAGCAAGGCCATCGAGATCACCGCTGCCGGGATCGAGGTGGCGAAGGTCAAACCCGCCTTGAGCCCGAAGAACACGTTCGCGGCGGTGAACGCGAGGGTGATGATCACGCCCAGCACGATGCCGCGCAGGGTGAACTCGGTGCGCGCCTCGGTGGGCGCGGAAGTGGACTGGGACATGGGCGACCTGTGCCTGTGAAAACCGCCCAAGTATTGCAGATGACGGCCGGACGTGAGCGCCTGCATGCGGACAGCATCGATGCTGGGGGCCTCCACGGAAGGCAATGAACGACGGCCGTCATTCCCGCGAAAGCGGGAATGACGAACTGCAGCGAGTTGTTCATCAATGTTGTTGCGCGATGCCGGAATGGCACCGGCTTTCCGCTCCAGCGCCACCCCTGACAATCTGTCGTAAAGATGACAGCGTCTCCAGTGATGCTCAGACGCACTGGCCGCCGACGCGCTTTGGTGGTTCAATGGCGCCCGAAGCGGGGGTGCCCGGCGTGGCCGGGCTGAGAGAGTCCCTTGGAACCTGATCCGGTTTGCACCGGCGTAGGGAGCTTGATCGAGGTGCCGCGTCCGCGATGGATGCACGCCTGCCGTCGCTTCGCCTGTCCCCCATCGGCGCTGCGAAATGACTCCCAAGCTCTCCCCCCTGCTGCTTGCCCTGCTGCCGCTGCTGGCGAATGCCCAGTCGACGGACGAACAACCGCAACAGCAGCCGACCCAATTGCCCGCCGTCAAGGTGACCGGTCAAAGCGAAGCCACGTCGCGACAGCAACGGATCGACGCCTGGGGCATTGCTTCTCTGCATGACACCCCGGCAGCCATCAGCGTGATCGGTCGCGACCGCATCGAGGCCCGCCAGATCCGCACCCTCAGCGAACTGGCGCACGAAGACGCATCGCTGGGCGACAACTACGCGCCGGTCGGTTACTACCAGAACATCGCGATCCGCGGCTATGCGCTGGACCTCGGCACCGGCTATCGGATCAACAACCTGGCGATGACCGGCGAACAGCCCATCGCGCTGGAAGACAAGCAGCAGGTCGAAGTGCTCAAGGGCCTGGCCGGCCTGTCCGCCGGGGTGATGGAACCGGGCGGCGTGGTCAACTTCGTCAGCAAGCGTCCCGACAACGTGCGCACACTCACCTTGGGCGTGGATTCGCGTGGATCGACGTATGCCGCACTGGACGTGGGCACCTGGCTGTCGCCGCGCTTCGGCCTGCGCGCGAACATCGCCGGCGAGGACATGCATTCCTTCGTCGATCATGCCAACGGTCACCGTGCGTTCTTCGCCGTGGCCGCCGACTGGAAAATCAGCGACACAACCACGCTGGAGCTGGACCTCGACCACCTCGACAGCGCCCAGCGCTCGGCCTCAGGCTACATGCTGCTGGGCGGGACGCAGTTCCCGCAGCACGTGGATCGCCATGCGATGCTCGGCTACCAACCCTGGCAAAAGCCGGTTGCGATCCGCGCCGACAACGCCAGCGCTCGCCTGCGCCATGCCTTCAACGAAGACTGGATCCTGCAACTTGCACTCGGCCGCAGCCGCAGCGTGATCGACGACAACGTCGCCTTCGCCTACGGTTGCTGGTACGTGACTGCATGTTCGAGTGGCAGCCCGCACAACTACTTCGCGCCGGACGGCAGCTTCGACATCTACGACTACCGTAATCCGGGCGACACCCGCACCAGCGACGAGGCGCGGGTGACGCTGGAAGGACGCTTCAACACCGGCAACATCGGGCATTCACTCACCCTTGGTGCCAGCGCCTTCCATCGCGGCATCAACCGCCATTGGCACGTCAACGACTACATCGGCACCGGCAATATCAATGACCCGACCCCGCCGGTGTTCGATCCCTCGCCCAAGCAGATCGGCCCGCGGGTGCAGCGCCTCAACAGTTGGCAGCGGTCTCTTTTTGCGATGGATCGGGTGAGTCTGGACGAGCACTGGCAACTGCTCCTCGGCGTGCGCCATGTCGATCTCGGCGAACAGGCGCGCAGCAAGAAGAACGTGCTCGAACGCGATACCCATCTGCACACGACACTGCCGCAGGTCGCTCTGCTGTGGCAGCAGAGCGATGCGATCACCGCCTACGTCAGCTACAGCGAAGGACTGTCACTGGGCCAGCAGGCACCGTCTTGGACCAGCAATGATGGCGACACGCTGGCACCACGGCGGTCGCGACAGGTCGAGGCGGGCATCAAGTACCGTTGGACCCCGCGACTGGATCTCGATGCCACGCTGTTCCGCATCCACCAGCCCTACCAGTACGCGCAGCCGGACACATCCTGGGCCGGCTTCACCTTCGTCCAGCACGGCGAGGAAGTGCACACCGGGCTGGAGCTGTCGGCCAATGGACGTGTGGGTGAGAGCACCGGCCTGCACGCCAGCCTCGCGCTGACCCGCGCGCATGCGCAAGGCACCGGCACCCCTGCCTATGACGGCCATCAGGTCGTCAACGTGCCGCGCCTGCGCGCCTCACTGCAACTTGACCACCAGCTGCCGTTCCTGCCACAAGTCACGGTATTCGGAGGATGGCGCTACGCCTCCGCCAATCCGGCTACGCCGAACGGCGCGTTGAGCGCGCCCGCCTACAGCGTGTTCGACCTCGGCCTGCGTCATGATGGCGTGGTGAATGGCCACGATGTCTCGACGCAAGTGGGAATCGACAATCTGTTCAACCGTTTCTACTGGCGCGACACCGGCAGTTCGCAGGGCGACAACTACCTGTTCCCCGGCACGCCACGCCTGCTGCGGCTGACCGTGCGCGTGTCGCTGTGAACCTGCCGACCCACGAACTGATCGCCGCGACGCTGAGCGCGACCAGCGTGTGGCTGGGCACCCGCCGCAGCCCGTGGTGCTATCCGGCTGGGCTGGTGTCGGTGTGCGTGTACATCTGGGTCTACCTCGGCGCGCGGCTGTATTCGGAAGTCCTGCTGCAATGCATCTGGGTGGGCATGCTGGTGCTGGGCTGGTGGCGCTGGCGACAACACCTCGACAGCAAGGGCCACGTCCGTATCGCCGCATTGGATCGTCGCAGCGGGGCGCTGCATCTGGCCGCCGGCATCGGCTGCGGATTGGTGCTCGGCCATGTGATGGCCACCCACACCAACGCCTCCCTGCCCTGGCTCGACGCCCAGCTCACCGCTCTGAGCCTGATCGGCCAGTTCTGGCAGAACCGCCGCCACATCACCGCATGGTGGATGTGGATCGCGGTCGACGTGGTCTACGTCGGCATGTTCGTGAACAAGCACCTGTTCGTCACCGCCGTGCTCTATGCAGGCTTCGTCGGGCTGGCGATCAAGGGGCTGCGGGATTGGCAGAAGGCGGCGCGAAATGCGGCAGCGGCATGACCCTTCACGCCTGATCACCGCCCCGGGCGGCAATCTGCCGCGATTCGCGGCCAACAAAAACCCCGCAACGATGCGGGGTTTTTGGTAATTCGATGGTGCCGGAAACAGGAGTCGAACCTGCGACCTACGCATTACGAATGCGCCGCTCTACCAACTGAGCTATTCCGGCAAGGTCGCGCATTTTATCGGTTGCGGCAGCTTCGCGCCAGTCAGCGCAGTTGCTTGGGCAGGGCAAACACCATGCTCTCCGGTTCGCCGCGCAATTCCTGCACGTCCGGAGCACCAAGCTGGCGCAGGCGGGCCAGGACACCCTGCACCAGCACTTCCGGGGCGGAGGCGCCGGCGGTGACGCCGATCCGGTGGCGGCCGGCGATCCAGGCAGGATCGATTTCATCGGCATTGTCGATCAACCAGGCCGCGGCACCTTCGCGCTGGGCCAGTTCGCGCAGACGGTTGGAGTTGGAGGAATTCGGTGAGCCGACCACCAGCACTGCATCGCAGCCGCCGTGCACCAGCTCTCGCACGGCATCCTGACGGTTCTGGGTGGCATAGCAGATGTCGTCGTGCTTCGGGCCCTGGATCTCGGGGTACTTCGCACGCAGCGCAGCAATGATTCCGCGGGTGTCATCCACGCTCAACGTGGTCTGGGTCGTATAGGCGCAGTTGTCAGGCTGCCGGATGTCGAGCGTCGCCACATCGTCCAGATCCTCGACCAGATGGATCACGCCGGTCTGGCCGGTAGCGGTCCATTGTCCCATCGTGCCTTCGACTTCCGGATGCCCGGCGTGGCCGATCAGCACCATGTCACGCCCACGCCGGTTCTGGCGGCCGACTTCCTGATGCACCTTGGTGACCAGCGGGCAGGTGGCATCAAACACGCGCAGGCCGCGTCGTTCGGCCTCGCTGCGCACTGCTTGCGAGACGCCGTGGGCGGAGAAGATCACGGTCGCGCCGTCGGGCACTTCGCTCAGTTCCTCGACGAAGATCGCGCCGCGGTTTTTCAGGTCATCGACCACGAATTTGTTGTGCACGACCTCGTGGCGCACGTAGATCGGCGCGCCGTAAATCTCCAGCGTGCGCTTGACGATCTCGATGGCGCGATCAACGCCGGCACAGAAGCCGCGCGGATTGGCGAGCAGGACATCCATGGCCGCAGTCTAGGCCTCCGCCGAAGGTCTGGATTTGCCGGACATCAGCCCCGAGGCCAGCGCCAGCCCGATCGCGCCGCAGACCACGGCGGAGTCGGCGATGTTGAACGCCGGCCAATAGTGGCTACCGACGTACCACTGGATGAAGTCGATCACATGGCCGTGCAGGAAGCGATCGATCACGTTGCCGATCGCGCCGCCTATCACCAGCGCCAGCGGCAATGCCTGCTTCCAGTCGCCGCGCGGGGTGCGCGCCAGCATCCACGCCAGCACCGCGCTGATGACAAAGGCAAGAACGATGAAGAACCACTGCTGCCAACCGCCGGCATCGGCCAGGAAGCTGAAGGCCGCGCCGGTGTTGTAGGTGCGATACCAGTTCCAGAAGCCATCGATCACCGGCACCGCGACATGCTCGGGCAGTGAGGCCAGTACCCAGGCCTTGCTCCACTGGTCAAGTGCGATGACGAGGACCGAGGCCAGCAGCCATGGCAGTGCACTGGGCTTGGGTGTCTTCATCAGAACCACACCCGCGTTTCACCCGAACCGTCCACGTTCGATACGCATCGCCCACACAACAAGAGATGCGCAGCGTGGGTGCCCACATCCTCCCGGTGATGCCAGCAGCGCACGCATTTGGGCTTGCGGGTTGCACACGCGCTGACGCCGATGTCGCCCAGGGCGTCGGCATCCGGCACCAGCTTCACGTCGCCGCTGATCAGCAGGAAACGCAGCTCATCGATCATTGGCGCCAGTCGATTCTGGTTCGCCACGCCGCAGCGCAACTCGATCTCGGCGTCCAGCGCCGCACCGATCTCGCCCGCGGCGCGCATCGGCTCCAGCACCTTGGCGACCTGTTCGCGCAGGGTCAGCAGCGCATCCATGTCGCTGGCCGACAAATGTGCCGACTCGCCCAACGGTGCCAGCCCGTCGTACCACGTCGCCAGCAGCACATTGCCACTGCGCTCGCCCGGCAG
The DNA here is from genome assembly GCA_018242365.1 of Pseudomonadota bacterium. GTDB lineage: Bacteria > Pseudomonadota > Gammaproteobacteria > Xanthomonadales > Xanthomonadaceae > Thermomonas. The sequence goes on from JAFECB010000004.1 coordinate 238,629, forward strand.
ATAGCCCCACAACTCGTCGGCGGTGAACGACAGGATCGGCGCGATCCAGCGGGTGAAGGCTTCTGCAATGCGGTACATCGCCGACTGCGCGCTGCGTCGCCCGCGTGAAGCTTCCTGCATCGTGTACAGGCGATCCTTGGTGACGTCCAGATACAGCGAGCCAAGATCGACGCTGCAGAAGTTCATCAGCGCCTGCACCACGGTTGCGAAATCGTAATCGGCGTAGGCCTTGGTGATGGTCTCCTGCACTTGCCAGGCGCGATGCACGATCCACCGGTCCAGGGCCACCATGTCGTCGAGTGGGCGCAGGTCGCGGGTCGGATCAAACCCGTGCAGGTTGCCTAGCAGGAAGCGCGCGGTGTTGCGAATGCGGCGGTAGGCGTCGGCATTGCGCTTCAGGATTTCCTGCGACAGCGACATCTCGTTGCTGTAATCGGTGCTGGCGATCCACAGACGCAGGATGTCCGCGCCCAGCTTGTTCATGATGTCCTGCGGCTCGATCCCGTTGCCCAGCGACTTGCTCATCTTGCGACCGTGCTCGTCCACGGTGAAGCCGTGGGTCAGGCACTGCCGGTACGGCGCGGTCTTGTCCAGCGCCACGCCGGTGAGCAGGGACGACTGGAACCAGCCGCGGTGCTGGTCGGAGCCTTCGAGGTACAGATCGGCCGGCTTGCCGAGGCCGCGCGGCTTCAGCACGCATTCGTGGGTGACACCGGAATCGAACCAGACATCGAGGATGTCGGTGATCTTGTCGTACTGCGGCGCTTCGTCGCCCAGCAAGTCGGCAGCATCCAGCGCATACCACGCATCCACGCCGCCTTGCTCGACCCGCTCGGCCACCTGCCGCATCAATTCGACGCTGCGCGGGTGCACCTCACCGGTCTCGCGATGCACGAACAAGGCAATCGGCACGCCCCAGGTGCGCTGGCGCGAAATCGTCCAGTCCGGACGCCCTTCGACCATCCCGGCGATCCGGGCCTGGCCCCATTCGGGATACCACTTGACCGTTTCGATTGCCGCCAGCGCATCGCGGCGCAGACCGGCCCGCTCCATCGAGATGAACCACTGCGGGGTGGCGCGGAACGCGATCGGGGTCTTGTGCCGCCAGCAGTGCGGATAGCTGTGATTGAGCTTGCTGAAGGCCAGCAGCGCGCCGTTGCCGCGCAACACTTCGACGATCGCGTCGTTGGCCTTCCAGACGTGCAGCTGGGTGAGATCGACATCGCCAGCCGGCGGCGTCGACGGCAGGTACACGCCGCGCCCATCGACCGGGTTGAGCTGGGCCGCCGTGTACTTTTCGATCAGGCCGTACTTCTGCGCCACCACGAAGTCTTCCTGGCCATGACCGGGAGCCGTATGCACCGCGCCGGTGCCGTCCTCGGCACTGACGTGGTCGCCGAGCAGGATCGGGATGTCACGCTCGGCATAGAAGGGGTGCGCAAACAGCATGCCTTCGAGTTTCTCGCCCTGGGCGCGGCCAAGGATTTTCACGTCCTCGACGCCGTAGCGCTGCAGCGCCTTGCCCGCCAGCGCCTCGGCCAGCACCAGCCAGTGCCGGGTTCCGTCGGCCCTGACCGGGCCTTCCACCAGCACGTAGTCGAGTTCCGGCCCCAACGAGATGGCGAGCGACGCCGGCAGCGTCCACGGCGTGGTGGTCCAGATCGGCATCGCAACGATGACACCTTCCGGCAACTCGCTGCCAAACGCGCGGCTGACCTGCTGCGGATTGCGCGCCGCATAGGCCACGTCCACCGCTGGCGATACCTTGTCCTGATATTCGATCTCGGCTTCGGCCAGCGCGCTGCCGCAGTCGAAGCACCAGTACACCGGCTTCACCCCGCGCAGCAGGTGGCCGTTCTCCACGACTTTTGCCAGCGCGCGGATTTCGTCGGCCTCGAACTGGAAATCCAGCGTCTGGTACGGCTGCTCCCAATCACCGAGCACGCCGAGGCGCTTGAAGTCGCGGCGCTGCACGTCGATCTGTTCGCGTGCGTACTCGCGGCATTTCTGCCGGAATTCGACCGCATCGAGCTTGACCCCGACCTTGCCGAACTTCTTTTCGATGGCGATTTCGATCGGCAAGCCGTGGCAATCCCAGCCGGGGATGTAGGGCGAATCGAAACCGGCCAGGGTCTTCGACTTGACGATGATGTCTTTCAGGATCTTGTTGACCGCGTGGCCGAGGTGGATCGCGCCGTTCGCATACGGCGGGCCATCGTGCAGCACGAATTGCGGGCGGCCTTTGCCGGCGGCGCGAATTTGCGCGTACAGGCCATCTGCTTCCCAGCGCGCCAGCGTGTCCGGCTCGCGCTTGGGCAGGTCGCCGCGCATCGGAAACGCGGTTTCCGGCAACAGGATGGTGGCCTTGTACGGGTTGTCGCCGTTCTTGTCTGCTTGTGTGTCGCTCACGCGGACGCCTGCTTGGTGGGTGCTTGCAATGAAAGGTCCGCACGGGAATGTGCGGGTTGTGGTTTCGGGACGAAGGTTCCGAGGATGGCCCGCGCCTGCACTTCGTCCTGGTGCATCTGCGCTACCAGCGAGGCCAGGTCGGGAAATTTTTCTTCATCGCGCAGATGGGCGACGAACTCGACCTCGATCCGGCGTCCGTACAGATCGCCTGCGAAGTCGAACAGATGCGCTTCCAGCAAGGGGTCGACACCATCGACGGTTGGCCTTGTTCCGAAGCTCGACACCGACGGCCACGGATCGGCACCGACGCCGTGCACGCGAGTCGCATAGATGCCACGCAGCGCCGGGGTCTTGCCGGCATAGCGCAGATTGGCGGTGGGATAGCCCAGCGTGCGGCCCAACTGCTTGCCACGCACCACCCGCCCACCGATCGCATACGGTCGTCCAAGCAGGCGTTCTGCCGATGCGAAATCACCGGCCACCAATGCAGCGCGGGTGCGGGTGCTGGAGACGCGCTCGCCGTCCTGCAGCACCGGTGCGATTTCACCGGCGGCGAAGCCCGCCTGCGCGCCCATCGCCTGCAACAGTCCGATATCGCCGGCGCGGCCCTTGCCGAATCGAAACCCGGGGCCGACCCAGACTTCACGCGCGGCGAGGCGCGTCACCAGCAATTCCTGCACGAAGGCTTGGGCCGTCATCGCCGCCAATCGCGCATTGAAACGCAGCAGGCCGACGCCATCGACACCCAGTGCGCGCAAGCCTCGCACCTTGTCCTGCGCCAGCATCAGCCGCGGCGGCTTCCGGCCTTGCGCAAACAGCTCACGCGGCAGCGGCTCGAAACTCACCGCCACCGCTGGCACGCCCAATGCACGCGCGCGCTCGACCGCGCGGCCGATCAATGCGCGATGGCCCAGGTGCAGGCCGTCGAATGCACCGATACAAACCACGCTGCCTTGCGGGTAGAGCACCCGCCCGATGGCGTCGCGGAACAACAGGGTCATCGATGGTGAAGCCCGGTCACGACGGACCGGATGCAGTAATCAGGAGACTGTCCCGAAGTATAGCTGCGCTGCAACATGACGCGCTGGTTCGAGCCGAACTCAATGCTCACGGAAATCGCGCGGCCGGAAGCCCAGCGCCAGCATCGCCAGCGCGTACACCACCGCCCCACCGCCCACCAGCCCCGCCAGCCACCACACCCGCGTCCACGCGGCCATCGTCGGGAAGTCGGGGGCCAGATGCAGCCCGGCGAGTACGGCCAAGCCCATCGCCACGTTGGCGAGGCCCAGCTTGGACAGGAATCGGCCCCAGCCCGGCATCGGGTCGTACACCCGCGCCTTGCGCAGCCAGTACAGCAACAGGCCGAGGTTCAGATAGCTGGACAGGGCCGATGCAATGCCCAGCGCGAAATGCAGGCCCGGGGTGCTGGCGAGCCCGAACATGATCCCCTTGGCCTGCGCGTCTGCCGGCACCTTCCACAGATACAGCAGGGCCAGCAGGGCGATGTTGAAGACCATGTTCGCAACCAGTGCCGCGATACCGGCACGCATCGGCGTTTTCGTGTCCTGGCGTGCGTAGAACGCCGGCAGCACGGTCTTGACCAAGGCAAACGCCGGCAAGCCGAAACTCAAGCCGAACACCGATAGCGCGGTCATCTCCGCAGCGAACTTGTCGAACTTGCCGGTCTGGAACAGGGTCGACACCAGCGGCAGCGACAGCAGCATCAGGCCCAGCATCGCCGGCACGATGATCAGGAAAGTGGCGCGCAGGCCCCAATCCAGCGATTTCGAAAACGCCGCACGGTCATCGTTGACGTGATGGCGCGACAGCGTCGGCAGCACCACCGTGCCCAGCGCAATGGCAAATACGCCCAGCGGCAGTTCGAGGAAGCGATCCGCGGTCGACAGCCAGCTCTGCGAACCAGAGGCGAGCTTGGCGGCGAGGAAGGTATCGAACAACAGGTTGATCTGCGCCACCGACGAGCCGATCAGGGTCGGCACCATCAGGGTCATCACCCGCCGCACGCCGGCATGCCGCCAACCCCAGCGCGGCAGGGTGAGCAGGTCGAGCCTGGCCAGTTGCGGGAACAGGAACAGCAGTTGCAGCACGCCGCCGGCCAACACCGCCCAGCCCAGAGTGACGATCGGCGGATCGGTCAGCTGCGCGCCGAAAATCGCGCCGGCGATCATGCACAGATTGAGGATGATCGGCGTGAACGCAGGCAGGCCGAAGCGGTGATAACTGTTGAGCGCGCCGGCGGCAAGCGCGGTCAGCGAAACGAACAGCAGGAACGGGAAGGTCAGCAGCAGCAGGTGCACGATCAGCGCCTGCTGGCCCGGTACCGGCTCGGCGTGATTGGAGAACAGCGAGGCCAGCCAAGGCGATGCCAACATGCCCAGTGCGGTGACCACCAGCAGCACACCGCCGAGGGTACCGGCGGTGCGCGCCATCAACTCCTTCAGCTCGGCGTGGCTGCGGGTTTCCTTGATCTCGGTGAACACCGGCACGAAGGCAGTCGAGAACGAACCTTCGGCAAACAGCCGGCGCATGAAATTGGGGATGCGAAAGGCGACGAAGAACGCATCGGTCATCGCGTTCGCGCCGAAGTAATGACCGATCAGGCGATCACGCAGCAGCCCGAACACCCGGCTGAGCATGGTCATGCCGCCGAACGAGAGCACCCCGCGCAGCATCCCGCGCGGCTTGTCGGCCCCGCCTGTCCCCTCGCTCATCCAGCCTCCGAGCACAGCATCGCCAGCCGGCGAGCGGCATTGACCCGAACCAATGAATCCCACATAATAGGCGGTCTTTCCGGAGCGTCGATCAGCGCGGCATTGTGCCAGCGGATCGCCCTCCATGCCAAAACCCCTGTTCCATTCCCAGTTTCCAACGTCCCAGACTTTCAGGATTTACCCGTGGCCAATATCAAGTCCGCCAAGAAGCGCGCCAAGCAGATGGTCGTGCGCAATGCCCGCAACGTTGCCCAGCGCTCGCAGCTGCGCACCGCCGTCAAGAAGGTGCTCAAGGCCATCGACGCCAATGACGCCGCCGGTGCCAACGAAGCCTTCGCCGTCGCCCAGCCCCTGCTGGATCGCTTCGCCGCACGCGGCCTGATCCACAAGAACAAGGCCGCCCGTCACAAGGCCCGCCTGACCGCCCGCATCAAGGCGCTCAAGGCCGCCTGATTTTCCGGCGCGGTTCCGCAATGAACGAAAGCCCGGCGCGAGCCGGGCTTTTGCGTTGTATTGCGATGGCGGCGTAGCGACTCAGCCCGCAGCGTCCGCCGCTTTCTCGCGGGGAGACGGGACACCCGCAAATCCAGCTTCTCCCGACGCAATTGCAAGAATCTTCCGATGGCCATGGCCCCGCGGCCGTACCATCCTTTCCGCATGACCAGCGCGCGCACGACCCTGATCGCCCCCCGGTTTTGAACGTTGAACGGCATGCCCACGTGAATTCGGGCGCAGCCCTGCCACTCCCATACAATCGAGCGACACGGACTGGCAACGCGGGGAGTCGAAGCAAGGTGGGCGCATCCGGCAAGCAGGTTCATCCCTTGTTGCGTCTGCTGGGCCGGCGGCCGTCACCGTCGGCGGAGGATTCGCCGGAACTCGGCGCGTTGCGGCAACAACTGGCAGTGGTGCAGGCGGTCGAACAGGAGCGCAAGCGCATCTATAACGACCTGCACGACGACGTCGGCAGCGCCCTGCTCACCTTGCTGCACCGCGTGCCCGATTCGGAACAGCAACTTGTCCGCGAAATCCTGCAGGACCTGCGTGCCATCCTCGCCCACGAACGCGGCGTAGAAGGCACTCTGCTGGAAGTGCTGGCGCAACTGCGCGATGAAGTCGAGCAACGCCTGTTGACCCGCTCGATCGACCTCGACTGGCATCAACCCGACAACTTGCCGGACCCCCTGCTCGATCGCGCGCAAGGCATGCACCTGTTCCGAATCGGCCGCGAGGCGGTCACCAATGCCATCCGCCACGCCAACCCGACGCGCGTGCGAATCGTGGTGCGCCAGCTCGATACCGACCTGATCTTCGAAATCACTGACGATGGCCGCTTCGATCCGGACCGGATCGGCGGCGGTCGCGGCACCCGCAGCATGCGCTCGCGCGCGGATGAATTGCACGGTGACATCCATTGGCAACAAGGCACCCTCGGTGGCACCAAGGTGCTGTTGCGCTTCCCCATGCCCACGCCCCCCGCAACCGCGGGATTCCCGATGGCCGCGCCGGATGGGAGCATCCCACCATGACCTCACCGCCAGCCAATGCCCTGTTGCTGGAAGACCTGCCCGAGGTGGCAGCCTGGCTGCGCGCCTTGCTGGACAAGCATTTCCCGGGAATTGAAATCCACCACGCGGCGACCTTGGCCGAGGCGCGCCGCCTGCTGGACGCGGGTCTGCAAGCACAGTTGGCCCTGGTCGATCTCGGCCTGCCCGATGGTGATGGCACCACCCTGATCCGCCCGCTGGCAACACGCTGTCCGGCGTGCACGATCGTCGTCACCACCCTGTTCGGCGATGACGCGCATGTGTTCCCCGCCCTGCGCGCCGGTGCCCACGGCTACCTGCTGAAAGACCAACCGGAAGAACGGCTGGGTGCGGCGCTTGACGGCATCCTGCAAGGCGAGCCGCCGCTGTCGCCCTCGATCGCACGCCGCCTCTTGCGCGCGTTCCAGCCGACAGTGCCGGAGGCGACGCCCGAGCTGGAAACACTCACTCCACGCGAGCGTGAAGTGCTGGTGCTGGTCAGCAAGGGCTGTCGCTTGCCGGAACTGGCGGAAAGACTCGAGATCAGCCGCCACACCGTGTCCGACCACCTCAAGGCGATCTACCGCAAGCTCAACGTCAACAGCCGCGCCGAAGCCACGCTGGAAGCGGCTCGCATGGGGCTGGTACAGATTTAGCGATCAGCGGTTTCGCGTGCCAGGGAGGGCGCGCACCTGTTCCTGGTGCACACACGCCGGAACCGCCGGGCTTTTCATCAGCTCGCCGCCACCCCGCCGACATGCTCGACGGCATCCACATGCACGCCCGCCACCGCGCGACCCGATGGATCGGCCATCGCCGCGAAGCTTGCATCCCAGGCAATCGCCGCCGGTGATGAGCAGGCGATGGACTTGCCACCCGGTACGGTCTCCGCCGCTGCCGGCGTCGGATAGAAACGCTCGAACAGGCTGCGGTAGAAATACGCCTCCTTGGTTTGCGGCGGGTTGTGCGGGAATCGCTTGTCGGCCGCAGCCAGTTCGCGATCACTCACCTGCGCTTCGGCGTGCGCCTTCAGCCCGTCGATCCAGCCATAGCCGACGCCGTCGCTGAACTGCTCTTTTTGTCGCCACAGGATCTCGTCCGGCAGGTAGCCGTCGAAGGCCGCGCGCAGCACGCCCTTTTCCATCCGCTGCGGGCCGCTGTCGCCTTTCTTCACCATCTTCTGCGCGGCATCCATTCGCATCGCCACGTCGAGGAATTCGCGGTCGAGGAAGGGCACGCGTGGCTCCACGCCCCAGGCCATCATCGACTTGTTGGCGCGCAGACAGTCGTAGTTGTTGAGGGCATCGAGCTTGCGGATGAGCTCGTCGTGGAATTCGCGTGCATTCGGCGCCTTGTGGAAATACAGGTAACCGCCGAAGATTTCGTCGCTGCCTTCGCCGGAGAGCACCATCTTCACCCCCATCGCCTTGATCCGCCGCGCCAGCAGGAACATCGGGGTGGAGGCGCGGATGGTGGTGACGTCATAGGTTTCGATGTGGCGGATCACTTCCGGCAACGCATCCAATCCTTCCTCGAAGGTGTATTCGAAGCCGTGGTGGACGGTGCCGAGCTTGTCGGCGGCAATCTTTGCAGCTGCCAGATCCGGTGATCCGTGCAAACCAATCGCGAAGCTGTGCAGGCGCGGCCACCAGGCTTCGGTTTGATCGCCATCCTCAATCCGATGGCGGGCATAGCGGGCCGCCACCGTCGCTACCAATGAGGAGTCGAGCCCACCGGAGAGCAGCACGCCGTAGGGCACGTCGGTCATCAGCTGGCGATGCACGGCGGCTTCGAAGGCTTCACGCAATTCCTGTGATGACACGTCGACACCCTGCACCGCGTCGTAATCACGCCAGGGGCGGTCGTAGTATTTCGTCAGTGCGCCGGTCGCCGAGTCATACCAGTGCCCCGGCGGAAATTGCGCCACGTCGGCGCAGTCATCCACCAGCGCTTTCATCTCCGAGGCCACGCGCAAGCGTCCTTCGCGGTCGTGGCCCCAATACAGCGGCACCACCCCGATCGGGTCGCGGGCGATGAGCGCGCGGCCCTGCGCCTTGTCCCACAGCGCGAAGGCGAAAATGCCGTTCAATCGATTGAGAAAGGATGCCGGCGCGTCCTCACGGTACAGGGCGTTGATCACCTCGCAGTCGGATTCGGTCTGGAACCCATACGCCTCGGTCAGTTCGCCCTTGAGCTGCTGGTGGTTGTAGATCTCGCCATTGACGGCCAGCGCCAGTTGCCCGTCGTCCGACAACAGCGGCTGCGAGCCGCCGGCGGGATCGACGATGGCGAGGCGCTCATGCACCAGGATCGCGCCCGCATCGAGGTAGACCCCACTCCAATCGGGACCACGGTGGCGCTGGCGCTGGGAGCGCTCCAACGCGTGCTGGCGCAGCGATTGCAGCGCGTCGCCAGGTTGCAGGTCGAAGATTCCGAAGATGGAGCACATGCGGGGAGTTCCTTTGGGGGTTGTCGTGATGGGAGGGCGCAAAACGAAAAAGCCCGCATCTTGCGATGCGGGCTTCGGAGGTTTCGGCTTGAGATTGCCTAGGCGCGGACCCGCTGCCGCGCACGCGAATGCGTGCCGCGATTATTGCGGTTGCGATTGTTGACGTTGGCGGGAAGGCGGGCCATGGCTTGATCGTGCACCAAGTCCTTGCCATCTTGCAAGCCTGTGGCACGAATCGCGTGTCGGTCACGACGAGGAATGGCAATGCGCAAGGCATTCAAACGCAGCCTGTGGGCCCTGCTGGCGATTGTGTTGCTGTGCGCAATGGGCATCTGGCTGCTGTTGCGCGGCAGCCTGCCGCAACTGGATGGCGATGCGGCATTGCCCGGCCTGTCGGCACCCGTCAGCATCACCCTCGATGCCAACGGCACGGTCACTATCGAGGCTCGAAACCAGATCGACGCGATGCGTGCGCTCGGCTACGTGCATGCGCAGGAGCGCTATTTCGAAATGGACCTGATGCGGCGCAGCGCAGCAGGCGAGTTGTCGGCACTGGTCGGGCCTGCGGCGCTGGACGTGGACAAGCAACATCGTCTGCACCGCCTGCGCGCACACGTCGAACGGGACATGGCGGCGATCACCGGCGATCAGCGCGCCCAGCTCGATGCCTATGTCGAAGGCGTCAATGCCGGGCTGGCGGCGCTGCGCGTGCGGCCCTGGCCCTATCTGTTGCTGCGCGAATCACCGCAGCCCTGGCGCGCCGAGGACTCGCCCTTGGTCGGCATGGCAATGTATTTCGACCTGCAAGGTGGCGAGGATGCGAGTGAGCTGGCGCTGTGGCGGATGCGTCCGCACCTGCCGCCAGCGCTGTTCGCGCTGCTGACCCACGACGGCAGCCGTTGGGATGCGCCGCTGCAAGGCACATCGCGCGGCGATGCCGTGCTGCCCGGCCCGCAACTGGTCAATCTGCGCACATTGCCCGGCGACTCCGCCGGCGCTGCGCGAGCCAGCCCGGAAGCGCCCGGCAGCAACAATTTCGCGGTTGCCGGCACGCTCACGGCCGACGGCCGCGCCATCGTCGCCAACGACATGCACCTGACCTTGCGCGTCCCCAACATCTGGTTCCGCACCCGCCTGCGCTACCCCGATCCGGCCGCACCCGGCGGCAAGGTCGATGTCCAGGGCGTCACCCTACCCGGCCTGCCGATGGTGGTGGTGGGCAGCAATGGCCATGTCGCCTGGGGCTTCACCAACAGCTACATCGACACGATGGACTGGAAGTTGGAAACACCGTGTCAGCATGGGCTCCCGGCCGACTGCAGCAAGCTGGTCGGCCATCATGAGCGCATCGACGTGGCCGGCGCCGACACGGTGTGGCTGGCAGTCGATGAAACCCCATGGGGACCAATCGTCCATCGCGAAACCGATGGTCGGGTGCTGTCCTTGCGCTGGGCCGCGCAGCTGCCGGGCGCGGTCAACCTGGGTCTGGCACGGTTTGCCCGTGCCGCCGATGTCGATGATGCGTTGCGCCTCGCGCAGGACGTGGCCATTCCCACCCAGAACCTGATGCTGGCCGACAGCAAGGGCCAGATCGTCTGGCGCCTGCTCGGCCCGATCCCGCAGCGTGGCCCCGGCTGCAAATCCATTGCGCTGGTCATCGATGCATCACAGGAGAATTGTCCGCCATGGCCACTGTCGACCCGCGACAACCCGCTGCTGCGCTCGCCGCAGCTCGACCGGATGTGGACCGCCAATACCCGCGTGGTCGATGGCGACACCCTGCGCCGGGTGGGTGATGGCGGCTATGTGTTCGGCGCCCGCGCCGCGCAGATCCGCTACGACCTGCAGCAGAAACCTCGTTTCAGCGAGCGCGACCTGCTGGCGATCCAGCTCGACGATCAGGCGATGCTGCTGAACCATTGGCACGCCTTGTTGATGCAGGTGGCACGCGATGCCAGAACGCCAGCATTGAACGCGCTGGCCGGCTCTGCGCACAAATGGGAAGGTCGCGCCGCACCGGAGTCGGTCAGCTATCGGCTGGTGCGCGACTGGCGGCTGGCCGTCACCAAGCGCATCGCCGACGGCATCACCGCACCTGCGCGGGCCGCGATGGGCAAGGACTTCGTGATGCCGGAGTTGCAGCAACTGGAAGGCGTGGTGTGGCCGCTGGTCAACCAACGCCCGAACCACCTGCTGCCGCGAAAGTTCGCCAGTTGGAACGCCCTGTTCGAGGATGCCGCTGCCGAAGTGCGCGATGCGCTCAAACCGCTCGGCCCGCTGCCACTACGCACCTGGGGCGAACAGAACACCGCCGCGATCTGCCATCCACTGGCCAAGGCCATTCCGCTGCTCGGCAAGCGCTGGCTGTGCATGCCGGCGCAGCCACTCGCTGGCGACGGCAACATGCCGCGCGTGGTCCGCCCCGACTTCGGCGCGTCCGAACGCATGGTGGTTGCACCGGGGCATGAAGCCGAGGGCTACTTCCACATGCCCGGCGGACAAGCCGACAACCCACTCTCACCGTTCTGGGGCACGGGCCACGAGGCTTGGGTCAATGGCACGCCAACGCCATTTTTACCGGGGGCGACGCAGCACACACTGACCCTGCAACCCGCGACGAGATGAATCAGGCCAGGAGTCGTTCGATCAATGCGCCATAAAGCGCAGGCAGCGCTTCGAGCTCCTCCACGCGCACATGCTCATTGACCTTGTGGATGCTGGCATTGACCGGGCCGGCCTCTATGCAGTGCGCGCCCAGCGGCGCGATGAAGCGGGCATCCGAGGTGCCACCGCCGGTGCTTTCTTCCGGTGTCACGCCTGCGAATTGCGTCAGCACCTCGCGCGCCGCCGTGCGCAGCTTGCCTTCGGGCGTGTAGAAGGGCTCGCCGCTGCGGTGCCAGTGGATGGCGTACTCAAGCCCATGTGCACGCAGGATCGATTCGCACTCGGCTTCGAGTTTTTCCGCCGTCCAATGCGGGTTGTAGCGCAGGTTGAACAGCACCTGCAGTTCACCCGGGATCACGTTGTTGGCACCGGTGCCGGCATGGATGTTGCTGATCTGCAGGCTGGTCGGCGGGAAGCTTTCGTAGCCCGAATCCCAACGTCGTGCGACCAATTCCGCCAACGCCGGTGCCGTCTGATGGATGGGGTTGCGGGCCTTGTCCGGATACGCCACATGGCCCTGCACGCCGCGCACCGTCAGCGTGGCCGACAGGCTGCCGCGACGGCCGACCCGCAGCAGGTCACCGAGAGATTGTTTCGATGATGGCTCGCCGGTGATGCACCAATCAATGCGCTGGCCGCGCTGGCGGAATACCTCCGCTACCTTGCGCACGCCGTCGATGGCATCGCCTTCTTCGTCAGAAGTCAGCAGCAGGGCGACGCTGCCAGTGTGATCCGGGTGCGCGGCTACGAACCGTTCCAGCGCGATGACAAAAGCCGCCACGCTGCCCTTCATGTCGGCCGCGCCACGTCCGTACAGCACGCCATCGCGGAGTGTGGGCGTGAACGGATCGCTGGCCCAGGCCTCGCGCGGCCCCGGCGGCACCACGTCGGTATGCCCCAGCAAGACCAGCACCGGACCATCGCCGCCGCCATGGGTGGCCCAGAGGTTATCGACCTCACCGAAGCGCAGCCGTTCGACGTCGAACCCCTTGGCGAAAAGGCGCTCGGCGATCAACGGCTGACAGCCGGCATCGTCGGGCGTGATCGATGGTCGGGCGATCAGGTCGCAGGCCAATTGGAGAACGTCGGTCATGACTTCAGCAGCACGGGGCGATGCCCCCATTGTAGGAGCGCACGGATGTAGGAGCGCACGGAGGCCGCAGGCCGACGGGCGCGATGGCGGGCGGGCTTGCGGTTGCTGGTCGCACCCCTGCGGTGTGCTCCTACGATTCCTGGAACAGCCGCTTGAATCCGTTGTCGCTGAATCCCTGCACGATGCGCCCATCGTCCAGCACCACAACCGGCCTGCGAATCAGCTGCGGGTATTCCTTCAGCAGCAGTTTCCATTCGGCGTCGCTGGCGGGGGTTTTGCGGCTGGGCGGCAACTGCCGCCAGGTGGTGGAGGATTTGTTGATCAGCGCGTCCCAGCCACCGGCCGCGTCCTTCCACGCCAGCAGCGTCTCTGGCGACTGCCGCTCATCGCGGTAATCAACGAATGTGTGTTCGATGCCAAAGCGCGTCAGCCAGTTGCGCGCTTTCTTGCAGGTGTCGCAATTGCCGAGGCCATAGAGGGTGGTCATTCGAGTTCTCGAAGAGCAAGGCCCCTCTCCCCCCGGGAGAGGGGTTGGGGTGAGGGTACGAAGACGTAGAAGAACATGAATCGTCGGGGATATCGCACTTGAAGTGAAATTCACCCGGCTTCGTACCCTCATCCGGCACTGTGCACCACCTTCTCCCGGAAGGAGAAGGACACCATCAATCCGCCAACCCTCGCAACAGTTCATTCACGCTGGTCTTGCTGCGGGTCTTTTCGTCGACCTGCTTGACGATCACCGCGCAGTACAGTGAATGGCTGCCGTCGGCTGCCGGCAAGGAACCGGATACCACCACGCTGCCCGGCGGCACGCTGCCATAGCTGACCTCGCCGGTCATGCGGTTGTAGACGCGGGTGCTCTGGCCGAGGAACACGCCCATGCCGACTACGCTGTGGTGGCCGACCACGAAGCCTTCCACCACTTCCGAACGCGCGCCGATGAAACAGTGATCCTCGATGATCGTGGGTGCTGCCTGCAACGGCTCCAGCACGCCACCGATGCCGACCCCGCCGGAGAGGTGGCAGCCCTTGCCGATCTGCGCGCAGGAACCGACCGTGGCCCAGGTATCGACCATGGTGCCGGTACCAACATGCGCGCCGATGTTGACGAAGCTGGGCATCAGCACAACGTCCTTGCCGATGTGGCTGCCCGCCCGCACCACCGCGCCGGGCACCACCCGCGCACCGAGCTTGCGGAACGCGGCCTCGTCGAACCCGGCGAAGCGTGCTGGCACCTTGTCCCAGAACGGTGCCGGTTCGGCCTCGACCAGTTCCATGTCCTGGGTGCGGAAATACAGCAGCACTGCCTTCTTCAGCCATTCATTGACCTGCCAGCCGCCCTTGCCGTCCGGTTCGGCCACGCGCAGCCAGCCCTGCTCCAGCGCTTCGATTGCGCGATCCACTGCCGGCTTGGTGGAACCGTCGATTTCCTCGGGCGTCAGCGTTGCGCGGCGCTCCCAAGCGCTGTCGATCACGAACCGCAATTCGTCCGCTTGCGCAGCGCGGGCGGGGGTCAGGGTCTTCCTGGCAACAGGCTTCGGTGCAGCAGGCTTGGCGGGCATGTCAGTCTCCGTCGAGTACGGCCAGCAACGCCTCGCGCAACTGCGCGCAACGCTCCGGCGAAAGCAGGGCATCGTGTTCATCGCTGACCAGCAGCAGGTCTTCGGCACGTTCGCCGAAGGTCGCGATGCGCGCATCATGCACACGCAATCGCTGTTCGCGCAGCACGCCGGCGATATCGGCCAGCAAACCGGGGCGGTCGTTGCAGACCAGGCCAATCCGGGTGCCGCCCTCGATATCGGTGAAGTCGAGCTGGGGCGCGACGCGGAAGTGGCGCAGATGGCTCGGGCGGCTGCGGCGCGCGGGGCGCAAGGCGGCCAGGTCACCACTCAATACCTTGGTCAAACGTGCCGCCACGTCATCGGCGTCCGGCACGCTGCGAGCATCCGATGACTGTATCTGGAAGGTATCGAACACGGTGTCATCCGGCCCATCCAGCACGCGGGCATGCAGGATGCCGAGGCCCATCCGGTCCAAGGTGATGACGATCGCAGCGAACACGCCGTCGCGGTCATGGGTGTGAACGAACAGTTCCAGCCGGTCACGACCGGCCGGAGAGCGCGCCGCGACCACGGGCATCCGGCCCTTCGCATCGGCCAGCGCCGCGGCCTGCCAGGCGATCTGCTCGGGACGACCACGCAGGAAGCCTTCTTCCGGCATCCGTGCAAACAGCGCGTCGATCGCTTCGCCCGAGAATCTTTCCTCCAGCAACAGCGCGCGTGCCGCCGCACGGTTTTCCGCCATGCGCTCGCCCGCCGCAACCGGATGCCCAAGCCCGCGCCGCAGCGCAAGCCGGGTCGCGGTGTGCAGGTCGGCTAGCAGGCGATCCTTCCAGCTGTTCCACAGCTTGGGTGAGGTGCCGGCGATGTCGGCGCAAGTCAGCAGGTACAGATAATCGAGGCGTTGGCGGTCGGCCACCGTTTCTGCGAATCGCTGGATCACGTCCGCATCGGTGATGTCGTACTTCTGTGCCGTCACCGACATCAGCAGGTGTTTTTGCACCAACCATTCCACCAGCGCGGTGTCTGCGTCCGACAAGCCATGCGCTTCGCAGAACGCACGCGCATCGACCGCGCCCAGCTTCGAATGGTCACCGCCACGGCCCTTGCCGATGTCATGGAACAGCCCGGCCAGCAACAACAACTCGGGCTTGCGCAGCGATGGCCAGACTTGATGCGCAATCGCGAAGCGTTCGTCCGGTTCCGGTGCGGCGAACACCGCCATGTTGCGCAACACCGCGAGCGTGTGCTGGTCGACCGTGAACACGTGGAACAGGTCGAACTGCATCCGCCCCGACACCCGCGCGAACGCCGGGATCCAGCGCGCCAGCACGCCCAGCCGCGCCATCCGCTCCAGCGTGGCGACCGGCTGCAGACCGCGCAGGAGCTCGAGGAAGGCCTGCCGCATCGCCGGCGACGCAGCGGAATAGTCGGGAAATCCATCCAGAGCCTCGGCCAGCGCGCGCGCCGTTTGCGAATGCAAGCCGCGCAAGCTTGGATCGTCGGCCCATGCCGAGAACAGCGCGAAAACGTGGGCAGGATCCTCTCCCAGCCAGTCGTTGCGACGGGCGGCAAGGTAGGCCCCGCGCCGTTCCAGCGCCGCATCGATCGCCTGCGGTTCGGTGGCGCCTTCGAAATATTCCTCGAAGCGCTGCAGCACCCGCTCGTTGATCCGCTGCACCACCGCCGCGCTGCGATAGAAACTCTGCATGAGCTTTTCGACGCCGAGCTGATCGTCGTCATCGACTTCACTCAGGCGCGCAGCCAGCGATTTCTGATGATCGAAACGCAGCCGCTCCTCGCGCCGACTGGCGACCAGATGCAGGCCGAAGCGCAGCCGCGACAACGCACGCCGTTCGCGTTCCAATGCCGCCGCCTCATCCGCACCGAGATGACCAAGGGCCACCAAGCCGGCAACCGCATCCACACCGAAACAACGCCGCGCCAGCCAACCCAGTTGCTGCAGGTCGCGCAGCCCGCCCGGGCCTTCCTTCAAGTTCGGTTCGAGGTTGTCGGCAGTGTCGCCAAAGCGCGCGTGACGGCGACGTTGTTCCTCGCGCTTGACCTCGAAATAAGCCTGCGCTGGCCATACCCGCTGCGGCGCGATAGCGTCATTCAGCAGCCGCGTCGTGGCCGCGTCCGCACACAATGGCCGCGCTTCCACGATTGCTGTCAGGACGGTGGGGTCCTCGCCCGCCGCCTGCGTGCATTCGTCGAGCGAACGCACCGCCTGGCTGACCGGGACGCCGGCATCCCACAGCAGCGCTACGAACCGCGACAGCGCCGGCTGAAACTGCTGCTGTTCGGGTGCTTCCGCCAACGCCAGCAAGTCAACATCCGAATAGGGAAACAGCTCGCCACGACCGTAGCCGCCAACCGCGAACAAGGCCAGCGGCGCAGCAGACGGAATGCAGCGCTGCCAACTGCCGCGCACGAGGAAATCCATCACCCGCGCACGCAGGCGAATCAGGTGCCCGGCGGTATCACCGGCTTCACCGGCATCGAAGCGCTGCGCCAAGCGTGCATCGTTGCGTGCCAGCAGCGCACGCACCAGCGTGCTCCATTCGGGATCGCCTTCGGGTCCGGCAGACAATCCGGCCAGCACCGCGCGCGGGTCGGCCGGGAGTTCGGTATTCACAAGTCGTTGTCGTCGCCCGGCACCCGGGTCAGGATCTCGACGCCGTCATGGGTGACCAGCACGGTGTGCTCCCACTGCGCCGACAATTTGCGGTCCTTGGTGACCACCGTCCAGCCATCGGGCAGGACCCGGGTATGGCGGGCACCTTCATTGATCATCGGCTCGATGGTGAAGGTCATGCCCTCACGCAACACCAATCCGTCACCGGCACGGCCGTAGTGCAATACCTGCGGTTCGTCGTGGTAGACCTTGCCGATCCCGTGCCCGCAGTACTCGCGCACCACCGAGAAGCGATGGCTCTCGGCGTATTCCTGGATCGCATGGCCGATGTCACCCAAGGTGGCACCTGGGCGAACCACGCGAATCCCCCGGAACATCGCCTCGCGGGTCACATCGACCAAGCGCTGCGCCATCACCGACGGCGTGCCGACCACGTACATGCGACTGGTGTCGCCATGCCAGCCATCCTTGATGACGGTGACGTCGATGTTGACGATGTCGCCATCCTTCAGCACCTTGGCTTCGCTGGGGATGCCGTGGCAGATCACGTTGTTGACCGAAGTGCACACGGTCTTCGGGAATCCGCGATAGCCGACGTTCGCCGGAATCGCCTTCTGCACGTTGACGATATGGTCGTGGCAGATCCGATCCAGCTCCTCGGTGGTGACACCCGCCTTCACATGCGGCGCAACCACCTGCAGCACTTCCGCCGCCAGCCGCCCGGCCACGCGCATCTTCTGGATGTCGTCCGGAGTCTTGATATTGATAGCCATTCGCGGATTATCGCGCATTGGGCGCGTGCAGGTGCGATTGCGCCGAATGGCATGCGCGCTGGAGACGCAACCCGCGCTTTACCTTCTGACCGACGCCCAGCGTCGACGTCAAGCGGCCATAGCTGCCGCTTTGCGTCAGTCACGGCCGGAAATCCTCCGCGAATGGCAAACGCCACGGGCCTCACGGGCTTGGTGACCCCTGTCACAGATTCGGACACGCACCCGTATGGAAACCGCGGACCAGGATTCAATGGCCCTGAAAACCCGCAGACTTGGCACGATCCTTGCCCTAGTCACGATGTAGTGCCATTGCTGCACCTACAGGCGGTTGCGACCGTCGACCCTGCAGGAACCGCCTGGATCCTGCCCACGGATCCGATCCCCATGACGATCCATCCGCTCCAACGCCAGAGGACCATTCCATGAGGCTCATCAAGACTTCCCTGCTCGCCCTTGTCATTGCCGCCGCCGGCACCGCGCTTCCCGCACAGGCCGCCACCGACACGACCACCTTCAACGTCAAGATCGTGATCACGGAATCCTGCGACATCCACACCACGGCTGCGACCGATGTGGATTTCGGTACCCATGCGCGTAGTACCACGGCACAGCAGACCGCCACCGGCACCCTGACGGTCAACTGCACTGATGGCACGCCCTACAACATCGGCCTCGATAACGGCAGCAACTTCAGCGGCACGCGCCGGATGAACGACGGCGGCACCAACTACCTCGGTTATGGCCTGTTCCGGGATAGCGCCCACAGCCTGGCTTGGGGCACGACGATCGGCACCAACACGCTGACCGGCACCGGCACCGCCGCCAACCAGGTCATCAGCGTCTATGGCCAGACGGTTGACACCAACGCCCCCGCCGGCAGCTATTCCGACATCGTCACCGCCACGGTCACTTATTGATCGCGCGGTCACCGGCCCGCATGCACACGCAACGCATGCCTGAGCCACTGCGCAAACCCGGTTGGCCGCCATTGCCTTGGCGTGCCAACTTGGGGGCTTGCCTGCTTGCCCTGCTTTGCCTGCTGGCCATTACTCCCGCGCTGGCCAGCGGCTTGCAGGTCTCGCCGATCCTGCTGGAGTTTTCCAGCACCACGCAGGCGCAGGGGCTTTGGCTGTCCAATACCGGCACGCAACCCTTGCGTGCGCAAGTGCGCGTGCGCGCATGGACGCAAGGGGCCGATGGTGAGCAGCTGGGTGACACATCCGCCTTGGTGGCCAGCCCGGCTATCGTCGAAATCCAGCCCGGCAAGCGCCAATTGGTGCGCATCGTGCGTACCGGCGTCGCCGATCCCGGTCATGAGCAGGCCTACCGGCTGCTGGTGAACGAACTGCCCTCGGCAACACCGGAATCATCCCCAGGCCTGCGCTTCCTGCTGGAATACTCGGTGCCGGTCTTCCTGCTGCCGGCAGGCACGACCCCCGCGCTGGAGCGTACCGGTCCGCGCAAACCCGCCGACATTTCCCGTCTGCAGGCACGCTTCCAGCACCTGGACGGCAATCGCTATCAGCTGAATCTTGTCAACGGCGGCAACCAGCGCCTGCGCCTGAGCCAGCTCACCCACGTCGATGGCAAGGGCCACGCAACACCGTTGGTCCCCGGCCTGGTGGGTTACGTGCTGGCGGGTGCGCAGATGCAATGGACCCTCACCCTTCCAGCCGCCGCCGGCACGCCCGGCACCCTCGTGGCGCGATTCAATGACGACCGGGACGAGCAACCGCTGCCGCTGCCGGCCGCTGCTCGCTGAGGTCGCATTGCTGGTCACTGCCTTGGGCGGGATCAGCAATACCGCCCGGGCCGGCACCTTGCCCGATGACGGCAGGCTCTCGGTGATCGCCGAGCAGGGCGAAGGGGTCATGATCGCGGGCACCCAGGAGCTGTACCTGCAGGTCGTGCTCAATGGCGCCGATACCGGCACGCTTGCGCGCTTCGTCCTGCACGACGGCAAACTCTCGGCCAGTGCGGATACCTTGCGCCAGCTGGGCTTGCGCTGGCCCGGCAGCGATGCTGCCAAGGGCATGCTGATGCTGGACAGCCTGCCGGGGACACAGGCGGTCTACCACGTCGCCACCCAACGGCTCGAGCTGTCGGTCCCGGTGGCCTTGCTGGATCGACCGCCCGAACGCATCGGGTTCAGCCAGCCAGCGCCTCCGCAGATCGACCCGGCCAGTCGGGCGCCCGGGCTGATCCTCAACTACGACCTGTTCGCGCAACACGGGCAGGGTTTCAGCACGCTCAGTGCCACCACCGAGCTGCGGCTGTTCGGGCTGGGCCGTGGCGTCTGGAGCAATACCATGCTGACGCATCGCGCCAGCGACCAGGCGATGCAGCAGGGTCGCAACGGCAACGTGCGCCTCGACACCTGGTGGCAACTCGACTTGCCGGGGAGCATGCGCAGCCTGACCGTGGGCGACACGATCACCGGCGCCCTGCCGTGGACCCGCGCCACCCGCATCGGCGGCATCCGCTTCGCCCGCAATTTCTCGTTGCAGCCCTATCGCGTCACTACTCCACTGGCCTCGTTTGCCGGTGAGGCGGTGTTGCCGTCCACCGTCGACCTGTACATCAACGGCATGCGTCAATCCACCCAGGACGTGCAACCCGGGCAGTTCCAGATCGACAGCGTGCCCGGCATCAACGGCAGCGGCGAAGCGCAGGTGGTGATCACCGACATCAATGGGCAAAGCCGGGTGGTCGGCTTTTCCATGTATGGCGCTTCGGACCTGCTGCAAGCCGGGCTTTCGGATTGGTCGCTGGAGCTTGGGCTGGTGCGCCGCGATTACGGCATCCGTTCCTGGGGCTATGCCGACACGCCGATGGCCAGCGCCACCGGTCGCCGCGGCATCAGCAACCATTTCACCCTCGAGGGCCATGCCGAACTGCGCGGCAGCTTCCATCAGGCCGGCATCGGCGGCAACTGGCTGCTTGGGCAGCGCGGCGGAATCCTCAACGCATCATTGGCTTACAGCGTTGGCGGTGGTGGACCCGGCGGACACCAATACGGCGCGGGTTACCAATGGGCCACGCAACGCTTCAGCGTCCGCTTCGACACCCTGCGCCGGAGCAGCGACTATCGCGACGTGGCCAGCCTCGAAGGCGCGCTGATGCCGCTACGCACCGATCGCGCATTTGCCGGCATTTCCACGGCACGCGGGCATTTCGGCCTCGGTTACGTTGCCCAGTGGATGCCCGCCGCTGCACCCAGCCGATTCCTCAACTTCAACTGGTCACGCGTCCTGCCCGGCAACGGCAACCTCAGCCTGAGTGCCAACCGCGACCTCGTGCACGGCACCAGCAATGTTTTCCTGGTCTGGAGCATGCCGCTGGAGCATGGCACCACGGTCTCCGCCAGCGCGCGCAGCAATGGCCACGGCAACAGCCTGAGCGTGGAAGCCAACCACATGCAGTCGGCGGATCGCGGCGGTTGGGGCTGGCGGGCACAGGCCACCGTCGGCGACACCCGCAATGGCCAGGTCCAGATCAGCCAACTGGGGGATCACGGCCAGTGGCAGCTTGGCGTCACTCGATTCCAGGGCCAGGGTGGCCCCGGCTCGACGACGGTCTACGCCGGTGCCAGCGGCGGACTGGTGTTGATGCAGGGCCATGCCTACGTGATGCGGCGGGTCGATGAGGCATTCGCCTTGGTGTCCACCAGCGGCATTGCCGGAATCCCCATCAAACTGGAAAACCGCCTGGTCGGGACATCCGATGCCAGCGGCCTGTTCCTGCTCAGTCGGCTGCGACCGTGGCAGAACAACCAGATCGCAATCGACCCGATGCAGTTGCCTGCCGATATCGCGCTGGGCAGGGTCAGCCTCGATGCGATCCCGGAAGGCCGCAGCGGGATGCTGGTGAAGTTTGACCTGCGCTACACCCTGACCTTGGAACTGTCGCTGCGCACCACCGATGGCCAGTGGATACCTGCCGGCAGCCCGGTGTGGATGGCGACCCCCGGAACAGCGGGTGCCGACCCAGCACCACTCACCGTGACCGGCTTCGATGGCAAGGTCTATTTGACCAATCCGCCTGCAGGCGCTCGCCTGCGCGTCGGCTTGGGTGCACGGTCATGCCAAGTCACCTTGCCGACACCCGCAGCCAAGCGCGGCTACGAGAATCTGGGGGCATTGATCTGTCAATGAAGAACATTGCCATGCACACAGACCAATCCTCCCCGAGCAGGTTGCGCCGCCTTCTCCTCCTGTTCGCAGCGCTTTTCGCACTGCTGGCGGTCTTGCCTGCACAAGCGCAAAGCTGTTCGGCGACCAGCAGCCCGGACCTGGATTTCGGCACGGTCACGGAAGCCTCCACGACCGATGCGCAGACCTCGGTGGATGTCAGCTGTCAAGCGGGGCCGTGGTGGGCGTTCTCAACCTTCTACTATCGGGTTTGCATTTTCGTGGATCAGGGTACGCCGACAGGCCTCAACCCACGCCGGATGACCAACGACAACGGCGCGTTCATGAACTACAACCTGTATTCGGATGCTGCGCGCAGCCAGCTGCTTGGGCCGATCGGCAGTACGCCGGTCTACAGCGCGACCATCGCAGTCCCGTGGCTATCCCAGCCCAGAAGCATCAACCTGCCGCTCTACGGGCGAGTACCCGCCGGCCAGAACATCCCCGCGCCCTATCCCTACCACGGCTTGCCCGCCGGATCGGTCGTCCGCTATGCCTCCAGCACCAGCGCCTATCCTTCGGTCACCGCCTGCCAAGGCTCGGGCACCCAGGACGCGTTCAGCTGGACGGGCGTCCGCGCCACCTATGCCAATCTCTGCACGATCAACACCGCGACCGATCTCGATTTCGGCAATGCCATCGACCTGCTGACCAACCACGACCAGACCTCCCTGATCAGCCTGCGCTGCACCATCGGCACGGCCTGGAAGGTGCGGCTCGATGACGGGCTGCATTACGGCGGAGGCAATCGCAGGATGGCCAATATCGGCGGCGACATGCTGCTCTACGAGCTCTATCGCGATCCCGGCCGCAGCCAGCGCTGGGGCGGTGATGACGCCTCCGACAATGATGGCACCGGCATCGGCAGCCCGCAGAACCTGACGGTCTACGGCCGCGTACCGGCCCAGCCTGTCGCCAGTGCGGGGGCCTACAACGACACCATCACGGTCACGCTGGTGTATTGACACCCGGCCAGGCTTCGGCTCGCCCCACGCGACCCTGTAATCTTCTCCCCACCTGGCCCCTCGCAATCCGACCCCGCTCCCCCATCGCGATCCTCAATTGACGGAGTCCCCGCGTGCCTTCAGCCATCCTGTACATGGGCATCCCCGACGACGGCAAGGCCACGGTCAAGTGGTTGGCCTCCGGAAAGCCGACCTTCGTCCTGGCGGGTATCAGCAGGCTTGCAACCGACCTTTCGATCGAATCCAGGAACCGGCTCCTGCGGGTGTTCTTCGGCCCACGCAAGGCGATCCGGATTCCGCCCGAACAGCACGGCCTGCCCGGCATCAATCCGATCGCCGATCCGGACGTGTCGCAGCGGTCCTTGACGCGCCTGGACGCCTTCCTGAAGGCGAGCGGACGGGCCTGCTTCAATCATCCAGCCGCTGTCCTCGGCACCACACGGGAACGCGTCGCGGATGCACTTTCGGGTATCGCCGGGCTGCAGATGCCTCGCACCGTGCGCGTGCGCATCGATGAGCCGGCCGATCTCCTCCCCCTGATCGATTCGCACGGGCTGCATTGGCCGTTGATCCTGCGTTGTACCGGCACCCACAAGGGTGAGTCCATGATCCTGGTGGAGGGGCCCGACCAGATTCGCGCGGCCCTGCGCTCGATCCGATGGGCCGGGCGCGAACTGTACCTGACCGAATACGTGGACTGTCGCGATGCCGATGGCCACTACCGCAAGTTGCGGCTGGCCGTCGTGGGTGACCAGGTGTTCCTTCGCCACCTGTTGATTGCCGACCAGTGGATGGTGCATGCCGCCGACCGCAAGCCCGGTCACCTCGAGGAAGAAGTCGAGCTGCTGCGCACATTCCGACCCACCCTCCTGCCCGCCCTGTCCGCACGTCTCGACCGGATTCGTGAAGCCATCCAACTGGATTACTTCGGCATCGATTGCAATCTGCGGCCGGACGGTCGGCTGTTGATCTTCGAGGTCAATGCGCAGATGGACATCATGGTCAACAGCATTCCCAGCCCGAACTGCTGGGACGCGCCGATCTCGCGAATCCGCCAGGCGCTGGACGCGCTGCTGTTCGATCCGAAACGCTGGCGCTACCCCCCACGCGCCACTACCGAAACCTGAGCCGTGGACTACCGCGAGATCTTCATGCACCGCGGCAAGGCGTACCACAACGCCATGCTGCGCCAGCCCAGCGCACGCGACCACGAGTTCGAACGCCTGTTCGACGCCTGTCGCCCCACCGCCGGCCAACACCTCCTGGACTTCCCATCCGGCGGAGGCTACCTGCAACGGCACCTCGCCGCGGGTGTCACGGTAACGAACCTGGAGCTGAGTTCCGGATTCGACACCGGCGTTCCGGTCTGCGATGCGGCTGCCGGCCCACACTCAGGACCGTTCGACCACATCGTCTGCCTGGCCGCCCTGCACCATATCGACGATCAGGCCGGCTTCCTCGAACGCCTGCTGGGCCAACTCCGACCGGGCGGCACCCTGCACGTCGGCGACGTCGCGGCGGGCTCGAGAATCGATGCCTTCCTCGATGGCTTCATCGGTCGCTACAACCAGACCGGACACCAGGGCAGCTACCTGCGCAATGACCCGGCCTGGTTCGAACGGATCGGCCGGGTGACGCGGATCGGGGAGTTGTCCTGCCCCTGGGTGTTCGAAAGCGAGGCGCAGATGCTCGACTTCTGCAACGACCTGTTCGGCCTCGTCGATTGCCCGCGCCAGGCCTTGCGCGATGCACTATCGAGCCACGTCGGTTTCCACCGGCAAGGCAGCCAAATCCTGCTTGAGTGGCGTCTGCTCTACGCCGACTTGCAAACCTGAGCGCTGACCGGGCCGCCCTCCACCACATCCTGCGGCCGGCGCCTGATCCAGCTGCCGCGCCCCGCCACTACCCCGATCGCGGCAACCGATTGCCCTGAAAGCGCTTGCGTGCCATAATTCCGGGGCTTAATCGCCGCCACGACGAGCGTATCGTCGAATCCACACCTGTCGGCAATCCCTGTTCCGGGGTGCCCGCGCAAGCGGGTTCGGACGCAGTGACGACAGGGAGGCCCAACCCCGGAATCCAGCGCCATTCCTTCGTGGGTGGGCGCAGCGCCTTCATTCCAACCGGCGCGGATTCCACCCAATCGGAGTTTCCGCAATGCCCCAGATCACCATGCGCCAGATGCTGGAAGCCGGCGTCCATTTCGGCCACCAGACCCGCTACTGGAATCCCAAGATGGCCCCGTACATCTTCGGTGCCCGCGGCAAGATCCACATCATCAACCTCGAGAAGACCGTCCCGCTGTTCAACGACGCGATGAACTTCATCAGCGGCGTGGCCCAGAAGCGCGGCACCATCCTGTTCCTCGGCACCAAGCGCAGCGCGCGCGATGCGGTCAAGGAAGAGGCCGAGCGTTGCGGCCAGCCGTTCATGAACCAGCGTTGGCTGGGCGGCACCCTGACCAACTTCGCCACGGTGAAGAAGTCGGTGGCCCGCCTGAAGGAACTGGAAGCCGCAGAAACCGACGGCACCTTCCAGAAGCTGGTCAAGCACGAAGTGATGGGCCTGCGCCGCGAGCGCGACAAGCTGGAAGCCTCGCTCGGCGGCATCAAGGAAATGAATCGCCTGCCCGACGCGCTGTTCGTGATCGACATCGGCCATGAAGACATCGCCATCAAGGAAGCCAAGAAGCTCGGCATCCCGGTGATCGCGGTGGTCGATACCAACTACAACCCGGAACTGGTGGACTACGCCATCCCCGGCAACGACGACGCCATCCGTGCCGTGCAGCTGTACGCCCGTGCCGCCGCCGACGCCGTGCTGGAAGGCAAGGCCGCCTCGCCGAACGCTGCCAACGTGCGCGAGGAAGACTTCGCCGCTGCGGTGGAAGGCGACGAAGCCGCCAAGCCGGCGCGTCGCAGCAGCAAGCCGAAGGCTGAGTAAGCCTTCACCGCCCACGGATAGCCCTGCCTTCTCCCCCCGGGAGAAGGTGGCCCGCAGGGCCGGATGAGGGTTGCGCCGCGAACCGGAACCCCGCTTCCAGCCGACCCTCACCCCAACCCCTCTCCCGCCGGGAGAGGGGCTTCACAGCATCCAATTTTTTGAGGTTTTACCCATGGCAGAAATCACCGCATCCCTGGTCAAGGAACTGCGCGAGCGCACAGGCGCCGGCATGATGGAGTGCAAGAAGGCGCTCACCGAAGCCGCCGGCGACATCGAAGCCGCCGCCGAGGCCCTGCGCAAGTCCGGCCTGGCCAAGGCCGACAAGAAGGCCGGCCGCGTCGCCGCCGAAGGCCGCGTCGGTATCGCCCAGGACGGTGGCAAGGCCGCTCTGGTCGAAGTCAATTCCGAAACCGACTTCGTCGCCAACGACGCCAACTTCAAGACCTTCGTCGACGCCGTCGCCGCCGCCGCGCTGGCTTCCGCTGCCGCCGACGCCGAGGCGCTCAAGGCCGCCACGATGGCATCCGGCAACACCGTCGAGGAGGCCCGCGCCGCCATCGTGCAAACCCTGGGCGAGAACATCCAGGTACGTCGCCTGGTGCGCTACGACACCGCCCACCACGTCGGCACCTACGTCCACACCAACGGCAAGATCGGCGTGCTGGTCGAACTGTCCGGCGGCAATGACGAGCTCGCGCGCGGGCTGGCCATGCACGTGGCGGCGATGAACCCGCCCTACAACAAGGCCGCCGACGTGCCGGCCGACTTCATCGCCAAGGAAAAGGAAATCGAACTGGCGAAGATGAGCGAAAAGGATCGCGCCAAGCCGGCCGAAATCCTCGAGAAGATCATCAGCGGCAAGATGAACAAGATCGTCAGCGAAGTGACCTTGTCCGGCCAGAGCTATGTGCTCGACGGCGACAAGACCGTCGAGGCGGTGCTCAAGGGCGCCGGTGCCGACGTGATCCGCTTCCAGCGCCTGGTGGTCGGCGAAGGCATCGAGAAGGTGCAGGAAGACTACCTGGCCGAAGTCGCCAAGGCGATGCAGGTCTGAGGATCGGGACTCGGGACTCGGGACTCGGGACTCGCAGCTCCCGTCAACGGAGCCTGATTCCTGATTGATAAAAACCCGCCGGCGACGGCGGGTTTTTTCATGCGCGCGATCAAGCGCGGTGGTAGGGATGATTGGCCAACAACGCCGCCGCCCGATACAGCTGCTCGGCCAGTACCAGCCGCACCAGCATGTGCGGCAAGGTCAACGGCCCCAGCGACCAGTGCTCGTCAGCCCGCGCCAGCACATCCATGGCATGGCCTTCCGGCCCGCCAATCAGGAAGGCCAGATCACGCCCCTGCCCACGCCAGTGTTCGAGGCGAACCGCCAACTGCTCGGACGAATGCATCCTGCCGCGACCGTCCAGCGCAACGACCAGCGCATTCTTCGGCAGCGTATCGAGCACGCGCGCACCTTCGTCGGCGATGGCCCTCGCGGTATCGCGCCCCTTGCCACGCACGCCCGGCGCGACTTCGACCAGTTCCAACGGCAGCCAGTGCGAGAGGCGTTTCTGGTATTCGCCAAAACCCTGCACCACCCAACCGGGTGCATGTTCACCGACGGCGATCAGGCGGGCTTTCACGTCAAGTCGGAAATTTCACGCGGAAGCCGATCAAGAGCCGTCGCGAGCGCAGGCGATTCGAAGCCGCCCGCAGCGCAGCAACCGCAATGGACATTGTGACCCATGAGGATTGCGAGCAGCGGACGGCGATGAAGCGTCAAGCGCAGCAGACTACGACTCGAATTCAGGCGGCTGGTCGCCCACCGTCCACAACCGTTCCAGCGCATAGAACTCGCGCACTCGCGGCAGCATCACATGGACGACGACATCGCCCAGGTCCACCAGCACCCATTCGGCCTCGCGCTCGCCTTCCACGCCGAGCGGCGCCACCCCGAGCTTTTTCGAGAACTGCACCACTTCTTCCGCCGATGCCTTGACGTGGCGAGTGGAGGTGCCCGAGGCAATCACCATGAAATCGCAGACGCTGCTCCTGCCGCGGACATCGATTTCCACCACATCCTTGGCCTTGAGTTCTGCAAGCCCGGCGTGCACGGCTTCCAGCAGGGCATCCACCGGCGGCGGCGGAACGGGAAGGGTCGGTTTGAGGACTTGGGCAGCAGTGGTCAAGGGCGAGCGCTCGATGGGGCTTCAGCCAGTATACCGGCGGAAACGCCGTACAGGCCTTGTTCGAGGATATAGTCCGCCACCGCCGGCGGCACCCATTCAGGCCAGCCCGGATCGCCTGCCTCGATGCGCCGACGAAGCTGGCTGGACGATTCCGGGCGCAGCTCCGGCATCGGCAGCACACAGCAAGCTCCGGATGGCAGCGCGGCCAGCGCAGCCGGCGAGCACAAGCGTGGGGTGATCTCGGCGAGCACTTCGGGGGCATCACGGCGCAAGCTGGCTGCATCCAGCGCGGCATCGGGACGCTCGACAATGACCATGTGGGCCAAGTCGAACAACCGCTTCCAGCGATACCAGGTATGCAGCTGCCGCAAGGAATCCGCGCCGACCAGCCAGGCGATGGGCACTGCCTCGCCGAGCTCAACGCGCAGCGCAGTCAGGGTATCGACCGTGTAGGACGGCCCCGCGCGCAGCAACTCACGCCGATCCACCGCCAGCCCCGGTTCGCCCTCGATCGCCAGCTCCAGCATTCGCGCGCGTTGTTCCGCACTGGCACAGGTGTCGGATTTGTGCGGCGGATCGCCTGCAGGCACCAGGAGCACACGCGCATCCAAGGCATCGCGGGCCGCACGCGCCACCGCCAGGTGACCGTTGTGCACGGGGTCGAAACTGCCGCCGTAGAACACCCGCAGCGGCGCGTTCACGCCGCCAGCAGGCGCAATGCGCCCTTGTCCGCCACTGCCAGCAGCAGGCGTTCCAGTTGCAACCAAGCGTCAGGCGATTCCTGCCCGGCGCGCACCCGGCCCTTGGAAATGCGGTCCACCGCGCCGGCTTCGCGCAGCAGCCATTGCCAACGCTCGGGCGCATGTCGCGCCAGTGCACGCTTGTAGGTGGCCTGCCGGGAATCCCAGATCCGCAGCGTCTTGCACTCGTCGGCAAAATTGCGCGCGCGTGACAGCGCGATGACCGTGGTCAACTCCTTGACCACCATGCCCATCAGCGCGGGGATTGCTTCGCCCTCGGCACGCAGGCCGGCCACGATCCGCGACACCTGCGCGACCTCGCCGTTCAAGGCGGCGGCGGTCAGTCGGAATACATCGAAGCGCGCGGAATCGGCCACCAAGGCTTCCATCCGCTGCACGTCCAGCACGGCGCTCTCGCCCTGCAGCAACAGGGCCAACTTGTCGATCTCCTGCGCCGCCGCCAGCAGGTTGCCTTCCACACGCTGGGCGAAATAGGCGATGGCGTCATGACTCGCCTTCAGGCCACGGCTGCGCATGCGCTGGGTGATCCAGCCCGGCAGCTCATGTGGCTTGATCGGCCAAATCGTGACCAGATGGCCGGCCTTGGCGATGGCTTCGCTCCATTTGCCGGCGTGTGCCTTCGACCAATCCCCCGCCACCACCAGCAGGGTGACATCCGATGGCGGGGCAGCACAGAACGTCGCCAGGCACTTGGCGCCCGCCTGCCCCGGCTTGCCGGTGGGCAAGCGCACCTCGATCAAGCGTTGGCTGGCAAACAGGCTGGGCGCGTGGATCGAGGCGTCGAGCGCATCCCAATCGGCATCGCGGCCCTCCATGTCGTGGACCTCGCGCTCCGCGATACCCTGCGCGCGTGCCGCAGCACGCACCGCGTCCGCCGCTTCCAGCACCAGCAAGGCCTCGCTGCCCGCGATCAGATAGACCGGCCGCAAGGCTTCGGCCTGCAACTGCGTCGCAAATCGATCAGCGCTCAGTTCCACGACGCATGACACCGAGGATCATGCCCGACACGCGCACCCGCGATGTTCACTGCACGACCTCCTCCTTGCTGGTCGTGACCGCGTCGACCCGGCGCAGGATGGCCCTCGCCATTTCCTTCTGCAATTCATCGACCAGCCGCTCGCGTTCGCTGAGCCTGCCGACCGAATCCAGTGCCGGCGTCAGATAGTCGCGCGACAGCTCGACCGCCTGCTGCGGCACCGCCACCCGGCCGTCGGCGCGGCGCAGGGTGAACACCACCGCATAGCGCACCATGTATTCCTGCGCGCGACCGAATGGGTCGTTGCTGATCGGCGTATCCGCCCAGTGCTCGGACACCACTTCGAGTGTGGCCACGTTATCGCCATCCGCCGCGGTCGCCGCCTGCGCACCCGCACGCCGCAGCCCGTCTGCCAACAGATCACCAAGCGGACTGGCGTGATCGGACGCCAGCACCCGCACCGGGCCGAGATGCTCCGGCAGGTTCAGCGCCCCGCGCAAATGGAAGCCGCAGCCGGTGAGCAAGGCGGCGATCAGGGCAACGACAGCGAGGCGTGGTTTCATCCGCGTAGTCTAGGGCAACATCGCGTCAGCGGAACACGCGTGGGCGGAGTCATTACGCGGCATCCATGCCGCAGGGCGGGTCTTGACCCGCCGCGTAAATCCTCACACCACGATATTGACGATCTTCCCAGGCACCACGATCAGCTTCTTCGGCACCTGTCCGGCCAGCAGTGCCAGCACCGCCGGCAAGGCCAATGCCGCCGCTTCGACCGCTTCGCGGGCAGCACCGGGGGTAACCTCCAGCGTGCCGCGCAGTTTGCCGTTGACCTGCACCGCCAGCGTCACCGCATCGCGCACCAGCGCGGCCGGATCGGCCTTGGGGAACGGCAGGTCGTCGAGCAGGGTTTGCGGGTGGCCCAGCACCTGCCATAGCGCATGGCTGATATGCGGGGTGATCGGATTCAGCAACAGGACCACCGCCTCGAACGCTTCATGGCGCACCGCGCGGCCTTGGTCGCTGGCGTCGTTGAACTTGCCGATGGCGTTCAGCAGTTCCATCAGTGACGCAATCGCGGTATTGAAACTGTGGCGACGGCCGTAATCGTCGCCGACCTTGGCGATGACCTCGTGGGTCTGCCGGCGCAGGACTTTCTGCGCGGCATCGAGACTGGCCGGATCGACTTCAGGATGATCCGGCTGCGCCGCATGCGCCTGCACGTCGCGCCACAGCCGACGCAGGAAGCGGGCCATGCCCTCGACCCCGGCCTCGCTCCATTCCAGCGACTGCTCCGGCGGCGCGGCGAACATCGAGAACAGGCGCACGGTGTCGGCACCGTACTTGTCGACGAGGACCTGGGGATCGACGCCGTTGTTCTTCGACTTCGACATCTTCTCGGTGCCGCCGATCTGCACCGGCTGGCCATCGGCCGCCAGCGTCGCGCCGGTGATGCGCCCCTTGTCATCACGCACCAGTTCCACGTCGGCCGGATTGATCCAGGTCTTCGCGCCAAGCGCGTCCTCACGATAGAACGTATCGGCGATCACCATGCCCTGGGTGAGCAGGCGCGTGGCCGGCTCGTCGCTCTGCACCAGCCCGGCGTCGCGCAGGAGCTTGTGATAGAAGCGGAAGTACATCAGGTGCAGGATCGCGTGTTCGATCCCGCCGATGTATTGATCGACCGGCAGCCAGTAATTGGCGCGCTCGTCCACCATGTCAGCCGCGCCCGGCGCGGTGTAGCGTGCGTAATACCAACTCGACTCCATGAAGGTGTCGAAGGTGTCGGTCTCGCGTTCGGCCGCGCCGCCACAGGTTGGGCAGGTGGTCTTGCGCCATTCCGGGTTCGACTTGATCGGTGAATGCACATCGCCCGAGGCGAAGGCATCGGCGACGTCCTCCGGCAACAACACCGGAAGTTGCTCTTCCGGCACCGGCACCGCACCACAGCCCGTGCAGTAGATCACCGGGATCGGGCAGCCCCAATAGCGCTGGCGCGACACACCCCAATCGCGCAGGCGGAAATTGACCCTGCGCTGGCCCTTGCCCAGCGTCTCCAGCTTGGCGGCGATGGCATCGAAGGCGGCATCGAAATCGAGGCCGTTGAATTCGTCGGAATTGATCAGCCAGCCGCGTTCGGTGCAGGCGGAATCGAATTCGATCCGGCGCAGATAGTCCTGCACCATCGCCACCGCTGCATCGGCCTCGAACACGTCGATCGCGGCGTGCCCGCCGAGCGCCACCGCCATCGGATCGTCATGCTCACCGACGTGCGATTCCAGCTCGGTCAGCGCGTCGCGGGTGGCGGCATCGACGATCACCGGCTTGACCGGCAGCCCATAGGCTTTCGAGAACTCCCAGTCGCGCTGGTCGTGCGCCGGCACCGCCATCACCGCGCCGGTGCCATAGCCCATCAGCACGAAATTGGCGACATAGATCGGCAGGTCCTCGCCGGTCAGCGGATGGCGCGCCCACAGCCCGGTGGCCATGCCGCGCTTTTCCTGGGTCTCGAGCTCGGCTTCGGAAACCCCGCCCTGCTTCAATCCGGCAAGGAATTCGGACAGTTCCGGGTTGCCCTGCGCGGCCTTCAGCGCCAGCGGATGCTCGCCGGCAATGCTGATGAAGGTCACGCCCATCAAGGTATCTGGGCGGGTGGTGAACACCGTCAACGGCGCGTCCTCGCCATCGACCGCGAACTGGATCTCCAGCCCTTCGCTGCGCCCGATCCAGTTGCGCTGCATGGTCTTGACCGAATCCGGCCAGCCGTCCAACCCGTCGAGCGCATCCAGCAATTCCTGCGCGTAATCGGTGATCCGCAGGAACCATTGCGGGATCTCGCGCTTCTCGACCACCGCGCCGGTGCGCCAGCCGCGGCCGTCGATCACCTGCTCGTTGGCGAGCACGGTCTGGTCGACCGGATCCCAGTTCACCACCGAATTCTTGCGGTAGGCCACGCCCTTCTTCAGCAGGCGCACGAACATGCGCTGCTCGTGCTGGTAGTAGTCCGGCTTGCAGGTGGCGAACTCGCGGCTCCAGTCGATCGCATAACCCATCGTCTGCAGCTGGCGGCGCATGTGCTCGATGTTGGCGTAGGTCCACTTGGCAGGCGCGGTCTTGTTCTTGATCGCGGCGTTCTCGGCAGGCAGGCCGAAGGCATCCCAGCCCATCGGCTGCAACACGTTGTGGCCGGTCATGCGCTTGTGCCGGCTGATCACGTCGCCAATGGTGTAGTTGCGCACATGGCCGACGTGCAGCGCGCCCGACGGGTACGGCAGCATCGACAGGCAGTAGTACTTCGGCTTGTCACCGCCCTCCTTCACCTCGAAGGCGCGGGTGTCGGTCCAGAAGCGCTGGGCGGCGGCTTCGACGGTGCGGGGATCGTAAACGGCGGGCTCGGACTCGGACACGGCGGCGAACTACGGGATCGAAGGATGACCGTGAAGCCTACCGCAGCGCAGCAAAACCCGCCATGATCGGCACGTTTCCCCTTCCGCACCCCATTCGGCATCGCCCATGACCCTGGAATGGCTCGGCTACGTCGCCGCCACCTGCACCACCCTGTCGTTCGTGCCGCAGGCGATCAAGACCATCCGCAGCCGCGACACCCACGGCATCTCACTGTGGATGTACCTGATCTTCACCTTCGGCATCGTCTGCTGGTTCGGCTACGGCATCTTCCTGCACTCGTGGCCGATGATCGTCTCCAACGCCATTACGTTCCTGCTGGCGACGACAATTCTGGGGCTGAAGTTAAAGTATCGGTAAGCGCACGCGCCGCCAGCAACCACCAGCAAAACCACAGTGCCAGCGCCAGACGCTGCTCGAACCCCACCCAGCCATCGACGGGGGCCAACACGCCAAATAACGGCAGCAGCACGGCCACCACCAGGCAGGTGGCAGCAAAGCCAATTCCGCGTCGTGCGGACAGTGCCAGCAGCAGGGCACCGGGAACGAAGGCGATCCACCACAGCGCCCACACCACCGCGTGCAAGCGGCTGGCCCCCGTATCCAGATGCTCCGGATCCAGCGGCAGCGCGCCTTGCAGCGCGAATGCCAACGCCGACAACTGCACCAGGGTCAGGCCGATGCGTGCGCCCCAACGCCCCTCGCGCAAGGCCGCGCCCAGACTCTGGCCCACCCATGCCAGAAAGAGGCCGGGCAGGACGAAGGCCGCGGCATTGAACAGCCACGCATCCGGCAAGCCTGTCGCTCCGCGCAAGGCCACGGGGTGCAGGCGGTGCGAATACTCGGGCAGGCCGACACCGGCCAGCGCCAGCGCCGTCGCGCATAGCGCGAATGCCACGGCAGCCAGCAGGACCGGCTTTTTCATCGGCAAGTTCCAGTGAGGTGCGTTTGCAGGATTGTGCTACCTGCCAGAGAGATATTCATCCCTGCTTGCTCCATTGAAAAACTTCCTCGATCCGTACTCCCAGCGCGTCCGCGATTCGAAACCCAAGCTCCAGAGATGGCGCGTAGCGTCCGGCTTCAAGCGCGATGATGGTTTGCCGGGTGACGCCGCAGGCGTCGGCCAGCGCCTGCTGGGTCATCTCGTCGCGTTCGAAGCGCAGGCGGCGGATCGCGTTGCTGACTTGTGTGCCGCTCATGCGGCCGCCCGGCGGTCACGCCAATACAGGACCGCGGCCACCGCCTGGTCGAACCACAGGCCCCACAGCAGGGTCAGCATCAGCATCTGCGCGATGAACGGGTAGCTGAACTCGCGAAGGCGATCGGTATCGCTGAAGCCCAGCAGCAGGGCGATGCCGATGATGCAGGACGCCGTCGCCCAGCGGCCCCATTCGCCGGCGACGCGCTCGATCTGCAAATCACGCTCATCGGCCAGCACCTTGCCGGCCCAGCGCTGCTTCAAGACCTGCGCCAGCACCAGCCAGGCCACGAACAGGGTGCCGATGTGCTGGCCCACCTTGCCCGCTTCCGGGTTGTGGCTGATCGGCAGGTTTGGCCGGAACACGTCGGCATTGAGCAGGGAGGAGGCGATCACCGCGCCAACGAAGGCAACCCCGATCCATGCCTGCCATTCGCCGGGTGCGATCCGGGTTTCGTCGTCGCTCGACGGAATCCGGTGCACGGCATCCACGCAGAACCAGACCGCGGCAACGAAGATCACCGAGCCAATCCACGCCATCGGCAAATCCGCCAGCAGAGGAAGGTCGCGGTAGCCGCCGCCAAAGAACATGGCCAGGCCCACGCCCGCCAGCAGCAGGCAGGCGATGAGTTGATTGCGCGGAGATAGCAGGCTCATGAATGTCATCCATAGCGGACTTGATGTAATGTGTAATTTACATTGCGATCCTGTGATGTCAAGTATTTTTCACATCACCTTGTGAATTCATCCGCGCGCCGCCATCTTTCGACCATCTCAGCTTCTGACAGCCCCATGACCGACGCCGCCAACCCACATGTGTTCGACGCCACCGCCGCCCGCTTCGAGGACGAGGTGATCCGCAAATCGCTGGAAACCCCAGTGCTGGTGGATTTCTGGGCGACCTGGTGCGGGCCATGCAAGACCCTCGGGCCGATCCTCGACAAGCTGGCCGCCGAGTACCACGGCGCGTTCGTGGTCGCCAAGGTCGATGTCGACAAGGAGCAGGAA
Source organism: Pseudomonadota bacterium (assembly GCA_018242365.1). GTDB lineage: Bacteria > Pseudomonadota > Gammaproteobacteria > Xanthomonadales > Xanthomonadaceae > Thermomonas. The sequence goes on from JAFECB010000004.1 coordinate 274,095, forward strand.
CTGGCGGCGGCGTTCCAGATCCGCTCGGTGCCGACGATGGTGGTGTTCAAGGACGGTCAGGTGCTGGGTGCCATCCCCGGCGCGCTACCCGAGGGTCAATTGCGCGAAATGCTGGCGCAGGTGGGCGTGCAGCCCGCCGAGCCCCCGGCTGAGGAGCTGGCACCCGAGGCCACCGCACCGGTGGACCCACATGCCGAGGTGCTGCGCCTGCGCAAGGTGATCGAGGCGGAACCCGACAAGGCGGAACTGCGACTCGATCTCGCCCTGGCCTTGCTGCAGATCGGTGCCACCGGCGAGGCGGAGCAGTTGCTCGACACCCTGCCCGCCAATCTCGCCACCGACGATCGCAGCGTCAAGGCACGGGCGCGACTGGGCTTTGCCGCGCTATTGCGCGACGCGCCGCCGGTCGAAGTGCTGGAGGCCGCGATTGCCGCCGATCCCGCCGACCTGCGCGCGCGCCATCTGCTTGGCGTACGCCAGCTGGTATCCGGCGATGCCGAGGCCGGGCTGGCCCAGTTCATGGAGATGCTGCGTCGCAATCGCGCCCATGAAGACGGCCTGGCACGCAGGTCGCTGATCGATGCCTTCCGCATTCTCGATGACGAGGCGCTGGTGACCCGCTACCGCCGGCAGATGTCGGCGCTACTGCTGTCATAACCCACCGGCGTTCACAGCGCGGCGCGTCCATCGTATCCTCGCGGCTGCATTCCCCCTCAAGGTAGCGGCGTTGGCTACGCAGGATTTCCCGACGATCAATGGCTACACCCTGCTCCGAGTGATCGGCCAGGGCGGCATGTCCACCGTCTACCTCGGCGAACAGAAATCGCTGGGGCGCAAGGTGGCGTTGAAGGTGATGCTGGCCGACGCATTGACGGATGAAGTCAGCCGCGCACGCTTCGAGAACGAAGCCCGCACCATCGCGCGACTCGAACACCCGCACATCGTCGGCATCCACGAGGTCGGGCGCAGCAATGACGGGCAGCCGTTCTATTCGATGTCCTGGCTGCCCCGTGGCCACCTCGGCCAACGCAAGCTGGTCGGCGAGCAAGCCAAGGTGGCCGCCATCCTGCGCGCACTGCTCGGTGCGCTCGATTACGCCCATGTGCGCGGCGTGGTCCATCGCGACGTCAAGGCCGAGAACGTCCTGTTCGACGAAGGTGATCGGCCGATGCTGGCGGATTTCGGCATCGCCCAGCAACGCGGCAGCAATCCGCGTCTGACCAGCGAACGCGTCGCCGTCGGCAGCACCGCCTACATGGCCCCCGAGCAGGCGCGCGGCAAGGAGGTGGATCGCCGCGCCGATCTCTACAGCATCGGTGTACTGACCTGGGAAATGCTGACCGGGCAATTGCCGTACAACGCCGGCGATGCGCTGTCGATGGCGGTCAAGCACGCACAGGAGCCGGTGCCGCGGCTGCCGTCCAGCCTGAAGCATTGGCAGCCCTTGATCGACCGTTCGATGGCGAAGAAGCCCGAGGACCGCTACGCCAGCGCCAACGACATGCTGGCCGCGCTGGATGCCATCGAACAACGCGCGGGCAAGGGCTTCGGCACCGTCAACATCGGCAGCATCCCCGCACCGACGGCAGCAACAGAAGACGCACCCGCCAAACCGGGCAAGGGACGCGGCATCGTGCTGGCCTTCGGTGTGCTCGCCCTGCTCGCCGCGGGGGCGTATTACGGATTGCAGCATTGGCGCGAGGCGCAGCCGACCATGGCTCCCGCGCAGGCGAATGCCGCGCCTGCGGCAGCCGCACCCGCGGCGGCACAAGCGCCTGACACGAACGCAGCCGCCGCCAGCGCGGTCGACAGCCTGCCCAGTCAAGGCATCGGCGCCTATCTGGCCAATGCGGACCAGCAATTGCGCGATGGCCAGCTGCTGCTGCCGGCCAACGCCAATGCCTGGGACAGCCTCGATGCCGCCTGGCGAATCAATCCCACCAATCCCATCGTCCAGCATCTGACCGCGCAGTTGTTTGATGCCCTGTCTGCCCTGTCCGAAAATGCCCTGCGCAGCGGTGACCTTGCCGCCGCGCGTGTCGCCTTCGAGCACGCCCGGACCTTGGACCAGCGCCGTGGCGGCACCGGCGTCGCCGTCACCCAGTTGCAGACGCGGCTCGACGCCATCGTCGATGCCCGCCTCGGTGCCTTGGTGACCAAGCCAGACCCGCAGGCTGCCACCGCACTGGTATCGGGAATCGGCTGGTTGAATCCCAGCCCGGCGCGCCAGAACGCGCTCAAGGCCAAGCTCGCCAAAATCGCGACCAACACCATCGATCCGCGGACGGGGCGCGTTGTTGCCAGCCCTGCGGCAACACCGGCGATGCCTGCACCCGCCAATCCCGCCAATCTCATCGTCGTCAGCCGCGCCGAGTACGCGCGCTTTGCCGCCGCCAGTGGCCGCCCCGCCGCCGATTGCGGGCGCAAACTGTTCGGCCGTCGCCCGCGCTGGGACACGGTGGGCAGCGATGCCGGCCCGGTCGCCTGCGTGTCCGCCGCTGACGCCCAAGCCTATGCCAGCTGGCGCAGCGCACAGGAACGCAAGCGCTATCGCCTGCCGAGCGCGGGCGAACTGCGCGCCCAGCCGCGCTCGCCGATTGCCGGCTGGCTGACCCTGTGCGCCGATGCCGGTTGCAGCCGACGCATGACCAGCGGCCGACCGCAACCGATGGACGCCTCCCACGGCTACGACGATGTCGGTATCCGGCTGGTGCGCGAGCACCGCTAAGACGCGCGCGCACCGCCGACACGGGATTTTCACGGCGGACGCATGGGTACGCTGCATGTGTGCATGCCCGCGCGTTCCACAATGCAGCGGGCCTAGCCCATAGAATGGGCACATGCCCGCCAACACCTCTTCGCCAGGTCAGCGCCTGCAACGTCTGTTCCTGACCGGCCTGCTGACCCTGCTGCCACTCTGGCTGACCTGGGTCGTGGTCAAGTTCGTGTTCGTCGCCCTGGGCGGGCTCAGCCAGCCCTTGGTCGAACCGACCCTGCAAAGCCTCGCCGCCGCCAGTCCACAAGCGCTGGGCTGGTTGCTCGAACCCTGGGTCAAAAGCGCGATTGCGCTGGCCGCGACCGTCGCCACCATCCTGCTGGTCGGTTGGTTGACCCATCGCGTAGTGGGCCAGCGCCTGCTTGGCTGGTTCGAGTCGTTGATTGCGCGCATCCCGCTGGCCAGCACCATCTACGGCAGCGCGCGCAAATTGCTGGACATCCTGCAGACCAAGCCCGACGGCACCCAGCGGGTGGTCTTGATCGACTTCCCGCACAACCAGATGAAGACACTGGGCTTCGTCACTCGGGTCATGCGTGAGATAGGTACTGGCCGCGAACTGGCGGCGGTGTATGTGCCGACCACACCGAACCCGACCTCCGGTTACCTTGAAATCGTGCCGATGGAAAAAATCACGCCGACCGACTGGACCGTGGATCAGGCGATGGGCTTCATCATCAGCGGTGGCGCTGTCGCGCCGGATTCGATCCCGTTCTCGCCCCCCGCAAACACCGGCAACGACCATGCGCCTGCTGGATGACCGCTCCGCGCGCTTGTTCGTTGTCATGGCGGCGTTCTTCTGCGCCAATGCGGTGCTGGCCGAGTTCATCGGCGTGAAGATCTTCGCACTGGAACCGACCCTGGGCATCGCGCCGGTGCACTGGAGCCTGTTCGGCAACAACGGCACCCTGCAGTTCACCGCCGGCACCGTGATCTGGCCGATCGAATTCATCATGACCGACACGGTCAACGAATACTTCGGCAAGCGCGGCGTCCGCCTGATCAGTCGCCTCGCCGCCTGTCTGGTGGCCTACGGCTTCCTGTTTGCCTACATCGCCATCCACCTGGCACCTGCCAGTTGGTGGGTCGGGGAAGCGGTCAGCCAGGGCGTTCCCGATTACCAGGCAGCGTATTCGGCGATCTTCGGCCAGGGCATGTGGATCATTGTCGGTTCGCTGGTGGCCTTCCTGCTGAGCCAGATGATCGACGTCAAGGTGTTCCACCGCATCCGCAAGCACACCGGTGAGCGCCACGCCTGGCTGCGCGCCACCGGCTCCACCGCCGTATCGCAGGTGTTCGACAGCTTCGTGGTGCTCTACATCGCCTTCGTGATCGGCCCGCAGCATTGGCCCACCGCGCAATTCCTCGCCATCGGCACCCTCAATTACCTGTACAAGATGGGCGCGGCGATCGCCTTGATCCCGCTGCTGTACCTGGCCCGGATCGGCATCCATCGTTATCTGGGGCGCGCACGCGCCGACGAACTGCGCGAGCAGGCGGCCAGCGAATGAACGATTCCGACCGCGCCTGACTTCGATCAAGGCAAGCGTGGCTGGTACCGGCGACCATGCCCCCTGCTACCCGCCATCGAGGATTCCCCATGCTGTTCGACGTCCTGGGCCTGGTCGACGAGACCACCGCCCGCAACATCGCATTCGCCGTGCACGCGCTGGACCCACAGGCCAAACTCACCGCCAATATCGGCCGTGGTCGCTTGCTGGTGGAAGGCAATGTGAAAGAAGCCGACGTCATCGACGCCCTGCGCGGCGCCGGTTTCCCGGCTTCGTTGGCACCGGAGCACGCCGAAGGCACGACCTGCTGCGGCGGCTGCAGCTGAGCCAACGCCGAAAAGTTGCACCCGATCGATCCGGATTCTGGTGTAAACGCTCGAATCTGGCCGCCCCGCCGCGTTGCCCGCGCCGCCTGTGGGCGCGACAATAGGCGGATGATCGACGCGTCCCGCTACCCGCTGCTGTCCTGCATCGACAGCCCCACCGACCTGCGCCAGCTCCCCGAAACCGAGGTGCGGGCGGTGGCCGATGAGCTGCGCGCGTTCCTGATCGAATCGGTAGGCAAGTCCGGCGGCCATTTCGCGGCCGGCCTCGGCGTGGTCGAGCTGACCACGGTGCTGCATTACCTGTACGACACGCCCGCCGACAAACTGGTCTGGGACGTCGGTCATCAGGCCTATCCGCACAAGATCCTCACCGGCCGTCGTGACCGCATCCACACGGTCAAGCAGAAGGACGGCGTGGCACCCTTCCCCTCGCGCGAGGAAAGCCCGTTCGACACCTTCGGCGTCGGCCATTCCTCGACCTCGATCTCGGCCGCACTCGGCATGGCCATTGCCAATGCCCGCGCAGGCAACGGCCAGCGCACGGTGGCCGTGATCGGCGACGGCGCGATGACTGCCGGCATGGCCTGGGAAGCACTCGGACACGCCGGTGGCATGGACGAAGATCCCGACCTGCTGGTGATCCTCAACGACAATCGCATGTCGATCAGCGAGGCGGTCGGCGGGCTGACCAAGATGCTGGGGCGGATGAGCGGCAACAAGACCCTCAATGCCCTGCGCGAAGGCGGCAAGAAACTGCTCGGCGACAAGCGCAAGAATCCGTCGGCGCGCTTCGTCAAGCGCTGGGAAGAACACTGGAAAGGCATGTTCGTGCCCTCCACCCTGTTCGAGCAGATGGGTTTCCACTACACCGGGCCGATCGACGGCCACGACACCGACACCCTGCTTGCCACCCTGAAAACGCTCAAGGGCTTGAAAGGCCCGCAGCTGCTGCACGTCATCACCACCAAGGGCAAGGGCTACGAGCTGGCCGAGGACGACCAGATCGGCTACCACGCGGTCACGCCGTTCGATCCCAACGTCGGCCTCACCGGCAAGGCCGGGGCGAAGAAGCCCAGCTACACCGATGTCTTCAGCGACTGGCTCTGCGACATGGCCGCGGCGGAACCGGGATTGATGGCGATCACCCCGGCGATGCGCGAAGGCTCGGGTCTGGTGCGTTTCAGCCAGGAGTACCCGCAGCGCTATTTCGACGTGGCTATCGCCGAGCAGCACGCGGTGACCCTGGCGGCGGGGATGGCCTGCGAAGGCGCCAAACCCGTGGTCGCGATCTATTCCACCTTCCTGCAACGCGCCTACGATCAGCTGATCCACGATGTCGCAATTCAGAATCTCGACGTGTTGTTTGCCATCGACCGCGGCGGCTTGGTCGGCCCGGACGGCGCCACCCATGCCGGCAGTTTCGATCTCACCTATCTGCGCTGCCTGCCCAACCTGGTGGTGATGGCCCCGGCCGACGAAAACGAATGCCGGCAAATGCTCAGCACCGGCTACCACCACAAGGGACCGGCGGCAGTGCGCTATCCGCGCGACGCCGGTCCCGGCGTGGCCGTGCAGCCGACCCTGGACACGCTGCCGATCGGCAAGGCCGAGCTGCGCCAGCGCGGCAGTCGCCTGGCCCTGTTGGCGTTCGGCGCGATGGTGCCGACGGCGGACGCCATCGGTCGCGACCTCGGCCTCACCGTGGTCAATATGCGTTTCATCAAGCCGCTGGATCGAAGCTTGATCCTCGAGCTTGCGCGCAGCCACGACGGCTTCGTCACGCTGGAAGACAATGCCATGGCCGGCGGTGCCGGTAGCGCGGTAGCGGAACTGCTGGCTGCCGAAGGCATTACGCTGCCGATCCAGCATCTCGGCCTGCCTGATGCCTTCCTGCCACATGCCTCGCGCGCACAGCTGTTGGCGCAGGTCGGACTGGATAGCGAAGGTGTGCGCGCTGCGCTGCTGCGTCGCTGGCCGCAGCTCACTGGCAGCGCGACCACACCGGCACGCGCGGCCGGCTGATCGGCCTCACTCGGAGGCAGCAGGCTCCGCGTCGTCCTCAACTGTATCCGGCGCGATCACGGTGTAGCCTCGCGCCTGCATCTGCGCCAGGTAGCCGTTCGCGCCCAGCATCCGATCCAGCGGCAAGGACGCGAAGGTGACCGTATTGCGCCCCAATGCGGTCTCGGCGGCGGCCAGCCATTTGGCGTCGATGCTGCGACGAGCATCGCCATAGCCCAGGCGCTTGCCGATCCCCGCCTCGCTGATGGCGTCGTTGCAGGCATCCCAACGCGCCACCGGCGGCAGCCTGCGCAAAGCCGCAATGTCACCGGTTGACCAGGCATTGGCGCGTGCGCGCATCGCATCCAGATCGGTCTCGATGTAGTGCATCGTGTTGTCGAAGCAGGCGAGATCATCCAGCGTAGTCTTCGACCATTCCACCAGCAGCGGCTTGGGATCGGTGATGACGATCGGCTCGCCGACCACGGTCACGACCGGATGGTGTTCCTCGATGGCCTTCTCCACCACCGGCCAGACCACGTCACGCGACTCCAGATCGTTCTTCTTCATCGCCTGCATGTACAACTCCTGCGCAGCGAACAGCGGTCGATAGCGCTCGATGCCGCGATCCGAACCGATATAGCGCGCCTTCAGAGCCAGCCAACGCGCATAGGCATTGGGTGCCACCAGATCCTTCAGTTCCTTGCCGTCGGGACTCTTGCGCGCACCCAGCAGTTTCGGCAGCAGGAACAGGCCCTTGAAGAACCCGACCTTGACCTCGAAACTGACGCCACGCAGGCGGATCACTTCCTGTGCCTGCGCCAGCACGGCCTTCAATTGTTTTGCCTGCCACTGCATGCGCATCGGCAACGGCGTCAGCGTGCCGAGCAGGTAGAGATCGTGGCCACCCTTGCGCACGATCCACATGCCTGGGCCGGGCTGCTCGCCCACCACCACCACCGTCGGCTCTACCCGGATGCGTTCGCCATTCACCACCGTGGTCTGGCCCGTCGCCTGTGCGGGCGCGGTGTCCTGCGCCATCAACGGCACCGCCAACACCAGGGCCATTGCCGCGAACCACCACCTTGCTTTCGTCATCTTCGCTTCCTTGCGTTGTATCCGGGAGCAGCTGTGACCGTCGCGCGACATCGGGGTTCCTTCTCGCCTGAACCCGGCATTCATGATCTTAGCGTTCAGCCGACCGCTCTTTTGCCCCTCACTGCCAGCCGCGCGTTCAATCCTGCGAACGCGCCACGGCTTGCTTCGCATTGCTCGCCGCATCGGCGATTCGCCACAGATAGAAACTGGCATAACTGCGATACGGGCCCCAGCGTTCGCCACGCTCCGCGAGCGCCTTGGGTGCCAACATCGCGTCTGCCTTGTCCACGACCTGCGCGCCCTTGCGGATGCCGAGGTCGTCGATCGGCAACACATCGGGGCGACCGAGCCGGAACATCAGCATCATCTCCACCGTCCAGCGGCCGATGCCACGCACCGGCACCAGCGCAGCGACGATGGCATCGTCATCCATGCCCGTCATCCTGCGCAGGCTGGGGATTTCCCCGGCTTCTTCGCGGCGCGCCAGATCACGCAAAGCCAACAGCTTGTTGCCGGACACACCGCAGCCGCGCAGCGCGGGATCGTCAATGCGTGCGAGCGTGTCGCAATGGAAGCGATCACTGGCGATGGCGGTTTCGACGCGCCCGACAATCGTCGCCGCCGCCTTGCCGCTGAGCTGCTGGTAGAGAATCGCGCGCGCCAGCGCATCGACCGGATCGAAGGGTTTGCGCCAGCGCGGGTCGGCGGGAATCGGGCCGAGCTTGCGCATCCATGCGCCCAGTTTGCGATCCCGCTTGCACAGATGCGCGAATGCGGCATCGGTATCGAAACCCCGGGCTTGTCTCGTCATCGTCGATTCGTCCTCATCCACGCAGGCGGTCGTAGGCATGCAGCAACCAGCCTGCGATCAGCAGCGCGCCGCCGAACGGAGCCAGCATCGGCTGCAACCCCAGCAAGGCCGCTGCCAGCAAGCTGCCACAGAACAGGAACACGCCCAGCAACAACATGGACAGTGCCAGCAGGGCGGTGGGCCGCTGCGCCAGCGGTGCCAGCGTGGTCAATGCAAGGCCGTGGGCGAAACCGAAGACCGCCGCCTGCAGCATGCGCCCCTGCGCGGAAGGCTCGGCCGCGTGCATGGCATAGGCCGACAGCGCCACCGACAAGCCGGCCAGAAGGCTGCCGAAAGCGGCAAGGTAGCGGCGCAGGACCACCAGGCGCGGCGTGGACTGGAGATTCATCGGCCCATTGTCCGGAAGCCTGCCCCGCAAAAGCAAACGCCGCGTCAAAGCGCGGCGTTTGTGTGCAACAGAATCGCGTGATCCTTACTTGATCGGCCAGTAGACGTCGAACTTGCCGTCCTGGGTGAAGGAACCGGCGATCCCCGAGTTGTAGTTCTCGAAGGCACGGTCCTTGATGTCGTAACCGTGGGTCGCGGCCCAGGCGCGCAGCGCATTGCGCACGTTTTCCAGACCCGCCATGTAACCGGTATAGGTCGTCATCGCCGCACGGCCACCGGCCGGGTGGTGTTCGTACTTCACCGGTGCACCGGCCGGAATCGCAACCCGGCCCACGCTGCCGCCGCCCTTCTTGCGCACGACCTGTGCAACGTCGAAGGTGTAATTTTCGCGACCGAGTTCGGTGGTGACGATTCGGATCGCACCGACCGGTTCGAGGCCATTGGCATCCATCGTGCGACGGATCCATTCCGCGTCAGCCGTGATTGCCGACTGGATCTGGGCATTGCCGCGCTCGACCGCACCAGCGTTGACGAACAGCACGTCTTCTTCCGGCAGGTCGACGACCTTCGGCACGCCCATGCCGCTGCCCTGCACCTTGTAATCGATGTTCGGCACCGCCGCCAGCATGCTGATCAGGCGCGACAGGCTCAGGCGCATGTCTTCGCCGACGTGGCGGGTGACGTACAGGCCGGCGTAACGACCGAAGATGTTCCAGCCGTAATCCACGTCATAAGTCTGGGTGATCTCGACGTTGCGGTTGTTGCGGCCGGTCGGACGCATGAAGTACGCCGTGCGCTTGTTCTCGCCACGCTCGTCGTTCTCGATCTTGATGCCGACCATCTTGTTCGGCTGGGTCTGGACGATCTCCCACGAACCCGAACCCAGACCGTTCAGCTGCGAGCTGTAGTCGATCTTGGCGCCCACGCCCTCTTCCGGGCCGGAGAGGGTCAGCTGCATGCGCGGATCACGCATCGACAGCGCGTTCCAGTCCTTGAAGCGGCGGAAGCTGTTGAGGGTGTCGTAGACGATCGTGGGCTTGCGGTTGGTTTCGATCCGCTCGGTGATATGGCGCGAAGACGGCAGCACGATGCCAAGCGCCAGGTACAGGCCGGCGACAATCGCCATTGAAATCAGGATCTCGAGCACACGAGTCATTCAGGAATCTCCGGGGAAAACGGCAGCGGCGGCTGCGTCGCGCAGACTCGCCATCGTAGCAAACATCCGGCGGGTCCGGCGAGCACCCGCAGCGGCAAAAACGTGATCCAGCCCGCATCGGGCGCCGGCGGTGGCGCCGGTCGGCCCGGTGCCGCGCCAAGGCATGTCCGGCGTCCCGGTTACACCAACTTCAATTCGAACGCCTTCAGCACCGCCCGGGTGCGGTCGCGCACGCCAAGCTTGGAGAGGATGTTGGAGACGTGGTTCTTGATCGTGCCCTCGGCCACGTGCAGGGAATTGGCGATTTCCTTGTTGGAAAAACCCGAGGCCATCAGCCGCAGGATCTCGGTTTCGCGGTCGGTCAGCGGATCCGGGCGGTCGAGGCTGACGAACTCGTTGTGCATATGCTCCAGCCCCGACAACAGGCGCTGGGTCACCGCCGGCTGGACCAGCGAGCCGCCGCGGGCGACGGTCTGGATCGCGCCGACCAACTGCTCCAGCGAGACATCCTTGAGCAGGTAGCCTTTGGCCCCGGCCTTGATCCCGGCCAGCACCAGTGCATCGTCATCGAAGGTGGTGAGGATGATCGCGGGCGGCAGTTTGCCGGCCGCACTGAGCGCCTGCAGCGCTTCCAGCCCGGACATCGTCGGCATCCGCATGTCCATCAGCACCACGTCCGGCTGCACCTGCGGAATCTGCTCCACCGCCTGGCGACCGTCACTGGCCTCGGCAACGACCTCGATGTCGTCGGCCAGTGCCAGCAAGGAGCGGATGCCCTGGCGGACCAGGGTCTGGTCATCCACCAGGAACACGCGAATTGCTTTGGCGTCGTTCATCCCTCGATTTCTCCGTGCAGTCGGATGCCGGCATTGGCGGCCACCGGCAGGCCCATTGTGAGGTGGAAACCCTGCCCGTGCTGGCTGTTCACTTCCAGACTGCCCCCATATTGACGCAAGCGCTCACTGAGCCCACGCAGGCCATTGCCGGGCGTGACCCGGTCACTGCCGCGTCCGTCATCGCGCACCTGCAACAGCACGCGATCCCCTTCGCGCCGCGCCGACAGCCACAGATGGCGCGCGCCGGAATGCCGGACCGCGTTGGTGATCGCCTCCTGCGTGCAGCGCAGCAGGACGTGGGCACGCTCGGGATCGTCCACGGTCAGCGGGGCTTCGATATCCATGTCGATCTCGAGGCTGGGCACGTTCTCGGCCAGCGGGCGCAGCGCCGCAGCGAGGTCGATTGCCCCACCCTCGCGCAACTGGCTGACTGCCTCGCGCACGTCGGTCAGCAACAGGCGCGCCAGCGCGTGCGCCTGCTGGACATGCTCACGCACGCGTCCTTCCGACAGATGCCCGGCGACTTCCAGGTTCAGGCTGAGCGCAGTCAGGTGGTGGCCCAGCAAGTCGTGCAGTTCGCGCGAGATGCGGGTGCGCTCGTTGACCCGCGCACTGTCGGCCAGCAAGGCGCGGGTGGCGCGCAGTTCGGCATTGAGCCGGCGCTGCTCTTCCCGCGCCTGCGTTTGCTGCAATGCGACAAGGCTGACCACGAACACGAAGCCGGAGAAGCCCGCATACAGCATCGACTGCATCAGGGCTTCCAGCGGCGGGAAATCCAGCAGGCGGATGAACACCGGCGCCACCGCCAACTGGCTGGCCAGCAGCCAGGCCACGCCCAGCTTCAAGGGCAGCAGCCAGGGCAGTACGCAGGCCGCCACCATCAGCAACACGCTGCCCAAGCCATAGCCATTGAAATAGCTGACCCCGAGCGCAGACAGGGTCAGGATCATCAGCAACAGGTAGTCGAGCGGGTTGCGCCCGCGTCCACCCAGGCCGCGGGTCAGCCAGGCGTAGGCCATCCCGAACGCCAGATAGGCGGTCCAGCCCTGCCAGGGCATCGGCCGCAGCGCCAGGTCTTCCGCGGCCGTCTCCGACAACTGCGGAGCCAGCCAGGAATACAGCAGCGGCAGCCCGACCATGGCCCAGGTGAACAGGCCGGCAAAGCGCAGCAGGCGGGTATGGGAAAGTTGCGAAAGCATGGCCTGTTATACCGTCTCCGACGTATCGCCGCCGAACCCCAATAGTCATGGCCGCGATGGTCCGGCGCATGCGATAATCCCGATATCCCGCATCGGCGGGTTCCGCAGCAGCCACCGGAGCTTCATAGCAATGTCGATCGCGATCCGCGACGTGCACGAGCAGGACCTGGATTCCGTCCTCGCCTTGAACAACGCCGCCGGGCCCGCGATCCTGCCGCTGGATGCCGCGCGCCTGCGCCGCCTGTTCGATGCCGCGGAATATTTCCGCGTCGCCGAACGCGACGGCACCATGGCCGGCTTCCTGATCGGCTTCGGCTCGCACGCGCCGCATGACAGCAGCAATTTCGCCTGGTTTGGCGAGCGCTATCCGGAGTTTTTCTATATCGATCGTGTGGTGGTCGCCAGCCGCCGTCGCGGTGGTGGCGTCGGTCGCGCGTTGTATGCCGACGCGCAGAGCTACGCCGAATTGCGTTACCCGCAATTGGCTTGCGAAGTCTTCCTCGAACAGGGTGCCGATCACGCCCTGCTGTTCCATGGCAGCTTCGGCTTCCGCGAAGTCGGCCAGAACGTGATGCCAGGCGACGGCCCACGCGCGGCGATGCTGATGAAGACCCTGTGCAGCTATCCGTGGGTACATGCGACCTATGGCGACGCGCTGCCCGATGCCCCGTGGCTGTTGCAGCCGCGCCACCTTGCAAGCGCCACTGTCGCGACCGGCACCCACGCATGAGTGCGACGCCGGATTACGCGCAGGCCGGGGAACTGAAATTCGGCCAGGTCGGCATTGCCAACCTGCGCGTGCGCACGCTCGACGTCGAGCGCCTTGCCGCGGAAATGCGCGAACGCGTGGAGCGGGCACCGAAATTGTTCGAACGCGCCGCGGTGGTGCTCGATTTCGGCGGACTGGCCAAGCCACCGTCCGAGGCCGACACCCGCGCCCTGATCGATGGCCTGCGCAATGCCGGCGTGTTGCCGGTGGCGCTGGCCTACGGCACCAAGGAAATCGACGCGCTCTCGCAGCAAATCGATTTGCCGCTGCTGGCCAAGTTCCGCGCCAGTTATGAACGCACCAATGCGGAATCGGCACCTGCTGCCCTCGCGCCCGAGCCGACTGCCGCGTCCACGCCGAGCAAGGCGAAGGCTGCTGCCAAACCCGCCGCAGAGCCGGCGAAGGCCACCCCCGCGGCTACGGGCGCAGGCCTGGTGCAGACCACGCCGGTACGCTCCGGCCAGCAGGTCTATGCCGAGCAACGCGACCTCACCCTGCTGGCAACGGTGGGCGCTGGCGCGGAAGTCCTCGCCGATGGCAACATCCACATCTACGGCGCGCTGCGCGGCCGCGCGCTGGCAGGTGCACAGGGCAACGAAGACGCGCGCATCTTCTGCCGCGAGTTCCATGCGGAACTGGTGGCAGTGGCCGGGCGCTACAAGGTACTGGAAGACATCCCGCAGTCGCTGCTCGGCAAGCCGGTGCAGGTCTGGCTGGAAGCGGGTCAACTCAAACTCGCGGCGCTCGACTGAAGCCGCAATCAATTTCGTGGAGGACGCCAGCTTGGCCGAAATCATCGTAGTCACCTCGGGCAAGGGCGGCGTGGGCAAGACCACGACCAGCGCCAGCCTCGCCACCGGCCTCGCACGGCGCGGCAAGAAGGTCGCCGTCATCGACTTCGACGTCGGCCTGCGCAACCTCGACCTGATCATGGGCTGCGAACGCCGGGTCGTCTACGACTTCGTCAATGTCATCCACGGCGAAGCCACGCTGCGGCAGGCGCTGATCAAGGACAAGCGCTTCGAGAACCTGTTCGTGCTGGCTGCCTCGCAGACGCGCGACAAGGACGCACTGTCGCGTGACGGCGTCGAGAAAGTCCTGAAGGACCTCGCCGCCGATGGCTTCGACTACATCGTGTGCGACTCCCCGGCGGGCATCGAGAAGGGCGCCTTCCTCGCCATGTACTTCGCCGACCGCGCGGTCGTCGTGGTCAATCCTGAAATTTCCTCGGTGCGCGATTCCGACCGCGTCATCGGCTTGCTGTCCTCCAAGACCCATCGCGCCGAACGTGGCGACGGCGAGGTCAAGGCGCACCTGCTGCTCACGCGCTACAACCCGCAGCGGGTGGAAAACGGCGAGATGCTCAATATCAAGGACGTCGAGGACGTCCTGGCGTTGAAGACCATTGGCGTGGTTCCCGAATCCGGTGACGTGCTCAGCGCCTCCAACAAGGGCGAGCCGGTGATCATGGATCCGGAGTCGATGGCAGGCCAGGCCTACGACGACGCGGTGGCGCGCCTGCTGGGCGAGGATCGTCCGATGCGCTTCACCACGGTCGAGAAGAAAGGCTTCTTCAGTCGGCTGTTCGGAGCCTGAGCCATGTCCATCTTCGATTTCCTCAAGCCCAAGAAGAACACCGCCGCGATCGCCAAGAATCGCCTGCAGATCATCATCGCGCAGGAGCGCAGCTCGGCCAGCGCGCCGGACTACCTGCCGCTGATGCAGCGCGAGATCCTCGAAGTGATCCGCAAATACGTCAACGTGGACGTGGATGCGGTGAAGGTCGATCTGGTCAAGGACGGCGATCAGGACGTGCTCGACATCTCGGTGTCGCTGCCGGAACGCGGGTCGGCCGCTACGGGCGACTGATCCACCCATGCTCTCCGAGGCACGGGGAGGGCGGACGGCAGGCAACATGCAGGATCGATCCGACCATCCCGTCCCCGTTTCGACAGTGGCCGTGGCCACGGCCACCGTGCTGACCATGCAGGACATCGGCTTCGCCGCCACCTCCGCCCTGCTCGCGCGCTACGGCCTGCGACTGCAACGCGTTGGCGACGGTGAACCGATTCCCGGCAGCTACTGGGGCGAACGCGAAGCCGGCATCATCGGCTGCACGGTGTATGCACGCGACGACACCCCCGTGCACTCGCTCCTGCACGAAACCGGCCACCTGATCGTGCTGCCGCCGGAACGCCGCGCACACGTGCACACCGACGCCACCGATTCGGTGCCGGAAGAAGACGCCGTTTGCGTGTTGCAGGGCTTGCTGGGCGATGCCCTGCCCGGCGTGGGCCGCGAGCGCATCTGGACCGACATGGATGCCTGGGGCTACACCTTCCGGCTGGGCTCGGCGCAGGCCTATGTCGAACGGGACGCGGAAGACGCGTGGTGCTGGTTGCAGGCGCATGGTCTGATTGACGAACACCGACAACTGATCGTGCCGACGCAGCTCACGACCTGCAGCCACGACTGACATCCTGCATCCGAAGACCAGGGCCTGCGACGCGTCATGACTGCCCCGCAGCCCAAGGTTCCGCCTGGCATCGGTCAGGCAGCTTCAACACGCCTGCTCGAACAACCGGCGATAAATCCCGCTACGATTCATCCGGGGATTCAACACCAGACGCACCTGCACGCGGCACGTGTTCGATGGAGGCTGGCATGTCCTGTTTTGCGCACATCAATTGGAGTCGATCGGCAGCATTGCTGGTAACGCTTGCCGTGACCATGTCAGCCACGGCCGCAGCTGGAACGGCCGACCCGCGAATCTCCAGACCGGAGGATTTCGCCAGCGCATTTGCATCGGTGCCATGCGACAACAAGGATCGCCTCGCGGCCGTGCGTGCGCTCTACGAAAGCATGGGTGCGCAGGCGTCGGATTTCAGGGTCGAGCGATTTGGCGAGTACGGTGGTGTCGAGAACCTGGTCATCGTCAAGCCGGGCGAATCGCAGGAAAAAATCGTCATCGGCGCACATTACGACAAGCGAGGTGACGGCTGCGGGGCGGTCGACAACTGGACCGGACAAGTGGCCCTGGCCCATCTGTACGGGACGCTGCGGAATGTTTCCACCAGGAAGACCCTGGTGTTTGTCGCATTCGGGCGCGAGGAAGAAAATCTGGTCGGCTCCCGCGCCATGGTCAACGCCATCCCGCGTGAACAGCTCGCGGGCTATTGCGGCATGGTCAATGTCGATAGCCTGGGCCTGGCACGGACGCAAGTCGCCGACAACATGTCGAGCCGAAGCCTCGAACAACTGGCCGCAGATCTGGCCCGGCAAATGGACATGCCCTTCAGCCATGCTTCGCTTCCGCGTGCGTATTCGGACTCCAACTCGTTCATGTCGAAGGGCATCCCGGCATTGACGATTCACGGCCTCAGCAACAATTGGACGCAGGTCCTGCACCAGCGCGAGGACCAGGGATCGCTGGTGAAGCCACTGGGTGTCTACCTTGGCTATCGATTGGCGCTGTCGATGATCGTGAGCATGGATCAGGCACCGTGTGATGCCTACAGATGATACCTGCGCGGACAAGCGCCTTCTTCAATTCACCAGATTCAACGCTACCGACTCGCCAAGGACATCATCGTGACGCAACGTCCCAATCTCCTCGCCCTCGCCATTTCCGGCACCCTTGCGCTCGCCTTGGCCTCGTGCGGAGGTGGCAATCGCCCACCGGCAGCCACGGGGGTTGCAGCCGTGCCCGCCAATGAGTCGCCCGAGCAGTTCGTGGCGCGCGTCAACAAGGAAATGCGTGAGGTCAGTACCGAGCTCAATTCCGCGCAATGGTTGTCGAACACCTACATCAACAGCGACAGCGAGCTGATCGCGGCCAAGGCGAACGAACGCTGGTTGACCCGGCTGAACGAATGGATCGCGCAGGCGAAGCAATTCGAAGGCAAGCCGATGTCACCGGAAACCGCGCGCCAGATCAAGTTGCTCAAGCTGATGACGGCGATGCCGGCGCCGCGGGACCCGAAGGAACTGGCCGAGCTTGCGCAGATCGCCAGCAAGCTGGAGGGCATGTACGGCAGCGGCAGTTATTGCACCGGCAGCGGTGCCGACAAGACCTGCCGCGACATCGGCCAGCTCAGCGACGTGCTGGCCAGCAGCCGCGACTACGACGCCCAGCTCGATGCCTGGCAGGGCTGGCATTCGGTCGGCGCGCCGATGCGTGGCGATTACACCCGCTTCGTCGAGTTGGTGAACAAGGGTGCGAAGGAGATGGGCTTTGCCGACGCCGGCGAAATGTGGCGCTCCGGCTACGACATGCCGCCGGCCGAGTTCGCGCGCGAGACCGACCGCCTGTGGGAACAGGTCAAGCCGCTGTACGAACAATTGCACTGCTATGCGCGCGGCAAGCTCGATGCGAAATACGGCAAGGACAAGGTCGAAATAGGCACAGGCATGCTGCCCGCGCACCTGATGGGCAATCAGTGGCAGCAGGACTGGAGCAACCTGTGGGACATCCTCGCGCCGTATCCGAATGCCGGCAGCCTTGATGTCAACGCCGCCCTGCAGCGCACGCAGGAAGCCAATTTCGGGCGCGCACTGTTCCACGCCAACACGCCGGGGATGCCGGCGTCCGATCGCGGCTTCCTCGCCCAGCGCGCCGCCAGCCTCGCCACCGCCAACCAGATGATGCAGCGGGCGCAGGATTTCTACACCTCGCTCGGGATGCCCGCGCTGCCGGAAAGCTTCTGGCAGAAGACCCAGTTCATCAAGCCGCTGGACCGCGACGTGATGTGCCACGCCAGCGCCTGGGACATGAACATGCAGGGCGACGTGCGCATCAAGATGTGCATCAACCCCACCGAGGAAGACCTGAGCACCATCTACCACGAGATGGGCCACATCTATTACTACCTCGCCTACAACAAGCTGCCGCCGCTGCTGCAGGGCGGCGCCAACGACGGCTTCCACGAAGCCATCGGCGACACCATCGTGCTGTCGATGACGCCGCAATACCTGGCCTCGGTCGGCCTGGTCGCAAAGCCGCAGCAGACCCATGACGCCCTGGTCAATGCGCAGATGCGGATGGCATTGAGCAAGGTCGCGTTCCTTCCGTTCGGGCTGATGATCGATCGCTGGCGCTGGGGCGTGTTCGACGGCTCGATCAAGCCCGACCACTACAACCAGGCGTGGTGGGCACTGAAGGCGAAGTACCAGGGCATCGCACCGATATCCCCACGCGGCGAGGAGTTCTTCGACCCGGGTGCGAAATACCATGTCCCCGCCAACACGCCCTACACCCGCTACTTCCTCGCCAACATCCTGCAGTTCCAGTTCTACAAGGCGCTGTGCGATGCCTCGGGCTACACCGGCCCGCTGTACGAATGCAGCTTCTACGGCAACAAGGAGGCCGGCCGGAAATACTGGGCGATGCTCGCACGCGGTGCCAGCCAGCCGTGGCAGGCCAGCCTGAAGGAGCTCACCGGCAGCGACCAGCTGGATGCCAAACCATTGCTGGACTACTTCGCACCGCTGCAAGCGTGGCTGAAGGAGCAGAACGCCGGGCAAGCCTGTGGCTGGCAACCGGACGGCGGGGCATCCACGGCCGTGCCACCGGCCGCGCCAACGACGCCGGGATGACACATGCTGGTGGTGTCACGCTACAGGCCGCGCGATTACCGAGCAATCACGCGCCCTTGAGCCGCCAGCCATTGCGCCCGGCGGCCTTGGCCTCGTAAAGCGCGGCATCGGCAAGGTGCAGCAACGCTTCCGCATCCATCGGTTCCGTCCCGGTCATGCCGATACCAATGCTGGTGGTGATGTGCAGCGGCGTGCTGTCGAAGGGCACCGGCGCACGCATGGCCAGCAGGATCTTGTCGGCGATGGATTCCAGCGCCGACGCCGATGCCACGTCTTCCACGAGTACGGCAAATTCATCGCCACCCAGCCGTACGGCCAGATCAACCGAACGCACGCAGGTTTCAATTCGCCGCGCGAACACGCACAGGACATGATCGCCCGCTGCATGGCCATGCGTGTCATTGACCGTCTTGAAGTGATCCACGTCGAAGTACAGCAGGCCGACGCGGCTGCCGTTTCGTTTGGCGCGATCCAGGGCGATGCAGATACGCTCGTTGAAGAGCAGCCGATTGCCAAGCCCCGTCAACGGATCGCGCCTGGCTTGCCGCGCCAGTGCCTGCTCGGCCTCGATCCGGGCACTGACATCGCGGGCGGAGAAGATCAGCGACAGGTTTCCGCCATCCTCATCGCGAACGCTGCGCACGTTGGCCGACAGCCAGATGTAATGCCCCTGCTGGTGCCGGCAGCGGTACTCGACATCGGCAATCCCTTCGGATGCGTGCAGCGGCTTCAGCAACTCGCGCAATGCCTCGACATCCTCCGGATGCACCCGCTCCCAGAACGTGCGCTCGAACTCGTCCGGCGTCAATCCCAGCAGCTCGGTGACAGCCGGTGAAACGTAGTCGAAGGCATTGCAGGGCAGGATGCGCAGGATCAAGTCACGGGAGTTGTCTGCCAGCAACCGATAATGCTGGTCTCGCTTCATCAGACGGCGCGCCAGCACACGCCGCTCCGTCAACACCGAGGCGACCGGGAACGCAGTCACGCAGCAGGACAGGATGAACAGCTGCAAGACCAACGCGCGTGCGGCCTCGCTGACCTCATCGGTGCCTGCCGCCAATGGCCCGTTGCCGCTTGCGGTGGCCATCGTCGAGATCAGCGCAATCAACGCCATGGCCGGCACGAAACCGCTGAACCGATGCCGCAGCACGCACAACAGCAACGCCGGGATCAGGAGGAATGCTCCCGGCAACTGCTGCTGATGGAAGATCAAGCCCGCAGCGACACCGAGCAAGGTCACCGACAGCGCCAGCTCCAGCCGCCGCTGCGGCGGGCCCAGCATGCGCAGCCCCTCGACGCGGACGACGACGGTCAGTGCCCCGAAGATCACCATGCCCAGCGCATGCGAGCCGAACCAGGTCGTGTAGGGACGCAGCAATTCATGGGTCTGGTGCAACAACACAAGGTGCGCCAGCGTGGCACCCAGTGCCGAGGTCGCACCGGCGATCACGACAGCAAGGAACGCAATTGCCAGGGTCCGGTTGATCGTGGCCAACTGCGCCACATCGGCGACCTTGGCCCTCACGATGCGCGCGGCGAACCAGGCATCGAACACGTTGCACAGGTTGAGCGCGAAGCTGTAGTAGCCGATCCCGTTGCGGGTGAGATTGGCGGCCATGCCACCGAGGAAAGCCGCCGCCACGAGCGCGAGCCAATCGCTGCGTGGCGAGGTCAGCAACATGCCAAACAGCAGGCCGCTGGGCACCCATAACATCGAGAAGCCCGCAGCCCCGACCGCGTGATGGATCGACCACCACCCGGTGACGGCGATCAACAGCGCAAACCCGGCAAGCTTTGGCAGCTTGCCGGATAGCGGGAATCCATTGGTGATCGCCCCCATTTCCCTAGCCTATTCCAAATTCAGGCCAAGTGTCAGGCTCGACCCACCCGGCCTGATCGACCGAACCTGCCAGCACCCTGCGCCGCAGGCATCTGTCTGTCCTGGCTGACCCGAATCCGGCGCAACTCTCGACTCCCCATCCGGGTGATACTGCGCACATGCAGCCCGACCTCGATCCGCAGCCCGCCGCCACTGCCACCGCCTTGCCGGCGCGGTTTTATGTCGAGCCGGGGATGGCGACACAGGATCGTCGGCAGGTGTTCGATCGCGCATGGCAACTGGTCGCCCATGTCTCGCAATTGCGCGACGCCGGTGATCATGTGGTCGCGGACCTGGCGGGCTTGCCGGTGCTGGCGGTGCGCGGCGCCGATGGCGTCATCCGGGTGTTGCACAACGTCTGCCGGCATCGCGCCGGCCCGATTGCCCATTGCGACGGCAAGGGTGCGCGCTCGCTGAGCTGCCGCTACCACGGCTGGACCTATGCACTGGATGGTCAGCTCTGCGCCGCGCCGGAGATGCGAGGAGCGCAGGACTTCAACCTGGCCGATATCCGCCTGCCGCAACTGTCGGTGCGGGTCTGGCAGGGGCTGGTGTTCGCGACGGTGGAGGAGACAGAAGCGCCCGCATTCGACGCCTTCGTCGCCGGCATTGATACTCGCCTCGGTGTCGATCGCGGGCTTGAACACTACGCCGGCCATCATCGCACGGCCTACGACATCGCCTGCAACTGGAAGGTGTATGTCGACAATTACCTCGAGGGCTACCACGTTCCGCATGTGCACCCCGGGCTGAACAAATTGCTGGACTATCGCAGCTATCGCACCGAGCTGGCGCGCTGGCACAGCCTGCAATGGAGCCCGCTGGAAAGCGACGCATCGCTGTACGGCAACGGTGATGCGCTGTACTACTGGCTATGGCCGAACACGATGCTGAACATCCTGCCCGGCCGCTTGCAGACCAATATCGTGGTGCCGCTGGGCGTGGATCGGTGCCGGGTGGTGTTCGACAGCTATTACGCGGCGACCGACGACGCCAGGCGCGAGGCCGACCTTGCCTTCAGCGATGCCGTCCAGCACGAGGATCTTGCGATCTGCGAGGCGGTGCAGCGTGGTCTTGCCTCCGGCAGCTATGTGCCGGGGCGATTGAACCCGCTGCGCGAGACCGGGGTGCATCATTTCCACGAACTGTTGCGGGCTGCATATCGGGAAAGCGCCAGCTGATTGCTTGTTCCCTCACTGCTGCACATCGGAAAAATTGGAGGCTGCATGCAAGGGGAAGCGAACAAGGCATTGGGCTTGTGGTCGGCCACGGCACTGGTGGTCGGCACGATCATTGGTAGCGGCGTATTCCTGTTGCCTGCGGCGCTCGCGCAATACGGCGGCGTCAGTCTGATCGGTTGGGCGATCACGCTGACCGGCGCACTGGCATTGGCAGCCACCCTCGCCCGGCTGGCGATGCGCTGGCCGCAAACCGGCGGCCCCTACGCCTTCGCACGCAATGCGTTTGGCGACCTGCCGGGCTTCGTGGTGGCGTGGAGTTACTGGATCTGCAACTGGACCGCGTGTGCCGCAGTCGCGGTCGCCTTTGCCGGCAGCCTCGGCGCGATCTTTCCCGGGCTGGTGGCGACGCCGCTGCGGTCTGCCGGGTGCGCACTGGCTGCGCTCTGGTTCTGCATCGGGATCAACCTTGCCGGTATGCGCGAATTCGGACGCGCGCAGATCGTCCTTACCGCACTCAAGTTCCTGCCGCTGCTGCTGTTTGGTGGAATCGCCATTTGGCTCATCGACGGCAGCCACTACCGGCCACTGAATCCCGGTACGGAGTCGTTGCCGCAAGCAATCAATGCCACCGTCGCGCTGACCGTGTGGTCCTTGCTGGGGCTGGAAACGGCCACGGTACCAGCAGGTTCCATCGAACACCCCGAGCGCACCATTCCACGCGCAACGGTGCTCGGCACCCTGCTCGCCGGCATCGCCACCGTGCTCGCGGTGAGTGCGGTGATCGGCATCGTGCCGATGGCACAGCTGCAGGTATCCACGGCTCCGATGGCGGATGCGGCGCAAATGCTGTGGGGCTCCTGGGCCGGCATGGGTATCGCGCTTGTCGCCGCGATCTCCTGCCTCGGCGCACTCAACAGTTCGGTGATGGCGGCAGCCCAGGTGGCACTGGCAGCCGCAGACGACCGCCTGCTGCCTGCTTTCTTCGCACGCCGGAGCACGCGCGGTACACCTGCATCGAGCATCGTGCTGGTGGGCGTGCTGGCCACCGCGCTGGTCTGTGCAAATTTCAGCAAGTCACTGGTGGAGCTGTTCACCTTCGTGATCCTGCTTGCGACCGCCGCCACGCTGATTCCCTACGTCGCCAGCAGTGCGGCTTGGCTGCGTCGCGGCCAGGGTGGCCGGCTTGCGGCGACACTGGCGCTGATCTTCAGCCTGTACGCGTTGATCGGCACGGGAACAGAAGCCCTGCTGTGGTGCGCAGTGCTGCTGCTGGCCGGGTTGCCGATCTACTATTGGATGCGGAGAAACTCCTGAACCCGCTACGCTTTCCGCGTGCGCCCACCCTCCGCTCAAAGGTTCGAACGATGCCTCGCCATACCCGCCGTTCTCTCATCGCGGCGTCGACCTGCCTCATGCTCGGCAACATCCCATTTACCCACGCCGCCAGCTTCGATTGCGACAAGGCCCGCACCGGCGTGGAAAAGGCGATCTGCTCAGACTCGAAGCTTTCGGAATACGACGAACGCATCGCCGCCGCATTCAAGCGCGCGTTGGGCGAATGGAACGGCGCGATCCGCAATTACGTGCGCGATGACCAGCGCCGATGGCTGGCGGAGATCCGTCGTATCGACACACCCGCCGAAAGCGAGATCGAACCTCTGTGCGTGGCTGGCGACCTGCCCTGCCTGCGCCGCGAACTGCAACTGCGCATGGACACTCTGGAAAGCTCCGGCTATCGCAACAGTGGCGTGTACCAGCGCAGCGATGGCGGCGGCAACCTGCTGGTGACGGCGATCCGCAACGCCGATATCCGCCTTCGCGTGTACGACCGCAAGACTTCGAAAATTCTCGGTAGCGCCGAAGACGAGGCTGCGACCCAGCGCAGCGGCCTTCCGCAATTGCAGCGCGACACCTTCCAGTGGCACGGCCCGGATACCTTCCTCGTCGAGGCCGCCGACGACACCGGCACGCCCGCAGCGGACGGCTGCTCATTGACCGTGCAGTTCACCGAACGCGCGGCGATGGTGCTCCAGCAGGGCGGTTGCAATGGCGCCCGCCTGGAAGGCACCTATCTCCGTGACCTTTCCGACCTGCCGAGCAATCACGAATCCAGCGTGGACTGATGACATCGCGCGGCTTGCCCGCACCAGAGTTCGTTACATCTGGTCCGTCGGCTCCAGCGCCGACGGTGCCGGCGGCACCCGCAGCGATGCCTGCGTGTCACGGGTTTCCCACCACCAGAACAGCCAGCCGGTGAACGCGAATGCGGACGCGCCGAAGGCCAGAGCCAGTCCGCTGCCACTGAGCAACGAGGACAGCGAGCCGGCGATCGCCGCATTGACCAAAAGGCCAATGAACGCCTGCAAGGACGACGCACTGCCGCGCTGGCCCGGATACATGTCGAGGATGGCCAAGGTGATGATCGGGAAGGACAGCGCAATCCCGAATGCGTTGAGGCTCATCGGCAACACCGCCCACGGCAAGCCTGGCTGCGGTGCCAGCAGGTTGTAACCGACGTTCACCAACATCGAAAGGCCGCAGCAGGCAAACCCGATACCCGCCATGTGCTTGCCATCGACTCGCCCGGCGGCACGACCGGACACGAAGGCACCCAGCATCATTCCGCTGATCATCGGGATGAAGAACCAGCCGAATTGCGTTTCGTGCAGCCCAAGCAAATCCAGCACGAAGGCCGGGGCCGAGCTGATGTACAGGAACAGCGCACCGAAATTCAACGCTGCCGCCGCTGACAAGCGCAGGAAGCGCGGATTGCGAGCGATGCCGAGATAGCCACGCGCCAGCGAACCTGCCTGCAATGGCAAGCGCACCGCCGGCAGATGGGTTTCCGGCAGGCGCAACCACACCGCCACGGCCAGCAGCGCGGCAAACGCGGCCAGGAACAGGAAGATCGCCGGCCAGCGGTGCCAGCCCAGCAACCAGCCACCTAGTATCGGCGCCACCGCCGGCGCGATGCCGAAGATCATCGACACCTGGCTCATCAATCGTTGTGCGTCATCCCCATGCAGCACATCGCGGATCACCGCGCGCCCGACGATCAGGCCAACGCCAGCGCTCAGGCCTTGCAGTGCGCGACATGCCAATAGCTGCGACAGGTCCGTTGCCAACGCACAACCCACCGACGCCAGTGCAAATACGCCAAGCCCGGCGAGGATCACCCGTTTGCGCCCAAGCGCATCGGACAGCGGCCCGTGCACCAGACTCATCGCCGCGTAGGCCAGCAGGTAGACACTGATGGTCTGCTGCATCGCCAGCTTGTCGGCACCGAACTGGGCACCGATCTGCGGGAAGGCCGGGAAGATGGTGTCGATCGAGAACGGGCCGAACATGGCCAGCCCCCCCAGCAACAGGGCCAAATGTCGCGTCGAAGGGGGTGCGTCTTGGGGCATGGATCGATTGTAAGGATTGTAACTATCGAAGAGTCGTGACTAGCGAACGGAACAAGCGGGCGGAACCGGCACAAAGGATGCCGACTGGATCAGCGTTGCCCAAAATCCCCGGCCGCCGGCCCTGTATAATTGCCCTGCACGGTGGGAGAAGCGCGCGTGACCGGTCACGCGAGGCTGCCGAAGGCGCAACCGCCCGGAATCGCTCAGGCCCAAGACCGCCGTGTGACCAAACTCTGGAGAGACTGGCCCGCGTCTGAACCACGCGCGTCGGCGCCGAAGGGGCAAGAAGCCGCGCGGATTCCCCCTCCCCGCCCGCAGGCTTCCAAACTCTCAGGCAAAAGGACAGAGCGGGCATCCTCTTCACGCGCCACGCGCCTTCGGATGCCGCCATGACCCAGCCTTCGCTTCGCTCGCTTGAACACCACGATGCTTTCGTCGAACGCCATATCGGCCCCAATGACGCCGAAATCGCGGCGATGCTGGACGTGGTGGGCCACGCCTCGCTGGAAGCATTCACTGATGCGATCGTGCCGGCTTCGATCAAGTCTGCCGCCGCACTTGCACTTGCGGACGAGACCAGCGAGGTCGATGCCTTGGCACGCATCCGCGACATCGCCAGTCGCAACAAGCTCTTTCGCAGCTTCATCGGCCAAGGCTATTACGGCACCCACACGCCGAACGTGATCCTGCGCAACGTGCTTGAAAACCCGGCCTGGTACACCGCCTACACGCCGTATCAGGCGGAAATCTCGCAAGGCCGCATGGAAGCGCTGATCAACTTCCAGACCATGGTGACCGACCTCACCGGCATGGATATCGCCAATGCCTCGCTGCTGGACGAAGCGTCCGCCGCGGCAGAGGCGATGACGCTGGCCAAGCGCTCGAGCAAATCGAAGTCCAGCACCCTGCTGGTCTCCGGCGACACCCACCCGCAAACCCTCGAAGTGCTGCGCACCCGCGCCGAGCCGCTGGGCCTCGTCATCGAGACCGCCGACTCCGCCGAGGCCTATACCGCCGCGTTGGACAAGGGCGATTTCTTCGCCGTGCTGGTGCAGTACCCGGCCTCCAGCGGCTGGCTGTACGACTGGGGCAAGGAGGCCGAGGCCATCCATGCCAAGGGCGCGCTGCTGATCTTCGCCACCGACCTGCTGGCGCTGACCCTGCTCAAGCCGCCTGGCGAGATGGGCGCCGATATCGTGATCGGCAACAGCCAGCGCTTCGGCGTGCCGTTCGGTTTCGGTGGCCCGCACGCTGCCTTCATGGCCTGCCGCGATGCCTACAAGCGTTCGATGCCGGGCCGGCTGATCGGCGTGTCGATCGATGCCGCCGGCAATCCGGCCTATCGCCTGACCCTGCAAACCCGCGAGCAGCACATCCGCCGCGAGAAAGCGACTTCCAACATCTGCACCGCACAGGTGCTGCTGGCCGTGATGGCGTCGATGTATGCGGTCTACCACGGCCCCGAAGGCCTCACGCGCATCGCCATGCGGGTGGCCCGGCTTGCCGCGATCCTGAAGGCAGGTCTGGCCGAACTCGGCTACGTCCACGACCACCATTCCACCGCCTTCGACACCATCAGCCTGAAGACCGGCGCGCGTACCGACGCCCTGCTCGCCCGCGCCCGCGCGATGGGGCTGAACCTGCGCAAGGCCTGGGATGAATACATCTGCATCTCGCTGGACGAAACCACCACCCGCAGCGACATCGAATTGCTGTGGGAAGTGTTCGGCGAAGACCAGGCCTTGCCATCGGTGGATGCGCTCGAAACCTCGGCCCCTGACCTGATCCCGGCCGAGCTGCGCCGCAGCAGCGCCTTCCTCACCCATCCGGTGTTCAACAGCCACCACAGCGAACACGAATTGCTGCGCTACCTGCGCATGCTGGCCGACAAGGACCTGGCGATGGATCGCACCATGATCCCGCTGGGCAGTTGCACGATGAAGCTCAACGCCACCGCCGAGATGATCCCGGTGACCTGGCCTGAGTTCGGCAACCTGCATCCGTTCGCACCGGCCGAACAAACACGCGGCTATGGCGAGTTGATCTCCGGCCTTGAAGCCATGCTGGTGGAGATCACCGGCTATGACGCGGTCAGCCTGCAACCGAATTCCGGCGCGCAGGGCGAATACGCCGGCCTGCTGGCGATCCGTGCCTATCACGCCTCACGCGGCGAGGCGCATCGCGATATCTGCCTGATCCCGGAATCCGCGCACGGCACCAATCCGGCCTCGGCGCAGATGTGCGGGATGAAGGTGGTGGTGACCAAGTGCGACGGCAACGGCAATGTCGATGTCGAGGACATCCGCGCCCAGGCCGAGAAGCATTCGGCCAATCTCGCCGCGATCATGATGACCTACCCGTCCACCCATGGCGTGTTCGAGGAGGACGTGGTCAGGATCTGCGAGATCGTGCATGCGCATGGCGGGCAGGTCTACACCGACGGCGCGAACATGAACGCGCTGGTCGGCCTCGCCAAGCCCGGCCAGTGGGGCTCGGACGTGTCGCATCTGAACCTGCACAAGACCTTCTGCATCCCGCACGGCGGCGGCGGCCCCGGCGTCGGCCCCTGCGCGGTCAAGGCGCACCTGGCGCCGTTCCTGCCCAAGGCTTTTGGTGACGACGGTCTGCGCACCCACGGCAGCGGCGGTGGCGCAATGGTGGCGGCGGCCAGCTTCGGCAGCGCCTCGATCCTGCCGATCAGCTGGATGTACATCACCATGATGGGCGCGCAGGGCCTGCGCAAGGCGACCCAGGTGGCGATGCTCAATGCCAATTACATCGCCACGCGGCTGCAAGCGCACTTCCCGACCCTGTACACCGGCCGCAATGGATTGGTCGCGCACGAGTGCATCCTCGACCTGCGCCCGCTCGAAAAACTCTCCGGCATCAGCGCCGAGGACGTGGCCAAGCGCCTGATCGATTTCGGCTTCCATGCCCCGACCCTGAGCTTCCCGGTCGCCGGCACGCTGATGGTCGAACCGACCGAATCCGAATCGAAGCATGAGCTCGACCGCTTCATCGACGCGATGATCCAGATCCGCGCCGAGATCCAGGACGTGATCGACGGCAAGCTGGACCGCGCCGACAATCCACTCAAGCACGCCCCGCACACCGCCGCACAGGTCAGCGCGAGCGACTGGCCGCATGCCTACCCACGCGAGTTGGCGGCGTTCCCGCTGGCGATCCTCAAGCAGGTCAAGTACTGGCCGCCGGTGGCGCGGGTGGACAACGTGCACGGCGACAAGAACGTGATGTGCGCCTGCATTCCGGTGGATGCATACAAGGACGATGTCGCCTGAGTCTTAACCAAGGCAACGCTGGTCATGCCTTCGTCCCGGCGCAAGCCGGGATGGCGAGCACAATGACCCCGAGCCTCATGCCTCGGGATTGATCGGCGTCTCCTTGCCGACATCCCAGCCGCGCCAGCGCCCGGTCGCCAAGTCCAGCGATAGCGGGCCTTCGTGCCGGCGGGTGACGCCCTCCTTCACATCGCTCCATTCGCCGTACAGGAGCAGATGCGTTCCAAGCTCCCAGCGGTTGGTCAACTCCGTGTACGGTAGTTCCGCCGTCCACAGCGTTCGTGTGAGGTTTGCATCCACGCGCGAAATGGCGAGGTGGCCCTGCGCATCCATGCGCGTGCGATGCAGGATCAGCACACTGTCCGGATTCTGCAAACGCAGCGGCGGACGCACCGCCGGTTTCATGATGGGACCGCGCTGGACCCATTGCGGCGCGCCCGCCACCGCCACGGCCTTGAGCAGGCGACCCTGCAGCCATTCGCCTGCACCCTGCACACGTTCCAGCCGGATGATGCGCTTGAATTGTTCCGGGTTGAAGTTCGCGACGCAATCGCGCATCCGTTGTGCATGCACGGCCAGGTCAGCACCTCGATTGCGCGCGTACTCCTCGATGTCGCTGGAGCGCGCAAGCAAGTCCGCGTCCTCTCGACTCTCGATCGTCGAGACCTGATCCTCGCAATAACCGCGGACGCCACCCTTGCCGCCACCCCAGCGGGTGAAATCGTCATTGAACCCGGTCGTCGCCCGCCAGAACGTGCGTCTGGCGCGATCGCGTTCATCACTTATTTCGGCGGAATCCGCGTAGTGGCTGCCCCATTTGTCGTTCTCGGCATCGCGCGCTTCCGCCTCACTGAGCAAGCCAACCCATCCGCCATCGAATTGGCCGTGGCGTACCCCGAACTCCGGCGTGTGATAGCCGCCATTCCAGCTGCTGCTCATGTTGTTCGCGTAGCTGAACTGTGCTTCATCCGCGACCTGATAGGGGCTGGCCTGGAAGCCGGGCACCGCGATCCGCACGCGACGGGCATCCGCCAGCGTCACGATCAATTCGCCCAGCATGGTGTAGTACTTCAGCTCCTTCGGCAGCAGCGTCGCGATGGACGGATTGGCGCGCTCCAGCGCGGCGCGATCGGCCACGACCGACCCATCACGCGCCGACAGCGCCAACGGCTGGTCGTGAACCCAGACCCAGACCAGATCGCCCTGTTGCCCGAGCACGCGAATCTGGGCGCCAACCCCGCCCTCCTTGTCGCGCAACATCCGCAGCTCCTTGGTCCACAGGGGCTGGGCAGTCGCCGGGTCATGCGCCTGCAGGCGCAAGTGATAGCGATACTCCGTCACCCAGCGGCCGATGCTGCGACTGCCGCTGCCGACATGGCGCGAGCGCTGCTCTTCCTGGGTGGTCGCAAGCCATGCCTGCTGGCCGTGCCCGGTATCGACCAGCCCGATCGGACCATTGCGCTCGGGCGGCTCCAAGCGGCTTTGCGTGCATGCGGCCAGCGACAGCAGCAGCGCCGTGGCCAGCACAAACAAACCCGTGTTGCGCATGGAAAGTCTCCGTTCGACACCTTCCATGTTTCACGCATTTACTGACCGACAACGGCCAGCGCGCTAAAGCTATCACTACCTCCCGCACCGAGGCCATGAACGAACAGGCCCCGCGGGTGCGGGGCCTGTTCGCAGGGCCGCAATCAAGGCAACGCCTTACACACCCTGCTGCTTCAGCCAGGCATCGATCTGCGGAAGCCGGCGCTGGCGCAGCTTGATCCGGGTCTGGATACCGAGGATCGCCTGCTCGGATTCACGCCGCGAAGTGGGCGCGATATAGGCTTCGGCAAACGCACGGATCTTGTCGACCATCTTCGGATCGATCGAGGCACGGCCAAGGCCCGGGTAGTACCGCGCGAGCGAGGTGGTATCCACCAGCGTGTTGATCTTTTCGCGATGGGCGACCGCGAAGTCGAACGCCAGGTCCGGATGTTCCCACGACACCGCCGAGATCATCCCCGCGCCATTGGTCGCGCCCGGCTCGTCGGTGAGCGCAAGGTCCAGCGCACGCTGCGCCAAGGTCTTGTCCTTGGCCATCGCCAGCAGGCTGTAGTACTGGTCACGCAGCATCGAGGATTTTTCCGCCTTGGCCAGCGCATGCAGCTTGTCCCAGGTGGCGGCATCGGCATTGCGCGCCACCATCCCGAGCACGGTGCGACGCAGCTCGGGCGAGAGCGTCCGCGGGTCGGCGAGGAAGGCATCGAAACGCCGGCGCGCTTCGGCCAGCACCGCCGCATCGCCCAAGCCGCCGAGTGTCGAGACCAGGGCCGTGCGCAGTTGGCGGGTGGTGGTGGAATCCCCTTCGCGGGTCTCCCAGCCCAGTTGCGCGAACTTGGGCGACAAGCGCGCGATCACGAACTTGCGCACAGCCGCCTGCTTCGTCGGATTGCCCTTGTACAGATCGTCCAGCGAACCCAGCGAGCCCACCGCCATCTGCCACAGATCGGGGGCCGCATCCAGCGGCACCTGCAGGGCGAGGTTGAGCGGATCGGATTCCGGCTGCAGGCCCACGGTGGCCAACGCGCCGGCATCCATCATCACGCCCACCTGGTCCACCAGCGGCAGCCGGTTGAACCCGGCCGACAGCGCGCGGAATTGCTCGGGCGCATACAAGGTGCGGTAGTAGCCCTTCTGGCCTGCATTCACGATTACCGGAGCCGAGCAGCCCGGCAAGCTCAGCGTGGCGGTGCCATCGACCAGCACCCGACTGACGACGCCATCGCCACCGCGCACGCTGACCGGCACGCGCCAGTGCAGCGGTGTCTTGTCGGGACGGTCGACGCTGTATTCGCCCTGGGTCAGGGTGAGCTGGGTCTGGCCGTTGCTGCAGCTGCTCGAGGCACGAATCAACGGCACGCCCGGTTGGCGGGTGAAATCATGCGCGACCTCGACGAAGTGTCGACCCGGCGCGGCGACATCCATTTCTGCCCACAGATCATCGGTGACCGCGTTGCCGTAAGCATGCTTGCGGATGTAGCTGCGCACACCGGTGCGCCATGCATCCTCGCCCACGTAGTCTTCGAGCATCGCGATCACCGCCGAACCCTTGCCGTAGGTGATGCCGTCAAAGGCCTGACTGGCCTGCTCCACGGTGGCGATCGGCTGCACGATCGGGTGGGTGGTGGCATAGGCATCTCCGCCCATCGCGCCACGGCTGGTGAAGGCAGCGTCCACGCCGCCGCTGTCCCATTCCGGATGCAGTTTGCGGGTGGTGCGGCCTTCCATCCAGGTGGCGAAGCCTTCGTTCAACCACAGGTCATCCCACCAGCGCATGGTCACGAGATCGCCGAACCACTGGTGGGCGATTTCATGCGCGGCGGTGGTGAACACGCGCTGCTGGTCGGAGATGTTGGAGATCGCCGGATCCAGCAGCATCGAGGCTTCGAAGGTGAAGATCGCGCCCCAGTTCTCCATCGCGCTGAAGAACTGGCTGCGGCCCGGCGCGGCGATGTTGTCGAGCTTCGGCAAGGGATAATTCACGCCGAAGTAGTCGTTGTATTCGCGCAGCACGTCGCGGCTGGCTTCCAGCGCGAACCGCGCCTGATCGGCCTTGCCCTTCAATGCGATCACGCCGATCTGCACGCCGTTGTCGGTCAGGGTGGTGCGCTCGAAGTCACCCACGCCGAGGAACAGCAGATAGGTGGACATCTTCGGCGAGGTGGCGAACGTGGTGCGGGTGAGCCCGTTCGGCAGCACCTGGGTCGCCTTCGCCGGCATGTTGCTGACCACCATCTCGCTGCTGGGCGCGTTCACGGTCAGGTCGAAGGTCGCCTTGAAGTTCGGCTCGTCCCAGGACGGGATGAAGCGACGCGCGTCGGAATTCTCGAACTGGGTGTACAGCGCGCGCTTGCTGCCGTTGGCCGTCGGGTAATCCAGCGCGAAGAAGCCATTGGCCTGGGTACCGATCTTGCCGGTGTAATCGGTCGCCAGCACGTAGTGACCAGGGGCCAGTGGCGCGGCGAACACGAACGCGGCGGTCTGGCTGCCGGCATCGACGTCCACCGATTTCGGCGTCAGGGTCTTGCCGGCGGCGGTGGTCAGGGTGCTGTGGGCAAAGCGCATGTCCACCGCCTGCAGCACGATGCGGTCGGTCGCGGCCAGCACCTCGATGTCGATCTTCACCTTGCCGTCGAAATTCAACGCCTGCGCGTGCGGAGTGATCTCGACGGTGTAGTGCGACGGACGTGCCGTACGCGGCAGCTGGGTGGTGACGGCAGCAGCGGATCCCGCGCTTGCCGGTGTATCAGCGGCAGGCATGGCGATGACTTGGCTGCATGCAAGGCTCAGCGCCAAGGCAAGCGCGAGGGGGCGAACGACAGGACGACGCATGGGGGCTTCCGGGTGCGGGGACAGGACGCGATCCTCGCGCAGATATCCACCCGGCGACACCGCCTGAAGTCATGGATTGCCCGCGAGTGCGCCTGGTCGACAACAACCGTTCAGATCAGATGCCGCATCACCGCCACGTAATGGCATACGCTGCCGATCAACACGAAACCATGCCAGATCGCGTGCGCGTAGCGCAGGTTGGGCCGCATGTAGAAAAAGGTACCGCCGCTATAAGCCAGCCCACCGACCAGCAGCCAGATCAAGGTCGCCGTGTCCAGCGCATGCAGCATCGGCTTGATCGCCACCACCAGCAACCAGCCCATGCCGAGGTAGATGAAGGTGGACAGGCGCTTGAATCGGCCGGTGTAGAACAGCTTGAACACCACCCCGGCCAGCGCCAGCGTCCAGATCGTGCCGAACAGCCACCAGCCGGTGGGCCCACGCAGGCCCACCAACATGAACGGCGTGTAGGTACCGGCGATCAGCAGATAGATCGCGCAATGGTCGAACACCTTCAGCCGGCCCTTGGCGATCGGATGCGAGATCGCGTGGTACAGGGTGGAGGCGGTGTACAGCAGCAACATCGCCACGCCGAAGACAATGGCGCTGGCCAGCTGCCAACCATCGCCGTAGATCGCGGAAAGGGTGATCAGGACCGCGCCGGCAGCCAGTGCCGCCGCCGCGCCGAAGCCGTGGGTCAGGGCATTGGCCAGCTCTTCGCCCCGCGTGTAGGCAGGGGCGGGCTTGTCGGCGAACGGTAACGCGGTGGCATGCATGTCGCGCAGCATACCATCGGGTATGGACCGATCAGGCGTACGGGTCGCGCAGCACCATGGTGTGGTCACGGTCCGGGCCAGTGCTGACGATCGAAATCGGGCAGCCGGCCAGTTCTTCCAGCGCCCGCAGGTAGGCACGGGCGGCGGCGGGCAACTTGTCCCATTCGGTGATGCCGTGGGTGTTCTCGCTCCAGCCGGAGAACTCCAGGTACACCGGCGTGCATTCTTCCCAGCCCTGCGCATCCAGCGGCGCGTACTCGCTGCGCTTGCCGTGATACTCGTAGGCGATGCAGATCTTCAGCTTGTCCATGCCATCGAGCACGTCGAGCTTGGTGATGCACAGGCCGCTGATGCCGTTGATCGCGACCGCACGCTTGAGCGCCACGATGTCCATCCAGCCGCAGCGACGCGGGCGGCCAGTCGACGCCCCGTATTCGGCACCACGGTCGCGGATGCCCTGGCCGACTTCATCATCCAATTCGGTCGGGAACGGGCCACCACCGACGCGGGTGGCGTAGGCCTTGGCGATTCCGAGCACGTAGTCGATTGCGTCGGCACCCACGCCGGCACCGGCCAGCGCCCCGCCAATGGTGGTGTTGGAACTGGTGACGTAGGGATAGGTGCCGTGGTCGATGTCGAGCAAGGCACCCTGCGCGCCTTCGAACAGCACCCGCTTGCCGGCCTTGCGCAGGTCGTGGCAGATGCCGGCGACGTCGGCCTTCATCGATTCGACGTACTCGCCGAAGGCCAGCGCCTCGTCCAGGGTCTGCTGGAAGTCGATCGGCTCGACCTTCAGGTACTGGGTCAGCACGAAGTTGTGGTAATCCAGTGCCGCCTTGAGCTTGTCGGCCAGTTGCTCGGGATAGCGCAAATCGGCGATGCGGATGCCGCGACGCGCCACCTTGTCTTCATAGGCCGGGCCGATGCCGCGCCCGGTGGTGCCGATGGCCTTGCCGCCAGCGGCTTTCTCGCGCGCCTGATCGAGCGCGATGTGGTAGGGCATGATCAAGGGCGCGGCCGGCGAAATCTTCAAGCGCGAGCGCACTTCGACGCCAGCGGTTTCCAGCTCCTCGATCTCCTTGCGCAGCGCGGCCGGCGAAATCACCACGCCATTGCCGATCAGGCACAGCGCATCATCGCGCAGGATGCCGGACGGAATCAGGTGCAGGACCGTCTTCTTGCCGTTGATGACCAGGGTATGACCGGCGTTGTGGCCGCCCTGGAAGCGCACCACCGCACCGATTTCCTCGGTGAGCAGATCGACGATCTTGCCCTTGCCCTCATCGCCCCACTGGGCGCCCAACACCACGACCGACTGGCCCATGGCAACACTCCTGCTGCGTGCGGCCATCGGGGCCGCGGAAAGGACCGTACCCGCCCGCCCATCGCCGGATCGAATCGCCATCGGGGCGATCCGGGCCAACAAGCACGCAGACACGGAAAAAGCCGAGGCGAGCCCCGGCTTTCGGAAATGTTACCTGAAAAAGCAGCCCACCGCCCAGCGCATCGGATCATGCGCTCGGGGTCAGGCAGCCACTAGATAGTCGAACGCACCACCCACAACGCCGCCAACCCCAGCACTACGATCACGCCACCGATCCGCCGTACCTGCGCATCCTGCAGTTGCATCATCCGTTCGGCGGCGCGTTTCCACGCTGCCGGGGCAGCGAACAACAGCAGGCCTTCGAACACGGCAGCGAGGCACAATGCGGCCCACAGATCGGACATCGGTCAGTGATCGGCCTGCATGTATTGCAGGAACGGATCGTTGCGATTGAGCACGATCACGCTGCTGTGCTTGCCGTCGAAGGCGGCGCGGTAGGCTTCGAGGCTGCGCTGGAAGGCGTAGAAGGCCGGGTCGCGATTGGCCGCTTCGCCATACAGGCGGGCCGCTTCGGCATCGCCTTCACCGCGCAGTTTCTGGGCGTCGCGCTCGGCCTCGGCGAGGATCACCTGGCGGTCGCTATCGGCGCGGGCACGCACTTCGTTGGCCTGCTCCTCGCCTTCCGCGCGCAGGCGGCTGGCGACCTGCTGGCGCTGGGCGCGCATGCGGTTGTAGACGTCGTCGATGACGCGGCTGTCGGTGGGCAAGTCAATCTGCTTGATGCGCAGGTCGGTGATGCGCACGCCCAGGGTCGCCGCACCGCGATTGATGGCAGCAAGCTGACCATGCACGATCGCCGTGCGATCACCGGACACCACCTGCTGCAAGGTGCGCGCATTGATTTCATTGCGCAGCGCGTCCTTGATGATCGGCGCCAAGCGATCCACCGCGGCGTTCTCGTCGCCACCGGTCGCGCGATAGAACGCGCGCGCATCCTCGATCTGGCCGACCGCGAAGAAATCCACGCTGACGTCCTTGCGCTCCGAGGTCAGGTAGCGCTCCGGCTCGGCCGGCAACACCTGCAAGCGGGTATCGAACACCCGCGCGGTCTCCACCAGCGGCCATTTGAAATGCAGGCCCGGCTTCAGGTTCACCCGCGAAATCCGGCCCAGGTGCAGGACGACGCCGGTATGCCCTTCGCTGACCACGAACATCGAGCCCAGCATCAACACGACGGCCAGCAGCAGCGCGCCCAAACCCAATTGCAGTCTCATCGCACTACCTCCTCGCGGGCCGAGGCCGGCCTGCCGCTGCGTCCGGGCCGCGCGGGGTTGTCCTCAGGTGCTTCCACCTGCACCGGCGGCGACACCACTTCCGGCAATACCGGCGACAGAGGCGTGGTGGCTGCACCGCTGCCGCCCTGCATCGGTACGTAGATCAACTGGCGGCCATCGCCACCGACAATCGTCGGGTTCTGTGACAGCACCTCTTGCAGCGTTTCCAGCCACAGGCGCTTGCGGGTCACCTCCGGCGCGCCCTTGTACTGTGCCACCAGCAAGCTGAAGCGCTCGGCATCACCGGTTGCACGCGCGATCTTGGCGGTCTTGTAACCTTCGGCCACGGTGCGCACGCGGGCGGCCTGGCCACGCGCCTCCGGCACGACCTTGGCGGCGTAGGCGCGGGCTTCGGAGATCAGGCGCTCCTTGTCCTGCTGGGCGCTGTTGACGTCATCGAAGGCCGGCTTGACCTGTTGCGGCGGACGCGCGTCCGGCAGGTTGAGTTCGGTCACCGCGAGGCCAGTGCGATACGCATCGAGCGATTTCTGCAATTGCTGACGGGCGATGACGGCCAGCTGTTCGCGCGCACCCAGCACGGTATCGAGATCGGAACGTCCCACTTGTTCACGCACCGTGCTCAACGCCGCCTGCTTGAGCACTTCATCGCCATCGCGGGTGCCGAAGCGATACAGCACCGGGTCGGACACCTTGTACTGCACGTTCACCGCGACCTCGACGATGTTCTCGTCGCGGGTCAGTACCGGCACGCGGTCGGAATAATTCTTGATTTCGGTGGCATTGATCTTGATGACGTGCTCGATCGGCCACGGCAGCTTGAAGTTCAGGCCCGGCTGCAACACCCGCGAGAGCTGGCCGAAGCGCAGCACCACGCCGCGCTGCTGCTCGGTGATCAGCACCACGCTGGAGAGCACCAGCCACAGCGCCACCACCAAGGCGATCCAGTGCAAGGGGCTGAAGCCACCGAAATCCGGCAGGCGGCCACCAATCCGGTTCCACAGGCCACCGGAGCCACCGCCGGTACGACCGGGACGGTTCCAGGCCATCCAGCTTTTCCATGGCCCGCGCGGGCCGCTGCTTTGCATGGTCATGTCGACAATTCTACGGGAAGCATGGAATCCTCGTCCGGCGACAGGGCGCGCAGCGGCGCGCCTTCCGGCAGCGCCGCCAGCCGTGCGGCGTCGGCAACGGCCAGGTCGATCTGCAGGCACCAGCCGTCCTCGGCGTGGGTCTCGGCGCGTACCGCACCCAGTGCGTGCAAGCGCGCACGCAAGCGTGCGGCGGAACCCGGCAAGCTCACCTCGGCGACGATGCGTCGAAGCCCCAACCGTGCGGCAACTGCCTCGCCAAGCAGACCCAGACCAAGCCGGTCACGCGCCGACAGCCAGACCGCGGCCGGCTGGTCCTCGCGCTGGTCGATGCGGGGCTGCGCGCCCTCGATCCGGTCGATCTTGTTGAACACCAACAACTGCGGGATGTCGCCGGCGCCGATGTCATGCAACACCGCATCCACCTGCGCCATGCGGTCATCGCGCAGGGGATCGTCGGCATCGACCACATGCAGCAGCAGGTCGGCCTCGCGCGCTTCGCCGAGCGTGGATCGGAACGCAGCGACCAGTTCGTGCGGCAGGTCGCGCACGAAACCGACGGTATCGGCCAGCACCACGCGGACACCGGCGAGCTCGGTCTTTCGGACCGTCGGATCGAGGGTGGCGAACAACTGGTCGGCGGCGTAGGCGTCGGCACCAGTGAGCGCGTTGAACAGGGTCGACTTGCCGGCATTGGTATAGCCCACCAGCGCCAGCCGCGGCAGTTCACTGCGCACCCGCGCGCGGCGCATCTGGCTGTGTTGCACCTCGACTTTCTCCAGCCGCTTCTGCAAGACCTCGACACGCTTCTGCAGCAAGCGACGGTCGGTTTCCAGCTGGGTTTCGCCGGGGCCGCGCAGGCCGATCGAGCCGCCGCGCTGGCGTTCCAGGTGGGTCCAGCCACGCACCAGCCGCGTCGCCATGTGGCGCAGTTGCGCCAGCTCGACCTGCAACTTGCCTTCATGGCTGCGCGCGCGCTGGGCGAAGATATCGAGGATCAGCCCGGTGCGATCGACCACCCGCCGCTCCAGCGCTTTTTCCAGATTGCGTTCCTGCAGCGGCGACAGAGGGTGATTGACCAACACCAGATCAATCCCGCTGGCTTCGCAGATGGCCTTGACCTCATCGAGCTTGCCGGTGCCGATCAGGATCGACGGATTGGGCTTGTCGATCCGCGCCGGCACCGAGGCCACCACGCGCGCACCGGCGGAGCGCGCCAATTCGGCGAATTCCTCCAGTACATCGGGCGCAGCCGGGCCTCCGGCATGCGGCTGGATCAACAGCGCGTTTTCACCGCCACGCGAACGTTCGAACAATTGGGTCGACATTGGAGGTAGAGATGCGGGCGCTTCTGCCCGATTGCAAGCCCGCCCAGCTGAACGCGTGGCTCACTCGTCCGAGCCGGACTCGCCGCCGTCCTGCGCCATGCCGGCAATCTGCACATTGCGGGCCGGCACCACGGTGGAGATCGCGTGCTTGTAGACCATCTGGCTGACCGTGCTGCGCAGCAGGACCACGAACTGGTCGAAGGATTCGATCGTGCCCTGCAGCTTGATCCCGTTGACCAGATAGATCGACACCGGCACGCGTTCGCGGCGCAGCGCGTTCAGGAACGGATCCTGCAAGGACTGCGGCCTGGACTTCGGTTCCCCGTTGCTTGCGTGCATCGTGTTGTTCTTGTCGTTGGAATGGACGCGGCCGCGCAACCCCATGCGCGACGACGGAACCGGGATGTTAGCGCAAGCCGCACGGCTTGGGCGGGTTGTCGCTCACTGCCGGATGAACCTCGTCACGCTGGCATCCAGCGCGCTGCGTTGCCTGATTGGATCGAACCATTGCACGTCGCGCATACCGCGCAACCAGGTGTATTGGCGCTTGGCGAGTTGGCGGGTGGCGGCGATGGCGCGCGAGCGGAACAGCGCATCCTCGTCGGATCGGTTCACCTTGCCAGTTACTACCCTCACCCCAACCCCTCTCCCGGGGGGAGAGGGACTTTCGACTGCATCCAGATACTCCCATGCCTGCCGATAACCGACCGAACGCAGCGCCGGCAGGTCCAGTGGCACTGGATGTGCGAGAAGCTCCGGCAACGCTCGTAATGCCCGCACTTCATCGAGGAAACCCGCTGCCAGCATGGCGTCGAAGCGTGCCTCGATGCGCGCGTGCAAATCGGCGCGCTGCGGCGGTGCCAGTGCAAGTTGCAGCGCATCGAGCCAGGGCACCGCGTCGCGCGCCTCGCGTTGCCAGTCACTGATCGCACGACCACTGAGCCGATGCACTTCCAATGCACGCTGGATGCGCTGGGCATCGGTGGCGTGGATGCGCGACGCGGCCTGCGGATCGACCTGCGTCAGTTGTGCATGCATCGCGGCCCAACCACTGCGCCCGGCCTCCTCCGCGAGCTGTGCCCGCAATGCAGGATCGGCGGCGGGCATGTCAGACAGGCCTTCCAGCAGGGCACGGAAATACAGGCCGGTGCCGCCGGCGAGGATCGGCCATTTCCCGCGCGCATGGATCGCCTCGATCGCCGCACGTGCATCTCTGGCAAACTCCGCCGCCGAATAGGGCTGCCACGGTTCGCGCAGGTCCAGCATGTGGTGCGGAACCTGCGTCTGTTCCACCTTCGTCGGCTTGGCCGAGCCGATGTCCAGTCGCATGTAGATCAGCGCCGAATCCACACTGACGATTTCACCGCCCAAGTGCTGCGCCAGCTCCAGCGCGTACGCACTCTTGCCCGAGGCGGTTGGCCCCATCAGCGCGATCACACGTGGACGCGATCCACTCGTCATCGACATGCAGCGCCAAGCCGGCAAGGCTCCTGTCGAACGGCGGGCACCCAGCCATCGATCAAATCGACGATTCCCGCGCACACGCGTGCCCGCATCCTGCACACCGACTCAAGCATCACTTCCCCGCGCCAGCAGGCTCCTGCGCCGCGCGTACAGCAAATAGACGAGGATGCCGAACCCGTTCCACAGCAGGCACCATTGCTGAGTGCGGGTCGGCAGGCTGGCGAACAGATAGACGCAGCCGAGGATCGCGACCGGGCCGACCAGCCATGCCAGCGGCACGCGGAACACGCGCGGACGTTGCGGATCACGCTTGCGCAACACCAGCAGGCAGGCCGACACCGCGACGAAGGCGATCAAGGTGCCGGCATTGGCCAGTGCGGCGATTTCATCCAGCCGCGCCACGCCCGCGAGGATCGAAGTGACGATGGCGGTGAACACGGTAATCGCCACCGGCGTTCCGCGCTTGCCCACTTTCGACAGGCTGTGCGGCAGCAGGCCATCGCGCGACATCACGAAGAAGATGCGGCTCTGGCCGTAGAAGAACGCCAGCAGCACGGTCGGCAGCGCCACCACCGCCGCCGCGGCCACGATCTTCGCCGCGGTGCCATGGCCGAGTTCGCGCATGATCAAGGCCAGCGGTTCCGGGCTCTGGCCGAACACCGTGTAGCTCATCGCGCCGACCGCCGCCAGGGCGACGACCATGTAGATCAGGGTGCAGCCGATCATCGAGCCGACAATGCCGATGGTGAGGTCGCGGCCGGGGTTCTTGGTCTCCTCCGCTGCGGTGGAAATCGCATCGAAACCATAGAACGCGAAGAAGATGATCGCCGCCGCCGCCATCACGCCGTATTTCTTGCCGTCGGCACCGAGGCTCTCGGTGAAGCCATGCGGCATGAACGGCTGCAGGTTGCTCGCATCGAAGGCCGGCAAGGCAATGGCGACAAACACCGCCAGCGCCAGCAGCTTCGCCACCACCAGGATCGCGTTGACTGTGGCGCTTTCGCGTGTCCCGGCGATCAGCGCGCCCGCCACGACCCAGGTAATGAAGATGGCCGGCACATTGAGTGCACCCCCTGCATGTGGGCCCACCGTCAACGCCATCGGCAGATCAACGCCGAGACCGTGCAGGAAGCCAACCGCATACCCGGACCAACCCACCGCCACCGTGCTCACCACCAGGGTGTATTCAAGAATCAGGCTCCAGCCCACCACCCAGGCAATGCTCTCGCCCAGCACCGTGTAGCTGTAGGTGTAGGCGCTGCCGGCGGCCGGCATCAGCGTCGCCATTTCCGCGTAAGCCAGCGCCGCGCAGGCACACACGATCCCGGCGACCAGGAACGAGATCAGCACCGCAGGCCCGGCCAGATTCGCAGCCACGCCAATCAGGGTATAGATGCCGGTCCCCACGATCGCGCCGATGCCCAGCGCGACCAGATGCGGCCAGCCCAGGGTCGGTACCAGCCGCCGACCCTCCTCATGCACCGTGACCTGATCGATGTCCTTGCGGCGAAGCCATGACGAGGCGTTGGGCTGCATGCGGGTCTCGGGGCAGTGGCGGTTGGGCGACAGTGTGGAGTATTCCGGCGGGTGATGCGATTCCGAGGGAACTCACCCCATCCCCACCCCCATTGAAGAGGAGGGCCTCAATCTTCCGGCCAGACGATGGCAGGCTTGCCCGCATCCTTTCGTGGCAGCGGTACTGCGGCCAACGCATCCAGGACCTTGAGCGCATCCACAGTGGCCGCCACATCGTGCACGCGCAGCAACATCGCGCCGTTCTGCGCGGCGATCAGGTGCGCAGCAACCGAGCCTGCGGTCCGCGCTCGCGGATCTTCGCGGCCGGTCAATTCGCCGATGCTGCGCTTGCGCGACAGGCCCGCCAGCACCGGCACGCCCAGTTCGGTGAAGCGCCGCAATTGCGCGAGCAGTTGCAGGTTGTGCTGCGTGGTCTTGCCGAAACCGAAACCCGGATCGATGACGATGTTGCGCTTGGTGATCCCGGCCAGTTCCGCCACGAAGATGCGCTCGGCGAGGAAGCGATGCACCTCGCCCACCACGTCGTCGTACTGCGGCGCATCCTGCATCGTGCGCGGCTCGCCCTGCATGTGCATCAGCACCACCGGCACCTGCAATTCCGCCGCAGCGTCCAGCGCGCCTTCGCGACGTAAGCCATTCACGTCATTGATCATGCCGGCACCGGCGGCGACCGCCGCGCGCATCACTTCGGGCTTGGACGTGTCGATGCTGATCGGGATCGAAGTCTGCTGCGCCAGCGCTTCGATGACAGGAATGACGCGACGCAGCTCCTCATCCACCGAAACATCGTCCGCACCGGGCCGCGTCGATGCACCGCCGACATCGAGGATCGCCGCGCCCTCTTCCGCAAGTTTCAATCCATGCGCGATGGCCGCGTCGGCATCGAAGTATTCGCCGCCATCGGCGAACGAATCCGGGGTCACATTGACGATGCCCATCACCTTCGGCCGGTCGAGCTTCAGGATGCGTCCATTGCAGTCGAGTTGGGGCGAGGTATCGAACATGCAGGGAGTGTAAGTCATGGCCGGCGCAGCCCGTCGCGCAGAGTGTCACGGGACGAACCGATCACCACAGCCGCTACACTGCGCGCATGGCCATCACCGAACTGACCCTCACCCGCCCCGACGATTGGCACCTGCACCTGCGCGATGACGCCATGCTGGCCGCGGTGCTGCCGGACAGCGCCCGCCGTTTCGGCCGCGCCATCGTGATGCCGAACCTGAAGCCGCCGATCACGACCGTGGCCGAAGCGCGCGCCTACCGCGAGCGCATCCTGGCCGCGGTGCCTGCCGGATCGGCCTTCGAGCCGCTGATGACGCTCTACCTGACCGAGGCCACCACCCCGGCCCACATCGCCGAGGCCAAGGCCAGCGGCTGCGTGCACGCGGTGAAGTATTACCCGGCCGGTGCCACCACCAATGCCGACAGCGGCGTCACCGACCTGCATCGCTGCCGTGCCGTGTTCGAGGCGATGCAGAAACACGGCCTGCCGCTGCTGCTGCATGGCGAAGTGGTCGACCCCGAGGTCGACGTGTTCGACCGCGAGGCAGTGTTCATCGACCGCCACCTGACCGGCCTGCGCCGCGATTTCCCCGGCCTGCGGATGGTGCTCGAACACATCACTACCCGCGCGGGCGCCGACTTCGTTGCCGAAGCCCCGGCCTACGTCGGCGCCACCCTCACCCCGCAGCACCTGCTGCTGAACCGCAACGCGATCTTCAGTGGCGGCCTGAGCCCGCATGCGTATTGCCTGCCAGTGCTGAAGCGCGAAAGCCACCGCCAGGCCTTGCTGGCGGCGGCCACCTCGGGCGATCCGAGTTTCTTCCTCGGCACCGACAGCGCGCCGCACCCGCGTCATGCCAAGGAAAGCGCCTGCGGCTGCGCCGGCATCTATTCGGCGCATGCCGCGATCGAGCTGTACGCCGAAGCCTTCGACAGCGTGGGCAGGCTGGATCGACTGGAAGCCTTCGCCAGCTTCCACGGCGCCGACTTCTACGGCCTGCCACGCAACCGCGACACGATCACCTTGCGCAAGCAGCCCTGGCGCGTGCCAGAGGAAGTCGATTTCGGGGGCGTGCCGGGGGTGCCGATGCGCGCCGGCGACCAGGTGGCATGGTGGCTGGTGGACTGAGCAAGGCCGCAGCCCGGATGCCCCTCTTCTACCTGTGCAGTGGCACGGGTAGCCCGACGGTCGCGCAGAACGCCGACATGCGCGAAAAGCCCGCCATGCGGATCACGTTGCGACGCTTGAGCTGGTGCAACAGTCGGCAGCCCTACTCACCGCCATGCCCCGCCACCAGCCGCAGGAAGCGTTCGTCCTGGCGCACGCCATCCCAGTCGGGATCCAACGCCAGCAGCTTCGGACTGGCAGTCAAGCCTATCCCCGGCAAGGCCATCGCTTGTTGCAGCGCCTGCAACGCCAGTTCCTTGCGGCCTGCCGCCAGATAATTCTTGGCGTTGGCGACCAACAGGATGGGTCCGTCCACATGATCCCGTGCAGGATCGAGCTCGGCCTGCGAATGCGCAATCGCCTGCTCGCCTTCCTGCAACTGCCCAAGGCCGATTTGTGCTGCTGCCACATGGCTCCAGGCCCATGCGCGCAGCACGGCGGTGCGGCTATGGATTTTGCCCTGCGCCTCCTGCAAGGCCAGTTGGTAGCTGCGCCGTGCTTGCGCGTGCCGGCCCAGCCGACGCTGCAAGCCGGCCATCATCAGGTCCTTGTCGTTGTTCAACATGAAACTGCCGACAGGGATGGCTTGCAGCTCGGCAAGGGCTTGCGCATCCTTGCGCTGCAGGGTCAGCACCTGCACCCGCGTGATCCGCAGCAGCATCGCATCTCCTTGCAGCATGCCCAGCGCGGTTGCCGTGTCACCGTTTGCCAGGACGGCAAGTAGTGCCTTGTTTGCAGTAGCGCCATCGTTGCCCGGATCGATCAACAAGCTGCGCTCGTACCACACGCCGGCTTCATCGTAGTTCGAAGCCATCGTCAGCGTTTCCGCAAGGATGCCGATCAGGTTGAGGTTGCGAGGATCGTAGGGCAACGCCTGCCTGAGCCTGCCCAGTGCAGAATCAATACTGACGGTTCTGCGCTCAATCAGGGCCAACCCTTCCAACGCCTGCGAGTCATGCGGCTGGATATCCAGGCCCGCCTTGAGCGC
The DNA here is from genome assembly GCA_018242365.1 of Pseudomonadota bacterium. Lineage (GTDB taxonomy): Bacteria > Pseudomonadota > Gammaproteobacteria > Xanthomonadales > Xanthomonadaceae > Thermomonas. Next base: position 318,672 of record JAFECB010000004.1, read on the forward strand.
AGCGATCGCCGTGCGTGGATTGTCCTGCCCGAAGTATTCGCTATAGCCTGCCGCGACGTGGCTTGCTGCCAATCCAGGCGCCAAGGCCATGGCGCGCTTGGCATCGTCGTGGCCTTGCATGAACAAGGACTCGATGGCCAAGCCGCCGCCACCGATCCAGGCCAGGAAATTTTCCGCATATGATCGTCGCGCAAACGCCAGCCCGAACCGCGGGTCGCGCGCAATCGCCTTGCCGTAGGCATCGATCGCCGCGCGGACCGCCGCCGTGTCGAACGCCATCACCCCGCGATCGAGCTGGAATTCGGCGCGCAAGTAGTAATCGTAGGCTTCGCGGTCATGGGTGGGCACCTCGGCCAATCGCTGGGCTTCATCCGGCGTCAGCCGGGCCCGCAGGGCATCGGCCACGCTTTGCGCCACTTCGCCTTCCATGCCGAAGATATTGTCCAGCGTGCGCTGGTAGCTCTCGCCCCACAGGTGGGCATCGGTCCTGGCATCGATCAATTGCACGTTGATCAGCACGTCGTTGCCGGATTTCTGCACGCTGCCTTCAAGTACCGTCATCACCCCCAACTCGGCGGCGACTTGCCGAAGATTCTCTGGTCGGCTTCCGTACTTCATGGTGGATGTTCTGGAAATGACCTTGAGCTCGCCGATCTCCGAGAGCCTGGTCAGGATCAAGTCCTGCATCCCGCGGGCGAAATAGGCGTTGTCGGCATCCCGGCTGAGGTTGTCGAACGGCAGGACGGCAATCGAACGCTGCGTCGCTTGCGGCGGCGTCGCTGGAGCCACAGTGGCGGCATCGCGACTGGTGGCATCGCGGCGCAGCACGAACTGGTTGGTGACCAGCAGGACCACAGCCACCACCAGTACGCCGATGATCCACTTGTCGAGGCGTCGCCCGCGTGCACGCGCCGTCAGGTCGGCGGGATCCAGCTCGCTCTCGCGCTTGAGCCCCTCTGGCGTGAATTCATAGAACCACGCAAAAGCAAGCCAGAACGGGAACCCGATCGCGCCCGCGGCCACGAACCAGCGCACCACCCAATCGGGAATACCGAACACAGGCGCCAGCTGCGCGATGCCCTGCGCCAGCGCCCAGATCGCGCCGACGTAAAGCGCAGCCGCCCGCAGCACGTTGCGGCGCTTGAGCTCGGCAAACAATCCCGCAGACTGGCCCACGCTGTGCGTCCGGTTGCGCTACCGGAACAGTGTCGATGAAAGACGGACGGGCGCGCAAGACGGGGCTTCCGCGGGCGGGTGCAGCAACATCGAAGGCCGGGGTTGCCCCGGCCTTCGGTTTGTCTGTACGTATATTCAGCGCCCGGCGACGCTCGCTGTCGCGTCTCAGTTCTGCGTCGCGGGTCCGCCAATCGGTGCAGCCGGCGGGGCCGCATCGCCACCCTGCTTGCCATTGCCGGACTTGCTCCATCCGGCAGGCGGCGGCACCTCGCGGCCTTCCATGATCGCGTCGATCTGCGGCACATCGATGGTTTCGTATTCCAGCAGGGTCTTCGCCATCGTGTGCAGCTTGTCGATGTTCTCGGTCAGCAATTGCGTGCTGCGCGCATAGGCGCGATCAAGGATGCCGCGCACGACTTCGTCGATCTTGCGCGCGGTCTCGTCGGAGACATTCTTGTGCTGGGTCACGCTGCGACCGAGGAAGACCTCGTCCTGCTCCTCGCCAAAGGTGATCGGGCCGAGTTCGGACAGGCCCCACTTGGTGACCATGTTGCGGGCCATATTGGTGGCGCGCTCGATGTCGTTGGACGCCCCGGTGGTGACCTTGTCCTCGCCGAAGATCAATTCTTCCGCAACGCGACCGCCGTACAGCGAGGCCAGTTGCGATTCGATCGCGGTGCGGTTGTAGCTGTATTTGTCGCCTTCCGGCAGGTACATGGTCACGCCAAGCGCACGCCCACGCGGGATGATCGTCACCTTGTAGACCGGGTCATGCTCAGGCACGAGGCGGCCGACGATGGCATGCCCAGCCTCGTGGTAGGCGGTCAGGGTCTTTTCCGATTCGCTCATCGCCATCGAACGACGTTCGGCACCCATCAGGATCTTGTCGCGCGCCTTGTCGAAGTGATCCTGACGGACATCTTTCGCGTTCTCGCGTGCGGCAAACAGCGCCGCTTCGTTGCAGAGGTTGGCGAGGTCCGCGCCGGAGAAGCCGGGTGTGCCGCGGGCAATCGTCATCGGCACGACATCGTCGGCCAAGGGCAGCTTGCGCATATGCACTTTCAGGATCTGCTCGCGGCCCTTCACATCGGGCAGACCGACCACGACCTGGCGATCGAAGCGACCGGGGCGCAGCAAGGCCGGATCGAGCACGTCGGGGCGGTTGGTGGCGGCTATCACTATTACGCCCTCGCCGCCTTCGAAGCCGTCCATCTCGACCAGCAACTGGTTCAAGGTCTGCTCACGCTCATCGTGGCCACCGCCGAGGCCGGCACCGCGGTGGCGGCCGACCGCGTCGATTTCGTCGATGAAGATGATGCAGGGTGCGTGCTTCTTGCCCTGCTCGAACATGTCGCGCACGCGCGAGGCACCGACACCGACGAACATCTCGACGAAGTCGGAACCGGAGATCGAGAAGAACGGCACCTTGGCCTCACCGGCGATGGCCTTGGCCAGCAGGGTCTTGCCGGTGCCGGGCGGGCCGACCATCAACACGCCGCGCGGGATCTTGCCACCCAGCTTTTGAAAACGGGTCGGATCGCGCAGGAATTCGACCAGCTCGCTGACGTCTTCCTTGGCCTCGTCGCAACCGGCGACATCTGCAAACGTGACCTTGGTCTGGTCCTCGTTGAGCAGCTTGGCGCGCGAGCGACCGAACGACATCGCGCCCTTGCCACCGCCCTGCTGCATCTGCCGCATCATGTAGATCCAGAAACCGATGATCAGCAGTACCGGCAGGAAATTCAGCAGCAAGGACCAGATCGAGAAGCCGGAATCCGGCGGCGCCTGGTTGATCTCGACCTTGTGTTCGATCAGGTCGTTGATCAGGTCGCGATCGCGCACCGGCGCCGTGGTCGTCCCGCTCTCGCCGTTTTCGCGCACGAAGGTGATGCTGCGTTCGTTGCTGGCGATATCGACCTTCTTGATTCGATCAGCCTCGACGTCGGACACGAATTCCGAGTACACCACATCCTTGCCGGGGCCCAGCTTCGGCGAAAAGCTCTGGAACACCACCAACAACACGGCCGCAACCACGACCCAGAGCAGCAGGTTTTTCACGAGATCGTTCATTCGATTCCTGGTCTTGTGCGACCTTCGACATCACTTCATCTGGGCCAGTCTACCCGTTGCCAGCGCATACACCTCGGGTGAACGCTGGCGCGAGGCGGCCGGTTTGCGGATTACCACCTTGGCATAGCGGCGGCGCAATTCACGCACGTAGTCATCAAACCCGGTGCCCTGGAACAATTTGATCAGGAAGGACCCGCCCACGCGCAACTGCTGGTCGGCGAAATCCATCGCCAATTCGGACAGGTGCATCGCGCGCGGCTGGTCCACGACATCCATGCCACTCTTATTGGGGGCCATATCCGAAAGCACAAGGTCCACCGGCTGCCCGGCCAGCAGCGCCAGCAGGCCGTCGAGCACCGCCTGTTCGCGGAAATCGCCTGGCAGGAAGTCCACCCCGGCCAGCGCTGGCATATCGAGGATGTCGCTGGCGATGACCCGGCCAGGGCGGTTGGGATCCATCCCGTCCAGTTCCCGCCGCACCCATTGCGACCAGCCGCCGGGGGCGGCACCGAGATCGACCACCACCATGCCCGGCTTGAGCAGGCGGTCGCGATCGACCAGTTCCTCCAGTTTGTAGACCGCACGCGAGCGCATGCCCTCCGCCTGCGCTTTCTTCACGTAGGGGTCGGAGAAATGTTCCTTGAGCCAACGTTGGCTGGATTTGCTGCGGGTGGCCATGGGCCGTCAGGCGCGGGCGGATGACAGGGCATGATACCCTGCGCTTCCTGAATCCATCTGCGTGCTGCATGCCAACCCAACTGACCAACGCCCAGATCCGCTTCCTGCGCGGCCAGGCGCATGGTCTCAAGGCCATCCTGCAGGTCGGCGGCAAGGGCATCACCGATGCGCTGGCTGCGGAAGTCGACCTCGCACTGGAACACCACGAGTTGATCAAGGTGAAGGTCGGGGCCGAGGATCGCGAACAACGCGACGTCATGATCGATGCCTTGGCCGAGCGCAGCGGTGCCGCGCTGGTGCAACGGATCGGCCATGTCGCGGTGCTGTACCGGCAGTCCAGGGAAAAGCGGCATATCGTGCTGCCGCGCGCCTGACGCGACAGGTGCCATGCAGCTCAATTTCGAACGCCCGGATTATCAATATTCGCTGCGTAGCGTGGCGGCGACCGGGGCACGCATCAACGACCGCGTCCTGACCGCAAGTTTCATCATCGCGCCCGATGCCTTGGTCGAAGACTGGTCATTGCGTGAAGCCGCTACGATGCATCCCGATGATCTGGAGCCGATGCTGGCGCTGCGCCCCGAGCTGATCCTGCTCGGCACCGGTTTGACCCAGGTGTTCCCGCCCGCAGCTGTGCTCGCGGCCTGCCTGCAACGCGGGATTGGCGTCGAAGTGATGGGCAATGATGCGGCGGCGCGTACGTACTCCATCCTCGCGGGTGAAGGGCGACGGGTGGTGGCGGGGTTTCTGTTTCGCTGATTGCCGTTACGCGGCTCGACCTTGCGAGTTTCTCGCCACTACACAGGATGAACAGGACGCGCCCTGAAGGTTGCCGTCGTTCACATTCATGGCTATGGTTCCCTGAACGATTTCTCTTGCGGGCGACGCGCCAGCCGCGCCGCCCGCTGTGCATTGGCAGGAGCCTGACCTCATGAACACCACCACCAAGCGCCCGAACCTGTTGCTGTCGCGTCTCGATGTCGAGCGCATCGAAGCTCTGCTCGACAGCCCGCAGTATCGCAGCATGAATACCGCCGCCCTGCGCGAGGAACTCGAACGGGCCGAACTGCGCGAACCAACGGCATTGCCGGCGGACCTGATCACCATGAACACCACGGCACTGGTCAAGGTGGTCGATGGCGATCAGCGCGAACAGGAGCACGAGTTGACCCTGGTGTATCCGCGCGATGCCGACGGTGGCGGTGAAAAGGTCTCGATCCTCGCGCCGGTCGGCAGCGCCCTGCTCGGCTTGCGCGTGGGCGACAGCATCGACTGGCCGATGCCGGGTGGCCGCAGCGCCCGGCTGCATGTGTTGGCAGTGCGCTACCAGCCGGAAGCGGCTGGCGAATTGCACCGCTGAGGGTTTGAACGGCGTGCCGGGGCTTCATCGGCCAACAGCCGTAGGAGCGCACCGTCAGGGGCGCGATCTCATCAGTGGGTGATCGCGCCCCTGACGGTGCGCTCCTGCAAGATCGGGACGCACTTATCGCAGTGGCGTATTCGCACCCAGCTGCCCCAATTCGCCCAGCATCTCCCAGGATTTCAGGCCGCGGCCACCGAGGTGGTGCAGCAACACCGCGCGTAGCGGCAGCCGCAGACTCGAAAGATTTTCCGGTGTCGGCATGGTGTCTGCCGCCAAGGCCAGCAGGGCAAGTCCAGTAGCCCCGCTTCGCCGATCACCGGGGCGTTCACTGCGCATGCGGCACGGTCCTTGTTCCGCATCCAGGCGATAGCGAGCAGCCGGATCGACCGGGCCACCCTCACTGCACGTCGAATAATCCGGGCCCACACCTATCGCATCGAGCAAGTCGCGCTCGAAGCGTCGCATTGTCCACGCCAGCGGCTCGGCGTGGCGTAGCCGCTCCCGTACCACTGCATAGACCGCATGCAGCTCGGGCTGCGGGGCCTGCCTCGGCGCGAGGCGCAGGCACAGCTCATTGACATAAAACGCCGCCAGCGCCGCATCGCCCTGCAATTGGGGTGCCACATCCACCGCCTCGGCGGACGCCAGCTGGGCAAGCTCACCTGTTTGTTTGGCGTCGAAGCGGATCGACTGCAAGGGCTGCAACGCCGCCCGCAGCGCATGCCGCTTCGGTCCTTGCACGCCACGCGCCAGCAACCCGATCCGCCCGTGCTCGGCACTCAGCACTTCCACCAGCAGGCTGGTTTCACGCCAGCGACGGGCGTGCAGAACGAACGCGGGCTCTTGCTGGTAGCGCATGCTGCAATTGTAGGGATGGATTACGCGCCTGTTTGAAATCCGCACCCCATCACAGCATGCCTGGCTGAGACAAATGAAACCCACAACAAGAAAGCCCCGGCATGCCGGGGCTTTCTCGTGTTGCTGGTGACGCTGTTACGGCTTACCAGGAGTACCGCACGTTCACCTGGCCACCGAACATGCTGTCGAACTTGCCGCCGTCGGTCCAGTTGCCGCCCAGCGTCACGCCCCAGCCGCCCTTCTCGATGCCCACGCCGAACTCGGCCAGAACCGCGCTGCCGCTCACCCAGGTCGAGCCACTGAAGCTGCTGTAGCTGTTGCTGATCACGTAGTCGCTCGTCCCACGCGAGTTGTGCACCCAGTTCAGCGAGCCGTACGGCGTCCAGCGGAAGTC
>JAFECB010000005.1 GCA_018242365.1 Pseudomonadota bacterium
CGAAAGATCTCAGCTGCGGCCGCCGAGCTTGATCACCGACGCGCCTCTGAATCTCTGGCTGAAGCAGCTCGACTCAGAAACCTTGGAAGCCCTGTACAACAAGTCCGTCGCGGCATGTGCCAAAGCAAAGCTTCTGGGGCAGCGCAATGAAGCCGCATATCGTGCTAACCGAATCAGGGAGATTGCCCATCGTGAACTTGAGTACCGGAGAACGCAGCTCGCAAGCGGACCAACCAAGAGCTGAGCGACTACATCGCTCGGTTCCCAAAAGCCGCCGGCAAACTCGCAGCCAACCTGTTGAGAGATGACCATGACGTCCCGCAAACCAACAACCTCAAATTCGACGCTGCGGCCCACATCCTCAAACGCCGTCAGCGAGGCCGAGAAACGTACTCCCCCACCGGGGAGGACAGCGTCTGACCGTAGCCTTGCGTGGGGCACAAAAGACAAAGGCTTGGTCTGTGTTAATATGATGTCAGATAGCCATCTGAAAAACGCTATCGATCACCTTCGCCGCAACATCGTAATGGCAAAGCTGCAATATGGCCAGACCAGCCTCAGTCTGCTGTCTCTGCGCTACTTAGAGGATGAAGCGAACGATCGTGGACTCAATCATGAAATCTCAGACCCCTTCTAGCCTACCTAAAGGCCGCAAGCCCACAGGGTTCTCCAACCCTCAGCTTGTGGCCATGCGTCGCGACTATTTCCGCCGCTTGGCGAAAGCCAAGCTTCTCAACACGCCCGATACCCCAGCGATCGAGGCGTACCTCAAGCGCCTCGACGAAGAGCTGGCTCGTCGCAAGATCACCATTCAAGACCCGGAGCTGAACTGACATGAACACCATCGAACACCCCAAGGCTCGCGAGGCTCGCGAAAAGAGCGCCATCCGCACCTTCGAGAAGGAAAGGATCAAGTACGCCATCGCAGCGCACGGCGTTCACTTCTTCGCTCTGGGCCGCTACACGTTCTGCTACCGCGTCGACAAGCACAACGTGCTCGAGATCTCCTCGTCGATCCGTCACCCCGGCGACAAGCACGATCCGCACATCGGCCGCATGCAGGCGCTCGCTCGCTTCGCAGCCAGCAACCGCATGCACCTGCGCATGCCGAACGACCTGAAGTCGCCACGCGACTTCCTCACCATCATGTTCATGCATCTGGAGTAACTCACCATGTCCAACAACAAGGAACAAATCCCGCAGCGTAAGCTCGGCACTGCTCTGCGCAGCTTCTTCGACCACGTGACGAGCCACGACGAGGAAGGCGTCCACGCTGCGCTGTGCATGGTCGCCAACGCAGCTCCGCAAGACCCGAACGCCCCGACCGAGATCAACGGCGTTCCTGTGGTCGGCATGCACATCTGCAACTTCGGCGCCGGCGATCCCGACGCTCTGGCACAGATGATGATCATGGCCATCGACACCATGATCGAAGAAGCCCCCGGCTTTGAGAAAGCATGGGGAGACGCCCTCCGCGCCAAGCACCTGCAGTCCATGATCAGCCAAGTGCTGGGCGTGGTGCAGCAGGCCAAAGAACGAGCCGCTGAAGTCAAGGGCATGGAGGCTGCCAAGCCCGCAGTCGACGCGCTCATCGAGAAACTCAAGGGCAACCCCGGCGCTGTGCCGGGACCCGACACCAAGCAGTGAGACCAACATGACCGAACGCTCCGAAATACACGCGATCGAGGCCGGCGATGACGCCGCCTTCATCGCGCGTGCCAGCCAAGTCCTCAACGAGGTCAAGGCTGTACTCCCCGAGAACCTGCACTGCTTGCTGTTGTGCGCCGTCACCAAGGACAACGAAGTGAAGGTCGGCATCCTCGGCTCGGATATGGACATCACCAAGATGCTCATGACCGTGACGACCGTGGCACGCAACGGCGTTGTGCAGGCCAACTCTCCTTCCAACCCCGCAAATGAGGTACTCCAATAATGGCAGCTAAACTGCGTCTCTACCAAATCACGGACACCGCCGCCAGCGGCAAGGACCGTGCCGTCCCCGGAGCCTACTTCAGCGACAAAAAGCTGGCGAAAGCCAAGCGTCAGGAGCTGAATGGCGATGAAGGCGATGGTCGCAATCTGCGCTACATCGTCAGCCCCGGGCCCGATCACCACAACTACAAGGCGTAAGTTATGGCTAAAGCCATCATCCTTGTGCATCACAAAGGAATCTCTGACCCCGAAATCATCCACGTTGATGAATCTTTTGTTGAAAACCGCGTTCAACAAATCCAAAAACGCATCGGTGAGATCGAAACGATCGAAGTTTTCAAGCTGGCGGATACGTATACCAAATACACTGCCTTTCTCCTTTCCCACCCTTAACGCACGGAGTTCATGAAATGCGTCCTTCCCAAGTAACCCAAGCCCTCGAATACCTGATCAAAGCCAAGCAGCCTGTCATGCTGCACGGCTCACCGGGTGTGGGCAAATCGCAAGTGGTCAAGCAAGTGGCCGACAAGCTCGGCATCGAGATGATCGACCTGCGCTTGTCCCAGCTCGATCCGGTCGACCTGCGCGGCGTCCCCTCTGTCGACAAGGAAAAGGTCGGCAAGAAGGAAGTCGGCAAGACCAACTGGAACGCCCCCTCGTTCCTGCCCACCGACGGCAGCGGCATCCTGTTCCTCGACGAAATCAACTCGGCCGCTCAAGCCACGCAGGCCGCTGCGTACCAGCTGGTGCTGGACCGCAAGCTGGGCGACTACGAGCTGCCTCCCGGCTGGGCCATGGTGGCCGCCGGCAACCGCAGCACCGACCGCGCGATCGTCAACGCCATGTCCACGGCGCTGAAGAACCGCTTCACCCACCTCAACTACGAGGTGAACAACGAAGACTGGTGCGAGTGGGCTCTGACCCACAACATCGCGATCGAAGTGCTGGGCTTCATCCGCTTCCGCCCGATGCTGCTGAACGAGTTCGAGCAGCGCAACGAGACCAAGGAAGAAAAGGAACGCGTGCAGCGCCTGAAGGACGCCCAAGCCTTCGCCACGCCGCGCTCGTGGGAGTTCATGTCCAAGGTGGTGCAGCAGCAACCGTCGCCCGACATCGAGTACGAGCTGTACTCCGGCATCGTCGGTGAAGGCTGCGCGGCCGAGTTCATGGGCTATCTGAAGTACTACCGCAACCTGCCCAACCTCGACGCGCTGCTGATGGCACCCGACAAGGCCAAGGTGCCGGAAGAACCCGCTGTGCTGTACGCGCTGTCCACCGGCCTCGCTGCCAAGGCCACGCCGGACAACATGGAACGCGTGGTCAAGTATGCGCTGCGCATGCCGGCCGAGTTCCAAGTCCTGCTGGTCAAGGACGCGGTGACCCGCGACAACGCGTTGACGAACACCAAGTCGTTCAATGCGTGGGCCGCCAAGAACAGCAGCGTGCTTTTCTAACCTAGCCCAGAAACCCCGGCGATCCAAGAAGCGATGGGGTGAAAGACTGGGTCGCATGGTCCCGGCGTACGGGCCACCACACAACGAGGTCGACATGAACAGCAAGAAAGCCAAGGCCTTGCGCCGCGACGCACGTACGTACGGTGCTTCTGCACCCGAAGTCGCATCCGTCACACTGCGCAATGGCCAGAGCATCAACGCCCCCTTCTCCCAGCGCGGGTTGTACCGCCGCCTGAAGCAAGAGACGAAGGGCCTCACACCTCACGGCAAGGACATCTGACATGCTAACCCTCGACCAAC
>JAFECB010000006.1 GCA_018242365.1 Pseudomonadota bacterium
CAAATGCGCAAAAGTCGCGCTGGTGGCCTGCATGCGCGTCCTGCTCATCCGCCTCAACGCCATGATCCGCGACGCCTCGGAATGGAGGATGGCCGCCGGGTAGTCAAGACAGTTGCTCCTACAATAGGCCATGCTCACCACACCGCCGCTGTCGCTCTACGTCCACCTACCGTGGTGCGTGCGCAAGTGCCCGTATTGCGATTTCAACTCGCACCAGCGGCGCGGCGCGCTGCCGTTCGAGGCCTATGTCGATGCCCTGATCGCCGATCTTGAATACGACCTGCCGCTGGTGTGGGGCCGGGTTGTCCATAGCGTGTTCTTCGGTGGCGGCACGCCATCGCTGTTCCCGCCCGAAGCCATCGACCGCTTCCTGCAACTGGCCAGTGCGCGACTGCGCTTCGCACCAAACGCGGAGATCACCCTGGAAGCCAATCCGGGCACGCTGGAACACGGGCCCTTCCCGGGTTATCGCAAGGCCGGCGTCAATCGACTCAGCATCGGCGTGCAGAGTTTCGACGACGACTGCCTGCAGCGGCTGGGCCGCATCCATACGCGTGGTGACGCCGCCGCAGCGGTCAAGGCGGCGCAGGATGCAGGTTTCGACAACATCAACCTCGACCTGATGTATGCGCTGCCGGGGCAATCCCTGCCGATGGCGCTGTCCGATCTCGAACAGGCGCTCGCGCTTGCGCCCACCCACCTCAGCCACTACCAGCTCACCCTGGAAGCCGGCACCGCCTTCGGTGCCCGCCCACCCACCGGCATCCCCGACGAGGACAACGCCTGGGACATGCAGGAGGCCTGCCAAGCCCGGCTGGCACAGGCCGGCTTCAATCAGTACGAAGTCAGTGCCTACGCCCGCGAAGGACACCGCTGCGAGCACAACCTGAACTACTGGGGCTTCGGCGATTACCTCGGCATCGGGGCCGGTGCCCACGGCAAATTGACCCTGCCCACCCTGCCCGCCGAGGGCCGGGTGCTGCGGCGCTGGAAGCAGAAGCTGCCCAAGGCCTACATGGCCAACGCCGGCAAGCCGGAGGCCGTCGATGGCGAGGAGACCCTGGCGACGCACCGATTGCCGTTCGACTTCATGCTCAATGCCCTGCGCCTGAACGATGGCGTGTCGATCGCCAGCTTCGAGGCCCGCACTGGGTTGTCACGGTCCGTCCTCGATGATCGCCTTGCCATTGCGCGCGAACGCGGCTGGCTCACCGACGAGCCGGACTGGCTGCGCCCGACGCCACTGGGACTGCGCTTCGCCAATGACGTGATCGGGCTGTTTCTGGACTGAAGCTGGTTGGACTGAATTTTCCTCGATTGAATCTCGGCCCCGATGGGTGCAGGATTCGCCTTCGACCATGCCTCCGGCATGAGGGCGCTGGGGGGCGTTGATGGCGGCGACAGGTACTGGCTCCATGGATGGCAAGGCGGCCTCGCCGCCACTGTCGCGCCGGGCGCGCAGCGTGCTGGACACGTTGTATGCGGACGCCCGCAAGGAACTCGAATACCAGCTTCCACGCATCATCGAAGCCACTGCACTGTCGATGAGCGAGCCGGTACCCGCCGGCAAACCGGAACTGGAGGCGGCCCGCATCACCTCGCTTCGCAGTCTCGGCGACGGCAGCCGCATGTTCGTCCAGCGATTCCTCGCCCATGTGGAAGCGGCGTTCAAATTGTCTCGTTCGGGTCATGGCGAAACCGAACGCGCACGCTCCGAAGCTCAAGCCGAAGCATTGAGCCTTGTTCTCGATGACGCACCCGACAATATCGGGACCTTGCTCGAGAACACGGCATTGCGACTGGCCTCGCGCAACAGTCTCGCATTGCAACTTCTGGGGCAACGCTTCGGCGTGCTGGCCCGTGCGCCTGCGTTCGAGCCGGAGTTGCTGCCACTGGGGCCGAACACCTTGTGCGAGGGCTTGGCCAAATCGGTGGAAGTGCTGGATTTGGCACTCCCTGCAAGACAGCAACTGATTTTTCAGTTCGAAAAGTCGCTGGTCGATGCCTACCCCACATTGCTCGACAGCTTCAATGCCAGCTTGGCACGCGCGGGAATCCTGCCCTTCCTGAGCTACGTGCCAGTCCGCCGACACCCCGGCGCAAGTCCGGGAACCTGGGTAGAGGACGACGAGGCCGAATCCCTCGCAACACCAATCCAGCCACCCGAAGTCGAGGCGATCACCACCCGGATCACGGCACGTGTGCGCTCCGAACAACGTGCGCCGATCGACGCCAGTTTTGCGACGTTGCAGTCATTGATGCAGCGCAGGCGCGCGGTACTCGCCAAATTGCGGCCCGGATCGCTGGCCACCACCGAACGCGAGAAGAACCTCGCCCCGCTGGCTCACGACGATGTCGTCGATGCACTCAAGCGCCTGCGCAGCACCAATACACGCGCCGAAAACGTGCAGGAGTATCGGCAGATCCTGCTGGCGCAGGCACGCCAGCAACAGGGTCGCGGCGTTGCCCTGACGGAAAAGGACGAGGACAGCTTCGACCTGCTGGCGCTGTTCCTTGCCCAGCTCAAGAAGGGCCTGCGACGCACCAGTCCCGGCAATGCACTGACCGACAAGTTGTTCCTGCCGATGCTGCTGTCCGCAGTCCGCGATCCGGGGTTTTTCACCAACCGCGAGCACCCGGCGCGCGAATTGCTGGATGCGGTCTCGCTGTCGGGCGCGCGCTGGCTGGCCGAGGACGACCTCGATCCGCAATGGTTAGGCCTGTTGCAACGCGCGGTAACCTCGGTGCAGAACGACAAGGAAGGCAGCCCGGAATCGATCGCCGAATCCAACCGGACCCTGCAATCGGGCCTGCAAACCCTGCTGCGCAAGTCCGAGATGGCCGAACGCCGGCAGGTCGAGGCCGCGCGGGGTCGCGAACGCCTCGCCATCGCCCGAATGTGCGCCGGCGATGCGATTTCGGCGCTATTGGGTGATCGCACCCTGCCGGAATTCCATGACGTGTTCATCCATCACGCCTGGGCCGATGTGCTGTCGCTGACGTATCTGCGCGGTGGCGATGAATCGGATGCCTGGCGCGAGCTGGTGGGCATTACCAACGACATCATCGAGTCTGGGTTCACCGACGCCACACATACCCTGCCCAGCGCCACCTTGACAAAAATCGGCGCGGCATTGGAGCAAGTGGGTTACCACAGCGACGACACCACGGCGATCACGCGCACATTGAACGCGGAGGCGTTCACCAGTGCGCCCGACCCGGAACGCACGCAGCTGCTGGAAAAACTCGGCACCCGCGCACGCCTCGGCGAAGACAGCCTTGGCCGCAAGGAGGAGCAGCAGGACCTGCAGCATCCGGCGGTGCAACGGGCCTACGACCAGTTGCGCAATGCCGAGATGCCGGCATGGATCGAATTCACCAGCGATCCCGAGCGCCCGTTGCGGCGGCGACTGGCATGGGTCGGTGAAGCCTCCGGCCAGGCTTTGCTGGTCAACCGTCGCGGCCTGCGTGCGGAGGACGCCACTTTGGTCGGACTGGCGCGCAAGCTGGCCGCCGGCGACGCACTGTTGCTGGACGGTGATACCTCGCCAGCGAAATCGGCCTGGGAATCCACCCTCGAAAGCCTGCAACCACTGGCGCATGGCCACGACAAGACCCAGAGCGAGGACATGAGCGATGGGCATTGAACAGCGCCGCAATCCCCGCCGGTCGGTCGAAGGCCGGGTCGATGTGTACGACACCATCGCCGAACGCTCGGCCGGCATCCTTGGCGATGTCTCCTCGGGCGGCATGTTGCTGATCGCCAGCGGCCCGGTGCCCGATGATGCTCTATTCCAATTTCGCTTCAGCCTGCCGGACGGTAGCCGCATGCTGCCGACCGTCGAGGTGGGTGCGCATGTGCTCTGGCAGGACCCTGCCAGCGCACCCGGCCAGTACTACATCGGCATGCGTTTCATCGGCCTGGAGCCTTCGGTGGCGCGGATGCTGCGGCAATGGTCGGAGCCGGGTAGCGCCTGATCGCTCGTCGGACCTCAGCACATACCTGTCACGCAACACCATTGCCTTGGCACGCCCTTGACACGCCCTTGCGGCGTCCCTGCGGCAGAATGGGCGATCCCAGCAGGCGCACGTCCATGACCCGGTCCGATCTCGCATCGCTTTATCCCGCCCACCTCGCCGTGCTCGAAACACGTGCCGACGAGGCGCTACGCCGCTGCCAACGCGCGCATCTGGTCATCCCCAGCGGCAACCTGCACCTGCGCGCGTTCGATGACCTCGAATATCCCTACGCGACCAATCCCCAGTTCAAGGCCTGGCTGCCGCTGACCAATGCCCCCGGCAGTTGGCTGGTGATCACCCCCGGGCAGCGACCGAAGCTGCTGTTCCTGCAACCGCATGATTACTGGCATGTCGTCCCCGCCACGCCTTCCGGCTATTGGGCGGCGCATTTCGACATCATCGTGATCCGTACCGCCGAGGAGGTACTGACGCACCTGCCCGGCGATCCGGCCCGCTGCGCCATCCTCGGCGAACCGCACAGCGCGCTCGGCGGCTTTATCCCCGACAACCCGCCGGCGGCGATGGCCTATCTCGATTACCACCGCGCCTTCAAGACCGCGTATGAAATCGAAATGATGGCGGCCGCCAACCGCACCGCCGTGCGCGGCCACCACGCGGCCTTGCGCGCGTTTCGCGCCGGCTCCAGCGAGTTCGGCATCCATATGGCGTACTGCCAGGCGGCAGGGCAGGACAGCAGCCAACTGCCCTACGGCAACATCATCGCGCTCAACACCCATGCAGCCGTGCTGCATTACATGACCCAGGAAAGGCTGCCGCCGAACCCGCTGCGCAGTTTCCTGATCGACGCCGGTGCCGACCACGGCGGCTATGCCGCAGACATCACCCGCACTTACTCGGCGCACGAGGACGACGATTTCGCGGCCTTGATCCGGGCGCTGGATGATGCCCAGCAAACGCTGGCCGCACGCGTGCGGCCCGGCCTCGAATACCGGCAACTCCACCTCGACGCGCATCTCGCGCTGGCCGGCGTATTGCGTGAGGCCGGCGTGCTGCGCATCAGCGCCGAGGACGCGGTCGCACGTGGCGTATCACGCGTGTTCTTCCCGCACGGCCTCGGCCACGGCATCGGCTTGCAGGTCCACGATGTCGCCGGCTTCGCCGCATCGGATGCCGGCGGCATCCTCGACAAGCCCGAGGGCCATCCTTACCTGCGCCTGACCCGGACCCTTGAAGCGGGCATGGTGGTCACCATCGAGCCGGGAATCTATTTCATCGACATGCTGCTCGACAAGCTCAAGGCCAATGGCCTGGGCGATACCGTGGATTGGGGTCGGATCGAGGCCTTCAAGCCCTGCGGCGGCATCCGCATCGAAGACGACGTGGTCTGCACCGAGGATGCGCCACGCAACCTCACCCGCGAGGCGTTTGCAGCAGGTTGAGCGCATACGACTCCGTTGCAGCGCACCGCAGGGGCGCGATCGCAAATCGACCTCGCCTCAGGCGCTTGCCTGCCGGGCCTGCGCCATCAACGCCTCGACTTCATCCGCGCTGCGCTCCAGTGCTGCGCTCAACACCCGATGACCCGTGCGGGTCACCAGCACATCGTCTTCGATGCGAATTCCGATCCCGCGCCATTTCGCCGGCACGTCGGCCGCATCCGGCGGAATGTAGAGGCCGGGCTCGACGGTGAACACCATCCCCGGCTCCAGCAGCCGCGATGCACCGTCGATTCGATACTCGCCCACGTCATGCACATCGAGACCCAGCCAGTGCCCGGTCTTGTGCGGATAGAAACGCGTGCAGGCCTCGTTCGCCAGCACGTCCTCCAACCTGCCCTTGAGCAGGCCCAGCGATAACAGGCCTTCGCTGAGCGTGGCCACTGCCGCCGTATGCATGGCCGCATACGGCTGGCCCGGCTGCGCCTGCGCCAGTGCGGCCTGCTGCGCCGCGCAGACCAGATCATGCAGGGCGCGTTGCTCCTTGCTGAAGCGGCCATTGGCGGGGAAGGTGCGTGACACGTCAGCCGCATAGCCGTGATATTCGGCGCCGGCATCAACCAGCACCAGATCGCCCTTGCGAATACGACTGGCATTGGCGCCGTAATGGAGGATGCAGCCATTACTGCCAGCGCCAACTATGCTGGCATAGGCCGGTTGTGCGCCATTGCGGCGGAATTCACGCTCGATCTCGGCCTGCAGGGTGTATTCGTGCTGACCTGGCCGCACCGTGGCCATCGCCGCGCGATGCGCCGCGATCGTGATGTCCACCGCCTGCTGCAGCAAGCGGATCTCGGCCTCGGATTTGAACAGGCGCTGTTCGTCGAGCAGGTGGCCGAGCTGCAGGAATTCCTGCGGCGCATTGCCGCCGGCACGCCCGCGCAAGCGGTTGACCCAGCCGATCAGCTTGAGGTCGAAACCGGCATCGAGGCCCAGCGGGTAGTACACCCGCGACCGCCCTTCCAGCAGCCCCGGCAGGATGTCGTCGATGTCGGCAATCGGATAGGCATCGTCCACCGCGAGCGCTTCACCGGCACGCTCCGGGCCGAGCCGTGGGCCGTCCCAGCCTTCGCGCGCCGGGTCGCGTTCACGGCAAAACAATATCGCCTCGCCGTGCTTGCGGCCGGGCACCAGCACCAGCACCGACTCCGGTTCGAGGAAGCCGGTCAGGTACAGGAAATCCGAATCCTGTCGATACGGATGCAAGGTGTCACGGCTGCGCACCCGCTCGGGGGCGGCGGGAAGCACCACGATGGCGTCCGCACCCGCGCCAGCGAGCAAGCGCGCGCGCCGTGACGCGTGGATCCGGCGCCACTCGGCGGTCAACCCGGGCATGGCTCAATGCAGCCGGCGGTCGGGAGCCGTCGGCCGCGCGCAGTCCGCATGCACAAGCAGGGTGGCGACGCGCAGATACTCCTCGATCTCGGCAAGATCGCGCGCGTCGTCATCCTCGTCACCTTCTTCAACCTGCGCAGCGGCCAGGTTGCCCATGTCCTGCAGGGCCTCGCTGATCTCGTCCGTCAGTTTGCCCTCGCGCGGTACCAGGCCAAAACCGCCAAGGAAGCCCCGGCACCACTCGAACACCGCAGCCGCGCGTACCGCGACCTTCTCGTCCTCCGGTAGCAGCAACTGAAAGCCGAATTGCGGGTCGTCCAACTGCGCCGTGCTGGCCACGCGCAGGCGGTCCAGCGTGTCGCCAGCGGCCGGTTGGGGCAACTCGGCATCGACCATCACCGAGCGCAGCCAGTCCGCCGTGTTGGCACCGCCAGCGGCCAGCCAACCGCACAATGCGCCGTGCAGTTCGGCCGGCCCCATGGCCAACTGCAATGGCTGGATGGCCGCAGCCACCTCTGCCCAGGCCGGCAATGCTTGATCGCGCACGCGTGAGGCTCCATCGACACCAGCCGCCAGTGTAGCAATCGCCTCCGCCCGCTTGTTGCCGGTGCAGGCTTTGGAAACACGGATCAATCGCTGCATGATTGCTCCGTGGCCAGCCACCCATGGCTGGCGGGAGTCCCTGAATTGTTCAGAGGTTGCCGAGCGCCTACACTCGAAGCCGTGCCTTCCGTGGCGGCTCCCGCACCGACAACCATCAACCATTGCTGCCGGCGCGTTCCAACGCACCCCACCTGTCCACGACCCCGTTGAACGCGCTCATCGACTCGCCACTGGTCCTGCTGCTGTCGGTACTCGTGCTGGCGCTGGCGGGACTGGCCGTCGCAAGTTTCCGCCGCCGCGAGCGCGACCAGCGCAAGCTCATGCAGGCCCTCGACGAGAGCGACCAGCAGTTGCGGCTGGCGCTGTGGGCGTCGGGTGAACTGTTCTGGCAGTACGACCTGCGCAGCCATCATCTGCAACGTACCCGGATCGTGGCCGATGCCGACAACGATCTGGCGGTGCGTTCCGATCTGGATCGTGACACCCAGATCCATCCCGATGACTTGCCGCGTGTGCTCGACCAGCTGCGCGCCTATCTGCGCGGAGACGCGCCGATGGTGCAGATCGACCTGCGTTTCCGCGGCGAGGGCGATGGCGAGCGCTGGCACTGGTTGCGCGCACATGGCCGCACCGTCGAACGCGACGCCGACGGCCGCGCCATCAAGGTGGCCGGCACTGCGCGCGACATCGATGCGATGCGCGAACTGGAGGGGCAGCACGGCATCTCGGTCGAAGTGATGCGCAACATGGCCGAAGCGGTGGCGGTGCTGGATCCGGAATTCAATTTCCTCGCCGTCAATACCGCGTTCACCCGGATGAGCGGCTACGCCGGCGACGAGGTGATCGGCAAGGACGCCAGCCTGCTCAACGGCAACCAGCACGAACCGGAGTTCCACGCCGCCGCCCGCGACAGCATCCGCACCCGCGACACCTGGTCAGGCGAGATGTGGCAACGGCGCAAGGATGGCGTCGATTTCCTGTGCGCGATGCAGTGCACGGCGATCCTCGATCCGGGCACGCGCCAGCGCCGCTACGTGATCGTGTCCAGCGACATCACCGAACGCCGCCGGCTCGAACATGAGTTGCGCTTCCTCGCCAATTTCGATCCGTTGACCAATCTTCCCAACCGCACCCATCTGGCGGGACGCCTGGCCCGTGCGATCATGCAGGCGCGTGCCAGCGGCACCAAGGTCGGCCTGCTGTTCCTCGACCTCGACAACTTCAAGGACGTGAACGATTCGCTCGGCCATCCGATCGGCGACCGTGTGCTCAAGGCCGCCGCGCAACGCCTGCAGGATGCGGTCGGAAGCGAACGGACCGTCGCCCGCGTCGGCGGCGACGAGTTCACCGTGGTGATCGAGCACATCACCACGGCCGATGAAGCGGGGGCATGCGCGCAGGCGATCATCGACATCTTCGATGCGCCACTGCGGCTGGATGATCGCTACGAGTTCACCATTTCGCCCTCGATCGGCATCAGCCTGTTCCCCGATCATGCGCAATTGCCGGATGACCTGATCAAGCACGCCGACACCGCGATGTACCGCGCCAAGGCCGCAGGCAAGCATGGCTACGTCCACTACACCGAGGACATGGACGACGAAATCCGCCTGCGCGCCAATCTCATTGCGGCCCTGCGCAGGGTGCTCGAACGCGGCGAATTGCGCATCGAATACCAGCCGCAACTGGCGCTCGACACCGGCGACATCGGTGCGGTGGAGGCGCTGCTGCGCTGGTACAGCCCCGAGTACGGCGAGGTCCCGCCCAGTCGTTTCATACCGTTGGCAGAGGAAAGCGGCCTGATCGAGGCGATCGGGGAATGGGTGCTGCATGAAGCCTGTCGAACGCTGGCCGACTGGCGGCGCGCCGGTGTCGGCGACGCGCTGGTGATGTCGGTCAATGTCTCGGCGATGCAATTGCTGCGTGGTGATCTGATCGGCAGTGTTCACCGGGCACTCGAAGCGAGCGGACTGCCGCCCGCGGCACTGGAGCTGGAATTGACCGAAAGCGTGCTGATGAGCAATGCCGAAGTGGCTAGCGAGCGCCTGCAAGACTTCCAGCGGATGGGCGTGTCGATCGCGGTCGATGATTTCGGCACGGGCTACTCGTCGCTGGCCTACCTGCACCGATTGCCGATCAATACTCTCAAGATCGACAAGGCCTTCGTTGATGGCCTCGCCTCCAACAATGAAGCCGACAGCGAAGACACCACCATCACCACCACGATCATCGCGATGGCACGCACGCTCGGGCTGCTGGTGGTGGCCGAAGGGGTGGAGACCGCCGCACAACTGGCCTTCCTGAAACAGCACGACTGCAATCTCGTGCAGGGCTACTGGATCTCGCCACCCCTCCGCGCAGACGCCTGCCTGCAACTCCTGCTCGGCAAGCGCGGCCTGACCTCGGCCCCGTCCGGCACGCTTGACCGCGACGCCACCCCTGCCTAAGGTTGGCCGATGGACAGCTGCGACCCGCACACCGAACTGCACAAGCTGCTCGCGCGGATCGACCTGCTGGCCGAACGCATGCGCCGCCTGCAGGACGAGAACCGCAGCCTGCGCACGCAGGCAGCACAGCTGGCCAACGAGCGCGCGCAGTTGATCGCCAAGCAGGAACAGGCGCACAACCGGGTCGAGGCGATGATCCACCGGCTGAAGTCGCTGGAGCAGCACACATGAGCGAGCCGGTCACCGTCCGCATCCTTGATCGCGAATACACGGTCGGCGTCAGCGACGAAGAGCGCGCCGGCCTCGCCGCCGCAGCACGGATGCTGGATGCACGGATGCGTGAGCTGCGCGGTGGCAACAAATTGGTCGCGCCCGACCGCCTCGCCGTGTTGACCGCGCTCAACCTCGCCCACGAGCTGCAAAGCGCGAAGACCGGGCCGGAGCCGGGTCCGGATCCCGCGCTGGCCCTGATCGACGAAGCCAACCGCAAGCTCGATGCGCTGTTGGCGCAAGCAGGCTGATCGCCGCCGCCGGGGACCGGCCTTCCGGTAACGGCCACGCCATCCGGCAATCGACCTACTCATCGGTATCACTTTGGCGGATCAAGCACTTGCGTGGTGCATCGGCAAGTGTCGCGACAAAGACGCAGCAACACCTGCGCCTCCACCCCTGCACTGCGGTATATTGGCCACGCTCTCTGCCGGGTGCGACAGCGTGCGCAACATTTGCCTTGTCCCTAGATGACGACCACGGGGATGCAACGGTTGCCGGGAGTGCAAGTCCGCCTGCGAGCGGAAAGCCCGATGGCCGCCGCGCGTTCCCACTTGAACCATTGGTTCAAGGTCGTTTCGCACGCATCGCCTCGGCGGAGGCCTCTTTCCTTGCCGCAGCCGGACCGCCCGCGCGTGAACCCAGTTCCGTGAACACAAGCACCGACCGCGCGGCGTTGCGCACCGAACTGCGTGAACGCCGCCGCGCCCTGAGCGCGGCGCAGCGCATCGCCGCCGCCGAGGCCTTGGCCGAGCGCCTGTTGGCGCTGCCGTTCTTCCCGCGCAGCGGACACGTGGCTGGCTATTGGGCGGTGGACGGGGAAATCGGCCTGCATGTTCTGCAACTGCGCTTGCCCGCGGAAGTGAGCTACTGCCTGCCGGTGCTGCATACCGACGGCACGCTGCGTTTTGCCGAATGGCGCACCGGCGCACCCCTGGTCGAAAACCGCTTCGGCATCCCCGAGCCCGATGTCCCGGAAACCGCCTGCCATCGCGCGGAAGCATTGGATTTGCTGGTGGTGCCATTGACCGGCTTCGATGCGCAGGGCAATCGGCTGGGCATGGGCGGCGGCTGGTACGATCGCAGCCTCGGCTTTCGCCGCGAACGGGCCGCACCGCCTTGGCTGGTGGGTGCGGCCTTTGCCACCCAGCGCACCGATCAGCTTCCAACCGAAGCTTGGGATGTGCGCCTGGACGCCATCTGCAGCGAAGACGCGACCTGGATCGCGAAGGACCCTCGATGAGCACGCGTCGGCGCTACTGGATGATGAAGTCGGAACCGGATGCGTTCTCGATCGACGATCTGGCGCGGGTCGGCACCGAGCCATGGAACGGCGTGCGCAATTACCAGGCGCGCAACTTCATGCGCGACGGCATGCGTGTCGGTGACGGAGTGATGCTCTACCACTCCAATTGCACCGTACCCGGGATCGCCGGTCTTGCCACGGTCGCCAGCCCCGCCTATCCGGATGAGACCCAGTTCGATCCCGAGTCCCACTACCACGACCCCAAGGCCACCCGCGAACAGCCACGCTGGTTCCTGGTCGATGTCGCCTTCGAACGCAAGCTGCGTCGGTTGATTCCGTTGTCGGAAATCCGTGAGCACAGCGACGCACTCGGCGAAGGCTTTGCCCTGACCGCGCGCGGCAGCCGGCTGTCGGTATTCCCGGTCACCGCCGCACAGTGGAAACTGCTGCTCTCCCTCGAATGATCCCGGCGAAATTCCCCATGTCCGAAGCCAAGCAACGCGCCGCCCAGAAAGCCATCGACTACCTCGAAGACGACATGATCGTCGGCGTCGGCACCGGTTCCACCGTCGCCTGTTTCATCGACGCATTGGCCGCGTGGAAAGGCCGCATTCGCGGCGCGGTCTCCAGTTCCGAACAAAGCACCGCGCAGTTGAAGTCGCATGGCATCGATGTGATCGACCTCAACACCGCCGGGCCGCTGTCGCTGTACGTGGATGGTGCCGACGAATGCGATCCGCACAAGCGCCTGATCAAGGGCGGTGGCGGCGCGCTGACCCGCGAGAAGATCATCGCCCAGGCCAGCCAGCGCTTCGTCTGCATCATCGATCCGGCCAAACAGGTGCCGCTGCTGGGCAATTTCCCGCTGCCGATCGAGGTGATCCCGATGGCGCGCAGCCTGGTCGCCCGTGCCATTGTCGGCACCACCGGCGGCCAGCCGGTCTGGCGCGAGGGCTTCGTCACCGACAACGGCAATGCCATCCTCGACGTGCACAACCTGCGCATCGTCGATCCGGTCGGGCTGGAACGCGAACTCAACCAGATCCCGGGCGTGGTCTGCGTCGGCTTGTTCGCCCAGCGCGCCGCAGACGTGGTGATCGTCGGCGGTGAACCGGTCAAGGTGTTGTAATCAATGGGGTCAGTAATCAATGGGGTCAGAGTTAATCAATGGGGTCAGAGTCATTGATTTCTGGTCTCTTTGAACGCCGCCGACTTCCTATCCCCGCCCCGCCCTGACGGCACAGGTCGACGGCCTGTCCTCGCTTCGATCTGCGCTTTGAATCTGTCGTCTCCAAGCACCCAAGCCTTGTTCGTTGCTTCCCGAATCGCCGTCAATTCCCGATCCGGCATCCGCCCACGAAACAGCGCACGGTAGGCGGCTTGTCGCTCGGCGTCGGATCTGCCCAAGCGGCGATACATCGGGTGCGGTGTCAACAATTCAATCGGCTTTCCCAAGGCATTGCCCTGAAAACTTGACCACGGGTACTCGGACGCGTGGGCCACCATGCTCGCCCGCACCGGATTCAGTTCGATGTAGCGGTACACCGTCAGCAGATAGTTGTCCGCATCCACCAGCGTCGACTTGTACCGCCCCTCCCACAGGGTGCCGGTGCGTCCATGCGTGTAATTGAAGTACTGCACGTACTTCCGGCCCAGGGCCTGCATCATCCGGCTGACGCCCTGCGCATCGCCGGACGTCACCAGCAGATGAACGTGATTGGTCATCAGCACGAAAGCATGGATCTCGACCTGCTGCTTGATCGCCGCATCCTTCAGGAACGCCAGATAAGCCTTGTAATCCGCCTCAGCGTAGAAACATGCCTCGCGATTGTTGCCGCGCTGGATCACATGCTGGGCACATCCGGAGAGATGGAGCCTGGGCAATCGAGCCATCGTGGGCCTCCTGGTGCACAAGGCAAGGGTACGCTTACCATCAGCGAAAAATCAATGACTCTGACCCTATTGATCAGACCCCATTGATCACCTGCCGTGACGCCGGACGACGTATGCCCGGCCTGCGCTTCGTGATGCCCGTGCGACTTATCTCCTCGCCTCGTCCGCACGCACCCGATACCACGCCGCATACAGTGCCGGCAGGAAAAACAATGTCAGCAGGGTCGCCGCCGCCAGCCCGCCCATGATTGCGACGGCCATCGCGCCGTAGAACGCGCTGCGCGACAGCGGGATCATCGCCAGGATCGCCGCCAGCGCGGTCAGCACGATGGGCCGGAAGCGGCGCACGGTGGCATCGACGATGGCGTGCCAGCGGTCGTGCCCGGCTTCGAGGTCCTGGCGAATCTGATCGACCAGAATGACCGAGTTGCGCATGATCATCCCGGACAGCGCGATCGTACCCAGCAGCGCGACGAAGCCGAACGGCACCTGGAAGATCAGCAGCGCGAGCACTACCCCGATCAAGCCCAGCGGCGCGGTGAGCAGCACCAGCGCGGTCTGCGAGAAGCTGCGCAACTGCAGCATCAGCAAGGTCACCACCACCAGCAGGAACAGCGGCATTCCGGCCTTGATCGAGTTCTGCCCACGCGCGGAATCCTCCACCGTGCCGCCGGTTTCCAGCAGATAGCCCTCCGGCAGCGCGGCGCGGATGGGCTTGAGCGCGGGCAGGATGGCGTCGATCACCGTCGGCGGCGTCAACGCATCGGTATTGAGGTCGGCGCGCACGGTCACGGTCGGCAGACGATTGCGATGCCAGATGATGCCATCCTCGAAGCCGTATTCCAGCGTGGCGATCTGCGCAAGCGGCACGCTGCCACCCGGCGTCGGCACCGCGAGGCTGGCCAACAGGTCGGGCCGCGCGCGCTCCTCGCCGGTGCCACGCAGCAGAATTTCGACCAGTTCGTTGTCTTCGCGATAGGTGCTGACCGACAGCCCCGACAGCGAGCCGGACAGGAACTTCGCCAGGCCCGCACTGCTCACGCCGAGGGCGCGCGCGCGATCCTGGTCGATGTGCAGGCGGATCACCTTGCTGGGCTCGCTCCAGTCGAGGTTGACGTTGGCGGTGTGCGGGTTCCTGCGCACCTGCTCGGCGACTTGCCGTGCGATTGCCTGCACCTGGCCGATGTCTTCACCCGACACACGGAACTGGATCGGATAGCCGACCGGCGGTCCATTCTCCAGCCGGGTCACGCGGAACTGCAGGTCGTGGAACTGCGGTGCCACCTCGTCGATCAACCAGCGACGGGTGGCCTCGCGCGCGTCGAGATCCTTCGCCAACACCACGAACTGGCTGAAGTTGGCGGCGGGCAATTGCTGGTCCAGCGGCAGGTAGAAGCGCGGCGAGCCGGTGCCGACATAAGCCACGTAATTCTCGATCCCGGGACGACGCTTCAACATTGCTTCCAGCCGCCGCGCCTGCACTTCGGTGGCGCGCAGCGAGCTGCCTTCGGCCAGCTCCAGGTCCACCATCAACTCGGGCCGCACCGAATTCGGGAAGAACTGCTGCGGCACGAATCGGGCCAGCGCCAGCGACCCGACGAACAACAGGATCGTGCCACCGATCACCCACCAGCGGTGACGCAGGCAGGCGTCGATCCAGCCGCGCAGCGTGCGGTAGAACGGCGTCGCGTAGGGATCGTGATCGTCATGGGTGACGGCAACCGCGGTACTGCCGGACAGGCGTGCACGCAGGCGCTCCATCAGCGTCGGTGCGCGCGTGGCCGCGTGCAGGTCCGGCAGCATGCGATCACCCAGCCAGGGGATGAACAACACCGCGGCGATCCACGACACCAGCAAGGCGATCGTCACCACCTGGAACAGCGAGCGTGTGTATTCACCGGTGCTGGACTGGGCGGTGGCGATCGGCAGGAAGCCTGCCGCCGTCACCAAGGTGCCGGTCAGCATCGGGAACGCGGTCGATTCCCAGGCGAAGCTCGCCGCTTTCAGTCGCGAATACCCCTGCTCCATCTTGATCGCCATCATCTCCACCGCGATGATCGCGTCGTCAACGAGCAGGCCCAACGCCAGCACCAATGCGCCCAGCGAGATCTTGTGCAGGCCGATGTCGAACAGGTGCATGGTCGCGAAGGTCATCGCCAGCACCAACGGGATACTGACCGCGACCACCGTGCCGGTGCGCAGGCCCAGCGAGAAGAAGCTCACCAGCAAGACAATCGCAACGGCCTCGGCCAGCACCCGCACGAACTCGCCGACCGCTTCATGCACGGTCGCGGGCTGGTCCGACACCTTGCCCAACTGCATGCCCACCGGCAGGGTTGACTGCAGCCGGGTGAAGGCAGCATCAAGGGCGTCGCCCAGGCGGATGATGTCGCCACCCTTGCGCATCGCGACTGCAATCCCGATCGCGTCCTGACCCATGAAGCGCATCTTCGGCTTGGCCGGATCGGCGAACCCGCGCCGCACGCTGGCGATGTCGCCCAGGCGCACCGTGCGTCCGCCGGCGGCGATCGGGAAGGCGCGGATCTGTTCGACCGAATCGAACTGGCCGTCCACGCGCAGCTGGATGCGGTCGCTGCCGGTTTCGAAGAAGCCCGCAGGCACCATCGCGTTCTGTTCGTCCAGCGCCTGCTTCACCGCCGCCAGCGGGATGCCGAGCGTGGCCAGCCGCGTATTGGAGAGATCGATCCAGATCTTCTCGTCCTGCAGGCCGATCAGCTCGACTTTCTCGACATCCGGCACCCGCTGCAATTCCAGCTGGATGCGCTCGGCGTAGTCCTTCATCTGCGCATAGTCGAAACCGGGCGCGGTAAGTGCGTAGATGTTGCCGAAGGTGTCGCCGAATTCGTCGTTGAAGAACGGGCCGACCACCTCGGCCGGCAGGGTCGGGCGGATGTCGCCGACCTTCTTGCGCACCTGATACCAAAGTTCCGGCACATCTTTTGACGGCATCGAATCGCGCGCCATGACAATGACCTGCGATTCACCCGGTCGCGAATACGAGCGGATGAATTCGTACTGGCCGGTGCTCATCACCGCCTTCTCGACCCGCTCGGTCACTTCCCTGCCGACCTGCTCGGCGGTGGCACCCGGCCACAGCGTGCGCACCACCATCGCCTTGAAGGTGAACGGCGGATCCTCGGATTGACCAAGCTGGCGATACGACCAGATGCCGGCGAATGCGACCACCAGCATGATGAACAGCACCAGCGCGCGGTTGCGCAGCGACCACTCGGAGGCGTTGAACCCGGCCATCGCTCAGCGCGCCTTGCCGTCGTTCGAAATCGCGACCGGACGATTGCGGCGATCGACCGCATGCACCGCTTCGCCCTCGTGCAGCAGATGGCCGCCTGCCGCCACCACCCAATCACCCGGCTGCACGCCAGCGAGCACCGGTACGCTGTCGTCGCCGAACGGGCCCACCCGCACCGCGCGCTTGCGCACGTGGCCACTGGCATCGACCACCCACACCATCGCCGCCTCGCCCACATCACCTTGTACCGCCGCCATCGGCAGGCGCAGCACCGACTGTGCATGATCGCCGACGATGAAGACGCGCATGCTCTGGCCGAGTTCGACCTGCGTGGCCGCATCGCCATCCAGCGCGATCTTGGCGTTGTAGGTGCGGGTTTGCGGATCGGAGGCCGCGGCGATTTCCCGGATGTGGCCCGACAGGCGCGTGCCCGGCGCATTCCATGGTTCGATGATGGCCTGCTGCCCGGTCTGGAAGTCACGGATGCGCGCTTCCGGCAAATTGATGACCACGTCGCGGCCACCGTCACCGGCGAGCACGAACACCGGTTGCCCGGCTGCCACCACTTGCCCGGCTTCGGCCTGACGACTGGCGATCACGCCATCGTCCGGTGCCCGTAGCTGGGTGTAGGCACCCTGATTGCGCATCAAATCGTACTTGGCATGCGCGGCGACGAAGGCGGCCTGCTGCGCATCGAGGGCCGACTTGCTGACCAGTTGCTGCGCTTGCAGGGTGCGATAGCGCGCAAGGTCGCCGCCAAGCCGATCCATGTCGGCCTTGGCTGCGGCCATCTGCAATTGGGCATCGCCGGCATCCAGTTCGGCCAACAACTGGCCACGGCGCACCCGATCCCCATTGCCGACCAGTCGCCGCAGCAGATTGCCACCGACGCGGAACGACAGCTGGGCTTCCCGCTGCGCGCGCACCTCGCCGGCAAACGCAGCACCATCCATGCCCGGTGCCGCGCCGGGCTGCACCACCAGCACCGTGCGCACGCTGGTGGGCGGTGTTTGCGTGCCGCCGCAAGCGGCCAACACCACCAGCAAGCCCACCACCAGCGCAGCCTTGCCCCGACACATCCCGATCCGCTTCATGCCTGCCCCGTCGACCCGCGTAAAAATTGAACCGGCCGGTATGGTATAATTGGCGAACCGAGTAGTCCACTATTTGATGCCATGCAGCGCAACGCACCCCCCAAGAGCGCGACCCCCGGACGCCCGAAGGACCCCGCCAAGCGCGCGGCCATCCTTGCCGCGGCCACCCGGCTGTTCCCGTTGGAGGGCTTCGAGCGGGTCAGCATGGACCAGATCGCGGCCGAAGCAGGCGTCTCCAAACTCACCGTCTACAGCCATTTCGGCGACAAGGACGGCCTGTTCGCCGAAGCCGTGCGCGCGCACTGCGAACACGGCATGCCAACCAGGTTGTTCGACCCCCGCCCGAACGTGCCGCTGAAGCGCCGCCTGACCGAGATCGGCACCGCCTTCTGCGCGATGGTGATGAGCCCCGAGGCCATCGCCGGTTTCCGCATCCTGTGCTCGCCGCAGGCGATGGCCAGCGGGCTGCCGACGCTGGCGTGGGAGGCTGGGCCCCGCCGCGTGCAGGAGGCCTTTGCCGCCCTGCTGGAGCGGCGGATCGCCAGTGGCGAATTGGAGATCGACGATCCTGCGATGGCGGCCACGCACTTCTTCACCTTGCTCAAGGGCGAGCCCCACGCCTGCGCCCTGATCGGCGTGAGCTGCTGCAAGGCCCTGCCAACACCCAAGGCCCACGTCGCCAGCGTCGTCGACCTGTTCCTGCGCGCCTATGCGCGGCGCTGAACGGCAGCCGACCTGCAGCGGGGGCGATGACTTCCGGCACGCGTGCTGGTGTACCAGCACGCTCAAACTGCGGAGCAATTGACGGGGCCCCATTAGAATTGACGACCCGCCAAACAACGACCTATCGACATGAACATCAACTTCTCCCGCGCCCGCGAAAACATGGTGGAACAACAGATTCGCCCTTGGGACGTGGTCGATGTGCGCGTGCTCGACACCCTCGCGAACCTGCCGCGGGAGGACTTCGTGGCCCCGGCCCTGCGCAGCCTGGCCTATGCCGATATCGCGCTTCCCATCGGCCACGGCGAAGCGATGATGAAGCCGGTCCTGGAAGGCCGCCTGTTGCAGGCCCTGCTGCCGGGCGCGGAGGAGAGCGTGCTGGAAATCGGTACCGGCAGCGGCTATCTCACCGCCTGCCTGGCCCGGCTTGCACGCGAAGTCGTCAGCCTCGAACGCCATGCCGACCTCGCTGATGCGGCGCGTGCGCGCCTGTCGGCACAGGGCATAGCCAATGCCACCATCCACGCCGCCGACGTGTTCGCCGGCGCCCCGGATCGCCGCTTCGACGTGATATGTGTCACTGGCGCGGTGACGGCGCTGCCTGCACAGTTCATCGACTGGCTGGAACCGGCCGGCCGCCTGTTCGTGGTGCGCGGCCACTCACCAGTGATGGAAGCGATCGTGGTGCACCGCGAGGTCAACGGCAGCCGCGTCGAATCGTTGTTCGAAACCGATCTCCCATACCTCGCGGGTGCCGAGCCGGTGCCTGCGTTCACCCTGTAAACCGAAGGAATCGCGTCATGCTGCGTCATCCCCTTGCCATCGCCCTTGTCCTCGCCCTCGCCCCGTTCGCGGCGCAGGCGGACGATCTGATGCAGAGCTACCAGAACGCACGCAACAGTGACCCGCAATTCGCCCAGGCCGAATCCGCCCGCCTGATCTCCGCCGAACGGCCGGTGATCGCGCGCTCGGTCCTGCTGCCCAGCATCGGCGGCTCGATCGGCACCACCCGCTACAACAACGCCGCCGGCACCAGCCGCACCGGTTCCTGGGGCGTGAACCTGCAGCAGACCCTGTTCAATTACGGCGACATCAGCAACCTGCGCGGGGCCAAGGCGCAGGACCGCGCCGGTGGCTACACCTTGGCGGCAGCCGGGCAGAACCTGATCACCCGCACCTCGGCGGCCTACTTCAACGTGCTGGTGCAGATGGAAACGCTGACTGCCGCCGAAGCAGCGGAAGCGGCGGCCAAGAAGCAGTTCGACTACGCCAGCAAGCGGCTGGAAGTCGGCCTCGCCCCGATCACCGACGTGCACGAGGCACGCGCCCAGTACGACGGCGCCCGCGCCAACACCCTGCTCGCGCGAAATGCGGTGCAGGACGCGTATCAGGCGCTGCTGGAAATCACCAATGCGCCGGTTACCGTGCTCAAGGGCCTGCCGGATGACTTCAAGCCGGCGCAGCTCGCCCAGCGCAGCGCCGCCGAATGGGTGGCCGACGCCCTCGCCTCCAACCCCACCTTGCAGGCCCAGAAGGCAAGCCTCGAGGCCGCCGAGGCCAGCGTCGCCACCGCGCGTGCCGGTCACTATCCGACCATCGGCCTGCAGGCCAGTTACGGCAAGGCGATCACCGGCCTGTACGATCCGGCCTTCGTCGGTCCCAACCACGCATCCTCGAGTATTGGATTGAGCGTGAATATCCCGATCTTCTCGGGTTTCGCCACCCAGTCAAACGTGCGCAGTGCCTTGGCTCAGCGCGACAGCGCCGCCGATGCGGTCGAGCAGACCAAGCGTGCGATCGAACGCAGCACGCGCAGCGCCTACCAGGCGGTGGTCACCGGGATCAGCGAAGTCGAAGCCCGACGGCTGGAAGTGGTGTCGGCACAGAGCGCCTACGACGCCTCGCAGGTCGGGCTGGAAGTCGGCACCCGCACCGTGCTCGACGTGCTCAACAACCAGCGCACCCTGTTTGCCGCACAACAGGCCTATGCGCAGTCCAAGTACAACTTCCTGCAAAGCCGCCTGCTGCTGGAACAGTCCGCCGGCTCGCTGGATGCCTCGGATCTGGAAGACGTGAATCGCCTGCTGACTGCGGACAAGCCCATCGAGGCGGGTCTGGCATCGCCTTGAGGGTGAGGTCGCGGGTCAATGCCTGCGGCGGGTCTTGACCCGCCATCGAAACGCCCCGGCATCACGCCAAATCCGCCTCCGGCAACACCGGCGCGATCAATGCCAAGGTGCGATCCAGCGCACCGCGCCCCTCCTCCAGCAACCGCGCCGCATTGGCGGCCATGCTTTGCCGCGCACCGGCATTGTCGAACAAGTCTCCCAATGCGGCCGCGAGCGTGGCCGCATCCTCGATGATCCGCATCGCCTGCGCTTCGCGCAGACGGCGGGCGATGTCGACGAAATTGTGCAGGTGCGGACCGCTGAGGATGGCGGTGCCGGTAGCAGCCGGCTCCAGCAGGTTGTGGCCACCGATCGCCTGCAGGCTGCCACCGACAAAGGCCACGCTGGCGCAGGCGTAGAAGCTGGTCAACTCGCCCAGGGTGTCGATCATGAACACCTCGGTGTCGGGCCGCGGCCACGTCTCGACACTACGATTGGCCACCCGCAATCCCGCTTCGCGTGCCCGCTGGGCAACCGCACGAAAGCGTTCCGGATGCCGTGGTGCCCACAGCAGCAGCGCATCCGGGTGTGCTGCGCGTAGCAGGCGTTGCGCCTCGAGAACCGGCGCCTCTTCGTCGGCGTGCGTACTGGCAGCGATCCACACCGGTCGCTTCTGCCCAAGGGCATTGTGGAAGGCCTGCACGAACCCGGCGGTCTGCGGCGGTGGAATGTCGAACTTGAGGTTGCCGGTAACACGAACACGCTCGGCGGGCGCACCCAGGCGCTCGAAGCGACGCGCATCCTCCTGCGATTGCGCCGCGACCAGGCGCACGCTGGCGAGTGCCCTGCGGATCAGCGGCGCAAGAATGCGATAGCCACGCAATGAACGCGCCGACAGTCGCGCATTGAGGATGTGGGTCGGGATACCGCGATCACGGCAACCGAACAACAGGTTCGGCCACAACTCGGTCTCCACGATCAGCGCCAGCGCCGGACGGAACTGGTCGAGGAAACGCGCCACCGCACCCGGCAAGTCGTAGGGCAGGTAGACATGGGTGACGGCATCGCCCCACAGCGCCAGTACGCGCTCCGAGCCGGTCGGGGTGATCGTGGTGACCACCACCCGCAGGTCCGGTCGCTGCGCACGCAGGTGATTGACCAAGGGCGCTGCGGCATTGACTTCACCGACGGAAACCGCGTGCAACCACACCGGTGCAATCGTGTCATCGGCCGCATAGCTGGCATAGCGCTCGTCCCAGCGCTGGAAATAGGCACGCTGACGGAACCCGCGCCAGATCAGGTGATACAGGGTGATCGGCACCAACAGGTACAAGGTGGCCGAATACAGGCCACGCAGGATGTGTTCGATGGGATCGGCCCGCATCCGCCAAGGATAACGGAGCGGCGGCGACCGGTAGAATCCTTGCGATGACCGCCACGCCTCCGCCGCGCCCGTCGTTCGCCCCGCGCCATTGGCCGGCATGGCTGGGCGTGGGCCTGTACATGACGATGGCGCATCTTCCATGGCCACTGCAACGCGCATTGGGCGCGGTGTTTGGCCGATTGGCCTTGTGGCTTGCCATCTCGCGCCGGCGTGCGGCGCGCACCAACCTGCGCCTGTGCCTGCCCGAGCTTGGCGAAGCCGAACGCGAGGCGCTGCTGCGTGCGAATTTCCGTGATGTCGGCATCGGCCTGTTCGAATTCGCGCGCGCGTGGTGGGGCGGAGTTGCACCATTGCGCGCCAGCGCCAGCATCGAGGGACTGGAGATTCTGGAACGCTTGCGCAATCAAGGCCGTGGCGTGTTGCTGGTCTCGGGCCATTTCATGACCCTGGAATTGTGCGGGCGCTTGCTGTGCGACCACATCGCGCTGGCCGGGATGTACCGCCGCTACAAGGACCCGGTGATGGAATGGGCGGTGCTGCGCGGTCGCCTGCGCTATGCCTGCGCGATGTTCGGCAATCGCGATACCCGTGCCGCGCTGCGTCACCTCAAGGGCGGCGGCGTGCTGTGGTACGCGCCGGATCAGGACATGCTCGGCAAGGACACCGTGTTCGCGCCGTTCTTCGGCATCCCGGCCGCCACCATCACCGCCACCCACCAATTCGCGCGCATGACCGGCTGCGCGGTGGTGCCGTTTTTCCATCGCCGCGAAGGTGGCCGCTATATCCTGCGTGTCGGCCAGCCGCTGGATCCGTTCCCGACCGACGACGCCGTCGCCGATACCACCCGCGTGAATGCCGCGATCGAAGCGATGGTGCGCGAAGCACCCTCGCAGTATCTATGGCTGCACCGCCGCTTCAAACGTCAGCCGGATGGTGCTTCGCGTTACGACTGACGCACTGGCTCGGTTTCGATCCGGCCCCAAAGCGCGCCCGCATACAGTCCGGCCATCATCAGGATGGCGCTGCCCCACAGCCCGCCATAGACAGGCAGCCCGGCATTGAGCGGAAACAGCATCGCCAGCAGCGCCTGCAAGGCCGGCCACGCGCGCATCCGCGCCGTCGCATCGGCATAACGCCACGCACGCCACGCCAGTGCCACCCCGGCCAGCCATAGCAACAGGCCGATCACGCCCGTTTGCGCGGGAAGTTCGAGCAGCAGCGGCACGCCGTTGCGATCCGCATCCGACACTGCCAGCGCATCCGCTGCGCAGTCGCTGGATTCCGACGGCAAAGCTCCGGTGCCGACGCCATTGATCGGATGCGTGCGCATCTGGCAGATCGACGTGCGTGATGAAGCCAATGCTGCATCGAGCGTGGCCTGCACCCGAGTCGTCGCAGCCCGATCCGGAGCATGGATCGCCATCGCCCAAACCAGCCCGATACCGACGAGGGCGAGCGCGAGCACGCCGACAGCACGCCGCCAATCGAACTTGTGCAGCAACTCCAGAAGCAGCACACAGGCAAAGGCGATCCACGCCGCAGGCGCATTCGACAACGCAATTCCCGCTGCGAATACCAAGGCGGTTGCCCACCACGCGACAGGCGCCTTGCGCGCAGCCCAGCCCAGCGCAAACGGCGACAGGCAGGCCACTGCCAGCCAATGGCCCTGGCTGCCCAAGGTGCCGATCGCATGCGACGCATCCGTCGCGATGCCCGGCATCCCGCCCGCCAGGCCTGCCAGCGCAGCTGCGCCATTGGCATACAACCCGTGCAGCAGGCTGTGCCCCAGGGTCACCGCAAGCAGGCCATCGATCCCCCATGCCAGTGCCACCACGACCAGGCCCGCGAACGCCCAGCGTCGTCCCGAATCGCCAGCAACTGCTGCGGCGGCAAGCCACATCAAGGGCAACCACCGAAGATCCAGCACGACGCCATGCCACGCCCGCCACCCGCCTTCGGTATCCACGGCGGCGATGACTTCCGGCAGCCAATAAGCGCAGAACAGCACGCTGGTCAGTGCCCACGCCGGGCCGCTGAGGACCGCACTCCCACCACGGGAGCGCCGCAGCAACAGCCAGACCAGCCCCGCCAGCACACCCAGACTCAGCAAGGCCTGCGCAAGGACCGGGAGCGGCCAGGCTGCCGCCAGCGCCACGATCCAGATCGGCGTCCAGCGCAGCGAGCTTGCCTGCGCGTCGCTCATGTCTGCCCCGTCACGGATGCGTACAACGCCAAGGTCGCCTCCTGCATCGCCTGCAGCGAATGCGGCATCGTAGCGGGCAAGGCTGGTGCTGTGTCCAACAGGGCTTGCGCACGCAGTGCCAACGCCTCCGCATCGAACGGCGCAACCGCTCCCTCCGGCGACAGCTCCGCCAACAATTCCCCCACGCCGCCATGCGCCCAGCCGAGCAACGGGCGACCAACGCACAAGGCCTCGATGACGGTACGCCCGAACGCCTCCGGCTTGCGCGACAGTTGCAGCACCACGTCACTGGCGGCATAGGCCTGAGCGATGTCGGAGGTGGCCTCGGTCATCGCGACGACTTCGGCCACACCGGCATCGCGCGCACGCGCCTGCAACTCGGCCAGATAGTGGCCGCGTCCGGCCTGCACCAAGCCCGCCATCCACAAGCGTGCATCGATGCCCTGCTGACGCAACCTCACCAGCAGATCAATGCCATCGGCATGGCCTTTCAAGCGCGTGCCGCGCCCCGGCAGCAACAACAGCGGGCCATCACCGCCCAACGCCGGATAGCGCACTGCGAGCGCCGCGCGCAGCGCACGATCCACGCCGGCCACGCGCGGGAAGGCGGCGGGATCGACGCCACGCGGAATCACCACCAGCCGCTGCGGATCGACCTTCGGATAGTGCCGCAACACATGTGCCCGCACGGTTTCCGATACGCAGATCCCCCGCTCGCCGCGGCTCAGGATGGCGCTGTAACGCGAGGGCGAGTTCAATCCGTGCACGGTGGTGACGAAATGCGGACGTCGCTCCGGTGGCATCCCACGCAGCGCGAGCCACCCCACCCAGGCCGGGAATCGCGATCGCGCATGCACGACGTCAGCCTGCGCGAACAAGGCGCGCAGTGCGCGTGCATGGCGCAGGGTCAGCGGCGACTTGCGGCCAATCGGCAAATCGACATGCTCGGCACCACTTGCCAGCAAGCCCGGCAACAATCGCCCACCTTCCGAGACCACGATGGCGCGATGGCCGGCGGCGACCAGTGCGGAAGCGATTTCAAGGGTCGAACGCTCGACGCCACCCGAATCGAGCGCCGGCAGCAACTGCACCACGCACAACGGCCGCGTGGTGACTGTCATTCAAGCGTACCCCGCACGCGCACGCGGCGCGCCCCGATCAATCCACCAGCACGTACAGCGCGCTGCAATACGGGCAACGTGCGCTGCCGCCGCGATCCTCGATCGCCAGATACACGCGCGGATGCGAATCCCACAATGACATTGCCGGCGTCGGACAGCTCAACGGCAGATCGGCGCGATGCACCTCGTAGCGCTTCTCGGCGTTGGGCGTTTGCGTTGCGGTGGAAGCTGGGTCGGCCATGGGGGGAACAGTCCTGCGGATCGCGGGCATTTTACTGCACAACCGCCCGCCATTCCCTATGGCATCTCCAGCGTGTCGGTCTTGTAGATCGCCACATGCGGTACGCCGTCGCCCCCAATCCAGCCGCGATACATGCCGCCGGTATTGAACGGGAAGGCGATTGTTCCATCGGCGCCCATCGCGATCGCGCCACCGTCGCCGCCAGCGTGCGGGATATCCACGTTGATGACCTCGTTGGCTGCCCGGGCCAGCGGCTCACCAGCCAGCCGCACGCGGGCGCAGATTTCGTGCGCAGCCGCGGCACGTATGTAGAACTCGCCCCAACCGGTGCCGGACACCGCGCAGCGCCTATCGGCCCAGGTGCCTGCACCGATGATCGGTGAGTCACCGACGCGGCCATAGCGCTTGTTGGTCATGCCACCGGTCGACGTGCCGGCGGCAAGGTTGCCGTTCGCATCCAGCGCCAATGCGCCGACGGTGCCGAAATAGGCTTTGCCCGGAAGGATCAGGTCGCGATGCTCGAGCTGCGCCTGTTTCTCTTCCTGCAAGGCGCGCTGCAAGGCACGCCAGCGCGCATCGGTACGAAAATAGGAGGGATCGACCAGGGTGATGCCCTGCTCGCGGGCAAACGCTTCAGCGCCGTCGCCGACCATCATCACGTGGCGGGAATGTTCCAGGATTGCCCGTGCCAACAGGATCGGGTTCTTCACGTGGTGCAAGCCGGCGGCCGCGCCAGCACGCCCTGTGGCACCGTCCATGATCGAGGTGTCGAGCTCGTTCCTGCCATCGTGGGTGAACACCGCGCCACGACCTGCATTGAAATGAGGATCGTCTTCCATCACCGTGATCGCGGCAGTCACCGCATCCATCGATGGCGCGCCCGCCTGCAATCGCGCGTAGCCGGCACGCAGCGCAGCCGACAGCGCCGCCTTGATGTCGGTTTCCTGCTGCGGCGTCAGGTCACCCGGCTCGACGCCGGCACCGCCGTGGATCACCAGCAACGGTGCATCCAGCGCCGCCAGCACGCCGTTGCGCACCGCATAGTGGCGCTCGAATGCTGGCTGCTCGACCGTGCCGGTCGGCAATTGCAAGCGAGAGTTACGGTCGATCCCGATGGTCTCAACGCGCGCAAGCTGCATCGGCTTGTCTTCGGCCTGGGCCCCCTTGAAACCGCCGCGCACCAAAGTGGCACCTGCGCCGGGCGTAGTGGCGTAGACATGGGCACTGCCATCGCCTTCGACCGCGACGGCCGCATCCTCGTCCACGCCCAGCCCGATCAACGGGCGGCCCGCCATCGCCTCACCCTTGGCGAGGAAGGCGATCAGGCGACCGAGGCGAGCACGCTCGCTGAAGTGGGTATCGGTGATCACGCCATGCAACAAGGAAAGGCCGAGGAATCCGGTTTCGATGGTATTGGCGTCGCCCAGCGGATCCGCAAGCGCGCGCGGACTGGTGATGCTGCCGCCGTCCATCGCGCCATAGAGATACTCACCGAGCATCGCCAGGCCCGCGCTGGTACCACCCAGCGGTTTGCCCGCGCGCACGTGGTCGTCGAGCGCCTTGGCAATGGGCGTTCCGCGCCAGTAACGCACATAGCGCGATTGATCGCCCCCGCCGATGAAGATGCCATCCGCCCGTGCCAGCGCGCGCAGGATACGCGGGTCACTGGCCGCTGCACGATCCTTGAACACGAAGGTTTCGACCGACTGGATGCCGCCGACCTCCTTGAAGAATTCCTCGCCGATCTCGCCGCCCTGCGAGGCACGAAGCACCACGATATGGCCATTGCCCGCCTTCTTCATGAACCAGCGCAAGGCATCGAAATTGCGATCGCCGCCACCCATCAGCAACAGGCCGGGCTGGACTTGTCCGGGCGTCCGGCTGGTGGTGTTCCCGAGCACGTAATGGCCAACGTCGGCGGCCCGCGCGCTGATTGGCAGCATCAGCACGAGCAACAAGCCGAAAAGGAAAGCCTTGCAGGTTCCAAGCTTCGCGATCATGTTCCGTCCACGCATTGCAGGTCTCCATGCTGACGAACCAGGGCGCAACATCCCGCATCGAAGCTTGCGTCGGCAGATTCGTGGTCCACCAAGGCCGTCGTTTCGCTATGGTAAGCACATGCCCGGCGACCTCGACCAGTGGTTCATCCACGAAATCCTGATCCACGAAGAGGCCCTGATGCGCTACCTGCAGCGTACCTGGCCCCATCGTGACGAGGTCCATGACCTGCGCCAGGATCTGTACGTGCGCATCTACGAGGCTGCGGCGAAGTCGCTTCCGTCCCAGCCCAAAGCCTTCCTGTTCGCCAGTGCCCGACATCTGATGACCGACCGCCTGCGGCGCAGCAAGGTGGTATCGATCGAGCCGATGGGTGATTTCGAGCCCTCGAACGTCTTGAAGGATGAGGTGACGCCCGAGCGCTGGAGCGGTGGGCGGCAATCGCTTCGGCGTCTGTCCGATGCATTGGATCGATTGCCAGCGCGCTGCCGCGAAGTAGTCTGGTTGCGTCGCGTGGAAGATCTGTCACAAAAGGACGTGGCCATGCGCCTTGGCATCAGCGAGAAGACCGTGGAGAAACACATCGCCAAGGGCATGCGCCTGCTGGCGGATGCCTTGTTGTCCGGGGACGGCGCAGGCGCGACGGCCGCCACCGATGCACCCGCTTTCGATGCGCCGCGACGCCAGGACTGAAGCCATGCACGCGTCCAGCGACAGCATCGAGCAATCGGCAGCCGAATGGCTGGCACGCCGGGATGGCTGCGCGTGGACCGACGCCGATCAGTCCGCCCTGGACGTCTGGCTGGCGCAGACCACCGCGCACCGGATTGCCTTCCTGCGTCTGCAGGCAGCCTGGAACGCCTCCGCCCGTTTGCGCGTGTTGGGAGCAGGGCAAGCTGCGGAAGGACCACCTGCACAGACCTCGGCACAGCCACCGGACCGTCGTAACCAGATGCTGCTTGCCTTGCGACCACACGCACGATCACCGCGCGACAGGCAACGTGCGCGCCGCTGGTGGCTCCGCCTTGCCACCGCCGCCGTGCTGGCCACCTGCGCCTCGTTTCTTGTCTGGCAGCTGCCGCTGCACGCCCCGCCCGCCGCCATTACCTACACGTCGGCCCCGGGCGTTGTGCGCACCCTGACACTTGCAGATGGCTCCCGCGCGACGCTGTCCAGCGACAGCCGCATCGAAGTCAGGCTTTCGGAAAAATTCCGCGACGTCGAGTTGAGCCGCGGCGAGGCGATCTTCGAAGTCGCCAAGGACCCGAGCAGACCGTTCCGCGTGGCCGCCGATGGCTATCGCGCCATCGCCGTCGGTACGCGCTATTCGGTGCGCAAGGATGCCGCGGATTTGCGCGTGGTGGTCACCGAAGGCACCGTGCGGCTGGAATCCCCCGCCAGCGCGGCATCCGGCAGCCCTTCGATCCTGCTTCCCGCAGGCAGTGTTGCGCTGGTGCGCCAAAGCGGCGTCCTCGTGCGCAGCGTCCCGCTGGCACAAGCCCGTGAAATGCTCACCTGGTCCACCGGCATGCTTGCATTCCACGACGCTCCGCTTTCGGAGGTGGCGGCGGAGTTCAATCGCTTCAACACGCGCAAATTGGTGGTGGCCGATGCTGACGCCGCGGCGCTGCGGATCGGCGGCAGCTTCCGCTGGGACAACGAGGATGCATTCGTGCGACTGCTGGAGGCGGGATTCCCGATTCGCGCCGAGCAGGGCGTCGACCACATCACGCTTCGCACGCGCTGAATCGAAGCGCGACGGGGGATTTCACGTATTCGTTCGTCTTGGACTCCTGACGGCCCGCCACGCGCGCCACATGGGGAAATACCGCGATGCCTTCGATTCGTCCATTCCGCCGCCTGCTGCTGGCCCTCGCCTGCTCCGCCGCACTCGCGGCACAGGCGCAATCCAATAGCGTGCTCGACGTTCCCGCCGGAGATTTGGCCACGGCGCTGGCAACCTATGCCCAGCAGTCCGGGACCCAGCTGATCTATCGCGCGGACCAACTCAAAGGCGCCCGCAGCGGCGGTCTGCATGGCCAGGCGGCATCCCCGCAGGCACTCGATGCCTTGCTCAAGGGCAGTGGCTTCCGCGCCCAGCGCGATGCTTCCGGTGCGGTACTGATCGTGCCGAGCACAGGCTCACAGGCAGCACCCGCACGACCTGCACCGGCACCGCGAGCCACGCCGCAGGCTGTGGGCGAAACCGCGCCGACCGTCCTTGAAGGCATCCAGGTCACAGGCTCGCGGATCCCGCGTGCGCAGGTCGAAGGCCCGGCACCGATCACCGTCGTCAATGCCGAACAAATCCGCGCCGCCGGCTTCACCTCGGTGCCGGAAGTCTTGCGCTCGCTCAGCCAGAACAGCGGTAGCGTGCAGGGCCAGCAGAACACCACCGGCGCGCAGTCCACACCGGGAGCACAGGCCGTTGACCTGCGCGGCCTCGGCCCCAACCACACCCTGGTGTTGATCAACGGCCGCCGGGTTGCCGACTTTCCATTGCCGCTCAATGGCCGCAGCAATTTCACCGACATCGGCAACATCCCGCTGGGGATGATTGATCGCGTCGAGATCCTAACCGGCAGCGCATCCGCGGTGTACGGATCGGATGCCATGGCCGGCGTGATCAACTTCATCCTGAAGAAATCCACCGACGGCACGACGATTGATTACCGCTACGGCGACACCAGCCAAGGGGGCGGCCAGTCGCACAATCTGACGCTGACCACCGGCTTCGACCGCGGTGATTTCACCGGGATTGTCGGTGTCGAGTTCATCGACAAAAGCCCCGTCTGGGGCTTCCAGCGCAGCATCCA
The DNA here is from genome assembly GCA_018242365.1 of Pseudomonadota bacterium. Lineage (GTDB taxonomy): Bacteria > Pseudomonadota > Gammaproteobacteria > Xanthomonadales > Xanthomonadaceae > Thermomonas. The sequence goes on from JAFECB010000006.1 coordinate 30,231, forward strand.
GGATTCCACCCTGGATGCACCGCCCGGACGCCGCCAACTGCCGCGTCTCATCGCGCAGCGTTACGACTGGGATGATGACGTCAACATCGCTGCTGCCGACGGCTGTGCAGCGATGGCCGGGTTGAACGAAGGCACGACAGTCGCTGCCCTGGATCGCTTCGGCGAACCCTACTGCGGCAGCACGCATGCGATCTCCTATCGCACGATCGAGAACGAACGCCGCGGATTCACGGCTTACGGCTCGTTTGGATACAAGATTTCGGACAGCCTGTCCTGGTTCGCTGACATCCAGCTTGGACACCAGAAAGTGAGGCTGCTGACCGGCACCAATGGCAATGACGTTGCCAGTGATCAGATGGGCTGGGAATTCCACGATCCGAATTCGACCAACAACTATCGCGAGCCGATGTTCTTCAATGCCAACACCGGGCACTACGAGGTCTGGTCGCGGCAATTCAGTCCCGAGGAGATGGATGGCCTGCGCAACCGCATGAACTCCACTACCGAGAACACCTTGGCGCTGACCACCGGCTTCAAAGGCTATTGGGGGCAAAATTGGGATTGGGAGCTGTCCTACAACCATTCCCAGTACAAGGCCGACGTGGCGATGCCGAGGATTCTCGCGGCCGCCGCCAACACCTACTTCCTGGGCCCGCGTCTTGGCTACGACGCCGACGGCTTCGCGATCTATGCGCCGGATCCGACGCGCCTGTTCTCGCCATTGACACCCGGTGCCTTCGCCGCCTTCGGGGTGATGTCGGTGTTCCATCCCGTCGCCAAGAACGACAACTTCAGCTTTACCGTCGATACCCCCGCCTTGTTCACCCTGCCTGCTGGTGATGTCGGCTTTGCCGGTGCCATCGAATATGGCCGTCAGTCCTATCGGATCAACCCGGATCCGCTGGCCCTGACCGAGGACGCCTACTACGGGCCGCGCTATGGCGACGGCAGCGGAAGTCGCAACCATTGGGACGTGGCCGCGGAATTGCGCGCGCCGCTGCTGGACACACTGCAAGCCAGCCTCGCTGGCCGCTTTGATCGCTACAGCTTCGCCAATCGCAACCCCGGCAAGTTCACCTGGAGCGCCGGTCTGGAATGGCGTCCCGTGGATAGCCTGCTGGTCCGCGGCTCCTACGGCACCGGCTTCCGTGCGCCGGACATGCACTACCTGTTTGCCGGCAACGATTACTACAGAACCCGCTACGCGACCGACTACTACCACTGCCGCACCGCCGAGCCGGGCTGGAGCGATGACGATTGCTATGACGACGGCAGTTACGACGGTGCCACCTTCGACGTCTACACCGGCAATCTCGATCTGGACGTGGAAACCAGCAAATCGGCCACGGTCGGATTCGTGTGGTCGCCCACTGCCAATTTCGACCTTGCAGTGGATTACTACGCGATCCAGGTGAAGAATCAGGTGCAGACCCAGGACCGCGAATTGCTGCGCGTCACCGAAGCCAACTGCAGGCTGGGCGTGACCGATACCGGGGCCGCCGTGGACATCAATTCACCAACCTGCCAGGACGCGCTGGCCCGGGTCATCCGCGACGTCAACGGCGACATTTCCAGCGTCCATTTCGGGCCGATCAACATCGCCAGCGAACGCACCACGGGCATTGACGTCACCGCAAATTACCGGCTTGCCACCTCCGATGCCGGCAATTTCGCATTCAGCGCCAACTACAACTGGACACGCCGCCACAACCGCCAGCTGTATCCGGGCGATCCGACCGAAGACATGCTCGATCTCAGCTTCAGCGACACCACCTTGCCACGCACCAAGGCCAATCTCAGCGTGAACTGGGACAAGGGCCAGTGGGGTGCCAGTCTGTTCGGCAATTACCTCGGCAAGGTCGCCAATTTCGCCAACGATGCGTGGACGCCATCCACCTGGCGCTTCAATGCAGGCGCACGCTACGACATCAACGACCACCTGCGTCTCGCCCTGTCGATCACCAACCTGTTCAACCAGAAACCACCGAAGGATCCGACCTGGACGAGCTATCCCTACTACGACACGTCATGGTTCGACTCCATCGGGCGCAGTTTCTTTCTGCAGGTGACATGGAAGTTGGGTGGCGTCGCGCTGAGGTAAAGATCGCGCGATCCCGCAAGATCAAGAAGCCCCGGCATGTCCGGGGCTTTTCATGTCCGATTCCGACGGGAGCCCGTCAGTCCTCCGGCTGCCGCACATCATGGTTGCGTCCCTTGTACGGCGCGTACCAGCGCTGGATGCGGGCGATGTCGGCGTCCATGTCATCGGTCAATGCGATCGGCGACCCGATGCCGATCGTGCGACTGGGATAGTCGAAATACGCCGGCACCACCGGCACCCCGGCACCGTGGGCGATCTTCCAGAATCCGGTTTTCCACGCCGTCACTTTCCTGCGCGTGCCTTCGGGGGCAACCGCGTACCAGATCGAGGCCTGCCCACGCATCGCCGCGACCGCCTGCTCGATCACGCCGAAGGGTGCCCTCCGATCGACCGGGATCACCCCCTGCCAGCGCAGCAGCTGCGCCAGCAGCGGGATCTTGAACAGGCTGTGTTTGCCCAGCACCGACAGGCGGATGCCAAGCGCGACCTTGGCGGTGATGCCCCAGAGGCCGTCCCAGTTCGACGAATGCGGCGCGGCGATCAGCACGGCCTTGGGGAGGTCCGGGAACTCGCCGACCATCCGCCAGCCGCCGACGCGCATCAACGTGCGCGCCAACCACTGCGCAAACGCGCTGCGCGGCATCTTCGGCACCGACGGCGGCAGCGTCGGCACGATGGCATTCCCCTGTGTCCCGCTCAATCCCAGCCTCGCCCACTGCGCCCCTGCTTGATCGTCGCACGTCCGCGCTTTTCGCCCAAGCGGCGTTCCTTCGCTGCGCGTCCCGGCCTGGTGGCGATGCGCGGCTTCGGGACATGCGTCCCGCTTTCGATGAACGCCGCCAGTCGCACGCGCGCATCCTCGCGGTTGCGCTCCTGGGTGCGGAAGCGTTGCGCGGAAATCACCAGCACGCCCTCGGCGGTCAGGCGCCGATCACGCTTGGCGAGCAGGCGTTCCCGCACCGTTTCCGGAAGTGCAGGTGAATTGGCGACATCGAAACGCAGTTCGACCGCAGTCGCCACCTTGTTGACGTTCTGCCCACCCGGACCCGACGCCCGCACGAAGCGTTCGCTCAGTTCTGCTTCGTCGATGTCGATCCGGCCGATGCGCATGGTGACGAATCTTACCGGGCGCGCTGCACGTGCAGGAACCTTTTCCTGGCGTAGCCGTGGTACGAAAGAGCTTTTGACGCGGATGAACGCGGATAAACGCTGAGAAGACGGAGAAGACGGAGAAGACGGAGAAGACGGAGAAGACGGATCAAATTATTTCTTGCTTGATCCGCGTTTTCCGCGTCAATCCGCGTCAATCCGCGTCCAAGCCGCTTTCGAACCCCGATAGCACCGAGGCAGCAGTCATGCATTCGCGCCGAACAGTGACAGTACCTTGCCGAACTCCGCATCCACTGGTGCCAGCACTTCGATGCGCGCCCCAGTCTGCGGATGCGTGAACGCCAGCCTGCGTGCATGCAGCAACATCCTCTGCACGCCCAGCATCCGGAAATTGCGGTTGTGGCGGCCGTCGCCGTGGCTGCTGTCACCGATCAAATGATGCGACAGGTGCTTGAGATGACGGCGGATCTGGCGGAAGCGGCCGGTTTGCGGGCTGGCGCGCAGCCATGCGTAGCGCGAGGTGTCGAAGCCCGAGCCGGGCATCGCCAATTCACAGGTGGCAAGCACCTCGAACGCGGTAATGGCAGGTTTTTTCTCCGGCTTGCCGGGGCCACCGTCCAGCGGATGGTCGACCGTGAATCTTGTTTCCGCGGGCCAACCGCGGCAGATCGCCCAATAGTCCTTTTCCAGCGCGTGCGCCATCACCTGCTTTCCCAACGCCGCGGCGGTTTCGCGATCAAATGCCAGCAGCAGGCAGCCACTGGTGGCACGGTCCAGGCGATGCACGAGGAAGATGGGTTTACCGAACTGCACGCGCAGGCGGTCGGCGGCAAAATCGGTCTCACCACGCGCCAGAGCGCTGTCGTGGACCATCAGGCCAGCGGGCTTGTTGACCACCGCCAACGCGGCATCGGCATGGAGCACTTGCAACGCCGCATCATCGCCAAGTAGCTCAGGCATGCACGCCATCGACAGCGCAGTGATGCGCCTCCATCTGCAAGGTTGCGTGCGCGATTTCGAATCCATCATGCAGGACGCCAGCCACCGCTGCGCGCACCGCGTCCGGATCGCTGCCCGACTCCCCCAGCACCACATGCGCGGTCAGGATCGGTTCGTTCGAAGCCAAGGCCCACACGTGCAGATCGTGAATCGCGACCACGCCCGGCACCGCCTGCATCGCCTTGCGCACGGCATCGACATCGATCCCGGCCGGCACACCCTGCATCAGCACATGCACCGCCTGCAGCAGCAGCACCCAGGTGCGCGGCAACACCCACAAGCCGACCAGCACCGCCACCACCGGGTCGACCCAGGCCCAGCCGGTGAAATGGATCAACAGCGCGCCGCCGATGACGCCCAGCGAGCCGAGCATGTCGCTCCAGACTTCCAGGTAGGCGCCCTTCATGTTCAGGCTTTCGCCGGCACCGGCCGCCAGCAGTCGCATCGATAGCATGTTGGCAATGAGGCCGAAACAGGCCACGATCAGCATCGCCGTCGACGCCACCTGCACCGGCGCACGAAAGCGCTGCAGTGCTTCCCACAGGATGTAGCCGCCGACCAGGAACAGCATACTGCCGTTGATCAAGGCACCGATCGCTTCCATCCGCGCATAGCCGTAGCTGCGCCGCGCGTCCGCCGGTCGTCGGCTCAGCCGCACCGCGAACAGGGAAATGCCCAGCGCCGCCACATCGGTCAGCATGTGCGCGGCATCGGACAGCAGGGCGAGGCTGTTGCTCATCACCCCGCCGACGATTTCCGCGACCAACACCGCGAGCGTCAGGCCGAACGCGATCCACAACGGACGCTCGTGCTTGATCACCTTCGGAACATGGCTATGCCCGTGGCCGTGGCTGTGTGCATGGGCATGACCATGGTCGTGGTCATGATCCTGATGGTCGCGGCCATGCGCGTGGTGGTCGTGGTTGTGGCCGGCGGCCATCGAGGCCTTCCTCTGATTGCAAGCGGCGCAACAGTACCGGCAGGCGCAGCGGTTACACAATTCCAGCGCGTTCAAGCACGCAGCGAGTGGCGCAACCGCTGCAATCCGTCCGCCATCGTCACTCTGGGCGCGTAACCGAAATCGCGCTGCGCCGGTGCCATCGAATACCAGTGCGGCGTGCTGAGTTGTTCGGCCAGAAAGCGCGTCAACGGTGGATCGTCACGCAAGGGCAGCAGGGTCCACAGCGCTTCGCAGACGGCACCGATCACGTAGGCCGCGCCATACGGAATCGATTTGCGCACGATCGGTGCATCGGCGGCTTGCAGCAGGCCGTTGAGTACTTCGCGCAGCGGCCACGGTTCGCCATTGCTGATGAAATACGCCTTGCCTGCGCAGGCAGCGCCCGCATGCAGATGTTCCAACGCATCGCAATGGGCCTGCGCGGCATTGTCGATATAGGTGGTATCGACCAGATTGTTGCCACCGCCAACCAATCGCACCCGCCCACTGCGTGCACGCGCCACCAAGCGCGGCAGAATCTGGGTATCGCCCGGCCCCCAGATCAGACGCGGGCGCAACGCCACGGTGAAAAGTGCGTCGGAGTTCGCCGCCAGCACCGCACGCTCCGCAATCGCTTTGGTCGTTGCGTAGTGCGACTTGAACGGCTCGCCATAGGGCACCTCTTCCGCGCCCGCGCCCTCGACCGGCCGGGTGGCACGGTGGGTCACGCTGGGGGTCGAGGTATGGACCAGTCTGGGAATCGCATGCGCGCGGCAAGCAGCCAACACGTTTTCGGTGCCGATGACATTGGCCGAATGGAAGTCGTCATGACGTCCCCACACGCCGGCCTTGGCGGCGTTGTGCAGTACCGCGTCGAAGCCGCCATCGAATGCGTGCAGGGTGGCATCGCGATCCGCCAGGTCGCCCTGTCGTTGCGGCACGCCGAGTGCATCCAGTGCGGCATGTCGACTTCGGCTGACGCTGGTCACCGAGTGCCCGCGCGCCTGCAAGGCACGGCACAAGGCCAGGCCGAGAAATCCGCCACCACCGGTGACCAGTACGCGCACTACTGCACCACCGCAGGCAGCCGCGTCGCCGCCCATGTCGCCAGCTTTTCGCGACCGATCTTGGCGTTGTGGCGGATGTCCACCGGGAATGGCTTTGGATAGTGCAGGAAGGCGTCGATCTTGCCGGTGTGCACGAAGCCCTCGGCGATATGGCGCAACTCGTCCGCGACATCCTTCGGATCGGCCGTGCTGCCCGGCTTGAGTTCGAAGCAGAGCGCGGCGACCTGCGCACCACGCGGCCCGATCCCGACCAGTGCGCTGCGCGCCAGCGCCGGATGGGTATTGAAAATCGGCTCGACCTGTTCGGTGCACAAGGTGGTCACCGCGTCCACCACCACCCGCTGCGACTTGCGCCCGCAGAACCACAGCCGCCCCTCGCCATCGAGCCAGCCGAGATCGCCCATCCGATGCACGATGCGGGTGCTGCCATCCGCCAAGGTCTCGCGAATCTTGGCCAGCGCGGTCTGATCGTCACGATTGAAGTAGGCATCAGTGGCACTGGGACCGGCCACGGTAATCTCACCCACGTCGCCCGGCCGCGCCAGCAGAGCGTCGTCCCAACGGGCAATCGCACCATCGTGGATGGCGATGATGCGCACCGTGTTGCCTGACACCGGCCGACCGACGCAAGTACCGGCACCGGCTTCGGTGCGCGCACGCAATTCCAGCAATTCACGCCCTTCGATCACCGCCACCGGCAAGCATTCGGTTGCGCCATACGGTGTCCAGAAGCGTGCGTCAGGCGGCAGCAGTTCCAGCATCCGCTGCACGATCTGAGGTGGCACCGGCGCGCCGGCACTGGTCACCCGGCGCAGGGTCGGCAATGACTCGCCATGCTCGGCCAGCACCCGCATCAGGGCCGGTGAACCGAACAACTGGTCCGCCTTGAAGCGCGCGATCGCCGCGTGCAGCTTGTGCGGATTGGCGCGCGCCGGACGGGTGGGATCCATGTCCGGAATGAGGCTGGTCAGGCCCAGCGCCGGATCGAACAGGGCAAACGGCGGGAAGGTCGGGAAATCCACGCCACCGGCTTCGATCCCGAATGCGGTGCGCAGCATCTCGATCTGGGCAACGAAGTGACGATGGCGATACACCACACCCTTGGGCACGCCGGTGCTGCCACTGGTGAACAGGATCGCCGCGATGTCATCCGCTGCGGTGGATGCCAGTTGCGGGCCGGCCTTCGCACCCGTCGATTCAACCTGCGCCAGCGTGGCATTCGCCAGCAATGCGATGCGACCTGTGGTGATCCTAAGCGGCACCGTCGGTGCCCAGCCCAACACCGCCTTGGCCAGCAGGGCCAGAGGAATCCCGATGAACGCCACCGGCATTGCCTGCGCGAGGCATTGCTTGAGCGCGCGCTTGTCGATGCCCGGATCGATCAGCACCGGCACCGCACCGAGCTTGAACAATGCGAACATCACCAGAAAGAACTCCGGCGTCGGTCGCAGCATCACCACGCAGCGACTGCCTGCGACCACACCGCGCGCGGCGAGGCCCGCGGCAATCGCATCGCTGCGCGCATCCAGCTGGGCATAGGTCAGCGCGACATCGTAGCGTCCACCACTCCCCGGGCAGCGAATCGCCACCCGTTCCGGGCATTCGCGTGCCAGTCGTGGCAAGGCCGCGGCGATGTTGCAGGTCTGGTCCATGGGGGCATTATCGCGTCTCGCCGGTGTGGCGTCTTGCGCCACAGGGCACTCGGGACGCACCGCAATTTCTCTTCGGCAGGAGCGCACCGCAGGGGCGCGAAAGGCATGTGGCGGGTGGGTGGCGGCAGATCGCACCCCTGCGGTGTGCTCCCACAGGACACGATTTTGTAGGAGCGCACCGCAGGGGCGCGATCAGCCCAGCGGATTCCGTTCCAGAAATGCGCGAATCAACGGCACCATTTCCTCGTGCTTGTCTTCCAGCGCGTAGTGCGAGGCATCGGCATAGGCATGCACTTCCGCATTCGGCAGCGCGGCACGGAAGCCGTCGAGGAAATGCCTGTCGAACACGAAATCGCGCAGCCCCCAGCCGATGAATGCCGGTCGATCCGCATAGCCGGGCAGCACTTTCGCACTGTCCTCGACCAGCGCCATGCCGCGATCACCCGGGTGCAGCGGGATGTCCTGCATGAAGCGCAGGGTGGAAATCGCATTCGTCCAACCGTCATACACATCGGCATAAGCCGCGCGCACGTCCTTGGGCAGCCGGCGCACGGTCCCGAAGCGCGCCGCGCCACGGGCGAACAGGTTGAAGCGGCGGATCAGCCAGCCACCAAAGCGAGAGTCGCGCCCCATCGCCAAGCGCAGCGGGAAGCGCTTGCTGCTCGGCAGCGGGAAGGCGGCGGTATTGGTGATGACCAGCCGCTTGACCCGCGCAGGATCACGCAGTGCCCAGCCGAACCCGATCATCCCACCCCAGTCGTGCACCGCCAGTGTCAGCGGGCCATCGATGCCAAGATGCTTCAGCAGGGCATCGAGATCGTCGATCCGCGACTGCAGGGTGTAGTCGTAGCGCGGCTGCGCCTGCGGCGCGTCATCGGGCTTGTCGGACAGGCCCATGCCGACGTGGTCGGGCACGATGCAGCGGTAGCGATCACGCAGGCCCAGCACCAGATGCCGCCAGTAGAAGCTCCACGATGGATTGCCGTGCAGCATGACGACGACTTCGCCATCGCGCGGCCCCTCGTCGAGGTACGACAGTTCGATGCCGGGGCGCACCGCGAAGCGCTGCGGAGTGAAGGGATAATCAGGGAAATGCATCCGCCTATTGTAGGCGGCTGCGGCGACCTCTCACTCCTGCACCCGGGTCAGCTCCTTGCCGTCCACGGTCATCTTCCACTCGCCATTGTCCTGATGCGGCGGCGCCGAGACCTTGTAGGTGGTCTTCATCGGCCCCAACCCGATGGTGAAATCGTTGCCACTGAAACCCTGCAACGGTGCTTCCACCCGAGTATTGCCATTGGCCCCCTCCTTCACCACCACCACGTTCCCGCCCGCGCTGATGTTGACCGCCATGCCTTGCGATTGCCATTCGCCGACGTAGGCCTGTTTATCCGCAGGCACTGCCTGGCCACAACCGACCAGGCCGAGGATGGTGAGCAACAGCATGACGATGGTGAAGTGACGCATGGCGGCCTCCGAAAGATGGAAAGAACGAGTGCGGCTAGCCTCACCCTTGTGAGGCAAGCGGAAAAATCGCCGCAAACCGGACACAATGCCTTTCATGCGCAGGTAAAGTGCCGCCGCCGGTACGTCCTCACGGCAACGCTGGCATCATGCCGACGCCATGACCGATTCCTTCGACGCACTGCTGGCACGCGTCCGTGCCTGCCGGACCTGTGAGGCCTTCCTGCCGCTCGGCCCGCGTCCGGTCGTGCAGGCCTCGCCCACGGCAAGACTGTTGATCGTCAGCCAGGCACCGGGGCGCAAAGTGCATGACACCGGCATCCCGTTCAACGATCCCAGCGGTGATCGCCTGCGCGATTGGCTGGGCGTGGACCGCGCCACCTTTTACGATGCGAGCAAGGTCGCCATCGTGCCGATGGGCTTCTGCTTCCCCGGCACCGGCAACAGCGGCGACCTGCCACCACGCCCGGAATGCGCGCCGGACTGGCATCCGCAGCTACTCCCACGATTGAACGACGTGCGGCTGACACTGGCGATCGGCCAATACGCACAGGCCGGCCTGCTGCAGGACGCGCGCGAACCAACGCTCACCGACACCGTGCGGGCGTGGCGCAGCCATCTCGCCCACGGCCTGCTTCCGCTACCGCATCCCAGTCCGCGCAATCGCCTGTGGCTGGTGCGCAATCCGTGGTTTGAAGTCGAGTTGTTGCCGGAGTTGCGGGACCTCGTGGCCGAAGCAATGCGCGTTTGAGGTTTCGACTCGGTGTGTCACCACATCATCCCGTGATGACCGCCTGCCTCAAGCCTTCTTCACGAACTCCGACTTCAGCCGCATCGCACCGAAGCCATCGATTTTGCAATCGATGTTGTGGCCATCCGCGCCATCGATCAGGCGGATGCCCTTGATCCGCGTGCCGACCTTGAGCGTGTTGGATGCGCCCTTCACCTTCAGGTCCTTGACCACGGTGACGTTGTCGCCATCGGCCAGCACATTGCCGACGGCATCGCGCACTACGGGCATGTCGCCCGCATCGGAGCTTGCCGTGGCATCACCCGCCGCCCATTCGTGGCCGCATTCCGGGCACACCAGCAGCGCGCCGTCGGCATAGGCATACGACGAACCGCACTGGGGGCAAGCCGGCAGGGCGGATTCGACCGCCTTCGTCATTGCGGTGTCACCACTCGACTTCGGCCATCGAGCAGTTCAGGCCGGAGCCGATCCCGAGCAGGGCGACCCGGCTGCCTTTCTTGAGGCGGCCCATTTCGCGCAGTTTGGACAAGACAATCGGCACGCTGGCGGGGCCGATGTTGCCGTGTTCGCCGAAAATGGTCATCACCTTCTTCGGGTCGATGCCCATCGCCTTGGTGAAGGCGGCGGTATGCACCTTGCTGACCTGGTGGATGACGAATTCGTCCAACTCGGTGGCCACCCAGCCCAGCTTGAGCTTGGCAACCTCGAAGGTCTTGGTGGCCAGCTTGATGCCTTCGATCAGCAGCATGCGGGTGTCGGTGACCATGCCATCGAGGTTGCCGCGGCACAGCTTGTTCCACTCGGTGGCGGCGCGGGTGACGCCACCCTTGTAGCGCGGCGCACCCGGGGCCAGTTCGGCGCGCGCCAGCACCATGCCCGCCGCGCCGGAGCCAAGGGTGAGGGTGGCCAGTTCGTTGCGGAAATCGGCCTCGCTGATGTCCTCGCGGATCAGCCGTTCCATGGTCTTCTCATACGCCAAGTTGGCGGTTTCGCCGTCGACCACCAGCGCGTATTCGATCTCGCCGCGCTCGATCATGCGGCTGGCGATGTCCATACCGTTGATGAAGGCGAGGCAGGCATTGGCGATGTCGAAGTTCTGGCAGGTGTCGGGCAGGCCGAGGTTGCCGCTGACGATCGACGCGGTGGACGGCTCCAGGTAATCGCGGCTGACCGAGGTATTGACCAGCAGGCCGACCTTGTCCGGATCGATGCCGGCATCGGCCAGCGCCTTGACCCCCGCCAGGGTGGCGGCGTCGGAGGCCTGGACGTTGTCGTCCCAGAGCCGGCGCGCATGGATGCCGGCGATGTCGCCGAGCACGTCGGTGCGGATACCCAGCCGATCCAGCGTCGGCTTCAGGCGGGCATTGATTTCTTCCGAAGACAGGCGACGCGGGGCGTCGATATGGGCCAGGCCGGCGATGGCAACGCGTTGGAAAAGCATGGTGGATTACTCGAACTGGCGCCCAGCGGCCCCCTTGAACCTTTCAGGATAGCGCATTTCCGCAACCATTCGCATGCGTATGGGAATTTCGATATTGCTTGGCGGACCTGGATAACCTCCACATTTCTGGTCGCGTCATCGCGTGGTATACCCTGCGCAAGTGCTGGCCAGCGCTGCCGAAAGATGAATCGATGAGCGCCAAATCGAAACTTAGTACCGCAGCAATTCTGACACTCATCGTCGCCGGCCTGATTGGTCTCGCCGCGATCAGCGGCATAATCATGGGGATGCAAGAAAAGGCAGCGCACGACAAGCTCGCCGCATTGATCGCGAAGCGCGAAGCAAGCATGACGCCAGCCGAACGCGCCGCACGAGACCAAGCCCGCGCCAAAGCTGCAGCGGATGCAACGCGCAAGGCCGAAGAAGAACGCAAAGCCAGAGCGTTGGCGGAACTTCCGCAAACAGCTCGACTTGCGTGCATGCAATGGACGAAAAACAACCTCGACGATCCATACAGCGCCGATTTTGGGCGCGTTTCCGATTGGCCATCGAATGTTCGCAAGGATGGGAAGGCCATCGTGCTGATGACATTCCGCGCCAAGAATGCTTTCGGCGCATACCGCATCGTGCGCGCGATCTGCACCGTCGCGCGCATCGATGATGACCATGTTCGTGTCGATGAAGTGACGACAATCTGAGCGTAACTCACACGAAATTTTGAGCCGGCGAACGCAGTTCACATTCAGGAACAGCGCCACATCGCCCAGCGCTGGCGGCCGTTCGCGGGCTCCTGCATCGGATTGATCCGATTGGCCCCCAGCGCCGGCGCCTGATTGCGGGCCAGGATCTCCAATTCGTCACGCACCCGCAGCGCATCACGCAGGTAGGGTCCGACCCGGTGGGTCATGGTCACCACCACTTCGCCACGCGACTCGCAGCCATTCGGGGCACTGGCCAGAACCCGCACCCGCGCCCCGCTCGGGGTCATGCTGACGAAGGCGCAGCCGGCCAAGGCTGGCAACAGGCAGAACAACAGAAATATTCGCATCGACATGCCAATCGCCGCCGGAAAAAACGAAGCCCGCCAAGTGTGGCGGGCTTCGTCGACTTCAGGATGAACGCGGGGTATCAAGGCTTCGGCGGCACCGGCTTGCCATCGGCATCGAGCACGGTCACCTGACCGATGTTCAAGGCCCGCACCGGTGCCTCGGTCTGCTTGAGATCGCCCACGATCAGCCAGGTCAGCCCGCTCGGGTTGAACAGATGCGCCGCGGCATTGACCTGGGCCGGCGTCATCGCCTCGATCGCCGCCTTGCGCTGGAACACGTAGTCGTCCGGACGCCCGTACAGGTTGTTGCTGGCAATCGTGCCGAGCACCGCACGCGCGGTCTCGTAATCGCCCGGCAGGCTCAGGGTCTCGATCTTCTCCATGCTGGCGACTTCGGCGGCGGTGGCCGGGCGGGTGCCGTTGGCAAAATCGGTGATTTCGCGGCGCATTTCCGCCACCGATTCACCTGTCTTGTCGATCTGCACCGGTGCGCGTGCCATCCACTGGCGCGGCCCCAGTGCGCTGCCCGCGCCGCTGCCGGCGCCATACGACCAGTGCTTGTCCTCGCGCAGGTTCATGTTGAGGCGGGCGGTGAAGTCGCCGCCCAGCACCATATTGGCCATGTCGTACTGGATCGAGTTCGGATCGCTGCTCGACGGGATCGTGGTGGAGGCCGCGATAGTGGCCTGCACGGCACCCGGCTGATTGATCAGGAACACCCGCGGCTGTGCCTGTGCGGGCACGCTCGGGATGGCCGCCGCGGCGGCGTGGGTGCCGGCCGGCTTCCAATCGCCGAAGTGGCGCTCCAGCACCGGCAGGATCTCCGCCAGCGTGGTGTCGCCCACCACCACCAGGGTGGCGTCCTGCGGACGCAGCATGCTGTCGTGCCAGCCTTGCAGGTCGGCGCGGGTCAAGCCGGTGATCGAGGCCTCGGTACCGCTGGCCGGCACCGAGTACGGATGGCCGGCACCGTAGACCAGACCCGGCAACACGCGTGCCGCCAGTGCGTTCGGATTCGCCTTCTCCTGACGGATACCGGCGATCCACTGGCCGCGCACGCGGTCGATGTCGGCCTGATCGAAGCGCGGATGGCGCAGCATGTCGGCATACAGGGCCACCGAGGCATCGAGGTTCTGCTTCAACGCCGACAGGTAGACCTCGCTGCTATCGCGTCCCGAACTGGCGCTGAGGTTGGCACCAAGGGCTTCGGCATGATCGGCGAAGGCCAGCGCGTCGAGGTCACCGGCACCTTCATCGAGCATGCCCATGGTGAAGTTGGCGAGGCCCGGATGCGCCACCGCATCGGCCGCCTGACCGCCACGGAACAGATAGCTCATCTGCACAACCGGGATGTCGTGGCGCTCGGCCAGCACCACCTTGGTGCCATTGCTCAGGGTGGCATGCTGCTGGGCCGGGAACACCAGATCGGGGAAGCGGGTCGGCATCGGCGGACCGGCCTTGCGGTCGACGCTGGACGCGGTGGTGGTGTAGCGCGGATCCGGCTTGGGAATCACGAACGGTGCCGGCTTCACGGTCGGCTCCTCGACCACCGGCACGCGCGGGCCCGGATTCACCACCAGGGTGTGGCTGCCCTTGCCTGCGCCCAGCCAGGTGTTGCCGGCCGCACGCACGGTGTCGGGGGTGGCGGCGGCCAGGGTCTTGAGGCTGTCCTGGTAGCAATTCGGCTTGCCGGTGTAGACCGTGCATTCGGCCAGCACGTCGGCCTTGCCACCGAAGCCGCCGATGCGCTCGACGCCGCGCACCCAGGCCGCCTCGACGCCGGTACGGGCACGGGTCAGCTCATCGGCGCTCGGGCCTTCCTTCAACAGGCGCTGCAGTTCTTCACTGATGATCGCCTCGACCTTGGCCGGATCGACACCCTTCTTGACCGTGGCGGTGATGACGAAATTGCTGCTCAGCTGCGACGGCGACACCATCGCGGCGACGCTGTCGGCCAGCTTCTCGTCATGGACGAGGCGACGCGCGAGGCGCGAGGACTTGCCGCCGGCGAGCACGCGGGCGAACAGGTCGAGCCGGTCGAGATCGGGCTGGCCGTACTGGGCCACGTTCCAGATCCGGTAGATGCGCGACTGCGGCACCACATCGGTCATCGTCGAATGGGTGTCGCTGGTGTGTGCGGCGACGGCGACGGCCGGCTGGGCCATGGTCGGCGTGGCCGGGATGTCGCCGAAGTACTTCGCGACCTTTTCGCGCGCGGTGGCCAGGTCGATGTCACCGGCCAGCACCAGCACCGCATTGTTCGGGCCGTACCAGGTCTTGAACCAGGTCTTGACGTCGTCCAGCGAGGCGGCGTTGAGGTCGTTCATGGAACCAATCGTGCTGTGGTGGTACGGGTGGCCGGCCGGATACATGATCCGCCCCAGCTCGTCCCAGACCTGCCCATACGGCTGGTTGTCGCCTTGCCGCTTCTCGTTCTGGACCACGCCGCGCTGTTCGTCGAGGGTCTTCTGGTCGATCGCGCCGAGCAGGTGGCCCATGCGATCAGATTCCATCCACAGCGCCATGTCCAGCGCGGTGGTCGGCACGTTCTCGAAATAGTTGGTGCGATCCGAATTGGTGGTGCCGTTCTGGTTGGTGGTGCCGACCGCGGTGAACGGCGTGAAGAATTCACCCGGTGCGTTCTCGCTGCCGTTGAACATCAGGTGCTCGAACAGGTGCGCGAAGCCGGTACGGCCAGCCGGCTCGTCCATGCTGCCGACGTGGTACCAAATGTTGACCGCGACGATCGGTGCCTTGCGGTCGGTATGCACGATCACCCGCAGCCCGTTGGGAAGGGTGAACGTGTCATACGGAATGTTGACGGCTGGTGCGGTGGCGGCGACAGCGGCCGGGGCATAACCCCCGAGTCCCAGAACGCCCGAGAGGGCAAGGGCGAGGACAGCAGGACGAAGGACGGACATGCAGGACTCCAGGAACATCGACAGTGAGCTTTCCATGATAGCCGTCACACTCCGGCGATACACTAGGCCGGAAGCCATCCTCCGGAGGCGTCATGTCCCGCAATGTCGTGGTCACCGGTGCCAACCGCGGCATCGGTCTGGAATTCGCCCGCCAATGGCTGGCACGCGGCGAGCGCGTGATCGCCACCTGCCGGCGTCCCGGCAAGGCCACCGAGCTCAACGCCCTGGCCGGTGAACATCCGGGCCGGCTGCGCGTGCTGCCACTGGATGTGACCGATCCCGACGCACGTGCGGAATTGGTCGCCGAGCTGCCGCTGGTGCTCGATGAGGACGTCCACATCGACCTGCTGATCAACAATGCCGGCGTGCTGCATTCCGGCGAACGCTTCGGCCAGCTCCGCCAGACCACGCTGGAGGATAGCCTCCACGTCAATGCCATCGCGCCGCTGCTGTTGACGCAAGCCCTGGCTCCACGCCTGGCCGACGGCGCGAAGGTCGTCAACATCAGCTCGCAACTCGGTTCGATCACCAACGTGACCCGCTTCGGTGCACCCAGTTACGCGATCAGCAAGGCCGCGCAGAACATGGCGACCGCGCAGCTTGCAAGGGCATTGGCCACACGCGGAATCGTGGTGCTGGCCCTGCACCCGGGCTGGGTGCAAACCGCGATGGGCGGCCCGCAAGCCACCGATGCGCCCGCCGATGCAGTCGCCGGCATGCTTCGCGTGATCGACGATGTCACGTTGGAGCAGTCCGGTGGCTTCTTCGACTGGCGTGGGGAGAGGCTTCCGTGGTGATGCGTTGGTCGCAAGGACGCGGCAGGACAAGTGGATGCCCTGTACGCCCTAATGATCCGCGCGGTCACGCTTCCAGCCGCGGTGGCGGATGTCCAGGTACAGGCTGTAGCAGGCGGTGAAGCTGGGGAACAGGTTCTGCAGGATGCCGACCGAATCGTTCTTGCCGAAGATGAAGTAGCTGAGCGTCATCAGGCTGCCCAGGATGCTCATGTACCAGAACAGCCGCGGGATGACGGGTTTGCCGTAACGGCGGCTGGCGATGAACTGCACCACCCAGCGGCCGCCGAACATCAGCGCGCCGGTCAGGCCGACCAGCTTCCACGGGCTCATGTGGATGCCGGTCCACGCCAATGCCGCGATTGGCGTGTCCATGAAGCCGATGGGCGCGAACATCACGGCTGCACGTCTTCGACGGCGGTACGACGATTGCGTGCAATCAGCCAGCGCACGCCGATCAAATCGCGTACGCCGACGATGGCACGGCCGAGGTTGTTGTATTTCGAGACTCCGGCGGTGCGGTGGCGATGGTTGACCGGCACGCTGACGGTCCGCCAGCCGGCGCGCTGCATCAGGGCCGGCAGGTAGCGGTGCATGTGGTCGAAATACGGCAGGTCGAGGAAGGCCTCGCGCTCGAACAACTTGATCCCGCAGCCGGTATCCGGGGTGGCGTCGCGCAGCAGGCTGGCGCGGATGCCGTTGGCGAATTTCGAGGCCCAGCGCTTGCTGCCGGAATCCTTGCGCTGGGTGCGCCAGCCGGCGAACAACTTCACCTCGGTCGCTGCCGATGCACGTTGTTCCAGCAATTTCGGAATATCCGCCGGATCGTTCTGCCCATCGCCATCGAGGGTTGCAATCCATGGCGCACGCGCGGCTTTCACGCCGTTGCGCACTGCCGTGCTCTGGCCGGCGTTGACGAGATGACGAATCACACGCAGTTCGGGCGTGGTTGTCTGCAGCGCCTGCAGTCGTGACAAGGTGGCATCGCGCGACGCGTCATCGACATAGATGATCTCGAATGCGATGCGGCCGCGCAGCGCCGACAGGATTTCGCCAACCAGCGTCGCCACGTTGTCCTCTTCGTTGCAGACCGGGACGACCACGGCGAGTTGCGGTGCAGGGTTCATGGCGGATGCTGGATTGATCGGCATGTCCTGCACGGCTCAGCGCACGATCAAGTCGATCAGCCACTTGGCCTTGGCATACGGCGGCTTGAGCATGTCGCCGCCGGTGCGCCCGGATTGCCAGAACACCGGCAGCTGCTTGCTCATCGCATCGAAGCCGGCGCGGCCATGGTAGGCCCCCATGCCGCTGGCACCGACGCCGCCGAAGGGCAGCGAGGTGATCGCGAAATGGGTCAGGGTGTCGTTGACCGAGACGCCGCCGGCGAGCGTGTCCCGGAGGATGCGTTCGATACTGCGGCGATCATTGCTGAACGGGTACAGCGCCAACGGACGCTCGCGCGCATTGATGAAGGCAATGGCCTCGTCGAGCGTGCGGTAACCCTTGATCGGCAGCAGCGGGCCGAAGATCTCCTCCTGCATGATCCGGGCATCATCCGGCGGATCCAGCAACAGGGTCGGCGGCATCACCCGCTGGTCAGGGTCGGGTTGGCCCGCCAGGGTGACGCGTTCGACCTTGTGCTCGCGGGCATCGTCCAGATAGCCACGCAAACGCGCGAATTGGGCGTCATTGATGATGCGGGTGTAGTCGTCGAGGTTGTCGAGCTTCTCGCCGTAGCGCTGCTGGACTTCCTTGCGCAGCGCAGCCACCAGCGCATCGCGCTTGGCCTTGGGCACCAGCACGTAATCGGGGGCGATGCAGGTCTGCCCGCAGTTCAGCCATTTGCCGGTGGCGATCCTCGCGGCGGCTTTCTCGATCGGGAAATCGTCGCAGATCAGCACCGGCGATTTGCCGCCCAGTTCCAGTGTCAGCGGGGTCAGGTTGGGGGAGGCGGCGGCCATCACCTTGCGGCCGACCGCGGTCGAGCCAGTGAACACCAGGTGATCGAACGGCAGGGACGCGAAGGCCGAGCCGACGTCGGCATCGCCCAGTGCGAGCGAGACGCGGTCTTCCGGAAAAGTGGAGTTGAGCAGGTCGCGCAGGAAGGCGCTGGTGCGCGGGGTGTGCTCGGACGGCTTGAGGAAGACGTGGTTGCCGGCCGCAATCGCGGTGGCGAGCGGGATCAGGGCGAGGTTGACCGGGTAGTTCCACGGTGCGATCACGCCGACCACGCCCAACGGCATCGCCCGCACCTGGGCGCTGCCGGGCCAGAACCGCCAGCCGGGGCTGGCGCGGCGCGGGCGCATCCAACTGCGCAGGTGCCCCAGCAGGTGGTCGATGTCGGTCAGCGCGGTCATGCCATCGGCGACCCGCGATTCGTCCAGTGAACGATGGCCGAAATCGCTGGCGATGATCTTCGTCATCTCATCAAGCCTGCGCTTGAGGTTGGCGCGCAGGCGCGACAGGTCGTCGTGGCGTTGCCGGTAATCCGGCTTGTTCGCCTGCCAACTGGCGCGCAGGCGATCTAGGGTGGGCTGCAGCGAGGAAACCGGGGTGGCGGGAATGCGATCCATGCGCGGCAGTGTAGTGGCAGACCATGCGCCGGGGAATGGCTTGTGCCATGCGGCTGGCCACGCGCCGATGGGCGGCGCGGAAGGGGCACACAGGCTAGAATCCGGACATGCACATTCGTCCCTACCGCGACCACGTTCCGGTCATCGGCCAGCGCGTCTACCTCGATCCGATGGCGGTGGTCGTGGGTGACGTGGAACTGGGCGATGACGTGTCGATCTGGCCGTTCACCGTGGTCCGCGGTGATGTCAATTTCGTCCGTATCGGCGACCGCAGCAATATCCAGGACGGCACCGTCATCCATGTCAGCCACGATGGCCCGCACCTGCGGCGCGGCGGCTTTGCCACCCGGATTGGAAGTGACGTCACCATCGGCCACAAGGCGATTATCCATGCCTGCACCATCGAAGACGCGGCGCTGATCGGGATGGGCGCGGTCATTCTGGATGGCGCGGTGGTGAAGAAGCACGGCTTCGTCGGCGCCGGCGCGCTGGTCTCGCCGGGCAAGGTGGTGGGCGAAGGCGAACTGTGGCTGGGCAATCCGGCGAAGAAGGTGCGGCAGTTGTCCGAGACCGAGATCGAGGCCCTGTACTACAGCGCCGGCCACTATGTGCGGCTGAAGGACGAGTACCTGGCCGTCGGAATCGGTACAGGCCGCTGATGCTGGATACCGTTCGCGTCGTCGATACCCCCGAGGGGATTGCCCTGCGCCTGCCAGCCGCCGGGCCGATGCCGCGCGCCTTGGCGTGGTGCATCGATCTGGTGATCCGCTTCGGCATCCTGTGGGCGTTTTCGATGGTGCTGGCCCTGCTCGGCAAGAGTGGCATGGGCCTGTATCTGGTGTTGTTGTTCCTGGTGTTCTGGGGCTACCCGATCCTGTGCGAAGGCCTGTGGAACGGGCAGACGCCGGGCAAGCGCGCGCTCGGCCTGCGCGTGGTGGCCGGAGACGGCGCGCCGGTGGGCTGGCTGGCGGCGATCGTGCGCAACCTGATGCGCACCGTGGACATGCTGCCATTGGGCTACGCCTGCGGCCTTGTCAGCAGCCTTGCCGATCCCTGGGGGCGGCGACTCGGCGATCTGGTGGCGGGGACGCTGGTGGTGCATGTGCGGATGCTGCAACCTCTGCCGGCCGTGCATGCGGTGGACGCGCACGCGCCGCAAGTGGCGTTGCGCCCGGAAGACCAGGTTGCGGTGCTTGCGTTTGCGGAGCGCGCGCCGCGGCTCACGCTCGAACGGCAGATGGAGCTGGCCGACATCGTCGCGCCGATGACCGGTGCGCGCCGCGAGGATGGCGTCGTCCGCCTGGCCGGCATCGCGCGCTGGCTGTCGGGGCGGGACTGAGCACGGATGCGACAGGAACAATTCATCGCCCACCACCAGCAGGAATGGGCCGACTTCGAGCGCTGGCTGGACGCACGTAGCGCCCGACCGCGCAAGGCACGCGGCGATATCCACTGGCGCGGGCTGGCCGATGTCGAGGTACCGGCGGTCTATCGGCGGCTGGCGCGGCAACTCGGGCTGGCGCGGCGACGCGGCTACAGCCCGCTGCTGCAGGAACGCCTGCAGCTGCTGGTGCAACGCGGCCACGACGTGCTGTACCGGCCACCGCTGCCGCGTTGGCAACGCGCGGTCGAATTCTTCATCGCCGATTTCCCGCGCTTGGTGCGTTCCGAATCCGGCGTGATGCTGGCCTCGCTGTTGCTGTTCGTGGTGCCCCTGGTCGCCAGTTTCGTGGCCCTGCAATACAAGCCGGAATTGATCCACACCCTGATGCCGCCGGACCAGGTGGCGGACTGGGAGCAGATGTACGCCAAGGCCGCGCAGAAAGTGGGCCGCGACTCCGGCAGTGATCTGGCGATGTTCGGCTTCTACATCTTCAACAACATCAGTATTGGCCTGCGCACCTATGCCAGCGGCTTGCTGGCGGGGATCGGGCCGGTACTGACCATCGCCTTCAACGGGGTGATGATCGGGATGGTGGCAGGTCACCTGCAGAACGTCGGCCTTGGCGACACGTTCTGGCGTTTCGCGGTGGGTCACGCCGCATTCGAATTGACCGCCATCGTCATATCCGGTGCTGCGGGCCTGCGCCTGAGCCTGGCCTTGCTGGCACCGGGCCGGCGGCGGCGCGTCGATGCCTTGATCGAAGATGGCCGGCGCGGCGCGATGCTGTGCCTGGGCGTGTTCTTCATGCTGGTGGTGGCGGCCTTCATCGAAGCATTCTGGTCGTCGATCAACTGGATCCCGGCTGGCGTCAAATACGGCGTCGCCGCGCTGCTGTGGACGCTGGTGCTGGCATGGCTGGCGCTGGGCGGGAGGGATCGCGATGCGGCTCGATGAGCTGAGCGTCGAGCTGCGCCCGCGCAGCGCATGGGAAGCGGTGGAATTGGGCACCGCGCTCGTGCGTCGCCATGCCGGCGCGATCTGGCGGCCGTGGCTGTGGGTGACGTTGCCGATCTTCGTCATCCTCAATGCCGTGGGCTGGGCGCTGGACAGGGTGTGGTTGGCGGCGCTGCTGATGTGGTGGGCCAAGCCCTTGTTCGACCGCATCCCGCTGTACGTGATGTCGCGCGCGGTGTTCGGTGCCGCGCCCGGCCCCCGCGAGACCGTGCGCGCGCATTGGCGCTGGGGCATCAAGCCGATGCTTGGCTACATGACGTGGCGAAGGCTGGGCGCGGTGCGTTCGCTGTACCTGCCGATCGACCTGCTGGAGGGCGGGCCACGTCCGGCACAGCGGCGCAGCATCGTCGGCAGCGGCGTGCGTGGAACCGCCGCGCTGGTGACGCTGGTATGCGCCAATTTCGAAGCAGTACTGGTGTTCGGCGTCTATGTGCTGGCGCTGATGTTCGTGCCTGTGGAATTGATGACCGAATCCGCGCGCGCAGCCTGGACATTGCTGACCGAATCACCGCCGCGCTGGGTGCAATTGCTCGGCAACATCGTGGCGTGGGCGGCGACCAGCGTGATCGAGCCGTTCTACGTCGGTGCCGGTTTCGGTCTGTATCTGGACCGCCGCACCCGGATCGAAGCCTGGGACGTGGAGATCGCATTTCGTCGCCTGCATGCGCGCCTGTTGGGTGCGGGCGTGGCGCTGCTGTGCCTGTTCGCGCTGGCGTTGCCGGCATTTGCCCAAGGTGGGCAGGATGTGGAGGCACGAAATTCGGCATCCACGCCCGCTGTGACCGACGCCACCCCAGCGGCCAAGCCCGCGCCCGGATTGGATGTGATCTTCGGACGGGTGGACGAGGATCCCGGATTCGCGCGCGCCGCCGGCCGGCTTGGCGAGGATCCGCTGCTGAATCCCAAGCGCACCGTCTCCGAGTGGGTGCGCCGGCATCCGAACGAGGAGCAGACCCAGCTGCCGGACATGCCGTGGCTGCAAGCCATCGCCAAGGCCATCGCCGCGATCGCGCAATACGGCCTGTGGATCCTGCTGGGCGTCCTGGTCATCCTGCTGGCAGCGACCTACCGCACGTGGATGCCCTGGCTCAGCGGGATGGCGCCACGCAAGCAGCCGGTGCCGGTCCCGATCGAGCACGACCCGCACGCCGAAGCCGAGCCACTGCCCGATGACGTGATGGCGCGCGCGCGCGCGCTGTGGGCCGAAGGCCAGCCGCGTCGCGCCCTGTCCTTGCTGTACCGCGCCAGCGTCGCGGCGATGGTCGCGCGCACCGGCGTGTTGCTGGTGCCCGGTGCCACCGAAGCGCAATGCCTGCGCGCCTCGCGCAGCCTGGGCGAGGAAGAGGACCGCTCTGCATTCGCGCGGATGGTGCGCACCTGGCAATACGCCGCCTATGCCGAGCGCATGCCCGACGCGGCCGAATTCGACAGCCTGCTGGTCACGCTGGGCCGACGCTTCGGGTGGTCGGCATGAGCCGGCGCGGGCAATCGCTTGCATGGCTGGGAGGCTTGTTGCTGCTGGGCCTGCTGGTGGCGTGGTTCTTCGTGACTTTCAAACGGGTCGATCGCAGCGTGAACCTGCCGCCGCGCGGCGAGGCCAGCTTCAATCCGCTGTACGCGCTCAAGCAGGTGTTGCGCGCGGATGGCCAGCCGGTGCTGTCACGGCAACGCCTGCAACTCGACACCATCCCGCTGGGGCGGCGCGATACCGTTGTGATCCACGGCGATCCGCGCACACTCACCGGCGCCGATCTTGATCGCTTGATGGGGTTCGCCGAGACCGGCGGCCATGTGGTGCTGCAGCTGCCGCCATGGAGTGAAAGCGGCAATCAGAACGGCGCAGCGGCACTGGCGGGCCGCCTGCCGATCCTGCCGGGCCTGCGTGAGCCCGCCTGCCTGTTGCTGCGCTGGCCGGACAAGACGACACACAGGCTGTTCTGTGGTGCGCCGCGCTTTGCGCTCAAGGGCTCGCCGAAGCTGCTGGCGGGGTGGGAACCGGACGACGGTGCCGGTCATGTGTACGCCCGCTTCCAGATCGGCGAAGGCAGCGTGGACCTGCTGTCGGAGTTCGACGCGCTGACCAATGAAGGCCTGCAGTTGCCGCGGAATGCGGCGTTCACGCGCCAGCTGCTGGCACCGAACTGGGGCGCAGGCACCATCCACCTGATTTATGCCGCTGACGTGCCGCCGCTGTGGCGTTGGTTGCTGGAACACGGTTGGCGCGCGCTGTTGCCGGCCTTCCTGTGCCTGCTGCTGTGGCTGTGGATGCGCGCCCAGCAGTTCGGGCCACTTTTGCCGGCGCCGCAACCGCCGCGTCGCTCCCTGCTGGAACACCTGGAAGCCAGCGGCGAGCATCTGCTGCGCTATGGCCACTTGGGCGCGCTGCATCGTGCCCTGCTGAAGGCGGTGCATGAGCGCCTGCGTCGGCGCGATCCACTCGCCGCCGCGCTGGAAGGCGAGACCCAGGCCGCCCTGATCGGCAAGCGCACCGGCCTGCCCGCCAATGACGTGCGCGTGATCCTGGACACCCGCCCGCCACGCGACGCCCACGATTTCCGCCACCGCATCGCCCGCTTGATCGATTTGAGGAAACGCCTATGAACACGCCGTCCCTGCCCCCCGTGCCGCCGCCGGTCGGTGCCGCCCTCAGTACCCGCGTCAGTGCGATCCGCGACGCCGTCGGCAAGGCCTTCATCGGCCAGCCCGAGGTGCTCGATCAGGTGATGATCGCCCTGCTCGCCGGCGGCCATGTCCTGCTGGAAGGCGTGCCCGGGCTCGGCAAGACCCTGTTGGTGCGCGCGCTGGCGCAGGCGCTCGACTGCCAGCACGCACGCGTGCAGTTCACCCCCGACCTGATGCCCAGCGACATCAGCGGGCATGCGGTGTACGACCCGAAAACCGAGCGCTTCGAAGTGCGCAAGGGTCCCGTGTTCACCCATCTGCTGCTGGCCGATGAGATCAACCGCGCTCCGGCCAAGACCCAATCGGCGCTGCTGGAGGCGATGCAGGAACAGCAAGTCACCATCGAAGGCGAAAGTTTCGCACTGCCCTCGCCATTCCTGTGCCTGGCCACGCAGAACCCGCTGGAGCTGGAGGGCACCTATCCGCTGCCGGAAGCCCAGCTCGATCGTTTCCTGCTCAAGGTGCTGATCGGCTATCCCGGCATCGAGGACGAAAAGCGCATGGTCGCCGCGGTCAGCGAGGGCCGCACCGCCGCTGAGTTCGACCTGTCGCAGGTGCAGCGGGTGATCGGCAGCGAAGACGTGCGCGCGCTGCAGATCGGCACCGCGCTGGTGCGGGTCGATCCAGCGGTGCTCGACTACGCGGTGCGGATCGCGGCGGCGACCCGCAAATGGCCCGGTATTGCCCTCGGCGCCGGGCCGCGCGGCAGCATTGCACTGGTGCGCGCCGCGCGTGCGCAGGCGGTATTGTCCGAGCGCGATTTCGTCACCCCGGATGACGTCCGCGAGATCGCCTTGCCCTGCCTGCGCCACCGCATCCAGCTCGCGCCGGAATTGCACATCGAAGGCCAGGCGGTGGATGAGGTGCTGCGCGCTCTGCTGGCCAAGGTGGACGCGCCACGCCAGTGAGACCGACGCTGGCCCTGATCGGGATGCTGGCAGGCTGGGCATTGCTCGGCCTGGCGGTCAGCTTCGACCTGCTGCCTGCTGACGCATGGGCATTGGGCGGTGTGTTGCTGGCCTTGCTGGCATTGGCCGACGCCACCGTCGTATGGCGACAGCCGCCACCCGAGGTACAGCGGCGTCTGCCCGACGTGCTGGCGGTCGGTGTCGAACGCGAGGTCGAACTGATGCTGGTCGCGGGAACGCGGCGACAGGCGATGGACGTGTTCGACCTGCATCCGGTCGGTTGGGAATGCAGTGGGCTGCCGCGCCACGTTGACCTGCTGCCCGGCAGTGACACGCGCCTGTCGTATCGGCTGCGCCCGGTCGAACGCGGGGATGCCGAGTTCGCCGGTGTGCACCTGCGCCTGTACTCGCCGCTGCGGCTGTGGCGTCGCCGGTGCAACGTGGCGCCTGCGCAGGCGGTGCGGGTGTTTCCGAACTTCGCGCCGTTGGCCAAATTGGCCCTGCTCGGCGATGAGCAGGCTTCGCGTGCGGTCGGCGCGCATGTGCGGCGACGGCGCGGCGAGGGCACCGATTTCCACCAGATGCGCGATTACCGCGTCGGCGACAGCCTGCGCCAGATCGACTGGAAAGCGACCGCGCGGATGCGCCGGCTGATCTCGCGCGAATATCAGGACGAACGCAACCAGCATCTGGTGATGCTGGTCGATACCGGCCAGCGCATGCTGGCGCGCGACGGAACGCTCTCGCATTTCGACCAGACCCTCGATGCCGCCTTGGTGGTGTCGTGGCTGGCCTTGCGCCAGGGCGATGCGGTCGGCCTGCTGGCCCACGGCGGACCGCGTCGCTGGGTGCCGCCGCAGCGGGGCGCCGGTGCCATCGACATGATGCTGCGGCAAACCTACGACCTGCAGCCAACGCCGGTGGCCACCGACTATCTTGCGGCGGCCACCGAGCTCACCCTGCGCCAACGCCGCCGCAGCCTGGTGATGCTGGTCACCAATCTGCGCGACGAGGACAGCGAAGACCTGCTCGCTGCGGTGCGGCTGCTGCGCCAACGCCACCACGTGGTGATCGCCAGCCTGCGCGAGCAGGTGCTCGATCAAGCCCTGGACGACGAGGCGCGCGACCTGCGCGGTGCCCTGCGCGCGGCCTCCGCCGCCCGCTATCTGCAGCAACGCGCTGCGGCCCACGATGCGCTGCGCGCCCACCACGTCGCCGTGCTCGATGTCACCTGCGCCGAACTACCCGGCGCGCTGGTCGAGCGCTATCTGGCGATCAAGCGGGAAGGCTTGTTGTAAGGCGGGAGCACGACGCCGTTGCGGCGCTCAGTCCGCGGTGAACAGCGCCGCCGAGCGCGCTGACAGCTGCGCGAACACGGCTTCGGTCTCCGGGCGGACGCCGTGCCAGAGCAGGAAGCTTTCCGCGGCCTGTTCGACCAGCATGCCGAGCCCATCGACGGCCATCGTGCAGCCAGCGGCGCGGGCCCAGGCGAGGAATGGCACGGCGACTTCGCCATAGCTCAGGTCGACCGCGATACTGCGTTTCTCCGCCAATGCCATCGGCAGTTTCAGCATCTCGCCGGCATGGAAGGCGGAGGTGGCATTGATCAGCAGGTCATAGCTGCCCAGCTTCGGCAACGCATCCCAGCCACGGGCATGCACGCGGGCGGGTTCGCCCAAGGCATCGGCCAGCGCATCGGCGCGTTCGCGGGTGCGATTGACGATCATCAGTTCGCGGATGCCGGCGTCGAGCAGCGCCGGCGTGACTCCGCGCGCGGCACCGCCAGCGCCCAGCATCAGCACTCGCCGTTGGCGCAGGTCGATGCCGTGGCGTTCGGTGAGGTCGCGGACCAGGCCGATGCCGTCGGTGTTGTCGCCGCGCCAGCCCTCGTCGTCGCGGACCAGGGTGTTGACCGCGCGGGCACGTTGCGCGCGCGTGCTGACCCGATCACCGCACAGGGCGAATGCCACTTCCTTGAGCGGCAGAGTGATGTTGGCGCCATCGACGCCACTGGCGGCAAGCTTGCCGGCGAAATCCTCCGGCCCTGCTTCGATGGCGGTGTAGTCGAGCGCGATGCGGGCTTGCTTCGCAAATGCCGCGTGGATGAAGGGTGATTGCGAGTGGGTAATCGGAGAGCCGAAGACTGCGTAGCGTTGCATGAAGTCCTCCCGGGTCGTTGCCAAATCCTCGATCTTGTAGGAGCGCACCGCAGGGGCGCGACACGTTCCACAACATCGCGCCCCTGCGGTGCGCTCCTACAGGATCATGGTTTCAGCCATCTTGCCGCATCCAGTGCGAAATACGTCAACACACCATCGGCACCGGCGCGCTTGAACGCGGTCAACGCCTCCATCGCCACCATTTTTTCGTCGATCCAGCCATTGGCGGCGGCGGCCTTGATCATCGCGTACTCGCCGCTGACCTGATAGGCATAGGTCGGGCGCTTGAACTGCTGTTTCACCCGATACAGCACGTCCAGATACGGCAGGCCGGGCTTCACCATCACCATGTCGGCGCCTTCGGCCAGGTCCAGCGCGACCTCGTGCAAGGCCTCGTCACTGTTCGCCGGATCCATCTGGTAGGTGTACTTGTTGCCCTTGCCGAGGCTGCCGGCGCTGCCCACCGCGCTGCGGAACGGGCCGTAGAAACTGCTGGCGTACTTGGCACTGTAGGCCATGATCCGTGTGTGGATGAAACCGTTCGCTTCCAGTGCACTGCGGATCGCGCCGATGCGGCCGTCCATCATGTCGGAAGGCGACAGCACATCGACACCGGCGGCGGCATGCGCCAGCGATTGCTTGATCAGCGCCTCGATGGTTTCGTCATTGAGGATGTAGCCGGAATCGTCAATCAGCCCGTCCTGGCCGTGGGTGGTGTACGGGTCCAGCGCCTGATCACTCATCACGCCCAGTTCCGGGAAGCGTGATTTCAACGCACGGATCGCACGCGGGATGATGCCGCCCTCATCCCAGGCGATGCGGCCATCGGCGGTCTTGGTGGCCGGGTCGGGCACGCCAAACAAGTCGAGCACCGGCACACCGAGTTCCAGCGCCTGTTCGCCCACCCGCAGCAACTCGTCAATCGACAGGCGTTCCACGCCCGGCATCGAAGCCACCGGCGCGCGCCCGTTTTCTTCATGCACGAAGACCGGATAGATCAAGTCATTGGCAGTGAACACGGTTTCGCGCATCAGCCGACGCGAAAAATCATCATGGCGCATGCGCCGCGGGCGGACCGGGAAATGCTGGTTCATGCCGGCATTTTACGCGCGCACCTAACAGGCTGCTGAAGTACCTCACCCCTCATGAACTCCCGACGACACGGCAACAGCAGAGCATCGATGCGCGGCGCAGACGTTTTCAGCGACCCGTCCTACACTTCCCTCATGCTGCACGTCATCCTCCACCGCCCGGAAATTCCGCCCAACACCGGCAACGTGATCCGACTGTGCGCCAATACCGGCGCGCAATTGCACCTGGTGCGGCCATTGGGGTTCGATCTCGACGACCGGCAGCTGCGGCGTGCCGGGCTGGACTACCACGAGTACGCGACGCTGCAGGTGCACGACGACCTCGATGCCGCGCTGGATGTCATCGCCGCGCACACGGGTGCGCAGCCACGAGTGTTCGCACTGTCCACTCGTGGCGCGCAGCGCTACAACGCGCCAGCCTATCGCGACGGTGATGCGTTCCTGTTCGGCAGCGAGACCGCTGGCCTACCGCCCGAGGTGTGGGCGCTGATTCCCGACGAACAGCGATTGCGCCTGCCGATGCGGCCAAACAACCGCAGCCTCAACCTGTCCAACGCGGTCGCGGTGATGGTATTCGAGGCGTGGCGACAGACCGGGTTTGACGGCGGCAGTTGAGCCACCACGCGCGTCATTCCAGCAGATTGACGTTGCGGGTGATTTTCCCGGTCTTGAGGTCGATCTGCAGCAGCTGCGAGGCGTTGGCCAGCAACAGCGATTCCCCTTGCAGCACGAACTGCTCGGTGTCGAAATCATTGGCCCAATCGCCGCGCGTCTGCGGCAGCGGCGTGCTCCAGCGGGTGGCCAGCGTTGCCGGGTCCACCAGACTCAGCAGCTTGTGCTGGCCGCTGGTCTTGTCGGTGCGCGAGAGCACCAGCATGCCACCGTCGAACAGCGTCGCCGGGCGCTCGTGCATGCTGTCCTCGGCGCCGAGGAACAGATACTGGGGCTTCAGGAAATCCACCTGCGAGCGTTGTGTCGGGTCGTTCTCGCGCGCGATGTAGCGCCGCCCGTCGCCGGCCTCGCGCAGCCCCTTGGGCAATTCCCCGTCCAACTGCCGGGAGATTCCCCGGAACGACTCGAACTCGCCGGTAGCGACCTGCGCGGCGCCGGTCTCCGGGTTCAGCCGGTAGGTGCGCCCGTCCTTGCCCTGGAACAGCACGGCGTCCGGCTGCGCCGGATCTCGGCGGAAGTCGGTGAAGCTCGCCCCATCGAGCGCCATCCCGGGGTTGCGCTCCAGCAGCGCCGCACCGGTGAAGGTGAGCGTTCGGGAAGCCATTGAAAACACCATCGGTGCCAGCGATTCGCCTTGATGGCCCTGGCAGGCGATCACCACATAGGCATCGTTGGCCGTGCCCAGCTGCGGGAAGGTGCAGTCGGAGCTGTCGATTTCCAGCGGCGCGTCCAGCAGCTTGCGCCCACTGGCGGTGTCCACGACTTGCAGGTAATTGGTGTTCGAGCCACGCCGCGTCGTGCTTCCACCCTTGCGCTCGTAGGAGTAGATGAACGTGCTGTGGTAGATGTACGCGTAGTACCTGCCGCTGGCGCTGAAATCCCCCTGAAAGACTTGCGCGGGCTGGCGTCCCATCTCGGAGCAGGACGCAAGCAACAGTACGCCAGCGGCGATCGCCAGCAAGCTGTTAACGGTTTGCTTCAGTTGCACCATCGGTTGTTCCCTCTGTCCTGGCCACTTCCATTCTGTACGCCCTTTTCCTGAAAAAGCGGACAGCGCGTTTACGCCTGCACACCTGAACAAATACTGGACGATTCAGTTTGGTATTCAGTTTGTGTTGGCGTGCGGGAGTCGAGAGTGCGCGCACGTTCCGCCGACGCGCGGAGCGGCAATCAATCACACGGAGGTTTCCCCCATGAAGCGTCAAATTCTTGCTCTCGCCCTGTGCGCCGCCGCCATCCCGTTCACCGCATCCGCCGCTGACGGCGTCAACTACAACTACGTGCAGGGTGGCTACGCGGCCACCAATGCCAGCGGTCCGGATGCCGATGGCTGGGGCCTGGGTGGTTCGGTTGCAGTGCATCCGAACGTGCACCTGTTCGCCCAGTACAGCAACCAGGGCATCAACCACACCAGCATCGATTTCGACACGTGGCGCGTCGGCGGCGGCTACAACACCGCAGTCGGCAAGAACACCGACTTCGTGGCCAACGTCGCCTATGAGCGCATCGATGCCGGTTCCGGCGTCAATGCCGACGGTTACAGCATCGAAGGTGGCGTCCGCAGCGCGCTGGCACACAACTTCGAAG
This sequence comes from Pseudomonadota bacterium, assembly GCA_018242365.1. Taxonomy (GTDB): domain Bacteria; phylum Pseudomonadota; class Gammaproteobacteria; order Xanthomonadales; family Xanthomonadaceae; genus Thermomonas. The sequence goes on from JAFECB010000006.1 coordinate 60,592, forward strand.
GCTATGCGATGGTCGGCTACCTCGACGGCAACCACGTCAGTGGCGAGGCTTACGGCCGCGTCGGTGCCACGGTCAAGTTCAGCCCGAATTGGGGTGTGAACGCCGACGTGCGCGTGATCAATGGCGGCACCACCGAATGGTTCGTGGGCCCGCGCTTCAGCTGGTAACGGATGTCCTGCATCCTCGTGATACCAAAACGCCCGGCACTGCCGGGCGTTTTTTTCTGGATGATGGCTGTGTGCGCCTGACCGGCCCTCAGCCGAACAACGCCTGCGGATATTCGGCCTTGCGTTCGCGCGCCATCAACCGACCCAGCCCTTCCGCCGGAGTGATCTCGCCGTGCAGCACGTCACGCACGTTTTCCGCGATCGGCAGCTCGATCCCATGCAGCTCGGCCAGCCGCATGACCTCATCGGCGGTCTGCAGCGATTCCACCACCTGACCGATTTCGCGCACCGCCGTATCGATCGGGGTTCCGCGTCCCAGCGCCAAACCCAGCCGTCGGTTGCGTGACAGGTCGCCGGTGCAGGTCAGCACCAGATCGCCCAAGCCTGCCAGCCCCATCAGGGTTTCCGGCTGGCCGCCCAGCGCCAGATTCAGCCGCAGCATCTCGTTCAGGCCGCGGGTGATCAGGCCAGCACGCGCGTTCAGGCCCAGGCCCATGCCATCGGCGACGCCGGTGGCGACCGCCAGCACGTTCTTCATCGCGCCGCCCAGTTCGGCACCGCGCATGTCGTTGCCGGTATAGGCGCGAAACGCCGGCCCGTGCAGGGCATCGGCCACCTGCCTGCAGAACGCATCGTCATCCGAATGCACGGTCAGTGCGGTCGGCAGGCCTTGCGCCACTTCCTTGGCGAACGAGGGCCCGGTGACGACGGCCAGCGGTACGCCGGGCCCCAGCACCTCACCCGCGACTTCATGCAGGAAGCGGCCGCTGCCAGGCTCGAAACCCTTGGTCGCCCATGCCACCCCGGCATGGCCGGGACGCAGCGGCGCCATGGACTGCAAGGTGTGCGCGAAGGCATGCGAGGGCACCACCACCAGCACCAGATCGGCGTCGGCCATCGCGACGGCAAGATCGGTGGTGGCCTGCAACTCGACCGGCAGCGCAATGCCCGGCAGATAGCGTGGATTGCCCTTGCCCGCGGACATGGCCGCGATGGTGTCCGGATCGCGACCCCAGAGCGTGGTTGGATAGCCATGGCGCGCGGTCAGCGCCGCCAGTGCGGTGCCCCATGAGCCGGCACCGAGGACGGCGAGCGTCGGTTTGTCGGTTTTCCCCATGCCGAAAGCCTACCGTGATTGCGGCGGAAAAGGCGCAAGCGACTGTCGCCGCATTGCGCTCCGATACGTGCGCTGTTCAGGCAGGTACAACACCCGCCACGCACAGGCGACGGCGGGGTCACGCATCATCCAGGCCATGATCCGCACGCGGTTTCCGCGCGCAGCGTGGATCAGGCGTTGCCAGCGGTCTCGGCGTTGGCCAGGGCGCTGCCCTGTCCCTGCGCGGCGCGCTGGCGCAGCGATTCGGCATACAGCGCCTCGAAGTTCAGCGGCTGCATCGGGAACGGCGGGAAGCCGCCAGTCGTCACCAGCTGGCCGATCGCGGCCGCGGCATACGGGTACAGCAGGTTCGGGCACTGGATGCCGAGCATCGCGTCGAGGGTCGGATCGTCGAAACCGCCGAGGCCGAACACGCCGGCCTGCACCACTTCGGCGAGGTAGGCGTTGTGCTCGTTGATATTGCAGGTCAGGGTGATGCCGAGGCTGACCTCGTAGGCATTCTCGGCAAGCCGGGTCACCTTCTGGTTCAGCTTCATCTGCAGGTCCGGCTGGCCCTGTTCGTTGAACACCTGCGGGGTGTTGGGCGCTTCGAACGAGGCATCCTTCAGGTACATCTTCTCGACGGTGAAGGTCGGCTGCGTCTGCTCGGCGACCGGGGCAGCGCCGTTCAGGGTTTCATCGGACATGGGGAACTCCAGGAATTCGGCGGCGCGGCCGCGCGGACAAGTGGGGAATTATCGCATCGCGCGCGGCGATCTGCCCGGCGATCCGTTTGAATTGGGGATGCCGACGCTGATTCACAAGGGCAGCGCCAACGCGATGCTGTCTGATCGAGAGGCTCAGCGGCCCTTGACCAGGGGCATATCGGCACCCCGCCACGCCTGCACGCCGCCGTCGAGCACGCTGACCTGGGTGAAACCGGCCTTGCGCAGGCGCGCGGCCGCGGTCTGCGCGGTCTGCCCGGACTGGCAGACCAGCACCACCGGCAAGGACTTCACCGGTGCCAACTGCTTGTTCTCAGGATCGAACTGGCTAAGCTGGACGTTTTTGGCCCCGGCGATATGGCCTTTTTCGAACTCGACCGGTGTGCGCAGGTCCACCACCAGCGCATTGTCGCGATTCATCAGGCCGACCAGGACTGACGGCCCGATCCGGCGGATGCCACTCAGGCGCAGGGCGATCTCGACACCGATCAGGGCGACGGTGATGACGGCCAGCGCGATGGACAGCTGGGGATGGCGGCCGGCAAAGGCGGCGAGTTCGGCAAAGCTCACGAAGGGCGACCCGGAAACGGCAAGGGCGGCAATTGTAGCCGCTTGCGTTACCTCAATCCTGCTGCCACAAATCCGGCAGGCTGGACATCTGCCACCAGGTCTTGTGTGCCTCGTCGTAATGCCACTGTTCGCGGTAACGCACGGTGCGCTCGACCATGGTGTACTTGTTGACCACGCCAATCTCGATTTCGCGCAGTACGTCGCCATTGCCCAGCACGCTGCTGCCGAGTTCGCGATAACCGGAAATCTGCACCTGCTTGTAGCGGGAGAAATCGATGTCGGTCAGCGGATGTTCTTCCCGGACCTTGGGATCAACGAGGTTCCAGGCGCCTTCGAAGTTGCCCCAGCGGATCGCCGCCGAATAGTCTCTCTGGTTTTGCTCCAGCACCGTGCCCTTGCCGCCGCCTTCCTCCGGGCAGCCGGACAACGACAGGATCAGGCAGCACAACAGCAGGCAGCGCATCCAAAGTCGGGCCATCGAAGCTCTCCACTCCTCGCTTGTCTGCATCCTACCTGCTCGCATCAGCTTTTGCCGATTGCGACGAAACGGCCGGAGAAGGTTGCAGCCACCGCGCCATCGACCAGCAGGGTACGCGCACGCAGGCGCGCCCCGGCCCGACCTTGGCGCGACAACGTCTCGGCCAGCGTCAATCGGTCGCCATCGTCGTCGAACTTCGCTTCGACTTCGATGTCCTGGAATACCGGCTTCAGGTAACGCACCTGACTGTCCGCCACATAGACCTCGGCACTGGCACCGGCATCGGCCAGCACCAGCGACACCAGCCCCCAGGCCGCGATGGTCATCAGCGAGACCATGCTGCCGCCGAACGCGCAGCCCTTGTCGTTGACATTGGCCGCCAGCGGTGCGCGCAGGCGCAGCAGGCCGTCATGCCATTCGAGGATCTCGGGCTGCAGTGCCGCCACCGGCGGCATGCCGAGGAAATGTCCGTTCAGCTCGGCCAGGGCCGACGCGTGTTTCACGAGTGCATCCATCACGACAGCCTGCCGCAAGCGAGCCGCTGTGCCAAGCTTGTGGCATGCCATCCGCGCATCTGCCCCGCTTGAACGACTGGACCGTGCTGTCGCTGCGACCGCGCGGCCAGCACGCTGGCTTGCGCGCGGCCGCGACGCATGCGGGTGCGCGCACCCTGGCGCTATCGGTACTGGCGATTCGTCGTCGGGATGACGCTGCGACGCGTGCCGAACTGGCCGAGGCGCTGGGCACACACATCCTCGTGTGCACCAGCGCCAATGCCGTTCGCGCGGCAAACGCGCTGACCCCGCTGCGCATGCGGCGCGGGCAAGCGTGGCTTGCGGTCGGTGACGGCACGCGGTTTGCCTTGTCACGATTCGGCATCACGGCGGAGACCCCCGCACGCATGGACAGCGAAGGCCTGCTGGCGATGCCGGCCTTGCTGGATTTGCGTGGGCGCAGCGTCGGCCTGATCACCGGCAGCGGCGGTCGTGGCGTGCTGGAGGAGGCGTTGCGTGCGCGCAATCCCGAGGCACTGCGGCGTGTCGATGTGTATGCGCGGGAAACCGTGCCACTGGGATCGGCTCGGGTGCAGGCGCTGGGTACCGTGCTCGAACGACCGCAACGTGTCCTGCTGGCACTCTCCAGCGGCGAAGCCTTGCAGGCCTTGCTGGCGCAGGTCGACGACCCGCGCTTGCTCGAAGTGGCCGTGGTCGCCGCCAGTGAGCGGCTCGCCAAACTCGCGGCCTCAGCCGGCTTCACGCAGGTGGCGACCGCCAGCAGTGCGCGTCCGACGGCCTTGATGACGGCCGCTGCCTCGGCGTTCGGAGGTCAGCGGTGACATCGGCCTGGGTCACCGCGTTCGTTGGACCGTGCATCTTGTGCAGGGGAACCTCTGGCCAACCGGACGTTCCCGCCAGCCATGGATGGATGGCTGACAACTTCTGGATGGCATTGTTCGGACCCTATAAAGTGCCCAGCGTTTCGCCTGCCAAACCCTTCGCATGACCTTCGTTCTCCTGGCTGCCCTGTGCAGCGTGCTGGTGTCGATCCTGCTCAAGCTGGCACCACGTTTGCGCTTCGACATCGGCCAGGCAGTGGCCTGGAACTACGTGATCGCAGGCGGGCTGACGCTGCTGGTCCTGCACCCCTCCACGCGCAGCCTGCGCGCACCCGGCATGCCGTGGGCCACGCTTGTCGCACTCGGCGTGCTGCTGCCGACGATCTTCCTTGTCCTCGGCACCTCGGTACGCCATGCCGGCATCGTCCGCACCGACGCAGCGCAGCGCTTGTCGCTGCTGGTGCCGTTGCTCGCTGCCTTCACCCTGTTCGGCGAAGCCTTGGCCCCGATCAAACTCGCCGGATGTGCGCTGGGCTTGATGTCCTTGGCCTGCATGCTGCATCGGCCCGGTCGCGGCGGGGCGAAGGCACAGGCCGGCTGGTCGGGCTGGCTGCACCCGCTGCTGGTATTCGTCGGCTTCGGCATCATCGACGTGCTGTTCAAGCGCGTCGCAGCCGCCGGGATTCCGCTCGGCACCGCACTGACCATCGCCTTCGCCTTGGCCCTGTTGGTGGCGTTTGCCATCCAATTCGCACGGCGCAGCCGTTTCACCCTGCGCAGCGCATTGGCCGGCGTCGCACTGGGCCTGTGCAACTTCGGCAATATCCTGTTCTACCTGCGCGCACACCGAGCGCTGCCGGGACAACCTTCGCTGGTGTTTGCCAGCATGAACCTCGGCGTGGTGGTGCTGGGGGCGCTGGTCGGCGTGCTGGTGTTCCGCGAGGCGCTGGGCCGTCTCGCGACATTCGGCGTGTTGCTGGCGCTGGCGGCGATCGGTTTGCTGACCTTGGCCTGACGTTTATCACCCCACCACCACCTACACTGCACGCATGCACGCCACCCCTGACTTCAACGCCGTCCGCAACTACCTCACGGATTTGCAGGACAGGATCTGCAGCGCTATCGAGGCCGCCGATGGCGATGCGCGTTTCCATGAAGACTGCTGGACGCGCGACGAGGGCGGCGGTGGCCGTACCCGCATCCTGCGCGATGGCGCGGTGTTCGAGCAGGCGGGGATCGGCTTTTCCGATGTCTCCGGCACCGCACTTCCGCCGTCCGCCAGCGCCGCGCGGCCGGAACTGGCCGGTGCCTCGTGGCGCGCGGTCGGCGTCTCGCTGGTGTTCCACCCGCGCAACCCTTACCTGCCGACCACCCATGCCAACGTGCGCCATTTTTGCGCGCAGCGCGATGGCGAAACCGTGGCCTGGTGGTTCGGCGGCGGCTTCGACCTGACCCCGTTCTATCCGTTCGATGAGGACGTACGCCACTGGCACGGGGTCGCCCGCGCGCTGTGCGAACCGTTCGGCGGGCAGGCGCGTTACGACGCCCACAAGGCCTGGTGCGACCGTTATTTCTTCCTCAAGCATCGCGATGAAACCCGCGGCGTCGGCGGCCTGTTCTTCGATGACTTGCACGACGATGCCGAGGCCGATTTCGGCTATCTGCGCGCGGTCGGCGACGGCTTCCTCGATGCCTACTTGCCGCTCATCGAACGCCGCAAGCACACACCTTCTGGTGATCGCGAACGCCAGTTCCAGTTGTATCGACGCGGCCGCTACGTCGAGTTCAACCTCGTCCACGACCGCGGCACCCTGTTCGGCCTGCAATCCGGTGGCCGCAGCGAATCGATCCTGATGAGCCTGCCGCCGCTGGTGCGCTGGGAGTATGGCTACACCCCGGAACCCGAAAGCGCCGAGGCGCGGCTCGCCGACTATTTGCGTCCGCGCGATTGGCTGGCGCAAGGCCCGCGTTTCAGTACGTCCACTGCACCCGAATCCCCGCAGTAACCGGCGCACTGTCGATACCGGCGCGACGCGCATGGTAATGCGACAGCTGCGCGATCACCCGTACATGCGACCGCGGATAGCAGGTCGCCGACAAGCCCCAACTCTGCACGCGTCCGCCCTGCACAGCACCGTCATCGAGATCGAGGCTGCCCCAGCGCAGACCCAGTTCCCAACCCGCATGGCCGCTTGCCGCTGGCCCGGTCACTATTCCACGCTGGTCGCGGCGGCCGTCGCCGGTGGGCGACCAGGTGAGCTGCAGGTTGCCGGCACGTCCATCGACGTCCGCTCCAACGCGACGCACCGCCACTTGCGCCAATTCCACCTGCATCGACCATGCACCGCGGATCCACACCCCTTCGACAGCCATGCGGTCGATCCGCTCGACGTCGGTCAGACTGCCGGTCGTCGCGGTCTTGACGCTGGAGAACACACTGCCGGCATTCAAGCCGAAACTCGCGCGCGCATCGCGCGGAAACTCGCTGGCCATGCTGAAGCCGATATGCGCACTGCCAGCGTCACCGTCGATCAACTGCCAGGTCCCGCGCAAGCTCGCCCCGGTCGACGCATTGCTGCCATCCAGACGCTTTCCGAACACGGCGACCCGCAGAGTTCCGCCCTGGCTCCAGCTTGCGTATTCCAGCCCGATGCGCCGCCCGATCACCAGGGCACCGACCGGTGACGCTTCCATGAAGGCGCTCTGCTTGTCGGCAATCGCATCCTCCAGCGAGAACGGCTGCTTGAACTGCCCCATGCGCACGGCCCTTCCGTCGGTGGGTGTCCATTCCAGCCAGGCGTCATCCGGCGTGCGGTCACTGAAATCATGTTCGATCACCACCTGCCAGCGCCGGTCCTCGGATTGCGCGCGCAGGCCCAGCCGCGCCCGTCGGAACCCGTCCTCGGCTTGCGCCTGCGGCCCGGCATCGACCCGCACCCAGTCGTATTGGAGATTCGCGGTCGGTTTCACCGTGAGTGGCACGCCTGCGTGCGCAGTGGAACATGCGCATGTCAGAAGTAGCAGCAGTAATTTGCGCATCGTCACGGACACAGGCCGGCCAGGCGGACTGCCTGCACGATGACTGTACGGAGTGCAATTGACGACCAGATGACATCGATCAAATTTCGACGAGGCAATACCCCATTCGGACGCTGGCGAGTCGCGCGGGGGGTCGTTACGATGCATGGCAACGTCTTGCCCCCATGCGCGTATCGAGCCGCTGAATGCGTGCCGATACCTCCTCGATCCGATCCACATGTCCGTTTCCGCGTCACCCAACCGCACCCGACTGCGCCGCATCGGGTGGATCGTGCTGGCCTCGCTCCTGTTCGTGCTGGCGTACTTCCGCGCGCCCCTGCTGGCATGGCATTGGTCAACCACGCTCGCCCCCGACGCCTCCAGCCCCGCGCATCGCCTGCAGCTGAGCGACTATCGTGCGGTCATCCAGGCGCAGCCGATCGCCGGCATTCACGACAATCTGTCGGGCCTGACCTACAGCGAAGCCACCGGCACCCTGTTCGCTGCGGTCAATCGACCGGCACAGATCGTCGAACTGGATACCCGCGGCAACCTGCTGCGCACCGTGCACGTGGACGGCGTCCGTGACATGGAAAGCATTGCCCATGTTGCCGGCGGCCTCTTCCTGGTCGCCTGCGAACGCGAAAGCACACTGTACGAAGTCGAGCTGACGCCCGGCGCAACCACCGTGCAGGCCCGCGCCGTGTCGCAAGCCCCATTGCAGACCCTGCACCGCAATCGCGGCATCGAGGCACTGGCGTGGAATCGACACAGCCGGCAGATGCTCATCGGGCAGGAGAGTTTCCCGGTGCGTTTGCTGCAGTCACAAGCGGTCGCTGCCGGTGGCGATCCCGGTGCGCCGCCGACCAGGGGCTGGCACCCGCCCGGCAACAACACTTCGTTCATGAGTGATCTGTCGGGGATGGCCTATCACGAACCCAGCGGCCACCTGTTCCTGCTCAGCGACGAATCGGCCCTGATCGCCGAATACACCGCAGCGGGCGAGCTGGTCAGCGTGATCCCGCTCTGGCGCGGCTTCCATGGCCTGCAACGCAAGATCCCGCAGGCGGAAGGCTTGACCCTGTCACCGGACGGCGTGCTGTTCGTGGTCTCCGAACCCAACTTGTTCTATCGCTTCGAACACGCCGCCCCGCTGGCGCGGGAATGAACCCGATGCAATGCTGAACAAGTCCCTCCTGGACTTGTCAGCACACGCTGCGTCCGGTGCCTGCACGGACGCAGCTCACGCGTTCACTCGCCACGCATCAGGGTGGATTTCCCGAACAGGCTTTCGACCAGATCCACCGCAAGTTTCGCGGTCATGTTGCGACGGTCGAGCGCCGGATTGACCTCGACCAGATCCAGCGATGCCAGCCGCCCGCAATCGGCGACCATTTCCATGATCAATTGCGCTTCACGGTAGTTGACGCCACCCGGCACGCGGGTGCCGGTACCGGGCGCGATCGGCGGATCGAGCATGTCAACGTCGAAGCTGAGGTGCAGGTGGGTATTGGCGTCCACGCCTTCCAGCGCTTCCTCGATCGAGCGACGCATGCCGACTTCGTCGATGTAGCGCATGTCGTAGATGTCGAGGCCGTGTTCAAGCACCAACCGCTTTTCTTCCGGATCCACCGAGCGGATGCCGATTTGGCGCACCTGCTCGGGACGCAGTGCCGGCGCCGGCCCGCCCAGCGTGGTCAATGCTTCCGGCCCCAGCCCGCACAGGCAGGCCACCGGCATGCCGTGGATATTGCCGCTGGGGGTGATTTCGCGGGTATTGAAATCGGCATGCGCGTCCAGCCACAGCACGCGCAGGGTCTTGCCGACGTCGCGGCAATGCGCGGCGACCGCGGCAATCGAGCCGATCGCCAGACAATGGTCACCACCGAGCATGATCGGCATGCGCCCGTCACGCAGTTCGCGGGTGCTGGCATCGAACACAGCGCGATTCCAGGCCACCACTTCGTCCAGGTGACGATAACCATCGACTGGCGGCGACTGCGGGTTGGCGGGACCTGCGACATCGCCGCAATCGCGCACATCCACGCCACGGCCGGCGATGGCCGCGATCAGGCCCGCCACACGCAGGGCCTCCGGCCCCATCGAGGCACCGCGCAGGGAAGCACCGATGTCGGTGGGCGCACCGAACACGGAAACGGGCGGATAGCTGCGGGTCATGGTGGCTCCGGTCGGGGTGAGTGCATGCGCGCGGGCACGGAGATGGTGCCGCTTGTCCGAATCGAACGGACGACCTACCGCTTACAAGGCGGTTGCTCTACCAGCTGAGCTAAAGCGGCGCGCCGCGAATTCTAGCAGGGGCCGGCGAACCGGCCCGCAGACCGTCATTGCAGGTGGCTGCAATCCAGTACTTGCGATGGCGCGATCGCGGCGACGCGGGCCTGGCCGATGCTTGCCGGCAGGCGCGCGTCCAGCCAGATGCGCTTGCTGCCATTGCCGCGCGCCTCGATCACCGGTGCGACACCCTGCGCGCGCAATTCGTCCACGCGCCGGCGTGCGCCGGCCTCGCTGCTGAAGCGACCCAGCGCGATCCTGTTGGCATTGCGACCGTCGTTCATCACGAACACATCGGCCACACCCGCGGTCTTGAGTTTGTCCACCAGTGCAACGGCGGCGGCATGATCGGCCTGCGCCGGCAGGAACACGTCCCAGCCGCTGGCAGCACCCGAGCGATCCTCGAACGGCGTGGCCTGGACCCCGATCGCGGCCAGCGATTCAGCCGCGCCGGTGCGCGCGGCGGGTCCGGCAAACGGACCGAAACGCAGGCACACACCGTCGGCAGCGGCAGGCTTGGCGCCTGCGGCTGGCTTCAGCTCGGCGACCAGGCGCAACTGCGGTGCTTCCGGTGGCGGAGGCAGCGTGCGGTTCGGCTGCGACCCTGCCACCCACCACGCCACCGCGCCGAGGTTCAAACAGGTGAGGATGACGATGGCGGCGCGCAGGAACATCGGGACAGTTTAAGGCCTCGGGAATTGTCGAATATAGTCGCCATCCGTCATGCCAGACGCAGCGCATGCCAGCGCGCCAGCCCCGCCAGCACTGCATCCGGTGTCCACCTGTGCGCGGGCAGGCGTGAACGCAACGCCTCCGCGCCGCCGCCGTGGAGACACAGGATCGGTGACACGCCCAGACGCTCGGTCGCATATCGGAGACTGGATTCGATCAAGGCCAATGCCGCGCCTTCGCAGCCGGAGACCAGCGCGTGGTCGGTGTCGTCAGCGAAATCGACGTAGTGCCCGCCGGTGAGCGGCAAGTGCGGCGCGCGGGCGTGCAGGCTTTCGCGCATCAAGCGCGGCGACGGCGCGATGCGACCACCGCGATGGTGGCCTTGCGCATCGACAAGGTCGATCGTCAACGCTGTTCCGACACCGACCACCAGCAGCGGTTCGTCTCCACACAGCCCGAGCATCGCAAGGAAGCGATCGACACCCAGGTGCGAGGGCACCGCATAAGCAATCCTCAAGCATCCGAGCTCGGGCTCGGTCCGCACCCGGTGCAAACGCGAGTAGCGTGTTGCCAATGCCGCCAGCAAGGCCGTCGTGCACGGCTCGGGGGCCACGCTGGCAAGACAGGCCACGTCACCCGATGGCAAGGCGTCGAGCCAGTGGTCATCGGCGTCGCACGCCACCGCAGCGACTTCGCCGATCCCGCCATCGTCGTGCAATGGCGCGCATTTCAGGCGCGTGTTGCCGAGGTCGAACAACCAGGTCGTCATGCGCGCACGCTCACGTCACCGGCATGCACCCGGCGTTCCTGTCCATCCTCAGCGCGCACCCGCAGCGCGCCGTCGTCAGCGACACCCAATGCATGTGCGCTCCACTGTCTGCTGCCATCGCGGATCTCGATCTCCCTCCCCGCCAACGCATCCAGCATGGCGTAACGGGGCAGGAAGGGCGCAAGACCCGTGTTCTCGAACTCTTCCAATGCCGGCAGCAAGACAGCAAGGAGGCTTCCCGCCAGCATGGAACGCGAGGGCGGCGCGGGCATCATGCCGGCAAGGTCGATCCACGGCTGATCGATCAAGGCCGCGAACGCCGGCGGCATCCGCACGTTCAGGCCGAGCCCGATCACCGCACGGCATTGGCCTGCCGCTTCGCCGCCACCTTCAACCAGGAGGCCGCCAAGCTTGCGCAAGCCACTGCCATCGACCACCACCAGATCGTTCGGCCACTTCAACCGAACCGCGGTGAAGCCGGATGCATGCAGCGCTTCGCAGACCACCACGCCTGCGGCCAGACTGAGCCCGGCCAGCCGCGCCAGCCCGCCCTGGAATCCGCGCGCCAGCGACAGGTACAGGTGCGCGGCCAGGGGCGAGGCCCAGCTGCGTCCGCGACGCCCGCGTCCGGCGGTCTGGCGTTCGGCCAGCAGCGCCACACTGCCCTGCGCAGGGGCGGGGCGTCGCAACAGTTCGCTGTTGGTGGAATCGATCGACCAGGCGATCTCCAGCTGCAGCCGCGCGCATTGCGCGATCGTCAGCGCCGCGCGGATTGCATTTGCATCGAGCAAGTCCAGCGGCTGCGCCAACGCATAGCCGCGATGGGCATGGGCATCGATCGCCACACCCGCATCGCGCAATGCCTGGATGCGTTTCCACACCGCAGCGCGGGTCAGGCCCAACGCCTGCGCCAGGGTTTCCCCGCTCACCGGCCCTTGCGCCAATCGCTGCAGCAAGTCGTGCTCTTCACGCACCGTGCTCATGGCCGCGCCAACCAGCGATGCAGCAATCGCGCGCGCTCGAAACGATGCTCAGTGCCATGCCGAAGTCGCGTCAAGTTCGCACGATGGGTGAAGGCAATGAACAGCGCAATCACGATGCAATAGCCCAGCACCTGCACATCGGCCTGCAACCCCCACGCCCACAGCGGCAGGCTGGCCGCCGCCAGCACAGTGGCGAGGCCGACGTAACCGGTCGTGATCAACACCAACAGCCACAGCACCAGCATCAAGCCCACGGCCAGTGGCCACAGCACCAGCAGCGCGCCCACCGCCGCTGCCGCACCCTTGCCGCCGCGAAAGCCATGCCAGAGCGGCCAGACATGTCCAGCCATCACCAGCAGCACGGCGGGCCACGCCCACGCCGATGCAAACCGCAACGCCAGCCACGCCGCCAGCGCGCCCTTGCCGAGATCAATCACCGCCACCCCGAGCGCGAAGCGCGCGCCTTGTGTGCGGAAGGCATTGGTGCCGCCGGCATTGCCGCTGCCAAGCGTGCGCACGTCGACACCGCGCAAGCGCCCCAGCATCAGGCTGCCCGACAGCGAGCCGAGCAGGTAAGCCAGCAACAGCACAAGGGCAGTGACGAGCGCAGGCGGCAAGGTGGTGAGCACGGTACGGATTGAATCCGGCAAGAACTGTGACGGCACGATGATACGCAAGCCGCCAATCAGACCGCAGGCAATCACTCCGGTGCCGGCTGCAAGCCCACCAGCAAGGTGCCGGGGCCGGCATGGGCACCAATCGCGGGACCAATCTCGATGCAGTGCGACTCCGCCAGCGTCAATCGCGCCTGCAACGCGGCCAGCAGACGCGCACCGTCGTCCGCGGCATCGGCATGGCCGACGATCACCCGCCAGCGCACACCCACCGGCATCTTCCGCGCCACGTAGCGCGCAAAGGCTTCCGGTGCGCGGGCGCGGGCAAACAGCCCGGACGCCAACTTCAGCTCACCGTCGGCATTGATCGCGGCGACCGGGGTCAAGCCGGTCCAGCGCACCACGGGCGCGGCCCAGCGCGGGATGCGTCCACCGCGCACCGCGTGCTCGATGTTGCGCGCCATCGCGAACATGCGAGTGAGTGGGCGCAGGCGCTGGAGTTCGGCTTCGATGGATGCAAGATCGGCACCCGCTGCGGCAAGCTCGCCGGCACGCCAGGCAAGCAAGGCCTGGCCAGCGCTGACATTGCCGCTGTCGAAACACAGCAGCGGCCGCACCTGCCCGCGTGCGGCCGTTTCCGCCGATTGCAGGGTGCCCGACAGCGGCCGCGAGATGCCGATGTACACAGCGGCCTTTTGGCAACCGAGCACATGTTCGAACACGCGCTTGAAATCGCCCGCCGGCGGCTGGCTGGTCCTGGGCAGCGCCGCGCTGGCTTGCATCCGCCGATAGAACTCGCCAACGCCGAGCCCGAGGCGATCGAGATAATCACGGCCGTCGAGACTGACCCGTACCGGCACCACATGGATGCCGAACCGTTCCACCACGGCGTCCGGCAAGTCGGAACCGCTGTCGGCAAGCACCGCCACCATTTCCGGTGACTGCGCGCTGCGCTGCTGCAACAGCATGTCGTCGGCCTTCATCGCCTCGACCTGGCCGAAGCGCGCTGCGGCATCGAAGATCCGCTGCGGCTGGCCGATGTGCCCGTGCACCCGCACCCGCTTCGCGTTACCGGCGATCACCAGCGAATCGGCACCGGCGGTTTCCAGCGCCGCGCGCAATGCAGCCCGATCCATCGCGTCGGCGACGATCAGGCATTCGGTGCAAAAGCGGCGGGTTGGGTCGATGTCCTCGTGGACATGCGCGATCGGCCCGGCTTGCTGCCCGAGCTGCGGCGCACCGCCCTGTTCACGCAGCCTCGCCAACCCGCCTTCGGCGTAGTCGGCGATGCCTTCCAGCCAGAGCACGAAGCCGCGCGCACCGGCATCGACCACGCCGGCGCGCTGCAGCAATGGCATCTGGCTCGGGGTCGCGGCCAGCGCCACCTGCGCACACGCCAATGCATCCACGAACGCCGTTCGCGGCGTGTTCCCGACCTTGCGCGCGGCATCATCCAGCGCCGATGAAAACGCCTCGATCACGCTCAGCACCGTGCCTTCGACCGGATGCGCCAGCGCCGCACGCGCGGTTTCGGCACCGCGCCGCACGGCGGCGGCCAATCCCTGCACGTCCAACACCTGGCGCTGTCGCACACGTTCGCCGAGGCCGACCAGGAACTGCGCCATGATCGCGCCGGAGTTGCCGCGGGCACCGTCGATGGCATCCTCGCCGACCTGCTCCAGCAATTCGCCCACCTGCCGGCTGCGGCGACTGAGCGCGCCGTGGAGCACCGCGGCGAGGGTTGCGGCGAGGTTGTTGCCGGTATCGCCATCGGGCACCGGGAACACATTGATGCGGTTCAGCTCGTCACTGGCGGCGATGACCCGGCGCGCGCCCATGATCAAGGCGCGCCGCAGTACAGCGACCGTGATCACCGGCGGGGCGGACAGATTCAACGCTGCGATGTGCATCCATGCAGTCTGCGTTGCCCGCGCTCCCGGCGCTTGCTGCATCGCACCACGCCGGTGCCGGATTTGCGGGTATAGTGCCGATTGGGGTCGTGTCCATACGCGCGCCCCACCCATCACCTCCGGTGAACGCCATGCGCCCGATTTCGACGCTTACCTTGCTTGCCTGTCTGGCCCTGCTTGCCTGCGCCGGCAATGCCGCCGGCAAGGAAGTGCGCCGGATGGCACCGGAAGCCAGCGCCACCAACGATGACGCCAACACCCAGGCCGACCACGACGGCGACATCGACAGCGCCGTGGTCACGCCGCATGTACCGCAGCGCACCCAGCCGCGCGCTTCGGCCACGGTCGCGCCGACCACGTCCTCGCGCACCACCAGCGACGGCCGCACCCTGCCCTCACGCTTCCACAGCTTCCTGCCGGGCATGTTCCGCTGAGGCGGGGCTTGGCCGTTTCGCGCCGCAGGTGCGGCAGCACGCTTCCCGACCGGCAAGGCCATCGCCTGCCAAGCTGTCGTCGTCCCGAAAACAGATCGCGCGACCACCGCGTCCGTCCTGATGCCTAGCCGCCACCCGGCAATTCGACTTCGAAGCGCGCGCCACCCCGTTCGACCGAGCGCGACACCCGCAATTCGCCACGATAGGCACGGATGATGTCCTGCACGATGGACAGGCCGATGCCATGCCCCTGCACGCGCTCGTCGCCACGCACGCCGCGCTGCAGGACGCGCGCGATCTTGTCCTCGGCAATGCCCGGGCCGTCATCTTCGACCACGATCCGCACGCCGGCGCGACGGCCGGCCACCGCTGCAACCTCGGACACCGTCAACAGCACCCGCTTGTTCGCCCACTTGAAGGCGTTTTCCAGCAGGTTGCCCAGCAACTCCTGCAGGTCACCCACTTCACCATGGAACCGGGCAGTCGCTGCGATCTCGAATTCGCACAGCACGCCACGCGGCGCATAGATCTTTTCAAGACCAACGACAATCTGCTCGGCATACGGCTCGATTTCGATCGGCGCGGCATACAGCGCATGCCCGGAACGGGCAGCGCGTGACAGTTGGTAGGAGACAAGGTCGTTCATCCGTCGCACCTGCGCATCGACCTCCTCGCGCAGGCTGGCCTCGTCGCCATCGGCATCCAGCCGCGTGCGCAGCACCGCCAGCGGCGTTTTCAGGCTGTGGGCGAGGTCGGCCATGGTATTGCGCTGGCGATCGAGGTTCTCGCGCTCACTCTGGATGAAGGCATTGATGCTCTCGGTCAACGGTTCCAGTTCGCGCGGATGGGCGTCGCTCATGCCCGGCTCGACACCGGCCTGGACCCGCTTGAGCTCGTCGATCACGTCGCGCAGTGGCCGCAGGCTCCAGCGCAGGATCAAATTCTGCAGCAACAGCAGGACCAATCCGGCACCGCCCAGGTAGCCCCACAGTGCGGCGCGGAAGGTTGCCACCTGCCGCGCCAGGGTCGAGGCATCTTCGAGCACATACACGGTGTAGGGGATCTCGCGACTGCCGTCATCGCGACTCAGCGCCAGGCCATAGCCGTAACGATACACCAGGCCCTGCTCGCCATTGATCCGGGTCATCGGCAATGGGCCATCGAATTCACGCACGCCGGCGGCAAGCATCCCGCCCTGCGGCAACCGCGGCCCCTGCGCCGAATCCGATTCCCAGTGCCCCGACTCGAGCACGATCTGCGCATACAGGCCGCTACCCGGGCGGCGGAAACGCGGATCGGGCGGATCCCAGGGCGGGATCACGCTGCCGTCGCGGGCGAAATCGCTGCTGGCATAGGCCAGGGCATAACTGTGCAGGCGATCGCGCAGACCGCTGAGCGCGGTGTTCTGGAAGGCGTGGTCGAGGGCGAAGCCGGCCAAGGCAAGAAAGGCGACCAGGCCGAAGCTTGCCGCCCACAGTTGGCGCGAGCGCAACGAGCGCGGCTGGGCGATCCGCAGACGACGCAGGCGCTGCACGGGGCGCTGCACGGGCACGGGCGTCCCGGGCGTCATATATGCCGTGGATCGAAGGGACGATGGCAGGCTGCCGACATGGGCGTCGCAGGATCAGGACGCGCCGACGCGCGACCCGAACAGCGTAGCAGGCCGTGCACGCGGCGCACCGCGCGCACCTCAATCCGCGTTGCGCGCGATCGCGAACCGATAGCCACGGCCACGCACGGTCTCGATCGGCTTGAGCGCGCCGTCCGGATCGAGCTTCTTGCGCAGGCGACCGATGAACACTTCCAGCACGTTGGAATCGCGGTCGAAATCCTGCTGGTAGATGTGTTCGGTGAGATCGGCCTTGGAGACCAGTTCGCCGGCATGCATCATCAGGTATTCGAGCACCTTGTACTCGTAGCTGGTCAGATCGACATTGGCCCCGCTCACGCTGACCGTCTGCGCGGCGAGATCCAGCATCACCGGGCCGCATTCGAGGGTGGGCTTGCTCCAACCCGCGGCGCGGCGCACCAATGCATTCAGCCGCGCCAGCAGTTCCTCGACATGGAAGGGCTTGACCAGATAGTCGTCGGCACCCTGGCGCAGACCTTCCACCTTGTCCTGCCAGCTCGAACGCGCGGTCAGGATCAGGATCGGGAATTTCTTGCCTTCGCTGCGCAAGGCCTTGATCAACTCGATGCCGGTCATCTTCGGCAGGCCGAGGTCGATGATGCCGACATCGAACGGCACTTCGCGGCCCATGTACAGGCCTTCTTCGCCATCCTGTGCCGCATCCACCGCGAAGCCTTCGCGCTTCAATCGCGCGGCCAGGGTTTCGCGCAACGGCGCCTCGTCTTCAACCAGCAGGATTCGCATGCAATCTCCCCGGATGGCACGCCGGACACCGGCGCGGTCGATCAATTGTCATCGTCGTTGGAACGTGAATTCGTGGGCCGTTGGTCATTGCCCCGCGAAGAATCCTGCATGTACACCCGCACCCGGCCATGGTCATCGACCACCTTGACCCGATGCATGTCACGCCCGTCGTACTGCACGCGCTCGACCGACAGCACCTCGGCACGGGTGTTGCGTTCAACCTGCCGCACGGCGTCGGAAGCACTGTCGCGACGCGCCTGAGGATCCGGCGGCGGCCGCGATTGCTGCGCCAGCGCAGCCGGCGCCACGCCCATGAGGGCGATCGTCACGAGGCTTGGCAGGACACGCGATGCACGGGACATGGACGACATACCTTCAACGCTGGAACGCCGCCATTGTTGGCGGCAGGGGGTGAATCCGCCCTGAAGTCTACTCCAGCGCCTGACCCGCCATTCAGGATGCTGGCAGAGCCAATCGTGATCGCGATCTCAGAAAATCTCGCCCAC
Source organism: Pseudomonadota bacterium (assembly GCA_018242365.1). Taxonomy (GTDB): domain Bacteria; phylum Pseudomonadota; class Gammaproteobacteria; order Xanthomonadales; family Xanthomonadaceae; genus Thermomonas. The sequence goes on from JAFECB010000006.1 coordinate 78,536, forward strand.
GCAGCAGCGCAACGAACCGCCCGCCGCTTCGATGGCATCCAGCTCCACGGCCTCGACGCGGAAGCCGGCATCCTGCAGCACCTGCCGATGCGCGCCAGTGAGGGCACGTCCGGCACCGGCGCTCATCCACACCGTGTCCGTGGACAACGCGATGCAATTGCCGACGAAGGCGGCATGTTCCTCCGGTGTGCACATCACCGCATGCGGCGCGTACAGGCCGGCAATCCCCTGCGCCATCGCCGGATCGGCAAAGCCCTTCGGGCAGACCACCGCCGCGCGCCCGGCCAACACCGCCAACACCACATTGGTGTGGTACTCGCCCGGCGCCAGATCGAACAACAAGGTCGCACGCAGGCCGAAGGCTTCATGCATCAGCCGCGCGCCGACTTCATCGCAACGCTCCGACAGCCCGCAGTAGCCCAGGCCGCGCGCGCGGTCGATCACCAATGCGCCGGTGAGTTCGCAGGCGTGCGCCTGGGACGACAAATCCAGCTCGCGATAACCGAGCACATCGCGGAAGAAGCCGCGGATGTCACTGCGTGCCGCTTCGCGCTGGCGCACCTCGTGCCGCATCCGGCCAACCACGTAGCGCCCCGGCGTGGTGCCGAACACGTTATTGGGAAACACCGCGTCGGGCGTGTCCGGATTGCCGGCAAAGCACACTGTCGGCAGCACGGCCGAAAACGCGCGCTGCAGGTCGCGATGCTGGGCCGATGCGCGGGCGGCATCGAAACGCGCCGCATCCGCCATGTAGACATTGTCCTGCGCGGATTGCTCGGCCAGACGGAATCCGTCCGGCGCGACCAGAAATGCGGCACGCGCGGTGGCTGGGCCGAAGTCGGCCGGCGTGTCGCGGACCAGTTCGGAAAACACGGCGAAGTCGCGAGTGATCATGAGGTGATGGGTTTCCGTTCGGTCAATGACAAGGCGTGTTCGACCAGCGACCAGTCGGCCCCGGGCTTGTGCGCGCCTTCGCTGAGGATTTGCCGGAAGGCGCGCCCGCCGGGCTGGCCGGAAAACAGGCCGAGCAGGTGGCGGGTGATGTGCTTCAGAAGAACGCCGCGTCCGAGCTGCGCTTCGACATAGGGACGATACGAACGCAGTAGTTCGGAGCGGCTGCGCAGCTCGCCGCCGAACCACGCAACGTCGAGTTCGTGCAGAAGATACGGCGTGTGGTAGGCGGCGCGGCCGAGCATCGCGCCATCGACATGCTCCAGGTGTGCGGTGGCCTCGGCCGCATCGGCAATGCCGCCATTGACGATGACCTGCAACGTCGGTCGTTCCTGTTTCAGTCGATAGGCCCAGTCGTAGCGCAGTGGCGGCACTTCGCGGTTTTCCTTCGGACTCAGACCTTTCAGCCAGGCATTGCGCGCATGCACCACGAACAGCCGGCAGCCGGCCTCGGCGATGGTGTCGATGAAACGCAGGAAGTGATCCCACTCGTGGTCGTCATCGACGCCGAGGCGGCACTTCACCGTGATCGGCACGTTCGGCACCGCCGCGATCATCGCCGCCACCGAGTCGGCCACCAAAGCAGGCTCGCGCATCAAACACGCACCGAAGCGCCCCGCTTGCACCCGGTCGGAGGGGCAGCCGCAGTTGAGGTTGATTTCATCGAAACCATGCTCGGCCCCGATCCGCGCCGCCTGCGCCAGCAGCGCCGGCTCGCTGCCACCCAGCTGCAAGGCCACCGGATGCTCGACCGGATCCAGCGCCAGCAACCGTGACCGATCCCCCAGCACCACCGCATTGGCATGCACCATCTCGCTGTACAGCCGCGCATGCGGCGCCAGCAGCCGGTGGAACACCCGGCAATGCGTATCCGTCCAATCCATCATCGGCGCGACGGACAGGCGCAGTTGCTCGGCGGGAATGGCGGCGGAGATGGCCATGGAGCGCGCATTGTACGAATCAACGTGCGTTCGCTGCCGCGCAGTTCTCCGACATCGTTTGCAGTGGTTGTCCGATGGAGCTGCTCGACCCGGATGCCAACACTGACTTCAGAGCCATCCCCCAGGCCACCCTGCACGAGTCCTGTATGACCTTGAAGCGGTACACCCACCTTCGGCCTGAGCAGGTACCGGAACACCCGGCAGCAAAGCCCGATTCTGAGCCGACCACGTTTGGCCAAACCCGGAAAACCCAAACGGCTTAGGTTTCTGATACCATGGCTACTGTCCTGAGGTTCCTGAGCTACCGGGTCGTCATCTACTCGAACGATCACCGCCCTTGCCACATCCACGTCATGAGCGCCGAGCACGAGGCCATCTTCGAGTTGAACTGCCCGGAAGGCCCGCCCTCCCTGAGGGAGAACTACGGGTTCAGAAAGGCCACGCTGAACCTGATCGCATCGCATCTGCAGGACAACCTGGCCGATCTATGCAAGCAGTGGAAACAGATCCATGGCAATTACTGACCGTCAAATGCAGGCAGCCCGCACCCGCGCACAAGGACTCAAAACCCATGTGCCACAGGCGACGGGCGCAGCCTACAACCCGGACACCGGTCTGGTGTGCATCCGCCTGTCCAACGGGATCGTGATCGGATTGCCGGCAGCGCAGACACAGGGACTGGAGACCGCCAGCACCAAGGATCTGTCGGTGATCCACATCAGCCCCAGCGGGTACGGCATCCACTTCCCGGAGCTCGACGTGGACCTCTACCTGCCCGCTCTCATGGAAGGCATCTTCGGGACGAAGGCCTGGATGGCAGAACGCGGACGCAAGGGCGGTCAGGCTGCAACGAAGGCCAAGAAAGCCGCGGCCCGAGAGAACGGGAAGCTTGGCGGCCGCCCCCGAAAGACGGAAAAGGCCGCCGCACAAGAAAAACGCGAGGCAGCATGAAAACTCCCATGAATGGCATCACGACACGATTCGCCAGCGTCTGGGATGCCCTTGCCGCAAACGCGGAAGAGGCGGCCAACCTCAAGCTGCGCGCCGAGCTGATGCGGAAGATCGCCGTGCTTCTCCAGCACAGTGGCTGGACGCAGGCCGCAGCTGCCGAGCACTGCGGGGTCAGCCAACCGCGCATCAATGACCTGCTGCGTGGGCGCATCTCGCGCTTCTCGCTGGATGCGCTGGTGAACATCGCCGCCTCGCTGGGCCAACAGGTTCACATCGTGCTCAGCGCCGCCTGACCCGTCTGCACCGCACACCACCAGCACGACGCCGTCTCGGTTGCGCGACAATAAGCGTTCTTCGCATCGCGCCTACTCGCCATGAACACCGCTTTCCGCAAGCCCCTGCCCGGCACGTCCCTGGATTTTTTCGATGCGCGGGAAGCGGTTGAATCGCTCCAGCCCGGCGCGTGGGCGGGCTTGCCGTATACGGCGCGGGTGCATGCGGAAAACATCGTGCGCTGCGCCGATCCAGCGCGACGCGACGCGTTCCTCGGTCAGTTGATCGAACGCAAACGTGATCTGGATTTCCCGTGGTTCCCGGCGCGGGTGGTCTGCCACGACATCCTCGGCCAGACAGCTTTGGTCGATCTGGCCGGTTTGCGCGAAGCCATCGCCGCGCAGGGCGGCGATCCGGCGGAAGTTAACCCGGTGGTGCCGGTGCAGTTGATCGTCGATCACTCGCTGGCGGTGGAAGCGCCGGGTTTCGATGCGAATGCGTTCGCGAAAAACCGCGCCATCGAAGACCGCCGCAACGCCGACCGTTTCGATTTCATCGAGTGGACGCGGCTGGCGTTCGACAATGTGGACGTGATCCCGGCCGGCAACGGGATCATGCATCAGATCAATCTGGAAAAAATGTCGCCCGTCATCTACACCAAGGATGGCGTGGCCTTCCCCGACACCTGCGTCGGCACCGATTCGCATACCCCGCATGTGGACGCGCTGGGCGTGATCGCGGTCGGCGTCGGCGGGCTGGAAGCCGAGAGCGTGATGCTGGGCAATCCCTCGTGGATGCGCCTGCCCGATATCGTGGCAGTGGAGCTTTCCGGCAAACCTGCGCCGGGCATCACCGCCACCGACGTGGTGCTGGCGCTGACCGAATTCCTGCGCGCATCGAAAGTGGTCGGCGCGTATCTGGAGTTTCGTGGCGAAGGCGCAGCGGCGCTCACGATTGGCGACCGTGCCACGATTTCCAACATGGCGCCCGAATACGGCGCGACCGCGGCGATGTTCGCGATCGACGGCAACACCCTCGACTACCTGCGCCTGACCGGGCGCGACGCTGCGCAAGTTGCATTGGTGGAAACCTATGCCAGGCACTGCGGGTTCTGGGCCGATGACCTGCGCGATGCGCAGTTCGAGCGCACCTTGCACTTTGACCTTGCCAGCGTGGTGCGCAACCTCGCCGGCCCGAGCAACCCACACCGCCGCCTGCCGGTGAGCGCGCTGCACGAGCGCGGGATTGCGGACGAAGCCAAGCTCGATGCCGCGCGTCGCGAAGAAGCGCAGGGCTTGATTCCCGATGGCGCGGTGATCATCGCGGCGATTACCAGTTGCACCAATACCAGCAACCCGCGCAACGTCATTGCGGCGGCGCTGCTGGCACGCAATGCCAATGCGCGTGGCCTCACCCGCAAGCCGTGGGTCAAGACCTCGCTGGCCCCCGGCTCCAAGGCGGTGCAGCTGTATCTGGAAGAGGCCAAGCTGCTGCCCGAACTCGAGCAGCTCGGCTTCGGCATCGTCGGCTTCGCCTGCACCACCTGCAACGGCATGAGTGGCGCGCTGGATCCTGTGATCCAGAAGGAAGTGATCGAACGCGATCTGTACGTGACGGCGGTGCTATCCGGCAACCGCAATTTCGATGGTCGCATCCACCCCTATGCCAAGCAGGCCTTCCTCGCCAGCCCTCCGCTGGTGATCGCCTATGCCATCGCCGGCACCGTGCGTTTCGATATCGAAAAGGACGTGCTCGGCCTCGACCACGCCGGCCAGCCGGTGTACCTGAAAGACCTCTGGCCGACCGATGCCGAGATCGACGCGGTGGTCGCTGCCAGCGTCAAGCCCGAACAATTCCGCAAGGTCTACGAGCCGATGTTTGCGCCGCGCGCCAAAGGCCACGCCAAGCCGCTGTATGACTGGCGGCCGACGAGCACCTACATCCGCAACCCGCCGTATTGGGAAGGCGCGCTGGCCGGCGAGCGCACGCTCACCCACCTGCGCCCGCTGGCGGTGCTGGGCGACAACATCACCACCGACCATCTTTCGCCCAGCAACGCGATTTTGCGCAGCAGCGCCGCCGGCGAATATTTGGCGAGGATGGGCTTGCCGGAGGAAGACTTCAATTCCTACGCCACCCACCGCGGCGACCACCTCACCGCGCAGCGCGCCACCTTCGCCAATCCCAAACTCATCAACGAAATGGCGATCGTCGATGGCGAAGTGAAGCAAGGCTCGCTGGCGCGAGTGGAACCCGACGGCCAGGTCATGCGCATGTGGGAAGCAATCGAAACCTACATGCAGCGCGGCCAGCCGCTGATCATCATCGCCGGCGCCGACTACGGCCAGGGCAGCTCACGCGACTGGGCCGCCAAAGGCGTGCGCCTGGCCGGCGTGGAGGTGATCGTCGCCGAAGGCTTCGAGCGCATCCACCGCCAGAACCTGGTCGGCATGGGCGTGCTGCCGCTGCAATTCCAACCCGGCACCACCCGCAAGACCCTGGCCATCGACGGCACGGAAACCTTCAGCGTGCGCGGCACCCCGACACCGGGCGGCGCATTGACGCTGGTGATCGAGCGCACGGCTGGCGAGCAGCTCGAAGTCCCCGTCACCTGCCGCCTCGACTCGGATGATGACGTGACCACCTACACCGCCGGCGGCATCCTGCCGAGGTTCTCGCAGGAATTTTTGGCGGCGGGTCAGGTGGCGTAGTGACAGCGCCCGTATCTGCTTGAAGCAGTCAACGCCGCAATGACGACGGACAACTGGTCAACAGCCGCGTGGCGCTGAACAAACGTATTGCAGCCGGCAACACCTTATGTTTTCCGCATGCCGGTACTGCTTCGTCTCGGACTGATCGAGGCGAACATGACTGGAGGCAACGATGAATCACAACGACCGGCGAGTCCCTGCCGGATCGACGAACCGCCCCCACGTCGAGCGGCGTTTGGACTTCGACCGTTTCCCGCCGCTGTTGCGCCAAGCGCTGATGTACGTTGAACCGGCCTTCTTCGGCTGGGAGGCGTCACAGCAGGACCGCTATCGACGCGACATGCCCGATGCGGCGCTCGGACAATTGGAACATCGACTGGGTGTCGACGACAGCAGCAACGATGGTCCCGGATCGCCGGAGTTCGATGCGATCAACAAGGCCAATGCCCTGAAGCTGCCGCTGTTCGGCATCGGTGCGGACTGCTTCTGGCTGAATGAGCACGGCAGCGGCTGGTACGACATGGAAACGATCGCCGACCTGTCGCAGGACCATTACAAGGCCGATCCCGAGCGGGAGGAGAACAAGCTGCCGTTCATGGGGCAGTTCTATCCATCGTGGTGCCGCTACCTGCGCCAAGGGCAGCTGGTTTACGCCACGCTCACCGCCTTCCACCACTACGTCGGTGACGAGCTCGCGCGGCTGCACGACGACCTCATCGGTCAGCTCATTCCGCACCGCTTCGTGAAGGGATCTCAACACGGCAAAAAGACCGATCACGGCTATCTCTGGGACATGCAACGCGATGCCAACGGGCTCGAGGAGCAGCTCGACGAACTGCAGGTCCGCGCATGGAAAATCCAGAGTGCGTTGTACCTGCGTGCGCTCGACGATTGCCACGCGCGCAGCTCCGGCCAGGTTTTCCGTGTGGTCGAGTCCGATGGCAGCGAAGCCATGACCTCCTGGGTCTTCGACGGCATCGAGGCCATGCGTGGCGTGCGCTTGATGCACTTCCTCGACGATGTTGATTCGCGCCGCGCCAGTCGGCGCATCCTCGCCGCGCTGCTCGCACCCTACCGCGATCAAGCCGAACAACGCCTGCGGCATGAACACAAAGACATCATGCACCACTGGGATCCCAAGCTGGCCAAGCTCAAGCCCCGTCGACAAGTTGTGCTGTCGGAACAGGCAGCATCGCACCTGCTGGATGAGTGAGGGGCCGAACGGCCCCGGACCGCGCACCGCGGCAACCAGTGGGACAATGGGGCCAGCAATCCACCGACTCCGGCCACCTTCATGCCCCAGCTCCCCGCCCCCCAACGCCGCATCCCCGCCACCTACATGCGCGGCGGCACGTCGAAAGGCGTGTTCTTCCGCCTGCAGGATTTGCCGCCCGAAGCGCAAACCCCCGGCCCGGCGCGCGACGCGCTGCTGCTGCGGGTGATCGGCTCGCCCGATCCTTACGGCAAGCACACCGATGGTATGGGCGGCGCGACCTCCAGCACGTCCAAGTGCGTGATCATCGCGCCGGCCTCAAAGCCCGATCACGATGTGGATTATCTGTATGGGCAGGTCAGCATCGACAGCGCCTTTGTCGACTGGTCGGGTAACTGCGGCAACCTGTCCACCGCCGTTGGGCCGTTCGCGATCGCCAATGGCTTTCTTCCCGCCGAGCGCATCCCGGACAACGGCACGGTCACGGTGCGGATCTGGCAGGCCAATATCGGCAAGACGATTCTTGCGCATGTGCCGATCACCGACGGCCAGGTGCAGGAAACGGGTGATTTCGAGGTGGATGGTGTCACCTTCCCGGCCGCCGAGATCGTGCTGGAATTTCTGGATCCGTCCGATGATGCCGGGGATGACGGCTCGCCCGCTTCCAAAGGCATGTTCCCGACCGGAAACCTGGTCGATGACCTCGACGTGCCCGGTATCGGTACGCTCAAGGCCACCATGATCACCGCAGGTATCCCCACCGTGTTCGTCAACGCCGACGCGCTGGGCTATGACGGCACCGAATTGCAGCCGGCGATCAATGACGACAAGGCCGCGCTGGCCAAGCTCGAAGCCATCCGCGTGGCCGGTGCGCTGCGCATGGGCTTGATCAAGACGCCGGAAGAGGCGGCCACGCGCCAGCACACGCCGAAAGTCGCCTTGGTCGCGCCGCCCAAGGCCTACCAATCATCCGCCGGCAAGCCCATCGCCGCCGACGCCATCGACCTCAACGTACGCGCCATGTCGATGGGCAAGCTGCATCACACGATGATGGGCACGGCGTCGGTCGCGATTGCCACGGCGGCGGCGGTGCCGGGCACGCTGGTGAACCTCGCTGCGGGCGGCGGCGTGCGCGATGCGGTGCGCTTCGGGCACCCTTCCGGCACGTTGCGCGTGGGCGCGTCGGTGGAACAGTGCGACGGCCAATGGGCGGTGACTCGCGCGGTGATGTCGCGCAGTGCGCGGGTGCTGATGGAAGGCTGGGTGCGAGTGCCGCAGGATTGAATGACGGATCGCGCCCCTGACGGTGCGCTCCTGCGGTTCGCGGCCCTATTCCTCCAGCGTAAACCCCTTCTTGCACAGCTCATGCCGCGCCTGGTCGAAGCCCTGCGTCGGCACGAAACTGCCGTCGCGATTGGCGATTGCCTGCCAGCCCTTGAGGATGGCTTCGGCGCTTGCGTCCTCGCCGAGGGCAATCCCCTGGGTCATGGTGAGCTGCACCAGCTCGTAACTGCCGGCACCGGCGCTGAGAATGGCGCGATTGGGCGCGCTGTCGGCCACCAGCGCCAGCACCGCCGGGCTGACCAGCTCGGGCTTGAAGTTCGCCAATTGTTCCGCCGGCAGGATGCCTTCCATCATCCGCGTCGCGCCGGTCGGGGCGAGGCAGTTGACGCGGATATCGTGCTTGGCGCCCTCGATCCCCAGCGTTTGCATCATCCCCACCAGCGCCATCTTCGCCGCCGCGTAATTGGCCTGGCCGAAATTGCCGAACAGGCCGCTGCACGAGGTCGTCATCACGATGCGGCCGTAATTCTGCGCGCGCATCGCATTCCACACCGCGTGGGTGCAGTGCGCCGCGCCCATCACGTGCACGTCGAGCACCAGCCGGAAATCGGCCAGACTCATTTTCGCGAAACTCTTGTCGCGCAGGATGCCGGCGTTGTTGACGAGGATGTCGATGCGCCCGAATTCGGCCAGCACATCGGCGACCATCGACTGCACCGCTTCGGCGTCGGCCACCGAGCATTTGGCGGCACGCGCCTTGCCACCTGCTGCGTGGATTTCCGCGACCACGGCGTCGGCCGCATCACCGAGATCGTTGACGATCACCTGCGCGCCGCGACTGGCCAACAGCAACGCATGCGCGCGTCCCAATCCGCCTCCCGCGCCGGTGACGATGGCGATGCGGCCGCTGAGGTCGATGCGTGGGGTCATGCGATCCATTCTCCGGGGTGCGAGGGGTGCAGCTGCGACTGGTGGTCCAGTTCCTGCAGGGCTTGCGGTAATTCATCCAGTGAAGCGATCGTGCGCATCCGCCCATGCCCGGCCTGCAGCTCGGCATCGGTCTCGTGCGCCCATGTCGTGTGATAGGGCACGTGCACGCCCCAGCCGCCGAGTTCCAGCACCGGCGCGATGTCCGAGCGCAGCGAATTGCCGACCATCAGGAAGCCGCGTGCGGTAACGCCGAATTCCTCGAACAGGCGCGCATAGGTCGCAGGATCCTTCTCGCTGACGATCTCGATGCGACGGAACAGATCCGACAGGCCCGACTCGCGCACCTTGGCTTCCTGATGAAACAGATCGCCCTTGGTGATCAGTACCACCGGATGCTGCGCGGCCACCGCGGCCACCGCCTCGCGCACGCCGGGCAGCAGTTCCACCGGATGCCGCAACAACTGCTTGGCGAGATCGACAATGCGACCGATGTCGCGGGCACTGATGCGCGCCTCGGTGACCTCCACCGCTGCCTCCACCATCGACAGCGCCATCCCCTTCACGCCGTAGCCGAAGAAGGCGATGTTGCGTTTCTCGACATCGAGCAGGCGTTGCCCGAGGTCGGCCAGATCGACATGCGCCGACAGGATGCGCTCGTACTGCGCCTGCGCGTCGTCGAAGTAGTCCTGACTGCGCCACAGGGTGTCGTCGGCGTCGAAGCCGACCATGGCGATGCCGGAAGGTGACGGGGCTGGATCCATCCGCCTAGTGTACGGGCAGGCTGACGCGTGACTCAGGCCTTCTTCACGAATTCGGATTTCAGGCCCATCTGGCCGATGCCGTCGATCTTGCAGTCGATGTCGTGATCCCCGTCCACGAGCCGGATATTGCGCACCTTGGTGCCCACTTTCACCACCATGGATGAGCCTTTCACCTTCAGGTCCTTGATCACGGTGACGGTGTCGCCATCCTGCAGCACATTGCCGACCGCGTCCTTCACGATGCGGGCTTCGTCATCGGCCATCTCGGCGGCCAAAGGCCATTCGTGCGCGCACTCCGGGCAAACCAGCATCTCGCCATCGGCATAGCTGTAGGGCGACTGGCATTTCGGGCAAGGCGGCAACGTGGTCATCGCGACATTTGCGTTATTCATTCGATGCCACCGATGTTATCGCGGCTGGCGCGCTGCCGACGCATTCACTCATACCGGCAGGGCCGTGGTCTTCTTCACCGTGCGCAATGCCAGCGTGGTCTGCACGCGGGTGACGCCGGGCAGGCGGGTGAGCACATCGGTGTGGATGCGCTCGAAATCGGCGGCATCGGCATAGGCCACCCGCAGCATGTAATCGGCGGTGCCGGCCAGCAGGCAGCATTCGGTGACTTCCGCATGGTCGTGGATGGCATCCTCGAACGCATCCAATGCGCCACGGCCCTGCTGGTCCAGTGTCACCAGCACGAAGGCGGTGCCGGGCACGCCGGCCAGCTTCTCGTCCAGCAGCATCACGTAGCGCGCGATCAGGCCGGATTCCTCCAGCAATTTGACCCGCCGCAGGCAGGCCGAGGGCGACAGATTGATGCGCTGGGCCAGCTCCAGATTGGTCAGGCGGGCGTCGTCCTGCAGCAGACGCAAGATGGCGCGGTCGCGGGCATCGAGTGACACCGAAAATTGTCGAATCTGATGCGACATTGGCTTGGATTGTTCGATTTATTGGCGATTGTATCGCGATGAAAGCCGCAATATTGGCGACTAAATCCGCGAATCCAAGCGCAAACTTTCGCATCTGTGGCGTCGGGAGGGCCGGTGCCAGATCACCAGGAAACCACCATGCGCATCGGCGTCCCCAAGGAAATCAAGAACCACGAATACCGCGTCGGCCTGATCCCGTCGTCGGTCCACGAGCTGGTCCATCACGGCCACGAAGTCGTCGTCCAGCAGGGCGCGGGCCTCGGTGCCGGTCTGTCCGACCAGGACTACATCGATGCCGGTGCGCGCATTCTCGCCACCGCCGACGAGATCTTCGCCAGCGCCGACATGATCGTGAAGGTCAAGGAGCCGCAGGCCGACGAACGCAAGAAACTGCGCCCGGGCCAGATCCTGTTCACCTACCTGCACCTGGCCCCGGACGCGCCGCAGACCCGCGACCTGATCGATTCCGGTGCGGTCTGCATCGCCTATGAAACCGTCACCGCCGCGAATGGCTCGCTGCCGCTGCTGACGCCGATGTCGGAAGTCGCCGGCCGGCTCGCTCCGCAGGTTGGCGCGCATGCACTGGAGAAGGCACAGGGCGGCCGCGGCGTGCTGCTGGGCGGCGTGCCCGGTGTGGCCGCAGCGGAAGTGGTGGTGATCGGTGGCGGCGTATCCGGCACCCATGCCGCCACCATTGCGGTGGGCATGGGCGCGCAGGTGACCGTGGTGGATCGCTCCAACGATGCGCTCAAGCGCCTGTCCGCCCAGTTCGGCCCGGCGATCTCGACCGTCTATTCCACCAAGGCCGCGATCGAAGAATTGGTGAAGCGTGCCGACCTGGTGATCGGCACCGTGCTGATCCCCGGCGCCGCCGCACCCAAGCTGATCACCCGCGCCATGCTGAAGACGATGAAGCCCGGCGCGGTGATCGTCGACGTGGCGATCGACCAGGGCGGCTGCACCGAAACCTCGCACGCCACCACCCACGCCGACCCGACCTATGTGGTTGATGGCGTGGTGCACTACTGCGTGGCCAATATGCCGGGCGCAGTGGCACGCACCTCCACCTTTGCGCTCAACAACGCCACCCTGCCGTTCGCGCTGGCGCTGGCCAACAAGGGCTGGAAGCAGGCGCTGGCAGACGATGTCCACCTGCGCAATGGCCTCAACGTGTGCGAAGGCAAGATCACCTGCGAGCCGGTGGCGCAGGTGCATGGCCTGGACTATGTCAGCGCGGAGAGCGTGCTGGGGTTGTAAGCCTCACTGCGATGAAACGACGAAAGGGACGGCATGACCGTCCCTTTCGTATTTCAGCGACCCTTCCGATCTGTGCCGGACGTTTCGCGATCCGCGTTGACGCGAAGTATCAGTCCAGCGGCTTGGACGGCTTGAGCTTGCGGGAAATCGCGTCGAACGCCGCCTGGTCGGAAGGACTCAGGTTGGGGTGGCCTGCGAATACACCCATGCTGATGGTGCCTTGCACGTAATAGGTCTCCCCCGCCTCGACCTCCAGCGTCAGCACGTCCTTGGCTTCCGAGTGCACGGTGTATTGATGGGTTCCCGGCTCGACGGCGAGAACGAAATAGTTGCCATTGCGCAGCTTGCCCAGCTCGGTCTGGCCTTCGCGAACGATGAAGCCGACAGCACCACCCACGAACTTCGAGGGCCGGAAAAACACGATCTGCCCCTTGCCTTCTTGCGGTGCGCCCACCATCCCCGAGGGGGTCATGGCGGCAGCGGCAGCGGGCGCGACGGGTGCGGCCGCGGCGGCGGGAGCCACGGCCGGGGTCGTGACGGCATCGGCGGCAGGCGTGGCCGCAGGTGTCGCGACGGCATCCGTGGCAGCCGCAGCGGGAGCCGCAACAGCAGGTGTGGCCGCAGACTGGGTGGCGTCCTGCGCCTGTGCCGTGGCGGCGACAAGACCAAGTGCGAGAATCAGACAAACCTTGCGAACTGCATTCACTGTGCGTTTTCCTTCGGGGTTGAGACGCCGCTATCGGCGCGGTTCGGGTCGACGACCTGCAAGGGCAGGACATCCAATTTGGCGGTTCCTTGGGTTCCAGCAGGAATGACGTACTGGCCTCCGTGAATGAACAGGGCGAGCAGGCCTGCCCCCGGAACGACGGCTTCCGCAACCACGGATGCGCCCACTGCAGCGCCGTTGTGCGCCTTGCCCGCCCCGCTCAGGCGCAGCGCGTGCAAACGCAATCGGCCTTCCGGTACGTCCAGGAAGCGGGCAGCCAGGATCAGTTCACCGGGCTTGCCGCCCACGCCAGACTTGTCGGCATGAATCACTTCACCTTGGCCATGCGTGCCCGCAGGCAGGACGCGACCATCCGGTAGCGTGACGGCATCGGCAAGCTGCAGTGCAAAGGTATCGCCGCGCTTGTTCCGGGCAGAGCTGATTTCTTCGAGGATTTCGATCCGCACCACCACTGGCGTAGCGGCCGCCGGGGCGGGTGCCGGGATCGGTTCGGGAGTGCCGGGCGCAGGCGGCACAGCCACGCTGGCTGGAGCCTCCGCAGACTGTGCGCACGACACGCCGGGCAACAAGGCCAAAAGCAGGCCAACCGTCGTCAACTTCATTTGAAATCGGATCCCCATCCGCAGGCGCATCCCCAAGCAGCGCGTGATTTTAATGGGCCTGCGCGCCTTCGCACAGGAGCGCGGCCATCCCGTTCAGTTCGCGCCCCTTGACGAGGCGAAATTGGTCAAATAAATTGACTTATATGTCCATATGATTGACTATCAAAAATGCCGACAAAATCCGCTGCGCCGCCGGCTACACCATGGTTTGATGTGATCGCCATCCCGGCCCTGCTTCGCCATGCCCGCAACACCTATGGCGTGGCGATGCGGAAGGCGCTGGATGATGCGGGCTTCGATGACATCCCGAAGAACGGGCTGTACGTGATCGGCGGCCTGGCGCTTGGCGCGGGCGATGCCCCGCTGGCCGAGCTGATCCGCGACCTGCGCATCACCAAGCAGGCCGCGGGCCAGCTGGTCGATACGCTGGTGACGCGCGGTTACCTGGCACGCATGGAAGACCCGCAGGACCGCCGACGCCAGATCGTGACGCTGACCGGACGCGGCCGTGCCGCTGCGGCGGCACAGGGTGCAGCACGCGCACGCATCGACAGCCTGCTGGCCGAACGCATCGGCGAGGCTGGCGTCGGCAAGTTCCGCAAGGTCCTGGCGGCCCTGATCGCCATCGGTCACGCCCCCCACGAGGACACGCCATGAACACACCGGATTTGCGCACGGTCGAGATCAAGGCCTTCGTGCCGACCCGCGACATGGCCGTCTCGCTGCAGTTCTATCGTGACCTCGGTTTCGAGACCCCGTGGGTGTCGGACGAGCTGGCCTACCTGCACGCCGGCGGTTGCAGCTTCCTGCTGCAGAAGTTTTTCGTCGCCGAACATGCCGGCAATTTCATGATGCACCTGCTGGTGGAAGACGTGGACGCATGGTGGTCGCATGTGCAGGCACAGCGCCTGACCGAGCGTTACGGCGTGCGTGCGCAGCCGCCGGAAGACCGCCCGTGGCAGATCCGCGACTTCGCGCTCACCGATCCTGCCGGCGTGCTCTGGCGGATCGGGCAGAACATCGGTGAACCCGGCCGCCACGCCTGAGGATCGAACGGCAACGCCAAGCGGCACGACAGCGGCACCGCAGTCCGTGCATGATGCGGGTTTCCCTGGACACACGCCGCACCCATGACCGACTGGACCCGCCTGATTCGCGACATCCCGGACTTCCCCAAGCCCGGCATCGTGTTCAAGGACATCATGCCGATGCTGGCCGATGCGCAGGCGTTTGCTGCCGCGATCTCCGCGCTGGCCGCCCCGTGGCGGCAGATACCCATCGATGCCGTGGTCTGCATCGAGGCGCGCGGCTTCCTGCTCGGCGCACCGCTGGCGCGCGAACTCGGCTGCGGCGTGGTGCCGCTGCGCAAGCCCGGCAAGCTGCCGGGCGCGACACTGGACGTCCAGTACGCATTGGAATACGGGCACGACGCGCTGCAGGTACAGGCCGATGCGCTGCCGCCTGGCGCGCGCGTGCTGCTGGTTGATGATGTGCTGGCCACCGGCGGCACTCTGGCCGCGGCGCGTGCCTTGGCCGAACGCATGCAAGTCGATGTCGTGGGTGGCTCTGTCCTGCTGGAGCTGGGCTTCCTCGGTGGCCGCACGCGCTGGGATTCCGCAACACCGCTGCATGCGGCGTTGGTGCTGCAAGACGATTTTCCGATGAGGGAGTGTTGGCAATGACCTTGGTCGACTTGCGCAGCGACACCGTCACCCAGCCCACCGCCGCGATGCGTGAGGCGATGCTGGCAGCGCAGGTGGGCGATGATGTCTATGGCGAGGACCCCACGGTCAATGCGCTGCAGGCACGGCTGGCCGACGATCTCGGCTTCGAAGCCGGGCTGTTCGTGCCCAGCGGCACGCAATCCAACCTGCTCGCCCTGCTGGCACATTGCGAACGCGGTGACGAATACCTCGTCGGCATGGACGCGCATACCTACAAATTCGAAGGTGGCGGCGCGGCGGTGCTCGGCTCGATCCAGCCGCAGCCCATCCTGCAGGCTGCGGATGGCAGCTTGCCGATTGAACGCCTCGCGGCGGCGATCAAGCCGGTCGATCCGCACTTCGCGCGCACGCGCTTGCTGGCGCTGGAAAACACCTGGCACGGTCGCGCCTTGCCACCGTTTTACCTGCATGAGGCGAGCGAATTCGCACGTTCGCGCGGGCTGGGCCTCCACCTCGACGGTGCCCGCCTGTTCAACGCGGCGATCGCCTGCCAAGTGCCGGCACGCGCGATTGCCGGCCATTTCGACACCGTTTCGATCTGCCTGTCCAAGGGCCTTGGCGCGCCGGTCGGTTCGGTGCTGGTCGGCTCACACGCATTGATCGACAAGGCACGGCGCTGGCGCAAGGTCTGCGGCGGCGGCTGGCGTCAGGCGGGCATGCTCGCTGCCGCCTGCCTCCACGCGCTTGACCACCATGTGCAGCGACTGGCCGATGACCACGCCCGCGCGGCGCGATTGGCCGACGGTTTGGGCAGGATCGCCGGGGTCACCCTGCTCGGCCAGCACACCAATATGGTCTTCGTCGAGGTTCCGGCGGAGCAGTTGCACGCACTCGATGCCCATCTGCGCGAGGCCGGCATCCGCATCAGCATCGGCTATCTGCCGACCCTGCGGCTGGTCACCCACCTCGACGTGGACGATGACGGCGTCGCGCGCACGCTTGCTGCGTTCGCCGGATTTTTTGCCGGGCATTGATCCCGCGCGACGCGGAAACAGGCTTCCGCCACTGGGCCGTAGCGCCCATTTCCTGAACGGCGCAGCTGAACGGATCGCCACCGACAGCACGCTGGTCGCGACTTTGCTGTATAAAGGCGGCACTGTTCAAGGCGGGATCACGGTACATCGTGACTCCGGTGCTGTAGATCAACCGGTTCAGGGTCCTTCGTGGCCCAACAGACGATCCACCTCATCGCTTCGCGTTACCCCTTGCTCGATACAGTCCCGACGACGCACAGCGCGTCCGGGTTTTCCCAACTGTTCCAACAAGGAGTAACACCATGTCTGATCGTCAAAGCGGCACCGTGAAGTGGTTCAACGACGCCAAGGGTTTCGGCTTCATCACCCCGGAAAGCGGCGCCGACCTGTTCGTGCATTTCCGTTCCATCCAGGGCAGCGGCTTCAAGTCCCTGCAGGAAGGCCAGCGCGTCACGTTCAAGGTTGCGCAGGGCCAGAAGGGCCTGCAGGCCGAGGAAGTGCAGGCTGTCTGAGCCTCACCCGGTGCGGCTTGCGCCGCACCAGCGACACACAAGACCCCGTGCGGAAACGCGCGGGGTTTTTTTGTGCGTGAGGCAATCCGTGTATCAGGGCGTTCCCGCCGCGCGACCTTCCTGCAACTTGCGCGCCGCCTCCACGTACTTGGCGGTCTTCGGATTGGCCGCGTTCCATCGTGGCGCGACCGGATCGTTGGCGATCATCCACACCGCCAGCGCCACGGTGCGATCGATCGCCGCCATGTTGGTGTAATCGATCTTGTCCCAGGTGTCGGCAGCGCCGTGATAGTCCGGGTATTCGTAGGCAACGCTGATGGTGTGCGCCGGCACGCCGAGGTCCGCCAGTGCCTGGTTGTCGCTGAAGGCGAAATAGCGATCACTGTTGACCGGATGGCGGGTGATGTTGACACCGGTCAGCGCACCGGCCTGCCGCAGCACATCGGCCACCTGCGAGTAATCGGCGCCGGTGAGGGCGGCGGCGCGCACCTCCGGCCCTTCGCTGTCGTCGGTGCGGCCGACCTGTTCGAGATTGATGTCGGCCACGGTATCGGCGACCGGCACCAGCGGATGCGCGCCGTAATAGCGGGAACCGACCAAGCCGTGTTCCTCGCCGAACACGGTCATGAACACGATGCTGCGCTTCGGCCGCGTCTTCAGTGCCGCAAACGCCCGCGCCAGCTCGATCACCGAGACCGTGCCACTGCCATTATCGTTGGCACCGTTGAAGATCGGATCAGCGCTGCTGCCCGCACGCACGCCGAGGTGGTCGTAATGCGCGGTCACCAGCACGTAGGTCTGGCTCAATTGCGGATCCGATCCACGCAACACGCCGACCACATTGCGCACCAGCAGGGGCTCCGGCGCATTGGCATAACGGGCGCGCTCGCGCGCCGGTGCGATCTGCCGCCAGTCGGCGGTCTGGAAATAGCCATCGTCGCCCAGCGGTTCCAGTCCGGCCGCACGAAACTGCGAAGCGATGTATTCGGCCGCCATGTCCAGCCCACGCGAGGGCGTACCACGGCCTTCCAGCGCATCCGACGCAAGGAAGGCCAAATCGCCACGCATGTTGGCGGCGGAGATGTTCGACAGCAGCTGCGCCTGTTCCGGCGGCAGGGTCGGCTCGGCGGCATGTGCGGCGGATGCTGCGAATGCGGCCGCCAGTAGTGCTGCGCGCAGAGAGCGGATCATGACCATTGCGTTCACCCGTGGTGTGTCCGCCGCAGTCTAGCGATCAAGCATCGCGGCGTACCGGGCAGGAAGTCAGGGCAACGCGGGGGAAGTCAACTCACCCGCACTTGCTATACCCGCAGTTCAAGCATGTCGCGCAGCCGTCCATCAGCACCAGCGCCTTGGTGTTGCACTTGTGGCACATCGAAGCCGAAGGCGGGAAGCTGGTGCCGTCGCCGGTGATGGCGATGGGCTCGTCGTCCATCGCATCGTCCTCGGCGATCATGGCGCCGCCCATTTCGCCGGCGGTGCCGGCTCCTAACCCGCGATTTTCAGCGTTTTTTTTTGAGCGGGTCTCGTAGGCGCGGCGCTTTTCGGCGATCAGTGCGCGCTGGGCGTCGCTCATTTCCGGGTCGTGCAGCAGGCCGATCGACTTCAGGTGATCCTCGACAATGCTGCCGAGTTCGGCCACCAGCGAGGGCATGTAGACGCCACCGGCCTTGAAGTAGCCGCCGCGCGGGTCGAACACCGCCTTCATCTCATCGACGATGAAGGTGACGTCGCCGCCCTTGCGGAACACCGCCGACATGATCCGGGTGAGCGCGACGATCCACTGGAAATGCTCCATCGACTTGGAGTTGATGAAGATCTCGAACGGCCGGCGCAGTTCGTGCTCGGTGCCGGCATTGAGCACGATGTCGTTGATGGTCACGTACATCGCGTGCTCGACCAACGGCGATTTGATCTTGTAGGTGGAACCGATCAGGACGTCCGGGCGCTCGATGCGCTCGTGCATGTGGATGACGTTGTCTTCCAGCTCGGCGTCGGCCGTGGTGGCGGCGACCAGCTCGATCTCGGCTGCGCGCTGTTCGGGGGTGACAACGGAATAGCCCTTGATTTTCTTTTCGATCCTGACGGTCATGGAACCTGAAACCTGCCTGTCGTGTTGCCGTAACGGGGGATGCGCCCCACCCGGCGCGAGACCGGGCGGGCGCGTGTGCTTGCTTACTTCGTCGTCTTCTTGGCGACTTTCTTCGCGGTCTTCCTGGCTGGCGCTTTCTTCGCTGGCGCTTTCTTCGCCGCCGGCTTCTTCATCGCAGTTTTGCTGGCAGCGGCTTTCTTTGCCGGGGCCTTCTTCGCTGCTGCTTTTTTCGCTGGCGCTTTCTTGGCCACCACCTTCTTTGCGGCCTTCTTGCCTGCAACCTTGTCCTTCAGGGTCTGCGCCTGCTTGCGTGCGTCGGCACCGGCGGCGGACAACTTCTGCTTGGCGGTGGCGACTTTCTTCTCGACGGCCTTTTTCGCCGACGTGGCCGCGGTCTTCGCCCGCGTGGTCGCCTTCTTGACCTTGGCAAGCGTGGTTGCCGCCGCCGCCGAGGCGGCGTCGCGCAATTCCGCCACTTTTTCCTTGCCGCTTTCAACGGCATCGGACAGCGCATTCGTGACCTGGTTTCCGTTGCTCATATGCCCTCTCCTTGCGGGGCTGGGTGGGAGGCTTCCCACACCGCGATGCTATACCCGAACCGCCCGCCTGCGCCTGCCTCAGAACTTGCCGTAGTAACCCTCTTTGAGCGCGTCGAACAGGTTGGCGGCGGTGTGCATCTCGCCGTCGTATTCGATCTGCTCGTTGCCCTTGACCTCGATGGTGGAACCATCCTCCAGCTCGAAGCGGTAGGTGGTGTTCTCGAGGTCGGCTTCCTTCACCAGCACGCCCTGGAACGCCTGCGGATTGAAGCGGAAGGTGGTGCAGCCCTTCAGGCCCTGCCGGTGGGCGTAGCGGTAGATGTCCTTGAAGTCCTCGTAGGGATAGTCGGTGGGGACGTTCGCGGTCTTGGAGATCGACGAATCCACCCACTTCTGCGCCGCCGCCTGCACGTCGACGTGTTCCTTCGGGCTGATGTCATCGGCGCTGATGAAGTAGTCGGGCAGCTTCGCCGCCGCGTCCTCGGCGAACGGCATCGCCTTGGCATTGACCAGTTCGCGATAGGCCAGCAGTTCGAAGGAATAGACGTCCACCTTTTCCTTGGACTTCTTGCCCTCGCGGATCACGTTGCGGCTGTAGTGATGGGCGAAGCTCGGCTCGATGCCGTTGCTGGCGTTGTTGGCCAGGCTGAGCGAGATGGTGCCGGTGGGCGCGATCGAACTATGGTGGGTGAAACGGCAGCCGACTTCGGCCAATTCATCGGCAAGCTCGGGCGCGACCTTCGCCACCTGCTGCATGTAGCGGCTGTAGCGCGCGTGCAGCACCCGGCCTTCGATCTGCTGGCCGAGTTTCCAGCCGTCCTTCGCCATTTCCGGGCGCTTGCGCAGCATCTCGGCATCGACGGTGAACAGCTCGTCCATGATCGGCGCCGGGCCTTTTTCCTTGGCCAGGGCAAGCCCGGTTTCCCAGCCGGCCACTGCCATCTCGCGGGCGATCGCCTCGGTGAATTCGCAGGACTCCTTGCTGCCGTATTTCATCCGCAGCATGGTCATGCTGCTGCCGAGGCCGAGGAAGCCCATGCCGTGGCGGCGCTTGCGCAGGATCTCGTCACGCTGGCGCTGCAGCGGCAGGCCGTTGACCTCGACCACGTTGTCGAGCATGCGGGTGAACACGCGCACCACTTCCTTGTATTCCTCCCAGTCGAATTCGGCCTGGTCGGTGAAGGCGTGGCGGACGAACTTGGTGAGGTTGACCGAGCCCAGCAGGCAGGCGCCATAGGGCGGCAGCGGCTGCTCGCCGCAGGGATTGGTGGCGCGGATGGTCTCGCACCACCAGTTGTTGTTCATCTCGTTGACGCGGTCGATCAGGATGAAGCCCGGCTCGGCGTAGTCATAGGTCGAGACCATGATCATGTCCCACAGGTGGCGAGCGCGGATGTGCCCGTACACCTTGCAGGCCACCAGGCCGTCGTCACGCACGATGTAGTTCGCGTGCAGCGGCCAGTCGCGCCAGACCACCTGGGTCGCGTCGTCGAGATCGATTTCGCCGCGCTCCTTGGCATTGATCGGGAACACCAGCGGCCAGTCGTCGTCGGACTCCACCGCCTGCATGAAGCCATCGGTGATCAGAAGGCTGAGGTTGAACTGGCGCAGGCGGCCGTCCTCGCGCTTGGCGCGGATGAAGTCCTTCACGTCCGGATGGGAGACATCGAAGGTGCCCATCTGCGCGCCACGGCGGCCACCCGCCGAGGACACGGTGAAACACATCTTGTCGAAGATGTCCATGAACGACATCGGCCCCGAGGTATACGCACCGGCGCCGGCAACGAAGGCGCCGCGCGGGCGCAGGGTCGAGAATTCGTAACCGATGCCGCAGCCGGCCTTCAGGGTCAGCCCGGCCTCGTGCACCTTTTCGAGGATGCCGTCCATCGAATCGGTGATCGTGCCCGACACCGTGCAATTGATGGTGGAGGTGGCGGGCTTGTGCTCCTGCGCGCCGGCATTGGAGGTGATGCGGCCGGCCGGGATCGCGCCGCGGCGCAGCGCCCAGGTGAAGCGCTCCTGCCAGTACTGCTGCAACTCGACGGTGGGCTCGGCCTCGGCCAGCGCCTTGGCGACGCGCTGGTAGGTGCCGTCGATGTCGGCATCGATGGCGACGCCGCGCTTGGTCTTGAGGCGGTATTTCTTGTCCCAGATGTCCACCGATGCCGGCTGCATCGAAATGTCCTGCTTCGTTTCCGTGGCCACCGCTTCCAGCCTCGCCCTGCTCATGCCTGTCGGATCTCCCGTTCCGTCGATTGTCCAGATTTCGCGGCAAGTCGCCGCGAAGCTCGTCTTGTTCCGGCGCATGCGCCGTGTGTCGCCTTGTCGTCCTTGCCCATCCTGCCGCCAGGCGCGTGCCGTTCGGGGCGGCGCGCAAACGGCCAGAAACCACGGAACGCCACAAGAATTGGGTGTTTCCGCAGCATCGACCACTACATCTTGTGGCAAGCCCCGGACGGAGACCATACCCAGCCCGTCGCCGGCAAGTCAATGCCAATTTGTGCTTGACCTGGAACCGGATGCCCGCAGCGGTCGCTGCGACGCGCTGGCATGGGTTTGCGGTCGATGTGCGACCAACAAGCTGAATGCGCGCGATGCTGCAGTGCGTGATGAAAACCCCGTCGCAAGCACCCCGGCGACCGCCCTTCAGCAAGGATTCGAGCACGCTTCGCAAGACTGCAAGGCATCGATCCGTCATCATTGCCCGCATGAAAACCGCCACCCGTACCCTGCTGGCCCTGTCCCTTGCCGCCGCCTTCGGCGCCTTCGCCGCCACCGGCATGGGCCTGCTGTTCGACCACCCCGCCGAGGCCGCCACCGCCGCTGCGAGCGCCCCGCTGCCGGCCGCGCAGGACGCACCGATGCCGCAAGCGACCGTCGCGCGCACGCCGATGCCCTCGCTGGCACCGATGCTCAAGCGGGTGTTGCCGGCGGTGGTCAGCGTCAATACCAAGCAAGTGGTGCGGGTCAACACGCCGTTCGGCGATGACCCGATGTTCCGGCGCATCTTCGGCATCCCGCAGGACCGGATCGCGCGCTCGCTGGGTTCGGGCGTGATCGTCGATGCCCAGCGCGGCCTGATCCTGACCAATAACCATGTGGTCGAAAACGCCGATGAGGTACAGGTGACCCTGGCCGATGGCCGCACCCTGCAGGCCGAGTTCGTCGGTTCCGATCCCGATACCGACATCGCGCTGATGCGCATCCCCACCCGCAACCTGTCCGGGGCTGCGCTGACCGCGATCCCGCTGGCCGACAGCGACCAGTTGCAGATCGGTGATTTCGTGGTGGCGATCGGCAACCCGTTCGGCGTCGGCCAGACGGTGACCTCGGGCATTGTCTCGGCGGTGGGCCGCAACAACCTGCCCGGTGCCGGTTTCCAGAGCTTCATCCAGACCGACGCCAGCATCAATCCCGGCAATTCCGGCGGTGCCTTGGTCAATCTCAACGGCGAGCTGGTCGGGATCAATACCGCCAGCTTCAACCCGCGCGGTTCGATGGCCGGCAATATCGGGCTGGGCTTCGCGATTCCGTCCAATCTTGCCCGCCGCATCGTCGACCAGTTGCTGCACGGCGGCGTGGTCCGGCGTGGCACCCTCGGCATCGACTTGCAGGATGTCGATGCCCGCATCGCCCGCGGCCTCGGCCTGAGCGAGCCGCGTGGAGCGGTAATTACCCGCGTCTATCCGGATTCTGCCGGTGGCGCGGCCGGATTGCGGGTGGGCGATGTGATCCTGGCCGCCAACGGCGAGCCCATCGCCGACGCCGAGGCACTGCGCAATTTCCAGGGCCTGCAAGCGCCGGGAGCACGGATCACCCTCGACCTGCGCCGCGATGGCCACGCCTTGCAGGTCACCAGCGGCCTGCGCGAAGTGCCGAAGGCGCTTGCCGGCGACCGCCTCGACCCGCGCCTGGCCGGCGCCAATTTCGCCGAATTGCCGGAATCGCTGCGTCGTCAGGGCTTGGCCGGCGTGCTGGTGGAGTCGGTCACCCGTGGCAGCCGCGCCGCCCAGAACAACCTGCAGGGGGGCGACGTGGTGTTGGCTGCAAGCAGCGGCAAATTCAACGATCTTTCCGGCTTCCGTGCCAGCTTCGCCACGCCACCGCAGCGACTGCTGCTGCGCGTGTTGCGTGGCAATGCCAGTGGCGATCTGTTGATGCGGTAATGCGTCAGCGTGATATTACGCTAATGCATTAGCGCATTATTACATTAATACATGAGTGCGTTATCGCGCCATTCCGACCACGCCCGCCAACAGCACGCAAACCCGATCAGTGCCACACTTGCTTTCCACCCCCAACACGAGGATGCAGCCGATGAGCGAAAACACCGAGGCGGTCAAAGCCAATCTGGGTGATGCCGGCACCCATCTGAAGCAGGCGGCGGTCGCCGCCGGCAGCGCGGTCAAGAGTGCCGCCGGTGCCGCAGGCGATGAATTGCGGGTCGGCAAGGCCCAGGTCAAGGCGGAACTCGCCGATGGCGCGGTCGCCGGGATCTCCGCCGCCGAGCATCTGAGCGGCGCTGCCGGTGAACAGGTCAATGCGTTGATGGACAAGGGCCGCGACCTGCTCGACAGCGCTGCCGAACTGATCCGCGAACGTCCGTTGGTCGCCTTTGGCGCGGCATTCGCTGCGGGCTGGATCATTTCCAAGCTCGGCCGCAGCGACAAGTAAGCCGCAGGATGGCCGACGAGCCGATCGCGCCGGACAGCGACCCTGCAACACCCGCGGACGCGCCGGGGCTGGGCGAGGCGCTGCATGCGCTGGGCGACCAGTCGCAGCAAAGCCTGCGTGCGGCGCTCGCCACCGGCCATGCGCTGCGTGGCCTGCTGGCGGCTGACCTCGCGCTGGCGAAAGCTGCTTTCGGGCGATCGCTGGTGTTTGCGGTCACCGCGACCGCGCTGGCGATCTCCACCTGGTTGCTGCTGTTGGCGGCGCTGGTCGCCGGCCTGCGTGCCCTCGGCCTGCCCTGGGCTGCCGCCTTGCTGATTGCCGCTGCCGTCGGTGCGACAGGTGCCGTGCTCAGTGCGCTGGCCGCGCGCCGCAGCATCGCCCATGCCGACCTCAAGGCCACACGTCGGCAATTGGCTGCGCTGTTCCCGGAGCCGGACAGCAACACCGCCACATCCGACGCACCCTCGCCAGCGAGGAAATCCTGATGCGGCTGGCCGATCACCATGCGCGGGTGCGGGCAGCGGAGCGCAACGTCGAGGCACGTCGCGCGGAAACCCTGGCGCACTGCCGTCGCACCGTCGGCCTGTGGCGTGCGGGTTGGACCCCCGGCCGGATCGTCATCGCCGGGCTTGCGGTCGGCTTCCTCAGCGGTCGCGCCAAGCCGCTGCGCATGGGCGGCAGCGGTGGCCTGCTGAACCTGCTGCGCTCGCTCGCGCAATTGCTCGAATCCCGCGGCATGGGCAGCACCGCACCTTCGGCCGATGCAGACCCATCACCGCCAGCGGACGCCGATGACGCGTCCACCCCGGAACCGGCCGCGATCTGGCCGCACCCACCTCGCCGCAAGGCACCCCCGTTCGTGACCACCTCGTGATCGCCCCCATCCGCGCCATCACCCTCGATCTCGACGACACCCTGTGGCCGTTTGCGCCGATCGGTGAGCGCATCGAGACCGCCCTGCAGGCGTGGTTCCAGACGCATAGCCCGCGCACCGCCGAACGCTTCCCGATCGCGGAAATGCGCGCGCTGCGTGAACGGGTGATGGCGGAACTGCCGGAGCTGTCGCATGACCTCGGCCTGCTGCGGCGGCTGACCATCGAACGTGCCCTGCGCGAGAGTGGCGACGATCCGGAATTGGCCAGCGCCGCGTACGGGATCTTCTTTCGCGAACGCAATCAGGTCGATTTCTTCGCCGATGCACTCTACGGCTTGCGCCGCATCGCCGCGCAGGTGCCGGTGGCGGCACTGACCAATGGCAATGCCGACCTCACCGCCATCGGCATCAGCCAGCATTTCCAATTCGAATTGACCGCACGCGAATACGGCGCGCCGAAGCCGAATGCCGGGATTTTCCTGGAGGCCTGCCAACGCCTGGGCACCCCGCCCGAGCAAGTCCTGCATGTGGGCGACGATCCACGCGTGGACATCGCCGGCGCAGCCCATGCCGGCCTGCGCACCTGCTGGATCGACCGCGGTCTGCACGTCTGGCCGGAGGCGCAGCCTGCTGCCGATCTGCGGGTAACGACGCTCACCGAATTGGCGGATTGGCTGGAGACCGGGGCGATCTTGAAGAAGGTGGCCTGAGCCGCGGATTCGCGGCTACAGCCAACCCTTCTGCCGCGCCAGTCGATAGGCTTCGATGCGATTTCCCACACCCAGTTTACCGATTGCCTCCGACAGGTAATTGCGCACGGTGCCGTGGGAAAGATTGAGCTTCTGCGCGATCTCACCCGCGGACAGGCCTTCGCCGGCCAGACGCAGGGCCTGGCGTTCGCGATCAGTCAGCGGGTCGGCCTCGCCCCAGGCTTCCAACGCCAGCGCGGGATCAATCGCGCGCCCACCTCGGTGAACCTGGCGAATGGCCTCAGCCAGTTGTTCCGCCGGCGCATCCTTCAGCAGATAGCCGCGCACGCCGGCATCCAGCGCGCGACGCAGGAAGCCTGCGCGGGCGAAAGTGGTGACGATCACCACCTTGATCGGCAGTTCGTGTCGGGCGATGCGCTGGGCCAATTCCAGCCCGGTCAGGCCGGGCATCTCGATGTCGGTCAACAGCACATCGGGCTTGAGCCGCTGCAGTTCGCGCCAGGCCGCTTCGCCGTCGGCGGCGCTGCCCACGATCTCCAGGTCCGACTCCAGCGCCAACAACGCGGCCAAGGCACCGCGCAGCAGGGCCTGGTCTTCGGCCAGCAGGATGCGGATCATGCCTGTACCCGTGGCGTCGCGGCAGGCTCCGCCGCATCGACCGCGCGCAATGGCAGGAGGGCTTCACGCCATGCCAACGGCACCCGCACCAACAGCCGGGTGCCTTCACCGCGTGGCGAGTCCACACTCACGCTGCCCCCCAGGTCACGCACGCGATCACGCATGCCGGACAGACCATTGCCATCCACCGTGACGCCGCCGCAGCCGTCATCGCTGATGCGCAATTGCACGGCTTTGTCTTCGCGGGTGAATTCCACCTGCGCCTGCGCGGCCTCGGCATGGCGACAGATATTGGTGACCGCTTCGCGCAGCACCAGCGCCAGCCCGCGCTCCACGTCCGGCGGCAAGCCCGCCGGTGTCGGGCCGTAGTCCAATTGCACCCCGGCCGATTCCAGCATCAGCTTTGCCGATGCCAGCTCCGCGGCAAGGTCGGTTGCGCGGATCCCGGTGACGGCGCTGCGTACCTGCGCCAGCGCTTCGCGCGCCACGGTCTCGGCTTCGGTCAACTCACGCTTCGATGCGGCGGGGTCGCGCTCGAACAATTTGCGCGACAGCTCCAGCTTCAGGGTGATCAGTGACAGGGTGTGGCCCAGCAGATCGTGCAGGTCACGGCCGATGCGTTCGCGCTCGGCGGTGGCGGCAAGCTTGCGGACTTCTTCTTGCGACAGCGCCAGTGCGGCATCTTTCTCCTGACTGACGTGCTCGACATTGACGATGATTCCGATCACCAGGGTCATGGCCGGCACCCACAGCCACAGCTCGCGCGGATAGCCCAGCCACGTCGCCACGCCCACGTAGACCAGGTTCATCGCCAGCAACAGCAGGAAGTATTTCCCCAGTGCCAGCCGATGCGACGTGATGCGCAGCATCACGCAGCCGAACACGAAGTAGCTCAGACCCGAGGGGTACCAGCGCAACAGCAGCAGGCTCAACGCCGCCATGCCGATGGCGTAGTGCCATGCGGTTCGCCGCGACGCCAGCAAGGTCTTTGCGTACAGCCACAGGAAGGTGGGGTAGGACACCACGGTCAAGCCAGCCCACAACCGGGTGTAGTGGCCATCGCCCATCAGCGGCGTCAGGAACACCCACAGCGACCACAACAGATGCACACCATCGGTCCACGGCGATTTTCCGCGCCGGATCGCGGCAGCGACCGACGAATCCGGTGCGGGCGTGAAATGGCGACGTAGCCAAACGGGGATCATCATCCGCGCATCCTAAGCCAAGCCATCAACCGTAGCGCCGCAGGCGGCGCGCGGCGATCCACAGGAAGCCGACGGTGAAGCCGAGCAGGATCAGCACATGCGGCAAGCCTGCACCCGTGTCGAAGCCAACCGCCGACAAGGCCAGCGCGTTCAAGTGATAGCTCGGCCAGATCGGTGCCAGCTGTTGCAGCACCGCCGGCATCATCTTCAGTGGGAACCACAGCCCGGACAGGAAGGCCATCGGCAGGTAGATCATGTTGAGCAGCCCGGGCGCACCCTGGCCCTTGAGGAGGGTGCCGACCAGCAGGCCCAGCGCGCAGAACGGCAACACGCCGAGTGCATCCACCCACAACAGCCGCGCGATCTGCGTGCCGGTCAGCGGCGCATGCCCCACGCTCAGCGCAAGCATCAACAGCAATGCACCGACCACCAGCGCCACGATCACCGCCATAAGCATCTTGCCGGCCAAATAGGCACCCGGCGGCATCGGCAATGCACGCTTCAAGGTCAGCAAGCCGCTGTCGCGCTCCAGCGCCAGCGACACGCCGAAACCGAACAGGCCCGGTGCCATCACGCCGAAGGTGCTGTAGCTGGCCAGCATGTAGCGGGCGGCCTCGCTATTGCCGTGATTGAGCACGAGACCGAACATCACGAAGAACACGTTCGGGAACAGGATGATCGGCAGCAGGAAGCCGGGGTTGCGCAGGTAGCGCAGGATCTCGCTGCGCGCTTCCTGCAGGTAGGCGCCGAAGACACGGCGGCGCGGCATGGTGGCGGTCATGGCGTCCATCAGGCGGCTTCCTGCAGGGCGAGGTTGTCATCACGGGTCAGCTCGGTGAAGGCTTCGGCCAAGCCCGCGGCACGCACTTCCAGTTGCGCCAGCGTGGCGTCCTGCGCCAGCAGACGCCGCACCAGCAGTTCGGCATGTTCGGTGGACAGGCACAGGCGCTCACCATCGCGACGCGCCTCGGCCACTTCCGGCCAGCGCGCCACCTCGGCCAGCGGCAATGCGGTGGCGCACCACACCCGTTTCATGCCGATGCGCGCACGCAAGGCCTCCACGCTGCCTTCGCTGATCACCCTGCCGCGCGCCATCACGCAGACACGGTCGGCCAAGGCTTCGGCTTCTTCCAGGTAATGCGTGGTCAGCACCACGCCATTGCCTTCGGCCACCAGATGGCGGATCGCGACCCACAGTTTTTGCCGCGCCTCGATGTCCATGCCCACGGTGGGCTCATCGAGGAACAGCAGGCTGGGCCGCCCGCACAACGCCAATGCGAACTGCACCCGGCGCTGCTGGCCGCCGGAGAGCTTGCCGTAATGGCGGCCCAACAAATCCGACACACCCGCCAGCTCGGCGCTCTCGGACACGCTGCGTGGATTGGGGTAGTAGCTGGCCGTCAGCCGGATCAATTCACCCACCTTCAAGGTCGGCGGCAGTTGTGCGTCCTGCAGCATCACGCCGATGTGGCGACGCGCGGTGATGTCCTGCGGGTCGCGGCCGAACAATTCCACCCCGCCGGCATCGGCACGGATCAAGCCCAGCAGCAAGCCGATCGCGGTGGTCTTGCCCGCCCCGTTCGGCCCCAGCAAGGCCAGCAATTCGCCGGCGCGCAATTCCAGATCGATGCCTTGCAGGGCCTCGACCGCGCCATAGCGTTTGCGCGCACCATTCAATCGCGCCAGTACATGTTTCATCGCTTGCATGGGTAACACTCCGCGGAGATCGGCACCCATGCTCACCGCGCGGCGGCGGCGCGTCAGTGCACGCCCATCAGCCGAATCAGATGACACCCGTCACCTGACGGCGGTCCTCGCCATCCGTAACCTGCCGGCACCATGACGCTCGCCCCATCACTCGCCCCATCGCTCGTGGATCGCCCACCGCATGTCGCCGTCCTGTCAAGTAAAC
Source organism: Pseudomonadota bacterium (assembly GCA_018242365.1). Taxonomy (GTDB): domain Bacteria; phylum Pseudomonadota; class Gammaproteobacteria; order Xanthomonadales; family Xanthomonadaceae; genus Thermomonas. Next base: position 107,897 of record JAFECB010000006.1, read on the forward strand.
TTGACAGGACGTGCCGGATACGCGAGGGTGCCAATGCGCCATCGCGCAGGCTCCAATGCGCGCGCTCCCCCTGACCGCTTCCACGAGCTTCCCGCCTCCATGAACTCCAACGCCGACCTGCTCAAATCCCTGAAGATCGACCGAAATGCCGCGCCGCCGCCGGAGTCACGCAAGGGCTTGTGGATCGGGCTGGCGGTCCTCTCGGTCATCGTCCTTGCGGTGGCCGGAGGGTTCGCCCTGCGTGGCGGCAAGGGTATCGAGGTGCGGGTTGCTGCGGTCACCGCCATTGGCGGCGGTTCCAGCGCCGGCCCCGCCGTACTGGATGCCACCGGCTATCTGGTGGCACGGCGGATGGCCACGGTCTCGGCCAAGGTCACCGGCAAGGTCCGCGATGTCTTGATCGAGGAAGGCCAGCGGGTCGAGGAAGGCCAGGTCCTGGCCCATCTGGATCCGGTCGATGCCGATGCGCAACGTTCCCTGTCAGCGGCGCAACTGGGCGCGGCACAGAGCCAGATCGCCGGCGTCGCCGCCCAGCTCAAGCAGGCCGATGCCGATGCCAACCGGCTGGGCGCGCTGGTGCGCCAGCAGCTGGTGTCGCGCGCGCAATTCGACCAGGCCATCGCCGCCCGCGATGCCCTGCGTGCGCAACTGGTGACCGCCCAACGCAATGCGCAGGTGGCACGCGATGGCTTGCGGATCGCCGACCACGGCGTCGACAACACCATCGTGCGTGCGCCGTTCGCCGGCGTGATCATCGCCAAGGCCGCGCAGCCGGGCGAAATCGTCTCGCCGCTATCGGCGGGCGGAGGCTTCACCCGTACCGGCATCGGCACCATCGTCGACATGAGTTCGCTGGAAGTCGAGGTCGACGTGGGCGAGGCCTACATCGGCCGAGTCAAGCCCGACATGCGCACCGAGACCGTGCTCAATGCCTATCAGGATTGGAAAATCCCGGGCAAGGTCATCGCGATCATCCCGACCGCCGACCGCGGCAAGGCCACGGTGAAGGTGCGCGTCAGCCTCGGCGCACTCGGCGATCCGCGGCTGGTGCCGGACATGGGCGCGCGGGTGAGCTTCCTCGACGACGCCAAGCCAGCGCAGGCGCAGGGCAAGCCCGGCGTGCTGGTCCCCGCCAATGCAATCGTCGAGCGCGGCAGCAAGTCGGTGGCCTTCGTGCTGAGCGGCGACACCGTCGCGATGCGAACGCTGCAACTCGGCCGCACCTTGGGCGATGACCGCGAAGTGGTGTCCGGCCTGTCGTCCAGCGACCAGGTCGTGCTCGATCCACCCGAACAGCTTGCCGATGGCGCCCGCGTCCACATCGCACCCGAATCCACCGAAGCCGACGCCGGCAACGAATGACCGCCATCACCCCGCGAACGCGGGAATGTCGAAGCAAACAACTCGCGACAAACCAGAGGAAATCCGATCCATGACTACCCTCGTCAGCATTCGCAGCCTGCACAAGACCTACCAGCGTGGCCCGGAAAAAGTGGACGTGCTGCGCGGCATCGACCTCGACATCGCCGAAGGGGATTTCGTCGCCCTGATGGGGCCCTCGGGCTCCGGCAAGACCACCTTGCTGAACCTGATCGGCGGTCTCGATTCGCCCAGCGCCGGCAGCATTGAAGTCGCCGGCCAGCACATCGAAACGCTCGGCTCCGGCCAGCTCGCGCAATGGCGCAGCAACCACGTCGGCTTCGTGTTCCAGTTCTACAACCTGATGCCGACCCTGACCGCGCAGAAGAACGTCGAACTGCCGCTGCTGCTGACCCGGCTGTCGGCGGCGCAACGCAAGCAGAATGCAGCGGTTGCGCTGCAATTGGTGGGCTTGGGAGATCGCGGCAAGCATCGCCCGAACGAACTCTCCGGCGGCCAGCAGCAGCGCGTGGCGATCGCCCGCGCGATCGTGTCCGATCCCACCCTGCTGATCTGCGACGAGCCCACCGGCGATCTTGACCGTGCCTCGGCGGAGGAGATCCTCGGCCTGCTGCAGACGCTCAACCGCGAACACGGCAAAACAATCGTGATGGTGACCCACGACCCCAAGGCCGCCGAGTACGCCAGCCACACCCTGCACCTCGACAAGGGCGTGCTGGTCGAACAGGCAGCGCACGTGTAATCCAAGCCCCTCTCCCCCCGGGAGAGGGGTTGGGGTGAGGGTTCGAATCACTACGAACCTTGACCTCGCGTCAAACCCTCATCCGGCGCTTTGCGCCAGCTTCCCGCAAGCGGGAAGGACAAGCTGGAGGCTCCATGAAATATTTCCACTTGGTCTGGGCCGCGCTGGTGCGCAGCAAGACTCGCACCCTGCTCACCCTGATGTCGGTGGTGGCTGCGTTCCTGCTGTTCGGCATGCTGGATTCGGTGCGCGTCGCCTTCAATTCCGGCGGCAGCGTCGCCGGCGCCAACCGCATGGTGACGATGTCGCGGTTGTCGATCACCCAGATGCTGCCCTACAGCCTCGACCAGCAGATCCACGCGGTGCCCGGCGTGAAGCAGGCGGCCTATGCCGCGTGGTTCGGCGGCATCTACCGCGACCCGAAGAATTTCTTCGCCAATTTCAGCGTCAGCCCGAACTACCTCGACCTGTACCCGGAGTTCAAGCTGCCGGATGCCCAGCGCAAGGCCTGGCAGGCCGACCGCCAGGGCGCGATCGTCGGCGAGGCGCTGGCCCGGCAGTTCGGTTGGAAGATCGGCGACACCATCCCGTTGCAGGCGACGATCTTCCCGACCCACGGCAGCAACGATTGGAGCTTCACCCTGCGCGGCATCTACCACGTCGACGACCCGAAGATGAAGGCGCAGGAGCGCGTGCTGTTCTTCCATTGGACCTATTTCGACGAGGCCAATGACTACGTGAAGGGACGGGTGGGCTGGTGGATCGTGCAACCGGACAAGACCGCTTCGGCCGATGCCGTGGCCAAGGCCATCGACGCGCTCAGCGAGAACTCCGACCACGAGACCAAGACCCAGAGCGAAGCCGCGTTCAACCAGTCGTTCGCCAAGCAGTTCGCCGACATCGGCTTGATTGTTTCCGCGATCATGGGCGCGGTGTTCTTCACCCTGCTGCTGCTCACAGGCAACACCATGGCGCAGGCCGTGCGCGAACGCATTCCCGAGCTGGCGGTGCTGAAGACGATTGGCTTCTCCAACCGCAGCGTGCTGTGGCTGGTGCTGGCCGAATCGGTGCTGCTGGTGGTGTTGGGCGGAACCCTGGGCATGCTGCTGGCCGCTGCCATCGTGCCCGCAGTCGGTGCCGCCAGTGGCGGCATGATCGCCCTGCCCGGCCTGCTCGCGCAGACCTGGGGCTTGGGCTTGGCCCTGATGGTCGGGATTGGCCTGCTGGTGGGCGTGCTGCCTGCCCTGCGCGGGATGCGCCTGAACATCGTTGATGCGCTGGCTGGGCGCTGAGGAGAACACCATGCAACGTCTCAAGGGATTCCTGTTCGGCCTGCTCACCGTCCTGTCGCTGGTCATCATGCTGGGCGCGTGGATCGTCGCGCCGTGGTATGTCGTCCTCGGTGTGGCCGTCGTCATCGCGCTGTGGCTGTCGCTGACCCGCAGCGGCCGACTGGCGCGCGAAGCCGCGAAGATCGGCATCGCCAGCCTGCCGCAGCGCTGGGGTTCTTCGCTGGTGATCGTGATCGGGATTGCCGGCGTGGTCGGTGTGCTGGTGGCGATGCTGGCGATGGGCGAAGGCTTCAAGGCCACGCTCGATCAGACCGGCAGCACCGATAGCGCGATCATCCTGCGCGCCGGTTCGCAGGCGGAAACCAATTCCGTGATCACCCGCGACCAGGTGCCACTGATTTCCGCACTGCCAGGCATCGCGCAGGGAGCGGACGGCAAGCCGCTGGCGTCGCCGGAGTTGTCGCAGGTGGTGAACCTGCCGACCACGGCCGACGGGACCGATGCCAATGTGCAATTCCGCGGGATTGGCCCGGAAGGCTGGGCGATCCGCCCGAACGTGCGCATCATCGAGGGTCGTCGCTTCACCCCCGGCCTGCGCGAGTTGGTGGTCGGCAAGGGCGCGCTGCGGCAATTCCGTGGCCTCGCCGTGGGCCGCCAGTTGAAACTCGCGAACCAGATGTGGACCGTGGTCGGCGTGTTCGAGGCCAAGGATTCGCACGACTCCGAACTGTGGACCGATGCCGACGTGCTCGGCCCCGCCTACCAGCGCCAGGCCTTCCAGTCGATGACGGTCAAGCTCGATGGCAAGGCCGGGTTCAAGCAGCTGAAGGCAGCGCTGGCCGCCGATCCGAGGCTGAAGCTCGATGTCGATACCACCCGCGATTACTACGGCAAGCAATCGGAAGGCCTGACCAAACTGATCAGGATCCTCGGCAGCGTGATCGGCGCGATCATGGCGATCGGCGCGGTGTTCGGCGCGCTCAACAGCATGTATGCCGCGGTGGCCGGGCGTGCGCGTGAAATCGCCACCTTGCGCGCACTCGGCTTCCGCGGCCTGCCGGTGGTGACCGCGGTGATGCTGGAAACCATGCTGCTGGCGCTGCTGGGCGGCCTGCTCGGCGCCATCATCGCGTGGACCGTGTTCAACGGTTACACGGTCAGCACCCTGGGGCAAAACTTCAGCCAGGTGGTGTTCCAGTTCAAGGTCAGCCCGGAACTGGCCTGGACCGGGCTGAAATGGGCGCTGGGGATTGGTTTGGTCGGCGGCCTGTTCCCGGCATTGCGTGCGGCACGGCTGCCGGTGACCGAGGCGCTGCGCGCGGCAGGTTGATTCAGGCCGGCGGAATCAGGCAGGCACAGGCCCGCTTCGGCGGGCCCGCAGCAAACCCTCCAGCGCGTACAGCGCCAGCGCGATCCAGATGAAGGCGAAGCCGATCGCGCGATTGCGGTCGAAGGGTTCATGCAGCACCAGCACGCCGATCAGCAATTGCAGGGTCGGCGAAATGTATTGCAGCAGGCCCACCAGTGAAAACGGAATGCGCTGCACTGCCGCGGCAAACCCGATCAGGGGCAAGGCGGTGAGCACGCCGCCGAATACCAGCAGGCCGGTGATGCCAACACCCCAGGCGGGCGCGGCCGCATGGGCGAACAGATGGCCGTGACCGTTGGCCTCGGCCCAACCGAGGAACAGCAGCGCCGGCAACAGCAGGTACAGACTTTCCACGCCCAGCCCGCGCACCGGCGGAGCGCCGAGCAATTTGCGCAGCAGGCCATAGGTGCCGAACGAGATCGCCAGCGACAGCGCGATCCACGGGAAGCTGCCGTAGTTGAAGGTCAGCCAGAGCACGCCGAGCGCAGCGATGAGCACCGCCGTCCATTGCACGCGATTGAGGCGTTCGCGCAGCACGACCACGCCGAGGATCACGTTGAACAACGGGTTGATGAAATAGCCGAGCGCGGATTCGACCACATGGCCGGCATTCACCGCCCAGATGTACAGGCCCCAGTTGAAGGCGATCAGCACGCCACTGAGGGCGAGCATCGAGGCTGCACGCGGTCGCGCCAGCGTCTCGCGCAGCCAGCCACGGCCGTACTTGAAGCCCAGCCATGCCGACACCAACAGCGCGCTCCAGACCACCCGGTGCGCCATGATCTGCATCGCGGGCACCTGTTTGAGCAGGTGCCAATACAGCGGCATCACGCCCCAGGCGACGTAGGACGCCACCGCGATCCACATGCCGCCGCGGTCGAGCTTGCCGGTACTCACGACGCCCTGGCCTTGACGACCTTGGCGAGGTTGATCGCCACTACGCCGGACAGGATCACGCCCATCGCCAGCAACTCGTGCAGGCCGAAGCGCTCATGCGCCAGCAGTGCACCCAGCAGCACCGCGATCGCCGGATTGACATAGGCATAGCTGGTCGCCAGCGCCGGCCGGACATGGTGCAGCAGCCAGACGTAGGCCGAGAAACCGGCCAGCGAGCCCAGCACCACCAGGTACCAGAATGCGGCGATGCCCTGCGCGCTGGGCAGGCCGTCGAAACGCTCGCCAACACCGAGACCAACGCCACACATCAATGCGCCACCGCAGAGCATCTGTCCGGCCGCGGCCATGAACGGCGACGGCAGGTCGCGGCCACGGCTCCAGATCGAACCAAACGACCACGCCAGCGAAGCGCCCAACAGCGCCGCCAGCCCCAACGGCGTCCCGGCCAAATCACCACCCGCGCTGAGCCATAGCACGCCAAGGAAGCCGATGATCAGCCCCGTCCACTCCATCGCGGTCGGACGCTCACCGCGCAGCGCGGCGAACACGCCCATCCACAAGGCCGACGAGGACACGATCACCGCGGTCATTCCCGACGACACCGACAGCTCGCCGTAATTGACCAAGCCATTGCCGCAGCCCAGCAGCAGCGCCCCCATCACCGCGAGGTTGCACCACTGCGCGCGGCTGGGTGCCGGCACCCCGCGCCAGCGCAGGAAGGCGAACAACAAGCCACCGGCGACGAGGAAGCGAATACCGCCGAGCAGGAAGGGCGGAAAGCCTCCTTCCAATGCGAAGCGGATGGCGAGATAGGTCGATCCCCATATCAGGTACAGCGAGCCCAGCGCCAAGGCAACGCCGGAAGCCGGCGCCGCGAGGCTTGCTGCTGTCGATGCGGGGGAAGTCGCCATCGTGTCCCTATCGAACGAAAGCGGGTGCCGATGGCACCCGCTTGGTCGAACCGTCAGTCGAAAAATCCGGATCAGTCGGCCCAGTGCCCGGCCACGTTATGGGTCTGCGGCAACACCTGCGCCGCAAGTCGCGGGTCGCGCCCCAGCAAGGACACCGTATCCGACAGGATCGCGGCCGATTCACGCAGCAGCGGATCGGTGGCAGTGCGGGCCGCTGCCTCGCGCGCCACCGCATCGGACGCGTTGCGCTCGTCCGCGGTCAGTCCATCGTCGGAACTTCCTTCCAGCAAGGGATCACGATTGATGCCGAGGCGTGCGCGGGTCTCCGCGCGCGACTTGCGCTGGGCATCGAAGCGATCCCGCTCGGCGCGGCGCTCGGTCTCGTTGAGCGAGATCGTCTTCTTCGCCTGCTCCTCGCGGAACTGGCGCACGTCCTCGATCCACCACTGGTATTCCACGTCCTTGGCCGAGCGTGCTTCATGGCGCGCCTGCAGCGAGGCCAGCAAGGGCGCGAAGTTGCCGTAGCGCACATGCGGCGAAGCCACGATCCGGGTCCACGGCAACGCATTCGGATAGGTGCTTTCGCCATATTCGCTGCCATCGACGCTGACCGGGAAGCTCACGTCCGGCACCACGCCCTTGTTCTGGGTGCTGCTGCCGTCGGGGCGGAAGAATTGGGCGATGGTCAGCTTCAGCTCGCCAAAGCGGCCATCGACCTTGGCAGGCCAGCGGTCGAGGTCGAGCATGGTCTGCACCGTGCCCTTGCCGAAGCTGGTTTCACCGATGATCAGGCCGCGCCCGTAATCCTGGATGGCGCCGGCCACGATTTCCGAGGCCGAGGCCGAGCCACGGTTGACCAGCACCGCCAGCGGTCCATCCCAGGCCACGCCGCCGTCACGGTCGTACTGCACCGTCACCTTGCCGCCGGTCTCGCGCACCTGCACCACCGGACCCTGGTCGATGAACAGCCCGGTCAACTCCACCGCCTCGCTGAGCGAACCACCGCCATTGCCGCGCAGGTCGAGCACCACGCCATCGACCTTCTGCGCGCGGAAATCGCCGAGGATCTTGGCCACGTCGTGGGTGGCCGACGCGTAATTGGGATCGCCACGACGGCGCGCGTCGAAGTCCTGGTAGAACCCGGGCAGGCGGACCACGCCGATCTTGCGCGCCGGCGCGTCGGCAGTGGCCGGCACATTGATGGTTTCGGCACGCGCACGCGCATCCTCGATCCGCACATTGGCGCGGGTCAGCTGCACCTGCTGCGGCTTGCTGTCCATCGGCGCTTCCGCCGATACCACGTCCAGCCGCACCTGGGTGCCGGCCTTGCCACGGATCAACTGGACCACGTCATCGGTGCGCCAGCCGACCACATCCTTCATCTCACCCTGCGGCCCCTGGCCGACGCCGACGATGCGATCACCGGTCTTGAGATGGCCGCTGCGCGCAGCCGGGCCACCCGGCACCAGCTCGCGGACCACGATGAAATCGTCCTGGCGGAACAAAACTGCACCGATGCCTTCCAGCGAGTTCGACATCTCGATCGCGAAGTTCTCGGCACTGCGCGGATTCATGTATTCGGTGTGCGGATCGATGGTCTCCGCATAGGCATTCATGAAGCTCTGGAAGACGTCATCCCCCTTGAGCTCATTGACGCTGTCGAGCAGGTTGGCGTAACGCTTGTCCAGCGTCTTGCGGATATCGTCCGGCTGCTTGCCGGCCAGCTTCAGCCGCAGCCAGTCGTTCATCACCGACTGCCGCCAAAGCACATCCAGCCCGGCCGCATCGGTCCACGGTGCGTCCTTGCGGTCATAGGCATAGCTCTGGTTGCCGCTGAAATCGAAATTGCCCTTCAACAGGCCACGCGCATAGGCGATGCGTTGCCGAACGCGGTCGCGATAGACCGTGAAGATCGCCCACGCTGGCTGGACCTGGCCGGAGCGGATCGCATCGTCGAGCGTCGTTGCATAGGTCTGGAAGCCGGCGACGTCAGTGGCGGTCAGGAAGAACTTGTTCGGGTCCAGCGTCTTCAGATATTCGTCGAGGATCTTGCGCGACAACGCATCATCCAAGGTCTGCGGGCGATAGGCATAGCTGCTGTCCGAGAGCAGGCCATTGAGCATCCGCGATGTGACCATCTGCGCCTGGGTCGGGCCGGCGAGCGTCGCAGGCGGGTCATTGACCGCGGCGCCCGCGGTCGTCAATGCCAGTGGCAGCACGAGCGATGCGCCGAGGATCAGGGCACGCAGGGAACGGGGAAGGCGCTGGATCATCATGTCTCCGCGACGCTGTGGCGCCGCTGCAAGGTCAAATCGTCGAATGGAACATCGTCAGAATGCCCGCGATGCGGACATTCCGACAGTGCCGGAAGTCCGCGCCAAGGGCAGGTCTTCACTTTACCGGGCAGGCGTCAATCTGTGTGAACGCAGGCCATGACGGCTTGGAGCCTCGGCATGCGCGGAAGTTCCGCAAGGCCCGGAGCGGCTCGTGCCCGGTTCAGCGACTGCCGCGGGTGACCGTCGCCAGCGACGCCAGGAACTCCGGGCCGCAGCCCTTGAAGCGGCCGCCGCGTTCGGTGATTTCGACCGGGTAGATGACCCGTGCGAAGATCACGCCCGCCACCAAGGCGGCCACCGAGCCGGCGAAACAGGCCAGCGAAATCCCCGCGGTTTCGCCACCGAACATCACCACGCCAGCCACGAACATCAGGACGAACAGCCCCAGCGCGGACCCCACCTTGAGCCATCGGCGCTTGCGGTGTTGGTCGCACAATCCCGCTGAAATCTCGATCTTCTTGCGCACGATCATCGCGGCGATCGCATAGAGGATGATGTTCAGCAGGATCAGCAGGTACCAACCGGACGCATGCCAGTAGTAGGTCTTGCGCTTCGGCCGCTGGACCAGCAGCGTGTTGCAATTGACGCAACGCTGCGGCAGGTCGCTGCCGCGCGCAACGTAGACGGTGCCGCCGGATTCACGCCAGCAGTCGCCGCGGGCGATGTCGTGGACGTCCGCCTCCGGCGGCAGGTAGGGGTTGCGTTCCATCGATTACCGGCACTCCAGATCAAATTCGGCGGCACGCAGCGCCCGGCGCATCATGCCCATGACCCACTAACGGCAACGCTCAAGCGCGCCCGTACTGGTCTTCGTAACGGACGATGTCGTCTTCGCCCAGATAGTCGCCGGACTGCACTTCGATCAGTTCCAGCACCTCGTGGCCGGGATTCTCCAGCCGATGGGTCGCCCCGATCGGGATATAGGCCGACTGGTTGGCGCACAGGTCGAAGACCTCATCGTTGCGTGTCACCCGCGCGGTGCCGCTGACCACCACCCAGTGCTCTGCGCGGTGCCGATGCGACTGCAGCGACAGTCGCGCGCCGGGCTTGACCTTGATCCGCTTGACCTGGAAACAACTGCCGACATCGACCGAGTCATAACTGCCCCACGGCCGATGCACTTCGCGGTGCAACACCGCCTGCGAGCGTTGCTGCGCCTTCAGCTGCGCGACCACGTCCTTGACCTGCTGGACGCGATCCTTGCGCGCGACCAACACCGCATCGGCGGTTTCCACCACCACGATGTCGTCCACGCCGACCAGCGCGACCATCCGCTGCGACCAGGCATAGCTGTTGCGGCTATCGACCGCGATGACTTCGCCGCGACAGGCGTTGCCGCTGGCGTCCTGCGCACTCACACCCCACAGCGACGACCACGAACCGACGTCGCTCCAGCCGAAGTCCACCGGCAGCACCATCGCCGCGTCGGTGTTTTCCATCACCGCGTAGTCGATGGAGTCGGACGGGCACTGGGCAAACGCGACCTTGTCGAGACGGATGAAGTCGCCGTCGCGTGCCGCCGCATCGAAGGCCTTGCGCACCGCCTCGGCGATCTCGGGCCGGAAGCGCTGCAATTCCTCCAGGTAGCGCGAGGCGCGCAGCAGGAACATGCCGCTGTTCCAGAAGAAATCGCCGGCGTCGAGATAGCCCTGCGCGGTGGCGGCATCGGGTTTCTCGACGAAGCGCAGCACCTTGCGCACGCCTTCGCCCACACCTGCCTGTATGTAGCCAAAGCCGGTTTCCGGCGCGCTCGGCACGATCCCGAAGGTCACCAGCGCGCCGGCTTCCGCCGCAGGACTGGCCGCACGTACGGCCGCGCGGAACGCCTCGGGATCACGCACCACATGATCGGACGGCAGTACCAGCATCAGCGGGTCCTCGCCACTGGCCATCGCCTGCAGCGCTGCCGCCGCGATCGCCGGGGCGGTATTGCGGCCGATGGGCTCAAGCAGGATGGCCGGCACCGGCGCACCGATCTGGCGCAGTTGTTCGGCCACCAGGAAGCGATGCTCTTCGCCGGCGACCACGATCGGCGCGCTGTCGGCGATTGCGGCTACCCGCTGCCAGGTGTCCTGCAGCATCGTGGCGTCCCCCGCCAGCGGCAGGAACTGCTTCGGATAGGCCTCGCGCGACAGCGGCCAGAGCCGGGTGCCGGAACCGCCGGACAACAGGACAGCTTGCAACTTCGCCACGCACACCTCGCTAGGGAATCTATCGACTAGTTCAGAGATTCCCGCCAGCCACGGACTCGGCGTGGGCTGACACCTCCTGGATGGAGTTGTTCAGCCCTTTCCACAGGACTCGCTGAATGCAGGGTGGGAGTTTACCCTGTGGGGATGACCGCCATTCCCGAAACCAACGATCCCCGCGCCGCGCAGCGCCTGGCCTGGGCCCGTGCCGCGCTCGACGACCCGCAGGCCAGCCTTGACCGCGCATCCACCGATGCCGGCTTCCGCAGTTACTGGCGCAGCTCCGGCAGCGGGGTGGCGCGGATCGTGATGGACTCGCCACCGGACAAGGAAGACGTGCGCCCGTGGCTGCGCCTGCGTGACCTGCTGGAGGCGGGTGAGGTACGGGTGCCGCAGGTACTGGCACGCAATGTCGAGGCCGGCTTCCTGTTGCTGGAAGACCTCGGGCCCTGGACCTATCTGCAGACCGTCAACAGCGGCAACGCCGACGAGATGTTCGACGCCGCGCTGGACCAGTTGCTCAACCTGCAGCAGATCCCGCCTCCCGCCGACCTGCCGACCTGCGACGCCGCCATGCTGGCGCGTGAATTGCACCTGTTCGACGATTGGTTCTGCGGCCGCCACCTCGGACTGGAGCTGACGCCGTCCGAACGCGACACGCTGGAGGCCTGCTACCACTTCCTGATCGAGTCCGCGCTGGCGCAACCGCAGGTGCTGGTGCACCGCGACTTCATGCCGCGCAACCTGATGCCGGTGAAGGGCGGGCCGGCGGTGCTGGATTTCCAGGACGCAGTGCGCGGGCCGATCGCCTACGACGTCGTCAGCCTCTACAAGGACGCCTTCCTGAGTTGGCCCGAGGCCCAGGTCGGGGAATGGCTGGACCACTACCACGCGCGCGCCGACGCCTGCGGCCTGCCAGTGCCCGATCACGCACGCTTCCGTCGCGATGCCGACCTGATCGGCGTGCAGCGCCACCTCAAGGTCATCGGCATCTTCGCCCGCCTGTACCATCGTGATGGCAAGTTGCATTACCTCGGCGACGTGTCGCGTTTCTTCGGCTATCTCGCCGCGGTGATGCCGCGCTACCCCGAGCTGGCCGGTCTGGCACACCTGATCAATACCCGCGTGCTGCCGACCTATACCCGCATGAAGCCCGGCAGCGGCGCATGAACGCGTTGATCTTCGCCGCCGGCCTCGGCGAGCGGATGCGCCCGCTGACCGACACCACGCCGAAGCCCTTGCTGCGGGTGGCCGGCAAGCCGCTGATCGTCTGGCACCTGGACAAGTTCGCCGCACTCGGCATCGAACACGTCGTCATCAACACCTCATGGCTGGCCGAGCAATTCCCGGACGTGCTGGGCGATGGCACGCGCTGGGGCCTGCACATCCACTATTCCCACGAAGGTCCCCGACCGCTGGAAACCGGCGGCGGCATGTGGCACGCACGCCACCTGCTCGGGGATGCGCCCTTCATCGCCGTCAACGGCGATATCTGGAGCAATCTCGACTACGCCAGCTTGCCGCGTGAACCGCTGGGCGATGCGCATCTGGTGCTGGTGGACAACCCGGAACACAACCCGAGCGGCGATTTCGCGCTTGCAGGTGATGGCAGCGTGCAGTCGGAAGGTGCACATCGACTGACCTTCGCCGGGATCGGCGTGTACCGGCAAGGGCTACTCGACGACTGGCGCGAAGTGATCGCCGCCGCACCGGGGGCCGACGAAACACCACCCCGCTTCAAGCTCGCGCCACTACTGCGCGCGGCGATGGCACGTGGCGAAGTCAGCGGCCAGCACCACCGCGGCCGCTGGACCGACGTCGGCACGCCGAAACGACTGGCCCAACTGGACGCCGCACTGCGGCGCTGACGCGCCTGACGGAAAGCCAGAAAGCTCTACTTCTCAGGTATCCGTGATAAGGGAGAGGTTACGAGAGGTTACGGGTTATTTCCCGACACCGGCCATGGCGACGACCTCACCGCCTTGGTCGGTCGGGTTAATTGTCCCTGACCCCTTTATTCCTTCATTTAAATGGAGATCTAATTCCATAGATCAGAACAAGGATTGGACTTGTCACAAAAACCAAAACATGAGCTAAAAACGCGCGAATATATTTTTTTTCTTTCAGTTGCACGCCAGCATAGTAGCGCAACCCCCACGGCAACCCTGCTTTGTAGGCCATCAAATACCATTTTTTTGCACTTGCAGAATCATGTATGATTTCTTCATGCACAAGGCCTAACAGCATCATGGCTTTCGGATTTGAATGCAGGGACTGGGCCTCATGACAGCGATCAAGAATTTCTCTCACATTTTCCCGCGCACCTTTACTGTACAACACTCTAGCGCAACCTGTCATGGCGAGACTGCCAAGTATCCCCTTACTTTCCGAAAGTGAAACATAATCTTCATAGGCCTCATCCAAATTAGTGCCGCAAGTAAAATTTCCATCCTCATATCCTCTGGCACGGAGATACCTCGCCGCCTTCGCCTCCATTGTGCCAGGAGTCTCAGAAACAATTCGATCCAGCAAAATTTTCGCCCGATCAAAATCCTTTGACGCGTAAGCGCATTTAGCCAAACTAATTGGGCTTTTTTTAGCATTCATATTTATGACTACGAGAGAACCCTCTTACCGCTCTCATCAGACCCGCCCACATTGCCGCGATTCTTTGGCTTCGGCTTGACAGCAGGCTAATTGTCCCTGACACCTTATTTCGGAGAATGCCGGAATAGTGGGTGTCCTTGTCCTTTCTGCTTGAACTCAGGGCTGAACCGCTTCCGTCCTGCCTTCGTCTCTGACTTCTTCCTGCTCATCTGTCTCACCTCGGGTTGCGATATTGAATCGCTTATCCGGGTGTCCGTGAAGCGGGAGCAAGATCAAATTGTGCGTGTCCTTGTTTTTTGCGTGCCGGCAGACCGGCCGGCTCAGAGAAAGTCTTGGTTTGAAATCAGAGAATGCCGGAATGGTGGGTGTCCCTGTTCTTCCCGTTTTGGTATGGGTGTCCCGGTTCTTCTCGTGACTAGGAATACATCATTCCACGGATGCCACAAAAAATTAACCCCACTATACAACAGTACCCGACCACTGATGATGCAACATTTCTTTCGGCGGCAATTTGTTCAATGTTCTTGTTGGCAAAACTGTAGTTAAATAATGACAACATGACTGCAGCCGTCAACAGAACCCAGCGGTCCGTTATAGATTGAGCCAGTCCTTTATCGATAAATGTAAATAAAAAAACTGAGAACATACTGATGACCTCGACAACGGTGAGGTATATTGAGGCTTGCCACAAATCCTTGCCGGAGCCAAAACTCAAAAATGAGCTCCATCGATACGCTTCTCGAAGCATATTGATATATAACCACTTCACTTACATTGCGCCCCTGTGTTAATTATACAAAATGATTGAGTAAACTGTTGCCTAATCCAAATCCCGCCAGAAGTATTGTCAAGCACCGCATTTGCCGCAGAATAGACCAGACTATCCGGCCACAAGGGTGTAAACCCAAGAGCACTGAAAGCAACGTCCCCTGATGCGACAGCTATTGTACCTCGATCACCGCTTCCCCAATTAGTGGAGCGACCAGCATCTCTCAAAGTTAAAACAAAACTCACGGTACCAAAAATTTTGGCGCCTCGACCAATTTGTACAAATGCGCGCGACTGAGCCTGTGTTCTTAAGGCACCACCCCATCTTAGTATCGACGGATTCATTACGGACGCGATCCATTTCTCGTCCGCTTTCGATTTAAACACTCCAGGCTTCAATAGATTAAGCAGCGTCCAAGCATTGTCGGCGGAACTCGCAGTGTGGCTACTGGCAGCAGGAATGATATCAGCGCCTCCGCTATCAGGGTTAATTGTCCCTGACACCTTTTTCCCGGGTTAATTGTCCCTGACACCTTTTTTACGGGCTCTTGCAGTCCGCCGTCAGCTCATCCAGCATCGCTTTGTTCAAGTCCAATGTCACTGCTCCTCGCGGCTCTCGCCGCATCGTCTCAAAGGGCAGTTACACAGTTCAATTTACAGACTCGTGGTGCAATCACCGTGACGAATTGTGGGTGTCCTTAGTTTTTGCCTTTTTTTATCTAAAGATCGCGGAAAATACTCACAAAATATAGAGTAACTCCGAATAGTGAGACAACACAAAATATATTGATGTAAAAATAAAAAACTACCAATGCCAAATCAACCCCGCCTATCGCGGACCGCGCCTTGTACAAACTAATGAACAGAGTATCCCCCATGACGAGCGGATTCATGCGTCGAATAGCATCTGGCAAGAGGCCGAATTTCTTGAACCTTAAAAATATTACTATCCGAATGATGAAGGAAGAAAAAAATGCCGCCACCATAAGAAAAATCGCAACCTCCAATGCTAGCAACTTCATAAATGCCCTAGACAGCAATTGCTACTTGCTAGAATGAAAAACTTTTGCCAGCGAATATAATTCGCCGCCTGTTGTTCTTGAGTAACTTAGGCCAATTTTCGCAGCCGGCCCAATGGAAAAACTCCAATTGCGATCTCTTGTTGTAGTCAACGACATAGAAACATATGGCAGACCAAGCGACCGTGTGGTCCCGTTTTGCGATACGAAATCGGGGTGAATTGTCCCTGACACCTCTTTTCTTTTTCCCGGGTTAATTGTCCCTGGGTGAATTGTCCCTGGCACCTTTTTCCCCGTCAGAAATTGTCCCTGACACCATTTCTCTTGGGCGCACGTCGTTCGAGATCGTGACTAAATATCCGCCTGGTAGACATGCAGTAGATCGATTTGCAAGAAACCGTCTCGGTTCTCTGTAACCACACCAAGAACATCCATCAAGAATCCACCGGCGCAGTATCCCCTATCTGTTTGCGCACAGACATCTCTTTTTCTCGCTATAAATTCTGCAACGCTAGCATCGCCACTAGAAATACCGAGCGAAGAGACACGTATTGTGTTGCTCTCTGCCCCGCAATCCTGATCCCGTAGATAGCTGAACGTCATTCCATCTGATTCGAATATCCCTCTGATACGAACCGTTCTGCCAATGAACGAACTGCGACTGGCCCGTAATTCACAAATAGACACCATGCCGCTTATTCGCACTGTAAGTCCCGCAACTCTTTTGGGGTGGTTCGCACATCCAAACAAGCCTATCGAAAGAATAAACACAGACAAGACTTTCATGTATTTTTTCTACGGGGCTCAGTTGGAATCATTTTGCTGCTTTTTTTCGTCTTGCTGCTTTTTTTCGTCTTGTTCACGCTGCTTCTCCCTCCAGAATATCACCGATTTCTCGACATTCTTGTTATGGTCATGGGCCGACACTGTACGCCCCAATCCTCTAAGGACAGAATCTCCAGTTGAATACGCATTATCCTCATAAGTGCGCACCTCGCTCTCCGATGATGGTTCGCCAGTCGCCTTCGCATCTAGGTCATGCTGAGCTTCATGGGCAATTGCGGCAGCCCCTGCAATTTGATCTAAAATTTTTTCTAGATCCACTGTAACGATTCCAGCCAAATTGGTTGTAGCTGCAATGTCTCCGTCAAGTGTCGCTGAAACATAATGAGGACCACCACTATCATTAGTGCCGATGTAGTCCAACACTGCCCGGATACGCGCTCGTCCAGCAGACGTTTGTCGCTCACCAAACATAGACAGTCTCATCGCTGACAAAACCGTCGCGATTGCTGTGCAAGTAGTACTGTTATCGCATGTATACCGCCCATCCGGATCCGTAAAACGGTACGGGTTGTTATTGGCATACCAATACCGATTAAACGCCCCCACCGGATTGCTGTAAGCCGTGACGGGATCAACCGACAAGAACCGCCCGATCCCCGGATCGTAATAGCGCTGCTGCATATACGTCAGCCCGCTCGCCGCATCCATCACATGCCCGGTATACCCTGCGCGGTTGTCGTTGGGTCGGTTCAGCAACCTCCCGTAGGGCTCGTATTCGCTGGTCTCGATGATAGCGCCCGTCGCGCTGGTCTTGGCAATGGGGGAGCCCAGCGCATCCGTGTGCAGGTAGCGGATGGTGGTGGTGTTGCCAGTCAGCGGGCGGCTGATCTCGGCCAGCAGGCTGCCGGCCAGATACGCATTGGCGATGCGCTGGTTGGTGGTTTCGTCGCGCTGCCAGACCAGCCGTCCGTCGGCGGCATATTGGCTGTATTGCAACTGGCTGCCGGCCACGTCCTGCCGGACCCGTCGGCCCTGGGCGTCGTAGCGGTAGCTTTGGCCTGCGGTGGTGCGCAGCCGGTTGCCGAAGTCGAAGGCATAGCTGGCGCCGTTCTTGATGCTCAGATTGCCCTGCACGTCATAGGCCAGGGCGATCACCGCCGGGCTGGTGGTGCCGGTGCAGTTGGGGCCGCTGCGCACGAAGGCCAGCTGGTTGCTGGCGTTGTAGCAGTAATAGTGGTCACGCGGCTGGCTGCCGCCGGTCACTTGCACCCGTGTCAGGTTGTCCTGCGGGTCATAGGCATAACTGGCGGTGCCGAACATCGGCGAGGTGGTGGCGGTGAGCCGGTCCAGCCCGTCGTAGCTCATGCTGCGGGTTTGGCGTGCGCTGGCGGTGTTGTCGGTGATGGCGGCGACGTTGCCGTTCTCATCGAACACCGTGCTCAGATCCAGCACGCTGCCGTCCACGCTGTGGCTGGGCAGCTGGCGGGCGTTCTGGGTCATCGTGTGGGCGATGCCGTTGCCGTAGGTGAACTGCGCCAGCGCGCCATTGGGGTAATAGCTGGCATTGCTGGCCAGGGTGGTGGTGCCGGTCTTGACCTGGGTGACCTGGGTTAATTGTCCCTGGGTTAATTGTCCCTGACACCTTTTTCTGCTTCCCCAAGAGGGGGATGTGGGCAATTTAAATACTGCCTTCTCACCAAATCCAAGGCCGTTAATTATTCAAGGACAACCACCAACCCCCCGCTCCCTGACGCCCCGGCAAGACATTTCCGATAGCCCCCCCCGCGCCTTGCCGCCCATCATCCCCCGCTACTGCGCTCCGGCGATCCCTGGGCCTCCAGCACCTGGCGCAGGAACGGCACCGTCAGGCGTCCGCGTTTTTCCGCCAACGAGGCGCGATCCAATTGCTCGAACAGCGCAGCCAGGCTGCCGGGGTCGCGGCTGCAACGGCGCAACATCCAGTCCAGCGCCGCATCGTCGAATTCCAGCCCACGCGCAGCCGCACGCAAGCGCAACATCCGCACGCGTCCGCCATCATCCAGCGTCGGCAACGTCCAGCGCGTGCATTGGGCCAACCGTGAACGCAGGTCGGGCAAGGCCACCGGCAGCGCATCAGGCGAATCGGAGGCCGCCAGCAACAACCCGCTGCCACTGGCCTGCTGCGCGTTGTAGAGGTCGAACAGTGCCAGCGCGTCTTCGCGCTCGCCGACAACCGCCTCCAGATCATCCAACGCGACCAGATCCGCGGTGACTGCCTGCAACACGGCGCGGGCCTTGCCGCGCAGGTCGCGCAATCCCAGATAGACGGCGCGGCGACCCGCTGCCTCGGCATCGGCACAGGCGGCCAGCAGCAGATGGGTCTTGCCGCTGGAGTGCGGCCCGCACAGGAAAATCGGCTGGCCTAGCGCCCCCTCGGCCAGCGCGCGCAGTTGCTCGATCAGGCCCGCTGGCGCATCGACGAAGCGATCGAAGCGCTGGTCCGGTGGTGCACGCAGCGCCAGCGGCAGTTGTGGCCCCGCGCTCTCAGCCAAGGCCATTCCGGTCGTCCTGAGGCGTCGACGCCGCATCCGTCGCCGCCGCCGTCCCGACTGCACCTGTTCCGACTGCCTCGGGCACGCCCACGGAGCCCTCGACTTCCACCAGCCCCACCGGCGTCTCGCCCGCGTACAACTCGCTGTGGCGATAGCGATCCTGCGCGTAGCGCAGCAGCACATTGGCCACCGCCGCCACCGGCAGCGCCAGCAGCATGCCAAGGAAGCCGAACAGGGCACCGCCGGCCATCACCGCGAAGATCACCGCCATCGGGTGCAGGCCGATGCGGTCGCCGACCAGTTTCGGCGTCAGCCAATAGCTTTCGATCACCTGGCCAATCGAGAACACCACCGCCACCCCGACCAGGTGCGGCCAGTCGCCGAACTGGACCAGCGCGGCCAGGCTACCCAGCACGATGATCGTGGCCGGGCCGAGGTAGGGTACGAAGGTCAGCAGGCCGCCGATCAGACCGATCAGGATGCCGAGATCGAGGCCGACGATCCACAGCCCGACGGCATAGAGGATGCCGAGAATGAGCATGACCATGAGCTGGCCACGCAGGAAGCCACCGAGCACCGCATTCGACTCCAGCGCCAGTCGGCGCACGGTCTGATAGTGGTCGCGCGGGACCAGCGAACCCACTCGCCCGACGATCAGGTCCCAATCGCGCAGGAAGAAGAAAGTCAAAACCGGCAGCAAAACAATATTCACCAGCATGCCGATCACGACGAAGCTCGAACGCGAGACATAGCCGAGGGCCACCGTCGCGATCCCGCCTGCGCTCTGCCAATGCTCACGCAGCAGTTCCAGCAGGTGGTCGGTGTCCAGCCAGTAATGGAACTGGACGCCGACGTGGTGCTCGACCCACGGCACCACGGTGGTGAGGAACCAGTCGCGATAGCGCGGCATCGAATCGAACAGGGTCGAGATCTGCTGCTGCAGGATCGGGATCATCAGCAGGATGACGATGACCAGGGCAAGGATGATCGAGGTGAACACCAGGATCACCGCGGTATGCCGGCCGATGCCGCGCGCCTGCAGGCGGTCCACCATCGGATCGCCCAGCCAGCCGAGGATCGCCGCGACGGCGAACGGCACCAGCACCGGGGCGAGGATCCAGATCAGCCAGATGCAGGCGGCCGCGAGCGCGCCCCACTGCAGGCGCCGGTAAAAACCGGCGATGGTCGCCAGATCCTCGGCCTGCGACATGCTCAGCTCCCGGCCAGGCGGAAACGGGTGGTACCGTCCGCATTGCCGCCGTCGGTCGCGTCGGAAGGCACCGCCACCAGCACATCGCCCCGGCCGACATAGCGGGAAAAATTCGCCATCCCGGTGCTCAGGTCGAGATCGAGTTCCAACCGGTCGGGCGTCGCCGTCACCGGCACGATGCGGCGGACCATCGACATCCCGCCGAGGTAACCCGCCACGCGCAGGTAATCATCGGCATCGCGCAGGCCGGCGATCTGCACGCGGAAGGTGCCCGCGGCCCCGCCACTGCCGGCACGCGCATAGCGTCGATACAGCGCATCGGCGGCACCATCGGCACCCCCGGCCATGGTCCGGCGCGCATCGGTGCCGCTGGTCTGCCAGGTACCAATCACCTTGCCGCCATCGACCAAGGTCCAGTCGGCTTTCCATTGGCCCGGCGTGCGCTGCAATTTGCCGATCAACTGGATCGGCGGGCTGTAGCGGCGCGACAGCGCCGCGATCGCGGTTGCATCACCACGCCAGATCGCCCCCACGGCCGCCTGCTCGGCGGCATTGCCTGCTGGCAGGCCCAGCGCATAGCCGCGCGCCTTGGCCTGATCCAGCACCGAACGCGCCGCGTTGGCCTGCCCCAGGCCCACCAGACGCGGGCCGCTGCCGTCATCAATCGCCAGCCACAGCACCGGCTTCGGCCGTGGCGATGGCCAGCTCGGC
The DNA here is from genome assembly GCA_018242365.1 of Pseudomonadota bacterium. Taxonomy (GTDB): domain Bacteria; phylum Pseudomonadota; class Gammaproteobacteria; order Xanthomonadales; family Xanthomonadaceae; genus Thermomonas. The sequence goes on from JAFECB010000006.1 coordinate 128,645, forward strand.
AAGCCCAGCATGTCGACCAGGGCGTTCACCGCATCCGGCTTGAAGTGCACGATCAATTTGGTCTGGTAGCTCGGCGCGCCATAAGCGCCGGTGCTCTCGTCCTGGCGATAGTCATAGCTGTCGACGTAGTCGCTGGCCTTGGCCAACTCCTCGCGCACGCCGCCGCGGCTCAGCGCGGAGCGGTCACCGGTGACATTGACCAGGACCTGCGCCAAGGCGGTGGCCAGGGCGCGGCCGCGCTCGGCATCGTTCTGGTTGCGCACCGCCACTTCGGCGTCATAAGTGCCCTGCGCCACCGCGCGGTCGCCTTCGGTGCGCTGCGCCAACGCATTGCCGGCCGCAAGCAAGCCCAGCACCGCCAACAGCAGCCCCGCCCATCGCCGCGCCTTCCGTGAACTCGCCTGCACACCCACCTCCGCCAAAACGGCTGGCCCATCGGTGGAATGGTGCCGCAGGCGGGCGGTCGCGTCCATGGCCAGCGCGCCTGCCTGCTAAAATCACGCCCCCGACGCCCGCAGCGAAAACGCCGTGACGCTCCCCTCGAATATCCCCTCGACCGGTCTGACCTACCGCGACGCCGGCGTCGACATCGATGCCGGCAACGAAGTCGTCGAACGCATCAAGCCGCTGGTCAAGCGCACCTTGCGCCCGGAAGTGCTGGGCGGGGTCGGCCTGTTCGGCGGCCTGTTCGACCTGTCTTCACGCTACAAGGAGCCGGTACTGGTCTCCGGCACCGACGGCGTGGGCACCAAACTCATTCTCGCCAAGCAATTGAACCGCCACGACAGCATCGGTCAGGATCTGGTCGCGATGTGCGTCAACGACGTCCTGGTGCAGGGCGCCGAGCCGCTGTTCTTCCTCGACTATTTCGCTACCGGCAAGCTCGATGTCGAGACCACCGTCAACGTGGTCGGCGGCATTGCCAAAGGCTGCGAGATTGCCGGCTGCGCCCTGATCGGCGGCGAAACCGCCGAAATGCCCGACATGTATCCGCCGGGCGAATACGACCTCGCCGGTTTCACCGTCGGTGCGGTGGAGAAGTCAAAGCTCATCGACAGCAGCAAGCTGGTTGCCGGCGACGTGCTGATCGGCATCGCCTCCAGCGGCCCGCACTCCAACGGCTATTCGCTGGTGCGCAAGATTTTGCAACGCGCCGGCAATCCACTGGACCTCGACCTCGGCGGCGTGACTCTGGCCGATGCGCTGATGGAACCGACCCGCATCTATGTCAAACCGGTACTGGACCTACTGTCCCGGCATGAGATCCACGCCATGGCCCACGTCACCGGTGGCGCCTTGGTCGAGAAGATCATCCGCGTGGTGCCCAGCCCGCTCGGCCTCGACATCGACACCTCGGCGTGGCCGCTGCCACCGGTGTTCGACTGGCTGCAGCGCGAAGGCAATGTGGCGCGCGAGGAAATGTGGCGCACCTTCAACTGCGGCGTTGGCTTCGTGCTGATGGTCGATCCCGCCGCCGTGGCCGCCATCGGCGCCGACCTCGACCGCATGGGCCTTGCCCACTGGCAGATCGGCGAGGTCACCCCGGCCCGCGACGGCGAGCGTTTGCGGATCGTATGATGACGCTGCGTCTTGCCGTCCTCGCCTCCGGTCGTGGCAGCAACCTGCAGGCGATCCTCGATGCGATTGCCGCTGGCAAGCTCGATGCGCAGGTGGTTGGGGTATTTTCCGACAAGCCCGATGCGCAAGCCTTGCAGCGCGTCCCGGAAACGCTGCGTTGGTCGCGCACCGCGAAATCCTGCGGCAGTCGCGAAGGCTTCGATGCCACGCTCGCCGATGCGGTCGAAAGCAGCACGCCGGACTGGATCGTCTGCGCCGGTTACATGCGGATCCTCAGTCCGGCTTTCATCGCTCGTTTCCCGGATCGCATCCTCAACATCCATCCCTCGCTGCTGCCCAAGTACAAGGGCCTGCACACCCACCAGCGCGCCATCGATGCCGGGGACGCCGAACATGGCGCCAGCGTGCATCTGGTCACCGCCGAGTTGGATGCGGGCCAGGTGCTCGCGCAGGCGCGCGTGCCGGTGCTGCCGGGCGACGATGCCGAGACCCTGGCCGCCCGCGTGCTGGCGGTCGAACATCCGCTGTACCTGCACGTCCTGCGCCTGCTCGCCGCGGGCCGGCTGCGCGAACAAGCCGGCCAGTTGCTGCTGGACGGTCATCCTGCATACACCCCGCTGTCGTTAGAGTCCGCCCATTCTTGAGGCGTGGCCGCGCCTGCATCTCAAATTTCAGATGGTTCACGATGAAAATTTTCCGCCTCGCCACTGCCTTCCTGCTGCTGCTTGCCTGCCTGCCCGCGCTGGCGCTGCAGCCGTTTACCGCCAACTACGGCGCCAGCTGGAAGGGTGTTTCGGCCGATGCCACCATTACTCTGAGTAACGCCGGCAACGCGCGTTGGCGCTATGAACTCGGCATCAGCAACCGGCTCGGCAGCGCCCGCCAGACCACCGTTTTCGACGAGCAGGGCGGCAGTTTCCGCCCGCTTTCGGGCACCGATACCGTGTCGGTCCTGTTCAAGAATTCCAGGGTCGACACCAGCTACGACTGGGCCCGCCACGAAGCGCGCTGGACCGGCAACGTGAAGCCGGAACGGGCGGGGCCGGTGGCACTGATGGATGGCGACATGGACGCCATGCTGCTCAACCTCGCCATCGTGCGCGACGTGGTTGCCGGCAAGCCGCTGACCTATCGGTTGGTGGACAACGGTTCGGCGCGCACCCAGACCTATCGCGTACTGGGCACCGAAACCATTACCGTTGCCGGGCAAGCGCGCACCGCCACCAAGATCATGCGCAGCAGCGACAACAAGCAGGTCATCGTGTGGATCGTCGATGGCATCCCGACCCCGGCGCGGATCCTGCAACGCAAGAACGGCAAGGACGAGCTGGAATTGACCCTGCGCGCGGTGCGCTGAGGCCCGCTATGGCTGCGCTGAACAAGTCCATCCAGGACTTGTCAGCGCACGCACCATCCATGGTCAGCATGGCAACGCCGAATAAATCAGCGTTGCCCTAACGCTCCGCATCCGCACTACCAGTCGGAGCCGCCGCTGGAGCCGGAATCGGAATCACCACCACTGTAGGAGCTGCCACCGCTGCTGCTGGTGCTACCGCTGTGGCTGCTGAGACTGCTGCCGCTGCTGCTGGTATTGGTGTTGGAGCAAAAATGCCCGTTGACGGTGCGTGTACTGCGCTGGACGTTCTGCCAGTCGATGGTTTCATAGGTGGTGTAGGTCTCCTGCTCGCACGAGTGTGACGTCGTCTCCTCGTGGATGCAGTTGCCGGCAGGTACCGCGGTCTTCGACGCCAGCCGATGGGTTTTCGTGGACTCGTCGTAGACGTAGTAATGGTCGAAGCAAGCCGTGCCTTCCGCGCTGATCCGCGAGAACTTGTGATATGGCTGTTTCTCGTACCAGTTCGCCAACCCGAAGCAGCCACCGATGATCGAGACCAGCAGGGCAAGTACGACGAAACAGCCGGAGCGCTTCCACAGCGGCTTCTTGCCACTCGATGCAGTCTCCGTTCCGTCGAGGTTGTAGAGCCGCAGGATCTCCGCCACCCCGGCCTTCAGCCCCACCACATACGCGGCCCGCTTGAACTTCGGGGCGATGAGCTGGCTTGAAACCCGATTGAGGTCGGCCCCGCTCACCTTTCGCGCCACCCCGTTGCCGGTGACGATCTGGATCCGGCGCGGATTCAGCACGATGAGGATGTAGACGCCGTTGTCGATATCGTCACGACCGACGCCCAGCGTCTGCGAGCGCTGGCGGGCGTAGCGCTCGACGTTCTCGGTCACCGTGTTGACGGTCTCCACCGCGACCACCAACTCCGACTCGATGCTGCGGAAATAGGCCAGCAGGTCGGCCTCCTCCGAATCGCTCATCAGGTTCGCCGTGTCGACAACGAGATCGTTCTTGCGGATCACGTCGTCGGCATCGACCACGACCATCCGCGCCTCGACATCGAGGAATTCGTTGCGGCAGTCCTGGCACATCCATTTGCCGGTGTAGCCATCCTGCTTGAGATCGGTGCCGCCACAATTCGGGCAGGCGTAGACGCGGCCCTCGGCGATGTCCTTGCCGCGAGCAGCGTTCTCGTCGTCGACCGTCACCACCTTGGTCTGGGTCGCCGCCCAATAGGCATGGCAGTACAGGCAGGTCCACTCGCCCGTCACCGGATGCTGCGCAACCTGCGAAGCACCGCATTTCGGGCAGGTGGTTTCGGCCAGCCCGTCCCTGGACTTCTCCGAATAGCCGGTCGGACCGCTCGGGTTGGCTGGAGGCTTCGGGGTGTCACTGCCGGTCATCGGCGGATGGTAGCAACGTCACGCCAGACCCGCCAAAAACGCAAAGCCTGCAACCGCGATAGCTCAGCGCCTCGGCAGGTAGACCTGCGGATCGACCGGCTTGCCGTTGTAACGGATCTCGAAATGCAGGATGTCGCGCGAGGCGCCGCTGTGGCCCATCTCGGCGATCTGGTCGCCGGCCTTGACCCGCGTGCCCTCGTTGACCAGGCGGGCGCGGTTGTGGCCGTAGGCGGTCAGCCATTGGTCGTTGTGCTTGATGATGACCAGCTCGCCATAACCGACCAGGCCCGAGCCGGAATACACCACCACGCCATCGGCTGCCGCACGCACCGGCTGGCCTTCGTGACCAGCGATGTCGATGCCCTGGCGGGTGGGATCGCCGGCCGCGAAACCGGTCAGCACACCGCCATCGGTCGGCCAGCGCCATGTGGGCGCATCGGCAACCGTCGGAGCCTCGCTGCTTGCCGTCGATGCCGTCGATGCCGGCGGCGTGCGCGGCGTCGCAGGCGTCCGCCGTGGCGTGGCCGGAACCGTGCGCGCCGTCGGGGCCGGACGACCATCGCGCGGATACAGGCGCAGGCGCTGCCCCGGATAGATCGTGTACGGCGGCGCAATGTCATTCCACAGCGCGAGGTCGAGCGCGGTGATGCCGTTCTCGGTGGCGATCCGGTACACGGTCTGCCCCGGCTGCACCACGGCAGTGGCGCCATAACGCGGCTGCGAGACCTGCACCGGCCCAGGCCCGACCCGCGCCGCACGCGTATGCGGCTGCCGCACCACCCGGCTATGCCCGCAACCGGCCAGCAAGGCCACCAGCATGGGCACGACGATCCAGCGCTTGTCCATGCGCCGCATCATGCCGCATGCCCGCGCAACAGCAACCAGGCGAGCAGCGCCAGTACCAGCACCACTACCGCCCAGCCGACCGGTTCGATGTACTTGTGCAGCGCACGTTCGGCGCGCTCGCCGCCGAGCCGGATCGCCAAGGCCACCAGGAACACGCGCTTGCCGCGACCCACCGCCATGCTGGCGAGGTAGGGCAACCACGGCACGCCGACGATGCCCGAGGCCCAGGTGAACACCTTCATCGGGATCGGCATGAAGCCGCCCAGCACCAGGAAGCCGAACACCGCCCACGGCGACTGCGCCATCTTCGCCTGCACCGTGGCGATGCCGGCATTGACGCTGCCGAGCATGCCCATCGCCTCCAGCGCCGGGCGCACTGCCTCGAACGCGTAGTGGCCGAGCAGGTAACCGACCACCGCGCCGAGCATGGATCCGGCGAGGCTGATCGTGGCGTAGAAGAATCCGCGTCGCGGCTGCGCCAGGCACATCGGCGCCAGCATCACTTCGGGCATGATCGGGAAGATGATCGCCTCGGCGAAACTGAGCACTCCCAAAAACGTCGGCGCGCGCTCGTTTCGCGCCCAGACCAGCGCACGCGCATACAGCGGCGCGAACAGCTTCACCTGTCCACCACGCCCGACAGCAGGGGCACGAAGCTGACAGCGCCGAGGTCTTCACTGCTGACCTCGCCATCGACCTGTTTGTGCAAGCACAGCAGGGCCTGACCGCTGGACGCGCCCACCGGTGCCACCAGCACCCCGCCCGGCGCGAGTTGTTCCAGCAAGGCCTCCACCAAGGCAGGCCCGGCGGCGGTCACGATGATGGCATCGAAGGGCGCTTCTTCCGGCCAGCCGATGCGGCCATCGTCGTGCTTGCTGCGGATGTGCATTCCGAGGTCGCGGAAACGCTTGCGCGCCACCCGCAACAGGTCGCCGATGCGCTCGACGGTGTAGACCTTCACGCCCAGCGCCGCCAGTACCGCCGCCTGATAGCCGGAACCGGTGCCGACTTCCAGCACCCGCTTCGGCGCCGCGCGCAGCAACGCCTCGGTCATCTTCGCCACCACCCAGGGCTGCGAGATGGTCTGGCCATGGCCAATCGGCAAGGCGTTGTTTTCATACGCACGCGACGCCAGCGCTTCGTCCACGAACTGGTGGCGGGGCACGGTGCGGATCGCGTTGAGCACGCGCTCATCCGCAATCCCGCTGCCGCGCAGGTCCTCGATCAGGCGATCGCGCGCGCGCTGGCCGGTCATCCCGATGCCCACGTCGGCGGGGCGCAGGCGCAGCGACATCGTCAAACCCCGGCCTCCGCCATTGGCTCGCGCAGGCCTTGTGCGAGGACACGGATGGCGGAGGCGTCAACGCCATCGTCATTGCTGACCAGAACCCGCATCACGGCACCCAGACACTCTGCATGCGGCCATGATACCGGATGTCGAAAGCGCTTCGCGGTACCCTGCAAGGATGCGCAAGGCCCCACCCGATGCCGACGACCGTGACGATGCCAGCTTGTTCCGCGCCGCCATCGGCGCGGATGCCGGCAAGGTCCGCAGCTTGCCGACGGCAACGCCAGCGCCGGCTGCGCCCAAGCCAAGGCCCTCGGCAAGGATGGCCCGCCTGGACGAGGACGCGGCGCGCAGCGAATTCCAGCGCATGCCGCTCTCAGCGCTGGATGCGGACGACGCGCTTGCCTATCGCCGCGAAGACATCAATCCACGGGTATTGAAGAACCTCGCACGCGGCGAGTATTCGGCGCAGGAAGAGCTCGACCTGCATGGCCTGCCTGCCGCCACCGCCGAAACCCTGCTGCGTGCCTTCCTGCGCGACTGCCGCCGTCATGGCCTCGGCTGTGTCCGGATCATCCACGGCAAGGGCCGCAATTCCGAAGACCGTCTACCGGTGTTGAAGAATTTGGTCGATCGCCTGTTGCGCCAGCGTGGCGACGTGCTGGCCTTCCATTCGCCGCCTTCCGCGCAGGGCGGTAGTGGCGCGGTGCTGGTGTTGCTGGAGAAGCGTTAGGGGTTGTTCGCGCCCCTACGGTGCGCTCCTACCTGGCAAACGATGCCACATCCGTGATCTCACCCAACTCGCGCAATACTACGGTGGCATACGCCCCCGGCGGCAAGGTGAAAGCCAGTTCAAGTGCACCATCGGTTTGCCACTGCCAGTGCAGATCGGCAGGCCGCAAGCGCAGCGCACGACGCTCTTGCTTCAGTCCCGCACGCTCCAATCCATCACGCAGGCGGCTGGCGGTATCGCCCTGCATCGCGCCCAGCTCCACGTCCTGCGCGGCATCGCTGCTGCGCAAGTCTCCGGCGCCCCACAGCGGCCCGGTCGGATGGATGTCGAAGGCTTCCAGTCGCGCTTGCAGTTCCGGCGTCATGGCTTCCGGCCCGAACACGCTATGGCTGCCATCCAGCATCCACACCTCGCCATCGAGCGCGGCGTCCCAGCAGCCAGCCTCGACCCGCATCGCCAATACCCGGTTGAACAGCTCCGAACGCGCCGCCGACAGCAACAGGCCGCGCTCCTCGCGCCGCACGCGTCGACCGGCGAACATCGCCACCGCCTTGCGCACGTTTTCGCCACCGTGGCCGAAGCGTTGCTCACCGAAGTAGTTGGGTACGCCGCGCGCGCCAATCGCCTTGAGACGTTCCTCGATGCCAGCGCGTTCGCCCACCACCTCGCGCAGCACCAGCACGAAGCGATTGCCCACGAGGGCACCGCGCGGCAATTTGCGCCCATGCCAGGCATGATCGAGCACATGCAGCTCATCCGTCTCCAGCGTGTCGATTCCGGGGGCGACCCGCTTCGGCAGCCACACCGAGAACCGTTGGCGGGTCACGGCGTGGCGATCCTTCAACCCGGCATAGCCAATCGCCGATTCGTCGACGCCGGCCCATTGCGCGATCGTTTTCGCCGCGAACGCGGTATTCATGCCGCGCTTTTCGACCGTCAGCAGCAGGTGTTCGCCGGTGCCACTGGGTTCAAAGCCGGCGATTTCCTCGACGAAGAAATCCTCCGGTTGGCTTCGGATATTCGCCGACAGCACCGGCGCGCCATGGGCGCGTGGCAATTCAACGCCCTTCTCCCCACGGGAGAGGGGTTGGGGTGAGGGCTGGGTGACATCGCAATGATTCATCAAACTCGCTACTCCGTACCCTCATCCGGCGCTACGCGCCACCTTCTCCCGGAGGGAGAAGGAACATCTCACCGCCCCTCTCCCCCCGGGAGAGGGGTTGGGGTGAGGGTTGGGTGACATCGCAATGATTCATCAACGTCGCTACTCCGCACCCTCACTGCACGCTCACGCCCGCACCAACAGGCACACCGCCTGCGCGGCGATGCCCTCGCCGCGACCGGTGAAACCAAGCCGCTCGCTGGTGGTGGCTTTCACGCTGACCGCATCCACGTCGATGCCTAGATCAGCCGCAATGCAGGCGCGCATCGCCTGCGCGTGCGGGCCGATCTTCGGCGCTTCGCAGATCACGGTGATGTCGCAATTGCCCACTTGCCAGCCTTGTGCGCGAATCAAACCGTCGCAGTGCCGCAGGAAAGCGCGGCTGTCCGCATCCTTCCAGCGCGGATCCGAGGGTGGGAAATGCTGGCCGATATCGCCCAGCGCAAGTGCGCCCAGCATGGCATCGCAGAGTGCGTGCAGGGCCACGTCACCATCGCTGTGGGCCAACACGCCCCGTGTGTGTGCGATGCGCACGCCACCCAGGATCACGTGATCGCCCGCGCCGAAGGCATGGACATCGAACCCCTGGCCGATCCTTGTGTTCATGCAGCCCCCTTGAGCAATTCAGGGAAGGACGCATCGGCCTGCAGCGCCAATCCGAATTGACGTTCCAGATGCGCCACCAGCACCGGCTTGACCGCCTCCAGCGAGGACGGTCCGCCGAGGTCCTGCAGGGCGATCACCTGCAAGCCGGCATAACCACAGGGATTGATGCGCGCAAACGGCGGCGTGCTTTCGCCGCTGATATTGAAGGCAAGGCCATGGAAGGCGCAGCCACGGCGCACACGGATACCCAGCGCTGCGATCTTTGCGCCACCGACATACACACCCGGCGCACCGGCACGCCGAACGCCACCCACGTTCCATTCCGCAAGCGTGTCGATGATCGCCTGTTCGATCCGGCACACGTACTCGCGCACGCCGATCTTCAGCCGCTTCAGGTCGAGCAAGGGATACGCCACGATCTGGCCCGGCCCGTGGTAGGTCACCTGGCCACCACGATCCACATGGATGACGGGAATATCGCCCGCCATCAGCACATGCTCGGGTTTGCCGGCCTGGCCCAGTGTGAACACCGGCTCGTGTTCGACCAGCCACAGCTCATCGGGCGTCGTCGCATCACGCGCATCGGTGAAGGCCTGCATGCCCTCCCAGACGGGTGTGTAGGCTTGGCGACCGAGATCGCGCAGGATGGCAGGGCGCGATTGCAGATGCTCCATGCGTTGCCCGGCCGCCGCCTGCGTGGCGGTGCACGCGCCAGCGGGACTCACAACGTCCACTTCACTTCCGGGTGTTCGCGCAGCGCGCGATGGGCGCGCTCGTACTCCTCGCGCGAGGCGGCGCGGAAGGAAATCCGCACCGAGACGAATTTGCCGTTGGCCGAATGCCGCCAATTCACGGTTTCGTGCAGCACATCGATCCCGGCTGCCTGCAGGTGTTGCGGCAACTCGGATTCCAGATGCTTTTCGGCGCCGCCCATCGCCGACAGTTCGAAGACGCCGGGAAACTGGAAGCCGTCCGCGGGATTGTCGGAATGGATGTCGTTCATGTCAGCAGGATGGGGGCGGCATTGCTTGCTGGCAAGCGCGTGTCGCCCTGACGATCAGCTTTCCCACCACATCAAAAGATCGTGCCAGAGGCGCTTGAAGAAGCCGCCTTCCTCGACCGCCGCCAAGGCCACCAGCGGTGCCTGTGCAACGACCTTGCCATCCACGGTCACCTTCACCGTGCCGATCCGCTGGCCCTTGGCAATCGGCGCGACCAACGAACGTGGCAGGTCCATCGTCGCCTTCATCTGGCCATACTTGCCGCGCTGCGCAGTAACCAGCAGCGGTGAAGCGACACCTACGCGCACCAGATCATCCGCGCCCTTCCACACCTTCGGCGTCGCCAGCGGGCGATTGGCTTCATACAGGCGGTGGGTTTCGTAGAAGCGGAAGCCCCAGTTGAGCAGGGCCAGCGAATCCACCGCACGTGCGTTTTCGCTGGTGTCACCCAGCACCACCGTGATCAGGCGCTGGTCACCGCGCTTGGCCGAGGCCATCAGGCAGTAACCGGCGTTCGAGGTGTGGCCGGTCTTGATGCCGTCCACCGACGGATCGCGCCACAACAGCAGGTTGCGGTTGGGCTGGGTGATCGGGCCGACCGTGAATTCCTTGATCTTGTTGTAGGCGTAGGAATCCGGGAAGTCGTGGATCATCGCGCGGCCGAGCAAGGCAAGGTCATGCGCGGTGGTGATGTGGCCGTCGGCGTGCAGGCCGGTGGGATTGACGAAGTGCGAACGGGTCATCCCGATCCGCTTCGCATAGGCATTCATCAGCTGGGCAAACGCCTGCTCGCTGCCAGCGGCATGCTCGGCCAGCGCGATCGCGGCATCGTTGCCGGATTGCACCACCATGCCGATTTCCATCTGCTCCAGCGGCGCGGTCTTGTTGACCTCGAAGCCGCTGTAGCTGCCATCGGTACCGGCACCGCCTTCGCGCCAGGCATGCTCGCTCATCAGCACCGGATCATTGCGATGGATCTTGCCGGCGGCCACTTCGGCGGCGATCACATAGCTGGTCATCACCTTGGTGATGCTGGCCGGCTCCAGCTGCACGTCGTAATTCTCGCCGGCCAGAATTTGCCCGGTCTGGTAATCCATCACGATCCAGGCCTTGCTGACCTGCGGCGCAGGCGCGGCGGGGATCGGCAGGCTGTCGCTGAGCGCCGCGGGGGCGGCAGGCGCAGGCGTCTGGGCGAAACCGGCAACGGGAACGACGCCCGCGGCAAAAGCAAGACTGGCGCTGGCCAGCACGACAAACGACAGCGAACGCAACCGCATCCGGGAAATCTCCTCGAGGCACCGGCGTCAAACCGGCAGGCATGAATTCAAGCGCGCATTTTAGAGCAAGGCTGGTTACGCCAGCGTTGCCCGCCGACCATCAATCCGTCACTGGCTGCGGTCGTCCCAAGCCCAGACCTTCGATCCGCGATGCAAGTTCCGCGGCCGCCTCCGGCTCGACCGGGCCCACCCGCAGACGCCAGACCTGGCGACCGCCGACCTCGGCGACCAGCAGTCGCACCCGCGTGATCGCCGCATGCAGCAGCACCGACAGCGCCTGTTTGGCATTGGCTTCATTGCTGAAACTGGCAACCTGGAACACGACCGCATGGGCGCTGAGGGCAGGCATTGCAACGCGATCAGACACATCGGGCGTGACTGCGCCGCGATTCGCGTCAGCCGGTTCCGACACCTGCGCCATGCTGGCAGCCACGGCGACGGCAGGCTCCGAACGAGGCGTGGCGTCCGCCGCCGCGGGGGCCGTCGTCGATGCATGTGCAACGGACGGCATCGGCCTGCCGGTTGCCACGTGGATGCCGCGATCACGCATCCAGCCGTCGAAATCATCGGCGGTCATGTTGCGGCCCGCTTGCTGCATGCGGAAGCGGCCATCGGTCGGTGTCGCCATCGCCACCTGCGCCGTCGCGGCCGCAGGCGTCGAGGGCGTCGAGGACGCTCGTGCAGGCGCGGGTGCATTTGCAGGCGTCGCGTCCGGCGGCAACCCTGCCACCAGCCGGTCCATCCCGCTCGGCGTTGCGGGCGTTGTGGGCGGCGGCGCGTGCGCCACCGAATCGGCAGCCGCATCCTCGGGCGTCAGCGCCTCCACCCGCACCCGCGCCGTGCCGCGATCGCGATAGCCGAGCTTGACCGCCGCGGCGTAGCTCAGATCGATGATGCGGTTGGAATGGAACGGTCCGCGGTCATTGATCCGCACGATGACCGAACGGCCGTTGGCAAGGTTGGTCACCCGCGCGTAACTCGGCAGCGGCAAGGTGCGGTGCGCAGCGGTGAAGGCATACATGTCGTACACCTCCGAACTCGACGTGCGGCGACCGTGGAACTTGTTGCCGTAATAGGATGCGTTGCCTTCCTCGACATAGCCTTCGGCATCGTCCAGCACGCGGTACTTGCGACCCTGCACGACGTAATCACGGTTACCGGTGCGCGCACGCGGCTCCTCGCGCACCACCGGCTCGGGAATCGCATCGACATCAGGAATATCGGCGGGTACGGTGTCCGGCACGCCCGGCTGGAACAGACCGCCTGCCACATAGTCGCCGCGCTTGGCGGGATCTTCCTGCGCCGGTGCATAGGGCGACACCCGTGGCGTGCTCGCTTCGCCCTGCGTTGCCGGTGCGCTTGCTTGTGCGGGTGCGTGCGTGGCCGCAGTGGGTGATGTGCCGGTAGTGGCGCAGGCCGCCAGCAGCAGCGGCAGCGCGGCCAGCAGCAGCCACCTGCTCACCCGGCGCTCCCGGCGGGTTCGGCAATCGCTTCGGACAATTGGTACACCGCGGTCGCGTACAGCCGCGAGGTGTTGTAGGCGGTGATCGCCTTGAAGTTGTTGCAGACGATCCAGTATTCGGGTCCGGCGGCACCGTCGAGGGTGATCAGGGTGACCGGCATCGCCGCGGCAGTTGCAGCAGGCGGCATCGTCGGCCGATAACCGGCACTCGCCAGCGTCGCCAGCGTCTGGTTCAGGCTCACCGCATTACCGGGATTGGCAAAATCCACCGCGCTGGCATCGCGCGCGGCCTGCAGCATCACCACGCCACCGCGCTGCCACTGGCCTTTCCTGGCGAAGTAGTTGGCGACCGAGGCGAACACGTCATCGAGATCATTGAACAGATCGCGCTTGCCATCGCCATCACCATCGACCGCATATTGCCGGTAGCTCGACGGCATGAACTGGCCCCAGCCCATCGCGCCGGCATAGCTGCCCTTGAGGGTGGTGATGTCGAAGTGTTCTTCCTTGCCCAGCGCGAACAACTGCGCCAGCTCATCGCGGAAGAAGGCTTCGCGGCGATTCTCGTAGGCCACCTTGGCCGGATCGCCGCTGCGCGGATAGGCAAACGCCAGCGTGTACAGCGCATCCACCACCGGATAGCTGCCCTTGTTGCCGCCGTAACCGGTTTCCACGCCGAGGATGGCGGTGATGATTTCCTTCGGCACACCGTACTTGTCTTCCGCACGTTGCAGATCTTCGCGATGGGCGGCGAGGAAAGCGCGTCCGGCGTCGATCCGCGCCGGCTGCAGGAAGATCGGACGATAGTCCCGCCACGGCTTGGCTTCAGCCGGACGCGACATCGCCTTGATGATGGAATCGCGGATTTGCGCCTGCGCCAGCACGGCTTCGATCTGCGCGGCCGGGATGCCGAAGCGCTGCGCAGTACTGCTCACGAAGGCTGCGCGTGCGACTTGCAGATCGCGCACATGCGTGGCGTCCATCGGTGCCGCAGGTGTCGCAGCTGGAGCTGCCGGTATGGGCGTTGACGGTTCCCGCGCCGTGGCCACGGGGGCCGGCTTGGGGGCAGGTGCGGCGCAGGCGGCAAGCGCGAGTGCGACGACGCAGGGCAGGACTCGGCGAATCATCGGCGGCGAGGTTAGCACGCGCAGGCCATGCGAACGGCACGGCGCATTCAGGTTTTCGGCCCCGCCGGATCGCATCAACGTCGCTGTCCGGGGCGGCGGAACTGCAGCGCCATCACCACGCCGAATCCCAGCAGCAAGGTCACCGCCGAGGTGCCGCCGTAGCTGAGCAGCGGCATCGGCACGCCCACCACCGGCAGCAGGCCGGAAATCATCCCGCCATTGACCAGCACGTAGGCGAACAGGGACAGGCCCACGGTGCCGGCGACGAGGCGCGAATAGGCGTCGCGGGCCTCGCTGGCGATCCACAGGCAGCGCGCGATCAGGAACAGGTACAGCGCCAGCACGAAGGCCACGCCCAGCCAGCCGAACTCCTCCGACAACACCGAGAACGCGAAATCGGTGGTGTGCTCGGGCAGGTAGTTCAGGTGCGACTGGGTGCCCTGCCCCCAGCCCTTGCCGGTCATGCCGCCGCCACCGATCGCGATCTGCGATTGCAGGATGTTCCAGCCCGCGCCCATCGGGTCATTGTCGGGATTGCGGAAAGTCAGGATGCGGTTCTGCTGGTACGGCCGCAGGAACGACAGCCAGCGCATCGGTGCCAGCATCACTATCGCGAACACGCTGCCGCCGAGCGCCGCTCCACTGCACCACCACCACCACGAAGTACCGGCGAGGAACAATACGAAGACGCCAGTGGCGAGGATCAGCACAGCGGTACCGAGGTCGCGTTGCAGCAGGGTCAGGCCGACCGGCATCGCGATGATTGCCAATGCCTTGAGCAACACCAGGAAGCGCGGCGGCAAGGGATGGCGGTCGAAATGCCAGGCCAGCATCAAGGGCAGGCTGAGCTTGCACAACTCGGCCGGTTGCACGTTGAAAAAGCCGAGCTTGATCCAGTGGTTGCCGTACTTGCCGCCACCGATGAACAGCACCAGCACCATCGGGATCAGCGAGAGCAGGAACAGCGCCGGGGTGGCCTGCTTGAGTAGCCGTGCCGGTGCCCGCGAGGCGAACCACAACGCCACCAGGCCGACGCAGTAGAACGCGCCCTGCATCAGCACGCCACGCTCCGACTCGCCACTGGCGCTGTATTGGGTGGCAAGGCCGATCACCATCAGCACCAGCAACGCCGCCAACAGCGGCAGGTCGAGGCTGCGCCCGATGCGCGCAAGCAGGTCCAGCAACAGCCGCAGCAGCACCTTCATCGTGTCCCCGCTGCCGGCGGCTGCACTGGCTGGTGGGTGCCGACGGTCGCTGGCGGTGGTGCGCTCGCGGTCGGGGTGGGCAACGCGGCGGTTGCAGCGGGAGCCGGGGCTGGCGTGTTCGCATCGTCCGTTTCGGTGTCATCCGCGGATGCGGCCTGACCCGGCATCGCGTCCGCACCGGCACCCGCTGGTGCCACCGGCTTGCCCAGCAGCCAGGCATCGAACACCTTGCGCGCGATCGGTGCGGCGGTCGATGCACCATAGCCGCCACCTTCGATCGCCACCGCAATGGCAATTCTCGGCGCATCGGCCGGTGCGAAGGCGATGAACAGCGCGCGATGGCGCAGGTGCATCGGCAGGCTGCGCGGGTTGAGCGCGGCGGCACCACGCCGGCTGACCACCTGCGCGGTGCCGGTCTTGCCGGCGATCAGGTAGGTCAATCCCGGGCGGATATTGGTGGCGGTGCCATAGCCGTGCACGGTGGCGATCATGCCTTCGCGCACCGCCTGCAGATGTGCCTCGTTGTTGCTGATGCGGACACTGGGCTTGGCGGGCACCGGCAGCCACGGGGCATTGAATTCGGCGCGGGTGTCCTTCACCAGATGCGGCGTGTGCAGCCAGCCGGTGGCCAGCCCGCCGGTACCGCGCGCCAGTTGCAGCGGGGTCACGTTCCAGAAGCCCTGACCGATGCCGGTGATCACGGTATCGCCGGGATACCACTTGCCTTGTTTGGGCGCGTGTCTGGCCTTCCACGCCGGCGACGGCAGGATGCCGCCGATCTCGCCGGCAAGGTCAATCCCGGTCGGATGGCCGAAGCCGTAGTGGCCCATGTATTGATCGACGCGGTCGATGCCCATGTCCAGCGCCAGCTTGTAGTAATAGGTATTGACCGATTGCGCGATCGATTTGCGTAAATCGGTCCAGCCGTGGCCGCCGCGGTGCGAATCGCCATAGCCGCGCGATTGCCCGGGCAGGTAGAACATGCCGGTGGAGAGGATCTTGTCTTCCGGCGTGCGGGTACCGCTGTCGAGCCCGGCGAGGCCGAGGAAGGGCTTGACCGTGGAACCTGGCGCGACGCCGCCCAGCACGATGCGGTTGAACTGCGGGCGCGAAGGATTGTCGTTCAGCGCCTTGTATTCAGCGTGGCTGATGCCGTTGACGAACAGGTTCGGATCGAAGCTGGGCAGGCTGACCATGGCGAGGATTTCGCCAGTGCGCGGGTCGAGTGCGACCGCCGAGCCTTCGAGGTCGCCGAAGGCATTGACCATCGCCTGCTGCAGGTCGATGTCGATCGACAATCGCAGGTCAGTGCCCGCGACGGCCGGCAGACTGTCCAACGTGCGTACGGTGCGCCCGGCGACATTGGTTTCCAGCCGCCGATAGCCGGGGCGGCCGCGCAGCCGGGTTTCGTAATAGCGCTCCAGCCCGGTCTTGCCGGCATGGGTGTAGACGCCGGCGACATCGCCCATCTCGGCCTGATCGCGGGCATCGACGCGGCCGACATACCCCACCACATGCGCCAGCAAGGCACCGTAGGGGTAGACCCGCTGCAGGTAGGGCACCAATTCGACGCCGGGCAAGCGCCAGCGATCGACCACGAAGCGTGCCGCTTCCTCGTCACTGACTTGCAGCTTGAGGGTGACCGGCATGAACGGGCGACTGCTGCGGTAATCGCGCAAGAAGCGTTGCTGCTGCTCCGGATCGATCTGGATCACGCCGCGCAACTTGGCCAACAGTGCCGCGCCGTCGCCAGCGCGCTCCGGCGTGGCCTCCAGCCGCCAAGCGGCCACGTTGTCGGCGAGGATCTTGCCGTTGCGGTCATAGATCAGCCCGCGCGCCGGCGCCACCGGCACCAGTCGAATTCGATTGGCCTCCGAACGCGCGGCATAGGTGTCGTGCTCCAGCACCTGCAAGCGGAAATACCAGCCAGCCAGCGCCAGCAGGCCGAGTGCCGCGAACGCGAACCCTACCCACGCGCGGCGACGGAACAAGGCCGCCTCGGCGACCTGGTCACGGATCGGGCGCGCGCCGGCCATGCCTCACGCCTTCCGCCGCACGCGCGCCAGATCCAGCGCGAGATGCAACAGCGGCCACAGCAACAGGCCGATCAGGGGCGAAATCCAATCGATCCACGGACGCTGTGGTATCCCCATCAACAGGTGCAAGGCGACCACGATCACCCGATCATTGAGCAGCAGCACGCCGATGGCCAGGGCTTGCTGCGACATCGGGAAGAAGCGCATGCGGGCGCGGAAGCGTTCGAGGATGAAGGCGATCACCACCAGCCGCAGCGCCTGTTCGCCGAGCAGGCTGCCGTAGGTCAAATCCCCCAGCAGGCCGTACAGGAAGGCAGTGCCAGGGCCGACCCGCTCCGGCAACTCCAGCAACCAGTACGCCAGCACCAGCGCCGGCCAATACGGGCGCAGCGGCTGCAGGACGTCGGGCAAGGGCAACAGTTCCAGCAGGATCGCCAGCAACAGACTGACCGGCAGCACCCAGGCCCGACGCTGGCGGCTCATGGCTTGCGCTCCACGGTTGGGGCGGCAGGGCGCGCGGTTGCAGTTGCAGGCGTCGGACGCGTCGTCGCAACTGGCACGCTGGCTGGGTGACTTGCACCAGCAACACCCGCTGCCGCCTGGCCCGCAGCAGCAGCCTCCGGCAATGCTTCCGGCGGCTTGAATCCACGCAACAACAGCACATCGCGACCCCGATCCAACTGCGCGGCAGGAATCACATCGCCTTCGAGGAAGGCGCGGGCATCACCGGCATGCAAGGCACCGACGCGGCCAACCGCCAAGCCAGGCGGGAATCGTCCGCCGAGGCCCGAGGTCAGCAATTGGTCGCCCACCCGCACATCGGCCGATTGCGGCACGTCACCCAATTTCAATTGATTGCTGCGGCCGGTGCCGTACACGATCAGCCGCATCCCGCTGCGCGCCACCAGCACCGGCACCGCATGGTCGGGATCGGCCAAGAGCAGCACGGTCGCGGTGGTCGGTGTGGTCGCGATCACCTGGCCCATCAGGCCACCGGCATCGATCACGGTCTGCCCGGGATGCACGCCGGCATTGCTGCCCACGTCCAGCAGCAGCCGTTGCCGGCTCGGGTCCTGGTCGATATCGATCACACTCGCCAACTGCACGTCCAGCCGATGCCGCTGTGCGGTGTCCAGCAGACCACGCAGGCGGGCGTTTTCCGCGGCGGCGGTCTGCAGGCGCGCATTGCGGGCGGAGGTGAGCAGCAGCTCGCGGCGCAGGCGCGCGTTGTCCTCGGTCAATTGCGCATGGGTCTGTGCGTTCTCGCTCAGCGTGCTGCCGATCCGCGCCGGCACGCCCGCCAGCCACCACAACGGTTGCACCACCGCCTCCGCCTGCGTGCGCACCACGTGCAGCCAGCCGCCGCGGTGGTCGAGCACCATCAGCACCGTGGCCAGAATGATGTACGCCAGCAACCGCAGCACGCCGGCGACTTCGCCGGGACGGACTGCAGAGGTGCTGGCAGGGCTGGGCACGTCAGTGGGTCAACAGGGCGGTTGAGTGAGTACGACTTGAGCCACAGTTTGGCCCGGAACCGGAAGGACTTTACAACGCGAGATTGAGCCGTCGCGAGCGAAGCCGGATCGGGTGCAGACGGAGCGCAGCAACCGCAGTTGACGTGACGTCAATGAGGATTGCGAGCACCGCATGCGCCCGAGCCCGGCGAGCGCAGCAGGCTCAATCCGGTGTAAAGAATTCGTTGCCGTGCATATCGACCAGTTCCAGCGCCCGTCCGCCGCCGCGCGCCACGCAGGTCAGCGGATCGTCGGCGACCTGCACATGCAAGCCGGTCTCCACGCTGATCAGCTTGTCCAGATCGCGCAGCAGCGCGCCGCCACCGGTCAGCACGATGCCGCGCTCGGCGACGTCGGCGCACAGTTCCGGCGGGGTTTGCTCCAGCGCCAGGCGGATCGACGACACGATGCCGGACAAGGGCTCACGCAGGGCCTCCAGCACTTCGTTGGAATTGATCGAGATGATCTTGGGCACGCCCTCGGCCAGATGTCGGCCGGAGATCTCGATTTCACGGACGCTGTCCTGCTTGTAGGCGTTGCCCAGTTCCAGCTTGATTCGCTCGGCGGTGGCATCGCCGATCAGCATGCCGTGGTGGCGACGGACGTAGGCAATGATCGACTCGTCGAAGCGATCGCCACCGATGCGCACCGATTGCGAGTAGACGATGCCGTTGAGCGCGATCACCGCCACTTCGGTGGTGCCGCCGCCGATATCGACCACCATCGAGCCGCGCGCCTCGGTCACCGGCATGCCGGCGCCGATCGCCGCCGCCATTGGTTCTTCGATCAAGTAGACCTCGCGCGCACCCGCCTCTTCCGCCGACTCCTTGATCGCGCGACGCTCGACCTGGGTACTGCCAGCCGGCACGCACACCAGCACCCGCGGACTGGGCCGCAGCACGCGGCTCTTGTGCACCTTGCGGATGAAGTACTTGAGCATCTCCTCGGTGTAGCTGAAGTCGGCGATCACGCCATCCTTCATCGGCCGCACCGTGGTGATGTGGCCGGGCGTACGGCCCAGCATCTGCTTGGCCTCGCTGCCCACTGCCGCAACCGAACGGCCACCGCCGCCTCGGTCCTGGCGCACCGCCACCACCGAAGGTTCGTTGAGGACGATGCCCTGGCCGCGAACGTAGATCAGGGTGTTGGCGGTGCCGAGGTCGATCGAAAGATCGCTGGAAAAGTAGCCCCGAAGGAACTTGAACATGAACGCTTGCGCCGGATTGGGGGAAGGCGGGGGAGAGGCACGCTGGAAGCGCAGGCAGCGAACGGCGAACCGCCGCTTTGCTAAAGACCGGATAGCGTAGCAACCGCCGGGGTTGCCGGCAAGGAACGTCGATGCCGCCGCATCGTCCCAGTCCGCGGATCGCAGGCAAGCTCGCGTTATGATGCGCGTTTGCCCTGTCCGACCCGCGAGGCTGCAATGGCTGCACTGATCTGTGGTTCCCTGGCCTATGACACCATCATGGTGTTTCCCGACCAGTTCAAGAACCACATCCTGCCGGACAAGGTGCACATCCTGAATGTGTCCTTCCTGGTGCCGCGGATGCGCCGCGAGTTCGGCGGCTGCGCCGGCAACATTGCCTACAACCTCAAATTGCTCGGCGGCGATCCGATCCCGATGGCCACCGTCGGGCAGGATTTCGGCCCGTATCGCGAATGGTTCAACGAGCACGAGATCCCGCTGGATCGGGTCAAGGTGATCGATGAGCTGTTCACCCCGCAGGCCTTCATCACCACCGACCACGACAACAACCAGATCACCGCCTTCCATCCCGGCGCGATGATGCGCAGCTACGAGAACCACGTGAAGGACGTGCCCGGCGTCACCATCGGCATCGTCAGCCCGGATGGCTACGAGGGCATGCTGCAGAACGCGAAGGAATTCTCCGCAGGCGGCATTCCGTTCATCTTCGATCCCGGCCAGGCGATGCCGTTGTTCAACGGCGCGGAATTGCGCGACTTCATCGACAAGGCCGATTACGTCTGCGTCAATGATTACGAATCCAACCTGTTGCAGGAGCGCACCGGCTGGAATTCGGCCGAGATCGCCGGCAAGGTCAAGGCCTACATCATCACCCGCGGCCCGCAGGGCGCCGAGATCCACGCCGACGGCGAGCTGCACAGGATCCCGCCGGCGCACGAGCGCCGCATCACCGACCCGACCGGCTGCGGCGACGCCTTCCGCGCCGGGCTGATCTTCGGTATCGAAAAAGGCTACGACTGGATGACCATCGGCCGCATGGGCAACCTGATGGGCGCACTCAAGGTCGAGCACCCGGGCACCCAGAACCAGCGTTTCAGCTACGCCGAATTCGCCGAGCAGTTCCGCCAGCAGTTCGGGTATGCGCTGTAACCACGACGCCATCGACCGTCATTGCGCCCATGCGGGGTCGCTCCCGCGGATCATCGGGCCATGATCGCGCCCCTGCGGTGCGCTCCTGCGGATCACCGGGCGGTGATCGCTTTCCGCAGGAGCTGACTCCGGCCGCAGGCCGGGGGCTGCGACGGACAGTGATGCTCCCGCCGGTCATCGCGCCTTGCGGAGCGCGACAGCTCAATTCCACTTCGGCAGTTTTGCAGGATCCAGTCCGCCGACTTCGAAGCTGGCGCTGCGACGGCCCATCTGCTTGGTGGGGAATTCGATGCTCAGCTGCTTGCCGGACTTGGCCAGCTTCCACAGCGCCTTGTTGTCGACGATGAACATGGCGATGGCCTCGTCGGTGTTCGGGCGCGAGCCGGGCAGCGCGTGCGCCTTGCCATCCACGGTGACGGTGAGCTTGCAGCCCTTGTAGCAGTCGAAATCGCCGGCCTGCAGCACCAGATAGGCGCTGCGGCCCCATTCGGGATGGTCGCGGAAAATCAGCCGCACCGGGTGCTCACCACTGCCGTCGGTGTCCACTTCCTTGCTGGAATAGATCGACGCCGACAGCTGGTGGCCGCCCTTGACCTCTTCGTCGCCATAGGACCACAGCGCTTCAAGCCGCCGGGTCTCTTTTTGCGCCGCGGCCTTGGCAGTGATTTCCTCGAGTTTCGGCTTCACCCGCGCGGCGGCGGCGCTGGCAGGATGATCGTGCAGCAGGACATCGCCATAGCCCTTGGCCAAGTGCCAGTCCTGCGCCACGACTGCCGCGTCGAATTGCTTTTCCATCGCCTCGGCCGCTTGTTCATCGGCGGCCTGTTGCGCCGCAGCCGCTTGCGCGGTGGCCTGCGGGTCATTGCGATGGCAGGCGGGCAGGAGCAGGCACAGGGCGAGGCTGAGCGCGACGGATTTCATGGGCACGGGATTCGCAATGGAAGAACGCGAGTTTATGGCGTTACCGGGTCGGATTCGACCAGCGCGACCACCGCCGCGGCCACCGCGTCGGCGCGCTCCATCAGCGACATGTGGCCGCAGCCATCGAGCAGCAGCTCGCGCGCCTGCGGGATGCGCTGCGCGTACAGCTCCAGCGCGCTGGGATCGATCACCGCGTCCTGCCGCCCCCACACCAGCAAGGTGGGTTGCTGGATGCCGACGGCTTCCTCGCCCGGCAGCAGGTTTTCGTCGCAACGTCCGATGCGATCCAGCACGGCCTGTTCGAAATCCGCGTCGGCAAGGCGGCGCTTGATCATCGCGCCGGAGACCGGCCACGGGATCGACGGTTTGGCGGCAGGATCGAAGAACACCTGATCGATGAATCGCCGCAGCGACGACGCATCGGTCACCGCGAAGGGATTCTTTCCGTCCAGCACGTCGAGTCCGAAGCGGTTGTCGTCAAAGCGCACGCCGGCGGCATTGAGCAAGGCCAGCTTGGCGGCCTGCTCCGGATAGCGCGCCGCCATCAATGCCGCGATGCCGCCGCCCATCGAATGCCCGAGCAGGATCACCGGTGCCTCGGGCGAGAGCGTCGCGATGAAGGCAGACACGCGTGCGGCCTGCTCAGGAAACCCGTACACCGCGTCTGATCGACGCTCGCTCTCGCCCCAGCCGGGCAGATCCGGAATCAGCAGGCGATAGCGTCCACGCAATGCGCGCGCCAGCGGATACCAGTTCTCCTTGCTGCCGACGAAGCCATGCAGCATGACCACGGTCGGTGCCGTGGGCGAGAACGTGCGACTGCGGGCGTACACCCAGCGATGGCCGGCTGCATCGACGGAGGCCGGCACCAAACCGGCCGCACGCCGCTGGCGCGCGAACTCGGCGCGTGCCAGCAGCCAGGGGTCATGCCAGACCATCAGCGCTACCGTCGCGAAGCCAAGCAGCAACGCGACGGACAGCCACGCCAACACCGCCGCATCCAATCAATGCGCGGCGGGATCCGGCTTCGGTGCTGCGGCAGCATTGGCGTCGGCAGGTGTTGCCGGAGCCGCCGTCGGTGCAGCCGGCGGAGCCGCAGCCAACCTGGCCTTGGCTTCGGCGATCACCTGCTCGATGGTGCCGGCGGTGATCGGATGGGTGGCCGGCTTGGCCTGGGCGAATACCTGCTCGGCGAAGGCCAGCCCGTCCGGCGTGGCGACCAGCGCCTTGTAGATCGGGATGATCAATTTGCGACGACCGACCCGAGCAAGGAACTTGCCCATCTCCTCGCGCGCGGCGGCATAGCCACTGCGTTCGGCCAGCGGATACCAGCGCATCGCGATCTCGCCATTGGGCGTGCCGGTGAACTTGTAGGCAGCGTCCAGCTGCTCCAGCTGCTCGGGCTTGAGCGTCGCCGGCATGCCTTCGAGGAAGTGCACCCATTCCTGCGTGCTCCACTCGCCGGTGACGGCCTTGTCCGGCAATTTGCCGCTGCCTTCCCAGGCGATGCGGCCAGCATTGACGGTGGCAAAACGTGACGACTCGATCACCGGCGCGTCGGCCGGGATTCCCGGCTGGTACAGCCACGCATCCACTTCCGCCATCGTCACCACGCCCGGATTCTGCTTCATCAGGGTGGATTCGAGGTAATCGCGGAATTGCTGGGTAGTAATGCTCTGGAACGCGAAATGGTCGAAGTAGCCGCGCAGCCACGGATCGAACTTGGCGCGACCGTAGCGCTTTTCGAGGAACTCCATGAACCACGCGCCCTTGGTGTAGACCGTGGCCGAGGACTGGTCATCGGGATCGGTCAGGGTGCCGGGCTTGAGCGAGAGCTGCTGCAGCTTGGGCGGCAGGGTGGCGAACTCGGTCTTGAGCTCGTCGCGATCGATCACCTCCTCCATGTCCGCCACTTCGCGGCCATAGAGCTTCTCGGTGATGCGGCTCTGCACATAGGTGGTCACGCCTTCGTTGAGCCAGGCATCCTTGTCGGTGGCAAACGTCACCAGATTGCCCGACCAGCTGTGCGCCAACTCATGCGCGACCAGCGAGACCAGCGACTTGTCGCCGACGATCACGGTCGGGGTGGCGAAGGTCAGGCGCGGGTTTTCCATGCCGCCGTAGGGGAAACTGGGCGGCAGCACCAGCAGGTCGTAGCGGCCCCAGCGATACGGGCCGTAGATCTGCTCGGCGGTCTCGATCATCTTTTCGGTGTCTTCGAACTCGTGCTCGGCCTTGTCGACCATGGTCGGCTCCGCCCACACGCCGCTGCGCGCGCTGATCGGCTTGAACACGAGGTCGCCGGCGGCGATCGCCAGCAGGTAGGACGGGATCTTCTGCGGCATCTTGAAGCTGTAATCGCCGTCGCGCGCCGCCTTCGGATCGTTGTCGGCGCTCATCAGCACCATCACGTCGGCCGGCGAGGTGACATGCGCGCTATAGGTGAAGCGCACCTGCGGCGTGTCCTGCAACGGCACCCACGACCGCGCGTGGATCTGCTGCGACTGGCTGAACATGAAAGGCAACTTGCCGCCTTCGGTCATCGACGGCGACAGCCATTGCAGGCCGGAGGCATCCGGCGAGGTGGCATAGGTGACCCGCACCTTGGCCGGGCGATCCGGCGTCTGGATCGTCAGCGCGCTGCCCAGGGTCTTGTCGGCGGCGGCCAGCTTGAACTGCAGCGGCACCCAGCTACCGTCGGCCTTCTGTTCCTCGGCCTTGGCGATGCTCAAGGCACGGGTGTCCAGCACCAATGCAGTGGCCTGCTTGTCCACCCAATCCAGCGTGTAGGTGGCGCTGCCACTGATGACCTTCTTGTCGAAATCCAGGGCCAGATCCAGTGCGATGTCGGTGATCCGCACCTTGTCGGGCTGCGCATAGGAATGTTCGTCCACGACTTTCTCGGCGGCGGCGGTGGGAGCGGCGGCCGCAGCGGCAGGCGTCTTCGGGGCTTCGGCCTGGCCGCAGGCGGTGGTGGCGAGGGCCACGCTGATGGCGATCGACAGGAACAACGGGCGCATGGGCAGACGCATGGGTGGGATCCGGTGGCAGAAACCAGCAGTTTATCGCCGTCAGCATGAATCCGTCGCAAAACACTTGCCCTCGTCGCCCCGTGCCGGTTGTCATGCCCGCCATCGGCACTGTCCGGCCCCAACACGAACACACATCATTTGCAGCGCGCACGACGCGCACCCGAACAGCCATGAGACTCAGGGAGAGAGCCACATGACCCGCACCACCCCGAAGCTGCACGCCCTGGCGACCGCCCTGCTGCTGTGCGCACCGTTTGCCCAGGCACAACAGACACCAACCCCTGCCGAACCGCCTGTCGCCGGACTCGACGCGCGCATTCCGCGCCTGACCGGGCCGATCGTCATCGACGGCAAGCTCGATGACGCCGCCTGGCAAGGCGCGTTGGAGCAGGAAATCGCCTTCGAGTTCGCACCCGGCGACAACACGCCCGCCCCGGCGAAGACCCTTGCGCGCATCGCCTACGACCAGGACGCGCTTTATGTTTCCTTCCATGCGCAGGATCCCGATCCATCGAAGATCCGCGCCCACCTGCGCGACCGTGACAGCGCCTTCCCCGACGACTGGGTCGGCATCTTCCTCGACACCTTCAACGACCACCGTCGCGGCTATGAACTGATCGTCAATCCGCTGGGTGTGCAGGCCGATCTGATCCGCGACGAGACCAATCTCAACAACCAGGAAGACCCGAGCTGGGACGGGTTGTGGAGCAGTGCCGGCCAACTGACGACGGATGGCTACGACGTGGAGGTCCGCATCCCGTTTGCCACCTTGCGCTTCCCGCGCGGTGGTGGCGACCAGCGCTGGGGCATCTTCCTGATGCGCAATTACCCGCGCGACAAGCGCCATCAGCTGGCAAATTCCAGGATTTCCCGGGATTCCAATTGCTTCCAGTGCGAATGGGGCACCTTTACCGGCATGGCCGGGGTGAGCCAGGGCCGCAACCTGGAGATCGTGCCGACCCTGACCATGGGCACGAGCCAGACCCGCGACTCAACCAGCACGCCGTGGCAGCACGACACCAGCTTCGAACCCGGCCTCGACGTGAGCTGGGCACCGTCGCCGGCGATGACCCTGAACGCCACTCTCAATCCCGACTTCTCGCAGGTCGAAACAGACCAACTGCAACTCAGCTTCAACGACAGTTTCGCCCTGTTCTACCAGGAGAAGCGACCGTTCTTCCTCGAAGGCGCGGACTATTTCACCACCCAATTCGACGTGCTCTATACCCGCCAGATCGCCGATCCGGATTTCGGCCTGCGTGTCACCGGCCGCACCGGCAACGGCGCTTACGGAGCGATCGTCGCCCGCGATGCCACCACCGTGCTGCTGGTGCCGGGCGTGCTCGGCTCAGGCATCGCCCAGATCGACCAGAAGGCCAACATCGCGGTGGGTCGCTATCGCCACGACTTCGGCACCGATTTCAGCCTTGGCGTGATCGGCACCTTCCGCCGAGGGGACAACTATTTCAACAACCTGGCGGGTGTCGATGGGCGCTGGCGGCATGGTGGCCACACCGTCAGCGCCCAGTTCCTGCACAGCCAATCGCAATACCCGGCCAGTATCGTCTCCGAGTACATGGGTGAATTGGGCAGCGATCCCACGCCGACCGGCAATGCCTGGCGGGCCGAATACAACTTCAGCAACCGCAACTGGAATTTCAATCTCTGGCACGAGGCCATCGACCCCGGTTTCCGCGCCGACCTCGGTTTCATCGGCCAGGTCGGCTACGACAAGTCGCTGATTGGCGGTGGCTACACCTGGTATCGCGACGGCAAGGATTTCAATCGCTTCGACCTCAATGGCGACTTCGATATCACCCGTCGCTTCGATGGCCAGTTGCTGGAACGCGAGCTGGAAGCGCAGATCAGCACCCAGGGACCGATGCAGAGCACCCTGCGCCTGCATGGCATGACCCGCGTGCGCTACTGGCAGGGCACGCTGTTCGATGAACACTACATCGACGGCGGCATCAACTTCCGCCCCACCGGCAACCTGCAACTGGGTGCCTATGCGCGAACCGGCATCGCGATCGATCTGGTCGCCGCCCAGACCGGCCGGCTCAGCATGCTGGAGCTGTACGGCAATACCAGCATCGGCCGCGGACTGGCGCTGGACTGGGACATCACCCGCCAACGCATGCATCGTGCCGGCGGCACCGCCTTCACCGCCACCGTGCTCAACGCCGGCGGCAGCTGGCAGTTCGATCCGCACCAACGCCTGCGCCTGACCCTGCAGGGCAGTGCCGTCAATCGCAATCAGGCGCTGTATTCCAGCACGATCAACCAGCGCGCCCGCGACTGGGCCGGGCAATTGGTCTATTCCTACAAGGTCAACCCCCGCACCGCGCTGTACGCCGGCGCATCCTGGGGCGCGTTCATGGACGACGACCACCCGGAACTGTTCAACAACACCCGCAGCGTGTTCGTGAAGCTGAGCTACGGCTGGCAGCCGTAACCTGCCTTATTGTGGGAGCGCACCGCAGGGGCGCGGCCATCGCAGTCCTGTAGGAGCGCACCGCAGGGGCGCGACCATTGCAACCCTGTAGGAGCGCACCGCAGGGGCGCGAATGCTTCTTGCGGGATCCGGCAACAGCATCGCGCCCCTGCGGTGCGCTCCAACAATCCCTGCGCTGCGTCGCGTCGGCGAGCCGCTATGGAGCAGCGACGCTTGCAGGCCACTTCTCGCGGTACAGCGCGAGCGCATCGCACCACGCCGGTGTGCCGAAATTGCCGCTGCTGGCATGCGTCAACGCGATTGGCCAGACCCCGAGCGACAGGCCGGCCTGGTGTGCGGTGCGGCAGAAATCCAGATCGTAGAAATGGAATGCGAAGCGCGGGTCGAAACGCAGGCCATGCGCCTGCAGGGCCGCCGCGCGCGCGGCCAGCAGCACCCCATCGAGCAAGCGACAGTCGGCGGGTGACGCGCCAAAGGACGAGACCTTGCCGAACGGGGCCGCGCCATGCGCAATCGCACCGCGCAGGCGTTCCGGCTCGAACCACGTCAAGCCTTCGCGAAAACACCAGGCAACGTGATCGGCCGGCGCATCGACATTCCCGGCAACGCCGATCAGCTGGTAGCGGGCAAGGCCCTCCTCGATGCGCGCTGGCAGGAAACAATCGTCCAGCCAGACATCGTCGTGCAGGAAGACCAGAGTGTCGTCGATGCCAGCATCCGCGATCGCGTCGTTGTAGATCTCCGGCAGGCCGCGCGTGTTCGCATGGGCGATCCGCCAGGTGGTGTCCCCGCTGGCTTGCAGGCGCTCCAGCGAGCGCCCCAGCGGCGAGTGCGGGAAGCTCTCCTCGTCCAATCGGGTCGCGCAAACGAAGGTGAGCATGCCTGTCCCCGGCGTGCGTGCGACGGTCATCGCGAGGCGGCGCGCAGCCCGATCAACCCAGTTTCGACAGGCGCAGCTGGAACAGGACTTTCGTCACCAGCAGGCGCTCTTCAATGGGTTTGAGCACCAGATCATTGGCACCCTCGCGCAGCAGCGCGGCCTGGTTATCGCGATTTTCGTCGCCGGTCATCATCAGCATCGGCAGCTTGCGCTTGCCGTAATGGAACACCGCGCGGATCTGGTTGAGCAGATCGCGGCCGTTGAGGATGCCCTTGAGGTAGACGTCGCTGAGCACGAGGTCGGCACCGACATCGCCGTCGCTGCGGCCGATGAACTTGTGCAGGTGCTCCAGCGCTTCCTCGACGCTGATCACGTGCAGCACCTGCATGCCCTGCCGTTCCAGCATGCGGCGGGTGGCGACCGCCACCACCTTGCTGTCCTCGACGTACAGCACCCGCGCGCCTTCGACCGGCGCCGGATGCACATAGCCGCGGATGAAGGCCACCAGCGCGGTCTGGCCCAGACTCTTGTCGAAATAGTCGGTGATGTCTTCGGTGAAGACGCGGGTTTCCAGTGCTTCCTGGGCATTGCCGGAAACGACGATCACCGGCACATAAGCCTGCCCCGCCGCCTCGCGCACCACCCGTGCCAATGCCAGCCCATCACCATCCGGCAGCACCAGCGCGGTGGTCACCAGATCCACCGTGCCTTCGGCCAGCGCCGCGCGTGCTTCGGCCAGACCGCCGCAACCGACCACCTGCGCGTTCGGCATTTCCTTCAGCAGGGTGTCGGAGATGAGTTTGCGCACCAGCTTGCTGCCATCGACCACCATCACCCGGGGGGCGTCGCTGACGACGTGGCGCAGATCGGTCTTGTCGGCCATCGTCAGTGCTCCAGGGGCCGGGTCTGGCGCAGGTAATGGCCGCTGACCAGAGCCGCGCCCATCCAGCCGAGCACGGTCGAACTGGCGAGCACGATGCCGGCGTGGATCGGTCCGATGCCTTGCAAGGCGAACCCGCTGCCATATCGCGAGGCCAGCGCCGACAGCGGCTCGGCCAAGGCCATCCCGGCAAGCGTCAGCACGCCCAATGCGACTGCACCCGCAGCCAGTCCGTACCACGCACCGAGGTACAGGAACGGACGCTGCACATAGCCGTCGCTGGCACCGAGCAATTGCAGCACGCTGATCTCCTCGCGCCGGGACTGGATGTCCAGACGCACCGTATTGCCGACCACCAACAACATCCCCAGACCCAGCATCGCGGCCAGTACCGCTACCGCGCGACTGCCGAACACCAGCCAAGCCCGCAGACGTTGTTGCCAACGTGCATCGTACTGCACGCGTTCGACTTGCGGCAGCACCTGCAGCGCCTGCACCAAGGGCGCCTCTGCAGCACGCGGGGTCAGTTCCAGCAGGCTGGGCAGCGCCGCCCGCGCCTGCTCCGGCCCGAGTGCGTCGATCGCCTGCGCCAAATCCGCACGCTCGCGCAGCCGCGCCAATGACTGCTCCGGCGTGACCACCGCCACGGTGGCCACATCGGGCCGTTGTCGCAGCGTCCCTGCCAATGCCTGCGCCTGTGCAGCATCGACATCGGTCTTCAGGAACACGGTCAGCGCACGCGCCGACTGCACCTGGTCGTCCAGCCGCTGGACGTTGTTCACCGCCACCCACAGGCCCAATGGCAGCGCAAGTGCCAAGGCCATCACACCGACCGTGAGCAGGGTTGCCCACGGCCGCCGCAACAGGCGACCGAGACTGGTGGCCACGCTTTGCGCATGGTGCGACAGCCAGGCCGTGAAGCGCCCGTGGTGGACATCGGTGACCCGCTTTGCCGCTGGACTAGGCATCGGCGAGATCCTCGGGCGAGATATCGTCGGTCAGGCTGCCGTTCTCCAGCACCAGCACGCGCTTCTTCATGCGTTTGACCAAGGCGATGTCATGGCTGGCGATCAGCACACTGGTGCCGCGTTCGGGCAGCGCGGCGAACAGCGCCATGATTTCCGCCGACAGGGTCGGATCGAGGTTGCCGGTCGGCTCGTCGGCGACCAGCAGTGCCGGCTCGGCGACCACCGCACGCGCGATCCCGACCCGTTGCTGCTCGCCCGCCGACAATTGCGCCGGCAAGGCACGTTCACGCCCGGCCAGGCCCACCCGCTCCAGGATCGAGCGCACCCGCTTGCCGATTTCGCTGCCTTTCATCCCGCGCAAGACCAGCGGCAAGGCCACGTTGTCGGCCACGCTGCGGTCGGCCAGCAATTGGTGGTTCTGGTAGACCACGCCGACACTGCGGCGATGGCGTGCCACTGCACCGCCGCGCACGCTGGCGAGGTTGCGATCCTCGAACAGCACGGTGCCGCGACTGGGGCGTTCGGCCAGATGGATCAGCCGCAGCAAGGTGCTCTTGCCCGCCCCGGAATGGCCGGTGACGAACAGCATCTCGCCCGCGTCCATCGCAAAGTTGACATTTTCAAGCGCCGAGCGCGGGCCGGGATAGACCTTGCTGACGCTGTCGAATCGCAGAACCGGCATGCGGCGTGGGACTTGAATTCGGGAGTGCCCAGTATCGCCCGATGCGGGCGCAGCGGCCAGCCTCGGCGACTGCGCTGGTGAACGCAACTCAGTGCTGGCGGTTGGGCGGCCGCCGTACCAAGGCCTTCAAGCCTTTGCCGATGCGCGCCAGCAAGCCCGGCTTCTCGGTCGCAGGCTGCGAGCGCGGCGGCACGAATTGCGGCACCACCGGCCCAGGCTTGTGGGCCATTGCTGCTTCGCCTGCCTGCCCCTGCGCGCCGGATTCCGTGCTCGCGCCATTCTCCAGCGGCTTGCCGCGACGACGACGACGGCGTTTGCGTTCCGGCGACTCAGCGTCCGCGGTAGCGTCCGCGGTAGCGGCCGCGTTGGCGATGCCTGCGGGCTTGGCAGGTGCTGCCGCGACTTCGCCTTCGACGCGCGGCTTGCGCGGTGGCCGCGGGCCGCGACGCTCGCCACCACCTCCGCCACCACTGCGTTCACCAGGACGACCACTGCCGCTGCGACCGCCGCGACCGCCTCCACGCTTTGCATCCTCGGCAGCGCGGGCCTCGCGCACTTCCTTGAAGATCGCGCCGATGCTGTCGTCATCATCACCCGCTTCGACCGCAGGGCGCACGCGCTCCGGGCGCGGCAGCGCGGTCATCAGCTCGGTGGTCACCGGCTCGGACGGGATCTTCTGCTCGATATAGGCCTCGATGTCCGGCAGCGACATCGCATAGCGCTCGCACGCAAAACTGATCGCGTCACCCTCGGCCCCGAGGCGCGCGGTGCGGCCGATGCGATGCACGTAGTCTTCGGCATCGAATGGCAGGTCGTAGTTGTAGACGTACTGCACACCGTCGATATGCAATCCGCGCGCGGCCACGTCGGTGGCGACCAGGATTTCCAGTTGCCCGGCCTGGAATTTCTTCAGCAGCGACTCGCGCTTCTTCTGCGGCACGTCGCCCGACAGCACGCCGACCCGGTAACCGGCCTTCTCCAGCGCCCTTGCCACCCGTTCGACGAAAGCCTTGGTGTTGACGAACACCATGGTGCGCGCGCCTTCGCTGCGCGACAGCAGGCCCAGCAACAGCGGCAATTTTTCTTCATCGGCCGGGTAATACAGCTTCTGCCGCACCCGCGCCGCGGTGATGTGCTCGGTTTCCACCACGAGCTTCTGCGGCTCGTTCATGTGCTCGTAAGCCAGCTCCAGCACGCGGTGGCTGAGCGTGGCCGAGAACAGCAGGGTCTGGCGGGTGCCGCGCTCCGGCATGCGCCGCAGCAGGAAGCGGATGTCCTTGATGAAGCCGAGGTCGAACATGCGATCGGCCTCGTCCAGCACGCACACCTCGCAGGCATGCAGGCTGACCACCTTGTGCTGCTTGACGTAATCGATCAGCCGGCCGGGGGTGGCGATGATCACGTCGGCGCCGCGCTGCAGTTGCTCGCGCTGCTTGTCGTAATCGACGCCGCCATAGACCAGGGCGAACTTCAGCCCGAGGTCGGAAGCGAACTTCACCGCGTCCTTGTGGATCTGGATCGCCAGCTCGCGGGTCGGCGCCAGGATCAGCGCACGCGGGTCTTCGGGCTTGCGGTCAGCCAACGCCGGACGGGTCAGCAGGCGGTTCACCACCGCGACCAGGAAGGCGAGGGTCTTGCCGGTGCCGGTCTGCGCCTGACCGGCCACATCGCCGCCGGCCAGCGCCACCGGCAGGGTCATCGCCTGGATCGGGGTGCAGCGGGTGAAGCCCGCGCCATCCAGCCCGGCCAACAGCGGCGGGGTCAGGTCGAAGGTGGAAAAGGTGATATCAGTCAGGGGTTTGTCGGACACGGGGCGGCCTTGTCGGGTGGCCAGTGTCGGCGTCATTGGAACGCCGCGTTGCACTGCGCCACTTGTATGAATGGGGGGCAGCCGCGCAGACTGCCGGGAGAGTTCCGGGGCTGGTCATTCCCGGCACGACGTCGCAAACGCTGCGACGGACATCCCCGATTCTAGCATTCCGACGCCAACCGCGTCCCGCCCACGTCCTTTCCGGAGCCCCCATGAGCAATACCGTCCTGCACGCCACCGACGCCGATTTCGATACCCAGGTCCTTGCTTCGGACGTGCCGGTCCTGGTCGATTTCTGGGCTCCCTGGTGCGGCCCCTGCAAGATGATCGCGCCGGCGCTGGACAAGATCGCCGCCGGCTATGCCGGCAAGGCGCGGGTGGTCAAGGTGGATGTCGATCAGAACCAGCAGACCGCGCACAAGTACCACGTCCGCAGCATTCCGATGCTGCTGCTGTTCAAGGGCGGCCAGGTGCAGGACACCAGTATTGGCTTGGTGCCGGAATCCAAGTTGACCCAGATGCTGGACAAGGCGCTGGCGTAATTCGGCACGACAGTTCGGCCGGCCGTTCCGGGATGGAGCGGCCCGACCGTCTGTACAAAACCACACCGCCGACGCACGCCCCGCTTGCGTGCGGCACCCCGGCAATGCTAGGTTTCGCCATCCGGTGCGGGCATACCGCCCGCCGGATGCGCCGCATTCGCGTGCGCTGACCCTCGATTCTTTCCCAGAACCTTTCCAAAGACGCCGCGTGCAAAGCGTGGCTTCTCGCAACGCAAGCGAGGATTTTCCCCTTGTCCGATACCACCAACGACGCCACCGGCGAAGTCGCCGAGAAGCGTGTGCGCAGAACCCGTGTCGCCAAGGCCGCTGCCGCCGACGCCACACCGGAAATCACCCCCGCGCCCGCCGCAGCTGCGGCACCCGCCGAGCCAGCGCCGCCCGTCGCCGAAACCGCGCCGGTGCAAACGACGACCAGCGACGTACAGGCCAGCGGCACCGCGAGCGGTGACCCCGCAGGGTCCGCCGATCAGGACGCCGGCAACAATGGCCAGCCGCGCGAAGGTGGCCACCGCATGAGCCGCCGCGAGCGTTTCAAGAACCGCCGTGACCGCCAGCGTGAGCGTTATCGCGACGGCGGCATGCCCGACGATGGCGGTGGCAACGAGCCCTTCGTCCCGCACGCACATCCGCAGGTGCCGGAAGGCTTTCCCACTTATTCCCTGTCCGATCTCAAGCAGATGCCGGCACCGCGCCTGCTCGACATCGCCGAGCAGTTGCAGATCACCGACGGGGTCGCCCGCGCGCGCAAGCAGGACATCATCTTCGCGATCCTGAAGATCCTCGCCCGCCACGGCGAGGGCGTGCAGGCCGACGGCGTGCTGGAAATCCTGCCGGACGGCTTCGGCTTCCTGCGCGCGGCCGAGGCCAGCTACCTGGCCGGCCCGGACGACACCTACATCAGCCCGTCGCAGATCCGCCGCTTCAACCTGCGCACCGGCGACCACATCTCGGGCCGCATCCGCTGGCCCAAGGACGGCGAACGCTACTTCGCGCTGAACGTGGTCGACACCATCAACGGCGAACCGCTGGAAGCGTCCAAGAACAAGAACCTGTTCGAGAACCTCACCCCGCTGTTCCCGCGCAAGCGCTTCAAGCTCGAACGCGGCGACGGCAGTTCGGAAGACATCACCGGCCGCATCCTCGACCTGATGGCCCCGCAGGGCAAGGGCCAGCGCGCCCTGATCGTCAGCCCGCCCAAGGCCGGCAAGACGATGATGATGCAGCAGATCGCCAGCGCGATCACCTACAACCATCCCGACGTGCACCTGATCGTGCTGCTGATCGACGAGCGCCCGGAAGAAGTGACCGAAATGCAGCGCACCGTGCGCGGCGAGGTCATCTCCTCCACCTTCGACGAACCGGCCGCGCGCCACGTGCAGGTCGCGGAAATGGTGATCGAACGCGCCAAGCGCCTGGTCGAGCACAAGAAGGACGTGGTCATCCTGCTCGATTCGATCACCCGCCTCGCCCGCGCCTACAACAACGTGATGCCGAGCAGCGGCAAGGTGCTCACCGGCGGCGTGGACAGCAACGCCCTGCACCGGCCCAAGCGCTTCTTCGGCGCGGCGCGCAATGTCGAGGAAGGCGGCTCGCTCACCATCATTGCCACCGCCCTGGTCGATACCGGCAGCGCGATGGACAAGGTGATCTACGAGGAATTCAAGGGCACCGGCAACTCGGAAGTGCACCTCGACCGCCGCATCACCGAAAAGCGCGTCTACCCGGCGATCGGCGTGAATGCGTCGGGCACCCGCCGCGAAGACCTGCTGATCGAACCCGACCTGCTGCAGAAGATCTGGATCCTGCGCAAGCTGCTGCACCCGATGGACGAGATCGCGGCGATGGAATTCCTGCTCGACAAGATGAAGAACACCAAGTCCAACGACGAGTTCTTCGGTTCGATGAAGCGCTGATTTCCGCGCCAGTGCGTCAAAGCAAAACGCCCCGCTGTGCGGGGCGTTTTTGTTCCATGGCGTCGACCAGGCCTACTCCCCGATCAACCCGCAATGGATCGCAATGGACTTGGCGTGGGCGAGCTGGATCGCATCCTCGAAGAAATCGCAATCGAGCAGGTTGTCTTCCGATGAATGCCGGCCGGAAAAGACATTGATGTTGACCTGCGGGTCACCTTGCACGTAGGCGAGTGGTTTGTGTTCGACGACATGGCCATCGAAGACCGCGCTGCCGGCGCCCTGCAGTTCGATGTCCTGGTTGCCGAGGTGGACCTGGCCCATCTCGTCGGCCACGCTGTCGGGCAGGCCAGGCTTGGGGACACCGTAGTAGAACGCCGCCACCATGATCGTTTCCTTGGCCGTGGCGAGCCGCTTGGCAGCGGCCGGCGACAGGCTGACCTCGACGGTGAAGGCGAACGGATTGGCGGGATCGGATGCGGCTTCACCACTGCGCGTGGTGGCGGCAGGCGTCGTGCCCGCCAACGTCGTAGCCGGAGCGCCCTGCACCGTCGCGCTCGAGGGTTGTGGCGATGCTGGCACTGCCGTCGGCGCGGCGGGTTGCGCGCAGGCTGACAGCGCCAGGCTCAACACCGCGATCATGCCCGTCATCCCACGACCCATTCCATCCATCGCGCTTCCCTCGCCGTCCCGTGCCCAATCCTTGCAGGCTACCCCACAACGGCAGGTCACGGCACGACGCCTGCGCGGGATGGAATGATTCAACTCATCCGGACCCCGTACCGGCGACTGGAACACGCGCAATATTCAGGATCAGAGACGACGATCTTCACCAATGAGCATGCTCGAAACCCAACCCCACGCCATAAAAATCAGATCCCATCAACGCCGAATGGACAGCAGCCAAGTCCGCAAACGATCAGACGCCTGTAATTCCGTGGGCGTCAACGTGCTTCGCATAGCCGCCTCGTAGGTTATATCAGGTGGACATGCAACAGTAGTACAGACGAAGGCCGCACGAAAACGAGCCCCCGCGCACCCCTCTTGACCTGGACACATGATCGACACCGCTGCCACCTGAAAGGCATTTTCCAATCTGGCGGCATCCAGACGATACGAGTCCTGCTCCGGCAGCATTCCGCTACCAATCAACTGCACACCCGCCATCACCATTCCCATCTCATTTTCTGGATGACGGAGATAGTCGAGCGCAGCTTCCGATGCATCCTTTTGGCTGCCTTTGATGGAAATTCGAAGATAATCAGGGCCGGAATGTCCTGCCCCACTCTTCGGCAGGCGAGAAGCATCGAATTCCTCGCATGCCTTGG
Organism: Pseudomonadota bacterium; assembly: GCA_018242365.1. Lineage (GTDB taxonomy): Bacteria > Pseudomonadota > Gammaproteobacteria > Xanthomonadales > Xanthomonadaceae > Thermomonas. The sequence goes on from JAFECB010000006.1 coordinate 165,013, forward strand.
TCAAATAACTTCCGGCCCATTCGGTTACAACGACTTGTTCACGAACCCGCTCAGGATAGACTGAACAAGCCACATTCGCCGAATTCACCAGATCGTCAACTTCTGGCGAGGACACCCCTTTTCTTGCAATTTCGTCAAGAATGACATCCGTCATCCTTTTTGGTGCTTGTTGAGCGGCGGCAGCGGGCTGCCGCGAGAACTCGGGTGTATTCGCACGCTCGCCATCTTCGCCAGCCATTGGCGAAGCGACCTCAGAACCCACCAAGTCAGGCCCTACATGCCGCCAGAGGTACCAGCCCACCAGGCAGGACACCAGCAATAATACGATTCCAACTCGTGACTTCATGTTATTACCCTTGCCTAGTTTTCCGGTTCACGCACCTTGGGTCGGGCACTTCAAAGAGCCACCCTTAGGTGTCTGAGATAATGGAGAGGATGTGTTCGGCAGAACTACAGTCCAAACTTCGCTTCCTCCGCCATCATATGTCACTCTCACCATTTGTCCCGACTGAAGCTTTGAATCTGGCGGCAGCATTGCATTGTATGCCAACACATCTTTGGTCGCATGCAACCAACGAGTAAATTCATCGCTTGCGCATGTGGACGGCTCGTTGTTATTAGGATCATCAGGTATAGACTTAACCCCAACATATCTAAATGCGCCTCCCCCATAAGCCGCATCCCAATACTGCCGGTCATTCCCACGCGGCTCAGCGACACCACCGTCATATACCGCGAAGTTTGTGCAGTAACGCCCAGAAAAATAGGACACTCCATCCACTACCACGTACGCGTCCGCGCACTGTTGGACGAGAACAAAGTTGTCGTCCATGCTCCTAGCATCCGTATTGCTGGTGAAACACAACCCAACAACCATCATGAACACTGCAAAAATCCCCTTGAACACAATACTACCCCTTTGAGTGGTTATCCCCTGCTCGTATTGTCGCCCCCCCCCCCCCGAGTTCTGTCAAGCGTTTTGTGACGAACCGCACACCACACCGACGGCACCACCCTTTCGCGCGAAGCTGCGAATCGTACGGCGAGCGACTGACTCGTGGAGAAGGACAGTTGTAGCCTGGGTGTAGACTGATGGGCTTGGATCAGATGCATTCAGCACGATCCTGTGTGACGCCGGCCTCGCCACCAACATGATGGGATAATTCCGAAGGCAGCCCAGCCATTGGTCTATGCGAGGAAGTCCCATGCCAGGACCCGAAATCAAGAGCTTCCGCGAGAGCCGCTGGCGCTACAGCCAGTTCGTCATCCTCGGGCTGCTGCTGGCCGGGCTGGTGAAATGGCTCAGCCCGCTGGGTTGGTGGGTCTCGCTCGGCATCGGCGCACTGCTTGGTGTCGCCTATTTCCTGTTCGAGAAGCATCGCGGCGTGATCTGATGGCCGACCTGCAACTGGAGCCGAGCTGGAAAGCCCGCGTCGGCGACTGGTTCGCGCGCGCGGACATGCAACAACTGGCCGCCTTCCTGCGCCAGCGCAAGGCGGCGGGTGCGACGCTCTATCCGGCTGGCCGCGAAATCTTTGCCGCCTTCGACGCCACTCCGTTCGATGCGGTGAAGGCGGTCATCCTCGGTCAGGATCCCTATCACGGCCCCGGCCAAGCGCATGGCCTGTGCTTTTCGGTGTTGCCCGGCGTACCGGTGCCACCATCGCTGCTGAACATCTACAAGGAGCTGGAGGCTAGCACCGGCTTCGTGCGCCCCGATCACGGCTGCCTGCTGCCGTGGGCACGGCAGGGCGTGCTTCTGCTCAACAGCGTGTTGACGGTGGAAGACGGCAAGCCCGGCTCGCACCAAGGCAAGGGTTGGGAAGGGTTCACCGACCACGTGGTGGACGTACTGAATCGTGAGCGCGAAGGCTTGGTATTCCTGCTCTGGGGCAGCTATGCGCAGAAGAAAGGCGCGGTGATCGACCCGCGTCGCCACCGCTTGCTGAAAGCGCCGCACCCTTCGCCGCTGTCGGCCCATCGCGGCTTCCTCGGTTGCGGGCATTTTTCCGCCGCCAACCACTACCTCACCTGCAATGGCCAGCCCGGCATCGATTGGCAACTGCCTCGCGCCGACGTCTTGAACCAGCTGGCGGCCGTCCCCATTTCGTCATGACGGGCGTCGTGGCGTAACGTCAGTTAAACACGCCAGCGTTCCACCAGTGCAACACTCAGAACTTCCGGCATTGTTAGCAGTCAGATATGCAGACTGCTAAAATCGCGAGCATGAGGGACACCGCCATGACATCCACCGCGCTTGTCGCCAACAACCTGCCCATCCCGAGTTCGGCGGGATCGCTGGACGCCTACATCAATGGCGTCTACCAGATCCCGGTGCTGAGCGCGGAAGACGAGCAGCGCCTGGCCCATCGCCTGCGTGAGGACAATGACATCGGTGCCGCGCAGGAGTTGATCCTGTCGCACCTGCGCTTCGTGGTGCACGTGGCGCGCGGCTATTCCGGTTATGGCCTGCAACTGGGCGATCTGATCCAGGAAGGCAATATCGGCCTGATGAAGGCGGTCAAGCGCTTCGACCCCACCGTGGGCGTGCGCCTGGTCAGTTTCGCGGTGCACTGGATCCGTGCCGAGATGCACGAGTTCATCATCAAGAACTGGCGGATCGTGAAAGTCGCCACCACCAAGGCGCAGCGCAAGCTGTTCTTCAACCTGCGCAAGAGCAAGACCCGGCTGGGCTGGCTCAACGCCGAGGAAGTCAGCGCCGTCGCCAAGGACCTGAACGTCTCCGAGCGCGAAGTGCTGGAGATGGAATCGCGCCTGTCCGGTCGTGACATCGGCTTCGAAGCCCCGGACGATGCCGACGACGAACACGCTCCGCCGGCACCGGCCCACTACCTGGTCTCCAACGAACAGGACCCGGCCGCTGCCTACGAATCCAGCACCAGCGAAGCCGACCAGCTCGACGTGCTGCGCGAAGGCATGGCGAGGCTCGACGCCCGCTCGCGCGACATCATCAAGCGCCGCTGGCTGGATGCCGACAGCAAGGTGACCCTGCAGGACCTGGCCGACGAGTACGGAGTTTCCGCCGAACGCATCCGCCAGATCGAAGCCAATGCACTGAAGAAGATGAAGGCGCTGTTCGCGGCCTGAGTCTCCTCGAAGCAATCAATGTCCTGAACAGCCCGGAGCGATCCGGGCTGTTTTGTTTTCCGACTGTTACGCTGTGGGCACTCGGAGGCTGTATCGATGAAAAACAGTTTGCGGATCGCCTTGCTGATCGATGCCGACAACGCCTCGGTTTCGACCCTCGATTATGTGCTCGGGGAAATCGCTGACCTTGGGATGGCGAATGTGCGGCGTGCCTACGGCGATTGGGGCAGCCCGCACCTGAAGGGTTGGCGCGAAGCATTGCTATCCAACGCCATCCAGCCGGTCCAGCAGATCGCCTACACCAACAAGGGCAATGCCTCCGACATGGCGATGGTGATCGAGGCCATGGACCTGCTCCACGCCGGCGCATTCGATGCTTTTGCACTGATGTCGAGTGATTCCGATTTCACTCCACTGGTCATGCGCCTGCGCAGTGCCAACATGCATGTCTACGGCTTCGGGAAATCCCAGGCGCCCACGGCCTTCAAGCGCGCCTGCTCGGTGTTCTTCTATGTGGACGCGCAGGAGGAGGCCGCGCCCTCACCTGAGCACAAGGTGGAAGCCGCTGCCCTGCCAACGCCCATCACCTCGCCGGCGAAGCCGCCGTCGGCAACCACCAACGCCGCAACAATCAAACTGGTCCAGCCCAGCAAGAAAACGAAAAATGAACTGCGCGGAGACACCGGGCTGGTGAACCTGCTGCGCAATGCGACCGAGGCCAGCAAACGCGAAGACGGCTGGTCGCACCTGGGCACCGTTGGCCAATACCTCGTCAATCGCAGCTCGTTCACCCCGAAGAATTTCGGATACAGCACACTGAAGCCACTGATCGTTGCAACCGACCTGTTCGAGCTGCACGAAGACGGCAATCATGTCCGTGCCAAGCCTGCCGGCAAGACCCCCAAGAAGGCGACCAAGAACCCCGCATAGTGGGTGTTGCAACAACAAGGGAGAGATCGTGAGTATTCCCAAGCATGACCAAATCCGCGCTCCCGCGCTGTCCTTGCTTGCAGAGTGCGGCCAATTGCGCCTGCGCGACTTCGAACAACCCTTGGCCGAGCACTTTGGCCTGTCCAATGCCGAGATCCAGGAAGAGTACGACTCGGGAAACGGGAAAATCTTCTACGACCGCATCAGTTGGGCACTGAGCTACATGAACATGGCCGGGCTGCTGAACAAGCCAAAGCGCGGCGTGTATGCAATCAGCGACCTCGGAAGGAAGCAGCTCAAAACCCCTGAAACGCTCAATCTGTTCATTGCAGCGCAACTTGCCGAACAACAGGGGAACAAGCCGAGCAAATCCAGCGAGACTGGACCCGATACGGAAAGCCTCACGCCACAGGAAGAGCTGTACGAATCCGCGAAGAAAATACGACAGGCTCGCTACCAAGAACTCATCGACACCATCCTTTCCAAGACGCCACGCGCGTTCGAAAGTCTGGTTGTCCTGTTGCTGCAGAAGATGGGCTACGGTGGCGAGATCACGCAGTCTGCAACGGTCACGTCATACACCAACGACGGCGGCATCGATGGCGTCATCAAGGAGGACGTCCTTGGCTTCGGGCGCATCCACATCCAGGCGAAACGTTACGCGCAAGCCAACAGCGTCGGTCGGCAGGAAATCCAGAGCTTCGTCGGCGCGCTTGCAGTCGCGCAGTCGAACAAGGGCGTGTTCATCACGACATCCTCGTTCTCCAAGGGCGCCGCGCAATATGCCGCGAGCTTGAACGGCAACACGACGCTGATTCTCATCGATGGGCAACAGCTCGCCGAATATCTGTACGAGTACGGGGTTGGCGTCCAGATCGAGCACACCGTGCAAATCAAGAAGCTCGACAGTGAATTTTGGGACGCAATGACGAATGAAGCCGGGGCTGAACAGTCACCCGGCTAACCGCCGTCCCTGGATGCAGGTTGCCTGCGACTGCACTCCAACGCCTTGCCTCTTCAACCCGCCACCGGCAACCGCCAGCCACGGCGGATGCCCATGTAGCGCAGGAAAAAACACAGCAGCGCGCCGATGATCATGGCCGGATGTTGCGGCCAGCCGAACAGGGCAGCCAGCGCCACCACGCCGCCACCAGCGAGCGCGGCGATGGCATAAAGCTCGGCTTGCAACACCACCGGCACCCGCGCCACCAAGACATCACGGGCGATGCCACCGCCAATGCCACTGACCATGCCCAGCAGCATCGCCGCGAATGGTGAGAGGCCGAACGCCAGCGCCTTGCCGGTGCCGAGCACCGCATACAGCGCCAATCCTGCGGCATCGAACAATTGCACCGGGTTGCGCAGGCGCTCGATCAACCTGCACCAGCGAAAGGTCGCCAATCCCGCCAGCATCGCCGTCACCAGATAGCGCCAGTCGGCCAATGACGCCGGCGGGTGCGCGCCGATCAGGACATCGCGCACGATTCCGCCCGACACCGCCGCCGCACAAGCCAGCACCAGCACCCCGAACAAGTCCAGCCGCTTGCGCACCGCCAGCAGGCCACCGCTGAGCGCGAAGACAAACGTGCCGAGCAAATCAAAGGCGAGCAGCAACAGGGAGATGGCGTCGGTACTCATGCTGTGGGTGGCAGATCGTGATCGTTGCCGAGGATGATCCGCGCGGCACGCTGGTAGCTCCAGTACGCCCACCACCAGTTGAGCAGGACGACCAGGCGGTTGCGGAAACCGATCAGGAAGAAAACGTGCATGACCAGCCAGAACCACCACGCCAGCAGGCCGGAGAATTTCAGCCTGCCCAGATCGACCACCGCCGCCATGCGGCCGATGGTGGCGAGGTTGCCGTAATCCTTGTAGGTGAACGCGGTCGTCGCCTTGCCCGCGAGCCGTGCGCGGATGTTGCGCGCGACCAGGCGACCCATCTGCTTCGCCGCCGGCGCAACGCCGGGCACGGGTTTGCCGTTGGCTTGCTTGAGCGAAGCGAGATCACCAGCCACGAAGATGTGCGCATGGCCTGGCACGCTGAGATCCGGCTCCACCTGCACGCGCCCGGCGCGATCCAGCGGCGCGCCCAACAGCGCGCCCAACGGTGAAGCGGCGACGCCCGCCGCCCACACCACGGTTTTGGCCGGAACAAACGTATCCCCGAGCTGGTAGCCGTCGGCATCGATACCCTGCACTGGCTTGCCGGTGGTGACTTCCACGCCAAGCTTTTCCAGCTGCTGCTTCGCGTTTTCCGACAACGCTTCCGGAAACGCCGCCAGCACCCGCGGCCCGGCTTCGATCAGGCGAACACGTGCCAGCGACGGATCGATGTTGCGGAATTCGTTCTTCAGCGTATGCCGGGCGATTTCAGCCAGCGTGCCTGCCAGTTCCACCCCGGTCGGGCCGCCACCGACGACGGCGAAACTCAGCCAGGCCTCGCGTTCGGCGGGACCGGTCGCCGCCTCCGCATGTTCGAAAGCGAGCAACAGCTTGCGCCGCAGGCCCAGCGCGTCATCCAGCGTCTTCAAGCCGGGTGCGTGATCGGCCCAATGGTCGATGCCGAAATAGGCGTGGGTGGCACCAGTGGCGAGCAGCAGGTAATCGAAATCAAGCGTCGTGCCGTCATCGAGGTCGATGCACTTGGCCTTGGCATCGATGCCGATGACCGTCGCCATCCGCACCTCGACATTGCCCTGTTTGCGCAGGATGTGCCGCAGCGGCGCGGCAATATCGGGTGCCGAAAGACCCGCAGTCGCGACCTGATACAACAGCGGCTGGAACAGGTGGTGGTTGCAGCGGTCCACCAGCACCAGATCGACCGCCGACGAGGCCAGCGCGCGCGTCGCCCACAGGCCCGCGAATCCGCCACCCACGATCACCACGCGCGGACGCAAGGGACTCATCCTGCGATCTCAGTCCAACTTCGCCGCCAGCAGGGCTTCCAGCTTGCCCTGGTCGATCGCGAACTTGCGGATGCCGTCGGCGAGTTTCTCGGTGGCCATTGCATCCTCATTGTGCTGCCAGCGGAAGCTGGCCTCGGCCATCGCCTCAGGTGGCGCGACGCGCGTACCGGCATCCACGAGCGCCGGCACCACCGGCGCGTCGGTCTGCGCCAACTCGCCCAACAATTCCGGCGCGATGGTGAGCCGGTCGCAACCGGCCAAGGCCAGCACCTGCCCGCTGTTGCGGAAGCTGGCACCCATCACCACGGTGGGGTAGCCGTGCTGCTTGTAGTAATTCCAGATGCGCGTCACCGACTGCACGCCGGGGTCGTCCTGTGCGTTCGCGGGTTTGGCCATGCCATGGGCGAGGTGCCAGTCGAAGATGCGGCCGACGAAAGGCGAAATCAGGAACACGCCCGCTTCGGCGCAGGCCACCGCCTGCGCGAACGAGAACAGCAGGGTGAGGTTGCAGTGGATGCCCTCGCGCTCCAGCACTTCGGCGGCGCGGATCCCTTCCCAGGTGGCGGCGATCTTGATCAGCAGGCGCTCGGTGCCGATGCCAGCGTCGGCATACAGCCCGACCAGCTTGCGTGCTTTGGCGATCGTGGCCGCAGTATCGAAGCTCAACCGCGCATCGACTTCGGTGGACACCCGGCCCGGGATCAGCTTCAGGATTTCCGCGCCGATGGCGACGGCGAGGCGATCACAGGCATCGCCGGTACGGTTGGTGCCGCTGGCCCGCGCCACCGCCGCATCGAGCAGCGGCGCGTATGCCGGAAGCGCGGCGGCCTTGAGCAGCAGCGAAGGATTGGTGGTGGCGTCCTGTGGCTGGAACTGCGCAATGGCGTCGATATCTCCGGTATCGGCGACCACGATCGAGTGCTGGCGGAGCTGGTCGAGTTGGTGGGTCACGGGGGGGCTGCGTCAGGATGAAATGGAAATTGTGATCGTGATTGTCGCCGATGCATCCACTCAATACAGATCCATCGGATCCACATCCAGCGACCAGCGCAGTTTTCGAGCAGAGGGACTGGCGTACAGGGCGGGCATGAGCGCATCGAGCGCCGCATGCAGCACCTTGCGGGAAGGCGACGACAGGATCAATTGCTGCCGCTGGTAGCCGGCACGACGCGGCATCGGCGCGGGCAGCGGGCCGAGCACTTCCAGCGCTGGCTTCGTCGCTTCCTCCAAGCGAATATTTTTACCACTCGCCCGCGCAGAAGCCCCCCTCCCTCCGGGAGAGAGGTTGGCGTGCGGGCGAAGCTGGGGGTGAGAGTCGGCAAGCCGGTCTTTCGCGAGTTGCAAGAAACGCAGCGGCGGCTCGGCCTGCTGCGCCTCTGCACGCAGCAGCGCCAGGTGCGCAAATGGCGGGAAGCCGGCTTCTTCGCGCAGTGCCAGTTCGGCCTCGGCGAAGGCGTGGTAACCGCCCGTCACCAAGGTGTTCAGCAAGGGATGCCCGGGGTGATGGGTTTGCAGCAACACCGTGCCGGGTTTGTCGGCGCGGCCGGCGCGGCCGGCGACCTGCACCAGCAATTGCGCGAGCTTTTCGCTGCTGCGGAAATCGGCGGAAAACAGGCCTTCGTCGATCCCGACCACGATGACCAGGGTCAGGTTCGGCAAGTCGTGGCCCTTGGCCAGCATCTGGGTGCCGATCAGGATGCCGGGTTTCGTGCCGAGTCCATCAAGATGGCGTTGCAAGGCATCACGATGACCGGTGCTGCCGCGGTCGATGCGCAGCACGGGATGCTCGGGGAATCGCGCCTGCAACTCTGCTTCGATGCGTTCGGTGCCATTGCCCTGCGGCTGCAGGGCGAGGCTGGCGCAGTCGGGGCAGGCCGGTGGCGAAGGCTTGCGATAGCCACAGTGGTGGCATTGCAAACGCCGGCCGTGGGCGTGGACCGTCATCGCCGTCGGCTTGTCCTGGGTGCTGCAACGCGGGCAATGCGCGCTCCAGCCGCAATCGTGACAAAGCAGCACCGGCGCATAGCCGCGGCGGTTCCTGAACACCAGCACCTGGCCGCCGGCAGCCAGCGCCGCTGCGATCGCTGCAAGCGATTCTTCCGACAGTCCCGCATGCAAGCGACGCTTGCGCACATCCTGCACGCGCACCAGCGGTGGCTTGGCTTCGCCGGCGCGTTGTTTCAATCGAAGATGGGCGAACTTCCCCACGCGCGCGTTGTGCAACGTCTCCAGCGCCGGCGTGGCGCTGCCAAGCACGATCGGCACGTCCAGCGCGCGCGCGCGCACCAGCGCGAAATCGCGGGCGTGATAGCGGATGCCATCGAACTGCTTGTAACTGCCGTCGTGTTCTTCATCGACCACGATCAGCCCCGCCTGCGGCAAAGGCACGAACACCGCCGAGCGTGTGCCCACGATCACCCGCGCCTGTCCGCTTGCGGCCTTCAGCCAGACGGTGGCGCGCTCGCCATCGTTCAGCCCCGAATGCAGGGCATGCACCGGCAGCCCAAGCCGCGCGCGGAACCGCGCCAGGGTTTGCGGGGTGAGGCCGATTTCCGGTACCAGCACCAGTGCCTGCCTGCCACGTTCGAGGCAATCGCGGATCGCCTGCAGGTAGACCTCGGTCTTGCCGCTGCCGGTGACGCCATCGAGCAGGAATGGCGAGAAGCCTTCTGCTCCACAGATTGACTCGACGGCGGCATGCTGATCTGGATTGAGTTCGGGACCTGGCCAAGGCGTCTCTTCATGTCGAAGTGAACTTGCGCCGAGTTCGATGCGTTCGACGAAGCCCCGCTCGCGCAGCACCCGCAGCGAGGTTCGCCAACCGGGCATGGCCTCGTCCAATGCATCCTCGGCACAGGTAGCGCCCAGTCGCTCGGCCAAGAGTCTCGGCTTGCCTGCACGCATCGCCGGCAGTGCGGTGCGACCGGCTTCGTTCAAGCGCCAGCCGTGGCGCGTGATCTCGGGTAGCGGTTCACCGCGCCGCAACAGGGCCGGCAGCGCGGTCGCCAGCAATTCGCCCAAGGGCGCATGCAGGTAGCCCGACAGCCAGCGCAGCGAGGCCAGCAATTCGCCCTGCAGGACGGGCTCGGCATCCGGTGCCTGCAAGGCCGCGCGCAGCTCGACGCCCTCCTCCGCAGTCACGTGCTCGAGCACGATACCGAACAACTCGCGCTGCCCGAACGGCACCCGCAGGCGCTGCCCCACCGCCACCGCCTCGGCCTGGACGCCCGCCGGCGGCAGATAGTCGAACCCACGCGGCAGCGGAACCGGCAGGGCGACGCGCAGGGCGGCGGGACGATCAGGCATTACGCCAGTCTAGGGCAAGGTGGCGAACGCCCGTGCTTCCCGCAATCGATCTCGCATCGTCGTTCCGGCCCTTCCCAGCCACCGCCCAGCCACCGCCCAGCCGGTCGATTCAAGCTTGCACCGCATTGCTGCGGGATTCCTGACAAAGCTGCTCCAAGTCGTTGTCTTGCTGAGTAAAAGCTCCTTATCCACACGATTTGTGGATAACTCTGTGCATGTGCCCCGGATCGAGGTGCGCAAGGCCCATGGCATGGCCTTCATCGGCACACTGGCGAAAAAAACACCAAAACAAGCAATTCCAGATCAATCAATAACTTAAGTGTGAAACAGGCTTCACAACTGCTGGCGATGGCGTGAAACCGCCGGGCGTCCACGCACCCGATGCGGCTGTGCACAACTGATTCCGGCCACAGCCCGCGCCGGTGCTTGCGGAGACGCCCGCAACCGGGCTGTCAAGCCTTTTTTTCACGTCGCCGCCGCCAGGGGAACCTCTGAACGCTTCAGGGGTTCCCGTCGGCCAAGGATGGCCGACCACGACTCGATCACGCATGAGATTGACGCGTGTGCGTCGAGTCCGGGCTCGTATCGGGCTCGACATGGGCCGACAACGCCGGGATGGTGTTGTCCGGACCTATCGATAAGATGTGCCGAACCCACGCGCCCACCATGAACCGCAGCCCATCCCCCACCCCACAACCGGCGGCCATTGCTGCGTTCCTGCGCGGGGTGGATCGCCGTGGCCGGTTGCTGGCGCTGGTGCAGACCGGCGATTCCGGCGCGGCACAAACTGCCCTCACCGTCGCGTCGAAAGTGTTCGCGGCAGACGCCGGCCAATGGCCGATCGCGCAATGGCCGATGCAGTACTGGCGCTTGCTGCTGTCGGTGCCGGCGATGGGGCAGCGAAACGCCGGCGGCGATCACGGTGATCTCCTGCCGCAGATCGCAAGGCTGGCCCCGCCACAGCGCGCCGCCGTGCTGTTGCATCTGGTCGCGGGACTGGAGGATGGCGACGCCGCGGCTGCACTGGGCCTCGACGTGGACGGCTACCAGCAGCGCATCCGCAGCGCATTGCCACACGATGCCGCAGGTGTACTGGACCTTGCGGTCTGGCGCGGTTGGCGCGATGGCGCACAACACGCGCTGGAGCAGCTTCCCGAAGCCACCGAAGCGCCGCCTGCGCCAGCACGACCAAGTGCCGCTCCTCGGCCCAGCAAGCCTTCGCCCAGCCAGTCAAGCATTGCCGACGTTGCCGCCGTCGAGGTGCCGCATCGGTCGCTGCGCTGGCTTTGGCTGCTGCTCGTCGTACTCGGCGTGATGCTTGCGGCCAGCCTGCTGCTGCATCCGCGTGGCCGCGCGATGCTCGATGTCTGGCGCGGCCACATCCATGCCGAAGCCCTGCCCGCGGCCGCAGCACCGAAGGCACGCTTCGATCCCAAGGACCCGGCACTCGACCCGGATCGCGCGCTGCATGCCGATCCCGCCGATCTGGCGCTGGCCCACCGCCTGCCCCTGCTGTCATGGCTGGCGGCCACGGGCGACGCCTCGGCGCTGGAAGCCACAACTGCATCCGCGGCTGACAGTACGCCCACACCCGCACAGGCAACGGCCCGCCTGCCGCCGCTGGCATCGCCCGCGCAGCGCAGCAGCGATCGTGACGCCTGGGCCGAGTGGCAGGGCCTGACCGATATCGAGCGCAACACCCTGCGCGAAGTCGCCGCACGCGTCGACGCCATGACGGACGCACAACGCAAGGCCCTGCGCATGCGCTACGACAGCCAGGCCTACGATGCGCAACTGGGTTGGCACCTCGGCCCCACGCTGGGGCGCGACTGGCCACGGGTGGCGCCGCTGTTTGCCTTTGCCGAAGGCGACGAGCGCAGCGCCGTGCTGGCGTTGCTGCGCGAGGCGACGCCCGAAGAGATCGATACCCTTGCGCGGCTGGCGCAAACCACGCCGCCGGAAGCGCGCGCGCAATTGCGTCGTGACCTGCTGGCGCAGCCAAGGGATCAACGCGCGGCCTGGCTGCAAGCACGGCTGAACCGATAGCCACGGCGCGCCCCAGCTCCCGTATCATCATCGTCTGTTCGGGGAGTCTTCTTTCGAATCGTGCAGACACAGCCGCTGCTCCTGCGTACCGTGCTGGTACTCGAAGACGACCCTGCAGCTCAGGCGCGGATGCGGCGCTTGCTTGCGGGTACGGCCAGCGATGCGCTCGTCGTCACCATGGCCGGCGACATTGTTTCCGCACAAGCGCTGGCCGCTGAAGACACGACGTACGATGCGGCCTTCATCGATGTGCAACTGCCCGACGGCAGCGGTGTCGATTTCATCGCCTGGTTGCGTGAGCGGCGTCCGCAACTGCCCGCCGTGATCGTGTCGAGCTGGGCCGAGGAAGCCACGATTCTTGCCGCCTTGCGCAACGGTGCGATTGGCTATCTGCTGAAAAGCGCGGACGACACGGAATTGGCGATGCAGCTGCGTTGCCTGCAACGCGGTGGTGCCGCCATCGACCCATTGATCGCACGTCGTCTGCTGGCATTGATGCCGCAGGCACAACCCGCCGCGCCACCGCAGGACGCCCATCTGTCGGTACGCGAAACCGAAATCCTGCAACTGGTTTCGCGCGGCCTGAGCAACCGCGAAATTGCGGACAGCACCGGGCTGTCCAAGCTCACCATCGAAAGCCACACCCGCAACATCTACCGCAAGCTGGCGGTCGGTTCGCGCACCGCCGCCGTGTTCGAAGCGCAGTCGCTGGGCCTGCTGCATTGATCCGGAGCATTCTGTTGGCGTGGTGCGTTCTGCTGGCACTGCTGGCCGCAGGCCGTGTTCACGCGCAGGCACCGCTGACCCTCACCCATGCGGAAGCTGCACGCGGACAGTGGAACGACACCGCGCCCCCCACCACCGGCTGGGTGCCGGTGACCTTGATGGACCAGTGGGAAACCCGCTGGCCGGACCACGATGGCGTGGTCTGGTACAAGCTGCGCTGGCAGCAGGCCGATGCAAACCGGCCCACCGGGCTGCTGATCGACTACATCTGCATGGCCGGCGCGGTGTACGTGAACGGCAGCCTGATCGGGCGTGATCGCTCGCTGGTGGAACCGCTGTCGCGGGCGTGGATTGCACCGCAGTACTACTTGCTGGATGCCCCGCTGTTGCGCCAAGGCGAGAACACCCTGCTGGTGCGCGTCTCCGGCTTGACCGCCTACCAACCCGCATTCGGCACCGTCACCGTGGGCGATCCGGCGCAGGTGCAGGCGCAGTTCCGCGGCAACAAGCGCGTGCGCTTCGACCTGCAGATGCTCGACACCGCCATCGGTGCGGTGCTCACCGCCCTGTTCGGCCTGTTCTGGCTGCTGCGCCGGCAAGACACCACCTATGGCTGGTACGCGGCGAATGGCCTGTTCGGGCTGCTGTACGGCCTCAACTGGGTCAATGCCAGCCCGTGGCCATTCGCGAGCACCGACGGTTGGCAGGCGTTCAATGCCGCCTGCTTCATGGCCTTGGCGACGTGCTTTGGCATCTTCCTGCTGCGTTTTGCCGAACGCCGATGGCCGCGGACCGAACGTATCGCGCTGGGCTTGGCCGGGCTGGTGATGGTCTTGTCACTACTGGTGCCTCAGTGGATGGGGCCGCATCGCAATGTCTATGTATTGCCGATGATGGCCCTGCACTACATCGTCAGCGCGGTGTTCATGATCTGGGCGCTACGCCATGGCCGCGCCGACCAGAAAGTGCTGGGCCTGTGCATCGCCATTCCCCTGCTCACGGCACTCTATGACGCCGGTGTCTACCTTGGCCTGATCCGCGCCGACACCTTCATCGGTTCCTTCGCCTCGCCGTTGATGCTGCTGGGCTTGGGCTTCGTGCTGGCGCACCGGTTTGCGACCACGATGCGGCGGGTGGAAGGCTTCAATCTGGAATTGCAGCGCGAGGTGCAGACCGCCACCGCGCAACTGGCCAACACCTTGAACCAGCAGCACGCACTGGAACTGGCGCACAGCCGCGCCGGCGAACGCCTGCAACTGGTGCGCGACCTGCACGACGGTTTTGGCGGCACCTTGGTTGGCACGATTGCACGCCTGCAACAAGCGCCCGAAGACACCCCAAAAGCCGCAGTGATCGACGTGCTGAAGGAAATGCGCGACGACCTGCGCTTGGTGATCGACACCACCGCGCAGGAACAGGCGGATCTCGCCACGCTGATCGCGCCGCTGCGCCACCGCGCCAGCCGTCTGCTGGAAGCGGCCGACATCGACGCCCACTGGCAGGTGGAAGGCCTCGACGGCCTGCATCTGGAGCCGGCACGTAGCCTAGACCTACTGCGTTTGCTGCAAGAAGCGCTAACCAATGTGTTCAAGCACAGCCGCGCGTCACGGGTAGACGTTCGGCTGGTTCGCACCGGCGAACGTTTGCAGCTGCAAGTGACCGACGACGGCATCGGCCTGCCCGAGCACAGCAGCACCCCAATTGAAGGCGGTGGCGGTGGCGCCGGCTTCGCCTCGATGCGCCTGCGCGCGCAACGGCTGGGTGCCCGCTTCGACATCCGCCGCGCCATGCCCGGCACCGAGCTGTGGCTGGAGTTTCCGCTGGCGGCGTGAGTCCGCCTACCTGTTTTCGTGGATACCCAAGTGGCGGATGTGCGCAAAGTTTGGGTGGCACTGCCGTCGGGGACGGTCGTGCCGGGCGGCACGACGTCCGGCGGCGCACTGGGGAAGCCGCCATGCGTACACACCGCCAAGCCACCACCGTTCGTCGTTCCCTTCTGTCGCTGGCCATTGTTGGCAGCCTGATGCTGCTGGCCATCCCGCGCGCTTATGCGGCGGATGATCCCTGCCCCGATGGGGATGCCAATACCAGCCAAGGGGCCGAGGACAGCGAAGGAATCACCGGCGAGAACACCACCTGCGACGTCAATGCCAGCGCCTATGGCTGGATGAATGTTGCCGGCGGCGGTTACAGCAGTGCATTCGGCTTCAAGAATTGGGCCATTGGTGACGGCAGCAGTGCGTTTGGCTTCAATAACACCGCCTACGGTATGTCCAGCAGCGCATTCGGCTACCAGAATTCTGCCAGTGGGTTTTTCAGCAGTGCGTTCGGCTACAAAGGCAACGCATCCGGATATCGAAGCCTGGTGCTGTCCAGTTGGTGGAACAAGAATGGCAACAGCAGCGTGGGCACCGACGAAATCAGCAGCGCCCTCGGCACCAGCAGCGTGGCGCTGGGCGCCGGCGCAACTGCTTGGGACGATTCCAGCGTCGCCATTGGCGTGGGCAGCGTGGCCGGCAACAGCGATGCCAGCCTCACCACCGGAGCAAACAGCGTGGCGGTCGGCACCTGGGCCGACTTTAATGGAAACGGCATCCTCGATGCTGGCGAGCCCATCAATCAAGCCACCGCCCAATACAGCAGCAGCTTCGGCGTGGGCAATACCGCCTCCGCGATCTTCAGCAGCGCGTTCGGCTTCCAAAATACCGCCTCCGGGTCAGAGAGTAGCGCGTTCGGGTACTGGAACACCGCTTCCGGGGTCGCCAGCAGCGCATTCGGGTACTGGAACACCGCTTCCGGGGTCGCCAGCAGCGCGGTCGGGTACTCGAACAACGCTTCCGGGTACTACAGCAGCGCGTTCGGCTACTCCAACTCTTCCTTTGGCGTCTATAGCAGCGCGTTCGGGTACTGGAACACCGCTTCCGGGTACAACAGCAGCGCGTTCGGGTACTGGAACACCGCTTCCGGGGTCGCCAGCAGCGCGTTCGGGTACTTCAACACCGCGTATGCCAATGGCAGCGCATTCGGATACTGGAACACCGCTTCCGGGTACAACAGCAGCGCGTTCGGCTGGGTCAACACCGCCAGCGGCGACTCCAGCAGCGCGTTCGGGTACGAAAACTTCGCCAGCGGCAAAAACAGCAGCGCGTTCGGCTTTGCGTCGCAGGCGCTGGCCGCCAACAGCACCGCGCTGGGCTACGAGGCCGTAGCCAATGCCACCGGGGTAGTGTCATTCGGTCACTCGGCAACGGATCTGGATGTCCTCGGCGCGGCCTACGGCAGCGAGCTCAATGCCCGCCTGATCCATGTCGCTGCAGGCGTCGATGCCACCGACGCGGTCAACCTCGGCCAGCTCAACACTGCCATCGCCGGCACTTATCAGGGCTGGAACCTCAGCGCTGCGGGTGGTGCTGGCGAAGCCATCGGTGATGGCGAGACCGTGGATTTCGAAGCCACCGACGCCAACGGCAACCTCACCGTGTCGCGCAGCGGCAACACGATGACTTATGGTTTCAACAGCCTCACTTCGACGTTCGGTGGTGTCGGCGGCAGCTTCAGCATCCTTGGCGGCACCACCATCGACATGGGCGGCAATGTGGTCAGCGGCGTTGCCAATGGCGTTGCCGCGACCGATGCCGTGAACCTCAGCCAGCTCAATGCCGCTATCGGCGGCACCTACAACGGCTGGAACATTTCGGCGGGCGGCGGCGCGGCGCAGTTGATCGGCGATGGCGATACGGTCGATTTCGAGGCCGACGATCCCAACGGCAACCTCACCGTGTCGCGCAGCGGCAACACGATGACTTACGGCTTCAACAGCCTCAACGCGGTGTTCGGTGGTGGTGGCGGCAGTTTCACCATCATCAACAACACCACGATCAACATGGGCGGCAATGTGGTCTCGGGCGTGGCCAATGGCGTGGCTGCCACTGATGCCGCCAATGTCGGGCAGTTGAATGTGGTCGCCGGCTCGGCTGCTGCCGCACAAACTGCCGCCGACAATGCCCAAGCCAGTGCGGACGCCGCGCAATCCACCGCCGATACCGCACTGGATGCGGCCAACAATGCGCAAACCACCGCCGATGCGGCGATGGATGCGGCCAACAATGCACAGGCCAGCGCCGATCACGCGCAGGACACGGCCGATCACGCCCAGCAATCGGCCGATGCCGCCCAAGCCAGTGCCGATCATGCGCAGGCCACCGCCGACACCGCGTTGACCGCCGCCGGCAATGCCGTGACCACTGCGAATACCTACACCGACACCCGCGAAGCGGCAATCCGTTCCGACATGACTGCCGGTGATGCTGCCACCTTGGCGTCCTCCAAGGCCTATACCGACCAACGCTTTGCAGCATGGAACGACACCTTCACCCAGTACCAGCAGCAGGTCGATGCACGCTTTGCTCAGACCGACACCCGCATCAACCGGATCGGTGCAATGGGCACGGCGATGACCCAGATGGCGGTGAACGCGGCGATCGGTGCCAGCCCGCGTGGTCGTCTCGCGGTGGGTGTGGGCACGCAGGGTGGCCAGGGCGCGATCTCGATCGGCTACGGCCGCCGCGTGGGCAGCACCGGTTCGTTCTCGATCGGTGCCAGCTTCGCCAGCGGTGAATCGTCGGTGGGTGCGGGTTTCGGTATCGATCTGTAAGCCCACGGGCAGGTGACGAACGATGCCGGGGCGGGCGACCGTCTTGGCATTTTCATTCCTTGCGAATCCGCTACGCTCCCAATCGCGCCCCTTCGGTGCGCTCCAACAACAATCACGTGCCCTGTGGGAGCACACCGCAGGGGTGCGACCTGCCAATGCACCTGCGATGTCTCTTTCGCGCCCCTTCGGTGCGCTCCTACGGAAGCGGTGCGCCGCTGTGGAGGTGTGCCTGCAGCACGCGTCGTGTGGCACTGAAGCGTCCGCCGAAGCGCGCCATGCCGTCACCGCGCAGGCGGGCGGCGTGTTGGTCGAAATAGTCCTGCAGGGCCGCCGCATCGGCCAGCCAGTACTGCACGCACAAGGCGACGTGGCCATCCGCCGGCACGGGATCGCGCACATCGAGGACGCGTGCCGACACGAAGCCCGGCAAGGCCAGCATCTGCGCAACATGCGCGGCCAGCCAGGCGCGGTAGTCCGCCTCGATCGCACTGTCCAGGGTGATGTTCACCTCGTAGCAGACGGTGGCGCTCACATTTCCACCAGTCCGATCAGGGCCGAGGCGCTCACGGCCAGGCCCAGCAGCACGGAATAGATCATGCCCAATACGGTGAATTTCACCAGCGTCATCGGCCAACCTTGCGCGTAGACGCGCTTCTGCGTCAGCAGCAGGTAGACCAGGGTCCAGCCCACCAGGAAGGCGATCAGCCAGGCGAACAGGATGTACATCCATGACCCATCCGGCGCGAAGGTCGATGCAGGTACCGTTGCCAGCAGGATCAACAGCAAGGACAGGCACAGGAACGCGTGGCTGTGCAGGGCCACGATCAGGTGCTCCATGTACAGCCGGCGCTGGAACAGGTAGGCCAGCTTCAGCAGCAAGGCAAACACCGGCACCAGCACGAACAAGGTGGTGGGGATGACCGAGAGCATCGCATCCTTGAACGCACCGGGATCGCGCTCGAGGCGGGCCACGTTGTCACTGCCGCGCTGCGCTTGCGCGGTGAGCCAGTGATTGACGAAGTCGGGTAGCCAGCCGATGGCGATCGGCTGCGTTTTCGCGTCCCACGGTTTGCCGCCGACCACCACGGCCGGATCCTGCGTCTCCAAAGGTGCCTCGGCGAGTGGGGTCGCGGACGCACCCTCGCGCAGCGCGCGGAGCCGTGCATCGGCGGCATCGCGGATGTGGTGCTCGGCGACGCGAATGCCGGTTGCACCTACTGCACCTGCGGTGCCGGTCATGTCGCGCTGCGCCTGCTGCAACTGCGCCAGCTGTTCGTCACGCAGCTTCACCACCGCCGCCGCCGTGGTGGCCCGCGCAAACGCATTCTGCACGTCGTCCGGTCGGCCATCACCGCCCACCTGCACGGTCAGACGCGCCACGAAGAAGGCCAGCACGGCGAGGAAGAAGAACAGCCGGAACGGGGTGACATAGCGGACCTGGCGGCCGGCAAAGTATTCCAGGCTGAGGAAACCGGGTTTCAAGTACAAGGGCTTGAGCGTGCGCACGATGCGCGCATCGAAATCGAACACGCTGTCCAGCAGGTCGCCAAGCACGCTGCCGATCGGCCGCATCAAGCCCTGCACCGGCTGCCCGCAGGCATGGCAATGCGGGCCTTGCAGGATCGCGTCGCAGTTGCGGCAACGCGGTGGCGGTTCCACTGCGGGCACAGGTGTCGGTTCGGCTTCGTTCTGCATGCGGATAAAATGACAGGCCGCGCGCGGCCACGCCAGCGCGCCTTCCTGCCTGCCCCATGTCCAATTCCGCCGACCGCCCCCGCTTCCGCAGCGAAGTGGGCAAGACCGCCCGCCTGGCCGGACCGCTGGCGGCCGGGCATCTGTCGTCCGGTCTGGTGAGTTTTGTCGATGCATTCATCGCCGGCCACCATGGCACCGCCACGCTGGCGGCGGTGTCGGTGGGTACTGCGCTGTTCTGGCTGCCGATGCTGGCGCCGATGGGCACGCTGATGGCGCTGCCGCCGGCGGTGTCGCAACTGGATGGCGCGGGCCGCCGTAGCGAGATCGGGCCGTTGTTCCGGCAAGCCCTGTGGCTGGCCGCTGGGCTGGGGTTGCTGCTGCTCGCACTGCTCTCGCTGGTACCCTTGCTGTTACGGCCGATGGGGATCACGCCGGAAATCGTGCCGGAGGTCACCGTCTTCCTGAACGCCGTGCGCTGGGGCATCCCCGCGTTCACCCTCTACCTGTGCATGCGCTACCTCAGCGATGGCCTGCACTGGTCGCTGCCGACCATGCTGCTCGGTTTCGGTGGCCTGTGCGTGCTGGCACCGGTCGCCTATGTGTTGACCAATGGCCTGTTCGGGCTACCCGAGCTGGGCGCGGAAGGGATCGGGATCGCCACCAGCTTGATGTTCTGGCTGCAGGCCTCGGGCTTCGCGCTGTATCTGGCGCGCAGTCGAAGGTTCGTCGACCTGCGCCTGTTCGCGCAGTGGGATTGGCCGCACTGGAACGTGCAGCGCGACTTGCTGCGCACCGGCTTGCCGATCGGCGTCACCATCACCATGGAAGGCGGGCTGTTCGCGGTCACCGCACTGCTGATCGGCCGTCTTGGCGAAGTGCAGGTGGCGGCGCACCAGGTGGCCCTGAACGTTGCCTCGATGTGCTTCATGCTGCCGTTCGGGATCGCCGAGGCGACCACGGTTCGGGTGGGCCATGCGTTCGGCCGCGGTGATCGTGACGGGCTGCGCCGTGCGGCCCTTGCCGGTTTCGCGCTGATGTTGTGTACCCAGACTGCATCGGCCTTGCTGCTGTTGTTCGGGCACGGCGCGGTGGCCGGCCTGTACAGCGCCGATCCGCAGGTGATCGCGCTGGGCGGCGCACTGCTGCTGTATGCGGCGCTGTTCCAGTTCCCCGATGGCGTGCAGGTGGTGTCGGCCGGCGCCCTGCGCGGACTCAAGGACACCCGCGTGCCGATGTGGCTGGCGGTGCTGGCCTACTGGGGTGTGGGCATGCCGGTGGGCGCCGGGCTGGGGCTGGGCCTCGGCTGGGGCCCGCGCGGAATGTGGCTGGGACTGACCGCCGGGCTGACCATGGCGGCGTTCCTGCTGGCACGACGGTTCCTGCGCTCCAGCGTGAGGATTCCGATGGCGTAGAGCTGGGAGAAGGGAAGAGGGAGACGTTGAAAGTCACCATGACCGATGCCGCATGAGTGCTGGTCTGGCAACCGGTAGAATTCACGCCATCCCCCGCACCATCCCGGCCTCGCTGCCGCAGCCTCGCAATGAACGAACCCCGCCGCCACGGCCCCATCGCCAGCCTGATCATCGGCGTCTGGAACGCGATCAACTTCACCCGCCGGCTGGTGCTGAACCTGCTGTTCCTGCTCGTGCTGGTATTGCTGCTGGCGGTGCTGCTGCACGATCGCGAACTGGCGCCGGTGGAAGCCAACACCACCCTGGTGATCGCCCCGCGCGGCCAGATCGTCGAGCAGTTCACCTGCGATGCGTTCAGCCGCTTCATGGCGCGCAACAGCGATTCCGACCGCTGCCGCGAAGCGCGCCTGCGCGATCTGCTGGCATCGCTGGATGCGGCGCGCACCGACCCGAACATCAATCGCGTCGCACTGTATCTCGATGAACTTGGCCCCAGCGGCTTCGCCACCCTGCGCGAAGTAGCCTCGGCACTGGCCGCCGTGCGCGCGGCGCACAAGCAGGTGATCGCCTACGGCGACAATTATTCGCAAGGCCAGTACATGCTGGCCGCGCAGGCCGACGAGATCTACCTCGATCCGATGTCGCAGGGCGGCGTGCAGCTGACCGGCCTTGCCTCCTATCGACAGTATTTCCGCACCGCGCTGCAGGACAAGCTGGGCGTCGATGTGCGCCTGTTCAAGGTCGGCACCTTCAAGTCCGCGGCCGAGCCCTTCATCCTCGATGCGGCCTCGCCGGAAGCGAAGGAAGCCGACCTGTTCTGGATGGGCGATGTCTGGCAACGCATGCTGGCTGATATCGGCAAGGCGCGCGGCCTGGCTCCAGCGGCCCTGCAAACCTATGCCGATACCCTGCCCGCAGAGGTAGCCGCCTCGCAAGGCGACCTCGCCCGGCTCGCGCTCGACCAGAAGCTGGTGACCGGGCTGAAGACACGCGAGGAGGTGGACGACCTGCTCACCCAGCGCGGCGTGGCCGATGCCAATGCCGAGGACGGCTATCGCAGCGTCGCCCTCGAGGATTACGTCGCCCGCCTCTCGGGCGATGGCAGCAGGCCTGATTCACGTCCTGCCGTTGCCGTCGTCGTTGCCGAAGGCGAGATCGCCGGTGGCAAGCAGCCACCCGGCAAGATCGGCGGCGATTCCACCGCCGACCTGCTTGAGCAGGCGCGCGATGACGATGGCGTCAAGGCGGTGGTGCTGCGGGTCAACTCGCCGGGAGGCGAAGTGTTCGCGTCCGAACGCATCCGCCGCGCGGTGGCGGCGCTGAAGGCCGACGGCAAGCCGGTGGTGGTATCGATGGGCGATGTCGCCGCGTCCGGTGGCTACTGGATCAGCATGAATGCCGATCGCATCTATGCCGATCCTTCGACGATCACCGGCTCGATCGGCATCTTCGGCCTGTTCCCAAGCATCGACCGCACGCTTGATCGCATCGGCGTGCACACCGATGGCGTCGCAACCGCGACCTATGCCGGCGCCTTCGACATCACCCGGCCGCTGGATCCCGGAATGGCCAGCACCATCCAGGCGGTGATCGACAAGGGCTACCGCGACTTCACCGGGCGCGTTGCCAAGGCGCGTGGACGCAGCATCGAGCAGATCAACGCGGTCGCCCAAGGCCGCGTGTGGTCCGGCGCGCAGGCGAAGGAACGCGGCCTGGTGGATGCCTTCGGTGGCCTGCGTGAAGCCGTGGCGGATGCCGCCGCGCGCGCCAAGCTCGGCAAGCCGGACGCATGGCAGACGCGCTGGATCGAGACCGGCGGCAATGCCTTGCCGCCGTGGTTGGATACGGTGCTGCAAAGCCGGATCGGCGCAAACCTGCTCGCCGATGCCGGCCCGCTGGCATCGCTGCTGAGCACGCGCGCACAAGAAGCCGCACCGCTGCGTTTCGTGAAGGACGCGCTGGCACAACAGAACCGCCACCACGTCACCGCGCTGGCCTACTGCTTCTGCAGCCTGCCGCAGTAGGAGCGCACCGCAGGGGCGCGAAATTAACGGAACCGCGTGTAGGAGCGCACCGCAGGGACGCGAAATACCCGCAACCACCCCGTAGGAGCGCACCGAAGGGGCGCGATTCTTTTGCGGGATTCTGAAAGAGCGTTCGCGCCCCTGCGGTGCGCTCCTACGGAATCAGGGCGTGCAAACAGCTACTGCGCCGCTTGGTCGAGTTGCGCCTTCTCCTGCGCCGCTGCATCCTCGGTCTGGTTGACCGCGTTTTGCGCCGCGCCCTTGTAGGCATTGGCAGTCTCGGTGATCGGCGAGGTCGTGTTCGGCGACGGCGCGGCCGCAGGGGCAGCTGCTTGCGGTTGCGGCTGGTCCTGATGTGCCGGTGGCGTCGGCGAAGAACACGCGACCAGCAGCAGGCAGATCGACAGACTTGGCAAACAATGGCGCATGTCGGCTCTCCACGGAACAGTGCCCTATCCTACGTCCAACACCGACGACTCGGAGCACCGCCATGCCATCCCCTCGCTGGAACCTGAGTGGTCATCGCGCATTGGTCACCGGCGCCAGCGCCGGCATTGGTTTCGCCATCTGCCGCGAATTGCTCGAATTCGGCGCGCAAGTCCTGATGGTGGCGCGTGATGCCGAAGCGCTCGAAACGGCGCGTGCCGAACTGGAGGACGAATTTCCCGGCCCCGAGGATGCGGTGCTGGCGCTGCCGGCCGATGTCACCGACGAAGAACAGCGCAACGAGATCATCGACTGGGCCAGCGACCAGGGCGGCCTGCACATCCTCGTCAACAATGCCGGCGGCAACCTCACCCGCCCGGCGCTGGACTACGGCGAGGACCAGTGGCGCGGCATCTTCGAATCCAATGTGTTCTCCGCCTTCGAACTGAGCCGCCTCGCCCACCCGTTGCTGGCCAAACATGCCAGCTCCTCCATCGTGAACGTCGGCAGCGTCTCCGGCCTCACCCATGTTCGCACCGGCGCGCCCTACGGCATGAGCAAGGCGGCGCTGCACCAGATGACCCGCAACCTCGCTGTCGAGTGGGCCGAAGACGGCATCCGGGTCAATGCGGTGGCGCCGTGGTACATCCGCACCCGCCGCACCAGCGGCAAGCTGGCCGACCCGGATTATCTCGACGAAGTGCTGCTGCGCACGCCGCTGGGCCGCATCGGCGAACCGGAGGAAGTGGCCGCCGCGGTGGCCTTCCTGTGCCTGCCGGCGTCCAGTTTCATCACCGGCGAATGCATCGCCGTGGATGGCGGGTTCTTGCGCTACGGGTTTTGAGGCTTGTCGAACGGCACCCTTCTACTCACCCCTCGCGCCGATTCCGCACCAGCGACTCCACCACCGAGGGATCCGCGAGCGTGCTTGTGTCACCCAATTGCTCGGGTGCGTTCTCGGCGATCTTGCGCAGGATCCGGCGCATGATCTTGCCGCTGCGGGTCTTGGGCAGGCCGGGTGCCCATTGCAGGAAATCAGGCGTTGCAATCGGGCCGATTTCCTTGCGCACCCAGGCGGTCAGTTCCTTGCGCAGGTCCTCACTTTCCGCGATGCCAGCCTTGAGGGTGACATAGGCGTAGATGCCCTGTCCCTTGAGGTCGTGCGGGAAGCCGACCACCGCGGCTTCGGCCACCTGCGGATGCAGGACCAGTGCGCTTTCCACCTCGGCGGTGCCGATGCGATGGCCGGAGACATTGATCACGTCATCGACGCGGCCGGTGATCCAGTAATAGCCGTCACCGTCGCGGCGGCAGCCATCACCGCTGAAATACATGCCCGGATAGGCCTTGAAATAGGTGTCGATGAAGCGCGGGTGATCGCCATACACCGTGCGCATCTGCCCAGGCCAGGAATCGAGCATCACCAGGTTGCCTTCGGCCACGCCGTCCAACAGCTTGCCTTCGGCATCGACCAGCGCCGGCCGCACGCCGGGCAAGGGCAAGGTGGCCGAGCCGGGCTTGAGATCGGTGGCACCGGGAATCGGGCTGATCAGGATGCCGCCGGTTTCGGTCTGCCACCAGGTATCGATGACCGGACAACGCCCGTCGCCGATGACATCGTGATACCAGCGCCAGGCTTCCGGATTGATCGGCTCGCCGACGCTGCCGAGCACCCGCAGCGAGGCACGCGAGGTGGCCTTGACCGGACCGTCGCCCTCGCGCATCAGTGCGCGGATCGCGGTGGGCGCGGTGTAGAAGATGCTGACCTGGTGCTTGTCGATGACCTGCCAGAAGCGCGAGAAATCCGGGTGGTTCGGCACGCCTTCGAACAGCACGCCGGTGCAGCCATTGGCCAATGGCCCGTAGACGATGTAGCTATGACCGGTGACCCAGCCGATGTCGGCGGTGCACCAGTACACATCGTCCGGTTTCAGGTCGAAGCTCAACGCGTGGGTGTAGGCGCTCCACAGCAGGTAGCCGCCGGTGGTGTGCAGCACGCCTTTGGGCTTGCCGGTGCTGCCGGAGGTGTAGAGGATGAACAGCGGGTCTTCCGCGTTCATGTTCTCGGGCGTGCAGCTGTCCGGCTGGCCATCGACCACCGCGTCGAACCAGCGATCGCGCGGCATCTGCATCTCGACCGCGGCACCGGTATGGCGCACCACCAGCACGGTTTCCACCGCATTCGTGCCGGGCAGTTTCAGCGCGGCATCGACATTGGCCTTCAGCGGCACTTTCTTGCCGCCGCGCAAGCCTTCGTCGGCGGTGATGATGAGCTTGCTGTTGCAGTCGGCGACGCGGTCGGCAATGGAGTTGGGCGCGAAGCCGCCGAACACCACCATGTGGATCGCACCGATCCGCGCGCAGGCCAGCAGTGCCACCACCGCCTCGGGGATCATCGGCAGATAGATCGTGACGCGATCGCCCTTGCCGACGCCCAAGTGACGCAGCGCATTCGCTAGCCGGCACACCCGTGCATGCAATTCGCGATAACTGATGCGTTCGGCCGGCGTGGCCGGATCGTCCGGCTCGAAGATCAGCGCAGTCTTGTCGCCGTGCTCGGCCAAATGCCGATCCAGGCAATTGACGCTGGCATTGAGCTCGCCGTCGTCGAACCAGCGGATGCGGAAGTCTTTCAGGTCGTAACTGACATCCTTGATCCGGGTCGGGAAGCGTGTCCAGTCCAAACGTTTAGCCTGCTGCGCCCAGAACGCATCGGGATCGGCGATGGACGCGGCGTAGTCGCGTGCATAGCCGGCGCGGTCGAGATTGGCATGCGCCGCAGCCTGCGGATCGACGGGGTAGAAGTCCTTGTCCATGACGCATCACCTGCAAAGCCAAGATGGCCCCAGTGTGCCGCAGCGAGCGCCACGGCGGGGTTAAGATCGCGTCACGCCCGCCACCTGACTTCCCGCACTGGTGCGTGCGTTCCCGTCCGCCAAGCTATCCCGGTCGTCCCCAGCCAAGGAACCCCGCATGAAGATCACCTCCCTCCGGCGCGCCCCGTTGGCGCTGGCCCTGCTGTGCATCGCCTCCGGCCTCGTGCTCGTCGCCTGCCAACCGCGCACTCCGCACGCCGCGAATACCGCGGCCACCGCTCCCGCCGCCGCGCCGACCTCCGGAATTGATGTGGCCGGCATGGACAAATCCGTTGCGCCGGGCGATGACTTCTACGCCTACGCCAACGGCCACTGGCAGCAGGCGACGCAAATCCCCGCCGATCGCGCCAGCACCGGCGTGTTCTACACCGTGTTCGAGCGTGCCGAGAAGCGCCTGTCCGACCTGATGCAGTCGCTGCAAAAGGAGAATCCCGCCGCCGGCAGCAACGAGCGCAAGATCGTCGATTACTACGCCGCGTTCATGAACGAATCGGCCATCGAATCGGCCGGGCTGACGCCGCTGAAGCCCAGCCTCGATGCGATCGATGGCATCAAGGACGTCTCCGGCCTGTCGCGCTACCTCGGCAGCACCCTGCGCGCCGACGTCGATCCGATCAATGCCACCAACTACTACACCGAGAACCTGTTCGGCCTGTTCGTCGCCGCCGGCCTGGAAGACCACTCGCACAACGTCGGCTACCTGCTGCAGGGTGGCCTCGGCATGCCCGACCGCGAGTACTACCTGTCGAATGACCCGGCGATGGTGGCCAATCGCAACGCCTACAAGGCCTACATGGTGGCCTTGCTCAAGCAGGCCGGTGAAGCCGATGCGGAGGCCAAGGCAAAAGCCATCTTCGACCTGGAAATGAAGATCGCGCAGGCCCAGGCCAACATCATCGATACCCAGAACATCCACAAGGCCAACAATCCGTGGCCGGTCGCCGAGTTCGCACAGCACGCGCCGGGCATCGACTGGGCCGCGTATCTGGATGCCGCCGGCCTTGCCAACCAGCAGACCCTGGTGGCATGGCAGCCGGAAGCCATCAGCAAGCTCTCGCTGCTGGTCGCGAGCCAACCGCTGCAGGTCTGGAAGGACTACCTGCGCTTCCACGCCATCAACCACTACGCCACCCTGCTGCCCAAGGCCTACGCCGATCTCGCCTTCGGCTTCTATGGCACCCAGCTCTCCGGCACCACCGCGCAGCGTGACCGCTGGAAGCGCGCACTGGCGGCCACCAACCGCGATCTTGGCGATGCGGTCGGTCAGCTCTATGTTCGCCAGTACTTCCCGGCCAGCTCCAAGGCGCAGGTGGAGGACATGGTGCACAACATCCTCAACGCCTTCCGCGACGGCGTCGATGGGCTGACCTGGATGAGCCCGGAAACGAAGAAGATGGCCAAGGAAAAGGCCGAGAACATGCACGTCAACGTCGGCTATCCGGCGACCTGGCGGAATTACGCCACGCTCGAGATCAAGCCGGACGACGCGCTCGGCAACATGATGCGGGCCGACGCCTTCGAGTTCCAGCACCAGCGCGACAAGCTCGGCAAGGCGCCGGACCCGAACGAATGGTGGATGACGCCGCAGACGGTGAACGCGGTCAACCTGCCGGTGCAGAACGCGATGAATTTCCCGGCCGCCATTCTGGAAGCGCCGTTCTTCGATCCCAAGGCCGACGCGGCGGCGAACTATGGCGCGATCGGCGCGATCATCGGCCACGAGATCAGCCACGGCTTCGACAACCTCGGCGCCGAATTCGATGCCCAGGGCCGCCTGCACAACTGGTGGACGCCGGAAGACGCCGCCCATTTCAAGGCTGCCGCCGATCGCCTGGCCGCGCAGTACGATGCCTACGAACCGCTGCCGGGACTGCACATCAACGGCAAGCAGACGCTGGGCGAGAACATCGCCGATCTCTCCGGCCTGCAAGCGGCCTTTGTCGCCTATCACAAGTCGCTGGGCGGCAAGCCGGCGCCGGTGATCGACGGCATGACCGGCGACGAGCGCTTCTTCCTCGCCTTCGGCCAAGCCTGGCGCACCAAGATGCGCGATGCCGCGCTGCGCTCGCAGCTCGTGGGCAACGAGCACGCCCCCGGCCAATGGCGCTCGCTGACCGTGCGCAACCTCGATGCCTGGTATGCCACCTTCGGCGTCAAGGACGGGCAGAAGCTCTTCCTCAAGCCCGAGGATCGCGTGCGGATCTGGTGAGGCTCTTCGTACCATTGACAAGGAATCGCCCGGCAGTGCCGGGCGATTTCATTTGCACGACAGACTTGCGCTGAACTTACTGCGGTGGTGCAGCCAATTCCTTCGCGCTGAGGAACCCGTCGTGGTTCACGTCCTGCTTGCGGAAGCGTTCGGCAAGCAGCTTCTGGTGGTCCGCTCGCGCGAGGGGTTTGCCACGCCCGCCGGGCTGTTCGTCCGGCGTCAGCACGCCATCGCGATTGCGGTCCATGGCATCGAAGGCGTAACTCATCCAGATCTGGTATTCCGCCAGCGACACCTTGCCATCGCCATCGGCATCCATGCGCGCGAGGTAATCGCTGGTGCGGGTGACTTGTGCCGCCGTCGGGCGCGGCAACAGCAACGGAGCAAGCACCAGCAAGGCAGCGAACCAGGGTTTCATGCGCCGATCATAGAGCCTGTCGCGCCGCGCAGTGCGGCATGATGCAGGCATGCCCGAACTCCCCGAAGTCGAAACCACCCGTCGCGGCCTGCAGCCGCATGTCGAAGGTCACCGCGTGGCCAGCGTGTTGCTGCGACGGCCCGACCTGCGCTGGCCGATCCCGCGCGAGATCGAGTCCCTGCTGCCGGGGCAGCGCATCAGCGCCGTGCGCCGGCGTGCCAAGTACCTGCTGCTGGATACGGACGCAGGCAGCGCACTGCTGCACTTGGGCATGTCCGGCAGCTTGCGTGTGCTGCCGGCCGACACGCCGGTGCGTGCGCACGACCATGTCGATATCGCACTTGCAGCTTCGATCGACACCCCCGCCCGCGTGCTGCGCTTCAACGACCCGCGTCGCTTCGGCTGCCTGCTCTGGCAAGCCGCAGGTGACGTGCATTCCTTGCTGGCCAGACTCGGCCCGGAGCCGCTCTCGGATGCCTTCGACGGCGACTACCTGTTCGCGCTGAGCCGGCAGCGCAAGGCACCGGTCAAGACCTTCCTGATGGATCAATCGGTGGTGGTCGGGGTCGGCAACATCTACGCCGCCGAGGCCCTGTTCGTCGCCGGCATTTCACCCTTGCGCGCCGCGGGCAAGGTCTCGCGCGAGCGCTACGTGGCACTGGCGGAGGCAGTAAAGCTCATCCTGCAACGCGCCATCGATCGCGGCGGCACGACCTTGCGCGATTTCATCAGCCCCGACGGCGCGCCCGGTTATTTCGAGCAGGAATTGCTGGCCTACGGACGCGGCGGCCAGCCCTGTCCGCGCTGCGGCCACGCGCTCAGGCAGGCCAGCATCGGCCAGCGCGCGACGGTCTGGTGCGGACGCTGCCAACGTTGATTCCGGTGCGTACCGGCCACATTCGCTATAGTCGTGCTTCCCCCGACTCGATTTCAGGTTGCGATGACCGGTTCCGGCGACATCACCGTCATGCTCGATGCCGCGCGCGGCGGTGACCGCGAGGCGATGGACCGCGTGCTCGCCACGCTCTATCAGGAGCTGCACGGCATGGCGCGTCGACAATTGGCCGGCCAGCAGCAGGGGCATACGCTGGACGCCACCGCGCTGGTGCACGAGGCCTACCTGAAACTGATCGGTCGCGATCCCGGTTCGGTGCAGTTCGACGACCGCTCGCATTTCTTCGCCTACGCGGCCTCGGCGATGCGTTCGGTCATCGTCGATTACGCGCGCCAGCGGCTGGCACAAAAGCGCGGCGGCGACCTGCATCGCGTCACCGAACTGCCCGACGATATCGAAGGCGGATTCAGCCTCGATGAAGACATGCTCGGCCTCGACCGCGCGCTGGAACAACTCTCGGCTGTCGATCCGCGCCTGACCAAGGTGGTGGAACTGCGCTATTTCGCCGGCCTGTCCGAGCTTGAAATCGCGGCGCTGCTGGAACGCTCCGAACGCAGCGTGCGGCGCGATTGGCAGAAGGCGCGCATGTACCTGCTGGCCTCGCTGCAGGAGGCGCCGGCGGCCTGAGCGCCGCCAGCCGCGGCGCATGGACAGCCAACGCTGGCAACGCCTCTCGCCGCTGCTCGACGCCCTGCTCGAAATGACGGCGGACGAGCGCGCGGAACATCTGCGCACCCTGCGTGCGCAAGATGCCACCCTGGCCGATGACATCGAGCACCTGCTCAAGCTCGATGCCGACGATCCGGAATTTCTCGACTCCCCGGCGCTGAGCTTGCCGAACGGGCCGATCCCGGGTGCGCACATCGGCCCGTACCAGCTCGAACGTCTGCTCGGCGAAGGCGGCATGGGCCAGGTCTGGCTGGCCGAACGCGCCGACGGCCTGTACGAGCGCCGCGTCGCACTCAAGCTGCTGCGCCCCGGCCTCGGCGACCCGCGCCTGCTGCAACGCTTCATCCGCGAGCGCGAGATCCTCGCCCGCTTCGAGCACCCGAACATCGCGCGCCTGCTCGACGCCGGCACCACGCCCGATGGCCGGCCGTACCTGGCACTGGAATATGTGGAAGGCGAGCCGCTGGCCTGCTATTGCCAGTCGCGGCAACTCGACATCCCGGCACGGCTGGCGCTGTTCCGCGACGTCTGCACAGCGGTCAGCCATGCCCACGCCAACCTGATCGTCCATCGCGACCTCAAGCCGTCGAACATCCTCGTCACCCCCGCCGGCCACGTGCGCCTGCTCGATTTCGGCATCGCCAAGCTGCTGGATGCGGAGCCGGTTCCGGTCGAGCAGACCCGTACCGGCGTGCGCACCTTCACCCTGCACTACGCCGCGCCGGAGCAGATCCGTGGCGAGCCGGTCACCACCATGACCGATGTGTATTCGCTTGGCGTGGTGTTGTACGAATTGCTGACCGGCAGCAAACCCTATCGCCTCAAGCGCGAGACCGACGCCGAGTGGGAAGAGGCGATCATCGAAGGCGAGCCGCAGCGGCCCTCGCAAACCGCCGCCCGCGCAACGCCCGACCAGGCTCGCCCGTATTCACCGGCACGGCTCGCCAAGTTGCTCTCCGGGGATCTCGACAACATCGTGCTGAAAGCACTGGCCAAGCACCCGACGCAGCGTTATTCCTCGGTCGAGGCCTTGTCGCAGGACCTGTACAGCCACCTGCACGGACGGCCCGTCGTCGCCCGTGGCGCCAGCGTCGGCTACAGGATGCGGAAATACCTGTTCCGGCATCGATGGGGCCTGGCCGCCGCGACCGCCATCCTTGCCGTGCTGGTGTCGGCGCTCGCACTGGTGAGTTGGCAGGCACAGCGCGCACTGCGCGAGGCCAACCGCGCGCAGGCGATGCAGCACTTCGTCACCGAACTGTTCCAGGACGCCGGCAGCTCGGCCAACACGCCGATCGACGTGCGCAGCCTGCTCGACATGGGCATCCTGCGTGGCGAACGCAGCCTCGCCCGGCAACCGCAGGCGCGCGCCGAACTCTATGGCGTGGTCGCGCGGCTGCGGCTGGGGCTCGGCGACTATCGTGAAGCCGGCGACCTGCTGGAACGGCAGGCGCGCTTGCTGGCGGTGCTACCGGACGCGCCGACCAGCCTGCGACTGGAAGCCGCGGCCCTGCGTGGCAATGTCCATCAGGAACTGGGCGAAGCCGCGCTGTGCTCGGCGCAGATGGGCCCGCTGGAATCCACCGCCCGCAACGAGGAACTGCAGCTGTCCACGGTGGTCTCCGCGTTCTATTCGCAACTGGGACGCTGCCAGCGCGAACTGGGTGATGCGGCCTCGGCCAAGCGCCTGTTCACCCGCGCGCTGGCGCTGCGGCGCAAGGAAGACGATGTCGGTGGCGTCGCCGAAACCCAGCTCGACATGGCCTCGCTGCAAGCCGATGCCGGCCAACCGGAAGCCGCCATCCACAGCCTCACGGCGGCACTGGACCAGCTCCGCCAGCGTGCCGGCGATCATCATCCGGCAGCGATTGATATCCGCCGTTCGCTGTGCGTGCTGGAGCGCACCACCGACGCGCTGGAGGCCGCGTTGCGTGACTGCAAGGCCTCGCTGGCACTGGCGCAGGAATTGCACGGCCGCAGCAACCGCGCCGCCATCGACGCCAGCCGCCAGTTGGCGGCGTTGTACGTCGACCTCGGCCGCTTCAACGAGGCGGAAGCCATCTTCCTCGAAACCACCGCGTGGATGCGTGCGCGCCTCGACCCCAATCATCCGGACATGGCGCGCGCCTACAACAGCCTCGCCATCGTCGCCTGGGAACGCGGCGACATCGAGCGGGCACTCAAGTTCCAACGCCAGGCCGTGGCCGCGTGGCGCAAGAGCGACAGCAATCCCGGCTCGATTTCGAACGGCCTGTTCAACCTCGCGATGATCCTGCACGACGCCGGCCGTGATCGCGAGGCACTGGATCCGATCCTCGAATCGATCCAGCTGCGCGCGCGCCAGTTCGGCGTCGACAATGGCCTGGTGGGCGATGGCGAGCGCATGCGCGGGGAAATCCTTGCTGGCCTGGGCCAGCGCGATGCCGCGCGGGCAGCACTGGAGCAGGCCGTGCAGATCACCCGCAAGGGCTACCGTCGCGGTCACTCGCACACGCGCCGTGCGGAAATCTCGCTGGAACGCCTGCAAGCGCAGGACGGCGACGCCAACGCGGTCGCGCAGTTGTTGGCACAGAGCCAGCAAAGTGCAGGCGACATCGAGCAGCACAAGGCGGCGTGGCTGGCCGGTGCCTATGCCGCCGAAGCGCAATGCCACGGCGATCCGGAGGCTGCGCGTGTGCAACTGGAAACCCTGCTCGCGCAGATGCAACAGGCCTTGCCGGAAGGTGGCGCGGTGCCGCGTGAAGTCCGGCGTATTCGCGATGCCTGCAAGTCTTCACCGCCGCCGTCAACACCTGCGCACGCATCTCGCGCGCGTTGATGGTGAACAACGCGGCGGAGAATCATTGAGCACACCCGCGCTCGTCATCCCGGCGCAAGCCGGGATGACGTTGATTCAACGAACGCGTCCACGCCTCACAAGGGCAGCGGCACCTGCAACGGCTCGATCGTGCCCTCGCCACGCATCACCTTCTTGAACTCCGCACGCGACACCGAGATGTAGCGCTCGTTGCCGCCGATCTCCACCTGCGGGCCATCGTGCACCGCACGTCCGCTCGCATCCACGCGCAGGTTCATGGTGGCTTTCTTGCCGCTGTGGCAAATGGTCTTGATCTCCGAAAGTTCGTCGGCCCAGGCCAGCAGGTACTGACTGCCTTCGAACAGCTCGCCGCGAAAATCGGTGCGCAAGCCGTAGCACAGCACCGGTATCTTCAGCGCATCGACGATCTCGGAGAGCTGCCAGACCTGCGGCTTGGTCAGGAATTGGGCTTCGTCCACCAGCACGCAATGCAAGCCGCCGTGGGCGGCGATGTCGGCCTCGACCAGCTTCTGCAAATCCGCATCACGCTCGAAGGCGATCCCCGACGATTGCAGGCCGATACGGGACGCGACTTTGCCGGCACCGGCGCGGTCGTCCAGGCGCGGCGTGAGGATCGCCACCCGCATCCCGCGCTCGCGGTAGTTGTAGGCCGACTGCAGCAGGGTGGTGGTCTTGCCGGCGTTCATCGCGGAAAAATAGAAGTAGAGCTTGGCCATTGGTGCCGGGAGAGGAGAGACGGGAGACGGTCAGCACAATCTTACAATTACCCCAATACCTCGCTTTCCCATCTCCCATCTCTCGTCTCCCACCTCCCATCCAAACCATGCTCAACCCCCCCCAGCGCGCCGCCGTGCTGCATACCGATGGCCCACTGCTGGTGCTGGCCGGTGCCGGCAGCGGCAAGACCCGCGTCATCGTCGAGAAGATCGCGCATCTGGTGCAGTCCGGGCGCTATCCGGCCAAGCGCATCGCCGCCATCACCTTCACCAACAAATCCGCGCGCGAAATGCGCGAGCGCGTGGCCCGGCGGATCAAGGGCGAGGCCGCGCAGGAGCTCACCGTCTGCACCTTCCACGCACTCGGATTGAAGATCGCCCAGATCGATCACGCCAAGCTTGGCCTGCGGCGCGGCTTCTCGATCTTCGACGCGGACGATTCCAGCGCCCAGATCAAGGACCTGCTCCCCGCCGGCAGCAAGCCGGATGCGATCGAGGCGATGAAGCAATTGATCAGCCGCGCCAAGAATGCGGCGCTCTCGCCCGAACAGGCGCTTGATGCCGCCCGCAGCCCGCGTGAACGCGAGGCAGCCGCACTCTACGCGCGGTATCAACAGCGGTTGGCCGCGTTCAACGCGGTGGATTTCGATGACCTGATCCGCTTGCCGCTGCACTTGCTGGAAACCGATGCCGAAGCGCGGGCGGTGTGGCGCGAGCGCATCGGCTATCTGCTGGTCGACGAGTGCCAGGACAGCAACGACGCCCAGTACCGCCTACTCAAGGCGTTGGCGGGCGAGGCCGGGCAGTTCACCTGCGTCGGCGATGACGACCAGAGCATCTACGCCTGGCGCGGCGCCAATCCAGAGAACCTGCTGACGCTCGGCAGTGATTTCCCGGCGCTGAAAATCATCAAGCTGGAACAGAATTATCGCTGCAGCAACCGCGTGCTGCGCGCCGCCAATGCGCTGATCGCGCACAACCCGCATGAACACCCGAAGACACTGTGGAGCGATGCCGCCGACGGCGAACGCATCCGCGTCTGGGAATGCCGCGATGCCGCCCACGAAGCCGACAAGGTCGCCGCCGAGCTCCAGTTCATCGCCCGCAAGCACGAAGCGCCATGGAGCGAGTGCTGCATCCTGTTCCGCGGCAACCACCAGAGCCGCGCGCTGGAAAAGGCGCTGCAACTGCTGCGCATTCCCTATCACCTGAGCGGCGGCACCGCCTTCCTGGATCGCGGCGAAGTGAAAGACGCGCTGGCATGGCTGCGCCTGCTGGCCAATCCGGACGATGACGCCGCCTTCCTGCGCGCGGTGCAGGCGCCCAATCGCGGCGTCGGCGCGACCACCCTGGCCAAACTTGGTGAGCTTGCAGCACATGCGCACCTGCCGCTGGCGCGGGCGGCCGAATCGATCAGCCTGTGCAAGCAATTGCCGGCGCGATCGGGCAATGCCTTGCAGGGCTTCAACGACAGCGTGCACAGCCTGCGCAAGGCCGCGCACGTGTTGCCGCCGGCCGAATTGGTGCGCAAGCTCAACGAAGCCTCCGGCCTTCTCGCCGCGCTGCGCGTGCAGTGCAAGAACGAGGCGCAATTCCAGGTGCGCCGCCGCAACCTCGACGAACTGGCCGACTGGTTCGATGGCCCGAAGACTTCCGGCCCCGGCGAACTGGCCGCCGCGCTGGCCCTGCTCAGCCATGCCGACAAGGGTGATGCCGGCAACCAGGTGCGCCTGATGTCATTGCACGCGGCCAAGGGCCTGGAATTCCGCTTCGTGTTCATCGTCGGCGTCGAGGACGGCAACCTCCCGCATGAAGCCAGCCTCGAGGAAGGCCGCATCGACGAAGAGCGCCGCCTGTTCTACGTCGGCATCACTCGCGCCAAGGAACGCCTGTGGCTGTCGCATGCCAAGGAAGCGCAGCGCTGGGGCGACAAGCTGCGGCTCAAGCCCAGCCGCTTCCTCGATGAACTGCCCGCCGCCGAACTGCAACGCGACGGCGCCGACCCGGTGGCCGACGCCGAGAACAAGCAAGAGCGCCGGCGCATGGCGATCGAGGATATCCGCGCGCTGCTGGCGAAGTAGCGGATCGCAAGCGTCGACTCGCTACACTGCGCGCAGCACACCCCGGAGTCGAAACATGCGCCGCCTGCTTGCCGTCGTCCTCGTCACCCTGCTCACGGCCTGTTCGACCCCGGCATTGCGTCCGGATGGTGCATCCTCCGAGGTGCGCGACATCACCGATCTCGCGGCGGTCGCACCGGCGCTGGCCGAAAGCCGCGAACGCACTCTGCTGGTACTCGACATCGACGACACCCTGCTGACCTCGGCTGGGTTCTACGGCAGCGATACCTGGTACGAATGGCAACACAAACTGCCCGCCAACGACCCGGACAAGGTGCCCTGCATTTTTTCGTTGATCGCACTCAACTACGAAGCCGGCACCCAACTGCCAACCCAGGCCGACGGGCCCGCGCTGATCAACGCGATTCATGCCGACAAGCTGCTGCTGACCTCGCGCAGCGCGTTCTACCGTGGCGGCACCCTGCGCACCCTCGCCAGTGCCGGCTACAGCTTGCCGACGATGCTCGGTGGCATCACCGAAGGCCGCAGTTGGGACTTCCGCAAGGCGCCCGACGCCCGCCCCATGCGCGTGGTCTACGACCAGGGCCTGTTCATGACCACCGGGCAGGACAAGGGCAAGGTCCTGCTGGACCTGTTCCGCGAACTGCGCGTCCATTACGACCGCGTCTTGCTGGTCGATGACGGCCAGCAGAACATCGACAACATGCGCGCCGCCCTGCGCCCGGCCGGGATCGATTACCTCGGCCTGCATTATGTCCATGTCGACAAGTCCGTCACCCCCGAGCGGATCGCCGCCGCCCGCGCCGGTTGGCAACACTGGCGCAGCCTGCTGGCCTCCACTTACCCGCAGCGGCTGCAGGCGATGGAGCAGGGCCGGTGCAACGAGTAAAAGGCGGTGTCGAGCGGAAGCGTCGGTCGTCGCCTCGCATCTGAACAGCGCCGACTTGCGCCGCTGCCCACGCAGCCATGACACTCCGGGCATGACTGCACAGGCTCGCCCCCGAACCGCGACCCGCTGGGCATTGTTGCTGGGCATCGCACTGGCCTTGCCTTGGCTGTCGGCCTGCCGCCCAGCCGCCGAGACGGCCAGCGTCGATGCCGCCGGCCTGCGCAATGCCGCGGCCGAACGGCCCATCGACGCGATCCATGTGCTGCGCGACCGGCTGCTGGCCCGTGATGGTGCCGGCTTTGCGCGGGTGGCGCTGCCACCTGGCCTGCATGCGCAAGTGGAAACAGCTTGGCGCAGCGGTCGCAGCACGTGGCCGTTGCAGGAGTTGCCGCTGGATGGCGACATCCCGCGCATGCTCACCGCGCTGCAGGAGCCCGATGCGGCCAAGGGTTTGATGACCAGCTTCCGCAGCCAGTTCGCCGGTGCCGATGGCGACATCGACCAGGCCGTGCGCACCCTGGTCGTGTTCGGGCGCGGCTATCTGCAGAAGGACCCGGACTACAGCGAGGAGCAACGCAAGCACATCGACCAGGTAATGCTGGCGCTGGGTGATTGGGCCTTGGCGGCGCCGCTGTCCGATCCCGTCCGCGCACAGCACCTGTTCAGCGCGCTCGCCGCGACGGCAACGCGCACCGGCGTGGATGGACGCCGCGCGAACGCGGACTTCGCCCGCCTCGGGATGACTGCCAGCCTGGGGCGGCTATCGCGTTTCTACGGCACTTTACTGACACAGATGCGGCTGCAATACGGCCTCGATTTCGATGCCAGCCTGCGCAGCCTGCACGTCAGCCTCGCCCAGCAGACCGGCGATACCGCGCGCCTGCGGCTGGACTATGTGCTTGCCGGCCGACCCATCACAGCCATCGTGCCGGTGGTGCGCATCGACGGGCATTGGTATCTGGCCGACTATGTGGACGATGCCCGGCGCTCGCTTGCTGGCCACTCCGCAGCCACCCCGGCAGCAGGAAGAAAATCGTGACTCCGGTCGCATGGCTTGACCCGCACGCGGAAGCAGCCGGCGGGGCGCTCGGCCATAATGCAGGCGATGCCTGATCCCCAATCCCCCCAGCAAGCGGGCTTGTTCGACCCGCCCACCGCCACGACGCCGGCCTCGCCAGAGACCGAGGCTGCGCCCGTGGCTGACGCCGATGCCGTAGAAACACGCCTGCCGCTGCCCGAATTCCTCGATGCAGCTGCGCCAGCGACCGAAAGCGCGCGCAAGGGAGATGCCGCCGAGAGCACGCCCGCGCCGGCGACTCCCAAAGCACACACGCCCCTGTGGGCGCGCCTGCTGGGCTGGCTGCTCGATCCGTGGCTCAAGCTGGATATCGAAAACGGGGCGCATGTTTCGCCCGAATCCGAACGCCCGATCTGCTATGTGCTCGAAGACTACGGTCTGTCCAATGCGCTGATCCTGCAGCGCGCCTGCCGCGAAGCCGGGCTGCCCCTGCCACTGCAACCGATCGCCGGCGATCCACTCGGCCGCAAGCGCGCGTATGTCGCGCTGTCGCGCCGGCATGCCAATGCCCTCGGCCTGCTGCCGGGTGCCGAACACAAGACCCATTCCGGCTCGCTGGCGCGGCTGCTGCAAGCCCATCGCGACAAGCCCGCCCTGGACGTGCAACTGGTGCCCGTCTCCATCTTCGTCGGCCAGGCTCCCAAGCGCACCAGCGGCTGGTTCAGCGTGCTGTTCTCGGAAAACTGGACCCTGGTGGGCCGCTTCCGCCGCCTGCTGGCCATGCTGCTGAACGGGCGCGATACGCTGGTGCAGTTCGCGACCCCGATGTCGGTACGCACCGCACTGGCCGAAGACCTGCCGCCCGAGCGCGCGGTGCGCAAGGTCTCGCGCGTGCTGCGCACCCACTTCCGGCGCGTGCGCGAGGTGGTGATCGGCCCCGACCTGTCGACCCGGCGCATGCTGGCCGACCAGGTGCTGTCCGCGCCGCAGGTCAAGGACGCGATAGCCGACCAAGCCCGGCGCGACAAGGGCAAGCCCGAGGACGCCTGGAAGAAAGCCAACGCCTATTTCTGGGAAATCGCCGCCGACTATTCCAACACCGTGGTGCGTTCGGTCAGCTTCCTGCTGACCCCGGTGTGGAATCGGATTTATCGCGGCGTGCTGGTGCATCACCTCGACAAGTTCAAGCAGGACGCACCCGGCCACGAAGTGGTCTACGTGCCCAGCCACCGCAGCCACATGGACTACCTGCTGCTGAGCTACCTGCTGTACAGCCACGGCGTGGTGCCGCCGCATATCTTCGCCGGCATCAACCTCAACCTGCCGGTGGTGGGCAGCATCCTGCGCCGCAGCGGTGCGTTCTTCGCCCGCCGCAGCTTCAAGGGCAATGCGCTGTATTCGGCGGTGTTCCGCGAATACATGGCGCAGCTGGTGGCCGGGGGTTATTCGATCGAATACTTCATCGAAGGCGGGCGCTCGCGCACCGGCCGCCTGCTGCAACCCAAGGGCGGCTCGCTGGCGATGACGGTGCGCGCCTACCTGCGCCAGCCCACGCGCCCGATGTTGTTCCAGCCGGTCTACATCGGCTACGAAAAACTGATGGAAGGCCGCAGCTATCTGGATGAATTGTCCGGCAAGCCGAAGGAGAAGGAATCGATCTGGCAGCTGCTCTTCGGCATCCCCAAGGTGCTGCGCAGCAACTACGGGCAAGTGGTGGTGAACTTCGGCGAGCGCATCCAGTTGGGCGACATCCTGGCCAGGCATGCGCCGGAGTGGGATGGCCAGCCGGTGGGCGACGACGAGAA
The DNA here is from genome assembly GCA_018242365.1 of Pseudomonadota bacterium. Classification (GTDB taxonomy): domain Bacteria; phylum Pseudomonadota; class Gammaproteobacteria; order Xanthomonadales; family Xanthomonadaceae; genus Thermomonas. The sequence goes on from JAFECB010000006.1 coordinate 204,640, forward strand.
GCCATCGTGGTTTGCGCGCACCGTCGATGCGCTGGCGCAGGAAATCCAGGTCAACGTCAATCGCGCCGCCGACGTCAACCCGATCAACCTGCTGGCGCTGGCGCTGCTGTCCACGCCCAAGCACGCGATCGGTGAAGCCGATTTGCTGGCCCAGATCGCGCTGTCCAAGACCCTGCTGGCCGAGGTGGCGTATTCGGACTGGGTGACGGTGACCCCGCACACCCCGGCGCAGATCATCGCCCATGGCGAAGACATCGGCCTGATCGAACGCACCGTGCACCCGCTAGGCGACGTGCTCGGCGTCGATGACGACAACGCGGTGCTGCTGAGTTATTTCCGCAACAACGTACTGCACCTGTTCACCGCCTCGTCGTGGATCGCGGTGTGCTTCCAGAACAACCGCCGCATGGGCCGCAAGCAGTTGCAGCAGATCGGCCGCAGCCTGTATCCCTTCCTGCAGGCGGAATTGTTCCTGCCCTGGAACGAGGACGAATTCGCTTCGCGGATCGACCGCACCATCGAACTGTTCATCCGCGAAGGCCTGCTGGAACAGGTCAGCGACGACGATGGCGGCATCCTGCAACGCAACGCCGGCCAGACCGATGAAGTGTTCCGCCTGCGCGCGCTGGGCCACACCCTGCAACAAGCGTTCGAGCGTTATTACATCGCCATCAGCGTGCTGGTGAAGAACGGCCCCGGCGTGCTTGGTGCCGGCGAACTGGAGAGCCTGTGCCAGCTCGCCGCGCAGCGGCTGTCGCTGCTGTATGCGCCGGCCGCCCCGGAGTTCTTCGACAAGGCCCTGTTCCGCAGCTTCATCCAGAAACTGCGCGAACTGAAACTGGTCTGGCCCAATCCCGAGACCAGCAAACTGATGTTCGACGACCGCCTGAAAGCCTGGGCCAAGGACGCCCGCGTGGTGCTGGGCCGCGAACTGCGCCATACCATCGAGAAAATCAGCCCGGATACGGGGCGCACGACGGGCGAGCAGCCGGCCGTGGGTGACACTTCGCCCACAGAGGACTGAAACGAAAACGGGGCCGAAGCCCCGTTCTCGTCCTTCCTCAAGAATTGCCGTATCAGGGCGTACCGCCCCAGCAAGTGCGGCTGCCATCGTCGCGCACTGCGCAAGTTTGCGTGTAGGACGCGCTGACATGCACGAAGCGTCCGGCCGGTGGCGTTGCCTGCCCGTGGGCGTTGCTGCCCCAGCAGGCCAACTCGCCGCTGTCGCGGATCGCACAGGCGTGTTCTTCACCGACCGACAGTGCCTTGAAGCCACCGGCCGGAACCGGCGTGGCCGCCATCGCGCCACCCCAGCACACCAGGTTGCCGTTCGGGCGCAGGCCGCAGCTGAATTGGTCGCCTTCACCAATGGCCAGCCAGCTGCCACCCGGCACCGTAGTGGCACCCGTGCCGCTGTATCCCCAGCAGCGGGCGCTGCCATCATTGACGATGCCGCAACCGTGGAAAGAACCCCGGCTGAGTTGGCGGTAATGCATGCCGATTCCGAACGGTAGCAGCGCCGGCGTGGTTTGCCCGTAGTTGTTCAAGCCCCAGCATCCGTACCCGCCGGTGCCCGTCAGGGCACAGCCACCCAGGCTGCCAACGCGCATGTCGGCGTACTGACCGCTCGGCGGGCTGGCGCGGTTGACATCGTTGAAGCCCCAGCACGAAAGCAGACCGGTTGCGGAACGCGCGCAACTGAACGCACCGCCCGCACCCACGTCGGCAAAGCTGCCCGCAGGTGGCGTGGCTTCGCCGCTGCCATTGCTGCCCGAACACACCAGGCTGCCATCGGCGTCCAGATCGCAGGCGTGTGCGTAACCTGCGGCGACCGTGCCCATCCCGAACGGGCCGCGCGGCGCATTGAGTTGCCCGTAGGTGTTGTCGCCCCAGCAGACCGCGCGACCATCCACGGTCAATGCGCAGGTGTGCTGGTAGCCGGCCGTCACCGCGATATAGCGGTTCATCCTTGACAGGGGCGGGCGGGACTGGCCATTGCTGTTGCCGCCGCCGCAAGCCACGGTGCCACCCACGTTCAAGCCACAGGTGTGCTCGTCACCCGCCGCCAGCGCCGTCAGTGTTTGCCCCGTGGGCACACTGCCCGCAAGTCCATTGCCCCAGCATATGGCGCTGCCATCTGCGCGCACGCCGCAGGTATGAAAAGACCCGGCAGCCATTTGAATGAATCGCTCATTGGCGGGCACCGTGGTGCCGCCATTGGCGTTGGACCCCCAGCACTGCGCGACGCCATCGGCACGCAAGCCACAGGTATGCTCGGCACCTGCGGTCAATGCCACGAACAGTTGCTTGGGCGGTTGGGTTTCGCCGGCGACATTACGCCCCCAGCAAGCAACGGTGCCGCTGGCACGCAGGCCGCAGACGTGCACATTGCCGGAAGCAAGCGCCACGAATCGCGTGTTCGAAGGCACCATCAATTGTCCGTAGCTGTTGTCACCCCAGCACACGGCAACACCATCCGAGCGCAGGCCACAGCTGTGGTATGCACCCACCGTTACCGCCGTGAAAATGCCTTTTGTCGGCGGCGTGCTTTCCCCAGCCGTATTGCTGCCCCAGCACGCCACGGAACCATCCTGGCGAATCGCGCAACTGTGGTTGCCACCCGCTGCCAACGCCACCATCCGTCCGCGCCCGTCCGGAATCGCGCCCGAACTGGTCTGCGCCTGCGCCATCGGCACCCATGCCAAGCCCGCCACGGCCAGCCACAGGGCACCGAGGCCGGCTTTCCACATCGAACCCTTGTTCATCACACGCTCTCGCTGACACCGGCGAAGGCCGGCTTCCCGAGGTCTAGCGGGAAACAGGGAGGCGAGAGGACATCACATCGGTGGAAAGAACCTGCATGCGGCTTGCGGCGATCCGTTCATCGCTACCGGGTCAGGCCGGCTCATCCGGGATCAGCAGGTTGTCGATCCAGGCGATCTGGTCCTTCAGCCGCAGCTTGCGCTTCTTCATCCGCTTGAGCAGCAGCTCATCGGACTGCAAATCGGATTGCAGGCGGACGATCGCCTCGTCGAGGTCGCGGTGCTCCTCGCGCAGCTCCATCACCAGCCGCGCCAGTTTGGCCAGTTCACTGGATTCGAGCATTCGGCCCATGACCAGAGCATAGCGCGTCCACCGACCGCAGGTATTCGACCGGCGCAGGTAAAATGATGGCGAATGAACATCCTGCCGATTCTCGACTCCGCTCCCCAGTCCGCTCACCAGCCCGCTTCGGAGTCCGCCGCCCGCGCCAAGCGCGAAGCCGACAAGCTGGCCAAGCGCCTGCGCCACCAGGTCGGCCGCGCGATTGCCGACTTCGGCATGATCGAAGAGGGCGACAAGGTGATGGTCTGCCTGTCCGGCGGCAAGGACAGCTACACCTTGCTGGACGTGCTGCTGCAACTGCAGAAGAAGGCGCCGGTGCGATTCTCGATCACCGCCGTCAACCTCGACCAGAAGCAGCCGGGTTTTCCCGAACATGTGCTGCCCGAGTACCTGAAATCGATCGGGGTGGACTTCCACATCATCGAGCAGGACACCTATTCGGTCGTCACCCGGGTGATCCCGGAAGGCAAGACGATGTGCTCGCTGTGTTCGCGGCTGCGCCGCGGCGCGCTGTACACCTATGCCGAGGATCACGGCTTCACCAAGATCGCGCTCGGCCATCATCGTGATGACCTGGTCAACACGTTTTTCCTGAACCTGTTCTTCCACGCCAAGCTCTCCGGCATGCCGCCCAAGTTGCTGTCCGATGACGGCAAGCACGTCGTGATCCGCCCGCTGGCCTATGTGCGCGAGGCCGACATCGAGCTGTACGCCGAGGCCAAGGGTTTTCCGATCATTCCCTGCAACCTGTGCGGTTCGCAGGAAAACCTGCAACGCAAGCAGGTCAAGAAGATGCTGGCGCAGTGGGAAAAGGACACGCCGGGTCGCGTCGAAACCATGGCGCGGGCGCTGGGCGATATCCGGCCTTCGCAATTGAGCGATCCCAAGCTGTTCGATTTTCTTGCGCTGGGCAAACGCGGCGATACGGCGCTGCCGGATGCGCACGCATGGCTGTCCGGTGGCGAGGATCAGCACGACCACCAGCCGTAACCCGTTCATTCCCCCTGCAGGAGCGCACCGCAGGGGCGCGAAATAAAGTCGCGCCCCTGCGGTGCGCTCCTACGTGGCGACTAACCTATTGGATCCCGCATGTTCTTCCGCAATCTCACCCTGTTCCGCTTCCCCACCACGCTCGACCTCACCGACCTCGAGCAACAACTCGGCGACTGCGCGCTCAAGCCGGTCGGCGCGCTGGAGCTGTCCTCGCGCGGTTTCATCCCGCCGATGGGCCAGCACTACGCCGCCTTCCAGCACGCCTGCGACGACGCGCTCTGGCTGACCGTCGGCGGCGAGGACAAACTGCTGCCCGGCGCGGTGGTCAATGACTTGCTGCAAAAGAAACTGGCGGCGATCGAGGAAAAGGAAGGCCGCAAACCCGGTGGCCGCACCCGCAAGCGGATCAAGGACGAGCTCATCACCGAGCTGCTACCGCGCGCCTTCGTGCGGCCGGTGCGCACCGATGCGCTGATCGATACGCAGCACGGTGTGATCGCGGTGGACACCTCATCGCGCAAGAGTGCCGAGTCCGTGGTCTCGGAAGTGCGCCGCGCACTGGGCAGTTTCCCGGCGCTGCCGCTGAATGCCGAGACCGCACCGCGCGCGATCCTGACCGGCTGGATCGCTGGCGATCCGCTGCCCGACGGCTTGGCGCTCGGCGATGAATGCGAACTGCGCGATCCCACCGACACCGGCGCGGTGGTGAAGGTGCAGCGCATGGATCTGTCCGGTGACGAAATCGCCAAGCATCTGGAATCCGGCAAGCAGGTGACGCGCTTGGCGCTGACCCTCGATGACCACGTCAGCTTCGTCATCGGCGAGGACTTGATCGTGCGCAAGTTCAAGCTGCTCGACGGCGCGGTGGATCAGGTCGAAGCCAATGGCGATGACGACATCGTCGCCGAACTGGAGACCCGCTTCGCATTGATGGCAGGTGAGTTCAAGCGCCTGTTTGCGGTGCTGGAGAAGGCCTTCAAACTCAGCAAGGCCGACGCCTGAGCCGCGGCTTTGCCTCGCCCGCGACGGGTATACACTCGCCCTGTCCGTTTCCGGACTTGGGGAGTCTCGGCATGAACCTGAAACTACTGGTGTTGGTGGTCGGTGTGCTGGCCTGTGCTTCCGCAGCGGCACAGTCGCGGGGCGACTGGGTCCTCGGGCAATGGCGCGGCGGCAATTACTGGTTCCCGGGCGTGGTGCAGTCGCATGTCGGCGACAAGGTCACCATCCTGTATGACGACGGCACCCGCGAAACCCTGTCCAGCAAACTCGTCCGCCCCTACACATGGACGCTGGGCACGCGCGTGGACTGCCGCTGGCAGGGCGGCACGACCTGGTATCCAGGCAAGATCACCGGCGTGAGCAAGGACGGCACCCGCATCGACATCCTCTATGACGATGGCGACCGCGAGAACATCGCCACCGGCGGCTGTCGCTCGCACTAGGCATGCATTCCCTGTTGCGCTTGCTGCGGGCTGCACGTGCAGCACCGGGGAGTTCCGCCGTCCAGCACGACCGCATCGACCTCGTGCTGGATGATGGCAGGCGTCTTGACGTCGCACTGCGGCGCGATCCGCGTGCACGCCGCATCAAGCTCAGCGTGGACGAACGCGGCGCACGACTGACCTTGCCGATGCGCGCCAGCCGCGTCGCCGGTGATCGCTTCCTGCACGAACATCGTGACTGGCTCACGCAGCAGCTCGCCGCCCAAGCGCTTGCCGCTGGCATGGCCCTGCGCCGCGATCACACATCGTCACTGCCCCTGCATGGTTCCGACGTGCCATTGCGATGGGAACGCGGGCGCACGACCCGGCTGGATCTGGCCGATGACGGCTGCCTGCACTTCAGCACGCCCACCCATGCCGGCGATCCCGCACTGCGTCGCGCACTGAAGGATTTCTACGAGGCCCGCGCACGCGCCGCGGTCGGACAATGGCTGCCGCGCTACGTGCCGGGCCTGCCGCGCGCACCCCGCCGAATCGTTTTCAAGCGCACATCGTCACTGTGGGGCTCGATGGCGCCCGACGGCACCATGGCGCTGGACCTGGCGCTGCCCCTTGCGCGCCCTGCGGCGTTCGAATACGTCCTGGTGCATGAGCTCTGCCATCTGTTGCAGGCCAATCATTCGCCGCGCTTCTGGCGCGAAGTGGAGGCCCGCTTCCCGGACTGGCGGCGGGAACGCGAGTACCTGCGTGGCGAAGGACGCACCCTGAAGGCCCGTCTGCGCGGCCTGCTGGCCGGTTGAAGCGGGGATCGACGTTCCAATACTCGTCCCTTCCAATCCACTCGAGACGTCCACATGAAGTCCACGCCCCGCTGCATCCTCGCACTGGCCATCAGCGCACTCGTCCTCACCTTGCCCGCATGCAAGAAAGCCCAGGATGCGGCGGTCAATGCCGCGATCGAGCATGCCACCGGCGCCAAGGTCGAGCGCAACGGCAATGAAGTCACGGTGAAGACCGCACAGGGCGATGTGCATTTCGCCTCCACCGAGAATGGTGGCAGCGTTTCGCTACCGGCCAGCTTCCCCAAGGATGTCCAGTTGCCGGCCCAGTACAAAGTCAACAGCGTGATGGAGACCGGCGGCGCGCAGATCGTTTCCCTGTCGACCCAGGATGCAATGGACACCTTGTTCAATTCGCTGTCCAGCGGCATGGAAGGCAAGGGCTGGAAGCGCGAACTGGCGACGCAGACCAGTGATGGCGGCGCGCTGTCGTTCAGCAAGGACAACCACAACGTGGCGTATTACATCGCCAGGAACGAGAACGGCAGCACCGACCTGAACATCAACGTCTCGGCGGCCACCCAGCAGTAGGCGTTGCACGGGACACGCAACGACAACGCGCCAGGGATCGGCGCACCTTCGTTGCCGCGATGAATCGGCCCGCGTTGCCGTGCATGCAAGCATTCACGCGCGAAGGAACGTCGCGATCACCTCGGCCACCTGCGCCGGTTGTTGCATATGCAGGTGATGCCCGCCTTGCTGCACCACCATCCGTCCGTCCGGCAGCTGCGCCACCCGATGCTGGCGTGCGGCATCCGGCAAGTAAGGCTGCGGCGGATCGGCGAACAGCGCCAAGGTCGGGCACTCGATCCCGGCGAGCAGATCATCCACCTGGGCTTCGGTCATCCGCACCAAGGTCGGCAGGGTGAGCCGTGGATCGCTGCTCCAGACGTAGCCGCCCGGCACCTCGCGCAAGCCGCGTTCAACCAGTAACCGGACGAGATCTGCCTCCAGCCCGCTGCCCGGCACCCGCCCGGCCTGCATGCGCGCACGCACGGCGGTGTCGATGTCGGGGAACACGCGCAACTGCTTGCCCTTGATCGCTCGCTGCGCAGCTACCGCCTCGCGCAGGCGCAGATGGGTACGCGCCGGCGCCTCGGTCAGTACGCCCACGGCCTCGATCAGCGCCAAGCGCTCGATCCGCTGCGGGCAGGCTGCCGCCACCATGCAGGAAATCGCACCGCCCATCGAATGCCCAAGCAAACGGAAGCGCTCCCAGCCCAGGGCGTCGGCGGCATCCAGCACGGCGGCAATACTGCCGGCGAACGAATAGTCACTGCCGGCACCAAGGTGTGCGCTGCGCCCATGCCCGGGCAAATCGAGCGCCACCAGCTCGACGTCGTCCAAGAATGGTGCCAGTGGCAGGAAGCTGGCGGCATTGTCCAGCCAGCCGTGCAGCGCCAGCACGCGCGGGCCTTGCCCATGATTGCGCAATGCGGACAACGAGCCCAGCGCGGTTTGCAGGGAAACTTCGCGCATCAGATCCATCCTTCGTCGATGCGAGCCAATGCAGCCAGCGCATCGGCATGCGCATCGCCAGCATTCAGGCAGGGAATGTAACGCAGCGCATCGCCACCCGCGCCGCGGAAGGCTTCGGCATTCTGCATGGCAATTTCCTCCAGCGTTTCCAGGCAATCCACCGCAAAGCCCGGACAGGCCACGTCCACCGTGCGCACACCCTCACCGGCAAGCTGCTGCAATGTCGGCAGCGTATACGGCTGCAGCCAGCGCGCGCGCCCGAACCGCGACTGGAAGGTCATCACGATGTCACTGCGCGCCATACCCAGCGCCTCGGCGATCGCACGTGTACTTGCTTCGCATTGCACCGCATACGGATCGCCACGCTCGACCAGCCGCTGCGGTATTCCGTGGAATGACAGCAACAGACGTTCGCCGCGCCCATGCTTGTCCCAATGCGCGCGGATCGATGCGGCCACTGCAGTCGCCCAGACCGGGTCGGCGTGGTAGTCATGCAACATCTCCACCTGCATGCCGCCGCCGTGGCTCGAGATCGAATCGGCCACGCTGGCGGTGGTGGTGGTGGAATACTGCGGATACAGCGGCAGCACGCGCACCTCGCGACAGCCGTCCGCGCGCAACCGTGCCAATACCGACGCCAGTGACGGCGTGCCGTAGCGCATCGCGTGGACGACGGTTCGCTCCGGCAAGCGCTGCTGCACCGCGCTTGCCAATGCCGCCGTGTGCACCGCCAACGGCGAGCCATCCTGCATCCAGATATCCGCGTACTTGTGCGCGACCTTCGCGCTGCGCCGCGGCAGGACGACTCCGCGCAACAGCGGCAGCCACAGCCAGCGCGGCAGCTGCACCACCCGTGGATCGGACAGGAATTCATCCAGATAGGCCGACACCGCCGCGGGCGTGGCGGCCTCCGGCGTGCCGAGATTGACGAGGATCAGCGCCGGCGGCGCTTCGGAAGGAGCGGACATGCGCATAGAATCGCATGCACGGCGGTGTTCGACCGGTTCGGCGGGGATTCATGGCCGCCGCGCGAGGATGCCGTCATCCCCCGCCCGCTTTCGACGGAGATCCACGATGACTGCACGCCCCCTGCGCCTGACCTTGGCCCTTGCCGCCCTTCTCATCGCCACCAGCGCCGTCGCCGGTGAACACGAGGACACCCGCGCCGACAACGCGCTGCGAGTGATGCGCGAGATCCAGGCGGTGCCGGACAATTCGATCCCGGATCGCCTGCTCGACGAAGCACGCGGGATCGTCGTCATCCCCGACACCATCAAGGCCGGCTTCGTCATCGGTGGCCGCCGCGGGCTCGGGCTGATGTCGGTCAAGCGGCCCGACGGCACCTGGTCCAACCCGGTATTCGTCAAGCTCACCGGTGCCAGCGTCGGCTTCCAGGCCGGCGTGCAGTCGTCCGATGTCATTCTGGTGTTCCGCAGTGAGCGCGGGCTGGACAACATCATCAACGGCAAGATCACCCTCGGCGCCGACGCCTCGGTCGCCGCCGGCCCGGTCGGCCGCAATGCCGCCGCTGCCACTGATGGCTCGCTGAAGGCCGAAATCTGGTCGTGGTCGCGCGCGCGCGGGCTGTTCGCCGGCGTCGCGCTGGACGGTGCCGCCCTGCAGATCGACCACAGCGCCAATCGCGGCGCGTATGGCTACGGCATCACCCCGCGCATGGTGTTCGAAGGCCGGACCCCGCAGCCGGCCTCGGGCCCGATCATCGCCTTCCGTGATGAATTGGAAGAAGCCACCAATGCCGCACGCAACAACCGGCAGGGCAGTTCAGCTCCCGCGCCAGCAGCGGACGCGGCGCAGGCGCATCCGCTGGAATCCAGCGCCCCTGCCGCCAGCGACAGCCTGCCGCCGCCACAGAAGTAAACCGTTGCCGGGGCCGCGCGTTAGAATATCGACAGTCAAACAAGCAGAACGATCATGGGTGGTTTCAGCATCTGGCATTGGCTCATCGTGTTGGCCATCGCCCTCCTGATTTTCGGCACCAAGCGGCTGACCTCGGGCGCGCGTGATCTGGGCAAGGCCGTCAACGAGTTCAAGAAGGGCATGCGTGGCGAAGACGAGGCCACGCCCAACCCGCCGACGGCGCAAAACGGCAGTGGCGCGGCCACGCCGCCGCAGGATTCCGCCAACCGCGACAACGTCGTGCGCTGACGCCGCGAGGCGGAGGCATCGCCGATGTTCGATTTTTCCTTCGGCGAGATGCTGGTGGTGGCGCTGGTGGCGCTGGTGGTGCTCGGCCCCGAGCGCCTGCCCAAGGCCGCGCGCTTTGCCGGCTTGTGGGTGCGCAAGGCGCGCGCGCAGTGGTATTCGATGAAGAACGAGCTGGAGCAGGAACTGGCCAGCGAAGAGCTGCGCCGTAGTCTGGCCGATGCCCGCACGACCCTCGAGGAATCGCACGCAAGCACGCTGGCGGCCGTAAGCGCAGCCAGCGATGCGCTGGAGGACGCTGCCTCGCCCACAGCCCCGCCTGCAAGCACGTCCCCGCCTGTCATCGTCAGCGAAGCCGGAGACCGTCGCGATGACCGAGGCTGACGGCGACGGCGAGCGCCCGCTGATCACCCACCTGCTGGAGTTGCGCGCGCGCCTGTTGCGCGGTTTCGTCGGGCTGGGATTGGTGCTGGTCTGCCTGCTGCCGATGGCCAACCGGCTGTATGCGGAACTGGCCAAGCCGCTGCTGGCCAAATTGCCGGCGGGCAGCCACATCATCGCCACCCAGGTCGCCAGCCCGTTCTTCGCGCCGATGAAGCTGGCCTTCTTCGTCGCCCTGCTGGTATCGATGCCGTGGCTGCTCTACCAGCTGTGGGCCTTCGTCGCACCCGGCCTGTACCAGCGCGAGAAGAAACTGGCGCTGCCGATCCTGTCCTCGGCACTGCTGCTGTTCTATGCCGGCTGCGCCTTCGCGTATTTCCTGGTGCTGCCGATGGTGTTCGGCTTCCTCACCCGGGTCACCCCGGACGGTGTGGCGATGATGACCGACATCAGCGCCTATCTGGACTTCGTGCTGGTGTTGTTCCTCGCGTTTGGCCTGGCCTTCGAATTGCCGGTGGCGCTGGTGATTCTTGCTTTGCTCGGCTGGATCACCCCGTCGCAACTGCGCGAGGGGCGTGGCTATGCGGTCGTCGGCATTTTCATCGTCGCCGCGGTGCTGACCCCACCGGACGTGGTCAGTCAGCTGATGCTGGCGATCCCGATGTGCCTGCTGTACGAGGCGGGGATCATCGCGGCCCAGCTGGTCGCCCCGAGACCACGGACCGATGTGGTCAGCTGAGCGCAAGCCGGCTGGATTCTGGCTGCGGTACGCGGCCTGGTCGCTGGACGCCGCCTGTCTGCTGCCCCTGCTCCTGCTGTTGGGCAAGCCCATCATCGATGCAGCACTGGAACAGGCGAAGACGGCCATGCAGGTGCTGCAACTCGCCATGGCGCAGCAGCTCGACAACGCCACGGCAGAGCAGTCGCCCTTGACGATGACGCTTTCGCTGCTGTCCGATCCACGCACCCATGCGGGGGTTGAGCGCCTGTCCACGGCCCTGACCCACCTCGTCCTGCTGCCGCCGCTGCTCTACGCCGGGCTTGCCTGCCTGTGGTCGGTGGGATTCGAGTGTTCAGGCTGGCAGGCCACGCCCGGAAAACGCGTGTTCGGCCTGATCGTCACCGACCGCAACGGCCAGGGCCTGCAACCGCTGCAAGCGCTGGTGCGCTTCGTTGCCGCAGGGCTGTCCTGGGTCACCCTCAACCTCGGTCACGCGCTGGTGCTGTTTGCACCCCATCTGGCCCTGCATGATCGCCTGAGCCAGACCCGCGTGCTGGTCGAATCCGGCAACGGCGCGTTGCCGTCGTGGGGGCGCGCATGGCTGCTGGTGCAGGGGCTGGCCGCGCTGGCTGGCACGGCGTGGCTGTTCATCGCGATGCGCGACTGGATGCAGGGCTTGCTGGCGCAGACGCTGTCCGGGATCTGACCCGATCCGCCTCAAGCCTCGAACTGATGCGGCGCCAGCTGCGCCGCCGGGGCTGCGCCGTCGCCGAAGGTGTCGCGCCAGGCCAGATAGGCAGCCCCCGCCACCAACACCAGCACCATCACCGCAAAGCCCATCATCACCACCGCCGCCAACAGGCTGCCCACGGCCGGATGCAACAGACCGCCCAGCAGGCCCATCAGGCCCGATACCAACACCGCCACCAGCCCGCCGACCAACACCGCGCCGAGAAACAGCACACCCGCCAGCAGATTGGCCGCCGCATTGCGTATGGCAGCCTGCAGCGCCGCCTTCAGGGCCTCGATCAGGCCGCACCCGGAGAACAGCATCAGCGGGATGGAGAACAGCAACAGGGCATAACTGAAGTAGTTGAAGAGCATCTGCACCACGAACAGCAGCCCTGGGTGCTGCGGACCCGTCATCACCGGCGTCCCACCCTGCAACACCACATTGACCGCCTTCATGTAGTCGCGCCAGTAATCGGTCCCGGCCAGCGCCACCACCAAGCCGCCACCGACCACCGCCAGCACCACCTGGACCAGTCCCAGCCACGCCAAGCCCTGCCCACGCGCATTGCGCAGCGGAGCGAACAGATCGCGAGCGCGCACCGGCCGGCCGGACTCGGCCTCGCGCACCACGTGCATCAGGCCACCGAGCAGGATCGGCACCAGGAAGATGATCAGTAGCGTCATCGCCAAGGCCACCAGCATCAGCATCCGCATGTCCGGCAACTGGCCTTCGCGCGGCTCGCCGCCGACCAGCAAGGACAGCACCAGCGCCATCACCAGCACCGCCGCGTACAAGGTGGCAATCAGGAGCATGGCCGCGCCGAACATCGCGCGCGGATTCTTCGCTCCCAGATCAATGGCCTGCTTGAACCACACCAGCCCTTGACCGGCCGGCAGCCTGCGAATGTCCATGTATCGTCCCGATCCAACCGCAACAGGATACCGGATGGCGGGTCAGCGCCGCGCGTGGCGCACGAACCGCCGCAGCACCCGACGGGCATGCGGCGCGGCCCGCACATGCGCCAGCATGTCGCGCATGTTGCGCCCTTCTTCGGCCAGCACGGCACTGCGGGCAAGGATGTAGCCACGCATGTATTGGGTGCTGAACTCCGGATGGAACTGCACACCCCAGGCCGCGCGCCCCCAGCGGAATGCCTGGCAGGCATCGTGCGCATTGAAGGCCAACACGCGCGCCTCCGATGGTGGCTGCAGCACGCTTTGCATGTGCGAGACCTGCGCCGACATCGTGGCGTCCACGCCTTGCAGCAGCGGATCGTCCGCCGCCTCCGCGGCCAGCTGGACCCGCACCGTACCCAGTTCGCGCCCCTGCGGGTTGTCCGCCACGGTGCCGCCCAGCGCATAGGCGAGCAGCTGGTGGCCGTAGCAGATTCCGAGGATCGGCAACCCGGCGTGCGCGGCCTCGCGCAGCCAGTCGGCGCTGCGCTCGCTCCAGTCTAGGTGGTCGGTCACCATCGCCGGCGAGCCGGTCACGAATACCCCGGCATAACCGTTGCGCGCGGGCAAGGCCGCACCCGCCTCCACGTTGACCACGTCAATGTCCGCCTGCCTCAGCCCGGCACCAACCCGGATCCAGTGGGCAAACTCACCATGGCGGCGCAGGCACAAGGTGGGACGGCCGGTCTGCAGGATCAGGAAGGGTGCGCTCATGGCGGGCATTGTGCCCGCAATGCCCGTGCGTGTGGCCGCGACATCCCATGCACCATTCCACGCCGGGGCCAAGGCCGGGTGCCGCCCCAAGCAGACCCCCCCGTATACTAGGCGGTCACCCCGTTGTCGCCGATCCCGATGGCCGCCAATCGCGTTTCGATCACCTTCCAAGAACTCATTTCCCGCCTCAATGCCTACTGGGCCGAGCAGGGCTGCGTCCTGATCCAGCCGCTCGATCTTGAAGTCGGCGCCGGCACCTTCCACCCGGCCACCTTCCTGCGCGCACTTGGCCCGGAACCGTGGAATGCCGCCTATGTGCAGCCCTCGCGCCGGCCCACCGATGGCCGCTACGGCGACAATCCCAATCGCCTGCAGCGCTATTACCAGTACCAGGTGGTGATGAAGCCCAGCCCCGACAACATCGTCGAGCTGTATTTCGAATCACTGAAAGCGCTCGGCATCGACCCACTGGTGCACGACCTGCGGCTGGTCGAAGACAACTGGGAATCGCCGACGCTCGGCGCCTGGGGCCTCGGCTGGGAAGTGTGGTTGAACGGGATGGAAGTCACCCAGTTCACCTACTTCCAGCAAGCCGGCGGGCTCGAATGCCGGCCGGTGTTGGGCGAGATTACTTATGGACTGGAGCGCCTCTGCATGTACCTGCAGAACTGCGACAACGTCTACGACCTGGTGTGGACCTATGGCCCCGATGGGCTGCCGGTGAGCTATGGCGATGTCTACCACCAGAACGAAGTCGAGCAGAGCGCCTACAACTTCGAACACGCCAACGTTGAAGAAATGCTCCACCGCTTCGACGCCTGCGAAGCCGAGGCGATGAAACTGGTCGAAGCCGGCCTGCCGCTGCCGGCGTATGAGCAAGTCACCAAGGCCTCGCATTCGTTCAACCTGCTGGACGCGCGCCGCGCAATCTCCGTCACCGAGCGTCAGCGCTACATCCTGCGCGTGCGCAAACTGGCGCAGGCGGTGGCCGAAAGCTATTTCGCCCAGCGCGAGAAACTGGGTTTTCCCGGCCTACACAAGCAGGCATGACACAACTCCCTCCCCTTCAAGGGGAGGGCTGGGGTGGGGATGGTGTCAAAGGCCAAGCCGCCGCACACCATCCCCACCTAAATCCTCCCCTTGAAGGGGAGGACTTCAAAGCACGAGGTTATCGATGACCCACATGCAACCCCTCCTGATCGAACTGGGCACCGAAGAATTGCCGGTCAAGGCATTGCCCGGTCTGGCGCAGGCCTTTTTCGATGGCGTGATTGCCGCGCTGGACAAGCGCGGCGTGGCGATCGAGCGCGGCGATGCCAAGCCGCTGTATTCGCCGCGCCGGCTCGCCGTGCTGTTGCCGGGCGTGGCCATGGAACAGCCCGCGCAGAGCTCCGAAGTCCTCGGCCCTTACCTCAACATCGCCCTCGACGCCGACGGCCAGCCAACCAAGGCGCTGCAAGGCTTTGCCGCCAAGGCCGGGGTGGCGTGGACGCAGCTTGAAAAAACCACCGACGGCAAGGGCGAGCGCTTCGTCCATCGCGCGGTGACGGCAGGCGCGCTGACCATCGACCTGCTGCCCGCGGTGCTTGCAGACGCGCTGGCTGGCATGCCGATCCCCAAGCCGATGCGCTGGGGCGACCACGCCTATGGCTTCGCCCGCCCGCTGCACTGGCTGGTCATGCTGTTGGGCGGCACCGTGGTGACGGCGGAAGCACTCGGCATCCACGCCGGCCGCCATTCCCGTGGCCATCGCTTCCACGCACCGGGCGACATCAGCCTGAGCCAGCCGCAGGACTATGTGCAGGCCATGCGCAGCGCCTGCGTGCTGGTCGATCCGGACGAGCGGCGCGCGCGCATCGTCGCCGAGGTCGAGCGTGCGGCCACGGCCGTTGGCGGCCACGCACGCATCAGCGAGGACAACCTCGCCCAGGTGAACTGCCTAAACGAATGGCCGGTGGCGGTGGCCTGTGCGTTCGAACGCGCCTTCCTCGACGTACCGCAGGAAGCCCTGATCGAGACCATGGAGGTCAACCAGAAATTCTTCCCGGTGCTGGATGGCGAAGGCAGGCTCACCGAACACTTCATCGGCATTGCCAATATCGATTCCAAGGATCCTTCCGAGATCCGCAAGGGCTATGAACGCGTGATCCGCCCGCGTTTCGCCGATGCCAAGTTCTTCTTCGACGAAGATTTGAAACAGGGTCTCGAAGCGATGGGCGCAGGCCTTGCGACAGTGACCTATCAGGCCAAGCTTGGCAACATGCAAGAAAAGGTGGGTCGTGTGGCGGCGTTGGCGGAAGCGATTGCCGCTCAGGTCAATGCCGACCCAGCGGCCGCCAAGCGCGCAGCACTCCTGGCGAAGAACGATCTGCAAAGCCGCATGGTCAACGAATTCCCGGAACTGCAAGGCATCGCCGGTCGCTACTACGCGCAGCGGGCGGGCGAATCCGCGGAGGTGGCACTGGCCATCGACGAGGCATATCGCCCGCGGTTTGCCGCCGACGATATCGCGGCATCGCAGCTCGGCAAAGTGTTGGCCATCTCCGAACGCCTGGACACCCTCGCCGGTGGGTTTGCCGCCGGCCTGAAGCCCACCGGCAACAAGGACCCGTTCGCACTTCGGCGCAATGCACTGGGGTTGGCGCGGACAGTGGTTGAGAGCGGCTACGACATCGATATCAAGTCGATGATTGGCTCTGCTCTCGATCAGGTTTTCCAAGCAAAGCTATGGACATCGCTCGATGCCGTGGCCAAAGCCGCTAACGAAGCTGAAAAAAAGGGTGTCGCCGTTGAGCAACATCAATCCGCCGAAGGCATCGGTGGCGGCACACCCGGTCGAATCGAAGAACTCTACGCCTTCATCCTCGACCGCCTGCGCGGCTACTACGCCGACCGCGGTGTCCCGGCCACGCACTTCAACGCCGTCGCCGAGCTCAAACCGGCCTCGCTTTACGACTTCGACCGCCGCCTCGCCGCCATCGGCAGCTTCGCGCAATTGCCCGAAGCCGCCGCACTGGCCGCCGCCAACAAACGCATCGGCAATATCCTCAAAAAAGCCGACATCGCCATCCCGGCAATGGAAGACGCCGCGCTGCTGCGTGAACCTGCCGAGCTGGCGCTGGCCGAAGCGGTGGAAGCGGCCTACGCCGACACTGGCCAGGCGCTTGCGCAGGGCGACTACGTGACGGTGCTGACACGGCTGGCGCTGCTGCGCACGCCGGTGGATGCGTTCTTCGACGCGGTGATGGTCAATGCCGAGGATCCGACGATCCGCGCCAATCGCCTTGCCCTGTTGCAACGGCTGGCGCAGCGGCTGGGCAGCGTGGCGGCGATCGAGCTGTTGTCGGCCTGAGCGTTCATTGATCGGTGCCGACCTGCGGAACCTCCGCCCACCACGGAGGTTCCATAGAATGCGCGCATGTCCGCCACGCCGGCCCCGATCGACTACACCCAGCTCGCTGCCGAGATCAAACGCTGGGCGCGCGAGTTCGGGTTTGCCGACGCCGGCATCACCGACATCGACCTGTCTGACGCGGCGCAAGGGCTGGACGACTACCTCGCCGCCGGCCACCACGGCGGCATGCAGTGGATGGCCGAACGCGCCCACATGCGCGTCCATCCCGAGGAATTGCATCCGGGCACGCTGCGCATCATCTGCGTGCGCATGGACTACGCCCCGCCGGAGATCCAGTCCGCATGGGACGTCATCCACGATGACAGCCTCGCCTACATCTCGCGCTACGCACTGGGCCGCGATTACCACAAGCTGATCCGCCAGCGCCTGCAGAAATTCGCCGATCGCATCGAACGCGAAGTCGGCCCGTTCGGCTACCGCGTGTTCTGCGATTCCGCCCCGATCATGGAAAAACCGCTGGCGCAGAAAGCCGGCCTCGGCTGGCGCGGCAAGCACACCCTCACCCTGTCACGCAGCGGCGGCTCGTATTTCTTCCTCGGCGAAATCCTCACCGACCTGCCACTGCCCGTCGATGCCCCGGTCAGCGACCACTGCGGCAGCTGCACCCGTTGCCTCGATATCTGCCCGACCGGCGCCATCATCGCGCCCGGCCAACTCGACGCCCGCCGCTGCATCACCTACCTCAACATCGAGCACAAGGGTTCGATCGATCCCGAACTGCGCCCGCTGATGGGTAATCGCATCTTCGGCTGCGACGACTGCCAACTGGTCTGCCCGTGGAACAAGTACGCCAAGGTGACGGTCGAAGCCGATTTCGCCCCCCGCCACGGCCTCGATCACGCCAGGCTGATCGACCTGTTCGGCTGGGACGAAGCCACCTGGCGCACCAACACCGAAGGCATGGCGGTCCGCCGCGCCGGCCATGAAGGCTGGCTGCGCAATATCGCGATTGCCCTCGGCAACGCCCGCCACAGCCCCGAAGTCATCGCCGCACTGCACGCACGCGCCGACCACCCGTCAGACATCGTGCGCGAACACGTACAGTGGGCGCTGGCGCAGCAGGCAGGCAAGCGCCAGAACAGTCAGGGAACCGCCGCATGAAAATCGCCAGCTGGAACGTCAACTCCCTCAATGTGCGCCAGCCGCAGTTGCTGGACTGGTTGCGTGAGTTCCAGCCGGATGTGGTGGGCTTGCAGGAGACCAAGCTGGAGGATCATCGGTTTCCGGAAGACGCGCTGCTGGAGGCCGGTTATCGCAGCGTGTTTCATGGACAAAAGACCTACAACGGCGTCGCGATCCTTGCGCGGCATCCGATTGCTGATGCCCGAATTGCAATTCCCGATTTTGACGATGTGCAAGCGCGAGCGATTGCGGCGACGGTGAACGGCGTGCGCGTGATCAATCTGTATGTGGTGAACGGACAGGACATCGATACCGACAAATACAGCTACAAACTGCGCTGGCTCGATGCCGTGCATGGCTGGCTGTCGAATGAATTGAAAGCGCACCCCAGGCTGGTGGTGCTGGGTGATTTCAATATCGCGCCGGACGACCGCGACGTGCCGGATGCCGCAGTGTGGAACGACGACCACATCCTCACGTCCACCGCCGAACGCAATGCGCTCAAGCGCCTGCTCGCGCTGGGCCTGCACGATGGCTTGCGGTTGTTGCACGACGATGCCGCGATGTTCAGCTGGTGGGATTACCGGCAGGCCGCGTTCCGTCGCAACCTCGGCCTGCGGATTGATCTGACCTTGGTGTCGGATGCATTGAAATCGCAGGTTGCAGCCGTGGGTATCGACAAGACCCCGCGCAGTTGGGAGCGCCCCAGTGACCATGCCCCGGCGTGGGTGCAGCTGGCGGTTTGAACCGGCACAATTTGGCATGCACGACGTACTTCGCCCCGAACTGGACGCCGGCCTGCGCACATTTGCGCTGGACACGTCCCTGGCACAGCCGCTGCTGGACTATCTGGCCCTGCTGTCGCGCTGGAACGCGACCTACAACCTCACCGCGATCCGCGATCCGCACGAGATGCTGGTCAAGCACCTGCTGGACTCGCTGGCGATGCAGGTGCATGTGGCCGAGATCAAGACACTGGCCGACCTCGGCACTGGCCCCGGCCTGCCCGGCATTCCGCTGGCGATCGCAACACCATCGCTGCACGTGACGCTGGTGGAAAGCAATGGCAAGAAGGCGCGCTTTCTGCGCGAAGTCGGCCGGCAACTGAAGCTGGGCAACATCACCGTCGTCGAATCCCGCATCGAGGCGTTCCAGCCGGGCACGACCTTCGATGCCATCACCGCGCGCGCGCTCGCCACCCTGCCCTTGATCCTGCAATTGGGCGGCCACCTGCTTGGCCCGCAGGGCCACCTGCTGGCGATGAAGGGGGCCGACTTCGATGCCGAGATCGCCGCCTTGCCCACGGGCTGGCGCGTGCAGGCCATCCATCCGCTGCACGTGCCGGGGCTGAATGGCCAGCGCCACCTGCTGGACATCGCCCGCGTCGTGGTTGCGGCATAATCAGCGGCTCCCGCGCCGTTCCGGCTGCGGCTCTCCCCAGGAAGCGCACGCCGCATGGCCCGCATCATCGCCATCGCCAACCAGAAAGGCGGGGTCGGCAAGACCACCACCGCCGTCAACCTCGCCGCCGCGCTGGCACGCACGCCGCAGCGGGTACTGCTGGTCGACCTCGACCCGCAAGGCAACGCGACGATGGGCAGCGGGATCGACAAGCGCGAGCTGGATGCCTCGACCACCGACGTGTTGCTGGGCGAAGCGGCCATCGGCAAGACCATCGTGGCGACCGAGGAAGGCTATGACCTGCTGCCGGGCAATATCGACCTGACCGCCGCCGAGATCCAGCTGATGGATCTGGACAAGCGCGAACTGCGCCTGAAGCACGCGCTGGAAATTTCCCGCAGCAAATACGATTTCATCCTGATCGACTGCCCGCCGGCGCTGTCGCTGCTCACCCTCAATGCACTGACTGCAGCCGATTCGGTGCTGGTGCCGATGCAGTGCGAGTACTACGCGCTGGAAGGCCTGACCGCGCTGCTGCAGACCATTGACGCGTTGAAGGGCAAGCTCAATCCGCAGCTCGAGATCGAAGGCGTGCTGCGCACCATGTTCGACGTGCGCAACAACCTCGCCAATGCGGTCTCGACCGAGCTGACCAACCATTTCGGCGAGCTGGTGTTCCGCACGATTGTTCCTCGCAACGTGCGCCTGGCCGAAGCGCCCAGCCACGGCCGCAGTATTGTGGGTTACGACAAGGCCAGCCGCGGTGGAATCGCGTATCTTGGGCTGGCGGGGGAAGTGCTGCGTCGCCAGCGCGAGCGCATGCAGAAGGCGAAGGAGAAGGCGGCATGACGGCCGACAAGGGCGTGGCGAAGGGCGCGGCGAAGAAGCGCGGGTTGGGGCGCGGGCTGGAGGCACTGCTGGGCGGCAAGACCGGCAACGGCCAGGCGCTGGAGGCCCAGCCCGGCGACGTGCTGCAGACCTTGCCGGTGGACGCGATGGTGCCCGGCAAATACCAGCCACGGCGCACCATGGACGATGCCAAGCTCGAGGAACTGGCCGCCTCGATCAAGGTCCAGGGCGTGATCCAGCCGATCGTGGTGCGCGAGCGCGTGGGCGCCGACGGCAAGGGCCAGCGCACCTTCGAGATCATCGCCGGCGAACGCCGCTGGCGCGCGTCACAACGTGCCGGCCTGCGCGAAGTGCCGGTGGTGGTGCGCGATGTCGACGACCGCACCGTGGTCGCCATCGCCCTGATCGAGAACATCCAGCGCGAAGACCTCAATCCGCTGGAAGAAGCACAGGCGCTGCAACGGCTGATCGACGAATTCGACCTCACCCACGCCGCCGCCGCCGAAACGGTGGGCCGCTCGCGCGCGGCGGTGAGCAACCTGCTGCGCCTGCTGGAATTGCCCGAGGCGGTGCGCGCGCTGGTACGCGAAGGTGCCATCGAAATGGGCCACGCCCGCGCCCTGCTGCCGCTGGCCGAGGCGATGGCGATAGCGCTTGCCAAACAGGCCGCTGCAGAAGGCTGGTCGGTGCGGCAAGTCGAATACCGGGTGCAGGAACTGAGCGCCGGAAAATTGCCGACGCCGCCGAAGAAAGCCGCGCCCAAGGCGCGCACCGCACAGGCCGATATCGCCGCGCTGGAACGCGAATTGACGGACACCCTGGGCAGCAAGGTTGCCGTCCTCAACGGCCGCGGCAACAAGGGCAAGTTGGTGATCCACTACGCC
The DNA here is from genome assembly GCA_018242365.1 of Pseudomonadota bacterium. Classification (GTDB taxonomy): domain Bacteria; phylum Pseudomonadota; class Gammaproteobacteria; order Xanthomonadales; family Xanthomonadaceae; genus Thermomonas. Next base: position 225,837 of record JAFECB010000006.1, read on the forward strand.
AACCTCGACGCCCTCGACGGCGTGCTGGAGCGGCTACGCCGGGCACCGTAAGGTCGCTATTGCGACAGCACGATCATGCGCTGCCTGGACTGGGTGGCGTCTGTACCAGCGCATCCAGCAAGCCGTCGATCTGTTCCGATGTGTGCGTGGCCGACAAAGTGATGCGCAGCCGAGCGCTGCCTTCCGGCACCGTCGGCGGGCGGATTGCCGCCGCCCAGTAGCCCTGCTGCTCCAGTGCCTGCGACAAGGCCAATGCTTCGGCATCGTCGCCGATCAATAGCGGCTGGATCGCGGTGAGCGAGGGCAATAGCGTCAGCCCGCGCGCATTTGCACCAACACGAAACCGCGTGATGTTCGATTGCAGACGGTCGCGCAAGACATCGCCCTCATCGCCACGAACGATATGGATCGCCGCCAGCGTCGCCGCCGCTTGCGCGGGTGGCAATGCGGTGGTGTAGATGCCGGGTCGCGCGGTCTGCAGCAGGTGTTCGATCAAGGCCGCATCACCCGCGACCGCGGCGCCCATGCCGCCCAGCGCCTTGCCGAACGTGACCAGGCGCAGCGGCACGTCGTCCACATCGAGGCCCGCCACATCGACACTCCCGCGCCCACCTTCGCCGAGTGCGCCGATGCCGTGGGCATCATCGACATACAAACTCGCGCCATGGTGCCGCGCCACGTCCACCAAGGCGTGCAGCGGGGCGACATCGCCATCCATCGAAAACACGCCATCGGTCGCCAGCAGTGCCACACCCTCGGGATGCGCGGCCAATTGCCGACCAGCCGCGTCGGCGTCGGCATGCGGATAACGCTTGAACGCGCAGCCTGCGAGCCGAGCACCGTCGATCAGGCTGGCGTGGTTGAGCTTGTCCTGCACGCAGACATCGTCCTTGCCGAGCAAGGCCTGCAGCACCGCCAGATTGGCCATGTAGCCACTGCCGAACAGCAGTGCACGCGGCACCTGCAACCAGTCGGCCAAGGCAACTTCCAATTCAGCATGAAGGGCATCGTGGCCACAAACCAGATGCGAGGCGGTGCTGCCCGCGTCCTGCGCAGCGCGCAGGGCCGCAACCACTTGCGGATGCTGCGACAGGCCGAGGTAGTCATTACTGCAGAAATTCAGCAGCCAGCGGTTCGCGACGGCGTCCTGGACTTCGCAGTGCACGCCGTCGCGGCGCAGAACCGTGCGCCGGAATCGTTCTCGATGGACCAATGCACGCTGCGATTGCAGCGCGGCGACGCGTTCAGTCAGGCGGCTTCGCATCCGCAACCGCAGCCGCAGCCGTCCTCCGGCGCGCATGCAGTCGGAGCCGCCTGCAGCACCGGCATGGCCAAGCTCACTGCTGCCGCGTCCGACTTGCTGTCCTTGCAACCACATTTGCTGCCGCCGGTGCCGCAACCACCGCCACCTGCGCTGCAGGAGCAGTTGTTGCCCTCGGTGCAACAACCGCCGCCGCAGCATTCGCTGCTGCCGACGATGGTCAAACCGGGGGTGTCGTGGGTGCTGGTGCTGACTTGATCGATGGCCATGGGACGCAAACCGAGACGCTGGAACAAGGCGTTATCGTACTCCGTATCCGGATTGCCCGTGGTCAACAGCTTGTCGCCGTGGAAAATCGAGTTGGCGCCGGCGGCAAAACACAGCGCCTGCATTTCGTCGCTCATCTCGGCACGGCCCGCCGACAAGCGCACCATCGAGGCCGGCATCAGGATCCGCGCCACCGCAATGGTGCGCACGAATTCGAACGGATCCAGCGGCGGCGCATCCGCCAGCGGCGTCCCGGGCACCGGCACCAACTGGTTGATCGGCACGGATTCCGGCTGCGCCGGCAGGTTGGCCAGCGTCATCAGCAAGCCGGCGCGCTGGCGGCGAGTCTCGCCCATGCCGACGATGCCGCCACAGCAGGTCTTCAGGCCCGCATCGCGGACATTTCCCAGGGTGTCGAAACGGTCCTGGATCGTCCGCGTGCGGATGATATCCGGGTAAAACTCGGGATCGGTGTCGAGGTTGTGGTTGTAGTAATCCAGCCCGGCAGCCTTCAATTCCCGCGCCTGCCCGGCGTCCAGCATGCCCAGGGTGGCGCAGGTTTCCAGCCCCAACGCCTTCACCGCCCGCACCATCGCCGTCACCTTGGGCATGTCGCGCGGCTTCGGTGAGCGCCAGGCCGCGCCCATGCAGAAGCGCGAGGCGCCGGCGGCCTTGGCCTGCCGAGCCTGTTCGACCACCGTATCGACGTCCATCAGTTTGCTGGCCGCAAGCCCGGTGCCGTGCTGGGCCGACTGCGGGCAATAGGCGCAATCCTCGGGGCAGCCCCCGGTCTTCACCGACAGCAAGGTCGACACTTGCACCTCGCACGGATCGAAGTGCTGCCGATGCGCGCTGGCGGCCTGATACAGCAGCTCGGTGAACGGCAGCGCGAACAGGGCCTCGACTTCGGCACGGGTCCAGTCATGGCGAACCGGGAAGGCGACAACGGGCAAAGGTCTGACGGCAGACAAGGGGATTTTCCGAAGACGCGGGGCGCGAATGGGCGCAGTCTGGGGCGCATGAACAACCACGTCAACCAAATGAATACAATGAAAGTTGACGCAGCCCCGCGCGCACCGCTGCGCTGGCTGTTTGCACCGCGCTGCGTGGCCTGCGGCGATCCTGGATTGCCTGATCGCGATCTCTGCGCCGCCTGCCGCGACGCGCTGCCGTGGCAAGGCAATGCCTGTATGCGTTGCGCCCTGCCACTGCCGGAAGCGGGCATGTGCGGCCAATGCCCGCAGCATCCTCCGCCACTGGATGCCGTGACCGCCGCGTTCGACTATGCCTTCCCGGTGGATGGCCTGCTGCCACGATTGAAATTCCACGCCGATTTCGCGGCTGGGCGGGTGATCAGCCAATGCCTGGCTCAGCGATTTGCTGACTGTCCGCGCCCCGACGCCATCGTGCCCTTGCCCTTGCATTCGGGCCGATTGCGACGACGAGGCTACGATCAGGCGCTGGAACTGGCGAAACCGCTCGCCCGTGCATTGCGAGTGCCGCTGCGCAACGACCTGTTGATTCGTACCCGCGCCACCGCGGCGCAATCCACACTCGACGCGGCGGCGCGGAAACGCAATCTGCGCGGCGCCTTTCGCGTGGCCGAAGGGATGGCCCTGCCCGAACACATCACCCTGTTCGACGACGTGATGACCACTGGCGCCACCCTGCACGCGGCGGCGACGGCGTTGCGCAAGGCCGGTGTGCAACGCGTCGATGCCTGGGTATGCGCGCGGGTCGCGTGACAGGCGTGTCGTGCAGCAAACGCTGCGCAAACCACACTCTCACGCGTTCACGACGGAGGCACGCAACGCAAAATCCAGCACGATGCCGAGAAAGATCGCCAGCCCGATCCAGCCATTGACCGCCAGTGCCTGCAGGCAGCGCAAGGGTTCACGCCGGCGCGCAAGTCGAATTGCCAGGCCCGACAGCACCATCGCCACCACCAGCCCGGACCAGTACCAGCCACCAAGCCCCGCGTCACGTCCCACCAAGGCCAGCGCGATGAAGGCGCAGACATACAGCACGCCTTGCCCGATCAAATCCACCTCGCCCAACAGGATCGCGATCGACTTCGCACCCAGCAGCAAATCGTCGTCATAGTCCGCCATCGCACGCCAGGTGGCACATGCTGTTGCCCAGAACACCGTCGCAACGAAGAGTGTCCAGCCCATATGCGAGACCGTGCCCTGCACCGCGGCGAATACCAGCAACACGCCCCAGCCCGACAGCACACCTGCATAGACCTGCACAAGATAGAGATGGCGCTTGACCAGCAAGTAGCCCATCGCCAGCACGCTCCAGGACGCACCCAGCCACATGACTGCCGGATTCAACGCCACCACCAGCCACGTCACCACCAGCAACAAGCCCACGCACACCAGAGCGGCACGTCCCGGCTCGACTCGTTCGGAATCCGGCGGAAAGCGAGCGATGCGCCCTTTGTGGGCATCCAGCATCGCCCCGAAATAGCCATCGATCGCGTGACTTGCCGCACGCAACAGGACGGCCCCGGCGACGAACGACAACAAGATGCCAAACGCAGGGGTGCCCTTGCCAGCGAGCCACAAGGCCCAACCGATCGGCCACAGCACCACCATCCAGCCAGACAGGCGGTTGCCACCCACCAAGGCGGAATAGCCCCGCAACCGCTCGCGCCAGAGCGGCAACTCACCTTCCGATGCAACCGCTTCACGCCGAGCCATCCCGCTAGCCTAGCAGCCGCACGCCACGCTGCAATCATGCGAGAATAGCCGCCCGCGATGCCCCGTCATCGCGAGCAACGCGCCTGTAGCTCAGCCGGATAGAGTAGTGGCTTCCGAAGCCATTGGTCGGGGGTTCGAATCCCTCCAGGCGCGCCAAGATGCGGACGTGTGACTTCGATACGCCGATCATCGATCCGCGCGGCACACGACTTGCCTTTATCGGTTTCATCGAATCCTGTGCGCTGACCAGCGCAAGTCAGCGCCACCCCCGCACCCGGGTTCTTCTCCCGCATACCGGCTAGACTGAATTCCTTTCTTGCCGGCCTCAGGCCGGGCAATTACGCGATCGCACCAGTCAGGGAGATTCAGCCGCATGTTTGGTTTGCGCTACGCCAAGACCACGCCCAGCACCTACGTCATCCAGTACCGCAATGGGCAGCCCGTGCGTGAGGGCACGGGGCTGGCGTTTTTCTACTTCGCTCCCAGTGCTTCGCTGGTCTCGGTGCCGCTGGAAAGCGTGGATGTTCCCTTCATGTTCAACGAGGTGAGCAGCGACTTCCAGGACGTGACCGTGCAGGGTCAGATCACCTATCGGGTCGTGAATCCGAAGCTGCTGGCCAGCCTGATGAATTTCACCCTCAAGGCCAGTGGCGAATACCTGTCCGAGGACCCGCCGAAGTTGCCGCAACGCGTGGTCAACGCGGTCCAGGTGCAATTGCGATCAGTACTGTCGGGGCAGACCCTGCAGGAATTGCTGCGCGGCTCGGAGAGAATCGTCCAGACGGTGCGCGAGGGCTTGCGCAAGCCCGAAGGCTTGGCCAGCCTCGGGCTGGAGCTGGTGAATCTTTCGATCCTCGCGGTTCGACCCAACCCCGAAACATCGCGTGCGCTGGAAGCCACGGTGCGCGAGCAAATCCTCAAACAGGCTGACGATGCAACCTATTTGCGGCGCAATTCCGCGATCGAGCAGGAGCGCTCGATCAAGGAGAACGAGCTCAACACCGAGATCGCAGTGGAAACGAAGAAGCGCCAGATCCGCGAGACCCAGCTGGAAGCCGAGCGTGCCGCGCTGGAAAAGCGCCAGGATATCCAGCGTCAGGACATGACCGGCCGGATCGAACTGGAAGATCGCAACAAGGCGTTGACCAGTCTGCGCGCGGAGAACGCGCAGAAGGAAGCGGACGCCAAGGCGTATGCGGTAGCCGCGGTGATGAAGGCAGTGCAGGGCATCGATCCGAAGGTGTTGCAGGCGCTGACGGTCGGCCAGGCTGATCCGGGAGCCTTGATCGCGATGGCGTTCCAGGGCTTGGCCGAGAATGCCGAGCGCATCGGCGAGCTGAACATCACCCCGGATCTGTTGCAGCAACTCACCAGCAAGGGGCGCACCCAGGCAAAGGGCTGATTGATGGACCCGCTCGTCCAGCGCATCGTCCTCGTCGTCCGCAAGACGCGGCTGGAGGAATTGATCGAGCGCTTCAACACGGTCGAACAGGCGCGCTTCTATATCCAGCATCTGGGCGCCGACTTCACCGATTACGAGGCCGAGCATCGCACGTATCACGCTGCCGTCATGGCTGCGGAAACAGCGCTACGACAGCACGGCCGAGTCCATCGACTCGACCGCATGTTCCTGCCGAACTTCCTGTTTGCCCCGGATGCACTGGTCGTGGTGCTGGGACAGGACGGCCTGGTCGCCAACACGCTGAAATATCTGTCAGGCCAACCGGTGATCGGCGTCAATCCCGATCCGGCGCGCTGGGATGGCGTGTTGTTGCCCTTCCATGTAGAGGATCTTGCCGACATCACGCACGCAACGCAGGCGGGCAAGCGGCCACTGCGAAAGGTCACCATGGCGCGCGTGCGCCTGAGTGATGGGCAGGAATTGCATGCAGTGAACGACCTGTTCATCGGCCCCCGCAGCCATGTGTCGGCGCGCTACGAAATTCGGCTTGGGGAGCAATGTGAAGTCCATTCCTCCAGTGGCGTCATCGTCTCCACCGGGCTGGGCTCGACCGGCTGGTTTCGCAGCTTGCTCGCGGGTGCCGTCGGGATTTCGGGCATGGCGCCAACACCGGCCCTGAAAGCACTGCAAGACAATGGCTTTCCATGGGACGCAGACCACCTTCACTTCACCGTGAGGGAGCCATTCCCGAGCCGAACGACGCAAACCGGCCTGATCTTCGGTCAGGTCGCCGCCCAACAGCCTCTGAAGCTGGTTTCGCAAATGGCGGGATACGGCGTGATCTTCAGTGACGGCATCGAGGCTGACCATCTGGAGTTCAATGCCGGCATGGAAGCCACGATCGAGGTTGCCCAGCGCTGTGGCACCTTGGTGCTCTGAGACGCCGCACGCACAAGCAGTGTGCAATCAATTCGCGCCGTACTGCCATCCGCGGCTATTACCCGCGGGCTAACCCCTGCTCGCACTCCCGAACAAATGCAATCGCTGTTCAGTGTTGCCGATGTATTGCGCGAGAACCTCACCACCCCAAAAAAAGAAGGCCCGGCGATGCCGGGCCTTCTGGTGTTGCTGTTGACGCTGTTACGGCTTACCAGGAGTACCGCACGTTCACCTGGCCACCGAACATGCTGTCGAACTTGCCGCCGTCAGTCCAGTTGCCGCCCAGCGTCACGCCCCAGCCGCCCTTCTCGATGCCCACGCCGAACTCGGCCAGGACCGCGCTGCCGCTCACCCAGGTCGAGCCACTGAAGCTGCTGTAGCTGTTGCTGATCACGTAGTCGCTCGTCCCACGCGAGTTGTGCACCCAGTTCAGCGAGCCGTACGGCGTCCAGCGGAAGTC
>JAFECB010000007.1 GCA_018242365.1 Pseudomonadota bacterium
CCCTTGATCTGCAAGACGACATCACCGACTTTCGTGCCGGGGCCGTACGCAAACAGCACGATGTCGTCACCGGTGGCGATGCTGCCGCTCGGCGTGGACAGATTCAGCCAATTGCGGAAGTCCTCGTTGTTGAAGTCGAGGTGGTACCGCAACACTTTGTGAAAGTTGGTGAGATGCGCAGAGTAGCGAACCGCATAAGACGGGTCGATACCGCTGTCCCGGTCGGACTCCCACGGATAGCGGCGCTTGTTACCGCCGTCGAAAATCGCATAGCGTGCCATTGGTAGGGTTCCTCTTACGGGTTGGTGTAGCTGAGGGTGACGTATGCAACCGCAAGGTCTTCCGGCTTGAGCACCTTGAAGTCATACAGAGTCAGGCCGCGCCAGTAGGTCGAGAACGACCTCGGGTCTTGGTTGATGATCTCCTGCTTCGTGAGCTGCATCACGTAGCCAGTCGCGGTCTTCAAGCCCGCCAAGATGGTGAACGTCTGGTCACCGGTCGTCGGGTCAGTGTAGATCGGGGTGTTGTTGGAGAAAATCACATTGAACCCGAGCAAGTCGGGAACCATCGTGCCATCCGTCAGGATGATCGACTTGCTCTGGCCAGAAGCATAGGCGTTGCTCAGCACCGTGTTGGCCCAGAACAGCGGCTGTGCCGATGCCGGGAACACGATGAAACGGCCCGCCTGCGGGACATTGCGCTCGGTCAATACGGCCGCGATACGACCGATGACCTCCATCAGATTGCTCGGGTTCACAGTCACCGGAGCGCCGGAAGTGCCGAGGTCGAACGCGCCGGTGCGAATGCCTGCATGACGGCCCTTGTTGTGGCAGTCGACTTGGTGCGGCAGCTCGGTGAGGATTTCGCGGTCGGTGTTGAGCGCGAGCATCTTCATCGCCGAATCACGGAACTCCGACACCCAAGTGCGGACATTCGGAATCTGCTTCTCGTCGACGTTGTCGAGCTTGAGGTTGTAATACTTCGCGCGGGTGATCGTCATCACGACCGGCGAGGTATTGAGCTGGCTCACCTCCAAGTCCTGATTTTTCTGATAGCTGAAAATCTCAGCCGTCGGGGCCACGCGGAAAACGACTTGGTCGCCTTCCCGCTTGATCTCGGCCGGGACGATATCGGAGTTGGTGAGCTGGCCAGTCACCGTCGACGCGTAGTAGCGCGGGATCAGCGACTGGGCAAAGATCGGGCTTTTCAGGGCCGCATAAACACGGTAACCGGAAGCCGCCGAGACGGTGGGTGCAGGCATTGTATTACTCCACTACTGGGGGTTGATGTTCATGCAGCCCTCGGCGGTGGCTGCGGTAGTTATACAGCTACGCGTTCATGTCCACAAGCCCCTGCTCCATTTTGTCGAAGTAGAAGTCTGTGATCTTGTCGAACTTGTCCATACTGATCTCACCACGCTGAGCCTTCTCCGAAATCTCAACGTACCGCGAGTACGGAAAACGCTCATTCGATCGGCTGCGCTCTGCTGCAGCAACCGAAGCAGGAGCGCCACCACCAGCCCTACCGGGCGTAACCGCCACAGTTGGGGTAGCTGGCGCTTGTGCAGGCTTGAAGGCGCGGATCAGTGCAACTGCCGCTTCGGTATTCAGGTTCTGGAGATGCGCTTGCAGCAGATTGCCACGCGTCACACCGGGGCCAAACTCGGGGATTCCCGCTGCAAGGAATGCCCCCCACTCCGGAGTCTGCACGTAAGTGTCAACCTCCGGCACCGCTGCGCGGATAGCCGCGTTCATCGACCTGTCGAGCGCGGCACGCGCGTTCTGCTCGCTCGTTCCGATCTGCGTACGCATCTGCTCGACTTGGGCGAACTCAGGTGCAATGCGCTCCGTGTGGTAGCGCTGTAGCTCACGACGCACCAGCTTTGAGATGACGCTCTGCGACTGGCCGTAGACCTGCTTTTCTTCATCAGTCAGCTCGAGATCATCAGGCGCGAACAACTGGGCGCGCCGGTTGGCCTCGGCCTCGCGTTCTCGGGCTGCCGCTGCTTCGCGCTCCTGACGCTCGCGCTCGTCGCGGGCGATCTGTGCTTGTGCCAATCGTTCGACGAGGTCGCTGACGTTCGACGGGGTAGCGGGGGCTGAAACGACCTGCTGTGGTGCATTCCCGGCAGCTGGGGTTTCGCCTGCTGGCACTACCGGCGCTACCGGCGATTCGCCGTCTCCTAGGATTTCCTCAAGTGACTGCGCTGGAGCGGCTGCTAGCGCGTCAGCGTCTTCCGGCGCAATCAGGCTCATCAGGTCGTCAAGACCATCATCGGTGTGGTTCAGTTGCTCGGCGGCGGTAGGCATTTCAGCGATCCTCAATGAAGTCGATTACGTCTCGTAACATGTTGATGCGACCGCGCGAAAACTCGGACGCGGCGGCAGCTTCGTACTGGTCGCGCTCTTTCTCAAGTTGCCCACGCAGATACTGTGAAAGCTCGCGCTGCATGGGCGAAGCAGCGAGCAGTTTCTGGAGCTGGGGGCGGGCATCAAGTGCCACTCGACACCTCCGCTACATTATTCAATGCTGCGGTGAGCGAAGCTGCGAACGGCTGGCTCAAGTACACCTGCGCATCAGCATTGATCGCGCCATCCGGCACCAGCTTGTAGTACCCCGGACGCCACAGCGTCAGTGGATTGTGCTCAGTATCGAGCACGACCGACTTGCCATTCTCGTAGTAGTCGGAGTACGCAGCGCTGCTCGGTGTGTGACCAAGATCGACAGCATATCGGAGTAGGAACTGTTCCCCTGCATACAGATTGGTCACTGCCACATTCACCGCAGCGCCAGAAAGTACCTGAAAAGACCTCGATTCGTCAGCCACGGGTTACTCCAGTCCGATCTCGTCAGTGAACAATAGGTTATATGCTGTCTTGATTTCAAGCACCTTGGCGCGCAGTTCTTCGTTGGCCGGAGCTGTGCGCTCGAACTCATTGCGCGCGGCTTCCAGATGCCGAGACAGGATTTGCTCGACTCGTGTTGCGTGCGCTGACCG
>JAFECB010000008.1 GCA_018242365.1 Pseudomonadota bacterium
CGGCCAGCAGCACGGGCAACCGGGGCGCGGCCAGCAGCACGGGCAACCGGGGCGCGGCCAGCAGCACGGGCTACCAGGGCGCGGCCAGCAGCACGGGCGACCAGGGCGCGGCCAGCAGCACGGGCGACCAGGGCGCGGCCAGCAGCACGGGCAACCGGGGCGCGGCCAGCAGCACGGGCTACCAGGGCGCGGCCAGCAGCACGGGCGACCGGGGCGCGGCCAGCAGCACGGGCAACCAGGGCGCGGCCAGCAGCACGGGCTACCAGGGCGCGGCCAGCAGCACGGGCTACCAGGGCGCGGCCAGCAGCACGGGCAACCGGGGCGCGGCCAGCAGCACGGGCTACCAGGGCGCGGCCAGCAGCACGGGCAACCAGGGCGCGGCCAGCAGCACGGGCGAACAGGGCGCGGCCAGCAGCACGGGCAAGCACTCTGTAGCTATGGCTTGCGGGATCGCTGGCAAAGCAAAGGCATCCGAAGGCAGCGCCATCGTGCTGTGCTACCGCGACGCCGCTGTTGGTGGCGACGGATACGGCCGAATCGTGCATATCAAGGCGGCGATTGCAGGGCGGGACGGCATCAAGCCTGACGTTTGGTACGTGCTGAACGCAGGTGGCCAGCTTGAAGAAGTAACCGAATAACCCACCGGGAGCAGGCAATGGACGAACACGTCAATCCCACCATCGCCACCGTACTGCACCGCTGCTGGCCTGTGCCGATCCGGCGGGACACGCAGCCGACCGAGGCGCAGCGCCTAGCAGCAGACCTCTACAACATGCAGCACAAGGAGCGCCTGCGCCAGGAGCGCGCCATGGCGCTGCAACTCAAGTACGGGAGTAACCAATGCTGATCAAAGAAGAAACCATCATCGGCGCCTGCGCCATCGTGTCCGTGCTGCTCGCCAGCGCGGCATTCGCATTTGCGCCTGAGCCGCAGATCGCGCCGGCGCACCAGCAGGCAATCGAGGAGATGCGCCGCGATGTTGCGGCGTCAAAGGTCTGCCAGGGTCAGCCGTTTTACTGGCAGGACGCGGCAACCCTGGTTTGCGCGACAGAGGCGCGCCCATGACTGTCGCCGTGCTGTTCGCCCGCGCGGACTCGCACTACAAGGCCTTGCCTGACGTGGAGGTGTACGACATGGAGCGCGACGCGCGCACGTATGACGGGCCGTGGCCGGTGGTGGCGCACCCGCCCTGCCGCGCATGGGGCCGGCTCCGGACGTTTGCCAATCCGCGCCCCGACGAACGCAATCTGGCCCGGCTTGCTGTGGGACTGGTGCGCGAATTCGGCGGCGTGATGGAACACCCGGCCGGCAGCACGCTATGGGCCTCCCAGCGTCTTCCATTGCCTGGAGCACGCGATGCCTACGGCGGCTGGACGCTGGCCGCACCGCAGCTCTGGTGGGGGCACAAGGCCGAGAAATCCACCTGGTTCTACATCGTCGGATGCGAGCCTGGATGCATTCCAACCGTGCCCATGGTGCTGGGAGAAGCCACGCATGTAGTTCAAAGCAGGAAGCGCCAGGACTACCGCCCGCATATCACCAAAGCAGAGCGCGAACACACCCCGCCCGAGCTGGCCGCATGGCTGGTAGAGCTGGCCCGCCGATGCAAACAAAACGAGGAGACCGCCACATGACCCGCATCCCCTTGCCGCCAGGCCACAACGACACCGGCAAGCGCTACCCACGGACTCTGTCCGAGGCATTCCCGTGCGACGCGCATGAAGCAGTCGCCATGCACAAGATGGAGCGTAACTGCACGGCAGCGGTCAGCCTGGCTTTGTGGCTGCTGGCCTGCGCCTTGGGTGCCATGGCCGTGTACCTGATTGCAAACGGGTAACCCCATGCACTGCCCCACCGGCAAAGCCTGCTTCACCGCAGCCCAGGCCCAAGACAAGGCCCGACGCGCCAGCGCCCGCTACAGCCAGGGCATGACCGCCTACCGCTGCACCGAGTGCGGGGCCTGGCACTTCGGGCACCACCACAGCCACAAGCAACAGCTGCCGGTCATACGGCGCGATCACCACATCCACAGCGGCCCGATGCGGGCCGGTTTCTTTTGGAGAACAGCATGAACGTAGTCACAACCGAACTTATCGCTATCCCGTCCAAGGAATCCGCGCTGCAGGTCTACTCCGCGCCAAATGGCCTTGATCCATACCTTGACAAGATCAAGGAGGAACTAGACGCCTTTGTGCCCGATGTGTCTACCAAGAAAGGCCGCGATGCCATCGCCTCGATTGCATACAAGGTATCAAAGGGGAAGACGGCTCTGGACAACATCGGAAAAGACCTTGTGTCTGAACTGAAGGACGTGCCCAAGAAGATCGACGCAGAGCGCAAGCGCATGCGCGACCTGCTGGACATGTGGAAGGATGAAGTGCGAGCCCCGCTCACCGCATGGGAAGAGGCTGAGGCGGCGCGCGAAGCGCGACACAAGGCAGGCATCGAGTGGTTCAACCTGCGGGCGAAAGAGCACTACGACCTGGATATGTCGGAGCTGCGCGCCAGCCTGGCAGAGGTGGATGGGCGCACGGTCGATGAGGCATGGCAGGAATACGAGGCCGAAGCCCATCGCGCCAAGGCAAAAGCCCTTGACGCGCTGACCGCTTCCCTCGCCGCTCGCGAGAAGTACGAAGCCGAGCAGGCCGAACTCGCAAAGCTGCGCGCCGAGGCCGCCGCCCGCGAGCAGAAAGAGCGCGAAGAACGCATAGCCCGCGAGGCTGCGGAGCGCGCCCAGCGTGAAGCCGATGCGAAGGCCCAGGCCGAACGCGAAGCCGCTATCAAGCGCGAGGCCGAAGCCACCGCAGCTGCAGAGCGCCGCGAGTTGGAACTGAAGCTGGCAGCAGAACGCGCCGAGCGCGAGAGAGCCGAGGCCCTGCGCCGCGAGCAGCAGGCCAAGGCAGACGCCGAGCGCCAGGCCGCCGAGGCGGTTGAAGCCGAGAAGCGCCGCGTGGCCGCTGCCGCTGCTGAGGAAGCCCGAGAAGCCAAGCGCCGCGAGGCCGACAAGGCCCACAAGACCGCCGTCAACCGCGCCGCGCTGGACGCCTTCATGAAGGGCGGGCTCAGCGAGGAATGCGCGAGGACCGCCGTCACCCTGATCGCCAAGAAGGCCATCCCGGCCGTGTCCATCACCTACTGAGAACCACACCATGAACGCAACTACGCAGGCCGATGTGCTGGAGCTTGCGCCTGTCGAGCGCACAGCCCAGCCCATGACAACGCGACAAGCCGCCGTCCCAGCGATGGCCTCTGATTCGTCCGCACTGACCCAGGCCATCATCACTGCCGCGCACGACCCCAGCGTGCAGATCGAGAAGATGGAACGCCTGCTTGCGATGCACGAGCGCATCGCGGCGCGCGACGCCGAGCAGCAGTTCAACATCGCCATGGCGGCTGCCCAGTCCAGCATGGGCCGCGTGTCTGCCGATGCCGTGAATCCTCAGACGCGCAGCCAGTACGCTACCTATGCGCAACTGGACCGGCACCTGCGGCCTATCTACACGACGCACGGTTTCGCACTGAGCTTCGATGAGGGCTCCGGCGCGCCGGAGAACTACGTACGAGTGCTCTGCTACGTGTCGCACACCGCGGGCCACACCCGCACCTACCGCTGCGACATTCCCGCTGATGGGAAAGGCGCAAAGGGCGGAGACGTGATGACGAAGACTCACGCCGTCGGCTCCGGAAAAAGCTACGGCAAGCGGTATCTGCTGAAGGACATCTTCAATGTCGCAGTGGGCGAGGACGACGATGACGGGAACGGCGCAGGCGCGAACGACACGCGCGCAGCCGAGGCGCAAGCGAAGTTTGACGCCCTGATGGAGCGTATTCCGAAGACCACGACAGATGAAGCAGCGGCGGCGCTCTGGCGAGAGGGATCTGGCGCATTGGCCGATTTCAAGCGCCGCGATTTGTATGACGCATTCAAGGATGCGGTCATCAAGCACCGGAAAGGGCTGAAGTCATGATTCACCACGACTATGAACAGGGCAGCGAAGCATGGCTGGCCGTGCGCAAGGGATGCATCACTGGCTCGCGCTTTCGTGACTGCCGCGACAAGCTCAAGGGCGGCCAGCCATCCAAGGCGTGTATCGCCTATGCCATGGACACCGCGCGCGAGCGCATCGGCGGTTGCGCTCCGGCAAAGTTCCAGAACGCCGCCATGCGCACGGGCACCGAACAGGAGCCACTGGCGCGCATGGCCTACGAGAGCCGTACCGGCAATCTCGTGGAAGAGGTAGGCTTCTTCACTACGGAAGATGGGCTCTATGGCCTCAGCCCGGACGGCCTGATTGATGACGATGGCGTGCTGGAAATAAAGACGATGGTCAGCAGCGACACGCTATTCACCGCCGTGGCCGATGGCGACCTGTCGGCTTACATGGATCAATGCCTTGGCTATCTCTGGCTGCTGGGCCGCCAGTGGGTGGATCTTGTGCTGTGGGTTCCGGACCTGGACTACATGGCCATCCATCGCATTACGCGCGACGAGAACGCCATTGAGGCGCTGGAATCCGACTTGCTCGCATTCGCTGAGCTGGTGCGCAAGTACGAGGCGAAGCTACGCGCCGCATTGGCTGCCAACGCCCCGAATGCCCGAGAGGCGGCGTAATGCCTGTGCCGCCCACTACACGCGACGCCATCACCGCCGCGCTGAAAGAGTGCGGCCCCATGAGTGTGCCGGAGATATGTGAGCACCTTGGGATGGCCCGCAACCGCGTCAACACGGCAATAACCACGGCTCGCAAGAACCATCCGGGGCGCTACTTCAGGATCATCCGCTACCGGCCACAGATCGGCGTCAGCGGGCGCGAGACGCCGATCTATTCGGCCAGCAGCGGCCCGGATGCGCCACGGCCAGCGTTCGACAAGGCGCAAGGCCGGGCCGATCACTACCGGCGCAACCGCGCACGCCTGGCCGTTGAGCGCTACAGGCGGCGCGGAACATCGGCATCTTGGCTATCCGGCCTGGTGCCGATGGAGCGCCGCGCCACCCAACCCACAGCCCGCACACGCGGGCTTTTTTCTGGAGCCTCATGAACTCCACGTTTGAGACAGGCGGCGATGGAAGCACGGCGACCACGCACGATTGGCTGACACCACCAGAGCTTTTGCATGCGCTCGGCCCGTTCGATATGGATCCGTGCGCAAGTCAGTTCCAGCCATGGCGCACCGCACAGCGCCAGTTCACTATCGAGGATGATGGACTATCCCGAGAGTGGGCTGGCCGTGTCTGGTGCAACCCACCGTATGGCCCACACGCTGAAAAGTTCCTGGCGCGCATGGCCTCCCACGGCAATGGCATCGCGCTCATATTCGCGCGTACAGAAACGAAGGCGTTTCAAGAGCATTGCTGGCGCAGCGCCGATGCCATGCTTTTCATGGCTGGGAGAATCAAGTTCCGCCTACCGGGTGGAGGTGTTGCTGGCCCAGCCGGTGCGCCATCCGTCCTGATTGCCTACGGCGCAGACAACGCACATGCCCTGCACAAGTCGGGCATTGCGGGATATGTCGTTGATCTTTGCAACAGCCAAAGAGCAACAACCAATGACCAGCTTTCTTTGCTGGATTGACCAAACAACCAGCCCGCCAGCAGCGGGTATTTTTTCGGAATCTCACATGCCCAACAAACCAAAACCCATAGGCCTCTACGACGTGGCTTCGCTCTCCATCAGCAACGATCCGTTCATTGGACGCCAGCGCAAGGAGGGCAGTAAATACGACGCGATTTTTTCCCAACTCAAGATCGGCCAGCGCCTGGTATGCCATAGCGATGCAGCGGCGCGGCTGGCATCGCAGCTCAAGCAGTGGCTGGTAAAGCGTGGGCACAAAAACCCCGTTGTGCGCGCCGTGTCGCACTACGGCGATGGACAGGGCGGGGTCTGGTGGATGGAGGTCGATGCCGCCACCAAGGGCCGCGCCAAGCCGCAAACCACATGGGTCGATGTCGCAGCCAGGAAAGCAGCATGATGAAACTCACAATCTGCAAGCTGCGCGATAGCGCAAAGACACCCAGCTACGCCCACGATGACGATGCATGCTTTGACCTACACGCCGCCGAACCGACGGTACTGCCGGCAAATGCTGCAGCCATCGTGCCTACCGGCCTGGCCTTTGCCGTGCCCGATGGGTACGCCCTCGACATCCGGGGCCGCAGCGGCATGGCCTTCGGGCTGAATGTCGCAGCGTGGCACGGCACGGTTGATGCAGGCTATCGCGGCGAGGTGCGCGTACTGCTGCGCAACTACAGCGACAACAACATCACGATCAAAGCCGGCGACCGCATCGCCCAAGCCCGGTTGACACCATCGCCGCGTGTGACGTTCGAGGTGACGGAGCAACTCGACATGACCGAGCGCGGCATGGGCGGGTTTGGCAGTAGCGGGGTGTAGCCATGCGCAAGACCAGCACCTACGCCCGCAAGCGCCGGGCAGCATCCGCATGGGATCGCGAGCGCTACAAGGCCGTCAACCCGGTCACGCAAGCGCTTGTGGTTGACCGCATCCGCGCCGATGTAGAGCGACTTCGCACCGGGGCCGGCATCCACGCCTACACCGGCGACGATGCGGAGGCCATTGCCTCACTCGCCGGCCGGCTGGTGTACATCACCTGCCATGCCGCGCGGCTGCACGGCCTGGAACATTCGCCCGAGGCAAACATCCTGATGGGCACAGCAAACGCTTTGGCCGACATCGCCGGCACGCCGGAAGAGCTGGAGCACCAGCGCGGAGCAGTGCTGTCCGGCCTGGATGCGATAGATCGAATGATGCCGCTGCTGCACCCGCTGTCACTGGCAGCTGGGGCGCTGGAGCTGGATCATCTACTGGAGCACACCAAGGGCATGACAAACACTGACGTGCACCGGGCATTGGGGATGTCCGCATGACCGAACCCACACTGAAGCAATGGAAGCGCCGCGCATTGAAAGCCGAACAGCAGGTGGAATTCCTGCAGCAGCTACGCACCAGCGAGGCGGCCACCGAAATGAAGCACTACCGAGAGATTGCCACGCTGCGCGTGGCATTGAAAGAGGCAAAAGAGGCCATTGAATGGGCCATGGAGCAACAAACATGACCGACATCTACAAAAAGCAAGGCAACGGCTTCACCCCCACAGCGCTCGCAGAGCAGGATGCCTGGGGATTTCAAGGACTGATGGTCACGGCGGCATTTCGCTACTGCTGCGGGCGATCTACATACATCGTTGGCGCTTGCGTGGATTGGCTCATCGCCCACTGGGAGGAGTTCCCATGCAATACCAGAGACATCATTCGGCGCGATCTTGAGAGGGAATTCGCAAGAGACGACGAAGATCGTGCCGATGGACATGAACACAAGGCTCTCGGGCACGACTGCGACCGCAGGGAATGGGAGCGCGTGCGCGCGCTGTGGAAAAAGGAAACGACATGACCGACACGAACCAATCCGAAGCGCTGCGGCTGGCGCTTATGCTGGACGGCATCAGCACTCGCAGCTCCCTCACCGACAAGATATTGAGCCAGGCTGCCGCAGAGCTGCGCCGACTTCAGGCCGAAATTGAAGCCCTGCGCGCCCGATCGCAGGAAGTCGGAGCGGCGGCAAAGACTGACAACAAACAATACCCGCCGCTGCCCGACGCTGAAGAAGTCGAACAGTACGTCTACAGAGCATCGCGCCGCTACATCCCGAAAGACGTGATTGAGTCGATGCACGACTTGATGCGCGCCTACGTGGACGCGGATCGGGCGATGCGTGCAACAAAGGCAGCGCCCCAGCCCGCTGAAAACACTTGGGCTCAGCTAGATGCGATGCGCTCCGAGCTGGCTACTGACATCCGCGAAGTGTTCGACGCGAATGGCCCAGAAACCCCGCAGATCGTCCGTGACGTGATCGAGTATGCGGACTCGTGGCTGCAAGCCTATATCCAGAGGAAAGCCGAAAGCCCGACCCAACCTGCTGCGCCAGCATCTCAGGATGCGCTGGATCAGGGCGTGCGCGAGGAACTCAGTATCGGCAAGGCCATAAATCGCGCTGCGCGCGATCTTCCAGAAGGATGGGAAATCCGCATAGACCTGGAGCGGCACGCCGGCGTGGTCTTCCTGATTGATCCAGACGGCAACGAAACGATGAGCGAAGGCGGCGAACTGTTCAGCGATCAAATCAATGCCGCCATCGACGCCGCTCGCGGCGCACAAGGGGAGAGCAATGGCTGATTTTCGAGTTGACTCGCGTGAGGTATGGACAAGCGCTAAGACTGTTGAACACATCAATGCCGGCTCCCTGCAGCGCATTGCTGACGCCACTGAGCTGATGGCTCGGCGACATCTGGATCTGATCCGCGAGCGCGACGAGTACGAGCGTCGATACAAGGCCGCCGTCGGGCGGGAGCGCGCGCTTGAGCGAAAGCTTTCCGCCGCCAAGGGCCAGATCACAAAGCTGCGCAACGCGGCCAAGAAGGAGCAGAACCATGCCGAATGACACCACCCCTGCTCCCATTGGGGCGGATGCCCTGCGCGAGGCGCTGTGGATATGCGTAGAGCACAACGCATTGCACTTTGGCGAGACCCACAACACGGTAGTCCAAGGGCGCGCTGCCCTTGCCAGTGCAGCGCAGCAGGCAGCATTGACCGGAGACCCGGCAGAGCCACGAGACGACAGCGACCGCATCTATGACAGGCCAGTCGGCTACCTGCCGGCTTATGAGCTTAGTCGATTGCACTCTGGGCACGGCGCGCAACTCCGAAGTGCAAAGTTCGGGCCGAGCGCGCTCGACGGAGATGTGCCGGTGTATCTGGAATCGAGTGCCCTGGCGCTGGTTCAAGCGTTAATCGGCGCTCAGAGAGCAATCAACAGTATGAAGGTTGAAGCCGAGACCGCAGCCCAGGGAGACGAGCAGATGATGCTTGATGCCTGCGAGCAGATTTCCAACGAAGGGCTCGAGGCATCTTTGGCAATTCAAGCAGTACTCTCCACTGCGGCACAGTCGCCAGTAGACGGCGCCCTGAACACCATCGCCGCCATGTTCCACAGCGGAGAGGAGATTGAAGGCCCGGACGGGATGGCAATGATGGTCGATATGTCGGTCTGGAATGACGCACTTGATGCTTTTGAAGGAATCATCGGGGACGAAATGGAGCCAGTGCTGCAGCCAGAGCGAGTGCCGCTGACCGACAAGGAAATAGCCGACGTGTACTTCGTTGCTCTCGGATCACAACATTTGTTGGAGCGTGACAGAGGGACAGTGACTCGGTTTGCCCGCGCCGTTGAGGAACACCACGGCATCAAACCAAAGGAGCAGTCCAATGACTGACAACAAACAATACCCCGAGCTGCCGACACATTTCATGTTGGTTCAAGAGTCTTTCCGCGACGAGGTTTATCTCTACACCGCCGACCAGATGCGCGCCTACGTGGACGCGGATCGGGCGATGCGGGCAGCACAGGCGGCCCCTGCGGCTTGGCGGCACAGTCGCACTTACAGCGTGTACGAAGCAGCCGAGCAGGTGCCAATCGCCGATGGAGATGAGTGGGCCGAACCACTCTACTTGCACCCTCCCGAAGCACCAGCATCTCAGGATGTGGAGGATGCCGCCCGGTATCAGGCATTGGCGGGCTACCTTGTTGGGCCGCGCACAGACATTGACGACGCGATTGTGCATTGCAGAACCGTGGGTGAACTTAGCAATGTCATAGACACCATTCGCATCAAGGAAGGCGGCAACCATGAGTGAGAACACACAACCCACGGATGCGGAGATTCTCGCGGCTGTCGCACATCTTGGCTTTGCGCAACTGAGCCCTATTGAAGTTGCCCGCGCCGTCCTCGCACGCTGGGGAGCGCCGCAGCCGAAGGGGGATGCAGAGGACGACCCAACACCACTCCAACTGGCTGGATTTGAGGCAGCAGAGCGTCACGCCGCTGCAACGATGGAACTTCGGCGCATGCGCATGGCCTTGGGTTGTGAGCCAGGAGACGGCCCGCCGCCCGATCCGGTGGTGGTGATTCAGATGCTGCAAAGCCGGGAGGTGGACGCAACGCGCCGCGCCGAACTGATGGAGCAGCACTTGCGCGCCGTGCTGGAGGTGGCGCGGACGTGGCAGCCCGACTACGCCACGAAGATGGACCGCGACACCTTGAAGTACGCCCAAGACTACGCGGACGGCAAGCCGCCATAACGCAGAGGTAAGCCGATGATAAAAGCGCAGCTTTTAGCAGTCCGCTTGACCGCCGGGTTAGCTGGTGGCCGAGCCGCACACGAACAATGGGAGCGCACCCGAGGAGACGAAAACGAGTGCGATGCAGAGAAACGGTTACACGAAGAGGTTTCAGAAAGTGGCGACACGATACCGATTGAATGGTGGCATGGATGGCTCGAACGCTCCGACGAGTGGCGAGACGAGATTGAACATGCCGGCTAACGCCGTGAATTCAGCCGACGCCGTAGGCGGTCGGCTGGGATGAATTGTTAGAACTGAGAGGATGAAAATGAACTCACATTCAGCTTTCCCAATACTTGAGCGCGGCGGCTCAGGCCTTGAATTGACAGACGCCGGGATGAGCCTGCGTGATTATTTTGCCGGGCAAGTGGTAGGGGCTGCATTCATTGACCTGTTCGCTGGGTGGCGCGCGAGGGGTGAGCCAGTGGCCGAAGATTGGCCTGTTGGGCTGTCCATTGACGCGTATCGCGTCGCTGATGCAATGCTTTCCGTGCGCGAATCTAACGCCCCGAGTTCACCGGCTGCGAAGCAGTCCGGTGCGATGAAAGGTTAGAACATGGAAAACGAAAAACGGGATGTCCTTCTGATTGCGGAACAATTGCGCGCGCTGGGGTTTGGAGGCATATGCAACCAAGCTGCGGTACTTCTGCGAGAACTACATGCAGAAAATGAAATGATGCGTGAAACGCTGCAAGGCATAGCGAGAGCAGACTGGCGGAAATGGGAAGAATTACCCAGACCAATTGAATTTGTCAGGTGGGCGCAATCAAGGGCAAATCATGCACTGCAATCTAACGCAATAGGTCAGCGGGGCGCCGCTTGCGGCGCGTCCGCTGCACCGACGGGTTGTGCGTCAAAAGGAACCACGGAGAAAGAAGAATGACCCCAACGAAACAGACGGTGCTGCATGACCCCGCCAACGGCTTGCACGGCAACTGCCTTTCGGCTGTGCTGGCAT
Source organism: Pseudomonadota bacterium (assembly GCA_018242365.1). GTDB lineage: Bacteria > Pseudomonadota > Gammaproteobacteria > Xanthomonadales > Xanthomonadaceae > Thermomonas. Next base: position 11,155 of record JAFECB010000008.1, read on the forward strand.
CCCTGCTGCACTTGCCGATTGAAGACGTGCCGCTGTTCGTCACGCCCGAAACATGGGTAAAGGACTTGAATGCGTGGCTGCGCCCGTTCGGGCTGGCGTACTGCATGGTGGAGGATTTCGATTGCCACATAGCCGCCTACGGGATCGAGGGTTTGTGGCACGAAGTTTCCGGGAACACCCGCCGCAGCAAAGACGTAACGCACGCCTGCGTTGCGAAGGACGGCGAGTTTGTTTTTGACCCGCACCCGGACGACAGCGGGCTGACCAAGATCACATGCCACGGGTTTTTCATCGCGCTAGAACCGTGGCGGGCTTTGACGCCCAACGCCCCGAGTTCACCGGCTGCGAAGCAGTCCGGTGCGATGAGTGGTTAGACAAAGGAGATTTGAATGACTGACACAGAACGCCTGGATTGGCTGGAGAAGAACTGCGGACTGAGCATTACAAGGTACAGGAATCATCCGCAAGACCCGGCGAAATTTGAAATTGAGACCTACGACGAGTGCTTCGACACCGGCGCGGAAACGCTGCGTGACGCGATTGACGAGGCTATTTCTGAGCAGGCTAACGCCTGAGATAACCGGCGCCGATAGGCGTCCGGTTGATTGACGGGTTAGAGACAAAAAACAATGGGATGAAGAATGGAAACAAAACACACGCCGGGGCCTTGGTACGCGCTACGCGGGCAGCGCAACATTTCGATTCGCCACAAAACCGGCGACAAGTTCCTTCCAATGGTCAACGTTGCAAGCGTCAGGGGCAAATTCCCGGCTGACTGCCAATACGGTAGCAGTGAGGCAAACGCCCGCCTGATTGCAGCAGCGCCTGAGTTGCTAGCCGCTTTGCAAGCGCTAGTTGGCTGGGAGGACGCTGAAATTAAGCATTTTGGGGCCACCGGGCCAGACGATTGGATTATGGAGGCGCCCGTGCCGCCATCGCCAAAGCCACCGCGTAACAAGGATTAGGCGACAGCCGCACCCCGCCGCGCAGTCGCATAACACCACCACACCATAGGACGCCCACTGAATAGGAGGCCTAATTTTTGCAGATCCACACCATGACAACCATGAAACTCATTGACTCATCGGCCATAGCCGCCATGCAAGAGTTATTTTGTAGGTAAAAACCCTATATAGATGGAAAGCTTGCCACGCGCTGCGCACATCGATTGTGGGGTACATTACTACCCATGGCAGGGCGCTGGGTGACACCGGCGCCGGAGAGTCGCCCCCAGGGACAGACCCCATCAGGCTAGCAGTCGGACGGATTGCTGATGCTGCGCAAAGAAGCCGCGAGACGTGCGCGGTGAGTTGTCTGGGGAAGCGGGCGCGCAGTAGCCGGTAGGCGATGACCGGTAAAGTTGTCCAGGCGGCGAAAGTCGTAATCAGCCTGGGTGTGCAGCGAGTGGAATCACAAACCACTCGTGGAAGCGAGACACGAGCAAGCGTCCGAGGTGCAAAAGCCCTGATTGCACCGCCCTCCGAAGTCACCGGAGGGTCACCCAAAGGGATTGCAAGAGCCCGGCTTAGTCCGGGCTTTTTGCTGCGCCGTAGATCGTTGGATCAGATCACCGACACCCTCACGTCAACCTGCAGCCGCCGCCCGGCCTCAGTGTTCAGCCAGACAAGGATCACGGCCTGGCTGTTTTCCGTGCCGCCCGTGACCCACAGCTTGACGCGCTTGAGGTTCGGCACCCAGTAGGCGCCAAGTACCGTGATGCCCGCCCCGGCCTGATACTCCACCGGGTTCAAGCCTCGCGCGTCATCTTCGGTGATCGTCATTTCGCGCTTGAAGTCGATGTCGAAATCAAGAACGTCGCCCTCCGATTTCTGAAAAACGGTCAGCGGATTGGAGTCGCGGTTTGCGTCACGGCGGTATATCGCGCTCGTTGTCGAGGGGGCCATCGAAACATAGAGCGGGGCTTCGACAAGCGATCCAGCCATAAAGACTGGAGTTACAACGAGGTTCGCGCCCTGCAGTGCGATGACCGCGTTTTGCACCAGTGCGCCAGGCGAGAATACGGGCGTGAGCGTGAGATTCGCCCCCGTCAGGACAACCGGCGCAAGTTGGACGATGGCGCCTGTACCGAAGGATGGCGTGACGGCGAGGTTTGCACCGGACAACGCAATCGCAACGCCCTGCACGATAGCGCCGGTAGTCCATACCGGGGTGACGGATAGCGATGCACCGGTCAAGACAATGGGAGCCGCAGCATCAGTGGTCACGTCTAGCGCCAGGTCTGGCGTGCTGGTGAGCCCTGCTGCATCCCTTGCATGTACCCTGATCTGATAAAGGGTGCTTGCTGTCAGCCCACTGAAGACTTGAGATGTGGTTCCTGAGACCCAGGTTGATCCATTGTCCTTTGACCACTCATAGGCGGCGACGCCGATGTTGTCTGTGCCTGCAGGGCAGCTGACGGTGATGCTGCTCGCCGTCTTGCTGACCAGAGTGATTGCGCCTGTCAGGACTGGGTTTTCTGTGTCTGGCGTTCCTCCGTCATACAGCGTGACCGTGATCGTCTCGGCCGTATCCACCCCATTGACCTCGGGCTGGATCACCAGCGTGGCCGGGCTCGGCCCCTGGTAGCTGAACGCGCCCATGGCGTTGGCATCGAGAGAACCGCCCGCTGGCGTCGGACCGCTCACGATGCGATAGCTCAGCCAGTCGCCCGCGTTGACCGTGCCTGCCAGGGCGTAAAGAAAGCCTGCCGGGTTGCCGTCCTGCGCCCCGGTGATTAGCAGGATGGTGCTCGCCAGCGCGCCGGCGCGGTAGGTGCTGGTGGTAGTTGATAGCGCCGGCGCCGAGACATTGCCGGCTGCATCCTTGGCCCGCACGCGCAGGCCGTAGGATGTGAGCGCTATCAGGCCTGTGACCGTGTGGCTCGTGACGTTGCCGACATCCGTCCACGATGTGCCCGCATCACTGCTGACCTCATAGGAGGTGACAGCCGTATCGTCCGATCCCGCAGGCCAGGACAGCGCGATGGTGCTGCTGGTCTTGGCGCCGACGGTGATCGCGCCCGCGAGTGTGGGCGGCACAGCATCGGCCGGGGCCAGACTGCCAGATTCCCAGCTTCTGAAAATGTCGGCGGTGGCGGTTCGGCCGCCATACAACAGATGGATGCCAACGCTGGTGCCGGCATTGGTGCCAACTGCGAAGGCAAGATCGACATTGGCAATCTGCGTGCCGTTTTTCTTCACCTGCATCGTCTTGGCGGCGGCGTCCCAGCGCACTTCCAGCTCGTCGCCTGCGGCCACAGACTGCCCGGTGATGGAGCCAGCGTGGATGTCGCCACCCGTTCCGTAACGCAGCTCGTTCGTGCCGGCTTCATAAGCTAAATACAGGTTGTCATTGCGCCCAGTGGCGCAAAAGAGGATGCTGATGCCGCCCTCAGAACCCACGAACCCGGCACCCACCACGCACTTGACGTAGTGGCTCGCCGAGCCCGTGTCGTTCATAAGGCTCTTGGGGTCATCGGTATATGCGTCGTGCTTGAGCGCTCCGGCGCCGTCGAGCTTGAGAACGTCGTAGTAGCCAGTCGTGGGTGCCCAGCTTGGCAGCGATGTCAGCAGGGTATCGGCTGCGCCGTCGAAAGAGGTGGAGTAGGTCATATCACCTCATGCGGGGTAGGCCGTCAGGACGGCATTGCGCGGGTCCTGCTCGAACGTGGTGCCGGATGATGCGAGCCGCGCGGATGACTCCGATACCGCCGTTGGCACGGCGTCTCCCACGGCCGCGTGGTGCCGGATGGCGTTGGTGATGCTGGAGAGGTAAACGCCCGTGCCGATATAGCCTTCGAATGTGATGTTGGGCGAGAAATTCTGTATCTGTGCGCCACAGCAGCTCACAACGCAGTCGGCGGGCACCGCGAGTGGCGCCCCGCCAGGGGTCTCTGAAAGCTGGAATGTCTGCCCGGAGCAGTTGACCGCATGCAGGCGCTTGTACTGCGGCTGCGACGGATAAGGACGCACCGGGTCGTACACGTCATTGAACGCGAAGATGTCGCCATTCGTCGGCATCCACTGCCCATTCGTGCCTTCGGGGCCGTTGGAGATCGTTGTGCGCGACGTAGCTGCGCTGAATGCCAGATTGACGCCTACCTTGTAGACGAGGCTATTGACAGAATCGGAACGCCGTCCGGTGTCGTCGTAGATGTTGCATCTGTAGGCGAAGGCGCACGAAATATCCATGCGCTGCGCGATGTTCTCCCAGTATTTCGCAAGGTAGGCCCGCAGCGTGGCCGCCTCCGTGGTGCCGAGTATGGATGCCTGATGGCAAACAGACTCGGAGACGAACCCGGAACACCAGGGGCTGTCGTCGTAATTGGCGGAGTCGAAAAACATGATCCCGGAGTTGGACCATGGAACGCCAAGCGCGCTGTTGTAGGCGTTGATCGCCGTGTGGCATTTACTCATGACCTCACGGAGATACACGCGGTTTTCTGTGCCTGCAGGGCATGTATCTGGCAGCAGCGCTGCCGCCTGGGCTACGTCGCGCGTACCCCAGGCCGTAACGCGCGTCATGTTCTCGTAGAAGAACAGGCCGCCGCCTATGTAGGTCGTGCCAGCCACCGTCACATCGCGCTCGCCAAAGGCGCCCGTGAGCTTGACCGTCCCCATGTTGATGGGCAGCGTGGTATTCATGCTCTTTCCGCCTGGAACCAAGTTGAGAATCCACGCATTGGCGTTGTCGCACAGCATATCGAGATACTGCGGCTCGCCCGTGGCAATGTATGGGTAGTACACGGCCCCAGGCCGGTGGCTGGAATCAGCCTCTTCATACCACAGACTGTCATTGGGCACGGGTACGGTGAAGCCATTCCCGGCGCCGTAGTAGCGCCAGCTGGATTGCACAGCCCCCATGCCGGCATAGCTGGCCGCTGCCGTGGTGCATGGTATCTGCCCATTGGGGTATGCGGTGCGGCGCAGCAGGTTGCGCCAGCCACCGGTCGCCAGGCCGACGCAGCGCATGGTCTTGTCGTGCGCTGCAATGGGTGAGAGCACATGGCGCACATGCCAGGACGGCAGCAGGCCTATATCCTCGCGACCGCCCGTGCCCGGCATGTGCCGCTGCATGGGGCCGGCCGTGTAGGGCACATAGTCGTAGCCAAGGCCCGCGGTGACGGCCAGCGTCGTGTCATAGGGAGGCAGCAAGCGCGACTTGATGAAATATGTCTTGTCGTGCGTGACGCGGATGGTGCAATCGGCCGCCTGCGAGCCGCCGCCCTGCACATAATCCCAGCGGCCGTTCGTACCAGCGGTGAAAAAACTGCTGAAATGCGGCATGCCGATATTGGCGCCGGGGGTCTCCGTCGTGTCGTGCCCCTGCAGGCTGCGCAGCGTTGTCGCGCCCGATTTGAGGGCCGCCGTGAGCACGCGCCGCGACGGGGCTGGCGATGCGACATCCGCGAAGGGCTGTGCGATGCGGCCAAGATAGCGCAGGCCCTGCAACCCGTCGGAGCCGTTCTGCAGCGCCGCCACGTAATGCCAGCAGTACAACTGCCCATGTGCCGCGCCGGCCTGCTTGACATGCCCGCCGATGCGCCACACCTTGCCAGCCGCCCCATCGCCGATCAGCACAATGTCGGTGGCGTCGGTGATCGCGGTGTTCAGACTTGCCGTCCACAACCCAGTCAGGTTCGTGACACCCGTCAGCTCGGCCTTGAGGTCCGCTGCCGTCAGGTCCGCCGTGCTGCGCGCGCTGCTGCCTGGAGCGACGCCGCCGCTCTTTACCTTGATTGCCAGCGTGCCAGAGCCAGGCACTGACGCAGGCACGCGGATCATGGCCCCGCAGAACTTCATCGAGCCGTCAGGCCAGCTCGTCACGCCCCACAGCGTAGCCGGGCACGGCGTGTTGTCGGCCAGCGTGAATGCGGGGTATGACCCCGCTGGCACGTCACCCTGCTTGAGAGGCACGCCAAACATGGGCGAGACAAAGCCCGCCGCCTGTGCGGTTGCGCTCTCATTGACCAGCGTGAGCGTGGTCAACTCGGCGCCTGGCGCGACTGACGCACGTCCGCCGTAGATGATGGTGCCCGGCACGCCGGGATAGTGGATGGTCGCCATGCCGGGCTCCTATTAAACGGGTTGGCCCATGGTGAGCGTGAGGCTGGGCAGCGTGTATTGCGTTCCAGAAGAAACAGAGGTGGCCGAAGTTTCGGTGGTCGCGCCAAGAATCTTGGACGCCGACGTGCTCACGAAAACAAAGTGCGTCGGATCGCCCGAGCCGGTCGCCGTGGCGGTCTTGGAAGCGCTGGTGATCGTGCGCGCATTGCTGGCGCCATTGCCCAGCGTGAAATCTGCCGACGTCATGGCCGCACTTACAGTCACATTGGTACCATCCATGACGGTTGCATAGCTGTCACCAACGGCATAGGCTTTGACGGCCGCCAGTTGGTTGCAGTTGGCCTGCAGGTAGGCAATGCCGTTGTCGAGGACTTCGGGGGCGAGGTATGTAGCCATGGTGTGCTCCTTTCAAGAGCGTTGAGGTGCCGTGAGGCGTAAAAAACCCGCCTAAGCGGGTGGGGGGGATGCTTGAAAGATCAGTCTGCGGGGCTTACTGCGCCGGCTTCAGCTCCAGCCTGGTGGCAGGCCGTGGCGTAGTCCCTGAGATAGGCGAGCTTGGCGGCGTCAGATTGGATGGACTCTCGGAGATCGAGAACACGGCTTGAAACCGTTGAATCGAGTCCGATGGCACCATCGCCCACGGCGCCGGCGCCGGCATCCTGAGGCCGATCACATGCGTTTGCACGGGGGGCGGCGATGATGCGCACCCCGCAAGTGCCATTGCGCACACAAGCACGCAGGCGGTCAGTTTCTTGTTTCGCATCGGTCAAGTCCTTGGTGTGTTTTTCGTCGGCAGCGGCCATGGCCTGGCTGTTTTTCAATTCGGAGGCGCGCACGGACTGCAGCGCCTTCGCAGTTTCGTCGGCGATGGATTGCATCGTCTTGGCGTGCGCCGTCTTGAGCATGGACAGCTCTGCATCATGCCGCCAGTCTTGTATCTGCCAACAGATACTGCCGGATACAAGCGCGCCGGCAAGGGCCGCAGCGCCCAGGGCGTAGGGCAGCGGGATCATTGCAGCGGCTCCTTGATGTTGTGCGCCAGCTCCAGCGCGCGTACAAAGGCGACCACATCCTCGGAGCGGTAGTTCCCCAGGTGCCGGGCGGCCAGCAGCGATATGCGCCCCGGTTCAAGTGGTGTAGGCCGGGCCAGTTCGCGCGAGACTTCGCGCATCGACGCGGCGCGGATGGCGTCGATCTGCATCGCTGCCTTGTCGCACTGCTCTTGCAATCGCTTGACTTCGGCCTGAGCATCTTTGCAGCATAGATTCATTCGGCGCCTCCCCATGTCAGAACCACCAGCGCAGCCAGTAGCCAGGCCAGGTCATGTAGAACAGGATTGGGTTCATCAGGTCACCTCCCGCAAATTTGCTGCAATGCGCCGCGCCCAGCCCTTGCCAAAGGCATCCCAGGTGGAGAGCTGAGTCATGAAGTCCAGCCGGATGCCGCTGTACCTTGCGCGCAGAGCGCCTGGCTCCAACCGGCGCACAGCGGCTAGCGTGAGCGGGCCGAGAACGCCGTCGTCGGCCACGCCCACGGCGCGCTGCAGCCAGCGGATGGCCTGCCCTGGGCCGCTGTTGACGGCGGCGTCGAACATGTCGAAAGCCACGCCCTCGGGCAGTTCGTCGCAACGGCAGCGCTGCCAGTAGTCGCGCCGGTAAATGACCTTGGCATCGGCCAGCGTCAGGGCCTTGATGTCCAGCTGCGGGTAGGCGCGCTTGCTGATCCCAAATTTGGTCTCGAGACCAGGATCTCGGCTATCATCCACATAACCACCTTCTGAATGGATAACTCGTTCGAAAGCTGTGTTGAAATCCATGAGCATGCCTTATAATAACACAAACGATCACAAAGGACTTAAATGACAGTAGAAGAATGGAAGCCTGTGCCGTCTTTGGGCGGTTTGCTTGAGGCGTCTAACCTCGGGCGTATCAGACGTGTTGCGCGTCCGTTGATATACAAGGACGGGAGGCGCGGAACACTCTCTGCCGGTGTTATTCGCGGCTTCGTCACGAAGGCGGGCTACATCGCTGTAACCTGTTCTGGGCAGCGCCACTATGCCCACAGGTTGATAGCAGAGGCATTTCATGGTCTGCCAACGGATCAACTTGCGAGGCAAACCATAAATCACATCAACGGCGACAAGTTGGATAACAGACCGCGCAATTTGGAGTGGGCCACATACAAGGACAACAACAAACATGCGCGAGATACAGGCCTTTCCATTCAACATGGCGAGCGCGCCAATTTGAGTAAGTATTCTGACTAGTTCATCCAAGCAGTAAGAAACGTGCATGCGAAATACAACCCGACCTATGTTGAGCTTGGGCAGTTGTTCGGCATCCGCGACGGACACGCTGGCCAGATCGTGAAAATGCAGACAAGAAAAAGAGAGACAGTAAGATAGCCCCCTCATGCCCGATCAGCCGCTCGAAGCATTGTTCAAAGTAGTCCATGCATATCCTCCTTCCGACGGCATGGATGGCCGGCGCGCGTGCGCCGGTGGCGCAGGCGCCACTTGATGGTTTTGAAGCCCGAGCCGACGGCGTACAGCAGCAGCGCCGTGGCCACCATGAGCTCATGCGGGTAGCCCCAGCCGTTGTCGTACACCAGCCGGATACGCCACGCGGCCCACAGGGCGAACAGGGACAGCGCCACGCGCTGCGCCAAATTGGCGTCGTAATGCCGGTTGAAGGCGCCGGCCACGCAGGCCAGCAGCACCACGGCGTATACGGTGCAGATGTAGGCTTGCAACGCTTGCATGTCATCCCTCCTTGGGCGGCAGGCCCAGCCGGGCGCGCACGAATTCGCGCAGGATCGATGTCAATCCCATGTCCGCCCAGGTTTTGAAGATCGAGTCCACCACGCTCATGCCGAACAGGCCCAGCAGAAAGCCGGCCAGCCCCTGGCCCATGGTGAACATGTCGGCGAGGTGCGGCGCGCCGTAGTAGCTGGCCGCAGACCCCAGGCCCACCATCGCGATGCGCCGCGGCCAGGAACCGTTGATCCACAGCAGCGCACCCACGCTGCCTATTACCCCCGGCAGCACCTTTTGCACCTCAACGGGTATGGATTCATTCGTCGCCATAACTCCCCTCTACGTTGTTGTTATCCGGATCCAGCGCGTCCGCGCAGGCCAGCAGCTCATGTGCCACGGCCCGCGCCACCGGTGCGCGAAGCACCAGGAACTGCATCGGCCACCCCATCGATGGCGCACAGCACCGACACTGCAGCATGCAGGCTGCAGGGGTCAAAGCGCCAGGCGTCAGGGACACCGATCATGGCGGCAACGGCCTCGCTGCACACCCAGCGGGATTTTTCATGCCCGAGGATGCGGAAGATGAATCCGACGAAGCCAAGCAGGTCGTACTTGTCGCCCAGGTGCTGGTAGAGCCAGTGCCAGGCATTGTTCGCGTCGCCGCCCACCTCCACAATGTCCCAGTGGTCGGGGTTCAGAGGCATGTGCTTGATGCGCACGCCGCCATCCATGAACGAGCTGCTGGCGCAGATCGCCAGGCCGTTGTGGTCGGTGCCCAGGATCAGCTCGCAATGCGAGTACGGGCCGCGCAACCACAGGCGTGTCAGCCGGTTGAACAGCCGCTTGCGGCCTTTGTAAAACGCAACTTGCAAATCAGCCTCCCATGCATTCGGTGTTGTCAATCGGATCGTCCAGAATCTGCAGCGCACGCCATGCGGCAATCAGGCTGACTGCTCCAGCATCTTCAGGCGATTGGCCTCCCACGGGAGCAGCTTGGCAATCTTGCCGGCCCGAAAAAGCCGCGTTTGCCACTTGGCCCAGGTCAGGCCCTTCGCGCGCTTCTCGGCCTCTAGCAGGGCGGCGATGGCTGCGCCGTGCTGCGAGTCCGGTACGCCGGCAATGGTGATCAGTTTGGCAATGTCCACCTCACAACCCTCCCGCTTGAATAAACAAATTGTCCAGGCCGGCATCGTCCAGGCCGATGGCATGCGCCAGCCGGATCAGCAGAGGGCGGTTGCGTTCGAACTCAAGCGAGTCGTCCCACTCGATCTGTGCCAACTGCCGCTGCGTGGCGTCCTCGATGGCGTCTATCGCGGGCTGCACGCTCCCCAGCAGGCCGGCCAGCAGCAGCGCCTGGCGGGCCTGGCGCCGGGTGACCTTTGCTGGCACCAGGGCGCGCCGCGCGGCGTCGATGTCCTCTTGCGTGAGCGCGGACACTTCCCATGCCTGGTGCCACTGGTCGTCCATCAGCACTGGCGGCATCTCTACCGCCTTGTGCGTGGCATGGTCATGGTCGGGCATGGCGGTCGGACGCACGGGCGCATAGTCCCCGAAGTCCTCGGCGAAGCCCTCCGGGAACAGCGTCAGCGGGTGCTCCGCGCGCAGCTGCGCGAAAGTGACCGGGTAAGCACCGGTGCCGGTGTGGATGAAGTTGTGCATGTAGTCCTCTCGTCAAACATCGCCGGCGCTGCCAGGGAAGGCGCGGCCCACGCCCCAGATGATGCGCACGCCGCCGGCATTGCCTTGCGCGGCAACCGAGTAGCCGCGCATGCCCAGGCCGCCGCGTCCAATCGGCCCGCCGTTGTTGCCATACAGATCGGCGCCCTGGCCGCCGCCGGAATAGCCCCCGCTGCTTCCGCCCTCCGCATAGCCAAATTCGGCCGTGACACCGTCTTGCCCTTGATTGCCGCCATAGCGCACCGCGCCCACGCCAGCAGAAACCCCGGCGCCGGCCCCACCTGAATTGGTTGACCAGTTGCCAGGGAAGCCGGGCATGGCCCTGAGCAGGTAGGCGCCGCTGCGCGTAATTGCCGACTCCCCGCCCATGCTGCCGTCACCCATGGTGGCGCCGGGAGCGCCCGGGGTGCCGACGGTGATGCCCAGCGTCTCGCCGGGAGTGACTGCAATGGCGTTGTCGTAGGAGAGCGCGCCGCCCCCGCCGGCGCCGCCGGTGAGGGTGTCGTATTCGCCCGCCCCCGCCCCGCCGCCGCCGCCGCCGATGGCCACGGCGGCAATCGAGTAGCAGTTGGCGGGCACCACGAAGCCGTAGGAACCGGCAAACGTCCAGGCCTGCTGCCCCGGCACCAGCGCGGCACCGGCAAACATCATGGGGATGATCATGGCGCGTAGTTCGGCAGGGTGGAGACATACCAGCCGGCCGTGCCGAGCTGGACGCGCTCGAAGTACAGCAGATGGCGCTTGCCGGAGACCGTGTTGAGCGGAGAGCTGTTGGAGAGCACGCTGCCGGCGGGCAGGGTAATGGCGCCGCCGGTGTGGTTGACCTCCAGCACGCAGGCATAGGACGAGCCGGCCGGGATGTTGGAAAACGTCAGTGTGGTGTTGCTGCTGATCGTGGCCGTGAAGCGGTTGCCGGCGCTGCAGTCCATGGCGCCGCCGGTGGCTTGGACAGCGGCATCGTTGTTCATGGCAACGCGTCGCCAGGGGTTGAAGCCGCCAGCGCCGCCAATGATGGACGGGGCTGCGGTGCGGAACCACAGCTCGGTTTTGTTGTACGGGTAGGCCCATTGGGCCAATGCATCGCCGATGCGCACGGTGTCCACGAAGCCCAAGGGCAGCGGCATCGGGCCATTCAAGGCCGTTGCCCCCATCCGTACATGCCCGGTGGTGACGAGGGTGTTGATGTCCACGCCATCGGCCATCCAAGCGCCCTTGTTCACCGCATCCGTGATGCCGTAATCCAGCAGCGTGGACTTGACCAGGGTGCCGCTCTGGCCGTTCAGGCTGGCGACACCGGCACCGCCGGCCAATCCCTGCACCCAGGCCGTGCCGGTGTAGGCGCGCACGGCGCCGGTGCTGCTGTTGACGTAGGCGTTGCCGGCCACCAGGGCCGCGCCGCCGCGGCCGGTGGTGGGGTCGGTGGCCGATGCGCCCAGCCACAGCGCATCGAGCGCGGCCAGTCGCGCGGCGTCCAGGGCGGCCGCATTTTTGGACGCGAGCGCATTGGACGCGCTGTCGTTGGCGGCCACGGCGCGCTCATTCGCAGCCACCGCATTCTGATAAGTCGCGGCCGCGGCGAGATTGGTTTGCGCCACCATGCCCACCTGGGCCGACAGGCTGGCGAAGGCCTTGCTGTCGAACTGCGCCGGCGTGTCGTTGGGCTGCGGCGCAGGCGGCAGCGCGGAAATGGCGGTTGGCACCACGATATCGGTCATGTCAGACCCTCCAATTCAATGTCGCAGTCGGAATAGTTGGTGTAGGAAATCACGATGTCGAAGTTCTTGTAGAACCCGTAGACAACGGCTGATTCGTAGCTCTTGGAGATGATCCATATGCAAGGCGTGGCGCGCACGTCAGCCAGGAACAGGTGCAGCGCATCCACCTCGGAGGATGTGAGCAGCATAGAGAAATTGGCCCGCTTGGCAAAGGCGCGCTCCACCACGACGACGTCGCCAAAGTCGTTGCGCTCTTTGCGCGAATAGTCCTGTATGCCCACACGCACGCCCATTTGCACGCCCATGGCAAAGCGCCGCAGCTGGCCCAGCGCAATCACGCCGACGCCCAGGTCGGCATCGCCCGCCAGGTCGATCAGGATGTCGCCATTGGGGTAGCTGGGCAAGTCCTGCAGCAGCACTTGCGTGGGGGTGTGCCGCACGCCAAAGTACCAGGCCCACCATCCCGCTTCCAGTGGGACGCGGGAGGTGCTGACGGTCTGGTCGTAGCGCGTGACATCGTCGGGCGTCACGATGCGCACGCGCACGGACGTGGAGCCGGTAAGGTTGAGTAGGCTCACCGACGTCACCGTGGCGCCAGGCCTGATCCGGTAGCTGATGCTGCCAGACTGCTGCACCTTGGTGGACACCGACCGGTCGAACGGCTTCCATCGATTCGTCGCCCCCACTTCTACCCACTTGATGGACACGGTAGCCGCCGGGTTGTTGCCGACGTTGCCATCGGCCATGCTTTGATACACCCTGTGCTGCGCCGCGAGGATGACGCGGGCGCCGTTGGCATAGGTGGTGCCGGCCGCCCATTCGGGGTAGTCCGTCTCTGGCACGCTGCTGGATACCAGCATGGCCGGCGTCACGGTCAGCGGCTTGACCACGGTCAATCCGTCGCTCATACCGCCTCCACCCGTTCCTTGGGCATGCCATCGCCATCCCAGCGCTCCAGCACGCGTGCCATGCGAATATTCAACCGGGCAATCTCGCCGGCCTGCTGGCGGTTGTCTTCGCGCAGGGCGCGCACCTCGGCCACCAGGGCCGCGTTGTCGCCGCCGCCCGATGGCGCCCATCCAGCCCATGGGTTGAAGGCCTTGGGGATGATGGCCTCGCCCTCATGCACCACCGCCGCCATGGTGCGCGGCACGTAGTTGGTGCCGACGTCGAACTTTGGCAGCTCCAGATTCAACGATTTGAGCGTCTCTTCCAGGCTGCTTGCGAGCCATCCGCGCGTGGCGCTCAGGTCAAAGGCGCTGGCGGCCGTCAGCTTGGTGGCCTGCTCGATGGACTTGCTCAGGTCGGTCAGCGTGCCCAGGGCATCCTGATCGCCGGTCTTGGCCTTGGCGGTCTGGATGGCGAACTCGGCCAGAAGCGCGGCACGGTTTTTCTGCGGATCATCCTCGTTCGATAGCCCCGCCAGGCGCTTGATTTCGTCGGCAACGGTCTCCCCCAGCTTGTTGAGCGAGTCGGCGAGCTTGTCGGCGCTGTCCGCAGCACTGCTGTAGCTCCCAGGCGAGCTGTAGCCGCCCCCGCTGCTCTCCCAGGACTGCTGCGCCGTGAAGGTGAGGCCGGCTACCTCGCCCATCAGCTTGCTGATGTCCTTGATGCCGGCCTGCACTTGGGGGTCGGTCAGGATTTGCGTGTACGCGTTGATCTGCACCCGAGCCTGGTCGATGGCGCTTTGCACCATGGCGCCGACGGCAGAACCGCCGGAAACCATGGCGCCCGCAGCCGCTGAGCCGCCCGAGGCCATGGCGCCCGCAGCAGCTGAGCCGCCGGCCGCCGATGCCGACGCCCCTGCCACGCCGCCCGCGGCCATGGCGCTGGCCGCCATGGCCCCGCCCGAGGCCAGGGTTGCGGACGATGCCGCAGCACCGGCGACGAGGCTCTCCATCAGCGGGCCTATGACGCTGGATTGCAGCATCGAGCCCAGGCTGTCGGTCAGCGACTGTAGGGCGCCGCCGTAGAACTGCTCTTCGAACGCCTTGGAGGCCGCGGCTCTGGCCTCGGCGGCAGTCTCTGAGTTCTTGACCGCGTCTTGCAGGATGCCGGACAGGGTTTCTGCCGTGGTGCCGAAGGCGGTCTTGAGCTGGTCGGCAAGGGATGTGACGCTGGCGGCTGCGGACTGCGTGGCCGGGGTGATCTCGGCAAAAGCGCCGTTCAGCGCCAGCAGCCCGGCCGCGCCCTTGGCGCCGGCCTCGCCCAGCGCCAGCTGGGACTGCACCAAGTCTCGGAATTCTTCGCGCGTCTTGGGCATTTCAAAGCCCAGGTCGGCCAGCGCCTGGCGCATGTTCTCGGTCTTGATGGCGAGCTTCTCGCTGTCGCTGTAGAAGTTCTCAACGAACGTGCCCATGTTCGCCTGCAGCGGGGCGACACCGCCGGCTGCCGACACCAGCGCATCTTGCGCGCCCTTGGTCATGGCGGCGAAGGTCGGCATGTACTGCCCGAAGGATTCGAAGGCGGCCTGCGCGGCTGCCACCTGCTGCAGCACGGCGTTGAGCTTGTCGAGCGATACATCCTTGTCCAGGCTGGCGAACATGCCATCCATCCACTTCGGGATGTCAGCCTTGCGGATTTCATCGACCAGGGCCTTGCCCATGTCGGCGCTGTACTGGGCAAAGGCCTTCTCGGGGTCGTTGCCCAATCCGCCATCGCGATTGGCGTAGTCGGCCAGCACCTGGCCCGTGGCCTTGTCCAAGATCTTGAAGTAGCCGTAGGCGTCCTCGTCCTTGTAGCGTCCGTTGACGGCAAAGCCGGCCACGATGTCGATCTGCTTGGCAGAGTCGCCGGCGTACTTGGCGAGGGACTGGTACACGCCAGACAGCGCGCCGACGGTGGTGCCAAGCTGGGCATCAAGGGCCTGGTTGCCGCGGGCTGTGAAGTCGCCCAGGGCGTCGCCGGTCAGGCCCAGGCCGGCAGCGGCTGCGTTGCGGTCGGTGTCCTTGGTGCTGTAGACGCCGCCGGAGTGGTTGGCTCCGCGCGAGTTGAAGACGCCGCTGCCCAGCACGGCCACCACGGCCGCCGCCGCCCAGCCCCAGCCGGGGATGGCGGCCAGGGTGGAGCTGAGGCTGGCAGTGCCGCCAGCCGCCGCGGTGCCGCCAGCCGCCGCACTGGTGCCAATGCCTGCGCCAATGGTGCCGGCGCCGGCGCTGCCGGCCGTGATGCCCAGCCCAGATGCGCCGGCCGACAGCCCGTACCCCGCCCCAAGGGCGCCACTGGCGGCACTGCCCACCATCCCTACGCCAGTGCCGGTGGCCGTCAGGCCCAGGCCCGTGGCCGCGGTGCCGCCCAGGCCAAGCCAGCCGCCCACGGTGCTGGCGGCGTTGCCCAGCATGCCCTGGCCCGTATACAGCTGATACATGCTGCTGGCGTTGCTGGCCATGCCCATCAGGTTGGAGCCGCCCGACGCCACCTGCATAGCCGCGCCACCTGCGCCACCGCCCGTGATTCCCATGAGGCTGCCCACGATTTGCACCACGAATGGCTGCGCGAACATCTTGTAAATCTGATCGGCCACGCTGGTCTTGAACGTGGTCACCAGGGATCGGGTAAAGCTCTTCCAGCCATCTTTGCCGTTGTTGAGCATGTCGGCGAAGCCCTTGCGGAAAATGTCGTCGTATTGCGACACAGAACGATTCCAGTCTTCAAGGAATACCTTGCTGGTGACATTTGCCTGCGCTATTGCAGCAGCGGCCCGCAGCCGTGCGATTTCTTCCTCACGCTGCGGCGTGTCGAATCCACTGTTCTTTTTAACCTCTTCGATCTTATTCTCAAGATCCAGTTCAATGCGCCTCTGTTCCAGCAGCACATTGCGCTGACGCTCCGACAGGCCCATGAGTGACAGTTCGTACTTGAGCATGTCGTTCGACTCGTTGATGCCGCGCGCATAGGCATCAACAGCCATCCTGCCTACTTCGCGCGCTTTGCTTTGGGCCACGTAATCGGCATTCAGCTCGTCTTGAATCGCGAGCTGTTCGGCATAGGCTTGGACTGCCAATTGGCGCTGCTTGACTTCCTTTTCCAACCCTGCAAGCAGTTGGATGCGACCCTCTATTTCGGCCTTTTGCGCGGAGGAAATGTGGAGCTTCCCGCTCGCCATTTCCTCGGTCAGCTTGATGGTCAGCTTCTGCGAGTCAGTGAGCCTGCCAGACTGACTAAGCTCCTGTTGCTGCGCGGAAATTTTTTCGTTGACGGCGCTGATGAGGTTCTTGTACTCTGTCGCCGCTTTCTTGGCTTCGGACGATACAGACTTCAAGCCTTTTTCTGCCTCCTTGCCTGCGACGCTGCCTTCCCACGTCTTTGTGGCGAGGTCGGAAACGCGCTTCGTGTATTCGTCGGTGCCGATAACGTTGCGTGCAAGCGCCTGCTGCAGATCCTTCAGGTCTTGCAGGTACTGCTTATTCACGCCAGATTGACGCATGCGGATGTCGAGCATCTTTTGCTCGCTATCCTTTTGCTCCTGGGCAAATCGGGCAAAGGATGCACCGCGCGTCATGTTGGTGGGGATGTCGCGCGGGTCTGCATCACCAGAGAGCCCAGCCCGCACGCGAATAGCCTCTTGCAACTTGACAATGTAGGCGTTGGTGTCTGCAATCGCCGTCTTGAAGTAGTTGCCGTTGGATGGCATGGCATCCAACTCGTGCAGGCGCTTGAGCTTGGCTTGCGCCTTCTCCATCTCTCCGCCCATGATGGCTACCTGCTCGGCATTCGTCTTGAACGCATCGGGCAGGATCGCCATCTTTGTATTCAGTCCAAGGATGTCACCCGTCAGCGCATTGATGGTGCCATTCAACGTGTTAGCCACAAGGTTCAGCGTCGAGAACGCGAGCCGTCCCGCAGCCACGCCAGCGCCCGATCCAATCTGCGTCCACATGCCGCCGCCCGTGCGGCCAGCGTTCTCCATGGCCTCGGTTACAGCAATCATGTCGCGCGTGATCGCGTTCATTTCGTTCGCCATGGCTCGGCTCACGCCGCTGTCACCACCGGCCTGCTTCAAGCGATCCCAGGCGCTGGCAAAGCGATTGGTTGCTGCGTCAAGACGATCTGCCGCTTTCTCTGCGGCATCGCCCAAGCTTTCATTCATCGACTTGGCGAACCTTGGCAGGAAATCATCGGCAATGACCTGGCCCTGCTCAAGCATCTTGCCAAGCTCGGCCGTGGTCACCCCCATAGCCTTGGCTGCAATCTGAAACGCTCCAGGTAGGCGCTCGCCCAGCTGGCCTCGCAGCTCCTCGGCCTGCACCGTGCCCTTGGAAATCATCTGCTGCAGCGCCAACAACACGCCGCTGGATTGGTCAGCAGACAGCCCCATCACTGCGGACGCTTTTGCGATGGACTCGAACACATCCTTCGCTTTTTGACCTTCAAGCGCGGTTCCGCGCGCCGCCGCCTGAAAACCGCTGTACGCCTGCGCTGTGCTGGCGAATTGCAACCCAAGCTCGTTGGTGACGCGACGCAGGTAGTCGATTTCCTGCGCGCCCTTGCCTCCCGTGGCGAAGTTCAGCGTGGTGCGGAAGCGCTCGGCCTGCGCGCTGGCGTCAAACATGGCCTGCGATACACCCTTGATGGTCGCAAGCAAGGCGCTCCCGACGATGGCCTGCGCGCCAGTGCGGGCGATGGATAGCAGTGATTCAGTGGTGCCGCTAGACGCCTTGGACAGATTCGCCAGCTCAACCTGCTCCCGCTTGTACGCATCAATCTTGTCGCCAAGCGCCTTCGCTACCTCCTGCGCGCCCTGGCTCATGCCCTGCTGCGCAGCGATGTAGGCGGCCTTCTCGCCGCGCGACTGGCTCAAGGCCTTGTACTCGCTCACCAGACCCTGCAGGTACTTTTCCTCGGCCTGGTTGAAGCTCTCGACAGCGCGCTTCAATGCGTCCTGCGACGACACGGCAGACTGCGCCGCCTGCCCCATCTTGCCCAGGCCCTGCGCGGCCCGCTCACCGGAGCCTGCTACCTTGTCCAGGCCTGATGCATTGGCGCCACCCAGCGAAGCTACGCCCTGCCCGGCTTGCGTGGCCGCAGTGGCCACGCCTTGCATTGACTTCTCGACCTTCGGCCCGCGGGCTGCCAGTTCATCAAGCGAGCGAATGCCCTTCTCGATGCCGCTGGTATCCATCGCTAGGCCGATGGTTTCGATGTCAGTGGTCATGAGCGAGTCCAGAAATGCAAAAGGCCTGCCGAAGCGAGCCTAGAAAAAAGAAAGCCGCCCGAAGGCGGTCTATGCGGGGTGGTTGCTACTCGGCTTTCGCCTGCTGTGCCTCAACTAGCTCTTGCAGGCGCTTGTATGACTGCTCAAAAAACACTTTTCGCTGAATCGCGGCATCTTCAAGCTGCGATACGCGGAACGCCACATACGGCAGCACTGCAAACGCGCATGCCGTCGCCGCCAATGCCGCCTGCTGTGGTGCGCCGCCGACGAAGAACGATGCCAGCAGGCAAAGCCATCCAAGGACTACGCCGATGAAAACGAGAACCCGCATATCCCCTCCAGTGTTGAACTTGAGAGGATGTTACCCGCCATCCTGCTTCGGGGCAAATTCGCGCATGGTGGCGATGGCCTCTTGCTCCATTGCCATCAACGCTTCGTGCAAGTCGTCCCACCCATCCGCATCCAATCCTTGCCTATCCATCAGCGGGTAGATGGCCTCCCAGCGTAGGCCGTATGGCGTGCCACCCATCGGCGGTATCTGCCAGCGGGTGCCTACGCGGGAGAAAATGAAGAACGCGGTTTCGTTATCCGGCCAGATTTCTACAACTTCGGTGTCGTAGTCCTCCAGCTCAAAGCCCTCGCTGCGCGCCTCGGCCTCCGTGATGGGAGGCTCATGCAGCGCGCGCGCGAGCGCCTTTAGTTTCCCAGGCGGCCATGGAACAGGGCGGTGTCAATCGACTCCAGCATGACGCGCAGCGCGCCGGGAAGCGCATCCTCGACGGCCAGCAGGTTGTCCACGGTCAGGGCATCTTCCAACTGCCAGCCGCATAGAGCCTGAGCGATCAGGCCCGCAGCATCTTGGGAGCGCTCATTCACCAGGGCGGCGAACGAGAACGCATCGTCATCCGGCTGGTCTTTGTCGCGCATGGCCTGCAACTGTTCATCGCGCAGCGCCGCCCATTCGGACTTCTTCATGCCCCTGGCGCGCAGCTTCAATTCCACGGTGCTACCGTCCACGCGCGGGACATTCACGGTCAGGTTGAACTCGGGTGCGATGCCGCCCAAGCTCTTGATGCTCATGGCGGGGATGGACTTTTGCTTTTCAGGCTTGCTCATAGGGGTCTTTCGCGGAGATAGAAAAAGGCCCGTGCGCACCCCAGCCGTCCCGCGAAAGGAACGAACTGGGGCGCGTCGGTGCGGGTGTTGCCCTTGCGGGCAAAAGAAAACCCGCCGCGATTGCTCGGGCGGGTCAGGGTCAGGCGGCGTAGCGCGTACTGATGTTCTGGGCGTCGAAGGTGCCCTTGACGGTCACTGCCTGGCCTTCGGTCAGCGACTCTTCCTCGTTGAAGGATACCTTGGCGGGGATCAGCGACACGGCGCCTGTCTTGGCGCGACGGCGCACCACGGTATCGGCATTGGTTGCAGACAGCGTTTTGAGTGCGGAGTAGGCTGGCGTGCCGATCATGTCGGCGTCCATTTCGAAGGTGCGCTGCACGGCGTTGAAGCCGTCGTTCAGCACTATTTCAACGTCCGACTCGATGAACTTCACATTCACTGTCTTGGCATCGCCGCCGGAGCTGGAGTGGTTCATGGTGCGGTCAAGGTCTACCCAGGTCGTGACCTTGCGTGCAGACCCAATACCAGCGCCGGCCGTGTACAGGGTGGTGTTGCTGGTGTCTGCTTCTTCCAGTATGAAATCGTTGGCTGTTGGCGATTTCACCCGAAACGCGCGAAAGTTCAGGCGCCCCCAGCCGCTGTAGATGATGATGATGTCCCCGGCCAGGAAGCCGTGGGCAGTCGAGGAAACGACTGCCTCGGCAGCGTTGGTGATGCCAGTGATAGTCTTCGCGGTTGAGAGGACGGTTGCGACGGAATGAACCGTGCCGGTCGGTGTGCGTGCCATTGGATGGGCCTTTCGAGAAAAAACCCCTTTCGGGGCGATTTCTGCGAGGGCTCCATCGGGATGCGCGGCATTGCTGCGGGGCATCCCTGCCGTGGCAGGGTTAGGGAAAAATGTTGGTTACTTGGGCTGCTGTGCGGTAAGCCACTTCTTCCACGCCGCGATGCACCCCTCAAGGTGCCGGATCAGCATGGAATGGAGTTCTTTGGTTGCCGGGGTCACCGCAGCCCTTTCGGAGGAACTTCTACGAATGCGTGGGTTGCGATGAAGTGCGCATCGCCTATAAGAAATGCACGATTTATCTTGCAGAAACCACCAGGTATCCGGATACCATCAGCGTTTATGAATCTGGATTCACCACCGCATGAGATGGCATCGATCATGTACGGATCTGGAGACTTTTCGATGCGGTCGGCCATCTTTCGCAGGAATGCCGCTATTTGTTCGTTCTTGTTCATGGGTGTATGGGCTGCTGGTGATTCACGCAAACCTTGACTGTGAAGATTCGTCGCGGCTTGAAATCTTGTACCTCTTGGAAATTCACAACTTCAATATTTGCCGTGACTTCTTCCACAAAGTTTTCGCCCCCAAGAGCATTGAGAGACGATTGAAGTTCTTCTGCGGCACGTCGGATGCGATCAAGCTTTTCTTCAAGTGGTGATGCCATTCGATCCCCTGGAATAAAAAAGCCCGCCGAAGCGGGCGCTCTCTGCAACGAGAGGGAAGTTAACGAACGATGAAGGCGCCCCAATACACCGACACCGGAACCATCAACCAATCGGCATCCTGCATGGCGCTGGCGATGCGCGGCGTGTCACCGATCTCCACCTTCACGCTGTCTTCAGTCAGGTACTGCACTGGCGCGAAATGCGCGCGCGTCAGCTCTGCCCGCTGCATCGCCGCAACCCGTCCCGTATTTACCGCGTAGAACAGGCTGATCTGCAAGATGCCGCGCTCTTGGTGCATCGAGCGCTCCATGGTCATGTCCAGAGGCGCATTGGTCAGGTGGTCAACCCGTTGCCATGGCGTACCCGTGGCGGGTGTGAACGTCTTGTTCGGCCATGCGGTGGGCAGCGCAGGCGCTAGGGCAATCAGGTGCTTTTCCAGCGCTGTCTGTATCAGGTGCAAGCTCACAGCGCGCCTTTCGCGTAGCGACGGATGGCGTCAGGCATTTCCTGTCGGGTAAGCCTGACCATGCCGCCTGGAGCTTGCTTTGACCATCCGTACTCCAAACGCTTGGCATAGGGGAGCGAATTTGTCACATACCACACGCCACCGATGGAAGCAGCGTCAATCGATGCCTCAAGCTTGGCTTTTGTAGCCTCCCCGCTTGCATCGGCGCTTTCAGTCGTCGATTCATTGGCACCGCCTATGCCAAATTGCCAGTTCGCACGGAATCTCCCGCCTACGTAGCCTTCGCCAGCGGCAAGCTTGTAGGTTTTCTTGAGCTTCTTTTGCCCCATGCGCTGAAGCTTCTTTTCTCCGGGCTGCAAGTCTGCGTTGATCGCGTCAACGAACAGGTTATGCGTCTGCCTTCCATAGGTCGCATGGGCATTGATAGCCCACTGTTCCGGGTTGCCCACAGGGGATTTCAATATCACCCCTTGCGCACCAAAAACCATCGACTTCTTGGTGATGCCCACTAGACGCTGCTTTTCTTTCTCAACTGCAGCCTTGATGCTGGCGGCAAATCCCATGGCTCAGGCCCTCACTTGCAGTTCCACCAGCACCGACAGGCCAGCCGGGGCAAGGTCTTTGACGTTGACCACGGTGTAATCCCGGCCCTGCCATGCCAGCCTGTCGGTAGGCTTTGGCGTGATCAGGCCCACGGCAGACACATAGACCTGCTTGTCGCCTTGCAACACCGTGGTGTTGTCAATCAGGCGCTGCGGGTAGTCGATCACCAGGGCTGTCACATCCTGGCTGGCGATCGCTTCCGTGTAGTTGCCTGTCGCAGGGTCGTACTCGCCGGATTGCTCCTTGCGCGTGATCGTCCCGGCTGCGCCAAACTCTTTCAGCAGGGAATCGGCGTCAGCCGCGAGGTCGCCGTAGAAACTCATGACAGCTCCCTCGCGCCAGACTCGTACCGCTCGCGTCCATCCAGGCTGTTGTGCGTCCAGACATCCGGATATTGGCTGTCCTCGATGGGGCAGCACCAGCACCTCGGAGAATGGTCATGCGGGCGCAGGTCTTCCAGCGGGGAGATGTGAATCTCGCCGCCTATCTGTTGCACGGCCCACATGCTCTAAGCCCTTACCAGCTTCACAGTGCCAGACATGCCATCGGTCAGGCCACGCAGCAGGGCATCAATCACCGCAAACCGCGCTTGCCCACGATTGGCAGGGGCGCTCATGGTCTTGCTGACTGGCCCCACGGACACGGATTGCACATACTGCGCTGCTACGTCCTCGAACAGATTGCCCGTGCTGGCGCGCAATGCAGCCTCGCAGCAGGCCGCCTGCACATTGGCTGCAACGGGGTCGAGGTACTCGGGCCGGATGGCGTAGGCGCTCAGCAGGTACTGCGTGGCGCGGCGCAGGTAGGTTTCCTTTCGGCCATCCGTCCACTCCCACGGGCTCCCCATCTTGAGCATGTACGCATCGGCGGTTTCGAGCGTCACCAGCGATTCATAGCCAGCGGCGGGGGCGACGATCAGCATGGGTTACTCCGGCGCCTTCGGGGGGCGACCGCGGCGCTTGGGAGCGGCTTCCGCGGGTTGCGCTTCTGGCCGAGGCTGCACGGCGTCAGCCTCGGCAGGCTCGTAGCCCTCGGGTGCGAACTGCGCGTCGAAGATCGTGCAGCCCTGCGCGCGCAGCTCGGCCTTGCGTTCCGCGCTGACGGGGTGCGGCTCAAACCAAACCTTCTGCTCTTTTTGCATTTCATCTCCAGTGAGAAACGGGGACGAAGCCCCGTCACTCATCACTTGGCAGCGTCACCGATGGCGATCACGCCAGCGGTCTGCTTGATGTCGGTCGCCACCTTGTCCCAGTTGGTACCAGTCGCCAGCGCGGCATCGCCCGGCGACTTGCCGCCGTTGGCCTCGTCCCAGGTGTAGCCCTTGAGACTCAGGCCGAAGGTGTAGTCGGCCTGGAATGTGGTTTCGATGCGCAGCTTGCCGTTCACCGTCTCCACGTTGGTCACCAGATCGCCGCCATCCATCACGGTCGCGGCGCCGGAGGCCAGGCCAAGAACGCGCTGCTTGTTCGGCGTGCCAGCTACGTACAGCGCCGGGGCGTCGGTCACAACGATGGACTTGCCCAGGACGTCCACCACCGTCACGCCTTGCGCGCGGAACAGGTTCTGCACGTTCGCCAGGTTCTGGCCGATCAGTCGGTGGTAGACCTCGCCGGTCATGACGTTCGCCATGATGTCGCCGGAACGGTCGCCGAACTTGGCATGCGCGCCGTTAATGGCGGCGTAGGTGATGCCTGCCGTAGCGGAGACGTCGTTGGTAGCGCTGGCCTGGTTCGCGATGGCAGCGCACAGGGCGGCTATGGCCGTGTTGAGCTGGTCACGCAGCATGGCCTCGGCGAAGTTGCGCGAGGCCACTTCCACGCCCTGCGCCGTGGGGTTTTGCAGCCATGTGTGTTGCGACGGCTCGTAGCGCACGGGGCCGAAGCCGCCAGCGATCTTGACGGCGCTTTGCTTGATCTGCGTCAGATCCGTGGCCGATGCGGCGCCGTTGGCTGCGTAGCGATCAACGCGGCGATGGGCCGAATGGATGCCCGCAAAGAACGACTCCTGCATGTAGTCGCCCGTGAACCCTTCGCGGGTCAGGCGAATGGTGCCAGCGGAAGCGCCGTTGAACTTGTCGATCATTTGGCCCAGCGTCTCGATGGTCGCGGGCATGATGAAGTCATTGAAGACTTGTATGTGAGAGAGTGCCATTTTTTAGCCTTTCGGTAGATTGAATTTGCTCGCAATGGCGGCCACGCGGTCATCGCGAGTCCCACCGAAATTGCCAGCCGGTTTGCCTTGCCCGCCGCCTGCGTTCCCTGCTGCCCCGCTGCCACTGGCACCAGTGCCCTTGAGGATTTGATCCTTGTAGGGGTACTGCTCCACCAGCACTCCGAGCGCTTCATCGAACCCGGCAAGCTCGCCAGGATTCGATGCGGAGTACAGCTTGTTGCCGTTCGCGTCCTTGGCGACGATCCGCCCGTCTTCGATGGAAAACGCCTTGCCAAAGCGTGCCTCCACCATGTCGGGCGGAATGGCCAGCTTTTCAGCGATCACCTTGGAACGAGCGAATGCGCCGCCGACTTTCTCGGCATAGAGCTGTGCTTCCAGTTGCTGGGCCCTCGTCGTGGCGGTATCGAGCTGGGCCTGAAAGGCCTTGCTAATTTCGCCCTTGACCTTCTCAATCTCGCCCGCATCCACGAGTTTTTTCTGATCGAGATTGGCCACGATGCCCAGCGCATCAAGCGCCTTCTTGGGGTCTTCGATGCCATCGAAAGCTTTGAGCTTGCTTTCTGCTTCTTCAAAGCGCTTCTTGTAAGCCGTGTTTTCCCCGGTCAGTTGGCCGATCTTCGAGAAAGCCTTGGCACCGTCGAACTCAATCTCGGTGCCGTCATCCTTCTTGTAAACCGGCTTGCCCTCGCGCAGAACAGCGTGGCCTTGGTCATCAATCAATAGTTGCATGGTGGTTTTTCCTTACTGGAAAGAAATCGGCTTGCTGCCGGGAAGGCCCGCTGTCTGCTTGCTGCTTTCGTTCGGGCATGAAAAACCCGCTGCGGATCGCTCCGAGCGGGTTTGTTGGGTTGGTCTTGCGACCTGAATCTATTTCGCAGCCTTGGGCCTTGTGCGCCTCGGCTTGGGTTCCTTCACCAGCTTAGGCCGGTCAGGCATCATCGGCGACCACGCGCCTTTGCGGTGGCAGTCGTAGCACACCTTGTCTTCGCAGACGGTGCCGCGGCGGTACTTACCATCGTGGTCAATCCACGATCCGCTCACAATGGTCATGATGGAGCGCGAGCCACAGCGGGCGCACTGGATGACTCCAGGCGGGCGCGACAGTTGCTTGATGCGCTCTATCGCGGCGTCTTTGGCCGATGGCGCGGATGGTGGAACGACTTTCAGCACCAGCGCACTATAGGCCTGCGCGCCTGAACATGGAAGCGTCGCGTTCTCTGAGCTGGTCGAGTGTCAGCCACCGGCCTCGCTCATTTGCGAAGCGGTCAATCTCAAACTCACCAGCGCGGAACAGCTTGCCCCGTGTGGCGCCAAGCGCTTCATCCTGCACGCTGGCAGGCTGCGTGCGCAACCAAGCTCCATAGCTCAGGTTCGCATCGACCGGCCCGCTAGCACTCGCCCGCGTGCCGTACAGCTCGCGCTGGCCAGGCAACAGGGCGATGGCAGTCGAACGGCAGCGCCAATGCCAGCGGCCAGGCGCGCAACCGTACTCCGTACACCACGGAATGTTATGCCCCACTGGCTTCGGCTTGTCGCCGATGGTGTAACGCTTGCCACTGCGAACTAAGCAGTATTCCGAAGTCCGCGAATCAAGCGTTGCGACGACTACCTGTTGCCCAAGTACATCCGCATTCGCCTCAAAGAACCGCTCACGCACTCCTGCCGCTGTGTGCTTAACCGCCGTGTCTACCATGGCCTCAATGTGCCTTCTATCGACCTCAAGGAACCCTTCCACATACCCCTTCGCCTTCGTCCCGCGAATGTCGCGCACGATCTGGCTGGTGGTGCGGCCCTCCAGAAACCCCATCCGCACACGGTCACGGATACGCCTGGCCCTGACATCGCCCAATTCCGCGATGGCCTCCCGCAGCATCTTGCCCATGAAAGGGCGGCTGTAGCTCGCGGCCCATGCGGCCTCGGCAGTGATCGCGGCCACTGGCACCTGCTGGCTGGCGTAGAGCTGGTACTGAAACCCCGCTTCCACGCTGGCAAGTTCTTTCAGATTCTTCGTCAGCTCCGCGCCCAGCGACTCATAGGCCGTCGCGTTCAGCCTGCGGATGCTGCTCATTAACTCCCACAGGTAATCACCCGTGGCCGATCCTGCGGGCAGGCGCTCCAACAGTTCCAGCAGTTGCGTGAAAATCTCCGAGTCGGCCCGGTTCAGGATGCCAAGGATGCGGATGACCTGGCCGTTTGAATAGTGCTGTAGGTCGATGGCATGCCTTATGGCGGCATCCAACGCATCGCGGCTAGGCATTCATCGCCCCCAGCGGCGGCCCTTCCTCACCCACTGCCGCCAATTCATCTGCTGCTACGATGTCAGGCGATAGCACCCCGCGCCGCTGCTGCTCTTTGATGACCGTGGCCTTGGTGATGATGCCGCCCTGCTGCATGGCAATCAGCGCCTGCGAATCGGTGTTCGAGATGGGCGCAGCGAAGTCCTTGAACAGCGACACCGTGCCGCCATCGGGTTCTCCGAGCCATTCAGCAGTGAACTGCAATGCCTGGTCGAGAGAGTCCTCGAACGTCTCCACGATGCGCTGCAGCTCGCTCTTGTTGGCCTCAGCATCGTTAGCCGATTCTGTCGCCGTGCGGCTGCCGGGTTGACGGGTCAGCAGCTCCGCGCCGGTCTGCAGCATCTGTGCCTCTATGGCATCCAACTCACTGCGGCCCACGGTCACGGACTCTGCCGATCCTTGCACCACCTTGGCATCGCCACCGGGCGGCAGGGACAGCGCGTAGCTAGAGCCTGCGGTGATCGCGGTGTCGTCATCAATGCCGCTCACGACCAGCAGGCGCTTACGGGCAAAGCGGGCCGAATCATCCTGATCGGACTGCTCGCGCCAGTGCTTGGCGTTCAGGTGCGCTAGCTCCAACATGGGAGGCCTCGCCTTCATGAAGCCAGTACGCGAGCCGTAGATGGGCACGAAAGGGATGGCCTTGAGCGGTGCCATGCTGCCCGATTCAATCAGGCGGTACGCGCCTTCGCTCGTTTCTTCCCATAGCTCAAAAGCCCCAGGTGTGTACATGCGCACGCGGTTGATGGTCTTGGTGCCGTACTCGCCATCATCGACCTCGGCAGTTTCGGCGATGCGAAGCTGCGTCAGGCCGGCAGCACCATTCACGCTTCCAACCTTCCATCCCAGGATGCGATCATGGCTGATATGCACCCAGTAGGGCCGCGCGCCCATGGAAATATCGTCGGCTTGCCTGCTGCCAGGATCGTCCCTGCGGGTGTAGTCCACGAGGATGCCGCCGAAACCGTAGGCAATGGCCTCGTGCATCAGGTCAGCAGCAAAGGCGTGGACACTGCGGCCCTCGCCGTCAATGTCATCCGTCCACTTTGCCACGTCTTCGGGCACGTCATCCCCGAGAATCAGCTCCTTGGAAAACGGCTTGCCAGCCATAACGCCCACCGTGCGGGCGAAGGCCGGGAACAGAGTCGCCACCTTCAGGCGATAGGCATAGTCGTCGTCGTCCTCGCGCGGCTGCTGCGGCAGCAGTGCCTTGCCAGCTTTGCGCATGGCAGGCGTGCCGCCTAGCAGTGCGTCGATCAGGAGCCAGTGCTGCGCCATGTCGTCCACGGCGCTTGATCGGTAATTGATTGCAAGTGCCATAGGGGTTACATGCGAAGGGGTGAAACGCTGGCGATGCGCTTCACGATGGGATAACGGTAGGCGATGAAGTAGCCAGCCGCGTCCAAGATGTGATCAAAACCACTGGCCTTGTCAGGCTCGCCATTCTTGTTGTAAGCCTGCTTTTCCAGGCTCTCCACCAGATTCGGGCAGGCCTGCGGGTTCGCGCGATACCGGCGCTTGCCGTCCTTGTGGATCATGGCGTTGGCGCTGAGCACGCGGTCTTTCACTGCCGGGTTGCTGGCGTTCGCGCACACGCGGAAACCAGCGGCTTTCAGCAGCGACAGGTCGGACGCGCTGGCATGCACGGAGCGGCGCGAACCGCCCGATGCGTCGGGGTACACCATGATCTGGTGATTCGGATAGCGGTCTTTCAGGATGCCAATCACGGCCGGGGTATCGAAGCCCTTGGTGATCTCGTCCACGGCATGGGGTTCATCGCCGCGCAGGACGTGAACCACGGCGGCCATGTTGGTGACGTTGAAGTCCAGGCCCACATGCAGCGCATCGCCTGGCTTCACGACCTCTGCGCTGGCGTTCAGCGCGCGGTCAAACTCGGGATAGACGCTGCCTGCGGTCAGGTTGACGAACTCGCCATCCAAATAGGCAGACAGTAGGCTAGACGGATAGCTGTTGCGCAGGCTGTCGATATAGCCGTCTGGCAGGTTTACCGCATTGCTCTGCGTTGACGCCTTGATGATTCGATAGCCGGGTGCAGGACTCTTTACCCAGCGCTCGTAGACAAACCCGAACCCTTCCGGCGTCGTTGCTACGCCAACCGTGTTTAAGCTTCCGTCCGGCTTTTTCTGTCTGTTTCTTGAGATAACCTTGTTCCAGACATCTCTAGCTTTCTCTGTTGGCAGGGTGTCCAGTTCATCCACGATGCTGTCAGCCACCTCGAACGACACAATCCGGGCTGGCGCATCCATCGTCCGAAAGATGATCTGTCCGCACCCATCTACCTCAATAACAGCTTCGTTCTTGTTCAGCTTGTATGGCATGCCAACTTCAGACAGCACCTCCTCAAATCGAGGGAAGCCAGTCCGAGCCACTAGGTCATAGGTTGGCAGGTAGTACCCGACGTTCTGTTTCGGGTAAGTCAGCTTCTTCGTGATAGCCCGCCAGACGCCAGCATGGGTTTTCCCGGCGCCGAAACCAGCGACAAGCGCCGGAAACTGATCGGTGGCCTGCACAAAATCCCATTGCGGCCCTGATAGCTCAATTTTCACGCCGCACCAACTGGATTAGTGGCGGCACAAGCGGCGCACCGCCTGCGCCAGTGACCTCTGTTCTGTCCTTGAAAGCTCCAACATCCACATGCTTGCCAATCAGCTCCACCAGCTTTGTGCGATCCAATAGCTTGACCTTGCGCACAGTGACGAAAACCGGATCGCCTTCCGCGTCCACTCCGTCACGCTCTTGGACTGTCTCTATCCCTCCAACCAGGCCGGTGCGCCAAGCCATAGGCCACTCATGCACAGGCTTCAGTTGTCCGGCTTCAGTGTAGAGGTCTGCCAGGTCGGCAGTGGCGTCCTGAGCAAGCCGCTTGAGCACCCAGTCGGCATCAATCTGGGTCCGCTCGCTGCGGGCTTTCATCGCGGCTTGGATGGCGTCCGCAACCTTGACATTTGTTAACAGGCGGCTTGCCTGCTCGGCTGCCGTCTTTTCGCTGTACCCGGCCCGGATTGCGGCCTGGGTTTGATTCAGGTCAAGCAGGTACTCGGCTACAAAGCGTTGTTGCTTTGCGGTCAGTGCCATGGTGTTTTCTCTCAATCAAGTTCGGTGTCGAGCCCCACCGGCACCCTGCAATATTCGCAGGCGCTCAGGCCCACCCGATACCCAGCGCCACAGCCTGGGCAGGTATCGGTGTCCTCGCAGGCGGTGATGATGTGCGTTGGCTTGGCGTCGCTGATGCGTTGGTAAGAGACGGTTTCCACGGTCATGCCTCGCGCAGCCGCTTGAACTCTTCGCCGCTCACCGTGCGCTGGATGATCTGCTTGGCGTGAAGCGTCAGCACGACCTGGGGCGCAATCTGGCCATCCTTGCGCGGGAACTGGATATCAATCACCCCATTCACACGGCGCCCATCGATGAACAGCAGGCCGCCAATACCGGTCGTGACGAACTCCACTACCGGAGCTT
The DNA here is from genome assembly GCA_018242365.1 of Pseudomonadota bacterium. GTDB lineage: Bacteria > Pseudomonadota > Gammaproteobacteria > Xanthomonadales > Xanthomonadaceae > Thermomonas. The sequence continues at coordinate 41,107 of JAFECB010000008.1, forward strand.
CCTTCGTCTCAGGCGCTTTCTCATGGAAAACGCGCTCCACATCCTCACCGGCGAGCTTCACACGAATTTCGGACATCAGGTTCCCCAGTTAAGAGCCATTCGGACAACCCACATGGGCAGGGATAGGCCCAATCCCCAACTCGGCTTTTGCTTTCAGATATGCAGCCTCGGCCTCAGAAATGCTGCGAAACGCACCCAGGTGAATCAACTTCCGCTTGCGGGCAATGCGAGCGACAAATGCACCATCCTGCCTTGGGGAGACGCCTCTTACGCCAGATATGCTTGCCGAGCTTGCCGTGCTCTTGTTCGCCTCGTTGTGGCCCCGATCAACGTCTCGTAAATTCGCAATTCGGTTATCAGTCTTGATCTGATTCAGGTGGTCAATTTCGCGCACCGGCCACTCGCCGAATACGTACAGCCATGCCAGTCTGTGGGCTCGGTACAAAACCCCGTCAACACCTATGATCACGTAGCCGCTTGGGCTCAAGTAGCCGGCGAGCGCTCCTGATCTGTGGCGCCCACGGGGCACGTTTCTTGTAAACAGCCCAGTATCTGGGTCGTAATGCAGCAGCTCGCGCAGACGCGCTGCGCTCAGGTCAGTTCTCATTGATTGCCTCACACGCGCCAGAAAGGCGCCAGGCCACACAAAGGACTTGCGGAAAGGGCGGTGTGTGCACCCCTTGTCGGCCGGCCAGCCTATCCGCAGTCAAATCAGAGCGCCATCGGACTGCGCTGGAGCGCGCTGGCGCATGCCGGTCTCACCTCTACTGGTGACGGAGGGGAATCCGCAGGAGTTCAGCGCCTGGTCAGGGCGCTCCCGTCCAGCTTCCGGGGTGGTTGTGTGTTGCGGGCGCTGCTGCTTTTGGGAACGGGGTCCGACAAGATTTTTCAGCAGGCCCGCGAACGTGGTTGCCGCGCTGGGATTCGAACCCAGGTAGGAGCGTGTATCGGCTGCGCGCGCCACACGTCCCTATTGCTTGCATCAGGCTTCCGGCCTGCCTTGGCGCATCACCTTTAGGCCTCTCGGGCACGCGGCTGGGATGGTTGCCACCGTCAGAGCGCTTGGCACGAATGCAGATGCTTTTAGGCGGCGACTTTGACGGCAGCGAACGCAAAAAAGCCCGCGAGGCGAACCTGCGGGCTTGGTAAATTTTGGACGAGTTCTCCCATCGGCGGCTACCCAATGCGGCTACAGGCGTTGCCAGGCTCTGGCATTGGGTCAATCAGCAAACTCTCGAAGCGCGACAGCCTAAGCAGGCTGTGCCATCTTCTGCGCGGATTGTAGCAAGAAACCTACGTTGCGCAAGAAGTGCGCATAAAAATAAACCCGGCGCTTAGGCCGGGTTATTGTTTATCGCTTCTGGAAATTCAGCGCATCACGCCCACGCGACGGCCAACCCGTTTTCTTCTGTTCCGCGCTCAAGGTACACACTCTTAAACGGCCATCCCTTGACCTTCACTGGATCAGGCTTTTTCTTGCCGCGCGCCTCGAAATACTGCTTTGCGTTCGGCGCCAGATACTCGTTAGCCTTGCGCGGCGCAGTCGTTACGATGTGTCCGGGAATTTTTCAGCGCCCCATCATCACGCCAAGCCCCTTGCGGATGGACTGTCGCGCGTGGTGTACGCAGTCATCCAGATAGTTCACCATCCGCTTGCCAGGCTCCCCGCACGGAATGCGTGATTCCCCTGATCCGTCGCACGACCGGCAGGACTTTGCCGACAGCCTGGCCGTGCCTGGCACCACATCATAACCCCTGCCGTGGCACTTGCCGCAGACCTTGTGCAGCCACCACGCCAGGATGCGCAGCGCGGCCTCGTGGGAATCGTCCACCTTCCACGCGGCTAGCTGCATGGCGATCTGAATACGCACCTCGGGCAGCGTGCGCAGCTTGCCTACGAACATGGCGGCATCCATGCGGGTGCCATGCCCTGCCCTTGCCGCGCTGTCGTACTCGCTGGCCAGGCGCAGCAGGGCCGCTCCCATCCTTGCCGGCGCCCATGCGGCTGCGGTGAGCACGTCCACGTCTGCAATGGATGCATGCTCGCGCGTGTCCATCCTCAGGTTGTCGGTGGTGATGGCTGTGGTGTAGCGCTCGTCTGTGCGGATCATGGGGCTCCTTTCAGGCGAAGAGGAAACGGACGCCAGCGAAGATCAGGCCAGCGAGGAACAGCATCACGATCCACGAAATCCCAGACAGCATGCCTGCCAGCCCAACTGTGACCCAACTGTCCTCGTGCCTGGTGCGCCATGCAACGACAGCAGCAATTGGCACCGCAAGCAGGAGCAAGGCAACGACCACCTTTGGATCAACCATGGGTTCTCCTGTGGCGGGCTTGGGCACACACGCGGCGTACGTTTGCTGCATCTCCAGGGTGGCGGTGTTGTGCTGGTAGTCGGCCATCACCGCATCGCACTGGGCCTTTTTGCGCGCTGCCGCTGCCGCGTTGTTGGCGGCGACCGCAGCCGATGTAGCAGCCGTGGTGGCGGCTGTAGTAACGACGATGCTCATGGCGTGCCTTTCGTGAGTTGCTTCAATTTCTGGCGGTAGGTGTCTCGGATTTCGCGCAGCTCGTCGTGCGTCCAGTGATGCACGCGGTTGTCGGCCTCCAACGCCTCGACGGCGGCCAGTCCGATGCGCGCGATCAGGCCCAGTCGATAATCCACAGCCCGGCCGGCGCCCCATCGGTTGCATTGCTTTCGCTGGCCGTGGGCATTGCGCTCGTCGTAGCGAAGATGCTGGGCACTGCCAACACTCCTGTAATGTCCGCAGTCGTAGGAACCTCCAACATCACCAGCGGACAGCGGCAGGCCGCAGCAGATACACGGCTTGTCGGCATCGCGGGCACGGATGTAGGCGTTGAATGCCTGCTGCGCCTCGGCCTTGAGCACGGCCAGCGTCTTGATGGCCTCCTTGCGGCGTCGTGTCTCAGCCCGCTCTACCCTGGCAGCCATGCGGGCGGCCTTTGCCTCTGCGCGCTCCTTCTTGGCCTGCTGGGCATCGGCCCACGGTGCGATGCATTCTTGGTGAATGCGCTGGCCAGGGTCGAGCTTTGCCTTGCAGTGGGGGCAGCGGGTGCGGCGGAATGTCAATTGCTTCCCTCGCGAATCACCAGCTCCAATGCCTGTTTTGCATCAAAGCCTGCCCGCTTGTAGGCTGTGAACTTAGCGAACTTCTCACGCGCACCAAGTTCCACCAGCTCAATCCACAATGGGCGCTTCATGTGGTCCTGAGCCTCTTTGATGAGTCGTGCAATCTTTACTTCATCATTCACTGCTCGCCTCCCATGCTTTGAAAACTACGCCATTCTCGGCCCCAAAGCATAGAAGCCACTCAATGAACGCGCGCGCCAGCTTGATCGTGAAGTCGCGCGATTGGATGCCCATCAACACCACCTCACCGCGCAGGCCACGGCCCATGCGCACATCACCAAAACGCGCCCACTCGACCGCCAGGTCGGCATCGTTGCGGGTGTCAATACGGAATGCGGAAATAAGGATGCGCTTGGCATCCTCGGCATCGGCCAGGTCGCCACCTACCTGCTTGGAAATCTGCGCTATCAAGCTATGGAAATGGCGATTGTGGTTGTCCCGGCGAGTTTCGGGCTTGACCTCCAGCACCAGGCGGTGCCCGGCCATTAGCTTGGCTTTGGCGATAGTCCAAGCGTGCGCGAAGGCTTTGTGCGCTTGGACTGGATCGCGTAGGGATAGGGTCAGACGCTCAGACATTGCGCGCCATCTTCACCAGACGCGCAGCCTGAAACCGCTCGTATTGATTCGCATCAACCTCAATATGCAACACGACGCGATCACTCTCCCCTTCGCGCAATGTGCTACTCAGGTCAACAGAAAACACCGCAGTAGGTTTCTGCCGCACGAACGCATACATATCCGCCATCTGCTTTTTAATCATGGCGCTGACGGCCTTTTGCTTGCGGCGAATTCGCGCCAATTCCGCTTTCTGCTGATTGGGCGTCAGGCTGTCCCATTCGTCGTCTTCAAACATTCCCCACCTCCTCGAACAGGTCTTCGGTAAACAGATCAACCTGCACCATCTTGCGTGTGCCGGTTTGGACGTAGCGCCTTACGGGAGTGGGCAGCAGCCCGGCCCGCTGCGCACACTTCGGGCCGATGCCGCGCCCGCCGATGCGGGCGGCAGGCTCGCGCAGGATGATGCGGTTACACATGATGCACCTCATGGCTGCTACCTCGCGCCCGAAGGCGCTCAAACATCCGGCGTAGGCAGTAGCTGCGAACGATGGAAACGACGGTGAAGATGGCTCCGATAGCAAGGTTGTCCGCGAGCGATGCATGAAGCCCAAACAGCGGGAACACCAGCACCTGGGCGAGCACTGCGATGCTGTAGCCGATGGCGACGTTTGCCATGGACTCGACCATGGACATGCAGCGTGATTGCTGAGGCATCACGCACCACCTGCCCCGACATTGCCGCAGGTGCCAAAGCCATCGTGCATCGGGCCAGCGCGGCACATGTCGGCAAGTTCATCGCTGGGCTTCTCGCCGTACTGCAACTCTAGCGCGAGCTGGGCGTAGTGGATCGCCTTACGCAGGTCAGCCGCGCCGTTCTTGTGCTTGTGGCGCGTGATGTACTTCACGATGTTGGCCTGGAAGAAATCCAGTCCGTTCGCGTGAATGAACTCGATGGGCTGGATCTTCATCGTCTTGTAGTGGTCGCCTCCAACCTGGGTATCAAGTGCGCTCATGCGACCTCCTTGACTTTTGCAAGAGCAAACATGGCGCGCTTCGCATAGCCAGACCCGCCGCCAGGCAACCCAGTCGCGGCCTGCATTCCCGCCGCGGTATCCAAAACACGGCGCGGCGTGACGCGGTGCTTTGCCAGTCCGCGCTCCACCGCTTCAAGCTGCTCGGTTCTTGCTACGTCCCACGCGCCACGCATCACAATCTGCGTCCAGGCATGGCTATCGTTGCACCACAGCCGGTCGATCATGTCCATCGCGCGAACCAGGCGCTCACGGTCAGTCTTGGCCCACGCCCTGATAGAGCCGATAGCGCTCGTCGTCCCCTTTGCCGCGCCCCCCTTGGCAAGAAGGATGCCGTAGGAGTCGAGTAAGTCCTGAACATCCAGGGCACCGGGCATGCAAGCCACCACGGCGGCCTTTTGTGTTTCCCGCGCCGTTGCCTTGCGCACTCCAGCGCCATTCATCAGCACGAACCATTCCGCCTCTTTTTGCTGATCCCCAGCCACCATCACTGCCGGGACTGCCGTGGCACCCATGGATCGGAGAATTTCCAATGTGTGCTGACCGTCGTAGCACCATAGCGATCCATCGGCGCGCTGAGAAAGCGAAACGGCCTTGATAGCACCAGAAGCGAAGGCTTTTGCCGATGCCTGCACCCTCCGCGCATCAAAGTCCCTTTGGTATTCCGGGTCCACATTAATGGAATCGATGTCCACCAACCCAAACTCAAAGTTCATTTCTTTACTCACAGTTCATGCCCTTCTTTACCGTTTCGAGACTTCAACCGTTCAATCTCTGCAACCACTTCGGGAATCGGTATCTCCAACTCTCTCGCCCTGGCTTTCACGTAGTCCCACCAGCCGATTTGCAATTTCCTGTCGCCGTTTTGGTAGGCCAAGCGGGCTAGGTGCTGGGTGTCTGTCATGCATAGGTGTTGTTGTTCTGCTGGGTGAATGGCACGTAGGACACGGCCAAGCGGCGGCTGCTGGTGGCGAACTGCTGCGCGGACTTGTTGAACCACAGCCACTGCGTGTAGTGCTGCACATCGCCGTTGCGCTGTTTCTGTAGTTCCAGCTTGGCGTCGGCCTTGTCCGGCTCAATGTCCGGGTCGTTCTCGTCTTTCCGGGCGCTCCACACCGTAAACACGTTGTCTGCGCCATCGGTGATCTTGGAACTGCCGGCAACATCCAACTTCCCCGGCCCCTTGCTCTCATCGGCACCTTTGCGCGGGTGGGCCACAAGGTGAACGTGAACCCCATTGCGGCGGGCGAAGTCGCACAGCTTGCGCACGGCCTCTTTTTGCGCCGTCATGGATCCTGGTCCATCCTCGGGAACGTCGGTCATCATCAAGCTGTCGATGACGAAATGGCGCATGCCGTAGCGCTTGGATGCGTACAGGAACACGGCCAGCAGGCGGTCAATCCCGGCACTGCCGACCACGTTGAAAAACCACAGCTTGTCGTGCAGCCACTGTCCGATGGCGTCGATATAGGGAAGCGTCGGGCGGTCCATGCCAGCGGCCTGTTTCACGGTGCGCTTGAGCTGGCGCTCGGGCTTCATTTCGCCCGAAAACACCATCACGCGCTCGCCCTGGGCCATGAGGCCCAGCAGCACCTGGGACAGCATCAAGCTCTTGCCGTGGCCGTTGTAGCCCGTCCAGACGGACAGTTCGCCCAAGCGGAACTCGAACCAATCGAGGTCTTTGTCCAGCCTCAACACCGGGTCGCTAGTGTCGTCCTGCGCCGGGTAGAACATGGACTTCACCTTGTTGATGAAGTCGCTGGCCTGGCGCAGTTCCTCGGGGTCTAGGTGCTTGGCCTCTTTGGCGGCGTGCCAAAAGTCTTCGCCACAAGCGCCTTGCTGCAAATACTCGTTCGCATCCTTCGCGGGCAGAGTCACCAGCTTGCAACGCTCAATGCCAAGCCTGCGCACCAGCTCCTGCGCGCCATTTTTTCCAGCCTCGTCGGAGTCGAAGAAGATCAAGATTTCGCTGAACTGGTCCAGCCGTTCCCAATCGTTTTCAAGCCACTGATGATTGCCTGCCCCAGCATTGACCGACAGGGCCGGTATGCCGCACTGGTGCAGCGTCATCGCGTCAATCTCGCCCTCGCAAATGGCGACAGTGCGCGCCTTCGGGTCGATCAGGTGCCAGCCGTACAGGCAAGGCTCGGCCCCGCCCTCCTGGCGCATGTCCTTCTTTTCCGAGACGTTACGGTACTTGACGTTGACCAGCTCGCCGTCGCGCAGGTAAGGGAATACGGCATAGGTTTTGCCGTTACGGATTTGCTCCGCGATCTTGAAGGCCGCGATGGTTTCGTCCGTCAGCCCCCGGCCCTTGAGCCATTCCAGCGCGCCAGACTTCGCGGCTTGGCACTGGGGTTTCGCGGGGCGCTTGAACGTCTTTTTCTCGCGCTCGGGCATGGTGTCGCGCACGCCCAGGTAGTTCTTGGCTTCGCGGATGGCCTCGGCAATCGAGCAGCCACGGCATGCGGCCCACAAATCGATAAGGTCACCCTTCTCGCCCGATGCGAAGTCGGCCCAAACGCCAGCCTTCGCGCCAGTCAGACGCACCAACAGGGATTGGCCGGGTTCACCGCTGACACTGCCAGCAGCCCATTCACCGGCCTTGCGCTTTCCACCGGGCAGCAGGTACTGGGCGATGGCGGCGGCTTCACCTGCCATGCGCTGGGATAGTTCCTTGGCGTTCAAGCTGCCACCCCCACACGCTGACCGTCACGGAACTCGATGGCGTTGTCGTGCCAGCACTTCGACGCCATCGCGTCCCAAATCGTCGGGAACCCTGCTGCGCGCCACCATTCAGCCGACTTGTGCAGCGCGGCGTACTCGTCGCTGCCGCGCTTGGGGCCGGGCGCCGTAGTGCCGGCGCCGTCTTCCCAGCGGCGGTTATTGAGGTAAACGATCGGCGCTTCGACAAACCCTTCGCGCCACTTTTGCGACAGCTTTTTGGCCTTCACATCGGCCAGGATCGTGTCGCCCAGCGCGTCCAGCCCCTCACGCCCCCACTTCGCCAGGCATTTGCCCCGGTCCTGCTTGCGGTCGTTCTGTGGCCAGCATGCCCAAAAATCCTCAAACGCCCCCTTTGGGGGGGAGGGGGTGTTTGAAGATGAAGAAGAAGATGAAGAAGAAGGGGGGGGATTTAAGGGGGGTTTTTTATCCCCCGTTGTCTTGCGCGGCCTACCCCCCTTCTTACCGTGCTCAGCGCCCAAATGTCCGAACTCGGAACCCGCCTTGCCGCCATTGGCGCGAACGTCGCGCAGTGCCTCATCACGCACCATGCGGCGTGAAACAAACGCCCCATCGGACAGGCTACATACGTTGTTGCGCGTCAGCTCATCCAGCATGCGCTTTACGTCACGCTCAGACTCGCCAACAAGCCTCGCGAGGTCGCGCGCATCGAGAGGGCGCCCGGCAGCGCACAGGTGGCCGTACGGCTCTGCTGCGTGCATGATGCAAATCATCTCGATCCACAAGCCGCGCGCTTGCAGGCTGCACAGCTTCAAGCCGGCATCGCTGCGCCAATCAGCCGGGTAGAACTGGAACGAGGGGCGTTTCATTCCGGCACCTCGCGCACCTTGTTCCAGCAGACGCCGCACAAGTACTTGAACACCGCACGGTCGGGCACGCTCGAATCCAGCGCGATCTCTACTGCATCCAGCACCGGTTCGACTCCCAGCTGCTCAACGAAACGCTTCACGCTTGCAAAGTCGTCGCTGGTGAAGAACTCTGGTTTGATCGTGCGAATACGGGCCATTACTCACCCTTCGCCTTGGTGATGTCGTGAGCGGTGGTTAAGGAGCAGCCAATTTCTGCGGCCACCTCGCGAAGCCTCTTGCCGTCACGTCGCATTTGCACGGCTAGACACACTTGTGCGTCAGTAACCCGGCGAGGCGGCTTATAGAGTCCAGTCGCAATAGCGTGCTTGTTGTTTTCTTGTGGCGTCACCCATTCAAGATTGGCGGGCCTGTTGTCAGTCTTCACGCCGTTTTTATGATTGACATGCGTGCGCGTCGGATCCAACGGGATAAAGGCGAACGCCACGATGCGATGCACCGGCACTCGTCGCTTGTCCTTCTTGCCAAAGCAAAGGAATACAACCGGATAGCCTGCACGCAATCCAGGCTTAAGGGGTTGCAGTGAACCGCTGGCGTTTGAGTAAACATTCCCATCCATATCAACCGCGTACCGGCCCCGTCCAATCTCTGGCCACCGTAGTTCTTCCGTATTCATTTGAGCCTCCATATCCCCAAAAGAAACCAGCGGCAGGCGCGGGGCTGCGCTTTTCTCTGAGGGGATCAATCCCCAGATAGCCGTGGCGTCAAAACTCATTCGTGCCTCAACCTGAGCACGCGAAACAGGAAGGTCACAGCGCGCGCTGGCATGTAGCCGTAGCAGTACGCCGTCATCACAAAACGCTTGATCGCGCGCCGCATATCACCCCCTCACCACAGCCCGCAGGCCGTGCTTCCTTGTCTTGTGCCAGCGCTCGGAGTGGGATGCATCGATGGCGCGCTTGGCGTCGTACTGCACGGCATCACGGGCCGGGCGCTCGTGCTGCGCGCCGACACGGCCGTAGTGCGGGGGTTGCGACATGGGTTTGTTGCGAGGCCACAAACTCATTGCGCAGTCCCTCCAGTCGATTCCGGGAGGTACGCATTGCCGCGCAGCTCTACTTTGTCCGCCCCCATTTATGAGCGCTCCTGCTCGGCCAGCTCGGGCCAGATGGTTGCCCAGTCGTGGGGGCGCAGGTCTTTGCGCGTGACTGCGCCGTGCGTGGCGCGTTCTATCTCTGCGGACACAGACACGGGGATCGGCCTGTAACCGCTCAACCACTGGGAGATTACAGATGGCTGCTTGTCAAGAATGCGCGCAAGCGCAGACGCCCCGCCACATTGCTGCACGGCAATGTGCGCAAGAGCCGCATGGGATGTTTCGTGAGTCATGCGTTAAATTTAGCATAGCTACACAAAACAATCAAGCCATGCTAAATGCTCCGCCGGCATCCATGGATACGGGGTGGCCTACGACGGCATGGGCGACGACGCGCCCATCGTGTTCCGGTGCGGGTGGTTTTCTCGCAACGGCTTCCAGCCCGGCAAGCTGCTCGCCGTGCGTGGGCTTTTCATCCCACACCAGCCGCCCATGAGGCGGCTTTTTGCGCCCTAGGGTTTGTACTGACGAGGAATTGCGAGAAAAAATTTAGCGATGCTATTGACAATCAAATTTAGCGCTGCTACAGTTCACCCATCGCAACACAAACCGGTCAGCCCGGCGGTTGCGATGGGGTCAATCCATCGAGAGCAGCCCGACTCGCCCTTTAACAAACCATCCCTGCGGATCAGTTGTCAACCAACAGTTGACACCTGGCAGCCGTCACAGCGCAGGCAAGCGCGACTGTGAATCAGGTAGTAGGCGCCGATACCGAGCGTGATGCGGTAGTGAGGGGTAGAGCCCCAAGAACAGCAAGCCTACAAACCGCGATGGGCAGAGCCGAGGAACGGTGCCACGAATTCGCGGAGTCAGTGCAGGAGCCGGCACAGCCGGGAGATGCCTGCGAGATTTGAAATATGGAGCGCTGGCCAGGGCCGGTGCTTGCCCGCGGCGATCCACACAATGGGCGCCGCCGCGGATCACGGGTGTCTTAGCTTGTTCTGCGGCCCGCCAGCAATCTTTGAGAACCAGCAACCGATGTGATCCATTCTCGCGAATGGCATCACATCAGCCCACTGGCGCAGCCCGATCAACTGCGTGCAGCAATGCCACACGAACCGTCATGCCCGGATCGCAACCGGGGGCGCGGAGGTGTAGTGGGCTGTTGTGATGGCATGAGCATCAGACGCACCCATACCGCAGCAGTAGGCCGCTGCCGGCGCTGGGCACTCTGGGCAAGATGGTTCATCCGTCCGCTCTGGCGACGTTAAAGGCCAGAGCCATCATGGATGTGCACACCAGAGAGAAGGCGCGTGCCGAGGGCGAAGTCTCAAGTGATAGAGACGACCTGGGCCACACACAGACACGCAGCAGGCGTTCACGCTCTGGGAGGCTTGGATAGCAGCCGATATGTAAACGGCACACGTTCGTATTGACGTTGGGGTTCGATTCCCCACTCGGTGCACATCCATGATGGCGAGGCGTAAGCCCAGGGGAAACCTGGTGCGGCCGACGACGTGAAGGCAGGTACTAGAGACGGGGCGAACCGGTGTAGCCCCTGAAGAGTCGCAATCCTGCTGTCCATGGCAACCATGGCGCCATCAATCTGCACCACCACCAGCCCGTACCAGCGGGCTTTTTCTTTGACCAATCAGGAGCCGACATGGCGAAAGCGACGAGCAAGAAATCAGTAGAAGAACAGACGACGCCCGCCGAGGCGGCCCCAATCATCACGTACAAGGGATTCGACAAGGACTTGAAGTGCCGCGACTTTCAGTACGAAATCGGCAAGGCATACGAGAACAAGCGTGGCGCGTCGGCCTGCAACTACGGGTTCCACGCCTGCGAGCACCCGCTGAATGTGTTTGACTACTACGCCCCGGCGGGCAGTCGCTTCGCAAGCGTTTGGCAGTCTGGTGAGTTGAGCCGCCATGACAGCGACACCAAGGTGGCGAGCTCAAAGATCACGATCAAGGCCGAGATCGGAATCCCCGGACTCGTGAAGGCCGCGGTGGAATACGTGACCAGCCGCTGCAATCCGGTGGACCAGGGCGCGGCCAGCAGCACGGGCTACCAGGGCGCGGCCAGCAGCACGGGCGACCAGGGCGCGGCCAGCAGCACGGGCTACCAGGGCGCGGCCAGCAGCACGGGCAACCGGGGCGCGGCCAGCAGCACGGGCAACCGGGGCGCGGCCAGCAGCACGGGCTACCAGGGCGCGGCCAGCAGCACGGGCGACCAGGGCGCGGCCAGCAGCACGGGC
>JAFECB010000009.1 GCA_018242365.1 Pseudomonadota bacterium
GCGCTGCCGATGGGCGAGGAAGCGCAGGGCGTGTTGCGCGGCATGGTCGGCTCCTCGCGCGTTGCGCGCGCGGCCGCCGGCGCCGTGGTCGAGCCGCCTATCCTGGGCGCGCAGAACGTCGCGTCCAGCGCCGCGCAGGTTGCCGGCGCGAACGCGGCGACCGGCGAACAGCGCAACCCGACGGAGGGTGCCGGCCGCATCTTCACCGAGGGCGCGAGCACCGGCATAGCGATCGGCCTGGGTGCAGGCCTCGTGCGCGCGCTCAAGCGTCCGGCGCCGCAGCCGGGCAGCGAGGAGAACCTGCGCGCCAGCGAGGATGCTGCGGTCGAGCAGGCCAATGCGCCGCAGAAGCTGCACGCGACCGTGGTCAACCCGGACGCCGGCCCGCTGTCCAATGCCTACGCCACCGGCGTCGCCACCGAGCGCGGTGAGCCGGTCAAGCCCGTGGTCGTGGTCGGCGCACACCCGGACACGCTGCCGCAGCCGAATCCGAACACCGGCGAGATCCAGCACGAGCAGGCGCCGGAGGCATCCTCGACCCCTGCGACCACCGAACAGGTGCTCGAGGCCGTGCGCAAGCGCGCACCCGAGGCGATGGACTTCCAGGGCATGGAGGACATCGCCCGCGAACTGAACGTCCCGATCGAGGCGGTCGTGCAGGCGCGCCGCCAGGATCGTACCGAGCGCCGCAACCAGACCGGCCCCTACGCGCCGACCACCAAGGAGAACGGAAATGGCCAGGTTCCAGAAGCAGCAGCCGCAGCAGGGGGTCGGAGCGATGCTGCCGCCGACCGCGATGCCGGGTCCGCAGGTGGCGATGCCGCCGCCGCGGCAGGCTCCGATGCGGCGCGCGCCGCCGCCGGCAGCGAGCAGGCAGGCACCCCAGCGACCGATGCCGCCGCAGGCGCGGCAGCCCGCGGGCCGCTCGAAGGGGCAGCAGGCCTCGAAGGGAAGCCGCTGGAATCCCAAGGGCGGGGGAACGATGAAGGGCTGCTGACGCCACGCGCTGGCGTGCCAATGATGATTACGCAGGCCATGCGCAAGGGGCTGCGTGATCTTGGGCATTCGGATGGCGACATCAACAAGATGACGCCACAGGCGGCATGGGATGCGTTGCAGGCTGCCACGTCGCCGAAGGGTTCAACCCACTCCGGCGAAAGGGTTGAACCCTCTCAACCCACTCCGGTAGAGAAGGCGGCCGAGCAGGCTGCCACGTCGCCGAAGAACGACCTTCCTGCGCCTACGCCGGCGCAGGTCGAGGCCGGCAATTTCCAGATGGGCCACCACCAGATCGGCGACCTCGACATCAGCATCGAACACCCGGCTGGCGTGCTCCGCAAGCCCGAGCACACCGTCCCAACGGCGCAAGCCTATGGGTACCTCAAGGGCACGCATGGTGCCGACGGCGAGCATGTGGATGCCTTCCTCGGGCCGCACGCCGATGACCTGAGCAAGCCTGTCTTCGTGGTGGACCAGCAAAAGGCGGCAGGCGGCCACGACGAACACAAAACGATGCTGGGGTTTGACACGGCTGATGAGGCGCGCGCGGCCTATCTGGCGAACTATCCAAAGGGGTGGAAGGCAGGACCAGTCACCGAGTTCACCCACGAACAATTCTCGAAGTGGGTTCACGATCCGAAGCAGACGGCCAAGCCTGCAGCCGAGGCGGTTGGTTCCGGTTTCGCCACATCATCCGATGTCGGAAAACCAGAACAGGAGGTTTCCCGTGATAACCAGCGAGCAGCACCGGGTAATGCGCAACCTGTTCCAGTCCAGGGAAGCCAAGCTGCGCCAGGGCCGCGGGCTACCGCGCCAAATGCTCAAGGCCGCAAGACTGCTGGCCAAGCAGCGGGAAAGGCTGCTGCGCCAGCGCACGTCGGCCCGAAAATGTGGCGCCGCGGCAACACCGCGCAGGCCGTGCTGACCGCCAAGGGCGAGTGGTACACCCGCCACAAGGAACTTGGCCAGTGGCAGCCGTGGAAGAAGGTCAAGACCTTCGACCCGTCCGGCGCCTTCGGGTACAAACCGCACGTCCCGGAGCGCGGTGGGGTGATGATCCCCGGCGTGGGCCGCATCGCGCTGGGCGAGCGCACGCTCGAGGCCAACCAGGCGGCGAAGGGTCCGAAGCCGGCGCAGGATCTGCTGGGCTACATCGCCAGTTCAGGCGGCCTGAACCGCGAGGAGTTCCAGCACCACGGCGTCGACCCGGCCGAGTTCAAGCGCATGGTCGGCGTGGGCAAGTGGGTGTTCGCCAAAAACGGTGGCCTGTCCATGGACAAGCTGCGCGAGCACCTGGAACAGGACGGATTCCTGCCGCCCGAGAAGGATAGCGAGCATCGCCAGAACGTCGACACCGACGCGCTCGACCTGGTCATGCGCGCCCTGAGCGGCGAGAAGGTGTTCCCGACCTACGCGGATAACTTCGAAGCCCAGAACGAGGCCATTTCGAAGAATGCCGAGCACGCGCAGGAAAACTACGAGCGCAACGCGGCCGAGGCCGAGGAGTCGTTCCAGCGCATCGAGCGCGCCGGCATCACGATCCCGGCCGGCATGGAGCTTGATGCGCAGGAAATCGCCTACCGGGTCAACAAGCTGCTCGACGCCGGCATGGCCCCGGATGACGTCGAAATCGAGCTACAATGGATGGAAGGCCGCGATCCTTTCGCGATGCGCATGACGTTCGCGCGCCTGCTGGAAGGATTGGAGAAGAAGCGTGAAGCCGTCCACGAAACTGAACTTGAGTACGCAAGCGCGCCGCCAGCTGGTGAAGCTGGCGATCAAGGAACATCAGCGGGGCAAGCCGCTGTTCCCAAGCCTTTCGAGCTCACCCCCTTCGAGCAGCGCGCCGCCGCAGCCCGAACCGGGCGCACCGACCGCTCACTGAGCGGCCAGGGCGATCTGCTCGCCCCTGCAACCCAAGCCGAAAAGGTCGCCGCCGCCGAACGCGACAAGGAAGCCAAACGCAACGGCAAGACCGGCAAGGTCATCCCGTCCGAGAAAGGCCTGCCGCTGTTCGCTGGGAAGGTGCCAGAGCAGGTCAAGATCGAGGACAGCAAGGAGGTTTCGAGCTATGGACACACCAGCCCGCTACAGGATCGCGCCGAACGTGGAGGCGTTGCATCGCCCGGGAGTGATGCGGCTGGACGGCGAGCGCATGGCGTACCTGCCGGCCAACTCGACCTGTTCATCGCCACCCGCAAGAACGCCGAGCCGGCCCAAGGTCATCCCCCTGCGGTCCTCGTAAACCGCAGCAAGCTGGCCCAGCGCACGAAGCTCGTGCAGACCGGCCAGTTCCGCAGCGGCATCACGAAAGTCGAGACGCTGGCCGATGCCGCGCACATCATGGCGCCGCTGCGCAAGTCGCCGCAGGAGCAGTTTCTTGCGCTCGCCCTGGACAAGGATGGGCGGCCACTGGCCGTGCTGCGGCATTCGATCGGGCAGATCGACGGATCCGACGTAGGGCCTGGCGTCGTCGTCGGCGCGCTCACGTCGATCCCTGGTATCAAGTCGGTCGTGTTCGGGCACAACCATCCGTCCGGCGCGATGGAGGCATCGAGCGTAGACCTGAACCTCGATGAGCGCCTGCGCGACCTACTGGACGGCACCGGCATCGAGGCCAAGGGCGCCATCATCGTCGGCCCCGGCAGCAAGACCGCTGCCATCTACGGCGACAAGCAAGGCCTGCGAAGCCGCCAGGAACCGGTCACGGTCGCGCGGCGCGACAAGATTGCCGTGCCGCAGGTCGAGCGCACGCTGCACAAGGTCATGCCGAAGGGTGACCGCATCGCGCTCACCGAGCCGAGCCGAGCCGCAGCCTATGTCCAGAAGATCGCCCACAACGATCCGCAGGGCATCGTTCTGCTCAACAACCGCCACGAGGTCATGGGCGTGCTGCCGATGACCGGCGGTGAAATGGGCAAGCTGCGCACCTACAACCCGCAGACCGGCATCGGCAAGCTGCTGCGTGGCCTCGAGGAAGGCAACGCTGCTGCGGTGATCGTCTACGGTCACCCGCGCAATGCCGAGGCGCTGCGCAACGTGGGCGCAGCGATCAAGAAAACCGGCATTCGCGTGCTCGACATTTTCCACGCCGACGGAAA